>NZ_CP028137.1:1453252-2906505 GCF_004011135.1 Rathayibacter festucae DSM 15932 | reverse complement strand
GTCTCGATCAGCATGACTGCGGAACGGGTCAGAAGTCGAAGTCGGCGATGTTGTCGGCGGTGAAGGTGAAGGGGTCGCCGAGCAGGACGGTGTTGTCGGCGTCGACGGTGAAGGAGCCGAGGTCGCCGGCCTCGAAGGTGTCACCCTCGGCGCCGGTGATGTCGCCGTCGATCAGGGCCTTGGAGGCGTAGGCGGCGAGGTAGCCGAGGTCTCCCGGGTTCCACAGCGCGAACGCGGTGACGGTGCCGTCCTCGACGAACTCGCGCATCTGGTTCGGCGTGCCGAGACCGGTCAGCGCGACCTTGCCCTTGAAGTCCGAGGTGGAGAGGTAGCGGGCGGCGGCGGCGATGCCGACCGTCGTGGGCGAGATGATGCCCTTGAGGTCGGGGTGGGTCTGCAGCAGGGCCGCGGTCTTGTCGAAGGAGGTCTGGTCGTCGTCGTCGCCGTAGACGGTGTCGACGAGCGTCACGTCCGGGTGGTTCGCGGTGAGCTCCTCCTCCATCAGCTCGATCCAGGCGTTCTGGTTCGTGGCGTTCGCGGAGGCGGAGAGGATCGCGACCTCGCCGCTGTCGCCGATCTGCTCGGTGATCAGGTCGACCTGCGCCTTGGCGATGCCCTCGGCGGTGGCCTGGTTGATGTAGAGGTCGCGGCAGTCGGCGTTGGTGTCGGAGTCGAAGGTGACGACCTTGGTGCCGTTGTCGCGCGCCTCGTTCAGCGCGTCGCAGATGGCCTTCGGGTCGTTCGCCGAGACGACGATCGCTCCGGCGCCCTGCTGGGTGAGCGTGTTGATGTAGGAGACCTGCGCGTCGGGCGAGGCCTCGGCGGGGCCGACCTCGGCGTAGGTGCCGCCGAACTCCTCGATGGCCTTCTCGCCGCCGGCGTCGGAGGTGTCGAAGTACGCGTTGCCGAGGTTCTTCGGCAGGAAGGTGATCGAGTAGTCGCCGGAGCCGGAGTCGCCGCCGGCGTCCGAGCCGGAGTCGCCGTCGGAGGCGGAGCAGCCGGTCGCGACGAGCGCGACCGAGACGGCCAGTGCGGTGAGGGTGCCGAGGCGGCGCCCACGGGAGGAGAACATCATCGTCTGCCTTTCGTCGAGGTGCTGTGGGGGTGGTGCGGGGTGGTGCGGGTGCTGTGCCGGTGATGCGGGATCAGGGGCGTCTCCTGCCCGAGCGCCGCAGTCGCGACAGCCAGGCCAGGAAGCTGGTGGACACCACCGAGAGCACGAGCAGCACTCCGGTGATGATGTTGATGACGTCGGAGGTGACGTTCGCGAGGCGCAGGGCCGAGGCGATCACTCCGATCAGGATCACGCCGGCGATCACGCCGTGCAGGGCGCCGCGGCCGCCGAAGATCGAGACGCCGCCCAGCAGGACGGCCGCGATCACCTGCAGCTCGAGCCCGGTCGCGTTGTCGCCGCGGGCGGAGCCGTAGCGCAGCGTGTAGTAGATGCCGGCCAGTGCGGAGACGGCGCCGGAGACCACGAAGAGGATGAACTTGGTGCGGTTCACGTTCACGCCGGAGAAGATCGCCGCCTCGTCGTTCAGGCCGATGGCGAAGACGCCGCGGCCGAAGCGGGTGGAGTGCAGCACCACCGCGAAGACGATCGCCAGGATCGCGAACGGCAGCACCACCAGCGGCACCGGGCCGACGAGCTTCGCCTTCGCGAGGTCGGTCCAGAACTCGGGGAAGTCGGTCACGGCCGTGGTGCCGAGCAGTCCGACCGCGAGCCCGCGGTAGAGGGCGAGCGTGCCGATCGTGACGGCGAGCGAGGGCAGTCCGACGACGGTGACCAGGAAGCCGTTCAGCGCTCCGCCGACGGCGCCGGCCACGATCGCGATCAGCGCTGCGACCTCGAACGGCACTCCGGCCTGGTGCAGCGTGCCGGTGAGCACGCTCGCCAGCCCGACGGTGGAGGCGACCGACAGGTCGATCTCGCCGGTGATGATGATCAGCGTCATCGGCAGCGCGATCAGCAGCGTCGGCGCGATGTCGAGGAAGAGGTAGGTGATGGTGATCGGCTTGTCGAAGCTCTTCACCGAGGCGGAGGCGACGACGATCACGAGGATCAGCAGCAGGACGATCGCCGTCTCGCGGCTGAACAGGACGCGCTGCCAGGCCGGCCGGGCGTAGTCGCGGTACTCGCGCGCGGTGCGCACGGCGGTGGTGTCGGTGACGAGGCTCATCAGGAGTCGTCCCTCTCTTCGAGGAGCTTGCGGGACTGTCGGAGGGAGAGCACGCGGTCGAGCACGATCGCGCCGATGATCAGCACGCCCACCACCGCCCGCTGCCAGAAGTCGGGCACGCCCAGGATCGGCAGGGCCCGGTTGATGGTGAGCAGCAGCACGGCGCCGATCGCCGCGCCCCAGACCGTGCCGGAGCCGCCGAAGATCGCGACGCCGCCGATCACCGCGGCGCCGACCGCGTCGAGCTCGTAGCCGGAGCCGGCCTGCGAGTTGACGGTGCCGTAGCGCGCGGCGTAGAGGACGCCGGCCAGGCCTGTCAGCGCGCCGGAGACGACGAAGGCGACCAGGATGCGCCGGGTGACGGGCAGGCCGTAGAGCCGCGCCGCGTCCGGGTCGGAGCCGATCGCGTAGAACTCGCGGCCCGCGCGCTGGTTGCGCAGGTACCAGCCCGCGGCGACCAGCACGACGAGAGCGATGATCGTGAGGTACGGGATGGTGAGGAACTGCCCGGTGCCCAGGGCGAGGAAGTCCTTGGGCATGTCGGACGCGTTGATCCGGTCGCTGCCCGTCCAGGCGACGTTGATGCCGCGGTAGGCGTAGAGCGTGCCGAGGGTGATCACCAGCGCCGGGACCTTCGCGAACGCGACGAGCGCGCCGTTGATCAGCCCGAGCAGTCCGCCGAAGACGATGCCGGCGGCGAAGACCGCGAGGATCGGGATCCCCGGCACGTCCAGGAACAGCCGGCCGGTGAGGTAGGCGGTCAGGCCCAGGATCGAGCCGACCGAGAGGTCGACCGAGCGGGTGATGACGACGATGGCCTGGCCGACCGCGATCAGAATCAGGATCGACGGGGTCAGCAGCAGGTCGCGCCAGCCGTCGGGGGAGAAGAGGAAGGTCGGGTTCTTCGCAGTCGTCGCGATGACGACGAGGACCAGCGCGAGCAGGATTCCCGTCTCGCGGGCCCGGACGAAGGAGCCGAAGCCGGAGGCGAAGGCGTTGGGCTCGGCGGCGGGCACGCGCTTCTGCGTCGATGCCTGGGCGGTGCTCATGCGGCTGCTCCTCGGGTGGCGGCGAGCATCACGGTCTCGCTGGTGGCGTCGGCCCGGTCGAGCTCGGCGGTGATCCGCCCCTCGCGCATCACCAGGACGCGGTCGGCCATGCCGAGCACCTCGGGCAGCTCGGACGAGATCATCAGGATCCCCATCCCCTCTCCGGCGAGCTGCGAGAGCAGCCGGTGCACCTCGGACTTGGTGCCGACGTCGATGCCGCGGGTCGGCTCGTCGATGATCAGGACCCTCGGGTTCGTGGCGAGCCACTTGCCCAGCACGACCTTCTGCTGGTTGCCGCCTGAGAGCGTGCCGGCGACGGTGTCGAGCGCGTCGGTCTTGACCTCGAGGCGCGCGGCCCAGTCGCGCGCGGCGGTGTTCTCGCGGCGGCCGGTGATCAGGCCGCCCTTGGAGAGCGACTTCTGGATCGCCATCGTGATGTTGCGCGAGACGGAGGAGTCGAGCACGAGGCCCTGCTTGCGGCGGTCCTCGGGGACGAGAGCGAGCCCGGCGCGCATGGCGGCCGAGGGGCTGCCCGCCGGGATCCGGCCGCCGACGAGGGTGACGGAGCCGGAGTCGTAGGGGTCGACGCCGAAGACGGCGCGGGCCACCTCGCTGCGCCCGGCGCCGACGAGGCCGGCCAGGCCGACGATCTCGCCGGCGCGGACGGTGAAGGAGATGTCGTGGAAGACGCCGGCCGAGGTGAGGCCGCTCACCTCGAGCAGGACCTCGGTGATCTCGGTCGCCTGCTTGGGGAAGAGCTCGGTGATGTCGCGGCCGACCATCTCGCGGACGATGCCGTCGACGGTGGCGTCCTCGGTGGCGGTGGTGGAGATGTAGGCGCCGTCGCGCATCACGGTGATGGTGTCGCAGAGCGAGAAGACCTCGTCGAAGCGGTGCGAGATGAAGATCAGCGCGCGGCCCTCGTCGCGGAGCGAGCGGGCGACGGTGAAGAGGCGCTCGACCTCGACGCCGGAGAGCGCGGCGGTCGGCTCGTCCATCACGAGGACCGTCGCGTCGAGCGAGATGGCCTTGGCGATCTCGATGATCTGCTGGTCGGCGATGGAGAGGCCCTCGGCGGGGCGGTCGGGGTCGATCCGGACGCCGAGGCGCTCGAAGAGGCCGACGACCTCGGTGCGCATCGCCTTGCGGTCGATGCGGCCGAGGCGGCCGCGGGGCTGCCGGCCCATGAAGATGTTCTCGGTGACGCTGAGATCGGGGAAGAGCGTCGGCTCCTGGTAGATCACGGCGATGCCCGCGGCCTTCGACTGCGCGGTCGAGGAGAAGTCGACCGGCTCGCCGTCGAGGAGGAACTCGCCCGCGTCGCGCTGATGCACTCCGGCGATGATCTTGACGAGCGTCGACTTGCCGGCGCCGTTCTCGCCGACCAGCGCGTGGATCGACCCGCGGTGCACGGCGATGGTGCCCGAGCGCAGCGCGACGACGGCGCCGAACGCCTTGACCACGCGGGCGAGCTCGAGTGCGGGTGGCGGATCTGATGCCACGGGTGGTACCTCCTCATCGAGGGGAATCGCGGTCAGGTCCCGGCTTCGGATGAAGAGGACCTGAATCGATTCATCCAGCTTCATCGCTACTATAGGGACGCTGAGCCGGAGCGGTCAACGCGAGATGCGGCTCGGCGTCCCAGGGGAGGCGATGTGGCGCGAGTGAGCATCCGCGACGTCGCCCTGCGCGCCGGCGTCTCGGTCGGCACGGTCTCCAACGTGCTGAACCGGCCGGACGAGGTCTCCGACGACTCGCTCGCCCGGGTGAACGCCGCCGTCGAGTCGCTCGGCTACGTGCGGAACGACGCGGCCCGGAAGCTGCGCAACGGCGTGAGCTCGACCGTCGGCTTCGTGGTGCTCGACGGGCAGAACCCGTTCTTCAACGACGTGGTGCGCGGCGCTGAGGACGAGGCGTCGCGCCACCAGATCGCCGTGCTCTACGGCAACACCGACGAGGACCCGTCGCGCGAGCGGCAGTACCTGGACCTGTTCGAGGAGCAGCAGGTGCGCGGCGTGCTGATCGCGCCGTACGGCGACATCTCGCAGCGGCTGGAGAAGCTGCGCGGGCGCGGGGTGCCGGTCGTGCTGGTCGACCGCTTCAGCGGCGACGGACGCTACAGCTCGGTCTCGGTCGACAGCGTCGCGGGCGGGCGGATGGCGGCCGAGCACCTGATCGCGACCGGGCGGCGCCGGCTGGCCTTCGTGGGCGGGCCGTTCGAGATCCGCCAGGTCACCGACCGGCTGGCGGGCGCGCGGGTCGCGGTGGAGAACAGCGATGCGTCGGTCGATCTCGAGGTCGTGGCGACCACGGCGCTGACCGTTGCGCAGGGGGTCGCCGCCGGGATGCGGATCCTGGCCCGGCCGCGGCGCGACCGCCCCGACGCGCTCTTCGCGGCCAACGACCTGGTCGCGCTCGGGCTGCTGCAGGCGCTCGCCGTCGACGGGCGGATGCTGGTGCCGGACGAGATCGCGCTGATCGGCTTCGACGACATCTCCTTCGCCGCGGCCGCCGCCGTGCCGCTGTCCTCGATGCGGCAGCCGAGCTCCGTGATCGGGCGGACGGCGCTGCGCGTGCTGCTCGAGGAGGCGGCGGACCCGGAGCTGATCCCGCGGCAGACGGTGTTCCTGCCGGAGCTGGTCGCGCGGGCGTCGACGCGGGCGCGGCGCTGACGGCGGCGGCTGCGGATCGGCCTCCCGCTAGCGTGGACGGGATCGTCGACCGGATCCGAAGGAGCATCTCGATGACCGCAGCACGCCAGGATACCGTCAGCACTGCCACCGTGCGGCACCTCCCATGGGCCGCGCCCGCGCGGGAGCCCGCGATGAGCAACGCGGTCGACCGCCACGACCGCTGGCGGCTGACCAGCCGCTCGGTGCTGCGCGACGGCCGGCCCTTCATCCCGGTCTCCGGTGAGCTGCACTACAGCCGCGTGCCCCGCGCCCGCTGGGAGGAGCGGCTGCGGCTGATGCGCGCGAGCGGCGTGACGGTCGTGGCCTTCTACGTGATCTGGATCCACCACGAGGAGGTGCGCGGGGAGCGCCGCTTCGACGGGGACCTCGACGTCGGCGCGTTCGTCGACCTCTGCGCCGAGGTCGGGCTGGACGTCGTGCTGCGGGTGGGGCCGTGGTGCCACGGCGAGGTCCGCAACGGCGGCTTCCCGGACTGGGTGCAGGCCGCCGAGGTGGAGCACCGGACCGACGACCCGGGGTACCTCGCGCTCGTCCGGGACTGGTTCGGCGCGCTCGGCGGGCAGCTCGCGTCGCGGTGCGGACCGGGCAGCAACGTGGTCGCGATCCAGATCGAGAACGAGATCTACGACCAGCCCGAGCACATCCGGACCCTGAAGGGCCTGGCCCGGGAGGCGGGGCTGACGGCGCCGATCTGGACGTCGACGGGCTGGGGCGGCGCCGATCTGCCGCTGGACGAGGTGCTGCCGCTGTTCGGCGGCTACGCGGACGGCTTCTGGGTCGAGTCCGACTCGCCGTGGGACTCGACGTTCCGCGACCACTTCTTCTTCAGCCACCAGTGGGACGACCCGGGCATCGGCGCCGACGTCCGCGGCGCGACGACGGACGCGGTGACGCCTCGCGCCCCCTCGCTCGACTACCCGCCGGCGACCTGCGAGCTCGGCGGCGGCATGGCCACCGCCTACCACCGGCGCCCGGCCGTGCAGCCGCTCGACATCGCGGCGGTCGCGCACACCAAGATCGGCAACGGCTCGGCCTGGCAGGGCTACTACATGTACGCCGGCGGGACCAACCCGCGGAGCGCCGTCGCCGACGGGCTGCAGGAGTCGCAGGCGACCGGCTACCCGAACGACCTGCCGCGATTCGACTACGACTTCCGCGCGCCGATCGGAGCGAGCGGGCGGCCGTCGCCGACGCTCGCGCTGCTGCGGCGCCAGCACGCCTTCCTCGAGGCGTTCGGCGAGCAGCTCGCCGGCATGCCGTCGACGCTGCCGGATGAGCTGCCGGTCGACCAGCAGGACACGGACACGCTGCGCTGGGCGCTGCGCAGCGACGGGTCGAGCGGCTTCGTCTTCGTCACCTGGCACCAGCCGCACGAGCCGCTGCCGGAGCACCCGGGCGTGGTGCTCGAAGTGGGTCTCGACGACGAGGTCGTGCGGTTCCCCTCGGTGAGCACGCCCGTGCCGGCCGGGACGCTGATGGTCTGGCCGGTGCGCCTGACGGTCGGCGGGGTCCGGCTGGAGTGGGCGACGGCGACGCCGCTGACGCTCCTCGACGGGGCGGAGCCGACGCTGGTCCTGGTGGCGGCCGCGGGGGTCGTCGCCGAGCTGGCCTTCGCGGAGGGCACGGAGCTCGAGGTGGACGGGGAGCGGCGGGACGGGGCGCTCCTCCGGCTCGATGTCGAGGAGCCGGTGCTGGTGCGGGCGCAGGGCGACGGCGGCGCGTGCTCGGTGCTGGTCCTGTCGGCGGAGGCGGGCGAGGAGGCGTCGGTGCTCGCCGACCAGGGCTCGGGGGAGCGCCGCCTCGTGCTGTCGGAGGACCCGGTCTGGCTCGACGGAGCGGGGCGGATCGCGGGGGACGTCCGGGCGGGGAGTCGCCTGCCGCGCGTCTACGACCCGGAAGGGCAGCGCTTCATCCCCGTCGCCGGATCGGCGGCGTCGATGCGGCCGGATCCGGCGGTCGACGCGGTGCCGCTCCGCGCGAGCGGCGCCGTGCCGGTGTCCTACGGCGAGTCCGCGGGCCGCGCCTCCGCACCCCGGGACGCCGACTTCGCCGCCGCGGCCGCGCACCGGCTCGAGCTGCCGGAGACCGATCCGGCGGCGCAGCGGCGCGAGCTCGAGATCCACTGGGCGGGCGACGTCGCCCGGATCCTCGTCGGCGGCGAGGCCGTCGCCGATCAGTTCTGGGACGGCGGGCCGTGGGTGCTCGATCTGGACGAGCTGGGCGCGGACTCCGGGGACGTCGTCCTGGAGCTCCTGCCGATGGCGCCCGACGCGCGGATCGGCCTGACCGGGAGCGCCGCGGAGCGCCGGCGACGAGACGCTTCTCCTCTTCTCGAGCTCGGCCCGGTCGTCGTGGCGCACTGGTACCGCTGGACCGAGGACTGACCGGCGTCCAGGCGGCGTGCACGCCCGGAATCTAGGGTGGGCGGATGACCTCCTGGAGCGCCGCAGACATCCCCGACCAGACCGGCAGGACGTTCGTCGTCACCGGCGCGAACAGCGGACTGGGGGAGGCGACCGCGCGGGCGCTCGCCGAGCACGGAGCCCGCGTGGTGCTCGCCTGCCGGACCGTCGAGAAGGGCGAGCGGGCGGCCGAGCGGATGGGCGGCGACGTCGTCGTCCGGCGGCTCGACCTCGCCGACCTCGCCTCGGTGCGCGAGTTCGCCGAGGCGACCGGGCCGATCGACGTGCTGGTCAACAACGCCGGCATCATGGCGGTCCCGGAGGGGCGCACCGCGGACGGCTTCGAGCTGCAGTTCGGCACGAACTTCCTCGGCCCGTTCGCGCTGACCGGGCTGCTGCTGCCGCGGATCGCGGACCGCGTGGTGTCGCTCTCGAGCCTCGCGCACCGCTTCGGCACGCTCGACTTCGACGACCTGAACTGGGAGCGCCGCCGCTACAGCCCGTGGCCGGCGTACGGGCAGTCGAAGCTGGCCGACCTCGTCTTCGCGTTCGAGCTGCACCGGCGCCTGCGCCGGGCCGGCTCGAGCGTCGGCTCGATGGCCGCGCACCCCGGCATGTCGGTCACCGAGCTGCACACGCACACCGGCGACGGGCAGGGCGCGATCATGGGCGCGCTGATGCGCACGGTCGGGCAGAGCGGTGACGACGGCGCGCTGCCGACGCTGCTCGCGGCGACCTCGCCCGACGCGCGCTCCGGCGCCTACTACGGACCGGGCGGCCTCGGCGAGGTCCGCGGGGCGCCGCGCCAGGTGAACCCGAACCGCGCCGCCCGCGACCGGGACGCCGCGCGCCGGCTCTGGGACCGCGCCGTCGAGCTGACCGGGGTGTCGCCGCTCGACGAGGGCTGAGCGGAGCGCCCTTCCGCGGACACCCGCCTCCTCCGCGTCCCGGCTCCTCCGTACACTGGCGAGCGCGCGGGAAGCCGCCGCCGGACCCCGAGGAGCACCGTGGCAGCACGACGAACGACCGCCGCCGCGACCCTGCACGACGTCGCCCGGGCGGCGGGAGTGTCCTTGGCCACCGCCTCGCGGGTGCTCAACGGCAGCGCCCGCAAGGTGCAGGGCGAGTACCGCGAGCGGGTCGAGGCGGCCGCGGCCGAGCTGGGCTACTCCGCGAATCCGGCGGCGCAGGCCGTCGCCCGCGGGACCACCTCGACGATCGCGCTGCTCGTCAGCGACATCACCGACCCGTACTTCTCGGGCATCGCCTCCGGGGTGATCGGCGCGGCCGACGCGGCGCGGCTGGACGTGCGGATCGCCGTCACCGACCGCGACCCGGACAAGGAGCTCGGCCTGGTCCGCTCGCTGCGCGGTGGGCGGCCGCGGGCGATCGTCCTGGCCGGCAGCCGCTTCGCCGCCGACCGGCACCGCGACGCGCTGATCGCCGAGCTGCAGGCCTACGAGGCGTCCGGCGGGCGGGTCGCGATGATCAGCCAGGGCGGGCTGCCGTTCCCCTCGGTGCAGGTGGACAACCGCGCCGGAGCCCGCGCGCTCGCGGCGGCGCTCGCCGAGGCCGGCTATCGGCGCTGCGCGATCGTGCGCGGTCCGGAGGCGGTGCTGACGTCGTCCGACCGCGTCGCGGGGTTCCTCGAGGGGCTGGCCGCGGCCGGGGTGAGCGTCGATCCGGATCTGATCGTCGAGGCGCCGCTCACCCGGGACGGTGCGTTCGACGCGGCGGCCGCGCTGCTGGCCGGGCGCTCCGCCGACATCGACCTGGTCTTCGCCGTCACCGACCTGATGGCGGTCGGCGTCGCCTCCGCGATGCGCGCGGCCGGAGTCGAGCCCGGCGCGGGCATGGGCGTCGCGGGCTTCGACGACGCGCCCATCGCGGAGGACGTGCACCCCGGCCTGACCACGGTCGCGGTGCCGCTCGCGGCGCTCGGTGAGCGCGCCGTCGCCGCGGCCCTCGGCGACGAGGCCGACGGCGCCTCCGTCGAGCTGCCCACCCGCGTCGTCCTGCGCGCGAGCACCCCGCCGCGCTCCGCGCCGCCCGCGTAGCGCGCGTCGTGCTGGTCGAGTAGCCCTGCAGGGGCGCATCGAGACCCGCCGTCCCCCGAAGGGCAGGTCTGCAGACGCCTGTTCTGACGGTGGTGGATCTCGATACGCCCGCTCCGCGGGCTACTCGATCAGCATGGAACACGTGCAAGCGCGTCGGCGCAGCCGGCCCTTGCTGGTCGAGTAGCGCGCAGCGGGTATCGAGACCCGCCCACCGCCGTTCCTCCGCTGGGTGGGAAAGCGCTTGCCCACAGCACCGGTCCGCGGCTAGCATCAGGAAAACGCTTCCCCTCCTTCGAAAGGCGCACCGTGTCAGAGTCGACCACCCCCACCCTCGGGATCATCCTGAACGGCGCCTCCGGCCGGATGGGCTACCGCCAGCACCTCGTCCGCTCGATCCTGGCGATCCGCGAGCAGGGCGGCGTGCTGCTCTCCGACGGCACCCGCGTGCAGGTCGAGCCGCTGCTGGTCGGGCGCTCCGAGGCGAAGCTCGCCGAGCTCGCCGGCAAGCACGGCCTGACGAACTGGACCACCGACCTCGACGCCGCGCTCGCCGACCCGAAGTGGCAGGTCTACGCCGACTTCCTCGTGACGAAGGCGCGCGTCCCCGCGATCAAGAAGGCGATCGCCGCCGGCAAGCACATCTACACCGAGAAGCCCACCGCGGAGTCCTACGCCGAGGCGCTCGAGATCGCCGAACTGGCCAAGGAGGCCGGCATCAAGAACGGCGTCGTGCACGACAAGCTCTACCTGCCGGGCCTGCAGAAGCTCAAGCGCCTGATCGACTCCGGCTTCTTCGGCCGCATCCTCAGCGTCCGCGGCGAGTTCGGCTACTGGGTCTTCGAGGGCGACTGGCAGGCCGCGCAGCGCCCGAGCTGGAACTACCGCAGCGAGGACGGCGGCGGCATCATCGTCGACATGTTCCCGCACTGGAACTACGTGCTGGAGAACCTCTTCGGGCCGATCGAGGGCGTCTACGCCAAGGCGACCACCCACATCGAGACCCGGGTCGACGAGAACGGCGCGCCCTACACGGCGACGGCCGACGACGCGGCCTACGCGATCTTCGATCTCGCCGGCGGCATCACCGCACAGCTCAACTCCTCCTGGGTCGTGCGGGTCGACCGCAAGGAGCTCGTCGAGTTCCAGGTCGACGGCACGCTCGGCTCGGCCGTGGTCGGCCTCTTCGGCGCTAAGATCCAGCCGCGCGTCGCGACTCCCAGGCCCACCTGGAACCCCGACCTGCCCGAGACCCACGACTACGCCGAGGACTGGCAGGAGCTGCCCGTCAACGACGTGTTCGAGAACGGCTTCAAGACCCAGTGGGAGCAGTTCATCCGCCACGTGGTCGAGGACGCCCCGCACGAGTACGACTTCTTCGCCGGCGCCCGCGGCGTGCGGCTCGCCGAGCTGGGCCTGGAGTCCTCCCGCGAGGGGCGCCGCATCGACGTCGCCGCGCTCGACGCCGCCGCCGACGCCGAGGTGCTCGTGCAGGCGGGCGCCGTCCAGTGAGCGGGCTGACCCTCCTCGGCGCCGACGGCGCGACCCGCTCGATCGAGCTGCTCCCGGCGCCCGCGCACACGCGGCCCACCGCTCCGCTGCGCTCGCGCACCGCCTACGCCGCCGCGCACGTCGTGCCGCTCGTGCACGGCGAGAACCGGCCCGGCCACCCGGCCCAGATCGACTGGGACGCGACGCTCGGCTTCCGCCACCACGTCTGGTCCTGGGGCCTGGGCGTCGCCGACGCGATGGACACCGCGCAGCGCAACATGGGCCTGGACTGGAGCGCGACGCAGGAGCTGATCCGCCGCAGCGCCGCCGAGGCCGCGTCGGTCGGCGGGGCGCTCGTGGTCGGGATCAACACCGACCAGCTCACCGAGGACGTCGTCCCGCTCGACACCGTCATCGACGCCTACGTCGAGCAGCTCGCCTTCGCCGAGGACGCGGGGGCGGAGGTCGTGCTGATGGCCAGCCGCCACCTGGCCCGCGCCGCGGAGACCGCCGCCGATTACGAGCGGGTCTACGCCGCCGTGCTCGCCCGCGCCACGAAGCCGGTCGTCCTGCACTGGCTCGGCACCGCCTTCGACGGCGTGCTCGAGGGCTACTTCGGCGCGGCCGACCCGGTCGACGCCTTCCCTGTCGTGCAGCGGATCATCGAGGACAACCTCGCCTCGGTGCGCGGCATCAAGATGTCGCTGCTGGACGCGGACGCGGAGATCGCGCTGCGCTCGCGGCTGCCCGAGGGTGCGACCCTCTTCACCGGCGACGACTTCAACTACGTCGGCCTGATCGAGGGCGCCCCCGACGCCGACGGCACGCCGCGCTGGTCGGACGCGCTGCTCGGCGCCTTCGCCGCGCTGGCGCCGAGCGCCTCCGCCGCGATCCAGGCGCTGGACGCGGGCGACACCGCCGAGTACCGCCGCGTGCTGGGCCCGACCGAGGCGCTCTCGCGCCAGGTCTTCGCCGCGCCGACGCAGTACTACAAGACCGGCGTCGCCTTCCTCTCCTGGCTGAACGGCCACCAGCCGGCCTTCTCGATGGTGGGCGGGCTGCACTCCGCGCGCTCGCTGCCGCACCTGTCCGAGATCGTCCGGCTCGCGAACGCCTCCGGTGCGCTGGAGCGGCCGGAGCTCGCGGCCGACCGCTGGACCGGGCTGCTCGCGCTGAACGGCGTCGAGGTCACCCGCGGCGTCGAGGCGCTGCACCTGGTCGAGGCGGTCACCGCGTGAGCGCCGACCCGCGCCTCTCGCTCAACCAGGCCACGATCAAGCACGCCTCGCTCGCCGAGGCGCTCGACACCACGGTCGCGGCGGGCATGTCCGCGATCGGCCTCTGGCGCGAGCCGGTCGCCGAGGTCGGGCTGGCGGAGGCCGTGCGCCTCGTCGCCGACTCCGGCCTGCGCGTCTCCTCCCTCTGCCGCGGCGGCTTCTTCACCGCGCCCGAGGGTCCGGAGCGGCGGGCGGCGATCGACGAGAACCGCCGCGCGATCGAGGAGACGGCGGCGCTCGGCGCCCCCGCGCTCGTGCTCGTCGCCGGCGGGCTGCCGGCCGGCTCGCGCGATGTGCTCGGCGCCCGGGCCCGCGTGCAGGAGGCTCTGGCGGAGCTGGCCGACGACGCCGCGGCGGCGGGCGTGCAGCTGGCGATCGAGCCGCTGCACCCGATGTACGCCTCGGATCGCGCCGTCGTGTCGACGCTCGGCCAGGCCCTCGACCTCGCCGCGCCGTTCGACGCGGCCGCGGTCGGCGTCGTCGTCGACACCTTCCACGTCTGGTGGGACCCGCAGGTCCTCGCGCAGATCGCCCGCGCCGGAGCGGAGGGCCGGATCGCGAGCTACCAGGTCTGCGACTGGGTGACCCCGCTGCCGGCCGACGTGCTGCTCGCCCGCCGCTACCCGGGCGAGGGCGTCATCGACTTCGCATCGCTCACCCGCGCGGTCGTCGAGGCGGGCTACGCCGGCGACGTCGAGGTCGAGATCTTCCACCAGGAGGTCTGGGACACGGCGTACCCCGAGGTGGCGGAGCGCGTCGTCGCGACCTTCGCCGAGACGGTGTCGCCGCACCTCTGAGCGGCGCACCCCTGAACTCCCGGTCCGCCGTCGCTGGAGGGTGAGCGGCGGACCGGGCTCCTTCTTTCCAGAGGAGTAGCGGGCTCAGCTCCAGGAGAGATCCAGCGCGTCGAACGTAGTCTCGCGGCGCAGCGCCTCCTGCAGGGCGTGCTCGACTCCGTCGACCACGCGGTGGCGCCCCTCGACGTCCTGCACCTCGCGCCAGGCGTCCGCGGGCAGCGCGCGCGGCGCCGGAGCGGCCATCACCGCCTCGAGCAGGCGGAGGAAGCCTCCGGTGCGCTCGATCCCGGCGTGCAGCGGCGTGCCCAGCTCGCGGGCAGCGAGCAGCCCCTCGAACGGCGTGATCCGGTCGTACTGCAGTGTGCGCGGCGGCAGGTCCTCGCGCACGAGCTGCACGACGTCGAGCGTGTAGTAGAAGCGGAGCGTCCCGCGGGTGCCGACGATCTCGACGGAGGGCTCCTCCGGCCGCTCGGCGCAGAGGGTGACCGCGGTCGTGACCCGCAGGCCGTCGGCCAGGGTCAGCACGGCGACCGAGGTGTCGTCCGCCTCGATGTCGTTCGCGCGGCGCAGGTCGAGGCGCACGTCGACGACGTCCTCGAGTCGGTCGGCGCCGGCGATCGCGAGGGCGGTGGCGGTCGCGTGCGAGAAGGGGTTGGTCAGGACGCCGTCGGCGACGACTGCGCCGTCGAGCGTGCGGCGGCCGGCCCAGGGGGAGCGTGACCAGTAGCGGTCGTCGCGGACCCAGACTCCGGAGGCGCCGTAGCGCAGGACGTCGCCGATCTCGCCGTCGGCCACGGCCGCGCGGATCGCCGGGATCGCGGAGGAGCCGAGGCTCTGGAAGCCGACCTGCACGAGCGAGCCGATCGCCGCGGCGCGCTCCGTGATGGCGGTGAACTCGGCGAGCGAGGCGGCCGGCGGCTTCTCCAGCAGGACGTCGTTGCCGTGGTCCATCGCCGCGAGGGCGATCGCGGCGTGGGTGTGGATCGGGGTGCTGATGATGACGACGTCGGTGCCGCCGGCGGCGAAGAGGCCGGTCGCGTCGGGGTGGTGCGCGACGCCGTCGGGGAGCAGCCCCTCGACCGGCGGCCGGGGGTCGGCGACGCCGACGAGCCGGACGCGGCCGTCGCGGTGCGCCGCGAGGACGGCGCCGAGGTGCGAGGCGCCGTAGCCGCCGATGCCGACGAGCCCGATCCGCGGCATCACGGTCGGACTCCGGAGAGCGGGTGGCTGCGGTCGTCTCGTCTGCGCTGCATGATCCGGCCAGCGTATCGGAAAGCGGTTACCGACGACCAGTGGGGTCGATGATCGTCATACCCGCCGGGCTCGCGCGGTCGAACACGGGCAGCAGCTCGGCCGCCTCCTCGAGTCCGATCGTGCGCTCGATCAGGCGCTGCGGGGCGAGGACGCCCTGCTCGATCAGCCGGAGCATCCCCGGGTAGTCGCGCGCCGCCATCCCGTGGCTGCCGAGGACGTCCAGCTCCCAGGCGATGACGCGCGCCATCGGCACGCGCGGGTGGCCCTCGACCGGCGGCAGCAGGCCGATCTGCACGTGCCGGCCGCGGCGGCGCAGGCTGAGCAGCGCGTCGGCGCAGGTCTGCTCGCTGCCGACGGCGTCGACGGCGACGTGACTCCCGCCGCCGGTGAGCGCGTGCACGGCGGCCGGCAGATCGCGGCCGTCGGCGAGGAGGACGTGCTCGGCTCCGACGCTCGCCGCGACCTCGAGGGCCGCGGCGTTCCGGTCCACGGCGATGACGCGGGCGCCGAGCGCGTGCGCGACCATCACGGCGCTGAGGCCGACGCCGCCCGCTCCGATCACGGTCACCCACTCGCCGGGCTGCACCCGGGCTCGCCCGACCAGCGCGCGGTAGGCGGTGGCGAAGCGGCAGCCGAGGCTCGCGGCGGTGGCGAAGTCGACGCCCTCCGGGATCGCGACGAGATTGGTGTCGGCCGCGTGCAGCGCGACGAGCTCGGCGAACGAGCCCCAGTGCGTGAAGCCGGGCTGCTCCTGGTCCGGGCAGACCTGGGCGTCGCCCTGCAGGCACCACTCGCAGCGGCCGCAGCCGCAGACGAACGGCACGGTCACCCGGTCGCCGACCGCCCAGTTCCGGACCTCGGGCCCGACCTCGGCGATCACGCCGGCGAGCTCGTGCCCCGGGACGTGCGGGAAGGCGAGGTCGTCGTGCCCGGCCCAGGCGTGCCAGTCGCTCCGGCACAGCCCGGTGGCCAGCACTCGCACGACGACGCCGTCGGCCGGGGCGACCGGCGTCGGGACGTCGCGGACCTCCGGCTCGCCGCGGACGGAGTCGAGGACGAGAGCGCGCATGCCCTCATCCTGGCAGCGCGGCGGGGAGACGCCGAAAACCCACGCTCTCGCGTGGGCCTCGGAAGTGGAGCGTCGCAAGCAACGCGTCCGGGACGGACCTAGCAGTCGTCGGCGCCGAACCGGAGGTCGGTGAGCGAGACGAAGTGCCAGCCCTGACGGCCGTCGTGCTGGGTGTAGGTCAGGGTGCTGCCCGAGGGGAAGACGCCGAAGTGGAAGGTGTCGGAGCGGGTGACGCCCGCCGTCGTGTACTCGTTCCCGGTCGCGCGGCGGAAGGGGTCGGCGAGGGTGCCGGCACCGGCGCCGGAGAGGGAGCCCGAGGTGGCGATCGAGGTCGGCTCGGTGCTGAAGCCGACGGCGTCCCAGTAGGTCGGCACCCAGGAGTTCGCGTCGGTGTTCGAGGTGATGTCGAAGATGGTCAGCTGGAAGTCGACGGGGTCGAAGAGCGCGCCGTCGGCGTCGCGGAACTCGAAGGTCAGGGTCTGCGCGTCGGATCCCGGGGTGGGCAGGACGGCGAGGTCGCCCTCGCGGCGCTGATTGAGCACGAGCGCGCCCGCCGGGCCGAAGCCGGCGAAGGAGTACTCGGAGGGGACGCCGCCGGGGGCGTTGCCGGCCCAGCCCGAGCCGTTCTGGCTCATGTTGTAGCGCGTGCCGCCGGAGAGGTCGGTCGTGCCCGCGGCGAGGGTCGAGGTGATGCGGATCGTCGAGGTGCGGCCGGAGGCGGAGGTCGCGCCGAGGACGGCGGGGTTGCCGCTCGCGTTCGTCGCGGCGAACTGCGTGACGCTCGTGCAGGGCGCGGTCGACGCGGCGGCGAGGGGTGCGCCAGTGGCGATCGCGACGACGGGGACGGTCCAGAGGGCGGTGGTGGTGAGCGAGCGGCGGGAGAGTCCGGGCGCGGGGGTGCTGGTCATGGCGGGGTCCGTTCGGGTGCGGAGGGGAGCGGGCGAGGCGGAGCAGGGCGGAGCGGTGCGGGTGCAGGGCGGTGCAGGGCAGGGCAGGGCGGTGCGGGTCGGGGCGGAGCGGCGGCTCAGCGACCGGCGTTGTAGTGGTTCTGGATCTGGGTCGCGGTGAGCACGGTCGAGTAGACGGCGGCGTAGCGCAGGCTGCCGGAGAAGGAGGCGGGGCCGACGTTCGTCCAGGAGCCGCCGAGGGTGTCGTAGCCGATCTTCCAGTAGCCGTTGCTGTTCTCGGGGGTGCGGAAGGCGGTGTTGCCGGCGACCTTCACGCCGTCGAGCCAGAGGCTCATCCCGGCGGTCGGCGAGATCGTCGAGACGACGTGGTGCCAGGCTCCGTCGTTCACGGGGTTCGGGCTGGTGATCGACTGGACGCCGTTGTTGTAGATGCCGAAGACGAGGCGGCCGTCCGCGCCGACGTAGGTGTGCCGGTCGTACTGGCTGCCGGCGCTGTCGCGGCTGGTGTTGAAGCTGAAGAGCTTGCCGCCCGCGACGGTGGTCTTGAACCAGATCTCCGTGCTGAAGGTGGTCGGGTTGTTCAGCAGCAGCGGCGTGCTGAGGAAGCCGTTCGTCCCGTTCAGCAGCCAGGAGCCGCCGGCGTCGCGCGGGCAGGCCTTCGGGGTGGTCGGCGAGCTGGTCATCGCCGGACGGTAGGTGCCGGGGTAGGCGCCGGAGTCGGTGTCGGGTGCGGTGGTCGATCCGGTCGCCTGCGCGAGCGTGTAGGAGAAGAGCGCGTCGCCCTTGTCGGCGGCGAGCGCCGAGTCGCAGGTGAAGAACGTGGCGGCGCTGCCGACGGTGTTGTTCGAGTTGCGGATGGAGGCGACGTAGGCGCCGGAGGTGGCGGGGGCGAGGAACAGCACGGCCGAGAGGGCGGCGACGAGCAGCGCGGCGAGGGTGGTGCGCGGGGTCCGCGGCGCCGCGGAGCGGAGGCGGGCCAGGAGACCGGAGCGGGTGCGGCGGTGGCGGCTCATCGGGCGGCCGACTCGGTCTCGGCGGGCGCTGTCTCGGTCGGCGCGGCCTCGGCGGCGCGGGCCCGGCGGCCGTGCTCGCCGCGCGGCTCGGCGTCGGCGGGGAGTCCGACCAGCATCGTCCAGAGCACGGGGGTGGCGCAGAGGGCCCCGAAGAGGATCCAGCCCCAGAGCGGCAGGTGCAGCGCCGAGGACACGTTGTAGAAGTCCTCGCCGTTGGCCGGGACCTGGATGCTGCCGACCTGGCCGGAGACGAGGTCGGCATGGGTACCGCCGACGGCCGTGACGCGGATCGGCAGCATGCCGACCGAGACGAGCGAGGCGTCCGTCTGCCCGTCCTCCACGGTCGCCTCGAGGACGACGATGCCGACGAACGGGCGGAGCACGAAGACCGTGAAGGAGGCGACGAGCGAGATCCCCAGCACCCGCATCGCGGCGCGGTGGGTGGGGGAGGAGAGCAGACGGGTGAGCAGCAGGACGAGGACGGTGCCGGCGAGGAGCATCGGCAGGCCCTTCGCGAGCCAGCCGGCGCCGGGGAGCGCGACGACGACCTCGCCGATCAGCTGCTCGGCGCCGGTCGCCCACGGGTCGGTCGCGCCGTTGATGTCGCCGCGGGTGACCAGGGTGCCGTCGTCGGCGAGGTCGACCACGCGGTGGGTGTAGGTCTCGTCGGGGGTGGTGGTGGGGTGGAAGCTGACGACGTCGCCGACGCGGATGTCCTCGAGGGGCGTCGGGGCGGTGAGGACGAGGGTGCCGACGGGAGCGGCGGTGCCCATCGACGGCGTCTGGACGATGAACCAGCGTCCGCCGGAGGCGTGGAAGAGGAAGGCGGCGACGACCAGGGCGGCGACGAGGGCGGTGACGGTCCAGGTCGCGACGGTGCGCAGGCGGGAGCGGGGGGAGCGGGGCTCGGGGGTGGAGACGGGGGCGGTGGTGGTGAGGGGGGAGGCGGTGCCGGTGGGGACGGCGGTGGATCCGGGGAGCGCGGGGGCGGGGCGGGTCTGCAGCGTGGTCACGGGTTCCACCTCCTCGGCGGGGTGGGGGCCGCCTGGGTGGCGGCCCCCGGGGTGCGGGTGTCGGGTGTTGCGGGGGCGTTTCTCGGGGTGGGGCGGGTGCTTCGGGGGAAGCGGTCTTCGGTGGGGGATCTCGATACGCCCGCTGCGCGGGCTACTCGATCAGCATGAACCGGGCGTGCACCTCGGTCGGCGTGAGCGGACGCGTGTCTCGCTCGGCATGGACCGGGCGCGTGCCTCGCTCGGCGCGAGCCGGGCCGGCTCGATCAGCTGGCGAAGGTCCAGGTGAGGGGGAGCGAGGCGGAGAGGCCCTGGTAGGTGTTGCCGGCGGAGGAGTCGAGCGTGACGGCGATGGTGAAGGGGGTGCTGGTGCCGGCGGTGACGGGGGCGGCGGAGAGCGACTTGGCGGCGGTGCCGGCGAGCGCGGCGGCGGTGCCGCTGTAGACGGTGGTGCTGCCGGAGGTGATGACGACGTTGAGCTTGGAGCAGAAGTCGGTCGCGGTGCCCGAGGAGCCGGCGGCGGTGTTGACCGACTGGGCGCAGGTGGCGCCCGGGGTCAGCGTGAAGGTGTTGGCCGAGACGGTGCCGGCGTTCTTGATGGTGATCGAGGTGCTCACGGTCTGGCCGGGGACCATGGTGGTCGAGCCGCCGAACTTGTTGATGGTCGAGCAGGTCGCGGTGTTGGTGCTGACCGAGCCGCCGTCGGTGCTGAGGCAGGTGACGGGCGTGGTGCCGGTCGACTTCTCCTCCATGACGAGCGAGCCGGAGGCGGCGGTGTTGTTGGTGTTGGTGATGCTGGCGACGAAGCCGGAGAGGGTTCCGGACATCGAGACCGACAGCAGCGCGGCGGCGGCGACGCTGGTGGCGAGGACGAGGGGGGCGAAACGGACGCGCTTGCGCTTTGCGGTGTGGTTCGACATGACAGGACTCCTGATCGGGTAGAAGGTGAACTGCCGTGCAGTTCGCTGTGGGGTGTTTTCTGGCTTGTCGAGTAATTTACTTGATGGCAAAGATACTTTGCAATCGTTCTAATACCCCCTGTTGTGGGGACAGCCACCTCGCCGGCGACGTCGCCGCTCCGACACCCGCTCCCACCCCCGCTCCGACACCCGAGAAGGCCGCATGGATCCCGAGAACACACCCCCCGCCGACGGCGGCGAGCAGCCCGCCGGCGCGGCCCTCCGGCAGGCGCTGCGGCAGCTCGAGACGGCGCAGCGTCACCTGCGCGCCGCGGTCGCCCTCGACGCCGGGATCGGGATCTCGGAGCTGAGCGCGCTGGAGGCGCTCGCCGAGTCGCCCGGGCTGACGCCCAAGTGGCTGGGGCTCGAGCTGTCGCTGACGACCGGAGCGGTGACCGCGCTGCTCGACCGCCTGGCCAAGGCCGGCCACCTCGACCGCGTCTCGAACCCGCAGGACCGCCGCAGCGTCCTGCTCCAGCTGACCGACTCCGGCACCGCGCTGCTCGCGGCGGTCGACGAGCGCTACGGCGCGGTCAGCGTCGAGGTGCTGCGGGCGTCCCCGCGCCTGGGCGAGGAGGAGGTCGTCGAGGACCTCGCGCGCGCCGCGGCGGTCATCACGGCGCACACGATCGGCTGAGGCCGAGCGACCCCGCGCGTCAGGCCTGCAGGGCGCGGTCCTTGCGGATCGACCAGAGGTTGCGGCTCGCGGTGCGCTCGTAGTCGAAGTCGGTCACCAGTGCCTGGATGAGGGCGATCCCGCGACCCGACTCGGCGAACGCGTCCGGCATCTCCCGCGGGCCGGTGTCGACGCCGGGCGGGTCGGCGGTGTCGACCAGCTCGGCCCGGAGCGCCTCGTCGTCGACGGTGACGACGAGGCGACAGAGGACCGCGGTGGTCGAGACGGCGTGCTGGATCACATTGGAGACGAGCTCGACGAGCGCCGTCTCGAACTCCATCCGGTCGCGGGCACCGACGTCGGCGCGCTCGCCGAAGAGCGAGTCGAGCAGGTCGTGCACGAGCTCGATGTCGTCGGGCGGCGTCCGGAAGGCGAGGGTGCGCTCAGTCACGGTAGGCGTCGCCGGCCGAGGCGTAGCCGACGAGCACGCGGTCGAGGTTGGAGAGCTCGAGCACCATGGTGACCTGCTCGCTCGGGGCGGCGATCCGGAGGTCGCCCCCGGCCTGGCGGGCGCTCTTCAGGCAGGCGACGAGCGCGCCGAGTCCGGACGAGTCCATGAAGGTGACCTCGCTCAGCTCCACGACGATGCGGCTGCTGCCCTCGTCGAGAGCGCTGCGCACCTCCGTCCGCAGATCCCGTGCCGCGGCGAGATTGAGCCGGCCCGCCGCCGTGATCACGGCGACGCCGGGAGCGATCGTCTCGGTGCTGAAGGTCATGCCTGCTCCTGGTCGGTGTCCGCGGCGGGGCGCGGGGTGTCGTGGGTCCGCGTCACGAGGAGCGCGGTGATGTCGTCGAGCGCGCGGCCGGAGCCGGCGAGCGCGGTCAGAGCGGTGAGGAAGCCGATGGCGCCCTCGGAGGTGCGGACGAGGTCGGCCGCGAGGACGAGCGACTGCAGGGTCCCGTCGAAGAGGTCGAGCACCCCGTCGGTGAAGGAGACCAGGGAGTCGCCGACGGCGAGATCGACGGTCTGGGTGACCCAGCCGCCGTCCTCCGCGATGCCGAGGGGGAGGCCGAGCGCGGCGAGGCGGTGGAAGGTCCCGTCGGCGCGGAGCAGGACGGTGAGCCCGTGGCCCGCGTCCACGAAGTCGACCCGGCCGGTCGCGGTGTCGAGCCGGCCGTGGAAGAGCGTCGCGAAGGTCTCGGTGGCGGAGAAGTCCGGCTGCAGCTGCTCGCTGACCGCGGCGACCACCGCGTCCGGAGCGCCGCCGGCCCGGGCGCGGAACGCCGCGCGGATGCCGGCGGCGAGGATCGCGGCGCCGGTGCCCTTGCCCATCACGTCGACGAGGGTCAGGTCGACGACCGCCTCGGTGGCGGTCCAGGTGTAGAAGTCGCCGCAGATCTGCCACTTGGGCAGCGAGGCGCCGGCCAGGTCGTAGCCGGCGGGGTGGCGGAACGCGGTGGGCGAGAGGCGGGCCTGCACGTCGGCGGCGCGGTCCCACTCCGCGGTGTCGCGCAGCTCGCGCTCGACCCACTGGCCGAACTCCTCGAAGAGCAGCTCCTCCTCCGGGCTGAGCGCGCGGGGGACGAAGTCGAGCAGGCAGAGCGTCCCGAGCTGCAGGCCGTCGTCCACCGTGAGTGGGCGGCCGGCGTAGAACTGCACGTGCGGCGGTCCGGAGACGTGCACGTGCTGCGCCCAGGCTCCGTCGGCGCCCAGGTCGGGGACGACGAGCGTGCTCCGCTGGGCGAGCGTCGCGTCGCAGAACGTTCCCGCGCGCGGGTAGGACACCGGCCCCTCGGGCTGCGGCGACTTCGTGAAGAGCGTCGTCTCGTCGAGGATGTGGATCTCCGCCACCGGCACCTGGAAGAGCTCCTGCGCCATCCGGGTGATCCGGTCGAAGCGCTCCTCGGGGCCGGAGCCCATCAGGCCCAGCGCCTCGATCACGGCGGCGCGGCGGTCCCGGTCGTCGGGCGCCCCGAGCGGTGCGTCGGCGCCGATCGCCGGGTCCTGGCTGGTCTGCTGCGACATCGTCCCCCCGAGTCTGCGTGCGGAGACGGTGTCTCGCCTCCGCGATGACGGTATCGAACGGTGCGCCCCCGGTCGCCGCTGAGGGCCGTTAGTCACCCGGACGGGGGTCACAGCTGCGCGACACTCGTGGCATTGCACCCTGACCCCGATGGTGCAATGATGCACAGTATGCAAGCAGATGCGACCGCGACCCGGCGCGACCAGCGCGCGGCCGAGCGGCGCAGCGAGCTGGCCCGCACCGCCCGCGAGCTGACCATCCGCCACGGCTTCTCGGGCTTCACCGTCGAGGAGCTCTGCGAGGAGGTCGGCATCTCACGCCGCACCTTCTTCAACTACTTCCCGAGCAAGGAGTACGCGATCGTCGGCCGGCCCGAGGAGGGCCTCGACGACGACAGCGTCGCGGAGTTCCTGACCCGCCGCCCGGGCGTCTCGCTGCTCGAGGCCCTCGTCGCCCTCGGCGCGGTGCACTTCGCCGCGATCGGCCTGAACGCCGACAGCGTCCGCGAGTTCGTCGCCGTCGCCGATCGCGAGCCGAAGCTCCTGCAGGCCCTGCTCGACGTCGGCACCCAGCGCGACCGGCTCGTCGCCGACCTCGTCGCGCGGCGCGAACGGCTCGACCCCGCCGACCCGGCCGTGCTGCTCGCCGTGCAGACCGCCGGCACCGTGATCCGCAGCGCCGTCGGCGCCTACCTCGACTCCGACGGCTCCGTGCCGCTCGAGCGCCTCGCGCAGGACCGCATCGCGGCCGTGACGCGCCTGCTCCTGGGCTGACCCGGCCCCCGCCGCGCCGGCCGGCCCCGCTCCCTCTCGCCCCACCCGACCCCGAGGACACCATGACCGCCCCCGCCACCGCCTCACCGCTCCTGCTCACGCAGCGCCGGATCTGGATCATCTTCTCCGCGCTGATCGCCGGCATGCTCCTCTCCAGCCTCGACCAGACCATCGTCTCGACCGCGATGCCGACCATCGTCGGCCAGCTCGGCGGCGTCGAGCACCAGGCCTGGATCACCACCGCCTACCTGCTCGCGACCACGATCGTGATGCCGATCTACGGCAAGTTCGGCGACGTCCTCGGCCGCCGCACGCTGTTCCTGATCGCCATCGCGCTGTTCACCCTCGCCTCGGTCGGCTGCGCGCTGGCCGGCGACTTCTGGTCCTTCGTCGTCTTCCGCGCGCTGCAGGGCCTCGGCGGCGGCGGGCTGATGATCCTGTCGCAGGCGATCATCGCCGACATCGTGCCCGCCAACGAGCGCGGCAAGTACATGGGCCCGCTCGGCGCCGTCTTCGGCCTCT
Organism: Rathayibacter festucae DSM 15932; assembly: GCF_004011135.1. Classification (NCBI taxonomy): domain Bacteria; kingdom Bacillati; phylum Actinomycetota; class Actinomycetes; order Micrococcales; family Microbacteriaceae; genus Rathayibacter; species Rathayibacter festucae. The sequence continues at coordinate 2,882,414 of NZ_CP028137.1, read as the reverse complement.
CCGCCGTCGCCGGCCCGCTGCTCGGCGGCCTCTTCGTCGACCACCTCACCTGGCAGTGGGCGTTCTACATCAACATCCCGGTCGGCATCGCGGCCTTCGCGATCGCCTGGTTCGCGCTGACCCTCCCCAGCAAGCGGGCGACCAAGCGGATCGACGTCCCGGGTGTGCTGCTGCTCTCGATCGCCACCACCTGCCTGATCTTCTTCACCGACTTCGGCGGCGACGCCGCGCACGGCTGGGGCGCCCTCGAGACCTGGGCGTTCGGCGCCGGGCTGATCGCCGCGGTCGCCGGCTTCATCTGGGTGGAGTCGCGCGCCGAGGACCCGATCATCCCGCTCAGCCTCTTCCGCAACCCGATCTTCGTGAACGCGACGGCGATCGGCCTCACCCTCGGCCTCGGCATGTTCTCGGCCATCGCCTTCGTGCCGACCTTCCTGCAGATGGCGTCCGGAACCTCCGCCGCCGCCTCTGGCCTGCTGATGCTGCCGATGATGGCGGGCCTGATGGGCACGTCGATCTACTCGGGCATCGCGATCTCGCGCACCGGCCGCTACAAGGCGTTCCCGATCGTCGGCGCGCTGCTCACCGGCCTCGCGATGGCGGCGATGACGACGCTCACCGCCGAGACGCCGATCCCGCTGATCTGCGTCTACCTCTTCTTCTTCGGCGCGGGGCTCGGCCTGATCATGCAGGTCATCGTCCTCGTCGTGCAGAACGCCGTCGCCCCCGAGATGATCGGCACGGCGACCAGCACCAACAACTACTTCCGCGAGGTGGGCGCCTCGCTCGGCGTGGCCGTGTTCGGCACGATCTTCACCAACTCCCTCGCCGAGAAGCTGACCGGCGTCTTCACCGACGCGGGCGTCGCCGACGTCGGAGCGGCCACCGCGACCCTCGACCCGCAGGCGCTGAGCGCCCTGCCGGACGAGGTCCGCGACGGCGTCGTCCGCGCCTACGCCGAGTCGCTGGCGCCGGTGTTCTGGTACCTGCTGCCCTTCATCGCGATCGCCTTCGTGCTCGCGCTGCTGCTCAAGCAGATCCCGCTGTCGGACCAGTCCGGCATGGTCGCCCGCGGCGAGGCCGTCGGCGGCGAGGAGGCGGAGCGCCTGCACCGCGAGAGCCTCGCGGCCCCGGCCACCGAGGTGCGGTCGGAGGCTCCGGAGGACGCGCGCGCCGACCGCTGACACGGGGGCCGGCCGCCGTCGCTCTTGTCGCGGCGGCGACCGGCCGCGACACTGGGGGCGTCCCTCACCGCGCGGTCCTCCTCCGGACCGGCGGCCGGGGCGCGAGCTGCGGCCGCCGCAGGTCCGGTCAGGAGGACGCGTGTCCCACACCGTCGACGAGCAGGCCGTCGCCTTCGAGGCGGAGCGCGGCCGGCTCACCCGGCTCGCCTCGCGGCTGCTCGACGACCACCACGAGGCCGAGGACGCGGTGCAGTCGGCGTGGCTGCGCCTGCACGGCACGACGGCCGCGATCGACAACCTGCCGGCCTGGCTGACGACGGTCACCACCCGGCTCTGCCTCGACCGGCTGCGCGCGCGCATCCCGGAGCCCGCCGAGCTCGTCGAGACCGGCACGGACACCGAAGGTGTGGGGCTCGAGCGCGCGGAGGCCGTCGGTCAGGCCCTGCACGTCGTCGTCGAGACCCTGACGCCCAACGAGCGCGTCGCGTTCGTGCTCGCGGATAGCTTCGGGGTCGACTTCGCGACGATCGGCGAGATCCTCGGTCGCAGCGCGGTCTCGGCGCGCAAGCTCGCCTCGCGGGCGCGCGCCAAGACGACGGCCGGAGCCGCAGACGGGCCGGTCGCCGACTGGCAGGTGGTCGACGCCTTCCTGGCGGCGGCGCGCGGCGGCGACCTGGCGCGACTGCTGCAGCTGCTGGCGCCGGGCGCGAGCATCCGCGCGGACGCGGACGCGCTCGCCGCGGGGACCCCGGAGCGGATCGACGGTCGCGAAGCCGTGGCCGCCTTCTTCGACGGCAGTGCTCATGCGGCGCTCGCCGCGATCGTCGACGGGCGGCCGGGCGCCGCCTGGTTCCACCGCGGAGCCCCGCAGGTCGCCTTCGACTTCACCGTTCTCGACGGGCGGGTCGCCGGCGTCGTCTTCCGGGCGGACCCGGCCGTGCTGGCGTCGATCGTCCGGCGCGAGGGCGCCGCGGTCGACGCGGGCTGACGCGCTCCGGCGTGTCGTGTCACATCGGCGGCTCCCCGGCCGTCGAACAGGAGAGAGGCCCACCCGGGCCCCGACAGAAGGAGCACCCGATGAAGACCATGACCTGCCGCCAGCTCGGCGGACCCTGCGATCTCGAGCACCGCGGCGACTCGGCCGACGTCGTCATCAACCTGCAGGACCGGCACCTGCGCGACGCGGTGAAGGGCGGCGACGCCGTCCACGAGGAGGCGCGCAACGACATGAAGAACCGCTGGCGCCACCCGGTGCAGTCGATGGGCTGGTACAACGGCGCCAAGCGCACGTTCGCCGAGCTGCCGGAGGGCTGACCCTGCCGGCGCCGGTGTCGACCCGGCGTCAGGCGGGCAGCAGACCGATGATCACGGCCATCACGAGGATCGTGACGAGCTCGTGCGTGATGTTCAGGATCGTCAGCTTGGCCGGCCGGCCCTCGAAGGCGTCGTGGGTGATCATCCGCGCGGCGGTGAAGCCGACGAAGAGGAACAGCCCGGTGATCACCGAGTTCGCGAACCAGCTGCCGCCGTAGAAGGCGTGCGCGATGTCGACGCAGCCGGCCAGGACGAGCGCGGTGACCAGGCTGACCACGACGGTGACGAGGACCGGGACGACCGCGCTGCGGCTGCTCATCTGCTCCCGGCTGATGCCGGCCAGCCGCATCCAGAGCGTGCCGAAGACCTTCGGGGTGTACCAGATCGAGCCGACGAGCATCGTCGACAGGGTGGCCAGTCCGACCGCCCATGGGTTGATGTCGGGGACCACGGCGGCCGCCTCTCGGGGTGTCCCGGTCGCGCGGGGATCGCGGCGGCGGCGGGTGCGCTCACCCTAGCGGCGGGCCGGTTCCCGGGGGCGGCTCCGCGACCGGACGCGGAACGGGCCCTGGCCTCCACGCGAGGCCCGTTTCCCGGCGCGCGACCGGACGGGGATCGGGCTCCGCTCCGGGCGCAGCGCCCGGTTCGGGTCCGTTCGCAGTCGGAGCCGCGTGCGAATGGACGGAAATCGGGCTCCCCTCCAGGCACAGGGCCCGTTTCGGGTCCGTTCGCGTGAGGGTCTCCTGCTCCGCGGCGGCTCACGGAGTCAGCTTCGGCTTCTGGGATCTGCTCCGGCTCGCGGAGTCGGCTCCGGCTCGCGGAGTCACCTCCGGCTCGTGGAATCGACTCGATCCGGCGAGCCGAGCCTCTTTCCACGTGCCGGAGGTCCACCGCACCGGCCTCGGCTCGCAGGAACAGCCTCGGCTCGTGAGAACCGGCCGATCCCACGAGCCGGACCCGGATCCACGTGCCGAACGTCGCGAGCGCCACCGCCGACGTCCAGCTCCGGCTCGCGGAATCAGCTCCGGCTCGTGGGATCCGCCCGATTCAGCGAGCCGAACCGCGTTCCGCGAGCCGGAGGTCCGTCGCCGACTCGCGCCGCATCGTCACCGCGTCACAGCGCGGGCGCGCGGACCGAGGCGTCAGGAGCCCTGTCCCGATGCTCCACTCGCGGTCCGCGGGTGCCGTCGGGCGAGCAGCCAGCCCGCGCAGAACGCCAGCACGAGCAGGCCGAGCATGATCAGCGCGGCGGCGGTCGCCAGGCCGGGAGGGACGACCATCGTCCCGACGGGCGAGAACATCGTCTCCGAGAGCGGCGCGTACGCGAACCAGCCGAACGACACCTCGCGCGGAGTGGCGGCCGACACGACGATCCCGCTCACGACGAGCAGCACGCCCGCCACCACGGGCAGGAGCCGGCGCCTCGTCCTCATGCCTCCACGGTAGAGGGCGGGCGCCGACCCGGCGGCACCGGCTACGGCGAGACCATCCCGCCGTTGACGTTCAGCGTCTCGCCGACCACGTAGCTCGACTCCGCCGACGCGAGGAAGACGTAGGCGGGCGCCTGCTCAGCCGGCTGCGCCGCGCGGCCCATCGGCGCCTCGCTCGAGCCGAACTCGGGGAGGCTCTCCGGGTCGACGCCCGCGGTCACCTGCAGCACCGACCAGGTCGGCCCCGGCGCGACGACGTTCACCCGGATGCCCTTCGACGCGAGCTGCTGAGCGAGCCCCTTCGACAGGTTGTTGATCGCGCCCTTGGTCATCGCGTAGTCGAGGCGGTCGGGCGCGGGCTTGTGCGCCTCGGCCGAGGCCGTGTTGATGATGGTGGAGCCCGCGGGGAGGTGCGGGAGCGCCGCCTTGATGATGCGGAACGGCGCGAAGACGTTGATCGCGAAGGTCGTCTCGAACTGCTCGTCGCTGAGCTCGAGCACGTCGTCCTGCCAGACCTGCTTGCCTGCGACGTTGACGACCGTGTCGAGGCCGCCGAGCCCCTCGACGGCCTTCGCGACCAGGTCCCGGCAGTACTGCGCGTCGGTCAGGTCGCCCGGGATCGTCACGGCGGTGCGGCCGGCCGCGCGGATCAGCTCGACGACGTGCTGGGCGTCCTCCTCCTCGTCGGGGAGGTAGGCGAGCGCGATGTCCGCGCCCTCGCGGGCGAAGGCGATCGCGACCGCCGCACCGATGCCGGAGTCGGCGCCCGTGATCAGCGCGCGCCTCCCGGTGAGGCGGCCGGTGCCGCGGTAGCTGTCCTCGCCGAGGTCCGGGACAGGGGTCATCCGCGACTGGAGGCCGGGCTCGGGCTGCTGCTGCACCGGCGGCGTGACGTTCGGGTACTGCGTGGCGGGGTTCGTGAAGGTGTACTGGTCGGGCATGGGGTCCTCCGGGGTCGTCGAGCGGGCGGGGCGCCGTCGTTCCGCGGCACCGGCCCTCCTCGACGCTAGCCGCGGCCCGCGTGCCGACGGGGGAGCTTGACGGGCGCCCCGTCCGTCCTGCGGCGCCTGCCGTCCACCCCCGGGCGATAGCGTCGTAGTCATGCCGTCCCGCCCCGTCTCCGCCGCGAAGCGCCGCCTGGCCATCTCGGCCTTCATGCTCGTCTTCGGCATCGGGATGGCCTCCTGGGTCGTGCGGACCCCGGCGGTCCGCGACCTGCTCGCGGCCTCGACCGCGGAGATGGGCCTCGTCCTGCTGGGCCTCTCGGTCGGCTCGATGAGCGGAGTCCTGTCCTCCGCCGCCGTGGTCCGCCGGCAGGGGGTGCGCTTCACCGTCGTGATCGGCGGCGCCTCCTTCGTCACCGGCATCGCGCTGACCGGCGTCTTCGCCGAGCTCTCCACCCCGTTCGGCGTCGCCGCCGGCCTCGCCCTCGTCGGCTTCGGGATCGGCATCTCCGAGATCGCGCTCAACGTGGAGGGAGCGGCGCTGGAGACGCTCACGGGCCGCTCGGTCCTCCCCGCGCTGCACGGCTTCTACAGTCTCGGCACCGTCACCGGCGCGGTCGCGGGCATCGGCCTCACGGCGATCGACTTCCCCGTGGTCTGGCAGCTCGTCGGAGTCGCGGTCGTCGCGCTCGCGCTCCTGGTCACCGTCATCCGGTCCATCCCCGTTGAGACCGGGCGAGTGGAGCGCGCCGTCGAGGGCGCTCCCCGCGAGAAGGTCCGCTCGACGCCGGTCTGGCAGCAGCCGCGCGTGCTGATGCTCGGCCTGATCGTGCTCGCCCTGGCGCTGGCCGAGGGCTCGGCGACCGACTGGCTGCCGCTGCTCATGGTCGACGGCCACGGCGTCTCCGCCACCGTCGGCACCGTGGTGTTCACCGCCTTCGCCGCGGCGATGACCGTCGGCCGCTTCCTCGGCACCCCGCTGCTGGCCCGCTTCGGCAAGGCGACCGTGCTGCTGGCGAGCACCCTCGTCTCGGCGGTCGGGATCGGCATCGTCGTCTTCGCCGACAACGCCGTCGTGGCCGGCGCAGCCGTCGTCCTCTGGGGCCTGGGCGCGGCCCTCGGCTTCCCGGTCACGCTCTCCGCCGCGGGCGAGAGCGAGGACCCGACCTCCGCCGTCGCCGCCGTCGCGACCGCCGGCTACATCGCCTTCCTCGTCGGCCCGCCCCTGCTCGGCTTCCTCGGCGAGCACTTCGGCCTCCGCGGCGCGATGGCCGTCGTCCTCGTGCTGGTCGCCCTCGCCTCGCTCCTCACCTCGGCCGCGAAGCCCCGTGTCCCGCGCGAGCGCGTCCCGGCCTGACCGCCCGCCCTCGGCCGCCGATCGCTCCGCGAACTCTGCGCGGAGCGGCCCGCCAGATGGTGATCGAGTAGCCCGCGCAGTTGGCGTATCGAGATCGACCCTCCTGGGGAGACGAGCCTCGACGCCCGCCCTTCGACGAACGGTCGGTCTCGATACGCCCCTTCGGGGCTACTCGACCAGCATGAACCGGCGAGTACCGGCTCATGGAAGAGCACGCGCAGCGGCACCTTCTCATGCTGATCGAGTAGCCCGCGGAGCGGGCGTATCGAGATCCACCACCGTCAGCACCTGAGTCTGCAGACCCGCCCTGCTGGTGACGGCGGGTCTCGATGCGCCACTGCGGGGCTACTCGACCAGCAAAGGCTGCGGGCAGCTCTTCCAAGTGGATCCGCCGGCAGGCCCGGCCTCAGGCCGTCGCGTCCGCGACCACCCAGGGGAAGGCCTCGGCCTTCGAGCGGGCGCCCTGGCGGGCCTTCGAGCGGTTCGGCTCCTCGACGTCGGCGAGCAGCCGCTCGGACTGGCGGACGAGCGCGGCGAAGCGCTCGGTGTCGAGCCAGTCGGGGCGCATCGCGAAGACGAGGTCCTCGGTGGCGGTGTTGCCGCTCGCGCCGGGTGCGAACGGGCAGCCGCCCAGCCCGCCGAGCGCGCCGTCGACGACGGTCGCGCCGGCGCGGACGGCGGTCAGCGCGTTGACCACGCCGGCGCCCCAGGTGTCGTGCCCGTGGAAGACGATCTCGCGCGGCGGCGTCTCGGCGGCGACCCGGGAGACGAGCGAGAACACCTGCTCGGGATGGGCCTGGCCGAGGGTGTCGCAGATGACGACGTCCTCAGCGCCGGCCGCGCGGGGGTCGTTCGCGATCGCGAGCACCCGCTCCTCGGGCACCGGGCCCTCGAAGGGGCAGGTGAAGGAGGTGGCGATGCAGAGCTGGATGCGTCCGCCGACCGCGTGCGCGAGGGCGACGGCTTCGGGCATCGCGTCGAGGCTCGCCTCGGTGCTCCGCCCGATGTTGGCGCGGTTGTGGGAGTCGGAGGCCGAGAAGCAGTACTGGAAGTTGCGCGCACCGGCCGCCGCTGCTCGCTCGATGTGGCGCGGGGTCGCCACCCAGACCCAGCAGTGCTCGAGCTCCTCGGCGGTCAGCGCCGCGACGACCTCGAGCGTGTTGGCCATCGGCGGCACGAGATCGCCCCGGGCGAGCGAGCCGATCTCCAGCTCGGGGACGCCCGCCGCGAGGAGCGCCCGGACCAGCTCGACCTTGCGCTCGGTCGAGAGGAGCTTGCCGGTCAGCTGCAGTCCGTCGCGGAGGGTGACGTCGCGCAGCCGGACGGTGCGGTCGGCGCCGGTCATCGCGTCTCCGCCGCCGCTGCGTCGTCGATCGGCTTCCGTCCGAGCATCGCCAGGACCTCCTCGGTGTCGTGGCCCAGCGCGGGCGCGAGCGTGCGGATGGGGAGCGAGCGGTCGCCGAGCACCGGGACGATGCCGGGGAAGCCGACGCCCTCGATGATCCCGGCGCCCGTGTCGACGTCGAACTTCTGGATCATGCCGCGGGCCGCGTACTGCTCGTTCGTGCTGATGTCGGCGGCGGTGAGGATCGGGCCGGAGGGGACGCCGCGTTCGTCGAGGATCGCGAGCGCCGCGTCCGAGGTCGTCGTGGCGGTCCAGGCGCCGATCGCGGCGTCGAGCTCGTCGCGGCGGCGCCAGCGGCCGTCGTTGGTGAGCAGGTCCGGGTCCTCGGCCAGGTCGGCGCGGTCGATGATCGCCATCAGCCGCTGGAAGATCGCGTCGCCGTTGGCCGCGACGACGATGCTCGAGCCGTCGCCGCAGACGTAGGCGTTCGTCGGCGCGATGCCCTCCATCCGGCCGCCGACGCGCTCGCGGACGATGCCGTGCGCCTGGTAGTCGGGGATGAGCGACTCCATCATCGAGAACATCGCCTCGTTCAGGGCGACGTCGATCACCCGCTCGACCAGCGGTGCCGGACCGAGCCCGGCGGCGCGGCGGGTCTCGCGCTGGAAGAGCGCCATCATCACCCCGTAGCCGGCGTAGAGGCCGGCGATGGAATCGCCGATCGAGACGCCGACGCGGACGGGTGGGCGGTCCGGGTCGCCGACCAGCTCGCGGAAGCCGCCCATCGCCTCGGCGACCGCCGCGAAGCCCGGCCGGCTGGAGAGCGGCCCGGTCTGGCCGAACGCGGAGATGCGGCCGATGACCAGCTCGGGGTTCGCCTCGTTCAGCACGTCCGGTCCGATGCCCCAGCGCTCGAGGGTCCCCGGGCGGAAGTTCTCCAGGACGACGTCGCACTCGGCGGCGAGTCCGCGGACGGCGTCACGGCCCTCCTCCGTGCGCAGATCGAGCGCGACCGAGCGCTTGCTGCGGTTGAGGGTGTGGAAGAGCATCGATGTCGTCGAGCCGGGGTGCAGCCGCCACTTGCGCAGCTCGTCGCCCGTGCCGGGGCGCTCGACCTTGATCACGTCGGCGCCGAAGTCGGCGAGCAGGCGGCCCGCGGTGGGGGCGGCGATGAAGTTGCCCAGCTCGAGGACGCGGACGCCGGCGAGCGGAGCGGGAGAGGGAGTCGGAGCGGGGGGAGGTGCGGTGGTCATCACGGCCTTTCGGTCTCCACGAGCGTGCCACGGATCCCGTGCATCGTCGCGGTCCGGCGCAGGAGACGCCACTCCTCCCCAACGGTGCGGATCGCGGAGCTCTCCACAGTTCGCTCCCGTGGCCCTCTGCCGTGCGGAGGGCCAGCAGTACTTTCCTCCCGATGGGGCTGACCACCGTCCCGGCACAGGCCCCACGCCACGTCCTCCGGCGCTGATCCGGCTCGGCACGACCCTCCCTCGGAAAGGCACGAACGATGACCCACCCCCACGACGAGCTGCCCCTGCGCATCACCGAGCGCTTCGACCTGCCCGACGGCCGGGTCACGGTCAGCGCCTGGTCGGCCCGCGATCCCGAGCAGCTGGAGCAGCAGCTCCGCACCCGGGCCGGCCGCGCCGATCCGGAGCGCGAACCGGGCCGGCGCCTGCACCTCGTGCGCCCGCCGCTCGTGCGCATCGAGGAGCGGATCGACGGCGTCCTGCAGCCGATCGACCCGCTGCAGCGCGCGGTGGTCGACGTCCGCTGGCACACGGCGCTGACCCGCTCGCGCCGACCGGCCCGGCTGCGCCGACTCGTCGGCCCCCGGGACCTCCCCACGACCGAGCCCCCGTCGGACCTCGCCCGCTGGACCGAGCGGCGCCCGCCGGGGGAACACCCGACGGGCGAGGACCGAGGGCCGCGCGGGCCGTGATCTTCCGGCTCGGGCGTCGATCGGTGATGTCGTCGTGCGACGCCCAGCGTCCCCGCCGATGAAGATCAGCGAAAGCGCCGATACCGGTTCCGAGGAGGCCGATCGCGGCGAGGACGATCCACCACGTCGGCTCGTCCTCGGCGGCAGCGGAGAACGTGAAGAACGTCCCCCTGCTGAACATGATCAGCGAGGACGAGCCGCCGTCCTGAGCCGATGCTCCGGCTCTCCGTCTACCGCCCGCGCCGGCGGAAGTCGACGAAAGCGCTGTATCCCGTCAGGAGCAACGTCGTCGCCATGAGGACGTTCCACCACACGGGGCGGTTCTCGGCGGCGGCGATGAAGACGAACACAGTGCCGGTCGTGAAGGCGACAAGCGCAGTCGAGACGCCCGTTTCGCTCTTGCGAGTCACAGCAGGCCGCCTTGAGCGCGGCCACGCCGGTCACTTCCCCTGCCGGATCGCCGACAGCATCGATGATCACTCACCCGGCTCGACACGACGATGGTCGGATGGATTGTCGACTTCGTTCGCATGACCATTCTGTGCACTCCTTCGTGACTTCAGACCGACGTCTTCGAGCGTGAGAAGACCGTTCGGTTCCGCGCTCTGCGGTTGACGATGAAGAGTAGGAGGGTCGAACGGCTGGTCCCATCGCCATGGCGCTCGACGGGCATCCGCCCCGCCCGGCCGTGGAGGCCGAGCGCTCCGGCTCGGAGAGAGGGCTCCCGCGGCGGGTGTGTGTGAGCGCCGCCTCGAAGGACGCGCGACCAGCGCCAGTACGGACGTCTGCCGGTCGCTCGTCCTGCCGGCTCCGCTGGTGGACGGGTCCTTCTGCGGCGCTGAGCGACCGCCTCGATGCTCATCACCCAGTGATGCAACTGGCGCGAGATGCAGCATACGAATATGACAACAGGGCTCTGCGGGAGGACACCGCTTCACGACGGAAAGGGTGAAGGCCGGACTTCGAAACTCGACCTTCGATGTCGAGCCGCTTCACGCCCCACGACGGAACCGCCGCCGAACCTCTCCCGGTGGAACGGGAGGAGTTCGACGGCGGCTCCGGAACAGCCCGGCGGCCCGGCGGCCCGACGGCCCCGCTCAGCCCTTGACCGCTCCGGACGTCATGCCGGCGACGATCTGGCGGTTGAAGAAGATGTACATCACCAGCGGCGGGATGGTGATCAGCAGCACGTCCATGAAGAGGAGGTTCCACGACGACACCGACTGCGAGGAGAAGTTGTAGAGCGTGAGCTGCACGGTCGCGTTGTCGTCGCCGGGGAGGAAGTACAGCGCGTAGGTGAAGTCGTTGAAGACCGTCACGGCCTGGACGACGATCACCGTCACGATCACCGGCTTCAGCAGCGGCAGCACCACGGTGAAGAACAGGCGGAAGGGGCCGGCGCCGTCGATGGTCGCCGCCTCGTCCAGCTCGCGGGGGATGGTCGAGACGAAGGCGCGGAACAGGAGGATGCAGAAGGAGAGGCCGAACGCGACGTGCACCGCGATCAGGCCGGGCAGCGTCTTGAAGAGCTCGAGGCCCTGCAGGACCCAGATCGTCGGGACGACGGCGGGCGGGATGATCAGGCCGGCCAGGACGAAGCCGTTGACGAGCGGGTTCCACTTCGAGCGGCGGCGCTGGAGGACGTAGCCGACCATCGCGGCGAGGACCACCATCACCGTGACGGAGACGATCGTCAGGATCGCGCTGTTCGCGAAGGCCCGCAGCAGCACGAAGTTCCGGGCCGAGACCACCTCCTGCAGGTTCTCGAGGAACACCCACTGCGTCGGCAGGGTGAAGCCGAGCAGCGACGACTCCTGCTGCGTCTTCGCGGCGGTGAGCACGATGAAGAGGAAGGGGACGATGAAGACGAGGACGGCGAGGACGATCGCGAGGATCCCGCCGCCGTAGCGCCAGGTCCGGGAGCCGCGGCCGACGCCGCGCTGGCGCACCTTCGCGCGCAGCGGGTCGTCCTGGAGCGGGGTCGGCGAGAGCGGGGCGGGCGTGAGCGGCGTGGTGGTCACAGCTCCTTGTCCTTCCGGTTGAGCCAGGCCGACAGCGGGAAGATCAGCGCTGCGACGACGAGGAAGAGGATGACGTTGCCGGCGGTCGAGAGGCCGTAGAAGCCGGCCTGGTACTGCTTGTAGATGACCGAGGCGACCACGTCGCTGGTGAAGCCGGGCCCGCCCTTGGTCATCGCCCAGATCAGGTCGAACGAGCGCAGCCCCCCGATCAGCGAGAGCAGGATCACCGTCACGGTGGCGGGGCGCAGCAGCGGCAGCGTGATGTGCCGGAAGTTGTGCCAGGCGCCGGCGCCGTCGACGCGGGCGGCCTCGAAGTAGTCCTGCGGGATCGCGACGATGCCGGCGATGTAGATGAGCGTCGCGAGTCCGACGCCCTTCCAGACGTCGACGAGCGCGACCGAGAAGAGCGCCCACTGCGGGTCGGTGAGCCAGCCCGGGCCGGCGAGGCCGATCGTCGCGAGGCCCTGGTTGATCAGGCCGTCGAAGGGGTCGAGCAGCACCTTGAAGGTGATGCCGATGCCGATCGTCGACACCAGCACCGGGAAGAACACCACGCTGCGGAGGAAGCCGCGGCCGATGATCTGCGAGCTCAGCAGCACGCCGAGCGCCATGCCGAGCACGATCTTCAGGCCCGAGGTGATCGCCGCGTAGATGAAGGTGTTGACGAAGCCGGTCGTCAGCGCCGGGTCCTGGAAGAACTCGACGAAGTTCTCGAAGCCGATGAAGGTCGAGTCGAAGAGCGTCCAGCGAGTGAGGGAGAAGTAGAGGGAGGCGACCGTCGGGACGAGGAACAGGACCACGTAGAAGACGCCGGCCGGGAGGTAGAACCACGTCGGGTACGGGCTCTTCATGGCCTTGCGCCGTTTCGGCGGCTCGGGGGAGCGGGAGGGTTCGGAGCGCCGGGCCGGGCGCTTCTCCATCGTTGCGGTCATCAGATCTCCGTCGATCGGCCGGGGGAGGGGTGGGAGGGCGGTGCGCCCGGGGGAAGGGGCCGGGTGCGGAGGGGCTGCCTCCGCTCCCGGCCCCCGAGGCTCACCAGCCGTCGAGGCCGAGCTGCTTGGCCTGCTTCGTGACGTCGTCGTCGTACTGCTGAGCACCCTCCGCGGCGGGCGTGATGCCCGAGCCGACGGCGACGGTGATCTGCTCGAGCGCCGGTCCCTTGATCGGCGAGAGGAACTCGAGCGCGAGGCCCGTGTCACCGCTGTCGAAGTAGGGCTGCATGTCCGACACGAGGGCGGGCACATCGTCGGGCAGCGTGCAGCCGTCGATCACGAACGGACCCTGGGGCGCCGCGATCTCGCTCTGGATGTCGCAGCTCTCGGGGGTGACCAGGAAGGCCATCAGCTTCTTGGCGCTCTCGAGCTTCGCGCCCTCGGTCGACTTGGGCACGTAGACCGCGTTGGGCTGCCAGACGGTCAGCGGGTTGGAGTCGGCCGACTCGCCGGGCAGCGGGAAGAGGCCGACCTTGTCGAGCGAGTCCGGGTAGTTCTGGATCAGCGGGCCGGCCGCGAAGGTCAGCATCGGGTACTGCGCGCCCTCGCCGGTCGCGACCATGCGGACGCCGTCGTCGTAGGTGGCGGAGGCGTAGTCCTCGTTCACCAGGCCCGACTCGGCGACCTGCTGGAGGTGCTCGAAGCCGGCCAGCGCCGGCTCGTCGACGTACTTGGCCTCGTTGGCCGTGTACTGCTCGGCCCACTCCGGGTCCTGCTCCAGCACGTTGGCGAAGTCGCCGAGCACGAAGAGCTGCGAGGTCCAGGTGTCGCCGTAGGTCTGGATGATCGGCGCGACGTCGCCGGCGGCCTTGATCTTCTCGCTGTTCGCGATGAACTCGTCCCAGGTCTTCGGCACGGTCAGGCCGAGCGAGCTGTAGACGTCCTTGTTGTAGAGGACCGCGCCGCCCATCGCCTGGCCGAGCGGGATGCCGTAGAGGTCCGAGTCGGTCGAGACCACGGTGCGGAAGCCCTCGTCGAGCGAGTCGACCCACGCCTCGTCCGAGAGCGGCGCGAGGTTCTGGTCGGGGTTCAGCGCCTGGAAGAGCGAGCCCGAGTTGTAGGCGAAGACGTCGTTCATCTCGCCGGTCGCGAGGCGCGTCTTGACGAGGTTGTCGCCCTCGCTGCCCTGCGGCCGGGTCTCGATGTCGAGGGTGATGCCGTCGTTCTCCTCCTCGAACTTCGTCTTCAGCGCGTCCCAGAGCTCGACGGTCGCCGTCTGGTTGTCGATGAGCACGCTCAGCGTGGAGCCGTCGGCGGAATCGCCTCCTCCTCCTCCGGTGCTGCAGCCGGTGAGCGCGAGAGCGAGAGCCGCTCCTCCTGCGCCGAGGGCGAGCACTGCTCGCCGGTTCTGTCGGGTCGACATCACTACCTCCATGTAGGGACAACTTCTTCGTTGCGGGGGTGCCCGGGGGCTGTCGTCCTGCTCGCCGGACCGTTCGGAAGGCCGGGCTGCGGGGCGACGCAGGGAGAACCTACGTCCGTGTCGTGAAACGTGTCAACGAAATCGGGCAAATTCGTGGATCGATCTACACGATCGAGAATGAACCGTTACAGTGGCGTTCGCGGAGGCCCCGATCGGGGCGCGTCCGCCACGGCACGCACGGCACGACAGGCAGCGCGAGGAGGCGATGATGAGCTCGATCGAGACCGGCCACACCGGCCCCGCGACCATCCAGGACGTCGCGCTGCACGCCGGCGTCTCGCGAGCTGCGGTCTCCAAGGTCATCCGCAACGCCTACGGCGTCAGCGCCTCGATGCGCGAGCGGGTCACCGCCGCGATCGAGGAGCTCGACTACCGGCCGAGCGTCGCGGCTCGCGCCATGCGCGGTGCCAGCTTCACCATCGGCGTCGAGGTGCCCTCGCTCGGCAACTCCTTCTTCAACCGCATCGTCACCGGCGCCTCCGCCGCGCTCGAGGGCAGCCGCTACCAGCTGATCGTCGCTCCGGCGCAGAGCGACTCCGGCGAGGGCTTCCGCGCGATCGAGGCGCTCTTCGACCGCCAGGTCGACGGGATGATCGCCGTCTCGCCGATGGTCGAGCCCGCCTGGCTCGAGCGGCTGGCCGCCCGCACGCCGATCGTGATGCTCGGCCGGCACGACGACTCCACCGGCTACGACACCGTCACCAACGACGACGTCGCGGGGACCGACCTCGTCCTCGATCACCTGCTGGAGCTCGGGCACCGCCGCATCGCGCACCTCACCATCAGCGACGACATCACCAGCCGGGTGGCCGCAGCGCCGCACTCCGTGCGCCTCGTCCGGTACCGCGAGCGGATGGCGTCGGCGGGTCTCGCGGACGAGCTGCAGGTCGTCCACCTCGGCACGGAGCGCCTCGACGCCTACGAGCGCTCGCTCGAGCTCCTCCGCTCGCCCGACCGGCCGACGGCCGTCTTCGCCGGCAACGACGCGCTCGCCCTCGACGCGCTCTGGGCGCGCGACGAGCTCGGGCTCACCGCGGCCGACGTCGCGATCGTCGGCTACGACGACATCGAGGTCGCCGGGCACCCCGGGATCTCGCTGACGACCGTCGACCAGTCGGGCGAGGAGCTCGGCGACCGCGCCGTGCGCCTCCTGCTCGAGCGCCTCGAGGGCCGGACCGAGCCGGTGCACTTCCAGCTCACTCCCGTGCTGCGCGTCCGCTCCTCCTCCGCGCCGGGCGCCCCGCGCCACCGGCCGACCGCCCACGACCACCCCTGACACTCCGACCACCCCGACCACTTCTGACAGAAGGACGATGATGACCGACTGGACCGCCCGCTTCACGGCGCCCGCCGCCGCCCTGGACGCCGCCCCGCTGCTCCGCCGCGAGACCGCCCTCGAGACCGGGCACGGCGACGTCGTCTCCGCGACCCTCCGCCTCTCGGCGCTGGGCATCGTCGAGGCCTGGATCGACGGCGAGCCCGTCTCGGACGAGCTCTTCACCCCCGGCTGGACCAGCTACGAGTGGCGCCTGCGCTACTCCGAGCACGACGTCACGAGCCTGATCTCCGGCGACAGCGTCGTCCTCGCTCTCGCGCTCGGCGACGGCTGGTACCGCGGCCGCCTGACCTGGGGCGAGGGCGCCGAGCCCTACGGCACCGAGATCGCCGGCTTCGCCGAGCTGCGGATCACCTTCGCGGACGGCGCCGAGCAGGTCGTCGCGACCGACGACTCCTGGCGCGCCGCGACCGGATCGACGACCGCCGACAGCATCTACGACGGCCAGGACATCGACGCCCGCCTCGAGCCGCAGGGCTGGAGGAGCGCCGGCTTCGACGACTCCGCCTGGACCGCGACCCGGGAGGTCGACGTCGACCTCTCGAAGCTCGAGCCCTACATCGCGCCGCCGGTGCGTCGCCTGCGCGAGGTCGCGCCGCAGAAGATCTGGACGAGCCCGTCCGGCCGCACCCTCGTCGACTTCGGCGAGAACCTCGTCGGCTGGCTGCGCGTCGAGGTCACCGGCCCGGAGGGGAGCGTCGTCACGCTGCGCCACGCCGAGGTCCTCGAGGACGACGAGCTGGGCGTCCGCCCGCTGCGCGAGGCGAAGGTCACCGACCGCTTCACCCTCTCGGGCGGCGCGGACGTCTTCGAGCCGACCCTCACCTTCCACGGCTTCCGCTACGCCGAGGTCGAGGGCTGGCCCGGGGAGTCGATCGCCGACGGCGCCCTCACCGCGGTCGTCGTCTCCAGCGACCTGCGCCGGATCGGCACGTTCCGCAGCTCCGACGACCTCGTCAACCAGCTGCACGACAACGTCTACCGCGGCATGGTCGGCAACTTCCTCGACGTGCCGACCGACTGCCCGCAGCGCGACGAGCGCCTCGGCTGGACCGGCGACATCGCCGCGTTCGCCTCGACCGCCGTCTACCTCGCCGACGCCGAGGACTTCCTCCGCGACTGGCTCCGCGACCTCGCCCTCGAGCAGGCGCACCACGACGGCGCCGTCCCGTTCGTCGTGCCGGACGTGCTGAAGCGCCGCGCGGCCGAGACCAGCTTCCCTCCCATGGACTCCACCGCGCTGTGGAGCGACGCCGCGGCCTGGGTGCCGTGGGCGGTCTGGGAGGCCTACGGGGACCCGGTCGTACTCGAGGAGTCGTTCGCGTCGATGGCCTCGCACGCCCGCCGGGTGCGCTCGAAGCTCTCCGACTCGGGCGTCTGGGACACCGGCTTCCAGTTCGGCGACTGGCTCGACCCCGACGCGGCGCCCGACAAGCCCGCCGACGCGAAGGCCGACACCGGCGTCGTCGCCACGGCCTGCGCCTACCGCACGGCGCGCATCGTCGCCGAGAGCGCCGCCGTGCTCGGCCGCACCGAGGACGAGCGCGAGTTCACCGAGATGGCGGCGGAGCTGCGCGCGGCGTTCCGTGCGAAGTACGTCGCCGATCAGCGCGTCTTCAGCGACTGCACGACCGTCTACTCCCTCGCGATCGTCTTCGGCCTGCTCGACGACGACGAGCTCGGCTGGGCCGGCGACCGCCTCGCCGAGCTGGTCGCCGAGAGCGGCTACACGATCTCGACCGGCTTCGCGGGCACGCCGTTCATCACCGACGCGCTGTCCTCGACCGGTCACATCGATGCCGCGTACCGCCTGCTGCTGCAGCGCGAGTGCCCGTCGTGGCTGTACCCGGTGACGATGGGCGCGACCACGGTCTGGGAGCGCTGGGACTCGATGCTCCCCGACGGCACCATCAACCCGGGCGAGATGACGAGCTTCAACCACTACGCGCTCGGCGCCGTCGCCGACTGGCTGCACCGCGTCGTCGGCGGACTCGCGCCGCTGGAGCCCGGCTACTCCCGCCTCCTGGTCGCCCCGCAGCCCGGCACCGACCTCGACTGGGCGGAGTCCACGCTGGAGACCCCGCACGGCCTCGCCTCGGTCCGCTGGGACCGCCGCGGCGACGCGATCGAGCTGGCCGTCACCGTCCCGAAGGGCGCGACCGCCGTCGTCCGCACGGCCGGCACCGAGGACCGCGAGCTCGCCTCGGGCGCGCACACACTGACGCTCTGAGCGCGGAGGGGGCCGACCCGTCGCGGGTCGGCCCCCTGCGAGTCCGCCGGTGAGATCTCACACGGCCGTGATGTACCTGCGGAGCAGTGCGCTGAACTCCGAAGGCGGGACGTCGGACCCTCTGAGGCTCAAGCGGAGACCCGGCGCGCCGGCGAGTCGGTTCAGCGCGGTCGCCGCGTCCCGTCGCGCTCCTGCGTCTGCGCGGTCTCCGATCCGCCAGCCTCCGATCTCGGCGGGTTCGTTCGAGTGCCGGATCTGCAGGAGGTTGAAGAGGTCGATCATGTCGTTCCTGCTCCTCCGGGATTCGTAGGACAGGGCCTTCACGATCAAGGCGCGTTCCACTCCCGGGACTCGGGTGCGGAAGGTGAGCGGAGTGCCGTCGAGGAGGACCGCCGTCACCTCGAGTTCGAGAAGCTCCGTCAACGCCAGACCCAGGCCGGGCGCGCTGTCGAAGACCCGCCCGCCGTACTCCGCACTCTCGAAGAGATGCGTCCTCGCGGGGACGAGGATGTCGATCTCACGATCGCCGAAGGTGTAGTGGTTTCCTCGCTGCGGCGTGTAGCCGCGATCGAGCAGGAGATCGTGAAGCGTTCCCGCTGCGGCGATGGCGGGGGAGATGCCGGCATCCGCGTCCGCTGTTCGCCGAGCGATCATCCCAGCGCTGGGGAACGCGGCACAGAGGAGGGCCACCATCTGTCCGCCGACGATGCACGCCTCCTGCAGGTGGGCCATCGCTGCCGAGGCGTCGTGCAGGGCGCGCAGGGCGGCGTCGTCGGATCCCGAGGTCGAGGGCAGGGTGACGGACCTCATGGCGTCCAGGCTTCCGTCTCGCGCGTCAGCAGGCGATCCGCGGCCTCCTCGGCATCGGGACCTCCGCTCCGGCGGAGATCCCATGCGGCGATGAGCGGGTCGACTGTGCGGCCGTCCGGGTACCACGCGGTCGCCGTCGCCCGGATCGTCCGGTCCCTCGGAACGGTGACCAGGAGAGTGCCCTCTCGCGAATCCGACTCCGTGAAGTCAGCGGGCTCGAGTGGGAGTCCACGGTCGGCGTAGACGACGGCCAGACGCGGGACTCTCCACGGCTGGAGTCGATCGGCGGCGGAGTCGCCGGACAGCAGCGCTGGAACCCCCGTCGTCAGGGCTCGCTCGCCCTGCGCGATCACGGGCCGAAGGGAGTACCAGTACTGGGAGAGCCCGCCCGGGCCCGGGTACTCCGCGAGGAAGTGCCGGACGAGTGCCTGCGGGTCGCGGGCGCTCCAGCCGTGCTCGGTCCGCTCGGCGAGGAGCGGGTCGGCGCGGAGCAGCTTCGAGATCGACATCTGCGAGACGCCGCACTCCGCCGCGAGCTCCGTCTGCGAGCGGGGCTCGCGAGTCCTGATCAGCGCGCGCAGGAGGGCGAAGCGCGCGTACGGCACACGCCGGGGGACGGCGGGTCGATCGTCCGTCGCGAACGACAGGTCCTGCCTGTCCAGGATCACCGTGCCGTCGTCCGTGCCGAACAGCGCGAGCCGCGGGTCGTCGAGAGCGAGTCGCCGCGCGATCGCATTCGCTCGCGGCACGACGAACCCGGTCACGGTGCCGTCGGTCGACCGCTTCGCCTGGTCGCGCATCTCCGAGGCGGTGGGCGGCCGAGGGGTGATGATGAGGCGCACGTGCAGGTCCGCGCCGGAGGGCGTGGCGATCCGCAGCCCGCGGAAGCCGGTGATGCGCGTGCTGAGCCCGGCGTCGAGCAGCAGCTCGCTCAGACGTGCGGAGAGGTCGTCGCGGCTCATGTCCTCAGTCTAAAACCATGCGAACGAAATCGTTCGGAAGGTTTTAGAGAGCTGGCGCGGTACGTTGCGCGGGTCACGCCGCGACGGCGTCCTCCAGCGGGTCGGTGGGCTCGTCCGGCTCGAAGGAGTCCGGCTCGGCGAGGACCGCGACCGGCGCGAGAGGGGTCTGTGCGGCGGGGTCCGCGTCGTCCTGCACCGGTGCCGCGACCTCCGCCAGGCGTGCCCGCTCGACGGCCGCGATCAGCACGGCGAAGGCGACCTCGAGGGTGTCGGTGTCGCGCAGCAGGACGCGCTCGCCGGTCGCGGCGTCCAGGCGGAGGGTGCGGAAGACGGGCTGCGGCAGGTCGTCGGCGAAGGTGATCAGGCCGTGGACGATGCCGGTGCGGCGGGCGCGGGCGATCCAGCGGTTGGAGTGGGTGCGGAGAAGGATCATGACCGGGACCGTCCTGGCTGCTGGTGGTGCGCGGTGAGGGGGGAAGTGGATCCTCTCCGAGCATCCTGCACAGGAGCCCCGTGTGCCTGTGCTTGACAGAAGAGTCCTCGCGCGTCAGCGCACCCGGGCGCGCGCTCCGGCCGCCGCGCGCAGGGCCTCGACGAACTCCGGCACCACCGGATTCCCGGTGTCGCGGACGAGCACGCCGATCTCGCGGACGGCCCGCGGATCGTCGATCGGGATCTCGCGCACGCCGTCCTCGATCGACGACGGGCTCGGCGGCAGGATCGTCAGACCGAGCCCCGCCGCGGCCAGTCCGCGCGCCGCCCGGTAGTCGCCGACCTCGAAGGCCGGCTCGGGATCGCGCCCCTCGAAGGACAGCAGCCGCCGGGCCGACTCGTGCAGGCCGTAGCCGGGCGAGAGCATGATCAGGTCGAGGCCGCGCAGCTCCGCCGCCGTCACGGAGCGGCGAGAGGCGAGCGGGTGCCGGTCGTCGACGACGGCGAGCAGCGGCTCCGTGTAGAGGGTGGTCGTGGTGGTGCCCGGCAGCTCCGGCGGGTCGGCGACGATCGCCAGCTCCGACTCGCCGTCGGCGACCGCCCGGAGGCACAGCGCGCGCGAGCCATGACGGAGGCCGAAGCCGACGCGCGGCCAGCGGCGGCGGAAGCGCCGGATCACGTCGGGCACGAACGTCTCGCCGAGCAGGGTCTGGAAGGCGATCGCGATGCGGCCGTCCTCGAGGTCGCGGGCCTGCTGCACCTCGGTCAGGCCTGCGCGGATCAGCGCGAGCCCGTCCTGCGCGACGTCCGCGAGCCTCCGGCCGGCCTCGGTCAGCACCACGCCGCGGCCCTCGCGGCGGACCAGGGGAGCGCCGACCAGCTCCGACAGGCGCGCGAGCGAGCGGCTCGCGGTGGGCTGCGGCACGCCGAGCTCGGCGGCCGCGGCGGTGACGCTCCCGGTCTGCGCGACGGCGACGAGCGTCGGCAGCAGCCGGAGGATCGCGGGCTCATCCATGCCTTCAGCGTATAGGTCAGCACGCGACAGGCATTGGTCATGCGTTCGCCGCGGTTCTAGCCTCGGAGGATGAGCACCAGCGTCCGCCCCGCCGTCGACGCTCCTCCCGTCTCCCAGCGCCGGCTGACGATCGCCCTCCTCGCCGCGGGGCTCGCGACGTTCGCCGAGCTCTACGCCGTGCAGGGCGTGCTCCCGCAGTTC
Source organism: Rathayibacter festucae DSM 15932 (assembly GCF_004011135.1). Lineage (NCBI taxonomy): Bacteria > Bacillati > Actinomycetota > Actinomycetes > Micrococcales > Microbacteriaceae > Rathayibacter > Rathayibacter festucae. Next base: position 2,861,476 of record NZ_CP028137.1, on the reverse strand, counting down.
TCCCGCGAGTGGGGGATCTCCGCCTCGGACGCCGCGCTGACCGTCTCGGCGGCGACCGTCGGGCTCGCGCTGATGGTGCTGCCCTGGGCGTCGATCGCCGAGCGGATCGGACGGCTGGAGTCCATGCGGATCGCGGTGCTCTCCTCCGTGGTGCTCGCCCTGCTCGCCTGCATCGCGCCGTCCTTCGAGGTGCTGCTCGTGCTGCGGTTCCTCAGCGGCGCGGCGCTCGGCGCGGTGCCGGCGCTCGCCGTGGCGGCGATCCACGACCGGGTCGGCGGGGCGGGTGCGACCGCCGCCGCCGCGGCCTACGTCTCCGGGACGACCCTGGGCGGGGCCGCCGGACGGCTGCTCGCCGGTCCGCTCGCCGCGGTGGTCGGCTGGCGGGGCGCGCTGCTCGCCGTCACGATCGTCTGCGCGCTCGCGGCCGTCGCGTTCGTCCTGCTGGCTCCCCGGGGCGGTGTTGCGCGGGCGCCGCGGGGCGAGGGCGGCTGGCGCGGCAAGATCGCGCAGGTCCTCCGCGATCCCGTCCTGCTCGCGGTCGCCGCGCAGACGTTCTTCGTCGTCGGCGTGTTCGTCGCGGTGTACAACTACCTGGCGTTCCGGCTCGAGGCCGCGCCGTTCGCGCTGCCGCCGGCGCTGGTCTCGCTGCTGTTCCTCACCTATCTCGCCGGGACCGCGACCTCCCGGCTCGCCGGTGTCTGGGCGCCGCGCCTGGGCCCGCGGGTCGTGATGCGGATCGGCGTCGCCGCGATGATCGTCGGCCTGCTCGTGATGCTCTCCGAGCTGATCGTGGTCGTCATCATCGGGCTCGTCCTGTTCTCAGCCGGCTTCTTCGCCGTGCACGCCACCGGCGCGGCCTGGACCGGCGCGCGAGCGGCCCCCGCCCTCCGCGGCCACGCCGGCGCCGTCTACACGATCGCCTTCTACGTGGGCTCGGGCGTCGGCGGCTGGCTGCTCGGCTTCGTGGTCGAGGCGGGCGGCTGGGGCGCGCTGACCGCGGTGATGATCGCCCTGCTGCTCGTCGGCGCCGGCTGCGTGAGCCTGCCGAGCCGCGCGAGCGTCGCCTCCGCGCGCTGAGCGCCTGGCCGGTCGCCGCGCTTCTGCGACAGGATGGGGGCTCGCGCACGGAGTGGGGGACTTCATGACCGACAGCACCCGGACGGATCCGCGGTTCCATCCCGCCTATCAGCGGGGGTATCAGGGGCAGGGGGCCTCGGGGCTCCCGGCCGATCGGGCATCGTCGTCGGAGGAGCGGTTCCGACGCCCTCGTGGAGGCGACTCGGTCGGCGGTCGGCGCCGGGCGGCGGCTCCGGAGGAGGTCGTGCCGGTCCGGGTGCGGAGACCGAGTCCGGCGCCGCTGTCGAGCTCCTCGCTGCCGCCGATCGCCGCGCCACTTCCGATCGCCGCGCCACTGCCGAGTGGCGTCGCTGTCGTCGAGCCGGACGGGGAGCAGGTGACGATCGAGGACGTCGAGACGGAGTCCGCGCCGACCGAGCCGAGGCGGCCGTCCGCCCTGGATCGGCGCGTCCCGATCGCGCTCGCCGTGCTCGGACTGCTCTTCCTGGGGGCCGGGCTGAGCTTGGTCTGGTCCGCCTCCTCGATGGTCTACTACGAGACCGAGAGCGGATTCGAGCAGTTCACCCGGGCGGTCATGAACTACTTCCCCGGCCCCGCGATCACCATCGGGCTGCTCTCGATCGGCGCCGCGATCACCGTGCGGGCGGCCCGCTCGTGACCGGCCGCCGTCCGTGGTGGCCACTGCTGCTCGGCTACACCGGCCTGCTCTGGGCACTCGTCCTCGGGGTCTGCGCCCTGGTCGCCGTCCTGCCCGACGGCTTCAGCTACACCGATGTCGTCCCGCTGGAGGCGATCGTGCTGAACTCGCTCTGGACCGTCGGTCCGGCGCTCGCGACCGCGGCCCTCGCGATGACGGCGGCGACCCTCGCGATCGGACTCGTCCGCGCCGGTCGCGGGTCCGCCGCCGTCGACGGTGACCAGGAGGACGACGACGTCGAGCTCGGCGAGGGCGTCCTCGTCGAGCTGCTGCCCGCAGGAGGCGATCGCCGCCGCTCCTGACGGTGCGGTCTCCCTCCGCGGGCGGCCGTGCGACAGGATGAGAGTCCGAGTGCACGAGGCGGGGGCGGTCATGGCCGACAGCAGCAGAACGGATCCGCGGTTCCACGCCGCCTATCAGCGCGGGTACCAGGGGCCGGCGCCGGAGGTGCGCCGCCGTGAGGAGGACGCGTACCGGCGTCCGCGGCGGGCGGGCGGGCGGGTACCGCGAGCGGATCCGAGTCCGCGCGTGGAGTCGGCCGAGCCGGAGTCGCCGCTCGCCGGGCTCTCGTTCGTGCCGGATCCCGCCGATGTCGAGGCCGCCGAAGAGAGGGACGTCGCGGAGAAGCCGCAGGCCGAGGCGCCCGCGGCCGTGCGTCCGCTGGGCCGCCGGGTCCCACTGACGCTCGCGATCGCCGGCGTCGTGCTCATCCCGCTCGGGCTCGCCACGCTGTGGTGGTCGACGCTCGAGATCTACACGACGACCACGGTCTACGAGCGGCTCGAGTACGAGCAGTACGTCCGGCTGCTGCTGCAGTTCAGCGCGACGCCGCTGCTGACAGTGGGCCTCGCCTCCCTCGCCGCGGCCGTCGTGGTGCAGGCCGTCCGTCGGTCCCGGGCATGACGCCGGGGCGGCTGTGGTGGATCGGGGCGGTCGTCCTCGATGTCGTGCTGTGGGGCGCGCTGCTCGCGATCCCGGCGATCATCCTCGTGCTGCCCAACCAGTGGCAGGGCGACTCGCTGACCGCCCCGATCGAGATCCTCTGGCGGTACGCACTGCAGCAGGCGGCGGGACCGCTCGCGACCGCGGCTCTCGGGCTGCTGGTGGTGCTCGTCGTCGCGGCGACCCAGCACCGCCGGACGCGGCCTGCGGCGCCCGATGCCCAGGACGCCCCCGACGGCTGGTCCGAGGCCGAACTCGTCGACCGCTGACGGCGCGGGGTCTCGATACGCCGCTGCGCGGCTACTCGACCAGCATGCAGTGGACCGCCGCACTCCTCTGTGGTCGCCGCTCACGGACGGAGCGCCCACTTCATGCTGATCGAGTAGCGCCCGGAGGGCGCGTATCGAGATCCACCGTTGGATGGAGGGTGGGTCTCGATACGCCGCTGCGCGGCTGCTCGACCAGCATGCAGGGGTCGCTCCGCTCCTACTTCGCGAGGGCTCCGAAGCGGAAGAGGTAGGTCGCGTCGAGGGTGTCCTCGATGCCGGTGACACCCGAGGCGGCGACGACGGTCTCGCGGCCCTGGAGCAGCGGGATGATCGGCGCGTCCGCGGCGGTCTGCGCCTGAATGGCCTCGATCGCGGTGGCGCGCGCGGCGGGGTCGGTGGCGGTCGCCTCGGTGTCGATCAGCGCGTCGACGGCCGGGTTCGAGTAGCCGTTCGCGACCGAGGCGCCGGTGGTCGAGTAGGCCGAGCGGAGGAAGTTGTCGGGGTCCGGGTAGTCCGGGAAGAAGCCGAGCTGGTAGGCCGGGTAGCCGGCGTCCGGCGAGAGCTGCTTCACGTAGCTGGTCCACTCGGTCGACTGCAGGTCGACGGTGAACAGGCCCGACGACTCCAGCTGCGACTTGATCAGCGCGTACTCCTGGTCGGAGTCCGGGCCGTAGTGGTCCGAGGTGTACTGCAGCGGCAGGGTCACCGGGGTCGAGACGCCGGCGGCGCTGAGGATCGCGGCGGCGGCGTCCGCGTCGGGGGTCGTGCCGTACGCGTCGGCGAAGGCCTGCGTCGCGCCGGTCTGCCCGTCGAGCACCACGGAGTAGGCGGGCGTGTAGGTGCCGCGGTAGACCTGCTCCGACAGCTCGTCGCGGTCGACCAGCGAGGCGACGGCCTGGCGGATCGCGAGCTTCTGCTCGGGAGTGCCGCCGGGCTGGGTGTTCACGTTGAAAGTGAGGAAGCGCACCGAGCCGCCGGGGCCGTCGACGACCTGCAGGTCCGCGTTGCCGCGCAGGTCCTCGACGTCGGTCGCGGTGAGCGAGCGGTAGGCCACGTCCACGGCGCCGTTCTCCACGTCGAGGCGCAGGTTCGTCGACGAGGTGTACGGCCGCAGCACGACGTCGGCGGTCTTCGGCGCGGGGCTCGAGGTCGACTCGTTCGCGGCGAGCTGCAGCAGTCCGCCCGCCTCGTAGTTCTGCACGGAGTACGGCCCGGAGCCGATCACGTCGGCGTCGTCGAGCAGCGCGTCGGCGGGGAAGACCTCCTCGTCCACGATCGGCCCGGCCATGCTCGAGAGCACGTACGGCCAGGTCTGGTCGTTCGGCACCGCGAGGGTGAAGACGACGTCGTCGCCGTCCTGCGCGACCGACTCCATGTTCGCGAGCAGCGGCGAGGGGCCGTTGTCCGCGGCGATGTCGACGATGCGCTGGAACGAGAAGACGACGTCCGACGCGGTCAGCTCGTCGCCGTTGGAGAAGGTCAGGCCGGGCGCGATCGAGCAGCGGTAGGTCGTCGCGTCGTCGAAGCCGCACTCCTCGGCGGCCTCGGGGACGGGCGTGGTCGAGCCGTCCGCGTAGCTCAGGAGGTGCTGGTAGATCTGGTTCTGCGGCGTGAAGCTGCCGCGGTCCCAGGCCCCGGCCGGGTCGAGCGAGACGATCGAGTCGGTCGTCCCGATGACGAGGCGCTCGCCGGCGGCGGAGTCGCTCGAGCTGCCGGGGGCCGTGCAGCCGGCGAGGGCGACGGCGGTGCCGAGGGCGGCGAGGGCGCCGAGGGCGCGGAGTGTCTGCATGCTGCTGCTTTCGTCCGTGGTGCGGGGGAGTGGTGGAGATCTAGAGGGTCGCGAGCCGGAAGCGGTCGAGCGCGTCGGCGCCGTCGACGAGGTCGGCCAGCAGCTCGCCGAGCACGGGCCCGAACTTGAAGCCGTGGCCGGAGAAGCCGGTCGCGAGGGTGACGCGGCCGACGCGGTCGAGCACGAAGTCCTCCGTCGGCGTGATGTCGTAGAGGCAGGAGATCGGATCGGCGCTCGCCGCGTCGACGCCCGGCAGCCAGTCGGCGACGTACTCGACGAGCCGGGCGAGCCGCTCGGGCTCGGCGCGGAAGTCGCGGTGGTCCGGATCGACGACGCGGCCGGTGCCGTGCTCGCCGACCTTCACGCCGACGCCCGGGGTCGCCAGGCCGTAGATCGTCGGCTCGTCTCCGCGGTGGTGCACGAAGCTCGGCCAGGCGTCGAGCGGCAGGTCCGTCGTGAAGTGCGCGGGCTGCTCCTGCGTGATCCGCAGCGGCGGGAGGGAGCGGCCGGCCGCGGCGACCAGCCCGCCCACGAGTCCCGGCGTCCAGGAGCCGCCGGCGACGACGACCGCGTCGGCGAGCAGGGGGCCCTCGTCGGTGACGACGCGGACGCCGCCGTCGCGCTCCTCGATCGCCCGGACGCCGGTGCTCGCCCGGACGATGGCGCCGTGCGACTCCGCCGAGCCGAGCAGCGCCTCGATCGCGGCGGCGGCGTCGAGCCGTCCGCCCTCCGGGTGCAGCAGCACGTCGGTCTCGAAGCGCAGACCGGGCCAGCGTGCGGCGGCCTCGGCGGCGTCGAGGCGCTCGCAGGGGATGCCGTCGCGGGCGAAGGCCTCCTCGATCGCGAGCAGGGCGGAGGCGTCGCCGTGGTCGATCGCGCCGGTCGCGGTGAAGAGGCTCCGGCCCGACTCCCGCTCGAGCCGCGCCCACTCGGCGGCCGCCCGTCCGGTCAGCGCTCGGTAGTCGTCCTCCGCGTAGCCGCGGCGGAAGATGCGGGTCTCGCCGTGCGAGGAGCCGCGGTCGTGCCCGCGCTCGAAGCGCTCGAACAGCAGGACGCGGTCGCCGCGCTCGGCGAGAGAGCGGGCGGCCGCGGCGCCGACGAGGCCCGCGCCGACGACGACGACGTCGCGGTCTGTCATCGGGCGGTCACCGCGTCGACCAGGCGCCGGGCCGGCATCGCCGCGCGCACGGCGGCCTCGTCGGGGAACTGCCGAGCGGCGAAGCGGGCCGGGGCGTAGAGCTCGGCGTCGCCCAGAGTCGTCCGGCCGTGGAGGACCAGCTCGGCGACGAGACGGCCGAGACCGGGTCCGTGCGTCACTCCGGACTCGTTGTCGCCCGCGGCGACGAACAGCCCGGGCAGCTCGGGGACGGGGCCGGCCAGGAAGCGGCGGTCGGCGGTGTAGGAGACGACGCCCTGCGTCCACTCGGTCTCGCGCAGCGCGTCGGCGGAGGCGGGGATCAGGTGGGCGATCAGCGGGGCGAGGTGCGCGTCCATCGCCTCGACCAGGTCGGTGCGCTGCGGGCGGCGGTCGGCGGCGGACTCGCCGAGCGGCTCGTAGCCGACGCCGTTGCCGTAGGTGAGGCCGCCGAGGTGCTCGCGGACCCAGAGGCCGCCGAGCTCGGGCAGCATCAGCGTCGGCAGGTGCGGGAGGCCGAAGGGCGCGGTGGTGAGGCGGCTCGCGACGACGCGGGCCAGCGGGAGGCGGCGGCCGAGCGGGGCGAGCAGCTCGTTCGTCCAGGACCCCGCGGCCAGCACGACGCTGTCGCCGGAGAAGATGCGGCCGTCGGCGGTGCGGACGCCGCTCGCGCGGCCGTCGGTCGCGAGGACCTCGGTGACGGGCGCGTGCTCGACGATCTCGACTCCGGCCGCGCGGGCCGCGGCGACCAGGGCGAGCGCGGCGTCGGGGGCGCTGATCTGGATGCCGTCGGGCTGGAGGAAGCCGCCGGTGACCGCGTTCGCGTCGAGGCCGGGGACGAGCTCGGCGGCCTCCTGCGGCGAGAGCTCGCGGGAGCCCTCCGGGCGCAGCGGGTGCTCGGCGAGCGGGCCGAGGTGGTCGCGGACGCCCTCCTCGGTGACGGCGAGCCAGGCGCTGCCGGTCTCGCGGAGGAGGATGTCGACGCCGCCGCGGTCGGGATCGACGGCGAGGGCGCGGTAGAAGTCGAGGCCGTACTGCTCGAGGTCGCGCTCGGACTCGTTCCAGTACCAGGCGTAGCCCGCGGCCCACAGGCCGACGAAGCCCGCGCCGGCCGCCGTGGTGCCGCGCGCCGCGTCCCCCGACTCGACCAGCGTGACCCGGGCGCCCCCGCGCGCGAGGTGCAGCGCGGTGGCGGCCCCGAAGAGCCCGGCCCCGACGACGACGACATGCCTACTCATACTCGGTATCCAACCAGCGGGGCCTCTGCCGGTCGAATCGATATGACGCCCCGAGTCCTCCCTCCCCTCCGCGAGATGCCACTTGTGCACGCTTCTGTCGGCGTGTCGCGTGCACAAGTGGCATCTCGCGGCGCGCGACGGGGCGCGCACCAGGTCAGGGGGCGGGGAGGAAACGGTTTCGGTAGGGTCGGGGCACCGTTGAGAGGAGGGCCTGTGGCCCGCACGCCGGACACGCGCGTCACGCTGGACGTCGTCGCGGCGCATGCGGGCGTCTCGAAGGCGACCGCGTCGAAGGTGCTCAACGGGCGGCCCGGCGCGTCGGCGGCGACGCGCGCGCGGGTCGAGCAGTCCCTCCGCGAGCTCGGCTACAGCCCGAGCACCCGGGCGCCCCGGGTCGGCGGCGGCGTCACCGTCGTCTTCGACACCCTGCTCAGCGTCTACTCGCTGCGCGTCCTCGAGGGCGTCGTCGGAGGCGCGCAGAGCGAGCGCGTCGACGTCACGACCGGCGTCCTCGCGCCGAGCGGCTCCGCCGACGAGTCGCTCCGCTTCGACGCCGCGTTCGTCCGCTCCGTCGCGGCGAAGGGGCACCTCGGGATCCTCGCCGTCACCACCGCGATCGACGCGGAGATCGTCGCGGCCGCCGCCGAGGCAGGGCTGCCGCTCGTCGCGGTCGACGCGCCGAACCCGCTCGACCCGTCCGTGGTGAGCGTCGGCTCGAACCACTGGGTGGGCGGGCAGCAGTCCACCGAGCACCTCGTCTCGCTCGGCCATCGGAGGATCGCCTTCGTCGGCGGCGACGCCCGCAATCCGGGGCTGCGTGCCCGCTACGGCGGCTACCGCGAGGCGCTCGCCGCGGCCGGCCTGCCGGAGGACCCGGCCCTCGTCTCCGAGCAGGGCATGGGGTCGGCCGAGCACGTGGTTCCGGCACTCCTGGCGCTGGACGATCCGCCGACCGCCGTCGTTGCGACCAACGACATCGACGGCCTGCAGACGATCCGCGCCGCGATCGCGGCCGGCCTGCGCGTCCCCGAGGACCTGAGCGTGATGGGCTACGACGACACCTTCGCCGCGCTGCCGACCGCCGTGCTGCTCTCGACCGTGCACACCCCCATGCACGACCTCGGCCGCCTCGGCCTGGAGACCCTGGTTCGGATGCACGACGGCATCCCGCCCCTCTCGCACCGCATCGAGCTGGCCACCAGCCTCGTCGTCCGCGAGTCGACAGCCCCGCCGCGCGCCTAGGCCCCTGCTCGGTGCGGGCGGCGGTCAGGCGGTCGCACCCCGCGAGGCGCGTCGCACGCCGAGCAGCACGACCAGGCGGAGGAAGCCGACCAGGCCCGTGCCCAGCAGCGCGGCGAGGAGCAGCAGCACGGCGACTCCCGCGACCCAGGTGGTGTCACCGCTGACGTCCTCGACCAGGAACTCGAGGCAGAACAGCGCGAGGCCCGCGTAGGCGAGGACGAGCACGATGATCGTGCCGGGGCGGCGCAGGCGCTGCCGCGGGGTGCGCCAGAGGGCCGGCGGCTCGAGCCAGCGGCGGAGCAGACGGATGACGAGGGTGCCGACGAGACAGGTCAGGCCGGCGCCGATCAGCACGACGCCGGCGGAGCCGAGGGGCGTCGAGTTCAGGCCGGCCAGCGACAGAGCGATCCCGACGCCGATGAAGACGGCGCCGAGCCCTCCCGCCGCCATCGCCGACCACATGCCGAAGCCGCCGCGGAGCACGCTCTCGCGCTCGGGGCGCGGCTCGAGGGGGGCGTCGACGAGGCGCTGCGGAGCGGGCGGGGTGGAGGAGGCGGGAGAGGGAGTGGCGGAGGCGGCGGCGGGCTCGCCCCACACGGGCGCCGCCCCCGTCGTCTCGACCACGTTCTCGCGGACTGGGATGTAGCGCAGCGGCGCGTCGATGCGGACCTCCGGGCGACCGCGGACGACGGCCGTCGCGCTCACGGGGACGCCGCGGGGGAGGAGGACGGGCGCGAGCAGCAGGGAGCCGGACGGGTCGATCGACCACTCCGGGGTCTGCGGCGGGGCGCCGTACCACTCGGCGGAGGAGGAGCCGGCGAGGGTGAAGGAGATCGGGCGGTCGGCGACGAAGGTCGTCGGCGGGAGGTCGGTGCGGCCGAGGTTGCGGACCGTCGCGGTGACCCGCCACCAGTCGTCGCCCGCGTGCGACAGGCGCACGTCGATGTCGACCAGCGATGCCGGCTTCGCGCGGCGCTGGCCGATGACGACGGCGACCACGGCGGCGGCCGCGACGATGAGGCCGCCGAGCAGGCCGACGACTCCGAGAACGATCTCCATGGGGCCAGTCAACCATCCGGGCGGCGGCGGGCGGCCGGGGGTGCGGGTGGGGTGGATCTCGATACGCGCGCGGGGCGCGCTACTCGATCAGCATGAGCTGCGCGCGCTGGTCGAGTGGTGGCGGAGCCATGGTGGTCGAGTAGCCGCGGAGCGGCGTATCGAGACCCGGCGTGCTTGCGGTGGGTGGATCTCGATACGCCCGCGATGCGGGCTACTCGATCAGCGAAGACGGGGCGCGCTTCCATGGTGGTCGAGTAGCCGCGGAGCGGCGTATCGAGACCCGGGGGCCCATCGCGGGGTTTGGCGGCTCGTGGCGGGGTCCGCATACTGGAGGACCGCCCCCAACAGGGAGCGTTCAGCTGCGACAGCGGAGGGTGGAGCGGTGTCGACCGTGCGTGACCGGGCCCTCGCGGCCCGCCGAACCGCCAGCATCCTGCCTCTCGCAGTGGGTGTCGCGGGGCTCGTGGTGAGCCTGGTGCTGGCCGTCGTGGCCGCCTCCGTCGCCTCGGCGCCCGTCCGCGTGCTCGGGCTGCCGCTCCCGCTGGTGCGCGGCAGCGCCGTCTGGCTGAGCGTCGCCGGCTACCTGCTGACGCCGCTGCTCGTCTTCCTCGCGACCGGCTGGGACCTCTCCTCCCAGCGCGCGCACTCCCTCCGCGACGCCCGCCGCTTCGTGCCCGACGCCCGCTTCACCCGCGCCCTCTACTGGCTGTCGGCCGCGGCGCTCGTGCTCGGCGCCTGGCACGTCCTCAACATCAGCGTCCCGATCTCCGAGTGGCTGGGCACGTGATCCGCCGCGCCCTCGCGATCGCGGTCACCGCGCTCCTGCTCGTCCTCGGACTCGGGGCGGCGGCGCAGCCGGCGAGCGCGGCGACCACGGGCACCGCCGCCAGCACCGCCTCGCTCACCGACATCGGCCGCGGCGCGATCGAGGACCTGCGCACCTGCCTCTCCTCCTCCGACGTCCTCAACGTCTACTACCTCGTCGACAGCTCCGGCTCGCTGAACACCGGCGGCGACGACGGCCGCGGCTCCGACCCGGACGTCGCGCGGGCCGGCATCCTCGCGGGCAGCCTGCAGGAGCTCGGCGGCCTCCGCGACTCGCTCACCGTCAACTGGGGCGCCGCCTTCTTCAGCCGCGCCTTCGAGCCGGCGGTCGACTGGCGGCCGTGGTCGCAGGAGAGCCCGGAGGCGCTCGCCGGCGTCATCCGCGACAAGACCCCCGGCGGCGGCACCAACTGGCTGGCCGGACTGCAGGGTGTGCAGTCCGCGCTGCAGAGCCAGCCCAGCGCCGGCTCCGCCTGCCAGCTGGTGATCTGGCTGACCGACGGCGAGATCGATCTCGGCTCCGCTCAGGCCACCGCCGACGCGACCAACGCGCTCTGCGGCGTCCGGATCGACCCCGACGGCGACGAGCCCGAGGGCAACGGACTGCTCGCGGCGCTCCGCCAGGCCGGCGTCGTCGTCCTCGGCACGCTCCTGGCCGACGGCGAGCAGCGCGAGGAGGCTCGCGTGATGTGGCCGCTCGTCGAGGGCAGCGGCGCCTACGGCGGCGGCACCGCGACCTGCGGACCGGCCGTCGCGCCCGAGGGCTCCGTCCGCGGCGCCGTGGTGGACGCCTCCGACCCGGACGCGCTCGCCTCCGTCTTCCTCCAGCTCGGCGCGCGCATCGCCGGCGGCGCGTCCGAGGCGCTCGACGCGAACGGCTCCTTCTGGATCGACCCGGGCGTCGCGCGCATCCAGGCCGTGGTGAAGGACGGCTGGACGCTGCAGGCGCCCGCCGCCTCCGGCCTCGGCACCCTCTCCGCCTCCGCGACCGCCCCCGAGGTCACCGTCACGCAGTCGTCCGGCGTCTCGCGGCTCGAGATCTCCGTCGACCGGCCCGAGCTGCAGGGGCAGTGGACGCTGACCTCGCCCGGCACCACCGAGGTCTTCGCGTTCAGCGACCTGCGGATCGTCTTCGACGACGCCAACCAGGTGCAGCGCGGCGAGGACGGCACGCTCTCCGCGACCCTCACCGCCCGCGTCCAGGACCCGGACGGCCAGCCGGTCGACCTCTCCGTCTTCGGGCAGGCGGATTTCGCCGCGACCAGCACCGCCGACGGCGCGACCGCCGATCTGCCGGGCGCCGCGATCGACGCGGCCTCCGGCGTCATCACGATCCCGCTGCCCTCCGACGTCACCGCCTCCGAGCTGCTCGTCACCGCCTCGCTCGACCCGCTGACCACCGCCGAGCACGCGATCGAGCTCGCCCCGGTCACCACGCAGCAGCGGATCACCACCGTGCTGCCCGCCGCGTTCCCGAGCGTCGCCTCGCCGCTCGTGCTCAGCGAGCTGACCGGCGCCGACGGCCGCGCGGAGGGCACTCTCGCGATCCAGGGGCCGACCGCGGGCGGCGACGGCCAGGTCTGCCTCTCCGCCGCGCCGACCGTCACCAGCGACAACGCCGACCGCGCCGACGCCTGGCAGTGGAGCTTCACCGACGAGTCGGGCACCGCCCTCGCGCCGGGCGCCTGCCTCGACGTCGCGCAGGGCGCCTCGCGCACCGTGACCGTCTCGGCCGAGAACCCGGTCGCCGCCGACTCCTCGGTCGCCGCGACCCTCCCGCTCGACCTCCGCACCGCGGGCGGCAGCAGCGCCCCGCAGACCGTCGCGCTGTCCTTCCCGTCGACCTTCCCGGTGAACGCCGCGGCGATCGGCCTGGTCGCGCTCGTCCTCCTGCTGCTCGGCGTGCTCCTGCCGCTGCTCGGCCTGTACCTCTTCAACCGGGCGAAGGCGAAGATCGCGATGAACGGCTCGTTCCAGCGCGGCACGATCCCCGTCGAGATCACGCCGGAGGGCGTCCGCTCGGCGCTGACCCATGGCCGCCTCGACGAGCGCTTCCGCTACCTCCGCAGCGAGACCGGCGTGCGCGAGCTGCCCGACCCCGAGCTCGGCCGGCTGCGCGCGCACGTGCCGTGGTGGCCGCTGAAGGCGCCGAGCTACCGCGTCGGCCCGCCCGCCGGCGGCGAGATCGTCGCCTCCCGCACCGGCACCCGTGGCACCTCCGCGGGGCGACCGCTCGGCAACGGCGGCGTCGAGTTCTCCGCCCTCCCGCTCGACGTCTTCTGGGCGATCGTGGTCTCGGAGCAGGAGCTCGAGCGCCCCCGCGGCGACGAGCCCGTCCGCGCCACGGCCGTGCTCTACCACCGCGTCGACCGCGACGACGAGGGCCAGTACGACCGCCGCCTCGAGGACCTGCTCCGCGACTCCGGCGAGCCCGCCTGGAAGACGGTCGACGTGCTCCGGCGCGAGCGGGCGGCGAAGCGCCCCGAGCGCCGGGAGCCGCAGCAGCCCGTGCCCGCCGCCCAGCCCGCGGCCGCCGAGGCCCGCTCCTCCGTCCCGCCGCGGAGCGCCCAGAGCGGCACTCCGACCGCGACCCCGCCCCGCCCCTCCTCGCCCCCGCGCCCCGGCGGCCCGCCGCCCCGGACGCAGGGCGCGCCCGGCCGCCCCGGCGGACCGCCGCCCCGCGGCCCGGCGGCTCCACCCCGCCCCGCCGCCGCCCGGCCGGGCCGGCCCCGCACCCCTCCGCCCCGCAGTCGCTGACGGCGCTCCGCCTCCCGGCACCGCCCGCACGACGACACACGACACACCGCGCTACCGCAGGAACACCGCGCGACCAGACGAAAGCAGGACCTCATGCTCAGACCCTTCCTCCTGATCGGAGTCGGCGGCTCCGGCGGCAAGACCCTCCGCGGCATCAAGTACCAGCTCGAGCTCAAGCTCCAGCAGCTCGGCTGGGAGGGCGGCATCCCCGCCGCCTGGCGGTTCCTGCACTTCGACACCCCCACCGTCCAGGACGGCATGGAGTACCAGGCGCCGTTCCTGCCCCGGCAGGACTACCGCGGCCTGGTCAGCACCGCGGCGACCTTCGACATCGTGCACGGCTCGATCACGAGCGCGCACGCGACCAACAACGCGATGCGCCACGACATCGAGCGCCAGCTGCCCGACCCGCGCCTGGTCAAGGTCGACGTGACCAAGGGCGCCGGCCAGTACCGCGCCGTCGGCCGCGCGGTCGCGCTCGCCGCCACCAAGGAGATCGCCCAGGCCGCGCGCCTCGCCATCGGGAAGATGAACGACGCGGAGTCCCTCGCGGAGCTGCAGACCCTCGGCCAGCGCCTGCGCGCCCGCGACGACGGCGGAGACGGCAGCCCGATCGTCATCGTGATCTCGTCGGTCGCCGGCGGCTCGGGAGCCGGCCAGTTCCTCGACATCATCGAGATCATCAAGTCGACCGCGAAGCAGTACCCGTGGTCGAACCAATTCTTCAGCATGCTCTACGCGCCCGACGTCTTCGATCAGCTCTCGGTCACCGCGGGCATGCCCGGCAACGCGCTCGCCGCGATCTCCGAGACGATGAACGGCTTCTGGACCGACACCCCCTCGGCCGCGACCCTCGAGCTGCTGCGCACCAAGGGCGTCGCCCCCTCCTACGGCGCCGCGATGGACCGCGTCGGCGCCGCGTACCCCTTCATCGTCGGCCGCAGCAACAGCAAGGTCACCTTCGAGGACCAGAACGCCGTCTACGACGCCGTCGCCACCAGCCTCACCGCGTGGATGATCGACGAGCGCGTGCAGGACGACATGATCGCCTACTCGTCCGGCAACTGGCAGGCCCGCTCGGCCGCCAACGTGCTGCCCGACAACTCCGGCCTGATGAGCCCGGCGCACCACTCGCCGCCGTTCTCCTCGATCGGCTTCGGCCGGGTCACCCTCGGCCGCGAGCGCTTCCTGGAGTACTCCGCCGAGCGCTTCGCCCGCTCCGCGATCGACCGGATGCTCTTCGCGCACGCCGAGGAGGACCCGCAGTTCGAGCGGATGACCGAGCGCGAGTACATCGAGAAGTCCGCGGACAGCGAGTACCAGCGCTTCCTCCGCGAGCTGCGCCTGAACGAGGAGACCGCCGAGCACAACGACGTCACCGACGCGCTGCGCGACCAGAGCACCCTCGACCTGATCAAGGCCGAGCTGCAGCGCGGCGCCGACGACGAGCTGGCCCGCCCCGAGTCGCTCGACCGTCAGGGCGGCACCGACATCACCACCTGGACCGACCGGCTCGTCAACGAGTTCACCCGGCACAGCCCGCGCCTGCTCCAGCGCGACCGCGAGGCCCGCCAGCGCCGCCTGGACGAGTGGACGCGCACGATGCCCGGCCACATCCTCGAGACGGTCTCGCGCTACGTCGCCCAGGACGGCCTGCCCGTCGTCACCGCGATGCTCCGCCGCCTCGAGCGCGGCCTCAAGGGCACCGTCGACGCGCTGCGCGTCGAGGCCCGCCAGCACGAGGAGTGGGTGGGCACCCTCAGCTCGCTCGTCTCGGACGAGCTGCGCACCTCGGCCAACCAGCAGTCGATCCGCCCGGACCAGGAGGCGGTCCAGTTCGCGATCCAGCGCCTCGGCCAGGCGCTCGAGTGGTCCTCCGAGGCGGCCCTCCGCGACTCCGCCTGGGCGCTGCTCGCCGAGCTGCGCGAGACCTTCCTCGGCCCGCTCGCCGACTACCTCGACGGCTCCCACACCGCGCTGCTGCAGCGCGTGCACTCGCGGAAGACCAGCGACGACCGCGAGAACGCCTACGAGTTCTGGCCCCGCCGCGTCGACGAGACCGTGCCGCGCAAGTACTCGCCCGCGCCCAACGAGCGGATGCTCGTCGAGCCGGAGAAGTACCCGGCCGAGTTCCAGAAGCTCGTGCGCGCCTCCGTCGACGGCGACGCCAAGTACCAGGACGCCGTCCTGCGCGTCCTCGCCGACCAGCTCGTCGGCGTCAGCCCGGACAGCGAGTCGGACGCGGGCGCCTGGTCGCTCGTCGGCAACCCGCGCACTTGGAAGCCGACCGTCACCGCGGACCCGGCCGTCGCCAACCCGGCCCAGCGCGCCTCCTTCGAGCTCGCGACCGACCCGGAGGTCTACGTCGGCCGCGCCCGCGCCTGGATGAAGCGCGACGGCACGCCGTTCGCCGCCTACATCGGCGAGGACCTGCTCGGCTTCTTCGACTCCGAGGTGCTGCCGCCCGACGTCTTCGCTGCGCGCCGCGACCGCTACCGCGAGCAGCTCCAGGCCGCCCTCGGCGCGAGCGAGCCGCTGGTCAAGCTCAACCCGGCGCTGCTGCGCGCGGTGCACGGCAAGGCGATCAACGAGGACACCTCGCTGGTCTTCAGCTCGATCCCGTTCCGCGCCGGCACCGAGATGTACGAGGTGACCAAGGGCGTGCTCGGCCAGATGGGCGTCTGGGACGACGCGACCAGCGAGTCGTGGTTCCAGGACCAGAAGGTCGACGGCATCGAGGTCTTCGCGATGTCCGGCTTCCCCTACGAGCCCATCGTGATGGACTCCGTGATGGAGCCGATCGCCCGCGGCTGGCTCGCGCAGTCGAACACCCAGGACAGCCGCGAGGCGTTCTGGAAGTTCAAGCGCGCCCGCCTGCTCGGCGAGAGCATCCCGGCGGACCCGCGCGCGATCGAGTCGATGATCCGCGGCTGGTACGTCGCCAAGGCCCTCGGCCGCCTCGCCGTCGACGCCTCGCAGGGTGAGAAGGGCCCCAAGCTCTCCGTCTGGGATCCGGCGACCCGCGCGCTCGCGGACTTCCCGCACCCGCTGCTGAGCGAGCGCAACGCCCGGCCCGCCGACTTCCCCGGCGTCGTGCTGCAGTCGCTCGCCATCGCGATGGCGCTCTGCAACGTGGACGGGACGCTGGCGCCGCTCGCCGCCTACCGCGTGCTGATCTCGCTCGGCGGCAGCCGCGGCGAGGAGACCGAGCTGGCCGAGTGGCTGCAGACCGGCGCGCTGCCGACGGGCGCTCCCGTGCCGGAGTCGTCCCGCGCCGGCAGTGCGGACGGCGACCTCGCGTCGCGCCGCTCCGCCGTGCAGGCCTACCTGACCGCCGAGCTCGCCCGCTTCGACAGCGACATCGTGCAGCAGGACGACATGGTCTCGGTCTACGACTACCCCGTCACCTGGGAGATGCGCGAGCAGTTCCGCGAGGCGCTGCTGGGGCTGGTGTCGTCGGTCGTCTCGACCGGTCCGCGCGACTCCGGAGTCTGAGCGTGCCCCCGGAGATCCGCCCGGACGGCTACGGTCACGCCGGCTTCTGGCCCGACGGCAAGGCGGCGATCGTCCTGCTGCCCAGCGGCGCGCAGGGCGAGACCCTGCTCGAGCTGGCGGCGCAGTGGACGAAGACCGGCCTGCTCGGCCAGGCCCTCTGGGTGCTGCCCGAGCACGTCAAGACCTCGCCCTACGCGCCGCCGCAGATCGAGGCCGTGGTGCTCGGCGTGGGCGCCGACCTCGAGTCCGTCGCGATCGCCGTCGACCTGTTCGAGGCGCTCGCGGAGGAGCCGCTCGCCCTCGTCCGCCTGGTCACCCTCCGCTCGGCCCTGCCCGAGCGCGAGACCGACGAGGCGCAGGACGCGGTCGCCGATCTCGTCAGCCGCTGGGTGCGCACCTCGATGCCGCTGCCGAACCCGTCGGCGACCCTCGCCGATCAGACCACGGAGCTCCGCCGGGTCACGCTGATCTGCGCGCCGACCGCGTTCCAGCTGCGTGAGCGCGTGGAGGCGCACGAGCACGGCTTCGTGGTCATCGCCTCGCCCGAGGACCGCTCGAGCCCGTGGTCCGGTGACGCCTTCGTCCGCGACGACGAGCGCTTCACCGGCTTCACGCTCACCCACCTGGCGAGCGTCGCCGGGCTGTGGAACGGCGTCACCGACGGCAGCGTCGAGCTGATGAGCCGCGAGTCCGACGGCGGCGACTCCGTCTGGATCTCGCGGGTGTTCCTCAACGCGGTGCTGACCGAGTCGCTCGGCCGCCGCGTCGCCGCGGGTGTGCTCGAGAACGCCGCCCGCCCCGACTCGCTGCTGATCGACCCCAGCGTCAGCCCGCCGCCGCCCGGCACCGCCTACATCGACGACGGCCAGATCGCCGGCTACGTCGAGAGCATGGTCGCGGGCGCGCTGCGCCTGGACGGCGGGGCGCTCACCTACGACTCGGCCGGCTCGCTCGACGTGCCGGAGCCCGAGCGGATCGGCTTCTGGGCGCAGATCGGCCGCTTCTTCGCCTTCTCGGCCGGCAAGCTCGTGCAGATCCCGCGCTGGGCCGTGCTCTGGATCACCTCGAGCGCGAACCGCTCCGTGACCCGCGCCCTGCACACCTCGCAGGGCTCGGCCGTGGTCGGGGCCGACTACGACGAGGTCCTGGACGTCCGCGACCGGCTCCTGGTCGCCGACCTCGAGCACCTCCGCGACGACGAGGGCCGCGCCCGCGCCGAGGCGGACGCGCCCGCCGCGATGGCGCACGTCCGCACGACGCCGCAGCTCTGGGCGGGCCTGCGCGAGCTGGTCTTCGGCGCGCTCGACGGCAGCGCCGACCTCCGCGACGCGGGCTTCGCGCCCGTCGAGGGAGCGGTCCCGGTGTTCGGGCGGGTGGGCGACGTGCTCGCGCTGCCGGACGACCCATGGGTGTCGTCGGGGTACGACGTGCCGCCGGGGTTCCCGGAGCGGGTCGACTGGTACGCGCTGGCGCTCGCGGATCCGCGGGAGCGGCTGCAGAACTGGGTGTCGGCGTCGGAGGCGGCGGCTGCGGCGGCTGCCGCGCAGGTGCCGGTCGAGGCCGGCGCCGCCGCTCCCGAGGCTGCTGAGGAGCCCGCCGCGCAGGAGTCCGAGGCCGGGCCCTCCGACTCGGCCGCGTTCGCGCCGCCCGCGCAGGAGACGCTCGTCGAGGGCGAGGCCGCCGAGCCGCGGACCGTCGTGCAGATCGAGGTCCCCGCGGAGGAGGCTCCCGAGCCCGTCGAGGCGCCCGTGTCCGCCTACGACGCCGAGGCGCGCCGCTCCGGCCGCCTGCAGGCGCTCGGCGAGTACGACCTGTGGGCCGGGCGGCAGAGCTCCTCGTTCGTCTGGCGCTTCCTCGACCGGATCGGTGCCGAGCGCCGCCGCGCCGAGGACGAGGTCGCGTACCTCAAGGGCGAGATCGACGCGATCCGCCCCGAGCGCCCCGGCGAGCTGCTGGGCCTGCGCCGCGAGTTCCACCGGACGCTGCTCGTCGGCTGGGTCACCGTGCTGTCGCTCGCGATCGTGGTCGGCGTCGGCATCTGGTTCGTCAACGACTACGCCTCGCGGCAGCCCGCGGGAACCTTCGATCCCGGGCTGATCACCTCTGTGCTCTTGTGGGTGCTGGTCGGCCTCGCCGGCGCCGGAGTGCTGATCACGCTGATCTCTCTCGTCCGGTACCACGCCGGCTGGTCGCGCTTCGAGCGGCGGATCCAGCTCGAGCGCACCCGACTCGCGCACTACGGCCGCAGTGCCCGCCGTGCCCGCGAGGAGGCCGCGCGACTGCGCTCGGTGCACCGCCAGGCCGTCGAGTGGCTGGTGCTGCTGTCCAAGGCCGTGCACCGTCCGTGGCACGTGCCGCCCGTCTGGACGCAGCACGAGACCTTCGACGTGGAGCGCGGCGCCATGCCGTTCGCGGTGCGCCTCGCGACCGTCAGCGGCGAGGAGACCGCGGCCGTGGCCCGCATGCGCGCCGCGATGACGTCCAAGCTCGTCCGCCGCGGCTGGCGGCACGAGGCCTTCGAGTCGCTCGTGCAGGAGATGGCGGCCGACTACGGCGCCGGCCAGGGCTTCGGCCTGTCGGCGCTGGACGAGGACCTCCCGCACTCGTCGAACCACACCCGGCGGATGCTGCTGCGCGCCCTCGACGACGAGTCGCTGCTCACCCGGATCGCCGCCCCGCGCCTGGCCGACATCGTCGCCTCCGTGCAGCGCGACGAGGAGGCGATCGCCCGCCCGCGGGTCCGCCCGATGGGCACGAATCCGCTGAACGCGCTGCGCCGCCCCGAGGACTTCGAGGGCGTCGAGCTCGACGTCCCGTGGGACGACTTCCTGCTCGACTCGCTGACCCGCGCCGACCCGATGACCCCGGTGAGCGCCACGGTGCTGACCGAGCTGCAGGTCGGCGAGCGCTACCACGAGCGCGTGACGAGCTTCCTCGTCGCGCCGTCGCGGCTGCAGGAGCGGCTGCGCTTCGACCCGTCGGCGCCGATCCACGTGGTGCCGTTCGAGGCGTCAACGGGGTCGCCGGTGGATCTGGTGTGGCGGGTGGACGTCGTCGGGCCGGTGCCGCGCGCGGCGATCCGGCTGTGGGACGGGGCGGTGCGGGCCTCGGCGCCCGTCGTCCCGGCTGACGGCGACTCGGGGGTGTAGTCGGTGGTCGGCAGGCCGCCGCCGCCGCGCCCCGGTGGAGTGCGGCGGGTGGGGGCGCCGGGGCTCTCGCGGGGTGCTGGGCGGCCGGGGGCTCCGGCCCGGTACCGGCGGGTGCGGCGGGCGCCATGGTGGGCGTGGATCGTCGCGGCGGTCGGTATGGGTGCGGTCGCGTTCGCGGTGGTGGGAGTGGGGGAGACGGTCGGGACTCCCGGTGCGGGGTCTGCGTCCGGCGTCGCTGCTGGTCCTGCGTCGACCGCTCCTGCTTCGACCCCTCCCGCGACGGCCGCTCCGTCCGCCGCTGCCGCGACGGCCGCGCCGACCGCATCCATCCCCGCGTCACCGACGGCGGATCCCGCCGACCCCGCAGAGCTCGCGCTGGCGACCCTCGCCGCGCTCCCCGTGGACGACGGCCGCGCCGACGTCCCCTACGACCGCGACCTGTTCGGCGAGTCCTGGAAGGACGTCGACCGGAACGGCTGCGACACCCGCAACGACATCCTGGGCCGCGACCTGCTCGACCCGGTCTTCAAGCCCGGCACCCGCGACTGCAAGGTCCTCTCCGGCACCCTGGTCGACCCGTACGACGGCACCGCGGTGTCCTTCGTCTCCGGGAGCGACACCTCCCGGCTGGTGCAGATCGACCACGTCGTCGCCCTCGGCTGGGCCTGGCACCACGGCGCGTGGGCGTGGACGGACGAGCAGCGTCTGCTGTTCGCGAACGACCCGGCGAACCTCGTCGCCGCCTCGGACGACACGAACCAGTCCAAGAGCGACGCCGGCCCGGGGGAGTGGCTGCCGCCCGCCGCAGAGCTGCGCTGCGGGTACCTGGAGCAGTTCGTGGGGGTGCTGGGGGCCTACGGGCTGGCGATCGGGGCGGAGGACCGGGAGGCGGCGGAGGCGGTGCTGGTCGGGTGCTGATGCGCGCCGGGGGTGGGCAGCCCGCGGTGCATGCGCGTGCCGCTCGGCTAGCCTGAGCGGCACTATGGCCTTCGATGTGGACGCGGACTGGGACGACCCGGACCCGTTCGACCGGCCGGCTACCCGTGGGCGCCCCGTCCGCCGCCTTTCGGCCGGCGAGGACCGCGTCACCGCGATCCTGCTGCTCGTCCTCTTCCTGGCAGTCGGTGCCGTCCTGTCCTTCTTCGTCCTGGTCGAGCAGCTGGCAATGGATCGGTGCGGCGGAGCCCCGGGCGAGTGCGACTACGAGCTCCTGAGTACGACGACCGTGCTCGTCCCCGGAGTCGTCGCACTGACCTCCCTCGTGACGGTCGTCGCACTCGTCCGACCGGACACGTCGCGTCGGATCTGGTGGATCCCCGCGATCGGCACAGTGGCCGCCGTCCTCGCGTTCCTGCTCGCGTCGGGCCTGGTCTTCGTCGCGGTGCACTGAACGGTGGAGCTGGTCAAGAGCCTCGTCTTCAGTGACTTCGCACCACCGCGTTTCTCCTTGCTGCGCACTGCCGCACCGTGATCCAGGTCAAGTCAGAATGGCGACAACTCTTCACTAAAGAGACACGAGCGTACCTCGCCAATAAAGGGCTTTGATATTCCTACTCTCGGGCCATGCCCGATCTCACTCCCGCAACCCTTTCCCTCGAGTTGGGAGTCTCGCAGAAGCGAATTCGCTCCGTCCTGCGCGAACAATTCGGAACGCTCGACCCGTCGACGACGCGCTGGAGCTTGAGCGAGGAGCAGGCCAATTTCGTTCGCATGCGCATTGCACGTCGCGGGACGAATGGCACGCGCTTCACTCTCGTTGAGGGTGACCAAGTCCTGAGGCGGGCCGTCCACGGAGCATACGGCGGCCAGCAGCAGGGCGGAATTGCGACTCCGAAGTCGCTCGGCGAAATCTTCATCTTTACTGATCCGGCGAAGGGGGCTCGCTACGGGTACGACCGTTTCGAGGGCCTACGCGAGGACGGCTCCTACTCCTACACCGGCGAGGGCCAGATCGGCAATCAGACCTTTGTTCGCGGCAATCTGGCTCTTCGTGATGCTGCCGTTCAGAACCGCGTCATCCGGCTCTTCACGGTGCAGGGTACGAGCGTGACTTACATCGGGGCCTTCACCACGGGAACTCCGACCTACCGCTTTGAGACCATTCCCGACACCGAGGGAACGCTGCGACAGGGCATCATCTTCACCCTCGTGCCGATCAGCGCCGACGTCTCGTCACTCCCCGCGTATGGCGGACGCCCGGTGGCGTCAGCGGAAATCTCCGAGTGGACTGCCCCGGAATCATCCGATGTTGTGATCGCGGGTGCGGACCTCAGCCCGATCGAGGAGCGGGTTGTCTCCCGCGTGGAATTCGAGCTGCAGGCGGCCTTCGGCGAGTGGCTGGCGGAGAACGGAACTCCGCCGAGTCGGCTCACCCTTCCCGTCGGCTCTACCCGGATTGAGCCTGATCTGTACGTGAAGTCCAGCGGCTGGATCGTCGAGGCCAAGAAGTCGACTGCTCGCGCCTATGTGCGCACTGCTATCGGCCAGGTTCTCGATTACGCCCACGTCGCCAATGGCCTCGGCTGGGCGGCGGTGCCCGTCATCCTGCTGCCGGGTCGTCCCGAGTCAGATCTCCTCGAACTGATCGGACGGCTCGGGATCATCACCGCGATCCGCACGGAGGACGGTTTCGACCTCGTCGATCCCTAAGCCGTCAGGAGAGCGACGGCGGGCAGATCGGCGGGTGCCCATTCCAGCGGAGTGAGGTCAGCACGCGTGACCCACAGCATCGAGTCGTGGTCGGTGCTCGACGTGGGAGTCTCCGAGGAGAGCGTCGCCCAAAAGCACGACAGCCTGATCACGCGCGTAGAGCCTGCGGTGTCGTCGACCGTCAAAAGCTCGCCCACTTCGATATCGACGCCGAGCTCTTCGCGAATCTCGCGGGCGAGCGCCTGTTCGTGCGTTTCGCCGGCCTCGACCTTGCCGCCCGGGAACTCCCACTTGCCGCCGGCGTCCTTCTCGGGTCGGCGGCGGCACGCCAGGATGCGGCCGTCGCTCTCGATGACAGCGGCAACAACCTCGAGGACATCCACGACTCCATCATGGGGCACCCTCACAACGAAGGTTGAGGGGCGGTATCGGCCCGCTTGTGCTGCCTTCCGACCGCTCAGCCTTCGTTTCGAGGCGGAGCCGCCCGGCGTGATGCGCCTCCGCCCGCACTTTGACGCCCCCGCCACCCCCGTGTTACGTTCGCTCTCGGACATGTGACTGGTCGTGCAGGCAGGATCCGACGAAACGCGTACGAAGCGTCGTCGGGTCCTTTTTTTGTGCCCGGACGCCTCCTGACGCGCCGATGACGGTGCGGGGACAGCGACGGAAGCAGCGAAGACACCGGGCAGCACAGCGCAGGGAAGCGCGCGTCCCCCACACACCCGAAGGAGTACCGATGAGTACCCAGGACAGCGCGAAGGCGATCCTCGAGCACGTCGGCGGCGCCGGCAACGTCTCGAAGCTGCAGCACTGCTCGACCCGCCTGCGCTTCGCGCTCGCGGACGACCAGAAGGCCGATGTCGACGCCCTGAAGGCGGTGCCCGGCGTGATCGGCGTCGTCATGGGGCCGCAGACGCAGGTCATCGTCGGCAACGGCGTCGCCGAGATGTACGCGGCGGTCGAGAAGCTGCGCGGCGGCACCGAGGCGACCACCCCGAAGGCCAAGCAGCCCCGGTCGCTCAAGCGGCTCGGCGCCACGATCATGGACTTCGTCGTCAGCGTCTTCACGCCGATCATCCCGGCCATCGCCGGCGCCGGCATCTTCAAGTCGTTCCTCGTCCTCGCCTCCGCGGTGGGCTGGCTCGACCCGGCCAGTGACAACTTCAAGCTGCTGTCCGCCATCCCGGACGCGGTGTTCGGCTTCCTGCCGCTCCTCGTCGCCTACACGAG
Organism: Rathayibacter festucae DSM 15932; assembly: GCF_004011135.1. Classification (NCBI taxonomy): domain Bacteria; kingdom Bacillati; phylum Actinomycetota; class Actinomycetes; order Micrococcales; family Microbacteriaceae; genus Rathayibacter; species Rathayibacter festucae. The sequence continues at coordinate 2,837,923 of NZ_CP028137.1, read as the reverse complement.
CGCCAAGAAGCTCGACGTGAACCGGCCGCTCGCCCTCGGACTCGTCGGGGTGCTCGTCTTCCCGGCCTTCACCACGCTGCTCAACCAGGAGGGCGGAGTCGCCCTCTTCGGCATCCCCGTCCCGGTGATCGCCTACAACGCGCAGGTGTTCCCGGCGATCCTCGCGGTCCTCCTGCTCTCGGTCGTCGAGCGCTTCTTCACGAAGCACTCCTGGGGACCGATCCGCACCTTCTATGTCCCGCTGATGTGCCTCGTCATCGTCGCGCCGGCCACGATCTTCCTGCTCGGACCGCTCGGCTACTGGCTGGGCTCGATGCTCACCGGCGCCCTGATCGGCCTCTACGGCGCGCTCGGCTGGGTGGCCGTCGCCCTTCTCGCCGGCGTCCTGCCGCTGATCATCTCGGTCGGCATGCACAAGGCCTTCATCCCGCCGACCATCGCGACGATGGCCAGCGCGGGCAAGGACACCTTCTACCTCGCCTCCTCCCTCGCGCACAACGCGGCGGAGGCGGGCTCCAGCCTCGCGATCGCCCTGCGCACCAAGAGCGCGGCCCTGCGCGCGACCGCCTTCTCCGGCGGACTCTCCGCCCTCTTCGGCATCACCGAGCCCGCCCTCTACGGCGTCACCCTGCAGAACAAGCGCGCGCTGATCTCCGTGATCTCGGGCAGCGTCATCGGCGGCGCCTACATCGGCGCCACCCAGGTCGCCGCGTTCGCGCTGGTCAGCCCGGGTGTCGCGAGCATCTCGATGTTCATCGACGGGCTCAACCCCTGGAACCTGCTCAACGCGGTCATCGGCCTCCTCATCTCCGTCGCCGTCTCGTTCGTCGTCTCCTTCATCATCTGGCGCGACGACGCCTCCGCCAGCGTCCAGGCCCTCGGCGACGTGGTCGCGAAGGACGCCGCCGACGCGACCGCCCTCACCGCCCCGCTCAGCGGCGACGTCATCCCGCTCAGCGAGGTGAACGACCCCGTCTTCTCCGCCGGCGTCCTCGGCGAGGGCATCGCCATCCGCCCGACCGACGGCGTCGTCCGCTCGCCGTTCGCCGGGACGGTCATCGCCGTCCTCAGCTCCAAGCACGCCATCGGCCTGCGCCGCGACGACGGGGTCGAGGCCCTCATACACGTCGGCCTCGACACCGTCCAGCTCGACGGCGCGCCCTTCGACGTGCACGTCGCCGTCGACGAGCGCGTCGAGGCCGGGCAGCTGCTGCTCACCGCCGACCTCGCGGCCATCACCGCCGCGGGCTACGACACCACCACCCCGGTGCTGATCACCAACTCGGCCGAGTACACCGTGCTCATCGAGGCCGCCGACCGCGTGTCGGCGGGGGATGCCATCATCACCGTCACCCAGAAAGAGAAGGAGCTCGCCGATGGCGCTGCCTGAGGGATTCCGTTGGGGCGGCGCACTCGCCGCCAACCAGGTCGAGGGCGCGTGGCGCGAGGGCGGGCGCGGGCCGGCCGTCAGTGACGTCGCCTCCTACAAGCCCAAGGCCGACCCCAAGGAGTACGCGATCCACCATCAGAACACGGTGGCGAGCATCACCGCGGCGATGGCGGACGACGACACCGAGTACTACCCCAAGCGCCGCGGCATCGACTTCTACCACCGCTACCCCGGCGACCTCGCGCTCTTCGCGGAGATGGGCTTCACCACCCTCCGCGTCTCGATCGCCTGGACCCGGCTCTACCCGACGGGGGAGGAGGCGGAGCCGCTCGAGGAGGGCATCGCCTACTACCTCGCGCTCTTCACCGAGATGCGCCGCCTGGGCATCGAGCCGCTCGTCACCCTCTCGCACTACGACCCGCCGCTCGCCCTCGCCCTCAAGCACAACGCCTGGGTCGAGCGCCGCACGATCGAGCTGTTCGAGCGCTTCGCCCGCACCTGCTTCGAGCGCTTCGGCCACCTGGTCGACATGTGGCTGTCGTTCAACGAGATCGACGGGATCATCAGACACCCGTTCACCTCGGGCGGCATCATCGAGGAGACCGTCGAGGGCAGTGTCGAGCAGGCCTGCTACACGGCGCTGCACCACCAGTTCGTCGCGTCGGCGTCGGTCACGAAGACGTTGCACGAGCTCTGGCCCGAGGCGCGGATGGGCTGCATGCTCACGATGCTGACGACCTACCCGAACACCTGCCACCCCGACGACGTCGCGGCCACCCAGGCCAAGGAGCGGATGCTCTACCTCTGCACCGACGTCCAGGCCGGCGGCGCCTACCCGCGCCTCGCCCTGCGCGCGCTCGCGGCGCGCGGCGTCGAGATCCCGTTCGCGGAGGGGGACTCCGAGCTGCTGCGCGAGCACCCCGTCGACTTCATCTCGTTCAGCTACTACATGTCGATGACGGAGTCGGTGCGCCCCGACGCCGAGCGCACCCCCGGCAACACGGTGCTCGGGGTGAAGAACCCGTTCCTGGAGTCGAGCGAGTGGGGCTGGCAGATCGACCCGGTCGGCCTGCGGATCTCGCTGATCGAGCTCTACGACCGCTACGGCAAGCCGCTGTTCATCGTCGAGAACGGGCTCGGGATGCGGGACGAGCTCGTCGCATCGGACAATGAGGGGGAGGATCCCCGCATCCACGACCCCTACCGGATCGACTACTTCCGCGCGCACTTCGAGCAGATGATCCAGGCGGTGGACGAGGGAGTGGAGCTCCTCGGCTACGTGAGCTGGGCGCCGATCGACCTGATCAGCGCCTCCAGCTCGCAGATCTCGAAGCGCTACGGGTTCGTCTACGTCGACATGGACGACCTCGGCCACGGCAGCACGAACCGGTACCGGAAGGACTCCTTCTTCTGGTATCAGCGGGTCATCGCGTCCAACGGCGCCGACCTGGGATGACCCTCCTCGCTCCAGTTGCCCGCCGGGCCGCGCAGACGCCGTCGACGGAGACACGCATGCAGACCATCAAGAAGGTGCTCAACTCGAGCGTCGTGCTCGTCGTCGACGAGCGCGGCGCCGAGCGGGTGCTGCTCGGCAAGGGGATCGGCTTCGGCGCCAAGGCGGGCGAGGTGATCGAGGCGTCCGCGGTGGATCAGGTGTTCGTCGCGCTCGACGACGCCGACCAGCGGAACCTCGTCGAGCTGCTGGCGCAGATCCCGCCGGAGTTCGTCGAGCTGACCCGCGCGGTCGTCGCCGACGCGGAGGAGCAGGGGCTGAAGCTCGACCCGCACGTGTACCTCGCGCTGACCGACCACCTGCACTTCGCGGTGGAGCGGCAGCGGCGCGGGCTCGCGGTCGCGAACCGGCTCGCCTGGGAGATGCGCTCGGTGTACCCGGTGCAGTACGCGGTGGGGGAGCGGGCGGTCGCGGCGATGCGCTCGCGGCTGGGCGTCGACGTGCCGGACGACGAGGCGGCGAACGTGGCCTTCCACCTCGCCAACGCGGAGCTGGGCAAGGTCGGCATCGACTCGCTGCGGATCGTGCAGCTGATCCGCTCGGTGACCGCGATCATCCAGCACACGAGCGGGGCCGCGCTGGACCGCGAGGACCTGCGCTCGGCGCGCTTCGTGGCGCACCTGCAGTACTTCGCCGAGCGCTTCTTCTCGGGCGGGCTGCTCGTCAGCTCGGACGACTTCCTCTTCACGAGCCTCAGCACGCGGTATCCGCGGGCGGTGGCGACGGCGGAGCGGGTCCGCGCGTTCGCGCGGGCGGAGTACGGTGCGGAGCTGCCGAACGAGGAGGTGGCGTTCCTGGCGCTGCACATCGCGCGGGCGGCGCCGGAGTAGTTCGCGCTCGCGTCCCATCCATCACTACGGAGAGAGCACCATGACCCGCGGCACCGTCCACTTCGTCCGGCACGCCCAGACGCTGTTCAACGTCAACGGCCAGCTGCAGGGCTGGTGCGACTCGCCGCTGACCGCACGGGGCGAGCGGCAGATCGCGGCCCTCGGCGAGCGGATGCGCGGGGTGCCGCTGGTCGCGGCGTTCCTGAGCGACCTGACGCGCACGAGGACCACGGCCGCGGCGGCGCTCGCCGGGCATCCGTCGATCGAGCCGGTGCCGACGACGACGCTACGGGAGTGGCACTTCGGCGGCTTCGAGGGGCAGCCGAACGCGTCGCTCTGGGAGCCGGTCTTCGCCGACCACGGCTACTCGTACGTGCCGGCCTCGGCGGACTGGCCGCGGATGACCGACGCGGGCCTGGACAGCGTCATCGACGCGATCCACCGGCACGACCCCTCCGGCCGCGCGGACAAGGCCGCCTCGGTGCGGGAGCGGGTGGAGGCGGCGCTCGCGCTGATCCTGCCTGCGGCGGAGCACGGCGACGTGCTCGTCGTCACCCACGGCACGGTGCTCGGCAGCCTCCTGCGCGCCATCGACCCCGCGCACCGTCCGCGCGCGGGCTTCCCGAACTGCGGCATCGTCCCGGTGACCGACGGCGTGATCGGCCCGATCGACGCGAGCTGCGCGGTCGACTGACGGCGGGGCCGCGGGTCGGACGCCTGCGGCGGCGGTGCTGACGGGGTGGGTCTCGATACGCCGGCTGCGCCGGCTACTCGACCAGCATGGTGTCGCCTGCGGCGGCTGCTCGACCAGCATGCTCGGCGGGCGCCCCCTCCATGCTGATCGAGTAGCGCGCGCAGCGCGCGTATCGAGATCCGCCCACCGCAGGCACGTCGGCCGCCGAGGCGTCCCGCTCCCATCGAGGCGTCCCGCTGTACAGGGACGTCTCGACCGTTCGGGGACGCCTCGGCAGCGAGGCCCGGCTCACCCCTTCAGCGGGTCGTTGCCCCAGTTCATCAGCGAGTAGCGCCACTTCGTCTCGGTGACGTCGCCGGAGGGCCGCTGCTTGGAGTGCCGGGCGACGTACGCGGTGACCTTCTTCATGTGCGCGTAGTCGTCCTCGCTGAGGTCGGCCTGCTTGGTGCCGAGGATGTCGATGATCCGGCGCCCGCTGTGGTGGCCGACGGACTCGCCGCCGCTCGCCGGCTTCTGGCCGACCTCCTTCGACTCGTCCTTCTCGAGCCAGGACTCGATCTCCTTCGCCGTCATGTTCACGGCGTCGTGGAAGTCGTCGCGGATCCCGCGCTTCTCGTCGTCGGTCGTGTCGTCGCTCATCGTGCTCGCTCCTCGGATCGGTACCGCTCCACTCGAGCGCGCCGCGGGCGAGAGGTCAAGCCCCGTGTCATTCGCGGGCACGCGCGTACCGTCAGGAGCCAGCCACCCGAGACGATCCCCGCACAGGAAGAGGCCTCCATGCCCTCACGCAACACACTCGTCCGCAGCCTCCACGACCTCGGCGCCGCCGCCTGGTTCGGCGGTTCCCTGATGGGCGCCGTCGGCCTGAACGGCGCCGCGTCCACCTCCTCCGACCCGTCCGAGCGCCTGCGCCTCGCCGCGAACGGCTGGGCCCGCTGGACCCCCGTGCAGCTCGCCGCGATCGCGGCCCACGGCGTCGGCGGCATCGGCCTGATCCTCGCCAACAAGACCCGCCTGGCGAACCAGCAGGAGAGCCGCACCAACACGGTCGTGAAGACGATCGTCACCGGTCTCGCGGGCGCCGCCTCCGTCACCGCCGCGATCGCCGGCGCGACCCAGGCCAAGCACGCCGACGAGGGCGCGAAGGGCGTCACCGAGGCGTCCTCGAGCAACTCCGACGAGCTGACCACCGCGCTTCGCGTCCAGAAGGTCACCCAGTGGGCGATCCCGGTGCTGACCGCGGTCATCATCATCCTCGGCGCCCAGCAGGGCGAGCAGCAGCGCCCGGTCGCCGGCCTCTTCGAGACGACCGCGCGGATGTTCCGCAAGTAGCCGTCGGAGGCGGATCCGTCGACCGCGTCGGGTCCGCCTCAGCCGTGCGCGGCGCCGTCACGCTCCGCAACGATCGGCCACACGGCGTCACGCGCCTTCCGTTCCGCCTCCGCCCGGACCACCCTGGGCGGAGGCGGATCGCGTTCCCCGAGCGCACTCTCCGCCGCCGTCGCGGCGTGCCCGAGAGGCCAGGGAGCGGTCTGCAACACCGCTGACGCGGGTTCGAATCCCGCCGTCGCGTCGATGGCGAGCCCGGTGAGGTCTAGACCCTCCCCCTCGTCGAGTGCAGGTCTTCATGCTGGCAGACAGCGGCGCGTGTCCTGGCTGCGGGGGAGCACTTCTGCTCGGAGCACCTGGAAGGACCGGCATCGAGCCCGCTCAGAGCGCCTCGGATCCCGGCAGCACCACCTCCACGTTCCCCTTCGACGAGCCGGCGATGATCTCCGCCTGTTCACCCAGCGCGATGCGCAGGTCGTCGGCCGTGATCCAGTGCCGGTCGGGCGAGCGCTCCGCCGACTCGAGGAAGCTGTTGCACGCTCGGTACATCGCGCGCACGGGTCCGCGGGCAGGGGACTTCGGGCGCAGCGACCGCATGACCTCGGCGATCTGCGTCCGCATCGACAGGACGGAGCGCTTCATCCGGTCGAAGTCCGAGCCGGGCGACGTGTCGGTGCCCGGGACGAGGGTCCGTCCTGGGACGAGGAAGACCCGTCGCCGCCCGAGGTCGAGCAGCAGCAGGTCCAGAGCGTTCCACTCCGCCTTCTTCTCGGCGGAGGACTGCCGGCGGGACTCGACGTAGAGGGTCGCTCCGGCGCCGACCACGGCGCCGAGCACGGCGGCGAAGAGTTCTTCCATGGTCGGAGGCTAGGGCGTAGCCGGTCCTCGGTGCGGGGCGATGCTGTCGGCTCGCCCCGAAGACGGGGTCCGGGTCAGCGCTCCGGGGATCCTCGGTGAGCCTCGCGGACGGCATCGGCGAGCCCGGCCCAGGGTGTCGCGCCTCCCGAGATCCTCTCTACTCCCGCGAGACCGATCGAGTCGCCGGCGGTAGCGTCGAGCGCCTTCCGAGAGACGACGTGGAAGGTCCACTCCGCCAGGTCGAGCGGGTCGTACTCCGAGTGGCGGACGGACGTCTGCGTGCAGAACACGTACACGTCCGCATTCAGAGTCCGGGAGCCCCGCGGTCCGGTGCGCAGCCCGCTGAACGACAACCGGCTGTGCCGCTCCTGCGGCCAGGCCTGCAGGAGCGCGGACGACTTCACCTCGACGCTGATGCCCTCGAAGAGCAGGTCGTACGCCTCCCACTCCACCCGGCGAACGTCCTGGAGGCCCAGGGCTCTCGCGACCAGGAACTCCGCCAGGTAGCCGCGGGTGTTGTTCATCCGCAGATCGCTCATCGCGAAGCGCCAGAAGTCGAGGACCTGCGCGTCGATCCCTACGAACGCCTCGTCGCCCCGCAGATCCGCCGCGGCGGAGGGCGGGTCAAGTGGCTCGAACGACACAGCTACTGCGGGGTCGCGATGCAGACGGCCGAGCCAAAGGCGCCGGTGCCGGTCTCCTCGGCGAGGATCTCGCCGTCGAGGGTGATGCGGCAGGTGATGTCGCCCTCGTCGTCGGCGCCGTTCGTCGCGGTGACGGAGAACGCCTGGAAGGCGGTGCTGTCGACCTGCAGCTCCTTGGTGAAGGGGAGAGGCTGAGCGGCGGCCTGCTCGACGCCGGAGTTCGCGCCGTCGAGGGTGGAGTAGACGATCGACGTGCTCGTGCCCGCTCCGGTGACCTCGTAGACGAGGGTCTGGGGAGTGCCAGAGGTGGCCGAGGCCTGCGCGGTCGCGATCGCGTTCGAGATGCCGCTCGCGAAGCCGGCGGTGTAGACGATCGCCAGGATGATCGCGAGCACGATCGCCAGGGCGTTGAGGATCGTGCCGGCGATGGCCGTCCCCTTCTTCCTGCCCTTGAGGAACAGCGCGATGACGCCGAGCACCAGGCCGACGAAGGCGACGAAGCCGGAGACGTAGTTGACGATCGGGATCACGGCTCCGACGAGCGCGACGATGCCGATGATCAGCGAGGCGAGTCCGAGGCCGTTGCCGGTCTTCGGGGGCTGCGGGCCGGTGCCGGGAGTGGGCTCGGGATACGCGGCGGGGTTGTAGGCAGTCATGCCGCGAGTATCGCAGGCGCGCGGTTGACCGTCCTATCTCTATATAGGTAGCCTCGGCGCATGACTCCGCTCAGCCGTATGACCGCCGCGACCGCGGACGTGCTCCGCGCGCTCCTCGACGCCTCCGGGCCGACCTGGGGGATGCTCGTCATCAAGGGCACGGGGCGTCCGGCAGGCAGTGTGTACCCGATCCTGGAGCGGCTCGAGGGGGCCGGCTGGGTGTCGTCGGCGTGGGAGGCGGACACCGAGCGCAGCGGTCCGCGGCGCCGACTCTACGAGCTGACGAGCGAGGGGGCGCAGGCGGCGGCGACCGCCGTCGCGCGGTTCGAGGCCGCCGCGGCACGGCCGGTGCGGCTCTCCGGGGCGGAGGCCCGGGCGTGATCGACCTGCTGCTGCGACTCCTGGCCCTTCTGCTCCCGCCGCTCGCCCGTCAGCGCTACCTCGAGGAGTGGCGGGCCGACGTCGCCGGTGCGGACGAAGCGGGGCTGCGGCGCCGCGACGTCGTGCTCGGCGCGCTCGTGCTCAGCGCCACCCTCGACCGCGGGCTGCCGGTGCATTCGGGAGAGCCGCGGTTCCTCCGGCCCCGGCGGCTGGCGCGGCGCGGACTCGGGCTGCTGACGGCGGCCGCGGTGATCCTGATCGGCGGGTACCTGACCGGCGGGGGAGTGGTGCCGGAGGGGGTCTCCGCGGGGGTGCTCACGGTGATGCAGGCGACGGGCCGAGTGCTGATCGGGCTGGCGCTCGTCGTCGGGCTGGTCGGCGCCGCGCACATGGCGGGGGCCGCGCGCGCCGCCGAGACCCGGACGGCGCGGGTGTCGCTGCTCGCGGCGATCGCGGGGCCGGCGATGGTGGCGGGCGGCGTGCTGGTGCCGGGGGCGCCGTGGTGGCTGCCGCTCCTGGGCTTCCTGGTGTCGAGCGCGGGGCTGGCGACCGGTGTCGCGGTGATCGGCGGGACGCGGCCGATCGCGTGGGAGCACCGGACCGCGTCGCGGGCGCGGCGGGTGCCGATCGCGCTGGGCGGGGCGGCGCTCGTCGTCGCCGTGGTCGTGGTCGGCGGGATCGACCTGCTGGTCTGGAACCCGCTCACCAAGGTGCCGGGCACTGATCTCGCCACGATCTACCGGCTGCTGGCCGAGCGCGACGGGTTCTCGATCACGGGCACGCTCGTCGCGACCGCGATCTGGGCGGCCTTCTGGACGGTGCCCGCGCTGTTCGTGGCGGCGCTCGCCGTGCACCGCGCGGGCGACGCCCTCACGCCGCGGCGGCTCGTGATCGTGATGCTGTCGCTGGTCGGCGCGGCGATCTTCTTCCGCTTCTTCACGGGCTTCGGCATCGGGATGTCCATCGCCGACTCGTTCGCGACCAGCGGGGGCGATGCGTCGGTCGTGTCCGCGGTGCTGCCGTGGGTCGGGCAGGTCTCGTTCGCGGTCGCGGCGATCGCCGTCGGCTGGGCGCCGCGGGCGCGGATCGAGCCGGTCGCGGTGGCCGCCTGAGCGTGCGGGATCTGCTGACTCGACTTCCGGCGGTGGTGGATCTCGATACGCCCGCTGCGCGGGCTACTCGATCAGCAGGGGGCGGCGCCGGCCGAGCCGCTGGGCCGCAGCCCGCTTGCATGCCGAAGGGACGCCCGCAGATCATGCTGGTCGAGTAGCCCCGGAGGGGCGTATCGAGACCCGGCGTTGTCAGCAGGGAGGGTCTGCAGACTCGTCTTCCGGCGGTGGTGGATCTCGATACGCCCGCTGCGCGGGCTACTCGATCAGCATGGAGCGCCGCCCGAGCCGCGGAAGCTCTTGCGTGGCCGAGACGCGGAAGCGGGGCCGGCGGAACCCGCCGACCCCGCCTGCCGTGCGGTGGTTACTTCTGGGCGGTGCGCCTGCGCGTCGCGGTCAGCGCGAGAGCGCCCGCGCCGCCGGCGATCAGGGCGAAGGCCAGCGCGGCCAGCCCCGTCGTGCCCTCGGCCCCGGTGTGCGCGAGAGCGGCACCGGGCTTCGCCGTGGGCTTGGGCGTCGCGGTCGGCGCCGGAGCGACGGGACCGGCGGTCGCGGTCGGCTCAGCGGTCGGCGCCACGGTCGGCTCCGCCGTCGGCGCCACGGTGGGCTCCGCCGTCGGCTCGACCGGCGGCGCGGTGGGCGAGGCCGTCGGCTCCGGGGTCGGCGCGGCGGCCAGCTCCGGGGTCGATGCCGGGGCGACGCGATTCAGCGTCGCCTGCTCGTAGTCGTACGACATCGCGAGGAGTGCCGCGTCCTGGCTGCGCGGGGCGGCCAGCTCGAGGCCGGCGGCGGTTCCGGTCGAGGTAAAGCCGGCCGGCAGCGAGACCGTCGGGACGCCGGTGTTCGCGCCGACGTCGCAGAACGTCGTGCCCGCCCAGTCGGGGGTCGCCGCCGTCGCGCTGGTCGGCATGGCCAGGGCGTCGAGGTCGTTGTCGATGAAGAACTGGTCCATCGCCAGCTTGCCCGCGTCCTGGGCCGCGATCGCCGCGTCGTACGCGGGGTTCGGGATGTCCGCGTTGCTGTTGAAGAACGCGACGTCGTCGGGCAGCAGCGAGGTCTTCCCGTCCGCCATGACGTCCGAGAAGGTCAGCGCGTCGGCCGGCTCCGTGAGACCCGCGAGGCCCTCGGGCCAGGTCGCCTCGGTGTCCGCGAAGAACGCGTCGATACCCGGGCGCAGGTCGAGGTAGCCGCCGCTCACCAGCGTCTCCGACACGAACTCGCGGGTGAAGGTCGGCACCGGCACGATCACGGCGCCCTGGGCGGCCAGGTCGCGAACGGCCTGGTCGACGAGCCCGGTGGTCTCGGCGAGGCCCGGACGGGCCGGGTCCTCCTCGTAGTCCCAGCGCACGTAGCCGATGCGCTTGCCCTCGAGGGCGGTGTCGCTGAGGCCCTCGACGTAGGTCGAGCTGTCCTGCTGGTCCGCGATGACGGTCAGCGGATCGGTCGGGTCGTAGCCCGCCAGCACCTCCATCAGCAGGGCCGCGTCGGTGACGGTCGTCGTCATCGGGCCCGAGACGTCCTGGCGCGGCGACAGCGGGACGATGCCCGTGACGCTGGTCAGGCCCATGGTCGGCCGGTAGCCGACGAGGCTCTGGTGCGCGCTCGGTCCGACGATCGAGCCGCAGGTGTCGGTGCCGAGGCCCGCGGGGGCGTAGCCGGCGGCGACGGCCGCGCCGGTGCCTCCGCTCGAACCGCTGGCGCTGTTCGCCTGGTTGTAGGGGTTGTTGGTGCGGCCGCGCTCGGAGCTGAGCGTGTAGGTGCCGTGCCAGGCGAACTCGGCCATGTTGGTCTTCGCGAGGATGATCGCGCCGGCGTCGCGCAGGCGCTGCACGGCCGTCGAGTCGAGCTTCGTCTGGTACGTGTGCAGCGAGGCGCTGCCCGCGGTGGTGGGCATGTCGAACGTGGCGTAGTTGTCCTTCACCAGGATCGGGATGCCGTGCAGCGGTCCGCGGATCGTGCCGGCCGCGCGCTCGGCGTCGAGCTCGGCCGCGGTGGCGAGCGCGTCCGGGTTGGCCAGGATGACCGCGGCGAGTCCGGGCTGGTCGCCGTAGGGGTCGTCGTAGGCCGCGATGCGGTCGAGGTAGCGCTGGGTCAGGGCGACGGACGTCGTCGCGCCGGACTGCAGGAGCGCCAGGGCGTCGGTGATGCTCAGGTCGACGACCGCGGGGGCGGCCGCGTCGACGGGGGGAGTGGTCGCGCCGAGCGCCGCGGGGGCGGCGAGGGCGGTGCCGAGTGCGAGTCCGGTGCACAGGGCGGTGGCGGCGGAGAGTCGGACGACCCTCCGGAACGAGGGGGTGGTGGACAAGCGACAACCTTCGGATCGAGTGGGAGGGGGCTTGGAGCCTCCCCAGTCTCGGAGCCGGATGTTGCGCGGCTGTTTCGGCACGGAGACGATCGAGCGCGCCCGATGTCCCCCTTCGAGGGGTGCGGAGGGAGCGCTCTCAGCGGGAGCAGTCGAGCAGGCCGTCGCCATCCAGCGAGACCGGGTCGGCGGGGGTCAGTCCTACGCGCAGCCGCGCGGTCTCCCCGCTCCACCGCAGCTCGTAGCTGCCCGCGCGGAAGGGCTGATAGCCGTCCGACGCCGAGTAGTCCTCGACCCACTCCGCGACGACCGAGCCCGGCCGCACCAGGCCGAGGGAGCCGCCCGCCGCGCGGAGGAACCCGAACTCGCGCACCACGACGCGGCAGCCGTCGTCGCTCGCGGACGGGAGGACGGAGTAGGTGCTGGTGCTGAACAGCAGCGAGAAGAAGACGGCGCACGGCACGCAGACGATCAGGAGGACGGCACTGAGGACGCCGAGGGCGGTCCTGGCCCTCGACGGCTCCCGCGGGATCCCGGGGAGTATGCAGCCGGCCAGGAGGCAGATCGGACCGCCGGCGAGCATCACCAGCTCGATGCCGAGCAGCGACGGCACGACGTCGCCGACCACGATCGTTCCCCAGGCCAGCGCCTCCTGCCCGCTCGTGCCGGCGACGCGGTAGAGGGGGGCGATCGGCCCCAGCACGCCGAGGAGGACGACCGCCACGAGCTGCCAAGCCCCCGCTGCGAAGATCCGGCGGTCGAGGTGCGCCGGTCGCTCAGCGGGCGGCGCCGCCGACGAGTTCGGCATCGCTCCCCTCCTCATCCGGGACGCGACTCAGGATGTCGCCGGGCTGGCAGTCGAGGACCGCGCAGATCGCGTCGAGGGTGGAGAAGCGGACCGCCTTGGCGCGGCCGTTCTTGAGGATCGAGATGTTCGCGGTGGTGATGCCGACCGCGGCGGCCAGGTCGGTCACCGACATCTTGCGCTTGGCGAGCTCGACGTCGAGGTGCAGGACGATCGCCATCAGACGACCTCGGCGAGCTCGCTGCGCTGCGCCACCGCGAGGTGCAGGAGGCGCCGCATCACCACGACGATCAGCGCGGTGGTGGCGCTCGCCACGGCGACGAGACCGAAGGCGAGGGCGGGCAGGGGCGCGGGCACCGCGGCGAGCGAGGCGACGGCGCCGACGACGGCCAGCACCGCACCGGCGACGAACGCGCCGATGGCGAGGTCGACCCAGAGGTCGGAGCGGTGGTCGCCCGCGAAGAGCGTGTCGTCGCGGACCAGGCTGAGCAGCCGCCAGACCGCGATCAGCACGGCCTCGACGCAGAGCAGCCCGGCGACCACGACGGCGACGAGCACCGCGTCGACCGGCCCGCCGTCGAGCGCCTCGCGGGCGACCGGGCCGACGGCGAGCTGCACGAGCACGCAGCCGAGCAGCAGCACCAGCAGGAGCGTGCGGAGCGCGAGGAGGACGGGTCGGGGCATGCGGGGCTCCTGGGTCGGAAGGTCCGTCGGCAGCGTGGCCGGACGTATCGAAAGTCGTGCGTTTCGTATCGAATGTCGATACTGTCACCTCGACCGCACGGCAGCAAGCAGAGACGGGGGTATCGGCGTGGGACGACGGGGACGGGCGCTCGCGGGCGCCGGGGTGCTGATCGCGGTCGCGGTCGTCGCGACCGGCACGGGTCCGGCGGAGGGGCTCGAGCGGGCGCTGTCGGCGGACGACTGCGTCGAGAGCGCGAGGGCGGACTGGCGGCCGGCGCCGCTCCCCGTGCGCGGTGAGCAGGCGGTCTTCGACGTCGAGGTCACCGCCCGGGAGGACTGCCCGGCGGAGCGCCTCGTCGCCGTCGCGGCCACGGCGTCCGAGGCGATCGACGCGGCGCTCCGCACGGCTCCGGCGGGGCGGCGCTCGAGCGAGCTGGTGCTGCGGGCCGGCGACGACTCCCTGACGATCGCGGATCTGCGGGATCGGACCGCACCCGTCGAGGCCTGGGACGGACTGCGCCGCGGCATCGACGGGAGCCTCTCGGTGCGGACGGTCGAGTCCTACCGCGTCCTCGCGATCGTCCTCGCCCCGACCAGTGCGGCGACCGCACTCGACGCGCTCGATCTCCTCCTCGAGCAGCGTTCCGCGATCACCGGCGGCGACCTCGACTGGACGATCGAGCAGCCCGCGACCGACTCACGCGGCGCCGCCGTGATCCGCGTGCAGGAGGAGCGCCCGGCCGACGAGATCGTCCGCCTCGCCCGCGAGATCGACGGCTCCTTCTCGGGGGTGCGGGAGTCGACGGTCCGCCTGAACGGCGCGGTGCTGAACGTCGAGCTGACGGGGTCGCCGGGGGAGTCCGCCCCGCGCTCGCTGCGCGACACCGTCCTCTGGCCGCGAGTGCTCGGCACGATGACGGCGCTGACCGGCCGGGGGAGCGGCTACGCGATCGGCGCCGAGATCGCGGCGGAGGCTGCCGACGGCTCCGGCCCGGTCGTCGACTCCTTCGCCTCGTCGTCGCTGCAGTGCGCGGCGACGGCCGGAGCGGGCGAGACGACGCAGGCCGCCTTCGAGCACCTGCGCACGTCGATCCGGCCCGCCCATCCTGGCGAGAGCTTCGCCTTCAACGGCCTGACGGCGCCGGCCTGCCGGTGAGCGCTGCACAACATCAGCTGAGAAGGGGGTCCCTCCCCCCACAGAGGAGGCCCACCCTTCTCAGCTGATGTTGTGCGCGGACCCGGTCAGTCGAGGTGCCGGAGGTACCGCTGCGGGTCGCCGAGGAAGCCGCGCCAGGTCCGCACGAGGTCCAGGTCGTCGTACTCCGCGCGGCGCAGGCCCCACTCGCCGAGCTCGTAGAGGTCCGCGCCCGGCAGCGCCGCGAGCACCGGCGAGTGCGTCGAGAGGATCACCTGCGAGCCGCCCGCGACCAGCGACCGCAGCTGCCCGATCAGCGCCAGGCAGCCCGAGACCGAGAGCGCCGACTCCGGCTCGTCGAGCAGCCACAGCCCGCGGATCCGGGAGCGGTTCACGACGATGTCGAGGAACGACTCGCCGTGGGAGCGCTCGTGGTAGTCCGCGTCGCCGAGGCCGATGTCCTCGAGGTAGGTGAAGAAGCCGTGCATCGTCTCCGCGCGGAGGAAGAAGCCGCGCTTCGAGGCGCCGGCCCCGCGCACCAGCTGCAGCTGCTGCGAGAGGTCCGACTCCGAGACGCGGGTCGAGTGCATCGCGCCGGTCGAGCCGCCCTCGGCGTTCAGCCCGTAGGCGAGGGCGATCGCCTCGAGCAGCGTCGACTTGCCGGAGCCGTTCTCACCGGTGATCACCGAGACGGGGCCGAGGTCCCAGCCCTCGTCGAGCACTTGGCGCACCGGCGGCAGGGTCGCGGGCCAGACGACGGACTCGAGCGCGGACGGGTGCTTCTGCACCCGGCGCACGGGGAGGGAGGAGAACACCTGCACCCCCTCCGGTCGCGACGACCCGGCCAGTCAAGCACGGGCCCGCGGGCGCCGGCGGCTCAGACCGCCCAGCCCGCCTCCGCGAGGGCGAGCGCCGCATCGGCGCGCGGCGAGTACGGCAGGTCCTGGTCCAGCACCACCCGGTAGTCGGTGTCGCCCGGGCCGACCCAGAGGATCGAGTCGTCCGCCCCGGCCCGGCCGACGGCGGCGCGCACGGCCTGCGCGGGCTCGGCGATCTCCTGCACCTCGCAGCGACCGTCGCGGGCGCCGTCGAGCAGCGCCCGCCGGATCCGCGCGGGGTCCTCGAAGCGCGGGTGGTGGTCGGTGACGATCAGCAGGTCCGCGCGCTCGGCGGCGGCGCGGCCCATCGGCGCGCGCTTGCTCGGGTCGCGGTCGCCGTCCGCGCCGAGGATCACCAGCACCCGGCCCGGCGTGACCTCGCGGAGGGCGTCGACGGTCCGGGCGACGGAGTCAGGGGTGTGCGAGAAGTCGACGTAGAGGCGCGGGCCGGCCTCGCCGGAGACGAGCAGCGTGCGGCCGGGGACGGCGACGTCGATGCCGTCGGCGACCGCCCGGGCCACGGCGTCCCGGTCGTGTCCCGCCTGGATCAGCATCACCAGCGCCAGCGCCGCGTTGGAGGCCATGTGCCGGCCGATCAGCGGGACGGAGGTGCTGAGGGTCCAGCCGTCGGGCGCGGTCAGGCGGAAGCGGGTCGCGTCGGCGGTGAGCGAGAGCACGTCCAGGCGCCAGTCGGCCTCCGCGGCGGCGCCGACGGTCACGACCGGGACCTCCGCCTCCGCGGCGACCGTCCGCCCCTCCGGAGTGTCGACGACGACGACGCCGCGCCGGCTGCGGTCCGGGCGGAAGAGCCGCTGCTTCGCCCGGAGGTAGCTGCCGAGGTCGCCGAAGTCGTCGAGGTGGTCGTGGCTGAGGTTGGTGAAGCCGGCGACGTCGAAGACGAGGCCGTCGACCCGCGAGCGGATGAGCGCCTGCGCGCTGACCTCGATCGCGGCGGACTCGACGCCGTCCTCGCGCATCCGGGCCAGGAGTGCGTGCAGCTCGGGCGCCTCGGGCGAGGTCAGGCGGCTGGCGACGACGGTGTCGCGGCTGCGGCGGTCGGCGGTCGAGCTGAGGCCGGAGGGCACGCCGAGCCGGCGCAGCACCGCGTCGAGCAGGTGCACGGTGCTGGTCTTGCCGTTGGTGCCGGTGACGCCGAGCAGCTGGGGGCGGTCGCGGTCGGTGCCGTAGACGCGGGCGGCGATCCCGCCGAGGGCGGCCCGGGGATCCGCGGACACCAGCACCGGCAGGCCGCTCGCCCGCGCGGCACCGAGCCCGGCCTCGTCGGTGAGCACGGCGACCGCTCCTGCCGCGGCGGCCTCGTCGGCGAAGTCCGCCCCGTGCCGGCGCCGGCCGGGCAGCGCGGCGAAGAGCGCGCCGGGGGAGATCTCGCGGTGCGCGAGGGTGACGCTGCGGATCAGGACGTCGCCGTCGCCGATCAGCGCGAGTCCGTCGCCGAGCTCGCGCAGCGGGACGCCCGCGACGCGGTGGGGTTCGAGGAACCGGAAGGTCGGCATGGGCCTGTCTCCTGGGAACGGACCGGTCCCGCGCGGAAGCGACCGCGCGGGACCGGAGGGGTCGTGCTACTTCGCGGTGGGGCCGTAGAACGAGGTGATCTCGTCCAGCTCCATCTCGGCGGTGGTCTGGATGAGCTTCAGCAGCTCGGGGTCCAGCCCGGGCGAGAACTCCTCGAAGCGCTCCGGCGCGATCGTCGACGGCACGCCCTCGGGGGCCTGCTCGTTCGCCGAGAGGTCGGTGCCGTCGTTCGAGGGCGAGGCGCCGCGGAAGATCTTGCCCGCCTCGGACGCGCCCTCGAGGTCGAAGGTGAACTGCTTGCTCTGCAGCCCGAGGTCGACCAGCTTCTTCACCTCGGGGAACTTCTCGGCGTTGGTCTTCGGGATCGGCAGGGTCTTCTTCCAGTCGATGCCGAGGGTCTCCAGCGCCTTCGCGTAGCCGTTCTCGTGCGCCTGGTCGCGGACGATCAGGTAGGCGATCGTCGAGCGCGCGGTCTTGTTCTGCGTCATCTCGTAGATGCGGCACTTCTGCAGGCGCCCGGTCGACTCGAGCATGAGGTTGTAGAGCAGGTCGAGCACGAGGTTGCCCGAGTTGTAGACGTAGCTGCCGCTCCACGGGTTGCCGACCGAGTCGACGGGCAGGGCGCCCTGCGCTCCGACGAGGTAGTGGTGGATGTTGCCCGTGTCGAGCGCGATGTTCAGCGGGGTCGCGCCGCCGGCACCGGGGGTGTCCAGCGGGTCGGTCGGCTTGCCCTGGTAGCGCGGCGAGCCGTCGAGCAGGCGCGAGATGGTCGTGCCGATGAGCTCGACGTGGCCGATCTCCTCGGTGCCGATGCCCTGGATCAGGTCGCGGTACGGCTTCGCGTCCGCGCCGCGGAAGTTCATCGCCTGGAAGAGGTACTGCATCATCGTGCGCATCTCGCCGAACTGCCCGCCGAGGCCCTCCTGCAGCGCGTTCGCGGCGGCCGGATCCGGCTCGTCCTGCTCGATGTCGTTGATGAGTCGTTGAACGTGGAAGTACACCATTGCCTCCAGAAGGATCGTCGGTGTTCCCACCCTCCGCCGCGCTCCTGGCGTTTGCAGAGCCCCTTGCCACCGAGGGGGTGCGCGTGCGACCGGGCGGGTGCTCGCCCCGGTCCGCCGCTCTGTGCGAGGCTCGGAGCATGATCGAGCATCCCCGCACGACTCCGCGACCGGTCGACTCCCGCGCGATCGCGAGTGCGGGCGTCGCGGTGCTCGGCGCGCTGCTGGTCGGCGTCCCGCTGCTCGCGTCGGCGCTCGCCGTCGTCGCGATCGTGCTCGCGCTCGGCGCCCGGAGCCGGCTGAGCGCGGACGAGACGCTGCGCGGCGCCCGCGTGAGCCTCGTCGGCTTCGTGCTGGGGCTCGGGGTGCTCGCCGTGGCCTTCGGCCCGCTCGTGCTCGGGTGGGTGCTCGGGCTGTTCGCCTGAGGCCGCCGCGTACCGCCTCAGGCCGGCGACTACCGCTGCGCGAACGCCTCCCGGTACAGGCTCGTCAGCTCGGGGGAGTCGGCCGCGCTCAGCCCGCAGGTGAGGATCGTGTCGCCGTCGGCGGCGATCAGGTAGTCGATGCCGCGCTCGAAGACGATCGGGGCGCCGTCGACGGCCGACTCCGCCGCCTGGGTCACCGTCACCGCGTCGCCGACGTCGCCGGCGAAGCGGTCGATCACGCGCAGGGTGACGGTGCCGTCGTCGATCGAGGCGACCTCGGCGCGGAAGGCGAGCTGCGACGGAGCGAGCGCCTCGGCGGTGACCGGGGCGCACTGGTCCATCGGCCCGCCGGTCGCGGGCAGCCGCAGCGCGGAGGCGGAGCCGCCGGTGGTGACGCCGAGGGCGAAGGGGAGCAGGAGCGACGCGGCGGCGCCGACCGCGAGCGCGCCGACCCCGACGATCAGCCAGGGGGAGCGGCGGCGGCGGACGGCGGCGGGGTCGGAGTCGTGGGGGTCGGAGTCGCCGGGGTCGGTGCCCTGCCCGCCCACAGCCGGCCCGCCCGTCGCCTGCCCGCCCATCGCCCGCTCCCGGTGCTCGGCGAGCTGCGCGCGGGTGAGCGGGGCGAGCCCCTCCGCCGGGTCGGTCGAGCGCACCAGGCGGCGCAGCTCCGAGTCCTCGATCGCGGTCATCGTGCTCCTCCTTCTGAGGTCGTCGGGTCCTGGGCGGCGCGGCTCTCGTAGAGCTCCGCGAAGCGCTGGCGGGCGCGGTGCAGCCGGATCGACGCGGCGTTCGGCGTGATCCCGAGGACCTCGCCGATCCCGCGGGCGTCCAGCTCCTCCCACGACCACAGGCGCAGCAGCTCGGCGTCGGACTCGCGCAGCCGCGAGAGTACGAAGCGCACGGCGTCGTCGGTGGCGGACGGCCCGTCCGGGTCGCGCACCTCCTGCGGCGGGTCGACCACGGCGATCCGGTGGGTGAGCAGGACCTGGCGGCGCTGCATCCGGCGCGCGTTCTGCAGCTGCAGCCGGGCGACGCCGATCGACCAGGCGATCGGATCGTCCTCCGGCACGTCGGCGACGCGGCGCCAGAGCACGGCGAGGGTGGCGGCGAGCACGTCGTCGGCCGTGGCCTCGTCGGTGCGGCGCCAGAGGTAGCGGCGGACGGGGTCGGCGACCACGCCGGCGAGCGCGGCGAAGCGGTCGGGACCCGCGAGGGGAGCTGGCATGTGCCTCATGCTCCCTCCTGTCCGGCACGCCCGCCGTTCTTTCACCGGCGCGCCGACCCGGCTCCCGGCTGCGTCACGGGAGGGCGCCGCCGCCCGCCCGCCGCCTCGCTACTCTGAAGCGCCCCCATCCCCTTCCCGCCGAGGAGCCCCATGCCCATCTGGTCCCTGCACGGCGACGGCCGCACCGTCGCGCCCGGAGCCGTCGTCGGCCCCGCCGAGCGGCTCAACTGGCCCGCGACCGTCGCGATCGGCATCCAGCACGTCGTCGCCATGTTCGGCGCGACCTTCCTCGTGCCCGTGCTCACCGGCTTCCCCGTCGCCACGACCCTGCTCTTCTCGGGCGTCGGCACGCTGCTGTTCCTCCTGATCACCCGCAACAAGCTGCCCAGCTACCTCGGCTCGAGCTTCGCCTTCATCGCTCCGGTCACCGCGGCGACGGCGGTCGGCGGCACAGGGTCGGCGCTCGCCGGAGTCGTCGCCGTCGGCGTGCTGCTCGCGCTCGTCGGCTTCGTCGTGCAGTTCGCCGGACTCGGCTGGATCGACCGCCTGATGCCCCCGGCCGTCTCCGGCGCGATCGTGGCGCTGATCGGCTTCAACCTCGCCCCGACCGCCTGGTCGAGCTTCCAGCAGGCGCCGGTCACCGCGACGGTCACGCTCGCCGCGATCATCCTCGGCAGCGTCTTCTTCCGCGGCTTCCTCGGCCGCGTCTCGATCTTCGTCGGCGTCGTGATCGGCTACGTCGTCGCGCTGATCCGCCAGGAGATCGACTACTCCGCCGTCGCCGACGCCGCCTGGGTCGGCCTGCCGCCGTTCAGCTTCCCCGACTTCGCGTCCGGATCCACGTGGTCCGGCATCGCGATGTTCCTGCCCGTCGTGCTCGTGCTCATCGCCGAGAACGTCGGACACGTGCGCGGCGTCGCGACGATGACCGACTCCTCGGTCAACCAGCACACCGGCCGTGCCCTGATCGCGGACGGCATCGCGACCACCGTCTCCGGCGCGTTCGGCGGCTCGGGCACCACCACCTACGGCGAGAACATCGGCGTGATGGCCGCGACCCGCGTCTACTCCACCGCCGCCTACTGGGTGGCCGGCGTCACCGCCGTGCTGCTCAGCCTCTCGCCCAAGGTCGGCGCCGTGTTCAACTCGATCCCCGCCGGCGTCCTCGGTGGAGCGACCACCGCGCTCTACGGCCTCATCGGCGTCATCGGCATCAAGATCTGGATCGACAACCGCGTCGACTTCTCCCGCCCGGTCAACCAGTACACCGCCGCCGTCTCCCTCGTGATCGCGATCGCCGGCTTCTCCTTCAGCTCCGGCGGCTTCGAGCTCGGCGGCATCGTCCTCGGCGCGGCCGCGGCCCTCGTGATCTACCACCTCGGCAACGCCGTCGCCCGCTGGCGCCGCACCGGCGCCGACGACGGCGGCCCCCTGCCCCCCATCGGCCAGCTCGGCGGCGACCCGCAGCACTGACCCGCGCTGCCCCCGCCCACCCGTCACGAACGGTCGTCCGCCGCGCATGCGGACGACCGTTCGCGCCGGATCGCGGGCGCCGCTCGTCGCGATTCGACACTTTCTGCGGGTCCCGCCGGCTCAGAACCGCAGAAAGTGGCGAACCGCGAGCCGGATCCAGCCCGAGACGTGCGGCCGGCGCTCGGACGCGTCGGTCTCGATACGCCGCTGCGCGGCTACTCGACCAGCATGGGGGTGCCGCTGCGCGGCTACTCGACCAGCATGGGGGTGCCGCTGCGCGGCTACTCGACCAGCATGTGCTTCTTGTTGATCGAGTAGCCCTCGCAGAGGGCGTATCGAGATCCGCCGTGGCAGGGGCGGGGGCGTGAGGCCGGCGCGCTAGCGGGCGTGGGTCTCGATACGCCGCTGCGCGGCTACTCGACCAGCATGGGGGTGCCGCTGCGTGGGCGGCGGCGCGGCCGCGGTCAGGCGTCCGCGGCGCGGAGGGCGAGCTTCGCGTAGAGGTCCTCGAGGAGGAGGCGGGTGTCGACGTGGGTGTAGACGCGGAGGTCGGGGCCGTCGCCGGCGCGGGGGCCGTACTGGCCGTCGGGGGTGATCGAGGGGCGGGGCACGCGTGCCGTGCGGCTGGAGGAGGCGTCGGGCTCGAAGGCGGAGAGCAGGGCGGTCGCGAGGACGAGCGGGCTGTCGCCGAGGGCGTAGGTCTCGCCGAAGCTGAGGCCGTGCGCGACGCCCATGCGGAAGACGCCGTCGAGGGCGTCGAAGAGGTGCCGGCCGAGCTCGCCGGCGGTGCGCATCCGCACGCGCAGCTCGGCGACGGAGGCGAGTGGCTGCCGGTAGGCGTCGCGCGGGAACTGCTCGATCGGCAGGGCCGACGCGAACACCTCCGCGGCGGCGGGCACGTCGATCAGCAGGTTGTACTCGATCGGCATCGCGCCGGGCGGAGGGACGGCCAGGCCCGGGTGCTCCGGTCCGCCGATCCAGACCAGCGTCATTCGCGACGCGATCGACGGCTCGAGGCGCAAGGCCGCCGCGACCTCGGTCAGCCCGGCGCCGGCGCAGAGGTACAGCGGCCGCGGGTCGTCCCGCAGCGCCTCCGCGACGATCGCGCGCGCCGCCTCCGACACGACACTCCCGTCAGCGGTGTTCGACCCCGCCACCACCGGCACGTCCGGGCGCCCGCAGTGCGCGAGCACCTCGCGCGCCGCCGTGGCCGCGTTGTCCGCGGTCCGGTTGGAGGGATCGAACGGGTCGCCCGGCCGCAGCCGCGAGCCGACGACCAGCGCCAGCTCGACCGACTCCGACAGCGCGTGCTGCGCGAGCTGCACCAGTCCGTCCGGGTCGCCGGAGTAGTCGTTGTCCGAGATCACCCGCACCCGCGGCGGCACGCCGCTCGCGACGCCGCCCGCACCAGCGCCCATGACGCCGCTCGCGACGCCGCCCGCACCAGCGCCCATGACGCCGCTCGCGTCCCCGCTCGCGCCCGCGCCCACGCCCGCGCCAGCGTCCCCGCCCGCGCCCGCGCCCACGCCCCCGCTCACGACACCACCCGCGTCAGCCGCACGGCCATGAACTGCCGCGCCGGCAGCTCCACCCGGAACGACCCGGAGAACACCCCGGGCACCCGCGACACGGTTATCCCCCAGGTGTCGATCACGTCGACGATCCAGGAGTCGGAGGGGTCCCGCACGATCTGCCGGAACCGCGGCCGGTTGAAGCCGAAGTAGACCAGCTGCACGCCGCCGCCCCCGCCCCAGGGCGCGTCCCAGTCCGAGGGCAGCGGGTCGATCCGCCCGTCCGGCATCTCGGCCGTGATCCGCCGCAGGAACGCGATGCGCGCCGGACTGTCGCCGACGAGCTCGCCGCCCTTCGACCACCACAGCTCCTCGCGGTCGTTGAGGTACGTCTCGCCGTGGCCGACGTAGCCGCCGCGGATCGCCCCCTCCCAGAACCGCCGGACCATCTCCTCGCCGGTGATGTTGCCCCAGCCCTGGTCGATGTCGCCCTCGTAGGCGCACTCGTCGATCACGACCGGCTTGCCCCACTGCTCGCGCCAGGCGTCGGTGTTCTCGGCGGTCCGGTACACGTCGATCCGCTGCACGCTCGCGTGCGTGATCCACGGCCGGGAGTAGTCGTAGAAGCCGAAGCAGTTGTGGATCGAGAGCAGGTGGCCCACCGGGTCCTCGGCGACGACGAGCGCGGCGAGGCGCTCCCAGTCGTCGACGCTCTTCGACCAGAGCAGGTCGTACTCGTTGGCGAGCGACCACCAGACGTTCGGCGAGGCGGCCAGGCGCCGGACCACGTAGCGGGTGACGAGGTCGTCGGCCGCGCGGCCCATGTCCGAGAAGCCCCAGCGGTCGTAGGCGTGGAAGAGGATCACGTCGGCCTGGATGCCGAGCGCGTCGAGATCCGCGACCCGCTCCTCCAGCCGGCGGAAGAACGCGGGCACGGGCCGGTCGAAGTCCCAGCCGTCGCCGTCGCGCTCGAACGGGTACAGCTCCGGCTCGTTGGTGTTGTACAGGTACGCCTTCGGGAAGACGCAGTGCCGCACCTTGGTGAACGGCGCCTCCGCGAGCGTCGCGAGGGTCGCCTCCTGCAGCGCCTCGGTCTGGTGCGTCCAGGCGTAGGCGGTCGTGCCGAGCGGCAGGTGCCGGGTGCCGTCCTCGTGCGCGAAGTGGAAGGTGTCGGCGACCCGCACCGGCCCGTGCGCGCCGGGCAGGGCGGCCTCCACGGTCACGGAGGCGGTGAGCCCGTCGAGCGAGCGCGCGGTGGAGGCGGTGGTCACGCTCCAGACGCCGGCGGCAGGAGGCAGGAAGCGCACCCGGTACACCCCGTCGCCGTCGTAGAAGCCGCCGGCCCGCACCGTCTCGGCCCCGAGCGAGAACTCCGCCGAGAACTCGACGTCCACGAACGGATTGCCGTGCGACGGCCCGTCGACGACAACTTCGGCCGGCGCCCACACGGTGCCCGGAGCGACCGGTCGCACCACCGCGGACGCGACAGCCACGTCCTCGCCCTCGTAGTCCGCGCGCGGCAGCACGGCCACCCGCTCCGGCCGCGGCGCCGCCGCTCCGGAGTCGTCGACCGCGTCGAGCGCCGCCCAGAACGAGGCCTCGCGCTCGGGGTCCGACTTCAGCAGCGGGTCCATCCCCACGACGAGCCCGACAGGAGCGGAGCGCAGCTGCACCAGCAGCGGCGAGTTGACGACACCCGGGACGAAGCGGCGCACGACGTCGCCCGCCTCCCCGTGGTCGAGGACGGCGGCCAGGGTCGATTCGCGGGAGAAGCCCACGGTCACACCTCCACGGTGGTCAGGGTCTGAACGGTGCGCCGGAACTCGGCCTGCATGTCGAGGGCGTCGCGCTGCAGCAGCCACTGCACCTGCAGCCCGTCCATGGTCGCGATGACGCGGATCGCGGCGCTGCGCGGATCCACGCCCGGCACCAGCTGCCCGCGGGTCAGCATGTCGCCGAAGGCGCCGGTGAACAGGTCGACGATGAAGCGGTAGCGGTTCGCGAAGTACGCGTGCGCCGGGTGGTCGGCGTGGGTCGCCTCCGCCGAGAGCACGCACTGCAGCTCGACGAGGCCGGGGATCTCGGTGTTGTAGGCGACCAGGTCGATCAGCGCGCGGACGGTGTCGATCCCGGGCACGGCGTCGCCGCTGGGCACCCGGACGATCGAGTGGTCGTCGCGGAGGGTGAGCACCGCGGAGAGCAGCTCCCACTTGTTGGCGAAGTGGTGCAGCACGCCGGCCTGGCTGAGCCCGACCTTCTCGGCGATCTCGCGCAGCGATGCGGCGTGGTAGCCGCTCGCGGAGAAGACCTCCAGGCCCGCGGCCACGATCTCGGCGCGCCGGGCGGCGGTCTTGGCGTACTGCCCGCGCGGTCGCCGCGGGGGAGAGGTGGGGAGTGCCATGAAGTGCCTCCAGGCGCATCGTTGCGAGGGGGCACGGAGCCTCCGGTGCGAGAAACCTAACCCTTTGAGGTTTCTTAGTCAAAAACCCCGGGCGGATTCGGCTTTCGGAGACGCCCCCGTCAGAGCACAGTTCCGGAGGCGCTCCCGGATGTGAACGGTCACGAGAATCACGAAAACCTAACGGGCCGAAGTTTTTCTCTCAAAAACCTAGGGGTCGTCTGTTTTTCGTGTTAGCTTCCTCGGCACCGGTTCATGGGAGAACCGGGAGAACCTGGAGACCGAAGATGTTCCGATGGAAGAGGCTGGCGGCCGCTGCGATCGCCGTCACCACGATGGTCGGCCTGACCAGCTGCGCGGCCGACTCCGGCGGAGGCGCCTCCGGCGGCTCGAGCGAGACGCTCACGCTGGGTGCGATCCAGACCCTGTCGACGTTCGCCGCGGCGGACTCGTACTGGGCCAACGAGTCGCCCTACATGCAGGCCGTCTACGACAGCGTGCTCCGGGCCGAGCCCGACGGCACCATCACCGAGGGCCTCGCCTCCGAGTGGACCTACAACGAGGACAACACGGTCCTCACCCTGAAGATCCGCGACGGCGTGACCTTCTCCGACGGATCGACGCTCGACGCCGACGCCGTCGCGCAGAACCTGATCCGCTTCCGCGACGGCAACTCGCCCGACACGAACAAGATGGCCGACCTCGCCGACGCGGTCGCGACCGACGCCTCGACCGTCACGGTGACCCTCAAGCAGGCCAACCCGACGTTCCTCTTCTACCTGACCCAGAACGCCGGCCTCGTCGAGGCGCCCTCCGCCTTCGAGTCCGCCGACATCCAGACCGTCCCGGTCGGCTCCGGCCCCTACGAGCTCGACGCGGCCAAGACCGTGATCGGCACCTCCTACGCCTTCACCAAGCGCGACGGCTACTGGGACGAGGACTCGGTCCACTACGACAACCTGAACATCAACGTCTACAGCGACTCCACCGCTTTGGTGAACGCGATCAAGGGCGGTCAGGTCAACGCGGCCAACACGGTCGACAACAACGACCTCAAGGAGATCGAGGCGTCGGGCTTCACCGTCAACGCCTTCGAGCTCAACTGGACCGGTCTGCTGCTGCTCGACCGCGACGGCACCATCGCGCCGGCCCTGAAGGACGTCCGCGTCCGCCAGGCCATCAACTACGCGTTCGACAAGGAGTCGCTGCTGAAGGCCATCGGCCAGGGCTACGGCACCCCGACCACGCAGATCTTCCCGACCTCCTCCGAGGGCTACGACGAGTCGCTCGACGACGACTACCCCTACGACCCCGAGAAGGCCAAGGAGCTGCTCGCCGAGGCCGGCTACCCGGACGGCTTCGAGCTGAACATGCCCTCGAGCTCGCTCATCGGCTCCTCGACCTTCACGCTGATCCAGCAGCAGCTCTCCGAGGTCGGCATCACCGTCACCTACACCGACGCCGGCAACAACTTCATCGCCGACGTCCTCGCCCCGAAGTACGCCGCGACCTGGCTCACGCTGCAGCAGGACCCCGACTGGGCCCTGATCAACTTCGAGCTCAGCCCCAACGCGATCTTCAACCCCTTCAAGAACGCCGACCCCGAGCTCGAGACGCTGATCGAGGCCGTCCGCACCGCGGACGAGTCCGGCTACGCCGCCGCCGTCCAGGCCGTCAACGCCTACACGGTCGAGAACGCCTGGTTCGCCCCCTGGTACCGCCAGCAGTCGAGCTTCGTGACCGACGCGAACACCAAGGTCGAGACCCAGACGGGCAACGCCTACCCGTACCTCTGGAACATCACCCCGGCCTGATCCGGATCAGCGGGGGCCGGCTTCACGGCCGGCCCCCGCTCCCTCTTCTCCGCGCGTCACCGATCCGCTGATCAGGCCCGCGCCCTCCTCCGTTCGAAGGACCACTGATGACCAGGTTCATCCTGCGACGCGTCGTCTCGGGGATCATCCTCGTGGTGCTGATCTCCGTCGTCGCCTACGCACTCCTCTATCTCGGCGGCGGCGACATCGCCCGCCGCATCCTCGGGCAGAACGCGACGCCGGAGGCGGTCGCCCAGCGCGCCGCGCAGCTCGGCCTCGACCAGCCGATCTGGTCGCAGTACCTCGGCTGGCTCGGCCACGCCGTCACCGGCGACCTCGGCAGCTCCTGGTTCACCGGGCAGGCGGTCACCACCGCCATCTCCACCCGCGTCACCGTCACGCTCTCCCTGGTCATCGGCGCCACGATCATCTCCGCGATCGTCGCGGTCGTGCTCGGCGTCTGGGCCGCGGTCCGCCGCGGCTGGGCCGACAAGCTCGTGCAGCTGGTGTCGATCCTCGGCTTCGCGATCCCCGGCTTCCTCATCGCGCTGGGCCTCGTCACCGTCTTCGCGATCAACCTCCGCTGGTTCAAGCCCACCGGCTACGTCAACCTCACCGACTCGTTCTCGGGCTGGATCGCCACGGTCACCCTGCCGATCATCGCCCTCGCGATCGGCGGCATCGCCGGCGTCGCCCAGCAGGTCCGCGGCTCCGTCATCGACGCGCTCCGCCAGGACTACGTGCGGACCCTGCGCTCGCGCGGCCTGCCCGCGAACCGGATCGTCTTCCAGCACGTGCTGCGGAACGCCGGCGGCCCTGCGCTCGCCGTCCTCGCCGTGCAGTTCATCGGCCTCCTCGGCGGCGCCGTCATCGTCGAGCAGATCTTCGCGATCCCCGGTCTCGGCCAGGTCGCGGTCACCGCGACCACCCAGGGCGACATCCCTCTGGTGATGGGCCTCGTGCTGATCACCGCGATCATCGTCGTCATCGTCAACCTGCTCATCGACCTGCTCCAGGGCTGGCTCAACCCGAAGGTGCGACTCTCATGACCGCCACGACTCCGCTGCCCGCCAGCACCCCGTCGGTCGGAGTGGAGGAGCGCGCCGCCCGCACGCACCTCTTCCGCCGCCTGCTGCACAACCCGGTCGGGCTCGTCTCGCTCGTCTTCCTCGCGATCGTCGTCCTCTCCGGGATCTTCGCGCCGCTGCTCGCGCCGGCCGACCCGAACCGCGCCTCGCTGCAGGACGTGCTCGCCGAGCCCGGCGCCGCGCACCTGCTCGGCGCCGACAGCGCCGGCCGCGACGTCCTCTCGCGCCTGCTCTTCGGCACGCAGTTCAGCCTCGCCGGCGCCCTGGTCGCGCTCGCCGTCGCCGTCGTGATCGGCGTCACCAGCGGACTGCTGGCCGGCTACTTCGGCGGCTGGTTCGACTCGGTCTCGGCCTGGACCTCCGGCCTCGTGATGGCGCTGCCCGGCTTCGTCGTCCTGCTGGCGGCCCGCGCCGTCATCGGCCCGTCGATGTGGCTCTCGATGGCCATCTTCGGCGTCCTGCTCTCGCCGGCCTTCCACCGGCTGGTCTACGCCTCCGTCACCGCGGTGCGCGGCGAGCTCTTCGTCGACGCGGCCCGGGTCTCCGGACTCAGCAACGGCCGGATCATCGCCCGGCACATCCTCACCGTCGTCCGCGCTCCCGTCATCATCCAGGCCTCCCTGGTCGCCGGCATCGCGATCGCGATCCAGGCCGGACTCGAGTTCCTCGGCCTCGGAGACCTGTCGATCCCCACCTGGGGGTCGATGCTCAACGACGGCTTCTCCAACGTCTTCAACGCCCCGATCCTGATGCTCTGGCCGAGCCTCGCGATCGCGCTCACCTCCATCGCGCTGACCCTGCTGGGCAACGCGATGCGCGACGAGCTCGAGCGCAGCGCCTCCGGAGCCAAGCGCTCGAAGAAGCGCAAGTCGGCCTCGGCGCCCGCGACGGTGCCGACCAGCCTGTCCACCATCGGCGTCCAGACCATGCTCGACGAGGACGCCGCGGCGCCCAAGACCGTCGTGCACGAGGAGGAGGCCGGCGCCCGCAGCGCCGAGGAGATCCTCCGCGTCACGAACCTCTCGGTCGGCTACGGCCAGAACGACGGCTCGGTGAAGACGGTCGTGCACGACGTGTCGCTCGCGGTCCGCCGCGGCGAGATCCACGGCCTGATCGGCGAGTCCGGCTCGGGCAAGACGCAGACCGCCTGGTCGGTGCTGCGCCTGCTGCCCGAGGGCGGCCGGATCACCGGCGGCTCGATCGTCTTCGACGGCAAGGACCTCGCGCACCTGTCGGAGAAGGAGATGACGAAGCTCCGCGGCAAGCGCATCGCGTACATCCCGCAGGAGCCGATGTCGAACCTCGACCCGTCCTTCACCATCGGCACGCAGCTCGTGCAGCCGATGCGGATCTGCCTCGGCCTCTCCAAGGCGGCGGCGAAGGAGCGGGCGCTCGGCCTGCTCGCCCGGGTCGGCATCCCCAACCCGCAGCGCACCTTCGACGCCTACCCGCACGAGGTCTCCGGCGGCATGGCCCAGCGCGTGCTGATCGCCGGCGCCGTCTCCTGCGACCCCGACCTGCTGATCGCCGACGAGCCGACCACCGCGCTCGACGTCACGGTGCAGGCCGAGGTGCTCGACCTGCTCCGCGAGCTGCAGTCGGAGCTGAACATGGGCATGATCCTCGTCACGCACAACTTCGGTGTCGTCGCCGACCTGTGCGACCGCGTCTCGGTCATGCGCGACGGCCGGATCGTCGAGACCGGGCCCGTGCGCTCGATCTTCGCCGACCCCCGTCACCCCTACACCCGCGCCCTGTTCGACGCGATCCTCGAGGAGGGGCCCGCCCGCGGTCCGCTCGTCGCCACCACCGCCGTGAAGGAGTCGAGCCGATGAGCGCCGCACCCGCCGCACCCTCCGAGCTGCTGCTGGACGTCAAGGACGTCGTCGTCGAGTACCCGGGCAAGGGCTTCCGCGCGAAGCCGTTCCAGGCGCTCAAGGGCGTCTCGCTCGACATCCGCCCCGGCGAGACCGTCGGCCTGGTCGGCGAGTCCGGCTCGGGCAAGACCACGCTCGGCCGCGCGGTGCTGGGGCTCGCCC
Organism: Rathayibacter festucae DSM 15932; assembly: GCF_004011135.1. NCBI lineage: Bacteria > Bacillati > Actinomycetota > Actinomycetes > Micrococcales > Microbacteriaceae > Rathayibacter > Rathayibacter festucae. The sequence goes on along the minus strand of NZ_CP028137.1, from coordinate 2,808,208 downwards.
CGGTCACCGGCGGCGAGATCCTCTACAACGGGCGCGACATCGCGCACCTCGACCGGCGTCAGCGCCGCGGGCTCTCCTCCGAGATCCAGGTCGTCTTCCAGGACCCGTACACCTCGCTCAACCCGTCGCTGACGATCGAGCAGATCCTGGTCGAGCCGCTCACCGTGCGGAAGGTCGACGCCAAGGTCGCCTCCCAGCGGGTGCGCGAGCTGCTCGACCAGGTGGGGCTGCCGCAGTCCGCGGCCGACCGCCTGCCGCGCGAGTTCTCCGGCGGTCAGCGCCAGCGGATCGCGATCGCCCGGGCGCTCGCCCTCGAGCCGCGGCTGATCGTCTGCGACGAGCCCGTCTCGGCGCTGGACCTCTCCACCCAGGCGCGCGTCCTCGATCTCTTCACCGAGATCCAGGAGCGCACCGGAGTCGCGTACCTCTTCGTCTCGCACGACCTCGCCGTCGTGCGGCACCTCTCGCACCGCGTCGCCGTGATGTACCACGGCGAGATCGTGGAGTGGGGCGACGGCGACCAGGTCACCTCCCGCCCGGAGCACGCCTACACCCAGCGCCTCTTCCTGGCGGCCCCGGTCGCCGACCCGGTCCGCCAGGCCACCCGCCGCGAGGAGCGCCGCGCCTTCGTGGCCGCCCACCCCTGACGCCCGCCCCCCCCGGACGCGCGCGCGTCCCTCCCCTCCCCGCGAGATGCCACTTATGACGCGATCGCACGGCGTGTCGCGCTCATAAGTGGCATCTCGCGGAAGGGGCCGGGGCGGGGCGCACCGTCAGAAACTTACTGCTGCTAGGTTTTGAGGGACGACGACGTCGCCTCCCGAGAGAGAAAGAGTCACCGTGACCGACACCTCCACTGCTCCCCGCATCCCGGCCGAGGGACCCGACGCCGACGCCCTGCTCACCGAGCTGATCGGGCGCCTCGACCTCGAGGAGAAGGTGCAGCTGCTCACCGGCCGCGACTTCTGGACCACCTGGCCGATCGAGAGGATCGGCCTGCGCCGCATGCTCGTCTCGGACGGCCCGTCGGGCGTCCGCGGCGAGGTGTGGGACGAGCGCTCGCCCTCGCTCAACCTGCCCTCCGCCACCGCGCTGTCCTCCTCCTGGGACCGCTCGATCGCCCGCCGCTACGGCGCCGCCGCCGCGGTCGAGGCGCGCCGCAAGGACGTCGACGTCGTCCTCGGCCCGACCATCAACCTGCACCGCTCCCCGCTCGGCGGCCGCCACTTCGAGGGCTTCAGCGAGGACCCGGTGCTCACCGCCGACCTCGCCGCCGCCTACGTGGCCGGCGTACAGGAGAACGGCGTCGGCGCCACTCCCAAGCACTACATCGCGAACGACTCCGAGACCGACCGCTTCACGGTCGACGTCCGGGTCGGCGACCGCGCCCTCCGCGAGCTCTACCTGCTCGCCTTCGAGCGCGCGATCGTCGAGACCCGTGCCTGGCTGGTGATGAGCTCCTACAACTCGATCAACGGCACCACCGCCACCGAGAGCGACCTGCTGGAGACCCCGCTGAACAGCGAGTGGGGCTTCGACGGCGTCGTCATCAGCGACTGGACCGCGGTCCGCACCGTCGACAGCGCCCGCGCGGCGCAGGACCTGGTCATGCCCGGCCCCGACGGTCCGTGGGGCGCGGCGCTGGTCGCCGCCGTCCGCGACGGCTCGATCGAGGAGTCCGTCGTCGACCGCAAGGTCCGCCGCATCCTCCGCCTCGCCGCCCGCGTCGGCGCGCTCGAGGGCTTCGCCCCCGCCGTCGCCGAGCCGGTGCTCGTCGAGGACGGCCGCGCCTTCGCCCGCGAGGCCGCCGCGGCCGGCAGCGTCCTGCTGCGCAACGAGGGCGAGCTGCCCTGGGACGCCTCGGCGCTCACCTCCGTCGCCGTGATCGGCCACAACGCCCGCGAGGCGCGCACCCAGGGCGGCGGATCCGCGACGGTCCTGCCCGAGAAGGTCGTCACTCCGCTCGACGGCGTCCGCGCCGCCCTGCCGCACGCCCGCGTCGACTACGCGCTCGGCGCGGTCGTGCAGGACGGCGTCGCCCCGCTCGTCCTCGAGACGATCACCAACCCGGTCACCGGCGAGCCCGGCCAGCGCGTCCGCTTCCTCGCCGAGGACGGCGCCGAGCTGTTCGTCGAGGACCGCCGTGCCACCTCGCTGGTCTGGTTCGGCGGCACCGCCCCGATCGCGGCCTCGGCCCGGGTCGAGTTCTCGACGATCCTCACCCCCGCCGCCGACGCGACCGTCCGCCTGGGCTTCGCCGTCGCCGGCACCGCCCGCGTCTACGTCGACGGCGCGCTCTTCCTCGAGGAGACCCTCGCCGCCGTCGGCTCCGACCTCGGCGCCGCGCTGCTCGCCCCGCCGTCGGTCTCCGCGCCGCTGACCGTCACCGCCGGCACGCCCGTCGACATCCGGATCGAGTACGACATCGTGCACGCCGAGGGCGACCTCGAGGGTGCGCTCGGCTTCACCTACGGCCTCGAGCCCGAGGACACCCCGGCCGACGAGCTGATCGCGGAGGCGGTGGCGCTCGCCCGCGACGCCGACGTCGCCCTCGTGGTGGTCGGCACCAACTCCGCGGTCGAGTCCGAGGGCTACGACCGCAGCTCCCTCGACCTGCCGGGCCAGCAGGACGCGCTCGTGCGCGCCGTGGCCGCGGTCAACCCGCGCACCGTCGTGGTCGTCAACGCCGGCGCCCCGGTGCTGCTGCCGTGGCGCGACGAGGTCGCGGCCGTGCTGGTCGGCTACTTCGGCGGCCAGGAGATGGGCGACGCGGTCGCCGACGTCCTGCTCGGCCGCGCCGAGCCCGGCGGGCGCCTGCCCACCACCTGGCCGGTCGCGATCGAGGACGTCCCCGTCCTCTCCACGCTGCCGACCGACGGCGAGCTGCACTACGACGAGGGCATCCACATCGGCTACCGCGCCTGGCTGCGCAGCGAGGTCGAGCCGGCCTACGTCTTCGGCCACGGCCTCGGCTACACCACGTTCGAGCTCGTCTCGGTCTCGACGCCCGAGCCCGTGCGCGACGGCGAGGACGTCGCGCTCCTCGTCGACGTCATCAACACCGGCGAGCGCGCCGGCAAGGTCGTGCTGCAGGCCTACGCCGAGCGCCGCGACTCCGCCGTCGAGCGCCCGGTGCGCTGGCTGGTCGGCTTCGAGAGCGCGACGCTGGAGGCGGGCGCGAGCGCGCAGATCGCCGTCACGGTGCCGACGCGACTGCTCGCCACGTGGAACGACGGCTGGGAGTACGAGGCCGGAGCGTTCACGATCCGCCTCGGCACCTCGCTCGAGGACGTCCCGCTGGTGACCGAGCTGGAGCTGCGCGCGTGAGCGGCGGCGTCGTGCCGGGCGGAGTCGCGCAGGGCGGGGTCGGCGCCCCGTTCCCGAACCCGCTGATCCCCGGCTTCAACCCCGACCCCAGCGTCGTCCGCGTCGACGGCGTCTACCACCTGGTCACCTCGACGTTCGAGTACCTGCCCGGCATCCCCGTGTACCGCAGCACCGACTTCGAGACCTGGGAGCACGTCGGCAACGTCGCGACCCGCGCCGAGCAGATCCGTGTGGAGGAGGTGCCCACCGGCCTCGGCGTCTGGGCGCCGACGATCCGGCACCACGACGGCCTCTTCCACGTGATCGTCTCGGTCCCCGCGGGAGTCGGCACCGTCGTCTTCACCGCGGCGGACCCGGCCGGCGAGTGGAGCGACGGCACCGTCCTGACCGATGCCGACGGCGGTCCGCTGCAGGGCATCGACCCGGACCTCGCCTGGGACGAGGACGGCACCGCGTACGTCACCTACTCCGGCCTGATCCTGAGCGGCGAGGAGGCCGGCGCGCACCTCGGCATCCAGCAGGTGCGGGTCGACCTCGCGGCCGGCCGCATCCTGGAGGAGCCGCGCTCGCTCTGGTCGGGCACCGGCGGCGGCTTCCCGGAGGCGCCGCACCTGTACCGGCGCGGCGAGCAGTGGTACCTCCTCATCGCCGAGGGCGGCACGGAGCGCGGCCACGGCGTCTCGATCGCCCGGAGCGACGCGCCGACCGGCCCGTTCGAGACCGCGCCCGGCAACCCGTTCCTCACCGCCCGCGGCACCACCCGCCCGGTGCAGAACACCGGCCACGGCGACCTGGTGGAGGGCCCCGACGGCTCGACGCTGATCGTGCTGCTCGGTGTCCGCCCGCGCGGCGCGACCCGCGCCTTCTCGGCGCTCGGCCGCGAGACCTTCGTCACCCGGGTGTCCTGGGTGGACGGCTGGCCGGTCGCCGAGCCCGTCGCGCTCGCGCCGCGCGGTCCGCTGCGCGACGACGTCGACTTCTCCGGGCCGCTCGACGCGGGCTGGATCGGCGTGCGCCGCCTCCCGAGCGCGCTCGCCACCGTGGCGGACGGCCGGCTGTCGCTGCCGGGGGAGGGGCGCACCCTGCGCCACCCGCAGCCGACGTTCGTCGGGCGCCGCCAGCTCACGCAGACGATGCAGGCCTCGGTGGTGGTCGACGTCTCGGCCGGTGTCGGCGGGCTGGCCGTCCGCTACGACGAGACGACCTTCGCGTCGGTCGAGGCGGAGTCGACCGGCTCCGGCACGCGGGTCACCGCCCGCGCCGTGATCCCCTCCTTCGAGCAGGAGTGGACCGCCGAGCTGCCCGAGGGCCCGGTGACGCTGATGCTGGAGTCGGAGCGCGACGGCGGCGTCGGCTTCGGCCCCGGCCAGATGACGAGCGACTTCCTCGTCCTCCGCGCGGAGGCCGGCGGCGTCTCCCGCACCCTCGCCCGCATCGACGGCCGCTCCTTCACCGCGGAGACCGCCACCTCCTTCACCGGCCGCGTCCTCGGCCTCTCCGCGACGACCGGCACCCCGACCTTCACCGCCTACCGCTACGTAGGCACCGACGACTGACCCGCGCCTCATGCTGATCGAGTAGCCCTCGCAGAGGGCGTATCGAGATCCACCGTCCTGAAGACGTCGGGTCTCGATACGCCGCTCCGCGGCTGCTCGACCAGCATGCGGCCGTCGCTCCCGGGTTGTACCACGTCTGCGTCCAGCCGCAACCACGTGAACTCCCAGGCGGCTCGCCTCTACCGTCGAGGGAGGCGACCGCAGCAGCGGCCTGCCGCACACCGAGTGAGACATCAAGGAGCACTACCGTGTCGCAGATCATCGAGACCGTCGACGTCAACGTCCCCGTGTCCGTCGCGTACAACCAGTGGACGCAGTTCGAGGAGTTCCCCAAGTTCCTCGACGAGGTCGAGTCCATCCAGCAGGTCACCGACGTCCTCACCGTCTGGAAGGTGAAGGTCGGCCCCGTCGAGCGCGAGTTCGAGGCCAACATCACCGAGCAGCACCCCGACGAGCGCGTCGCCTGGAACAGCACCGGCGGCGAGACCGACCACGCCGGCGTCGTCACCTTCCACAAGCTCTCGGACACCGAGACCCGCGTCACCGTGCAGCTCGACTGGGAGCCCGAGGGCTTCCTCGAGACCGTCGGCTCGCTCGTCGGCGCCGGCAGCCACGCGGTCAAGAAGGACCTCAAGAACTTCAAGGAGTACATCGAGTCCAAGGGCTCGCCGGACGGCGCCTGGCGCGGCGACGTCGAGGCCTGAGCCACGATGTCGGACGACAGCACCCCGGACACCGGCACTCCTGAGGACGGCGGCCTCGGCACCGAGGGCACCATCCCCGACTCCGAGGACGGGATCGCCCTGGGCGTCTCGGGCGACTCGCACTTCAACCCCGAGGAGGACGCCCCGAGCGACTCCGAGGGCGAGGCGGACGAGAAGTAGCAGAACGATGTGAAGGGCCGGAGGCGGTGACGCCCCCGGCCCTTCGTCGTCTCAGCGCCAGGCGCGTGCGTACTGCGGCGGCACCAGACCGAGCGGAGCCCCGAGCTCGCGCGCCATCCGCGACGGCGCGTGCGGGTCGCGCAGCAGCTCGCGCGCCAGCAGCACGACGTCCGCGTCGCCGCCGGCCACCACGCCCTCGGCCTGCTCGGCCGTCGTGATCAGCCCGACCGCCCCGACGGGAGCGCCGGTCGCCCGGCCCACCTCGCGCGCGAACGGCACCTGGTAGAGCGGCGCCACCGGGATGTCGGTGCCCTTCACGAGCCCGCCGGTCGAGACGTCGAAGAGGTCGACGCCCTCGTCGCGCGCCCACTCCGAGACCCGGATCGTCTCCTCGAGCGTCCAGCCGCCCTCGGCCCAGTCGGTGGCGGAGAAGCGCACCAGCAGCGGCAGCTCGCCGATCTCGGCCCGCACCGCGCGGACGACCTCGAGCAGGAGCCGCGCGCGGTTCTCCAGCGATCCGCCGTAGGCGTCCTCGCGGTGGTTCGAGAGCGGCGAGAGGAACTGGTGCAGCAGGTAGCCGTGCGCCGCGTGCAGCTCGATCACGTCGAAGCCCGCGTCCACGGCACGGCGGGCGGAGGCGCGGAACGCCTCGACGAGGCCCGGCAGCTCCTCGGCGTCGAGCGCCCGCGGCACCGCGTAGCCCTCGAACGCGACGGCGGAGGGGGCGACGGTCTCCCAGCCGCCCTCGTCGACGGGGACGGAGCCGCGCCCGCTCCACTCGCGGTAGGTGGACGCCTTGCGGCCCGCGTGCGCGAGCTGGATGCCGGCGAGGGCGCCCTGCCCGTGCACGAAGTCGACGATCGGCGCCCAGGCCGCCTGCTGCGCGTCGTTCCAGAGCCCGGTGTCCCAGGGGCTGATCCGCCCCTCGGGCACGACGCCGGTCGCCTCGACGATCACCACCCCCGCCCCGCCGCGCGCGAGCGAGCCGAGGTGCACGAGGTGCCACGGCGTCGGCACGCCGTCCTGCGCCTCCACCGAGTACTGGCACATCGGCGCGGCCCAGACGCGGTTGCGCGCCGTGCGGGAGCGGAGGGTCAGCGGCTGGAAGAGGGCGGGGGAGTCGGTGGTGGTGCGAGGTGCGTCGGTCATCTCAGGGCCAACCGACGGAGCGTCCCGGGTATGCCCGCTGTCGCGCGATGGCCGTCCCCGCGCCGTCGCTCAGCGCGGCCAGGTCGCCCCGGGCGCCTCCTGCCAGACCGAGCTCGGCGGCGCGAGCGACTCCAGCTCCTCGAACAGCGCGTCCGGGATGTCGAGCGCGTCGTCCGCGACGAACGCGTCGTAGTGCTCGGCGCTCGTCGCGCCGACCACCGTCGTCGTCACCCGCGGGTCCCGGGTCGAGAACTGCAGGGCGGCGGCGGCCAGCGGCACGCCCGCCCGCTCGCAGGCCTCGCCCATCGCGGCGACCGCGTCGACGATCTCCTGCGGCGCGGGCGCGTAGGCGTAGCTGCGGACCGGCTCGGGCCAGCGCGCGAGCGCCCCGCCCCCGTAGACCGCGGCGTTCACCACGATGACGCCGCGCGCGACGGAGGCGTCGATCAGCTCCTCGGAGGAGCGGTCGACCAGCGTGAACCGGTTGTGCGTGATCACCGCGTCGAACAGCCCGGTGTCGACGTAGTGGTGCAGCATCGGCGCGGGCCCGCCCGAGATGCCGATGGAGAGCGCGACGCCGGCCTCCTTCATCGCGACGAGCGCGCGGACCGGGCCGTCCTCGGCGAAGGCCTCGTCGTAGGAGATGCGCTCCGGGTCGTGCAGGTAGAGCAGGGGCAGCACGTCCATGCCCAGGCGCTCGCGGCTCTCATCGAGGCTGCGGCGCATCCGCTCGGCCGAGTAGCTGCCGGTCTCCGGGTCGCGGTCGAGCTTCGTGACGACGGTGATCCCCTCCGGGACCCCGCCGCGGGCCCGCAGCGCCTCGCCGATCAGCCGCTCGCTGTGCCCGAGCGCGTACTCGTTGGAGGTGTCGATCACCGAGACGGCGCGGTCGGCGCCGGAGTGGAGCACGCGCTCGAGCGCGGGCACCGTGTCGAGCGCGCCGACGCGGTCGGGGTTCCAGGAGGTGCCGAGGGTGAGCCGGGTCACCAGGGCGCCGGACGGGCCGAAGGGGCGGAGCGCGGAGGGCTGAGAGGTCATCCCGTCAGCCTGGCAGCCGCGCCCGTCGCACGTCGAGGGCTCAGTGCATCAGCAGCTCAGTGCACCAGCAGCTCAGTGCATCAGCAGCTCAGTGCACCAGCGTGCTGAGCCACACCACGACGAACCCGAGCAGCGTCGTCACGAGCGTGCTCAGCACCCGCCGCTTCCACGAGCTGCCGCGCCGCGCCGACATCAGGTAGCCGAGCGCCGCGAGGATCGCGACACCCGCTCCGAGCGCCAGGTAGTACGCCGTCCACTCGTCCAGCACCCCGAGCGGCCCGAGCGCGAGCAGCAGCGCCGGCACGACCATCGCGGCGATCATCCCGATCGAGTGCCGGGCGGTGTCCCGCACGGCGGCGAGCACGGTGCGCGGAGTCGGATCCGACTCGGGCAGGCGCGCGATCGTCCCGGAGTAGAGGTGCGCGACCCAGAACACCGTCACCGAGCCGAGCAGGAACAGCAGGACGTCGAGGTCCGTGTCCTTGTCCCAGCCGACGGCGATCAGCGTGATCGAGAGCACAGTGCCGTAGATGGCACCCTCGGTGCGCATCACCGCGCCGAGCACGCCGACCGCGACCACGGCGCCGGTGCGGGTGGTGACGATCCGTCGCTGCGGCGGCGCCTGCTCGAGGGTCGGGGAGTCGTCGGGATCCATGGAGCTCGGCCTTCCGTCGGGCGCGGGCGACCGGCGGCGGACCGGCCTGACCACACCCTAGGGCCTGTCGGACGCGATCCCGAGTGCTCGCGACGGCGGTCTCCGGTCCGACGGACCCTAGCGGCGCGCCTGAGCCCGCGGCCGCGTCTTCAGCGGCACGGGCGGCAGGGTGGCGAGCGACGGCGCGACGAAGCCGACGACGTCGGAGTAGTGCTCCTCCTCGCCCGAGCGGACGAACGACCAGCACTTGAGCGACGCGGGCCGGTCGCGCAGCGGCAGCGGGCTCGCCTCGACGACCAGGGCTCCGTCGCTCCGGTAGACCACCCGCGCGGGGACGCCGCGGCGGCGGCCGTCGATCGTGTGGCTCGCGGTGGTGCGGAGCACGCCGTCGCGGCTGTCGAGGCCGATGGAGAGGACGGAGCGGAAGTCGTCCGAGGCAGCGCCCATGCCGATCAGGAAGTCGGGGCCGGTGCCGCGGAGCAGGAACACGACGTCGAGCCCCTTCTCGTGCCGGAGCGCGTACGTCGCGGTCAGCATGCCCTGACCGAAGGTGGCCGCGCGCGCCGCGGACTCCTCGTGGTGGGATCGGGCTTCCTGCTCGCGCATGCGGCGCTCCTTCGGGTCTCCGGCTCGGTCGAGTCGCCGCCCCCCGCCGCTCGTCGTCTCCTTCACCGTAGAGGAGAGCCGCCCTATGATCGCCCCGTGCCTCGCATTCCGGACAGCGTCCCCACGCCCGCGCTCGTGCTCGACGAGGCGGTCCTCGACCGCAACATCGCGGCCACCGCCCGCTCGGCCCGCGATCGGGGCGTCGCGCTGCGCCCGCACGCCAAGACCCACAAGTCGATCGAGATCGCCCGGCGGCAGCTGGCGGCCGGCGCGGTCGGCCTCACCGTCGCGACCGTGTCGGAGGCCGAGGTGCTCGCGGCCGGCGGTGTCGAGGACCTCTTCATCGCCTATCCGCTCTGGCTCGACGCCGAGCGCGCGGCCCGGCTGCGCGGCGTGCTCGAGCGGGCGCGGGTCCGGGTCGGCGTCGACTCCGCGGAGTCGGCGCGCCGGCTCGCCGCGGCGATCCCCGCCGGCCTCGAGGTCGTCGTCGAGGTCGACTCCGGCCACCACCGCAGCGGAGTGCCGCCGCAGGAGGCCGGCGCGGTGGCCGCCGCCGCGGCCGAGGCCGGGCTCGACGTGGTCGGCGTCTTCACCTTCCCCGGCCACAGCTACGCCCTCGACGGCCGCCGCGCCGCGGCCCGCGACGAGGCCGCCGCGCTGAGCGCCGCCGCGGCCTCGCTCGCCGGCGCCGGAGTCCCGGCCCGCGTGATCAGCGGAGGCTCGACTCCGTCCCTCGAGTTCGCCGACGCCGGCGTCCTCACCGAGCTGCGGCCGGGCGTCTCGGCGCTGGGCGACGCGCAGCAGTGGGAGATCGGCACCATCGGCCCGGAGTCGATCGCGGTCACCGTGCTGGCGACGATCGTCGCCCGCCGCGACGACCACCTGATCGCCGACGCCGGCAGCAAGGTGCTCTCCTCCGATCGCGGTGCCGCCTCGACCGGCTTCGGCCGCCTCCTCGAGCACCCCGAGGCCCGCATCACCGTCCTCTCGGAGCACCACGCCACCATCACCGGCGTCGACCTCCCGCTCGGCACCCGGATCCGCATCGCCCCCAACCACGTCTGCGTCGCCGTCAACCTCGCCGACGACTACCGCGTCCTCCTCGCCGACGGCAGCACCACCACCTGGCCCGTCGACGCCCGCGGCCGCAACACCTGACCCCGCTCGCGCCGAGACGTCCTCGGACGGTCGAGGCGTCCAGGTGCTGCTGGACGCCTCGACCAGTGCGGGACGCCTCACCGGCGTGCCCTCGTCCCGGCTGATCGAGTAGCCCGCGCAGCGGGCGTATCGAGATCCACCGGCGTCCGACGGAGGTCTGCAGACCCGGCCTGCTGGTCACGGCGGGTCTCGATACGCCGCTCCGCAGCTACTCGACCAGCCTGCCTGCGGGCGTCTCTTCCCAGGAGATCCCGCGTGGCTCAGCGCCGCGGCACGCGCAGTCCGACCACCGCGGTCAGCCCGAGCAGCACGAAGGCCGACGCGAAGGCCGCCGTCGGCGACGCCGCGTCCGCGAGCGCCCCCGCCAGCAGCGGCCCGACGACCCCGCCGAGGTCCGACGCCGCCTGGAAGAACGACACCGGCTTGCCGCCGCGCTCGCCCGCCGCATCGCCCACGAGCGCGCCCGGCGCCGTCCCCATGAACGCGGCCGCCGCTCCGTACACGCAGAGCAGCGCGATGAGCAGCCACAGCTCGTGCACCAGCGGCATCGCCAGCATCGCGACGGCCGCGACGGCGAACCCGCCGATCAGCGCAGGCCGACGCCCGACCGTGTCGACGAAGCGCCCGGCCGGCGCCAGCGCGATCGTCTGCACCACCGCCGCGATGGCGAAGGCGATGCCCGTCCAGGCCGGCTCGTCGCCCAGCCCCTCGACGACGAGCACCGGCACGAGCGTCGCCCGGACGCCCATCGCCGACCAGCCGAGCGCGAAGTTCGCGAGCACCGCGCTCTGGTACCGCCGGTCGCGCGCGACCTCGCGCATCGGCTTCGCGACCGCGGTCGCCGCCTTCGCGTCGGCCTCGCGGTCCGGCCGCTGCAGCAGCACCAGCCCGACGATCCCGGCGATCGCGAGCGTGCCCGCGTAGAAGAAGAAGGGAGCGGTCAGCGAGATCGCCGTCAGCACGCCGCCGACGGCCGGTCCCGCCATGCCGCCGAGCAGGAACCCGCCCTGGTAGAAGCCGATCGACCTGCCCCGCCGCTCCGGATCCGCCGTCCGCAGCAGCAGCGTCATCGCCGCGACCGAGAACATCGCGGAGCCGATCCCGCCCGCCCCGCGCAGCAGCAGCAGGTGCGCGTAGTCGCCGGCCAGCCCGACGAGCGCGCTGGACACCGCGACGATCCCGATGCCGACGGCCAGCACGATGCGCTCGCCGACCCGGTCGACCAGCGGCCCGACGAACGGATTCGCGACCAGCCGCATCAGCGCGAACGCCGACACCACCGCCCCGACCTCGACGTAGCCGACCCCGAAGCTCCGCACGTACACCGGCAGCACCGGCACGACGACCCCGAACCCCAGCATCACGAAGAACGCGACGATCCCGAGGACCTTCACATCGCGGGGGAGCCGCGCCCCGGGTTCACGGTTCTTCCACGGAGCACGCACCCACCGACGCTACCCCGTGCCTCCGACACTGCGATCCCGGACGGACGGTACCCTCACTCGGATGAGGTGGAGATGCAGAGCGGCGGCAGCGCTCCTCGCCGCGCCCGTCCTCCTCCTCACCGCCTGCGCGCTCCCCGGCCGGGCCCAGGACCCGGCCCTCTGCCCACCCGTCGAGGAGTCGTGGAACGCCTTCGCGGCGGACCCCGCGACGGCGAACCGCGAGGCGTTCGAAGCCGCCCTCGACGCGCTGCAGTACGAGTCCTCCACCTCGACCGCGGTCGACGCGGCGCGCTCGGCGAAGTCCGCACTGCAGAGCACCCTCGCCCGGAAGCCGGTGCGCAATCCGTCCTTCTGGAACGCCCTCGACCTGATCGCCGAGGAGTGCGCCGAAGCCGGTGTCGGCCTCTCCTTCGACGGCCACGGCGAGCCGCTGCCCGCCGTCGGCTGACCCGCCCAGGAATGCCGGGCCGGGACGCGCGTTGTCCTCAGGGATGACTTCCGCAGCAGACCCGTCCACCGTCCCCACTCCCGAGGCCCCCACTCCCGAGCAGCGCGCCCTCGTGGTCGGCGCCACCGGCATCGGCGGCTCCGCCCTCGTCGACCTGCTCACCGAGCGCGGCTGGCCCGTGACCGCCCTCTCGCGCCGGCCGATCGCCGAGCGCCCCGGCGTCACCCCGCTCTCCGCCGACCTCCGCTCCGCCGAGGACCTCGCCCGCGTCCTCGCCGACGAGAAGCCGACCCACGTCTTCTTCACCGCCTGGTCGCGCCAGGCCACGGAGGAGGAGAACATCGCCGTCAACGGCGGCATGGTCCGCGACCTCCTCGCCGCGCTCTCGCACGCGCCGCTCCAGCACGTCGCGCTCGTCACCGGGCTCAAGCACTACCTCGGCCCGTTCGAGGCCTACGGCCAGGGCGCGATGCCCGACACCCCGTTCCACGAGGAGGAGGAGCGCCTCGACGCGCCCAACTTCTACTACGCGCAGGAGGACGAGCTCTTCGCCGCCGCCGAGCGCGACGGCTTCACCTGGTCGGTGCACCGCTCGCACACCGTGATCGGCCACGCGGTCGGCAACGCGATGAACATGGGCCTCACGCTGGCCGTCGCCGCGTCGATCCACCGCGCGCAGGGCACGCCGTTCGTCTTCCCCGGCTCTCTCACGCAGTGGAACGGCCTCACCGACATGACCGACTCCACCGTCCTCGCCGAGCAGATGCTCTGGGCGTCGACGTCGGAGGCGGGCCGCGACGAGGCGTTCAACGTCGTCAACGGCGACGTCTTCCGCTGGCGCTGGATGTGGTCGCGCATCGCCGAGCACTTCGGCGTCGAGCCCGTCGGCCCCGGCGAGGAGCGGCAGCCCCTCGAGCAGCAGATGGCCGGCGCCGACGAGGTCTGGCAGCGCCTCGTCCGCGAGCACGACCTGATCGAGCCCGACCTCGAGCGCGTCGCCTCCTGGTGGCACACCGACGCCGACCTCGGCCGGCAGATCGAGGTGGTCACCGACATCAGCAAGTCGCGCCTGGCCGGCTTCGGTGTGCACCACCGCACCGTCGACTCCTTCACGGCCCTGTTCGACCGCTACCGCGCGGAGCGCCTGATCCCGTAGGCCCGCGGCAAGGGGTCGGCGGCCCCGTCCGGTCGCCGACCCGTCGCCCGCACGACACCCGGGCGACACCCTGCGTCCCCCCGCGCTGCCTAGCGTCACGGCATGGCGGCGGCGGGGTACGGACGGGTGGGCACCCGGTGATCGAGCGGGTGGACCCGTTCCTCGGCACCGAGGCGACACAGCTCCCCGACGCGACCGGGCTCGCGGCGACCTGGTGGTCGCCCAAGCCGCAGATCGGCAACACGCACCCGGGCGCGACCTTCCCGCTCGGGATGGTGTCCGCCTGCTCCTACTCCGGCGCCTACCCGACCGGCTACGGCCGCTACGACCTCGCGCTCGAGGGCGTCCCGCCGACGATCCAGGACGGCCTCGTCGCCTCCGGCTTCACGCACTTCCAGCAGTCCGGCACCGGCGCGATCCGCAAGTACTACAACTACCTCCGCGTCACGCCGATGCTCGAGCCGCTCGACGAGCTCGGCCGCAGCTGGGCGATCGAGGACGAGGTCGCCGAGCCCGGCTACTACGCCGCGACCCTCTCCTCCGGGATCCGCGCCGAGCTCACCGTCGGCCCCGCCTCGGTCGTGCACCGCTACACCTTCCCCGAGCACCGCAGCGCCCGCGTGGTCGTCGACCTCTCGCTCGGCGGCCTCGCGATCCCCTCCGGAGCGACGATCCCGCTCCGCGCGCAGCTGCACTCCGTCTCGCCCGGCGTCGCGGCCGGCGAGGTCGTCATGGAGGGCGCGCCGCTCGCCGTCCACCTCGAGTGCGACGCCCTGCAGTGGCGGCAGATGCTCTGGTACGACCGCCGTCTGATGCCGGGCGGCACCCGGCTCGACTTCGACCACATCCGGCCGACCACCCTGCGCCCGTTCGGGCTGATGTGGGCCGGTCCGAGCACGGCCGGCCAGACCGTCGAGCTGCGGATGGGCTTCTCCCTCCGCGGCACCGAGCGCGCCCGCGAGAACCTGCACCGCGACGTGCCGCCGACGACCGGCGGCTTCGACCAGCGCCGCGACCGCACCCGCAAGACCTGGCGGAAGCGCCTGCGCACGATCGCCGTGGACACCCCCTCGCCCGAGCGCGAGACCGTGTTCGCCACGGCGCTCTACCACTCGCTGATCAAGCCCTGCCTGGCGCCGGACGAGAGCCCGTTCTGGCCGACCGACGGTCCGTTCGTCTTCGACCTCAGCACGATGTGGGACATCTACCGCACCCAGCTCCCGCTGCTCACGGCCCTCCTGCCCGAGCGCGCGGTCGAGATCGGCGCGGCGCTGCTCACCATCTGCGAGGAGGAGGGCAACTTCCCGATCGGCTACCGGATGGCGAAGGGCAGCGACCGCTTCTCCCGCCAGGGCAGCGCGCTCGCGCACACCTTCCTCGCCGATCTCTGCCGCCTCGGCCTGCCCGGCATCGACTGGGAGGCGGCCCTCGTGCACATGGGCGAGGACCTCAAGCGCACCTACGGCGAGGAGTTCCTGGCGGCGGGGGAGGCGCACCCGATCAGCCACACCCTCGACCTCGCGCACGGCTACTGGTGCACCGCGGTCGTGGCGCGGCACGTCGGCGACCACCTCCTCGCCGACCAGCTCGAGGAGCGGGCGGCCCAGTGGGTGAACGCCTACGACCTGCGCTCCGGCCTGCTCAAGGACTCGACCTACTACGAGGGCACGCGGCACAACTACTCCTTCCGCCTGCTGCACGACATGGCCGGCCGCATCGCGATCAGCGGAGGCGACGACGCCTTCGTCGCGCAGCTGGACGAGTTCTTCGGCTACGGCGCCGAGCCCGTCGTGCAGCCGGGACTGCGCCCGGACCGCGCGGAGATGCTCGCGGGCGCGGCCCTCGGCCGCTTCGAGGGGCTGAACAACGAGCCCGACATGGACGCGCCGTGGGCATACCACTACGCAGGCCGCCCCGACCGCACGGCCGAGATCGTGCACGGGGTGCTGCACCAGCGCTTCGGCGCAGGTCGCGGCGGTCTGCCCGGCAACGACGACTCCGGCGGCCTGAGCTCCTGGTACGTCTGGGCGAGCCTCGGGCTCTTCCCGGTCGCCGGCCAGGGGCTGCTGCTGGTCAACGCGCCGGCCTTCGCGCGGGCGTCGATCGCGGTGGGCGGGGCGGACGTCGAGCTGCGCACCACCGGCTTCGTCGAGCCGGTGCCGGGCGGCCCCGTCCAGTACGTGCAGTCCGCGGAGCTGAACGGCGCACCGCTCGACGCGAGCTGGATCACCGCCGACGAGCTGCACCGCGGCGGCGCGCTGACGCTGCACCTCGGCGCCGAGCCGGCCGGCTGGGGGAGCGCCCCCGAGCACCGCCCGCCGTCGTTCCCGCGGCACTGAGCACCCCGCACGCCCTGACCACGCCCGCCCCGCCCGCACCGATCACCCCTGAAGGAGCACCATGGACCAGAGCACGCACGCCCACACCGTGCAGAACCGACTCGTCATCGTGGTCCGCGCGGATCCGGTGATCTGCGGGCACTCGGTCGAGGCCCGCAACCTCGCCGAGACCGCCCTGGAGCGCGGCTTCGACGAGGTGCGGATCGTCACCTGGCCGATCGAGCGGCTCCAGGCCGCCGGCCTCCCGCTCAAGCCGCTCGACGCCGTCCTCCCCTACAGCGACGGCATCATCGTCGAGCGCCCGGAGCCCGTCGGCGACTACAAGGTGCCGGACGGCCGCTTCCTCGCCGGCATGGTCGGCCGCCTGGTCGAGCTGTTCACCGACGGCGTGCCCACGGTCTGCCTCTCCCTCTACCTCAGCCCGCACACCCTCGCGGTGGCGGACGCCCTGCGCGCCGCCTGGAGCACCGGACTCCCGGTCGACGTCACGACGATCGCCGAGGCGGTCGGCTCCGACGTCACGAACGTCGTCCGCCGGGCGGTCGAGGAGGGCCGCCTCGGCGCCGCCGCGCACATCTTCGCCTCGTACCTCTCGCAGGACCACTGCGTCGCCGTCTCCGAGTACACCCGCGACCTGATCGTCGAGGAGGCCGAGCGGATCGACGCGGTGCACGGCACCCGCTTCGCCGAGCAGTGCCGCGCGCGCATCGAGATCTCCTACCCGGCGATCGACTCCGACGCGTACACCGGGCTCGACCCGGCCGTCGTCGACGAGGTCGTGCGCGCCCGCGGGCTGCGCACCGACGGCTACGTGCTCTTCCTCTCCCGGCTGACGGAGGCGAAGGGCGTCGAGGATCTGATCGCCGGCTACGAGCGCAGCGCCGTCCACGCGGACCGGGAGCTCGTCATCGCCGGGCGCGGTCCGCAGGAGGCGGAGCTGCGGCGCCTGGCGGCCGCGTCGCCGCTGGCCCACCGCATCCGCTTCCTCGACGACGTCGGCGACGCGGAGAAGCCCTACCTGATGGCCGGCTGCTCGGCGTTCGTGCTGCCGAGCAAGCCGCGCCCGGAGTTCGTCGAGACCTTCGGCATCGCGCTCGCGGAGAAGATGCTCGCGGGCGGCGGACCCGTCATCACGACCCTGACCGGCGGCATCGGCGAGGCGGTCGGCGAGCACGCGTTCATCACCCCGGTCGACGCCCCGGACACGATCGCCGCGCTGCTGGACCACGTGGTGCTCGAGCTGACCGCCGAGGACCGGGCGCAGCGGGCCGTCGCGGCGCGCGAGTACGCCCTGCAGTTCGACCGCCGCCGGGTGTTCGACCGGATGTTCGCCCGCCTCGGGCGACCGGTGCAGGCGGGACAGGCCGCCTAGGCGCCGCCCTCGGCCGCGACGGCCAGGCGGTAGCGGACGAAGCGGAGGGTGAAGCTGTGCCGGTCGCCGCTGCCGAGGCGCTCCGCCAGCACCCGGATGCCGAGCACGGCGACGACGCGCCACCACTCGAGCTCGTCGGAGACGACGGCGGTGAACTCGTCACCGGGCCGGACGTCATCGGGATCCGTGCCGGAAGCCCCGGCGCTGGAGCGCGGGGCGGTGGTCGTGTCGAGCATGGCGCCGACTCCTGTCGGCAGGCCTCGCGGGAGCGCTTCGGGTGCGCCGCGCACCCGGATGCCGGGCCCACGAGAGGGGGAGCTCGCTACCCGGCATCCGGTCATGCGCGCGGTCACGGGGTCGAGCCCGCCGGAACGAACCCGGACCGCACTCGAAGTGTAGGCCTGTGTCCTGGGCATGGCGCGGAATGTCAAGCGCTTGCGAGGCAGTTCGGAGAGTCCGACAGATATCGGCGAACTCGACGCCGTCCGGTCCTTCAGAGGCGACCGGCGCCAGGCGGCGAGCGTCGGTCGGCTGACGTCAGTCGGCTGACGTCAGGCTGCGGGCTCCGCGCGGCGCAGCGGCACCGCGGTCGCGCCGACGGGCTCCGGGACGATGCGCAGACCGGCGCCGCTGTTGGCGCGCTCCATCAGGGCCTCGATCCACTCGGGGTTGATCGTGGGCTGGCGGCTGCCCTTGAAGTCGAACTGCAGCGGGATGGTCGGGTGCATCCATACGCCGCGGCGGCCGGTCCCGGCGTTCGGGCTGGCGTCGAGGGTGAGCAGGAAGCGCTCGTCCCGGCGGAACTTGTTGATGATGACGATCTGCAGGTGGGCCAGAGTCCGGTCGTCGACCTCGATGGCCGCCGGAGGAGTGCCGTACATGATGCTGCCCATGGTCTTCTCCCGTTCGCACGAAGACAGGAGCCTGTCCCTGTCGCTAGAAAGACTGTCTACTAGTTTGACTAACGATGTCAAGCCGGGCCGGATGAACGGACGGTGACGCCGCTCGCGCCCGGAGCGCCGACGCCGAGGACGCGTGTTCCGCAGAGACTGCGGAGGGTGCGGCGGAACCGAGCGGCTCAGGCGCGGCGTCGCTCGACAGTGAGCTCGTGGTCGGCGTCGTCCTCGAGGACGTCGCCCTGCTCGCCGGGGATCTCGACGATCTCGCGGACGGTCTGCAGGAAGCGGACCACCGCGCTGGCCTCCTCGGGGGAGAGCTGCTCGGCGGCGGCCAGCATCCGCTGGTTCATGTCGTCGAGCGTCTCGCGCACCTCGCGGTGGGAGGTGGGAGTCGCGACGATCCGGATCGCGCGCCGATCGCTCGGGTGCGGCTGGCGGAGGACGTGGCCGCTCTTGACCAGGCGGTCGATCAGCACGGTGGTGGAGGCGGAGGAGATGCCGAGGTAGGCGGCGAGGTCCTTCGGGCTGACGTGCTGGCCGCCCTGCTGCCGGCGCATGAGGAACTGGACCGCGAGCAGATCGTTCTCGCCCATGCCCATCGATCCGCGGGTCCGCCGGCGCATCGCGCTCTCGGCCGTGCGGAAGGCCCGCATCGCGCCGAGGACCTCGGCGGCCCCGGGCGCGCTCGGAGCGGCCGGGTGCCGGAGGGCAGCCGGTCGAGTCAGCGCGACCTCGTCCATGCACCACAGCTTAGACAGTCATGTAGCAAGAAGATCTAGTCATGTACAACCCCGTCCTGGTGCTTGTCCTCGGCGACCGCAGACGGTACGAATGGACAAGCTAGTTAGACGAGCTAGCGAAATCGTGGCGACGGAGGACTGCATGCTCGACACCGCGCCGGTCCTCCCGCTCTCGGATCCTCTCCTCGGCACGACTCTTGCCGATCGCTACCTGCTGCTCGAGCGCATCGGCGAGGGCGGCAGCGCGACGGTCTTCCGGGCGCGCGATCTCCGCCTGGCGCGCTCCGTCGCCGTGAAGGTCTACCGCGAGGTCGCCGACACCCCGAACGAGCGCTCGCGGCGCGAGCGCGAGGTGCGCCTCCTGATCGACTCCCGCCACTCCTCGATCGTCGAGATCCTCGATCAGGGTGAGATCGCGACGGAGGAGGGCGCGCTCGCGTTCCTCGTCCTGGAGTACTTCGACCCGGCCGATCCCGCCGCCGGCTGGTTCGCCTCGGGCGACGAGCGGCTGCTCGCCGAGGTCGGCGCTCAGCTGGCAGACGCTCTGGCGCATCTGCACGCGCGGGACGTTCTGCACCGGGACATGAAGCCCGAGAACGTGCTGGTCCGCACGCGGTCCGTGGCCGCAGCCGGAGCCTTGCACGAGGCGAAGCTCAGCGACTTCGGCATCGCCCGGGCCGTCGACGACGCGCGGCTCACCCGCTCGGACGTCCTGGTCGGGACCGCGGCGTACCTCAGCCCCGAGAGCCTCGGCTCCGGGACGGTCGGCCCGGCGTCCGACGTCTACTCCCTCGGCCTGGTGCTTCTCGAGGCGGTCTCCGGCCGTCGTGCCTACACCGGCACCACCCTGGAGATCTCGCTGCAGCGCATGCACCACGCCCCGGTCGTCCCCGACTCAGTGCCCGAGCGCTGGCGCGGGCTGCTGACCGAGATGACCCGCCTCGACCCCGCCGCCCGCCCGAGCGCCGACGAGGTCGCGCGCCGACTGTGGTCGGGACTGCGCGACGAGCCGCGGGTGACGCCGCTGCGCAGCGGCGTGCACGGAGCGATCGCGGCGCTCTCGGCGGTCGCGGTCGGCGTCGCCTCGACGCTCGCTCTGCTCGGCCGCCTCGGCTGACCTGTCTCCCCGGCTGACGTGCCGCCCCTGCTGACGCGCCGCCTCGGCCGGCCCATCGACGGCGAGGCCGGGACCCCGCGCTGCCGTGCCGCCCAGGTGGCGGGCAGGAGTGCTGTCGTAGTCTCCCGGTGAACGTCGACCCGCTGACCGTCGACCGACGCCGACCGTCCGCTGCTCCGCCGCGGACCCGAACGGAGCCGATCCCATGAGCCCGCGCCGCCTCTTCCGCATCCTGTCGATCCTCGAGGCGGTGACCTGGACGCTCCTGCTCGTCGGCATGCTGCTCAAATACGCCGTCGGAGTCGGCGACTGGCCGGTGAGCGTGGCCGGCCCGATCCACGGCTTCGCGTTCCTCGCCTACGGGGCGGCCGCGCTCGTCCTCGCGGTGAACCAGCGCTGGACCGCCGGAGCGACCCTGCTCGCGCTCGCCAGCGCCGTGGTGCCGTACACGACCATCCCGCTGGAGCGCGGCTTCGAGCGGCGCGGGCTCCTCGAGGGGGACTGGCGCCGCGAGGCGGGCGCCGACCCACGCGACCGGAGGCTCCCGAGCCGGCTGCTGCGCTGGGCGCTCGGCCGCCCGGTCCTCGCGGCCGCCCTGGTGCTGGCCGCCGTCGCCGCGCTCTTCGCCGCGCTGCTCGTCGTCGGCCCGCCCGGCGGCGGCGAGGCCTGACGCGCCTGATCGGGTCGCCCGCCGAGCGGTCGCATCGAGATCCACCCGCGCCAGCACGCCGGCGGGTGCTCGCCCGAGCACGGGGGGTCTCGACACGCCCTTCGGGCTGCTCGACCAGCATGTGCGGACGCACGCCGGCGCATTCTGTGCGCGACTCATGCAGCATGTGCTGGCTCACATGGACGCGTCCTGCGGGCGACACATGCTGATCGAGTAGCCCGCGCAGCGGGCGTATCGAGATCCACCACCGGCACGTCGTGGGTCTCGATGCGCGC
The DNA here is from genome assembly GCF_004011135.1 of Rathayibacter festucae DSM 15932. Classification (NCBI taxonomy): domain Bacteria; kingdom Bacillati; phylum Actinomycetota; class Actinomycetes; order Micrococcales; family Microbacteriaceae; genus Rathayibacter; species Rathayibacter festucae. Next base: position 2,787,374 of record NZ_CP028137.1, on the reverse strand, counting down.
TGCGCGCTACTCGACCAGCATGTGCAGACGCACGCCGTCGCACCCGACGCGCGGTTCAGGCAGGACGTGCGGGCACATACGGACGCGTCCTGCGGGTAATGCATGCTGATCGAGTAGCCCCGCGCAGCGGGCGTATCGAGATCCCCCGTCGTCAGAACGGCGCGGGTACGTCCTCGAAGCGGGGCTTCGGTGGCGGGTCGGGCGGACGCCCGGGGAGCGCCGGTGGCCGGTTGCTGATCCGCCGGCCCGTCGGGCTCGTCCAGACGATCGTCCCGTCGTCGCTTGTGACGTAGGTCCACTGGTCCCCGTGCCGGATGTGGTGGTGGGACGTGCAGAGCGAGACGAGGTTCTCCAAAGACGTCTCGCCGCCGTTGCGCCACTCGAGGGTGTGGTCGGCCTCGCTGGTCGCGGCGGGCCGGGTGCAGCCGGCGAAGCGGCAGGTCTGGTCCCGCAGCTGGAGGTGCAGGCGCATCTGCGGTGGCGGGACCCGGTGGGTGCGGCCCACGGAGACGACCGCGCCGGTCTCGGGATCGATGAGGACGCGGGTGAAGGAGGCGGCGGTGCGGATCAGTTCTCGGGCGATCGGGGCGGGGACGGGGCCGTAGCCGTCGAGCTCGGCGGGCGCCTCGTCCAGGCCGACCGCGGTGGAAGCCGCGAGAGTGAGCCGGACTTCGGCGCGGACACCGGGGACGAAGGTCGGGTCGGGCCGGTGCTCGGCGTTCGGCGTGGTTCCGGCGATGTCGCCGTCGCAGAGGAGATCGACCGCCGCGTCCGCGCTCAACTGCTGGAGAGTGCGCGGATCGCCGTCGTCGCGGAGGGAGCGGGCGATGCGGCGCAACCGGTCGTAGGCACCCGAGACGACCGGTGCTGAGGCGTGGACGCAGAGGGTGGCCATCCCGTCGACGTCCGGGGTGATCCAGACGGCGCGGTCCTCGCGGGCGCGGGCGTGCCGCTCGGCGAGGGGCTGCTCGTGCAGCTCCTCGCGCCAGCGGCTCAGGGCGCGGCGCAGCTGCGTGGTCGTCATCGTGAGCGCGGCGTCGGCGGCGCGCTCGTCGAGGGACGCGCGGGAGGCCTCCGGGAGGCTGCTCGCGGTCCTGCAGACGGCCTCGCCGACCTCCCAGAGGATCCGGGCGTCGCGGAGCAGGGCGCGGGTGAGCGGGAGGTGCTCCATCAACATCTGCGCGGTCTCGAGGCGGCGGCAGACCTCCCGCTCGGACACGCCGAGCGTCACCGCGAGCTCGGCGCGGATCGAGCGCTCGACCAGGTCCCGGGTCTCGCTCCGGGTCGCACCGCGGGCGAATGATTCCGGAACGGTGAGCGCGACGCGGTAGCCGCGGTGTATCCGTTCGGCGGCCCTGAGGCGCGTCGGGGACGCGGCGCGCTCGTCGGCCGCGGCGTCGGTGAAGCAGTCGCGCACCTCCGCGAGTGCTGCCGCATTCTCATCTTCTGACATACGCGTATTGAAGCAGTGACCACCGACAGCGGGGTCGGAACCGTGGGCTGATCGGGGACAACGTCGACGGATTGCCAGTGTGGAGGAGACTCGCTCCCGGATGCCACGGTGATGGTGGGTCTCGATACGACGCCGGGGGCGGCTACTCGACCAGCATGTAAGGGCCGCCGGGGGCGGCTACTCGACCAGCACGACCGGTCGCCCTGCGGGGTGCTCGGCCGGCGTGGGCCCCTCTCTTGCTGGTCGAGTAGCGCGCGCAGCGCGCGTATCGAGACCCACTCGCGTCAGAAGGACGAGTCTGCAGACCAGCCTCGCTGAGGACAGCGGGTCTCGATACGCCCCTGCGGGGCTACTCGACCAGCATGGAGGGGGGGGCCGTCGACGCGTGACTGACGTCCCTCGGGCGGGTGGGTCTCGATATACCGTGCGGGCTACTCGACCAGCATGGGTCGCCCTGCGGGGTACTCGACCAGCACGAGTCGCTCCGCGGGCGTCTCGACGAGCACGGAGCCTGCTACGGGCGGCTCGATCAGCAGGGGATGCGGCGCGGCGTCAGGACGTGCGGGTCGCGGCGTCGATCAGGATCTCGGCGGCTCGGCGGGCGTGCAGGGCGGACTCGGGGGTGCCCGAGATGGCGGCGGTGGTCTGCGCGCCCTCGGCGAGGAGGGCGAGTTGCGCGGCCAGCTCGGCGCCGCCGCCGACCTCCTCGGTCAGCACGGCGAGGAACCGCTGGAAGGTGTCCTTGTGCTCGCGGGCCAGCTGCGCTACCGCCGGGTTGGACGAGCCGAACTCACCGAAGGCGTTGATGAAGCTGCAGCCGCGGAAGGAGTCCTCGGAGAACCAGTCGAAGAGGAAGTCGTAGATCGCCAGGAGCTTGGGGCGGGCGCCGGTCGCGGCGGCGACGCGGCTGCGCACGCCGAGGGTCCACTGCTCGTGGCGGGCCTGCAGCACGGCCAGCACGAGCGACTCCTTGCTCGGGAACTCCGAGTAGAGGCGCTTGAGCGAGACACCGGCGGCGGTCCGCAGCGCGTCCATCCCGACCGACTGGATCCCGCGCTCGTAGTAGAGGCGGTCGGCCGCCGCGAGGATCGCCTCGCGGGGAGGCGTGGCTTCGAGCGTCGGCGGCGTCATCCCTCCATCGTAGGCGCAGAGGGAACGCGCGTTCTCAGTTGTCCGACATCCATCGGCCTCGGGCCCGGCCACCGACCTCGGGCCCCGGCCGGTGTCGGAGGCTGCTGCTAGCGTCGGGCGCGCCCGGACCCCTCCTGATCGTCGCCGGCGATCGGGGCCCGCGCGAGAGGCGGTCCCCGTGGTTCTGGCGATGCAGGCGGACGACTTCGGTGGGCCCGAGGCCCTCCACGCGGTGACGGTCGAGCCCGGCGAGCCCGGTCCCGGCCGGGTGCGCATCCGCGTGCGGGCCGCGGGCGTCAATCCCGCGGACGCGAAGCTCCTCCGCGGTCTCTTCGGCCGCGGGCGCACCCCCGTCCGTCCCGGCAGCGAGGTCGCGGGCGTGGTCACCGCAGTGGGAGAGGCAGCGACGGGGCCGCTCGGCGACGTCCGCGTCGGCGACGAGGTGGTCGCCTTCCGGGTCTCCGGCGGCTACTCCGAGGAGCTGGTGGTGCCGGCCGCCTCGGTGCTGCCGAAGCCGCCGGGCCTCGCCTGGGAGCAGGCGGCCGGGCTGCTGCTCACGGGCACGACCGCGGTGCACCTGCTCGAGGCGACGCACGTCTCCGCCGGCGACACCGTCCTGATCCACGGGGCGAGCGGCGCCGTCGGCAGCCTCCTCGTCCAGCTCGTGCGCGAGCGCGGCGCCCGTGTCATCGGCACGTCCAGCAAGCGGGGCGCCGCGATCGTCGAGCGCTTCGGCGGCGAGTCCGTGCGCTACGGGGAGGGGCTGGTGGAGCGGGTGCGCGCCCTCGCGCCCGACGGCATCGACGTCGCGCTCGACACGGCCGGCACCGACGACGCGCTCGACGCCTCCGTCGAGCTCGTCGCCGACCGCTCCCGGATCGCCACCGTCGCCGGCTTCGAGCGCGGCGCGGCGCTCGGCGTCCTGCTGCTGGGCGGCGGCGCCGGGGCCGACCCGGGCACCGCTCTCCGCGACGCCGCCCGGGCACCGCTGCTCGAGCGGGCCGGCCGCGGCGCGCTCGAGGTGGTGCTCGGTCCCTCCTTCCCCCTCGCGGAGGCGGCCGAGGCGCTCGCACTGGTGGAGTCGGGCCGCGCCGGCGGCAAGGTGGTGCTCCTCCCCTGAACGCCGTCGACCCCAGCGCCGCAGACTCCCGACCCGTGGACCCGCGCCCCGTCGACCTCGACGCGAACGGCCCCTTCGACGTCGTCGGCGCCGCGAACCTCCTCCTGCACCACTCGCTGCCCGGGGTCGAGCGGGTCTCCGACGACGGACGGCGCCTCGAGCGGCTCGTCACCGTCGGGTCGCGGCCGGTGCCGCTCGCGCTGAAGCTGACCTCGTCCGGCGTCCGCGTCACGGCGACCGACCCCGCCGTCCTCCCGCTGGTGCGCGCCTGGTTCGATCTCGACTCCGACGTCGAGGCGATCGGCGCCGCCCTCGCTCTCGATCCGCTGCTCGCCCCGATGGTCGCCGCGCGGCCGGGACTGCGGGCGACGCAGTACCCCGCGCCGTTCGAGGCCGCCGTGATGGCGGTCCTCGGCCAGCAGGTGTCGGTGGCGGCGGCGAGGACCTTCGGCGGGCGCGTCGTGACAGCGTTCGGCAGTGAGGGCGAGCGGGGCCTCCGCTCGTTCCCCACGCCCGAGGCCCTCCTCGCCGGACCGATCGAGGAGCTGCGCGCCGCGATCGGCGTGACCCGGGCCCGCGCGGCGACCGTCCGCGCGGTCGCGGCGGCCTTCGCCGACGGGCTGGTGCTCGACCGCGCGGGCGACCTGCCCGAGCAGCGCCGGCTCCTGCTCGCGATCCCCGGCATCGGCCCGTGGACCGCCGACTACCTCGGGCTCCGGCTGCTCGGCGACCCGGACGCGTTCCCCGCGGGCGACCTCGTGCTGCGCCGCGCGCTCGGCGGGATCGGCACGGCGGCGGCGGACGCGGCCTCGCAGGCCTGGCGTCCGCACCGCGCCCACGCGGCGTTCCACCTCTGGGCGTCGACGGGCGCCGTGTGAGGGCGGGCACCGAGCCGAGCCGTGTCCTCGATCTAGGTCAGGTACTCGACGTCGTCGTACTGCACCGAGGCGTCGTCCGGATCGAACTCGTCGACCGGCACGTCCTCGTGCTCGAGGATGACGGCGACACCGGGGGAGACGAGCACGCAGACCTCGCGGTCGCCGGCGACGGTGAAGCTCACCATGCCGCCGCGCTCGCGGACGGCCTCGACGAGCTTCTTCTCCAGCTCCTCGGTGTCGAAGGAGAGGGCGAGCAGGAAGCGGCGGCCGTCGATGCTGAGGCTGGTGCGCCGCGTCGTGGGAGCGGGCGTCGGTGCCCCGCGCCGCTCGGAGCCGGGGGTGACGGCGCGCACGCGCATCGGGGAGGCGTGCATCCGGATCACGGAGTTCATTCGGGATCCGGCCGGGACTCGTGGTGGCGGAGACCGTGCGAGCGACGGTCCTCCTTCATCTCGGACTCGAAGAGGTGGCGGCGACCGGCGGCGAGCTCGTCGCGCGCGGCGCGCTCCTGCTCGCGGAAGGCGGCGTAGTAGCCGTCGTCGTAGTCCTCGACGATCTGGAACGTCCAGCGGCCCTCGATGACGTTCCGGCCGACCAGCTCCTTCTCCAGAGTGTCGGCCAGCTCGTCGCGCCCCGCCTCGCGGAAGGCGTCGACCGCCTCGCCGAGCGCGAGGTCGGCGGCGCCGGTCAGCCGGTGGAAGCCGTAGAGGAGCCCGCGCGCGTGCTCGACGGTCTCGAGCGCCTCGGAGAGCTTGCCCAGCGCAGCGACGGTGGCGTCGTCGAGACCGTCCGGACGCAGGTGCGCGGAATCGGGGTGGTCGTGTGAGCTGGTCATCTCCGAGAGCTTAGGCCGACCGTATTCCGCTGTGACCCCCTTGCGCCGCCGGCCGGAACCGGTCGTGCCGCGGCTGAGCGGTCTCGAAGGCGGGCGTTCAGGCGCGGCGGATCGGCGCGAAGCCGTCGGTCTTTCCGGGGTCGTGGAAGTCGCGGACCAGTCGGGCGACGAGGTCCGGCTTCTCCACGATCACGCCGTGGCTGGCGCGCGGGACGACGGCCAGCTCGGCGTCCGGGATCGCGTCGTACATCGCCAGGACGTGCTCGAAGCGGATCTCGTCGTCGTCGCCGAAGAGGAGGAGCGTCGGCACCGCGAGGCCGCGCAGGTCCGCGGTGGTGAGCTCCGGCTCGCTGGCGTGCAGCGCGTCGAGCTTCGCGACGACGACGTCCCAGTGCGCGGCACCGTCGGGGGAGACCTCGGCGTAGCCGTCCCTCAGGAACTCGGGGGCCTCGCCGTCGAGCACGCCGGGCAGCCAGCCGTCGCGGTGGAAGACGCCGGAGGAGAAGACCAGGCTCGCCACGAGGTCGGGGCGGCGGAGGGCGACGTGCAGGGCGACGATCGCGCCGTCGCTGTGGCCGAGGAGGTGCACGGGGACGCCGGGCAGCGACTCGATCAGGGCGATCGTGTCGCGCGCCATCGCGGCGAAGCTCAGGGGAGCGTCGCTGTCGGCCGTGCGGCCGTGGCCGCGCTGATCGGGCAGGTGCAGCGTGTAATCGCTCCGCAGCTCCGCCACCAGCGGCTCGAGGGACCGCGAGTCGGTGCCGCCAGGGTGCAGCAGGACGAGGGCGGGGCCGTCTCCGATCCTGCGGCTGGCGAGCGGTACGGCGTCCTCGATCATGCGGCGAGCGTAGCCCCGCGCTCGCGCGGCGGGAAGGCGCGCCGTCAGCGGGCGGGGACCCGGACCGGGAGCGCGACGAGGCGCACGTCGCGCAGCTCGCCGTCCTCGGCGACCGCGGTGAGGTACGTGCAGGCCGGCTGACGGCGGCGGTCGGTCGGCGAGCCGGGGTTGAGCAGTCGCATCCCGGACGCGGTCCGCGAGTCCCAGGGGATGTGGCTGTGGCCGAAGACGAGCAGGTCGGCACCGGCGTGGGCGGCGTCGGCGCGCGCCTCCCGCCCCGCGGCGGGGCCGGTCTCGTGCACGACGCGGACGTCGAGCCCGGCGATCTCCGCGCGGGCGACCTCGGGGAGGCGCGCCCTAAGCCCGGCGGGGTCGTTGTTGCCCCAGACGGCGAGCAGGCGCGCGGCCCGCGACTCGAGGGCGTCGAGCGTCGCCTCGTCGACCCAGTCGCCGGCGTGCACGACCAGATCGGCCTCGTCGACCGCCCGCCAGACCTCGTCGGGCAGCGCCTTCGCGCGCTTGGGGAGGTGCGTGTCGGCGAGCAGCAGCAACCGCACCGGGCCGTCGAGCCGCAGCATCGGCGCGGTGGGTCGCCCGTCCGGCATCAGAGCGCGGGGCCGGGGGTCGGCTCCACCCCGCCGTCGGCGCCGGGCTCCTCGGCCGTCGCGGAGTCGCGGAGGCGGGCGTCGAGGGCGTCGAGCGCGGGGACGAACCAGAGGTGGTCGCCGCGGTTCGACTCGACGACGAAGTCGTGCAGGGTGCTCGAGGCCGAGACCTGCTCGGTGATGTCGCCGACGACCACGAGCCGCTTGCCGTACATCACGAAGCGCTGCACGAACTCGCCGGCGATGCCGGAGCGGAGCCGGAAGAACTCCGGATCGAGGCGGCCGACCGGGACGACGATCGTCTCGGCGTCGCTGCCGTAGATCTCGCCGATGACCGCGAGCGCGTCCTCCGAGGTGGAGAGGGCGGGCCCGTCGTCGTCGACGAGGAGGAGGGGGACGCCCTGGCGGGTCTCGGTGCGCATGGACCCAGCCAACCACGTCGCCCCGCGCACGTCACTCCGCGCGGAACGAGCGCAGCCGCAGGCTGTTCAAGACCACGAAGACGCTGGAGAACGCCATCGCCGCCCCCGCGACCAGCGGGCCGAGCAGGCCGGCCATCGCGAGCGGGATCGCCGCCACGTTGTAGGCGAAGGCCCAGAACAGGTTGCCCCGGATGACGCCCAGGGTCCGCCGGCCGAGCCGGAGCGCGTCGGGCACCCGGGCGAGGTCGTCGCCGACCAGGGTGACATCGCTCGCCTCGATCGCCGCGTCGGAGCCGGCGCCCATCGCGATGCCGAGGTCGGCGGCGGCGAGGGCGGCCGCGTCGTTCACTCCGTCGCCGACGAAGGCGACCGTGCGGCCCTCGGAGCGCAGCCGCTCGATCACGGCGAGCTTCTCCTCCGGCAGCACCTCGGCGATCACCTCGTCGAGGCCGACCGCGGCGGCGACGGCCGACGCCGCGCGCGGGTTGTCGCCGGTCAGCATCAGCACGCGGAGCCCGCGGGACCGCAGCGACGCGACCGTGCGCGCCGCCTCGGGCCGCGGCTCGTCGCGGAGGACGGCGAAGCCGCGCAGCTCGCCCTCCCAGCCGATCCCGACGACGGTCCCGCCGTCGGCCGCGGCCTGCTCGGCGCGGGCGGCGAGGTCGCCGGGTGCGTAGCCCCACTGCTCGTCGAGCCAGCGCAGGCGCCCGGCGACGACGAGGCGGCCGTCGACCCTCGCGCGGACTCCGAAGCCGGCGCTCGCGCGGAACCCGGTCGCCTCGGGGACGGTCAGCCCGCGCTCCTCCGCGCCGCGCACGATCGCGGCGGCGAGGGGGTGCTCGGAGCCGCGCTCGACGGCCGCGAGCAGGCGGAGGGACTCGTCGTCGCTCGCCGCCGCGACGGTGAAGGCGCCGGTGGTCAGCGTGCCGGTCTTGTCGAGGACGACGGTGTCGACGCGGCGGCTCGTCTCGAGCACCTCGGGTCCGCGGATCAGGATGCCGAGCTGCGAGCCGCGGCCCGTGCCGACGAGGACGGCGGTGGGCGTGGCGAGCCCGAGCGCGCAGGGGCAGGCGACGATCAGCACGGCGACGGCGGGCGAGACGGCGGCGGCGAGGTCCGCGCCGGCGAGCAGCCAGCCGACGAGGGTCGCCAGCGCGAGCACGACGACGACCGGCACGAAGACGGCGGAGACGCGGTCGGCGAGCCGCTGCACCCGCGCCTTGCCGGCCTGCGCCTGCGAGACGAGGCGGCCCATCCGGGCCAGGGTCGTGTCGGAGCCGACGCGGTCGACCCGGACGGTGAGCACGCCGTGCGCATTGAGGACGCCGCCGGTGACGACGGAGCCGGGGCCGACCTCGACCGGCACGCTCTCGCCGGTCAGCAGGCTCGCGTCGACGGCGCTCGAGCCGTCGAGGACGGTGCCGTCGGCGGCGACGACCTCACCGGGCCGCACGCGCAGGCGGTCGCCGACCGCGAGGGCCGCGGCGGCGACGCGCTCCTCGGAGCCGTCGGCGGCGACGCGGGTCGCCTCCTTCGAGCCGAGCCGCAGCAGCGCGCGCAGGGCCGCGCCGGCGTCGCGCTTGGAGCGGGCCTCGAGCCAGCGGCCGGCCAGCACCAGCACGGGAACGGCGGCGGCGACCTCGAGGTAGATCTCGTCGTGGCCGGAGCGGGTGCCGAGCAGCTCGAACGGCATGCTCATCCCGGGGCGGCCTGCGTCGCCGAGGAAGAGGGCGTAGACGGACCAGGCGAAGGCGGCGGTGGTGCCGAGGCTGATCAGGGTGTCCATCGTGGTCGTCCCGTGCCGCAGCGCCCGCCAGGCGGTGCGGTGGAAGGGCCAGGCGCCCCAGACCGCGACGGGTGCGGCGAGGGTGAGGCAGAGCCACTGCCAGTTCGCGAACTGCAGCGCGGGGATCATCGACAGCAGCACGACCGGCGCGGCCAGCAGGGCCGAGACCGTGAGCCGGGTGCGCAGGACGCGGCGCTCGGCTTCGGCCGCCTCCTCCTCGCGGGAGGGCGCGCCGTCGTCCGCGCCGTCGTCCGCGACGGGCGCCGCTCCGGAGACCGTGGCCGTGTAGCCGGCGGCCTCGACCGCGGCGATCGCGTCGGCGGCCGTGGTGCCCTCGGGCAGCGCGACGGTGGCGCGCTCGAGGGCGAGGTTGACGCTCGCGCGGACGCCGGGGAGCGCGTCCAGGCGGCGCTCGACCTTGGCGACGCAGGACGCGCAGGTCATCCCGCCGATGGCGAGCTCGAGCTCGGCGGGCTGCCCGGTCCGGCCGGCGGCGGGGGCGTCGGCCACGTCAGGCCAGGGGCGCGAGGCGGTACCCGGCGTCGGCGACGGCGGCCGCGATCTCCTCGCGGCCGAGCGGGCGGGAGGAGCCGACGGTGACGGTGGAGACGCCGTCGGGGAGGAGGGAGATGTCGATGCTGTCGACCTCGGGGTAGGCGGCGAGCTCCTCGGTGACGCTGCGGACGCAGTGCTCGCAGGTCATCCCGGCGACGCCGAAGCTCTGCACCGAGGCGCCGCCCGCGGCGGAGCCGTGCCCGGACGCGTGCGCGGAGTCGTGGCCGCCGCAGGCGCAGGCGCCGCCCGACCCGCAGCCGCCCCCGGACCCGCCCGCGGCTCCCTTGGCGGTGAGTCCGAGATCGAGGTGCGCGGTCATGCTGTTCTCCTTGCGTGGGGCGGGGGGCCCGGCGGAGGGATACCCCCCGGGGGTACTACCATCGTAAGCCCGTCCGCGCTCGCGGGCAAGGCGGAGGCGGAAGGCGGGAGAATCGACGGAGGAGCGCCGCGGTCCCGAGTGCTCCGGGGGAGGGGACATGGCCGCCGCACCGACGCCCGACTGGGGCGCCCCGCCGCCGCACGCCTCCGCGCGTCCGCTGCCCTCCGATCCGCTGCCCCCGCGGCGCCGCTTCGAGCCGACCGCGCTGATCACCTCGCCGGCCGAGGCCCACCGGGCGCGGGGCGCGCTCGCCGCGCAGCTGCGCCAGACGTCCCCGGCGAACCGGCGGCGGCTGGCCGAGTTCGCGGCGGTCGCCGACGGGGTCGCGCTGCTGCGCGGCCGCGAGTTCGACCGGGCGCTGCGGCGGATCGCCGCCCCGGCCGCCGCCGTCGCTCCGGACGCCACGGGCGTCGTCACCCTCGGCGCGGACGGACCGGCGCTCGCCGGGGAGCGCGCCGACGCCCTGGCGATCGCGGACTGGAGCGACGTCCTCTCGGTCGAGGTCGGAACGGTCGCGCACGGCGCCTTCCGCGTCCGCGCCGTCGTGCTCGCCGTGCTGGCGGCCCGGCCGGAGCGGGGCGCTGCCGCGGGTCAGGGCTTCCGCGGCCTGGTCTCCGAGGCGGCGCGCGCCTCCGCCTCCGCCCTCGCCGCGCGGGCGCGCCGCCGCGTCCTGGTGCCGCTCGTGGTCGCCACGCCGGGGCCGCTCGGCTGGACCGTCGCCGACGACCGCACCTTCCTCCTCGCCCTCGACCGGGTGCGCCGCGCGCACGGTGCCCGATGAGGGCGCGGCTGCCGTTCGCGCTCGCCGCGATCGCCGCGCTCGCGCTCGGGCTCGCTCTGCGCTTCCTCCTGGCCGGCCTCTTCGCCGACCTGGCCGGCAGCGTCCTCTACGTCGTGCTCGTCGCCCTGCTGGTCTGCGTGCTGCTGCCGCGGATCCCGGCGGTGACCGCCGCGGGGATCGCCCTCGCCTGGTCGATCGCGATGGAGCAGCTCCAGGCGATCGGTGCCGCCGCCCGACTGGTCGAGCTGTGGCCGCCGCTGCGGCTCGTCGTCGGCAGCACCTTCTCCTGGCTGGACATCGCCGCGTACGTGCTCGGCGCGGTGGTCGCCGCCGCCGTGCTGATCGCGGTGGCACCGCGGGCTCGGTTCGAGCGCGAGGAGCCGGGGCGCGAGGGGCCGGGCCGCGAGGAGCCCGGTCGCGAGGAGCCGGGGGAGCTCCGCCCGTAGGGTGGGCCCATGCACGACGCGACACCGGCCCCGCCGCACTCGGACGACCGGCCGCGGACGGACGACCGGGCGCACGACACCCGCCGCGACCGCCGCACGCCGGAGCCCGTCGACCGCTTCGCCACCGGCGAGGAGTTCCCGGAGTACCGGGTCGACCTGGAGCGGATCCGGTTCTCGCCCTACTTCGCCCGGCTCTCCGCGGTGACGCAGGTGATCTCGCCCTCCGGCGTCGGCCAGGTCGTGCACAACCGCCTGACCCACTCCATCAAGGTCACCGCTGTCGCCCGCGCCATCGCGATGCAGCTGACCACCACCGACACCGCTCAGCGCGAGCTGGTCGAGCGCCTCGGCGGCTGCGACCCGGTCGTGGTGCAGGCCGCGGCCAGCGCGCACGACCTCGGCCACCCGCCGTTCGGGCACCTCGGCGAGCAGGCGCTCGACCGCCTGGCCCGCGAGAAGCTCGGCCTCGAGGAGGGCTTCGAGGGCAACGCGCAGTCGTTCCGGATCCTCTCCGAGCTCGACGTCTGCGAGACGGTCGAGGCGGGGCTGAACCTCACGGCCGCCTCGCGCGCCGCGGTCCTCAAGTACCCGTGGGGCCGCACCGTCTGCCGGCCGGACCTCGAGACCGCCGACCCGACCGAGCTGCCGCGCGGCTCGACCGCCAGTCGCTGGGAGACCGCGCCGCCCAAGTTCTCGGCCTACACCCTCGACCTCGACGACCTGCTCGACTCCCGCACCGGCTTCACCGCGATCGCGCCCTGGCAGCAGACGCTGGAGTGCTCGGTGATGGACGTGGCCGACGACATCGCCTACTCGCTGCACGACCTCGACGACTTCTACCGCGCGGGCGTGCTGCAGCAGGCGGCCGTCGCGGTGGAGTTCCGCGCGTTCCTCCGCGAGCAGAACGCGCTGGCAGCCCTCGACGCCGACGAGCTCTGGGCGCGGGCGCCCGGCCACTCGCTGGAGATGCTGCGGCGCCGGCTGGTGGCTCGCGACCCGTGGATCGCCAGCGACGAGCACTTCCGCTCCTCCGTCGAGCGGGTCTCGGCCGAGCTGGTGGAGGGGCTGCTCGCCGTCCCCTTCGACGGCTCCACCCGCACCGAGCGGGCGATCGAGTCGTTCGTCTCCTCCTGGATCGGCCGGCTGCAGCGCTCGGTGCTCGTGCTGGCCGAGCCGAACGTGCGCTCGGGGCACCTGACCCTCCTTCCCGACGCCTGGCACGACGTGACGGTGCTGAAGTTCGTGCACACCCGCTTCGTCATCGACCGGCCCGACTTCGCGACCTATCAGCGCGGTCAGTCGCAGGTGCTCGGGACGCTGGTCACCCACCTCGACGCCTGGCTCGACGATCCGCGCGACGGCCCGCGCGCCCCGCAGAAGCTGCTCGACCTGATCGAGCTGGCGACCGACGGCTACTTCCGCCTCCGCGCCGACCGCCCCGAGTGGCTGCCGGCCGGCGAGCGCGGGCGCCCGCGGGTCGACGCGGAGTCGCTGCAGCGCCTCGGCCGGGCCCGCGGCGTCGTCGACTACGTGGCGACCCTCACCGACGAGCAGGCGATGGCGCTCGCCGCCCGCCTCCGCGGCGACCGCGAGCCCTGGGCGATGGGGACCTGAGGCGGCGCGCGCTGCTCGCGGCTGTCGTCCGCACCTCCCTCCCTGCTCGCCTCCGCCCGCACCTCCGCTGCATCTCCGGCTCGCGAAACCGGCTCCGGCTCGCGAAACCAGCGGACTCCGACGAGCCGAGGCGGTTTCCGCGAGCCGAAGCTCGGCCGCCTGGACCTCCGCCGACACCTCCGGCTCGCGATTCCGGCCTCGGCTCGTGGGATCCGCCTGTTCCGGCGAGCCCAAGCTGTTTTCGCGAGCCGAACGTCGGCGGCCCGCACCTCCGGCTCGCACTTTCGGTCACGGCTCGTGGGATCCGGCCGTTCTGGCGAGCCGGAGCTGGTCCCGCGAGTCGAAGCTCGGCCGCCCGTTCCTCCGCCGATACCTCCGGCTCGTGATCCCGGCCTCGGGTCGGGGGATCCGCCAGTTCCGACGAGCCGGGGCTGTTTTCGCGAGCCGAATGTCGGCGACCCGGACCTCCGGCTCGTGATTCCGGCCTCGGCTCGCGAAACACGGCTGTTCTGGCGAGCCGGGGCGGTTTCCGCGAGCCGAGCGTCGGTGGCCCGGACCTCCGGCTCGCGGTTTCGGCTACGGCTCGTGGGATCCGCCTGTTCCGGCGAGCCGGAGCAGTTTCCGCGAGCCGGAGCTCGGCGGCCGTCACGTCCGGCTCGCGATCTCAGGTCCGGCTCGTGGAATCCGGCTGCTCCTGCGAGCCGAAGCCGTTTCCGCGAGCCGGAGGTGCGCCGAGCGCCGGGTGGTTGACACCGGAGGGTCGCCTGTGGCCACCCGGAGAGCACCCGCGAGAACGCGCGCGATTCCGCGCCAGAGCGCGCAGCAGGCCCCCGGAGTGTGCATGTCGCCGCCGTCCAGCCCGCGTCCAGCAAGCGTCGGGTGAACGACAGCGTAAAATCACGGGGGCACATGCCGAGATCGACAACTCGATAGGGAGTTCCGTTGGACGGAAACGCAACGACCACGCACCGCAACGTCGCATTGCTGTCCGTCGCTACCACGATGGCCCCCCGGGTGACCACGTCGGAAGAGATCGACGCGCGACTGGCGCCGGCGCTGAAGCGGCTGCGACTCCCCACCGGACTCCTCCAGCGCGTCGCCGGCGTGCAGGAGCGGCGCAACTGGGGCCCCGAGCAGGGCTTCGACGGCGCCGCGATCGAGGCGGGCAAGCGCGCGCTGGCCGAGGCCGGCATCCGGCCCGACCAGATCGGGCTGATCATCAACACCTCGGTCACCCGCAAGCACCTCGAGCCCTCGGTCGCCGTGCGCCTGCACCACGGGCTCGGCCTGCCCTCCTCCGCGATCAACTTCGACATCGCGAACGCCTGCCTCGGCTTCGTCAACGGCATGACGCTCGCGGCCCAGCTGATCGACTCCGGCCAGATCAAGTACGCGATGATCATCGACGGCGAGGACGCCGACGAGATCCAGGTGAACACGATCGAGCGCCTCAGCCGCGAGGGCATCAAGCGCAAGGACTTCATGAGCGAGTTCGCGAGCCTGACCCTCGGGTCCGGCGCCGCGGCCGCGATCCTCGGCCCGGCCGACGAGCACCCCAAGGGCCACCGCATCCTCGGCGGCATCACCCGTGCGGCGACCCAGTTCAACGAGCTCTGCGTCGGCAGCGTCGACGGGATGTTCACCGACGCGAAGGCGCTGCTCAAGGGCGGCATGGAGCTCGTCGTCTCCGCCTGGAAGGAGGCGAAGCGCGACTGGAGCTGGGGCGGGATGGACCGCTACATCATGCATCAGGTGTCGGACGTGCACACCAACGCCTTCGTGAAGGCCGTCGGCATCGACCCCGAGCTGGTCCCCACCACCTACCCGACCCTCGGCAACGTCGGCCCCGCGTCGATCCCGATCACCCTCGCGCAGGAGTCGAAGACCCTCGAGCCGGGCCACCGCGTCCTGCTGCTGGGCGTCGGCTCCGGCATCAACACCGCGATGCTCGAGATCGCCTGGTGAGCGCCGCCGCCGGCCGGCACCCGGCCGCCAGGATCCGCCGCGCACTCGGCTCGACCTCGGCGGCGGAGCTGCCGCCGGCGGGACTGGACGGCCTCGATCCGTCCTGGTCGCGCCTCGTCGACGCGCCCGAAGCGCACGGCGTCCCGCGCCGCTGGCACCTGCTCGACACGCAGGAGGCGCTGGGCGGCGTCGAGCCGCTCGGCACGATCCTCTGCGTGCACGGCAACCCGACCTGGTCCTATCTCTGGCGCGCCCTCGCCGCCGCCACCGTCGCAGCCGCCCGCCGCGGCGAGCCGGCCTGGCGCGTCGTCGCCGTCGACCAGCTCGAGATGGGCTTCTCCGAGCGCACCGGTGAGCTGCACGCCCTGGCCGACCGCGTCCGCGAGCTGTCGAACCTCACCGACGTCCTCGGCCTGACCGACGTCGTCACCCTCGGCCACGACTGGGGCGGAGTCGTCTCGCTCGGCTGGGCGGTCGACCACCCCGAGCTCCTGCGCGGCACGATGCTGCTCAACACCGCGATCCACCAGCCGGCCGACGCGCCGATCCCCGCGCCGCTGCGGCTCGCGCTCGCCTCGGGCGTCCTCGGTGCCTCGACCGTCGGCACGCCCGCGTTCCTCGAGACGACGCTCGCCCTCGGGCACCCCGCGATCCCGGCCGCGGTCAAGGACGGCTACCGCGCGCCCTACCGCTCGGCGGAGCGACGGGGCGGCGTCGGCGGGTTCGTCGCCGACATCCCGGTCGGCCCCGCGCACCCGAGCCACGCCGAGCTGGAGCGGATCGCCGCGGGCGTCCGCGCGCTGGAGACGCCGGCGCTGCTGCTCTGGGGCCCGCTCGACCCGATCTTCTCGGACCGCTATCTCGACGACCTCGTCGACCGCCTCCCGCACGCGCAGGTGCACCGCTTCGAGGGCACCGGCCACCTGCTCGCGGAGGACGTCGACTACTCCGCCGCCGTCCTCACCTGGCTCGCCGACGTCACCGCCGGTGTCCAGGCCCCCGACGTGCAGCGCCCGACCGTGCCGATCGAGCCGCTCTGGCGGCACCTCGACGAGCGCGTCGAGGACGACTCGCTCGCGCTGGTCGAGATGGCGCCGCCCGGAGGAGGCGGACCGCGCTCGGTGTCCTGGCGGCTGCTCTCGCAGCGGGTCCGCGAGCTGGCCGCAGGGCTCCGCGCCTCGGGCGTCGCCCCGGGCGACCGCGTCTCGCTGCTCGTGCCGCCCGGCGCCGACCTCACCGCCCTGCTCTACGCCTGCCTGCGGATCGGGGCCGTCGTGGTCGTCGCCGATGCGGGCCTGGGCCTGCGCGGGCTGACCCGCGCCGTCCGCGGCGCCTGGCCGGACCTCGTCGTCGGCGCGCTGCCGGGGCTCGCCGTCGCCCGCGCGCTCGGCTGGCCGGGCGGTCGCGTCTCGACGCAGACCCTGCCGCGCGCCTCCGCCCGCGCCCTCGGCGTCGACACCTCGCTCGGGCAACTGATCGAGCTCGGCCGCGCGGAGCTCGAAGCCTCCGCCGACGCGCTCGGCGAGGCGCCCGCGGCCGACGCGACCGCCGCGATCCTCTTCACCTCCGGCTCGACCGGCCCCGCGAAGGGCGTCGTCTACACGCACCGCCAGCTCGCCGGGGTGCGCGACGCCCTCGCCCGGCAGTACGGCATCGGACCGGGGACCGGACTCGTCGCCGGCTTCGCGCCGTTCGCCCTGCTCGGCCCGGCACTCGGCACCCGCTCCGCGACGCCGGACATGGACGTCACCTCGCCGCGGACGCTCACCGCGCGCGCCGTGGCCGCCGCGGCGGCGCGCGTCGACGCGACGGTCCTCTTCCTCTCGCCCGCCGCGCTCGCCAACGTGGTCGCCACCGCGGGCGACCTCGACGCCGACGACCACCGCGCGCTCGCCGGCGTCCGCACCTTCCTCTCGGCCGGCGCCCCCGTCGCCGAGGGGCTGCTCGCGCAGGCCCAGGCGCTGATGCCGAACGCCTCGGCCCGCACTCCCTACGGGATGACCGAGGGCCTGCTGCTGACCGACGCGTCGCTCGAGGGCATCCGCGCGGCCGCCGCCGACGACGACCCGCGCGGGGGAGTCTGCGTCGGGGTCTCGGCCGCGGGCGTCCGCCTCCGGATCGCGCCGCTCGACGACGACGGACAGGCGGCCGCCGAGCCGGCCGAGCTCGTCGGCGTCACCGGCGAGATCGTCGTCTCCGCCGGCCACGTCGAGGACCACTACGAGCGGCTCTGGCTCACCGACCGCGCCGCGCGCCGCGGCGCCGTCCCGGGCGAGCGCTGGCACCGCACCGGCGACGTCGGCCGGATCGACGCCGACGGCCGGCTCTGGGTCGAGGGCCGGCTGCCGCACGTGATCGTCACCGCCGAGGGTGTCGTCACGCCCGTCGGGCCGGAGCAGCGGATCGAGGCGCGCGTCGCCGCGGTCTCCCGTGCCGCGATCGTCGGCGTCGGGCCCCGCGGAGTCGCGCAACTGGTCGCCGTCGTCGAGCGGCACGAGGGTGCCCGCCGCACGCAGCTCGCCTCCGAGGAGCTCGCCGCCGAGGTCCGCGCGGCCGTCGGCGCACCGGTCGCGGCCGTGCTCGTCGTGCCGGCGCTGCCGACCGACATCCGGCACAACTCCAAGATCGACCGGGCCGCGCTCGCGCGCTGGGCGGAGTCGATCCTCGTCGGCGGCCGGATGGTCGCGCCGTGAGGGTCCTCGTCACCGGTGCGAGCGGGCTGCTCGGCGGCGCCGTCGCGGCGGGACTCGTCGCGGCGGGGCACGAGGTCCGCACGTTCCAGCGCCGTCCCTCCGGAGTGAGCGGTGTCGAGGACATCCGCGGCTCGCTGGCCGATGCGGGCGCCGTCGAGGCCGCGGTCGCGGGCTGCGAGGGCGTCGTGCACCTCGCGGCGAAGGTCTCGCTCGCGGGCGATCCGGCCGACTTCGTCCGGGTGAACGTCGACGGGACCCAGGATCTGCTGGCGGCCGCCGCGCAGGCCGGCGTTCGGAGCTTCGTCCAGGTGTCGTCGCCGTCGGTCGCGCACTCCGGCGCCTCGATCATCGGCGAGGGCGCCGAGCCCGCCGATCCCGAGCGCGCCCGCGGCGACTACGCGCGCACCAAGGCGCGCGCCGAGCTGCTGGCGCTGGCCGCGGATGCGCCGGGCTTCGCCGTGGTCGCGGTGCGCCCGCACCTGGTCTGGGGGCCGGGCGACACCCAGCTCGTGGCGCGCATCGTCGAGCGCGCCCGCACCGGCCGGCTGCCGCTGCTCGGCGACGGCCAGGCGCTCATCGACTCCACCTACATCGACAACGCCGCCTCGGCGATCGTCGCCGCACTCGGCCGGGCGGAGGCGGTGCACGGCCGCGCGTACGTCGTCACCAACGGCGAGCCCCGGCCGGTCGCCGAGCTGCTCGCCGGGATCTGCCGCGCCGCCGGCGTGCAGCCGCCGAGCTGGTCGGTGCCCGCGGGCGTTGCGCGCGCCACCGGCTCGCTCGTGGAGCGCGTCTGGGCGGTACGCCCGGGCGAGGACGAGCCGCCGATGACGCGCTTCCTCGCCGAGCAGCTCTCGACCGCGCACTGGTTCGACCAACGCGCTACCCGCGCCGACCTCCAGTGGACGCCGGCGGTCACCCTCGACGAGGGCCTCGCCCGCCTGGCGGCCTCCTACCGCTGACACGACGAACGCCCCCCGCGCGAGTGCGCGAGGGGCGTCCGTCGTCCTGCCTGCTGGTCGCCTCCCTGCTGATCGAGTAGCCCGCTCCGCGGGCGTATCGAGATCCACCACCGTTCGGAGGTCGGTCTGCAGACCCGCCCTGCTGAGCACGCCGGGTCTCGATACGCCCCTGCGGGGCTACTCGACCAGCATGAGGCGGGCCTGCTCGACCAGCAGGGGTCGCCGCCATCGCAGGACCGCGGCGGAGTCATGCTGATCGAGTAGCCCGCGAAGCGGGCGTATCGAGATCCACCAGCGTCAGAAGCCGAGTCCGCAGACCCGGCGACCTCGTCAGTCCGCGAGGATCAGGTACAGCGCGCGGCGGGTCTCGTCGAGCTTCGCGGACGCGGCGGCGCGCTGCGCCTCCGAGGCCCCGCGGAACTGCTGGACGACGCCCATCAGCTTGCCGATGTTCTCGACGAACTCGCGGTCCGCGTCGCTCGCTCCGGGAGTGGCCTCCCAGGCGGCGGTGAGCTCGTCGGCGTGCTCGCGCACGTAGGTGCCGCCCGCGTCGGTGAGCTGGTACTCGGTGCCGCGGCCCTCGCCGACGGCCGTGATCAGGCCCTCGTCGACGAGCTGCTGGAGCGTGGGGTAGACCGAGCCGGGGCTGGGGCGCCACGAGCCGTTGGTCTTCTCGGCGATCGCCTTGATCAGGCCGTAGCCGTTCGAGGACTTCTCGGCGAGGAGGGAGAGCAGGGCGGCGCGGACGTCGCCGCGTCGGGCCCGTCCTCCGCCGCGGCCGAAGCCGGGGCCGCCGAAGCCGGGGCCGAAGCCGCCGAAGCCCGGGCCGAAGCCGAAGCCGGGACCGAAGCCGCGGCCGTGTCCGCCGGGGCCGCGACGCTCGCGGCGGCCGGGCTGGTCGTGGCCGCCGCGAGCGTGGTCGTGGTCGCCGTGCGAGCGGTCGAAGCGGTCGCTGTGGTCGTGGAAGGAGTTCCTGGTGTTCATGGTGTCTCTTCTCGTGTCAGGGGATTCCTCTCGAAATCCGTCTCGCCCGTCGGAGCGAGTGCTCACGATCTGTCGGCGATGTAGTAACGATATATCGGCGACTGTCACTCGTCAAGCACGAGTTTCGAACTACGCTCGAGGGACCCCCACCGGAAGGCCCCTCCGCATGCCGCTGTCCGCCGCCGCCCTCGCCGCGCTTCTCGACGAGTCGCTCCTCACCGGTGCCGTCCTCACCGGCCGCGCGAGCAACCTCGGCAACCTCCGCCGCCTGGCCGCCCGCGAGCCCGCCCACCTCTACGGCGTCGACGTCGCCGAGCACTGGGACGTCGAGAGCCTGCTCGCGCTGATGGGGCAGCGGGTCGGCATCAGCACCGACCCCGCGTTCGAGCACGGCCAGGACCGGATCGACGCCGCCCTCACCGTCGCCGCGCTCGACGCCTATCGCGACCGCTTCGCCCGCGCCGTGCGCGAGGGCGCGCTGATCCTCTTCGCCACCGCGCACCCCGCGACCCTTCTGGACGTCTACCGCCGGCTCGCCGCGGCCGCGACGGCGGCGAGCGCCCGCGTGATCGACGTGAACGCCCTCCCGTTCGCCCGCCCCGACGGCATCCGGGTCACTCTCGCCGACGAGCACCAGCGCCTGTGGTGCACCGGCGGCGTCACCTGCGCCTACCGCGGCGGCAGCCTCCAGCACACCCACTCGGCCGAGCCGATGAACGCGCTCCTCGACGAGCTCGAGAAGCTCGGCATCCGCCCCGACCTCGTCGTCGCCGACCACGGCTGGGCGGGCGCCTCCGGGCGGCGCGGCCTCCCGACGATCGCGATCGCCGACTGCAACGACCCCGCCGTCTTCGTCGCCGAGGCGCAGGGCTCGATCGAGGTGGTCGTCCCGATCGACGACGGCCTCGCCGTGCACCTCTACGAGCCGGTGATCGCCTACCTCCTGGACGGCCTCGACGCCACCTCCGAGCCCGCTCGGACCTCCGGCTCGTAGACTCGTCCAATGCTCGTCGGGATCATGTGATCCGGCGAGCCGTGCGCGTTCCCGCGAGCCCGAGGTCAGTCCTCGCCACCACTTCCCAGACGGAGCATCCGTGACCCAGCCCCAGGACGGCCTCCTCCCGCGCTTCGCCGTCGGCGTCGACATCGGCGGCACCTCGATCAAGGCCTCCCTCGTCGACGTGACCACCGGCGAGCGCGCCGCCCGCCGCTTCGCCGTCGCGAACCCGGTCGGCAAGGAGCCCGAGGACTTCGCCGCGGCCATCGCCGGCATCGTCCGCGACGTCTCGCCGATCGCCGGCACTCCCGTCGGCGTCGGCTTCCCCGGCATCGTCCGCGGCGGCATCGTGCGGCAGACCACCCACGTCTCGCAGCGCTGGGTCGGGATCGACGCGCAGGCGCTGCTGTCCGAGGCGACCGGCGTCGACGTCGTCGTCGTCAACGACGCGGACGCGGCGGGCGTCGCCGAGCGCGAGTTCGGCGCGATGCGCGACCGCGAGGGCCTCTGCCTGCTCACCACGCTCGGCACCGGGATCGGCACCGCGCTGGTCTACGAGGGCGAGGTCATCCCCAACTCCGAGCTCGGCCACGTGCACATCGACGGCCCCGACTTCGAGCCGCGCGTCGGCTTCTCCGCCGTCCGCCGCGAGGGCATCACCCTCGAGGAGTGGGCGGGCCGCCTCAACGTCTACTACCGGCACCTCGAGATGCTGCTCTCGCCGCAGCTCTTCGTGATCGGCGGAGCGGCGGCGCACGTCTTCGACGAGTTCGCCCGCTTCCTCGACCTCGGCACCGAGATCGTCTCCGCCCGCTTCGGCAACGACGCCGGCTTCACCGGCGCCGCCATGGTCGCCGTCTCGCCCGACCGCCTCGCCCCCTGGTACCGCTCCACCCGCGGCGCCCACTTCGACCCGGGCACCCCGGCCATCGCCGACTAGCCGCCTGCGGAGGAGCCGCGCAGCGGCGCCCTCATGTTGGTCGAGTAGCCGCGGAGCGGCGTATCGAGACCCGCCCACCGGACGACGCCGGATCTCGATACGCCCTCTGCGAGGGCTGCTCGATCAGCATGCAGGCGGCCCAGCCCCGGGCAGCGCGCGCTGCGGATTTCATGCTGGTCGAGTAGCCGCGCAGCGGCGTATCGAGACCCGCCCACCGAACGACGGTGGATCTGCGAGGGCTACTCGATCAGCATGCAGCGAGGCCCGGCGTCAGCGCGTCCCCAGAAGCCCGCGGTACAGCGCGTCCAGGCGCGCCGCCGCGGCCGCCCAGGTGTGGGCCGCCGCCCACTGCACGCCGCCGCGGCCGAGACGCGCGCGCTCGGCGTCGTCGGCGAGCAGCCGGCGGATCTCCGCCGCCCACACCGCCGGGTCGCCGGAGTCGATCAGCACGCCGCTCTCGCCGTCGCGCACCGCGTCGACCAGCCCGGTCGTCCGCCGCGCGAGCACCGGCGTCGCACTCGCCGCCGCCTCGAGCGCGATCAGCCCGAACGTCTCCGCCGCCGACGGCACCAGCGCGAGCCGCGCCCCGCGCAGCAGCGCCGCCGCCGTCTCGCGGTCGGCCACGCCCTCGAAGCGCACCCACTCGTCCACGCCGAGCTCCCGCGCCGCCGCGCGCACCTCCTCCAGGTACCCCTCGCGCCCCGGCGCCGGCCCGCCCGCCAGCCGCAGCAGCGGCCGCTCGCCCACCGGGATCCGCGCGAGCGCCTGCACCGCGAGCAGCTGCCCCTTCAGCGGCTGCACCCGCCCGAGCAGCACGATCTCCCGCGCACGCTCGCCGGCCCCCGGCGAGAACCGCGCATCCACGCCCGGCGGCACGACCAGCACGCGCGCCGGATCCACCCCGTAGCCGTCCACGACGTCCGACCGCTCCGACGCCCCCGCGACCACCACCGCGTCCGCCGAGCTCAGCACCGAGCGCTCGGCGCGGATCCGCTCCTCCGGCTCCCGCACGTCGCCCGGCACCAGCCGCACGTTCTTCGCCAGCGAGTTCGAGTGCATCGAGTGCACGTGCGGAGCGCCGGTCAGCGCCCCCGCCAGCCCCGACACCCAGTAGTGCGAGTGCACGACGTCCGCACCCTCGGCGGCCTCGGCGAACGCCGGCGCGGAGGCGGCCAGCGCGTACTTGTCCGCCGCCTCGACCGGCACGCCGACCACCGAGACCCCCGGCGCGAGCCGCCGCACGCCCTCGCCTCGGGTGAGCACGGTGACCTCCCAGCCGAGCGCCGCGAGCTCGGGCAGCACCCCGGCGAGGTACACGTTCATCCCGCCGGCGTCGCCGGTCGAGGGCTGCTCGAGGGGCGAGGTGTGCGCCGAGACGATCGACAGGCGGGGCATCCGTCCATCGTAGGAGCGGGCGCGGAGGGCGCGGATCCCGCCCCGCGGCTCCCGGCGCCTCCGGAATCGGGTTGAATGGACGGATGCGCTCCGGTCGGTGCGCGGAGAGCGTGAGGTCCATGGCCCGCCAGAGTCCCCCCGAAGAGGTGCTGCCCCCCTCGGCCGCGCCCGGGGCCGAGGGCCGCGAACCCTTCAGCGAGCAGGACATCCGGGGACTCGTCGGCACCGCCGCCCTCGACAAGGGCGTCGCCTACGCCGACGAGGGCCGCGTCGCCGAGCTGCAGTGGTTCGGCGGGCGCACCCGGCTCTTCGGCCAGGTCCGCGGCTCCGGCCGCTCGCCCTACGCCGTGAGCGTGCAGCTGCGCGACGAGGGCGACCACTCGATCCTCCTCGGCGGCGCCTGCAGCTGCCCGGTCAAGCACGAGTGCAAGCACGTCGCCGCGGTGCTGATCGAGGCGCTGCGCCGCGAGCGCGAGGGCGCCCTGAGCGGCCCGTTCCCCGGCGAGGCCGCCGTCGACGCGGTCCCGGAGTGGCGCAGCGCCCTGGCGCCGCTGCTCGCGGGCGCCGAGCGCTCGCACTCCGGCATCCCGCTCGGCCTCCAGTTCGAGCTCCTCCCCGGCGAGCCCGTGCGCCGCCCGCCCGGCCGCTACAACAGCTACCGTCCGCCGCCCGAGCCGCGCCCGCGCCTCGGCGTCCGCCCGGTGCGGATGGGCGACCGCGACCGCTGGGTCCGCACCGGCACCAGCTGGCGCGACCTCGGCTACCTCCACTACAGCCACGACTACGACGAGCGCCAGATCGACGTCGTCCGCGAGATGCAGGGCCTGCTCTCCGGGCACAGCGCCTCCAGCTACTACTCGCCCGACACCTGGCTCTACCTCGACCAGTGCCGGAGCGAGGCGATCTGGGCGGCCCTGCACGGCGCCGTCCGCGCCGGCATCGGCCTGGTCATGGGCGACCGCGACCAGACCCCGCTGAAGATCCTCGACACCACCGCCACGGCGTCCATCGACGTCACCCGCACCCCGGCCGGCCTCGAGCTGCGCTCGCTCGTCGCGATCGGCGACCACCCGGCGCCCGAGCACTTCGGCTTCATCGGCGACCCCGCCGTCGGCCTCTACACCTGGGACGAGGGCGACGAGCTGCGCGGCAAGGCCGTCACGCTCGTGCCGTTCGCTGCGCCGCTGGTCTCCTCCGCGCGCACCTTCCTCTGGAGCAACGAGCCGATCCGCATCCCGGAGCAGGAGGAGTCGGCGTTCCTCACCGAGCACTACCAGCGCCTGCACCGCCTCTTCGACATCGTCTCGCGCGACGGCTCCTTCGAGGCGCCGCCCGTCCCCGAGCCGCGGCTCGGCCTCACCCTCGAGCACACCGAGGGCGCGGGCCTGCGCGGCTCCTGGTGGTGGCGCTACGGCATCGAGGGCGGCCGCGGCACCGAGGCCGAGCGCCTGCCGCTCCGCCTGGACGACGAGTCCGGCTACCGCGACGCCGAGGCCGAGCAGCGGATCCTCGACTCGCTCGGCGGCGCCGGCATCGACCCGGAGTCGACGCCCGCCCTGGTCTCGCCCTCGAGCCGCCGCCTCCGCCCCACCTTCGACCTGCGCGGCATGCAGACCGTCGGCTTCCTCACCGGCGAGGTCGAGCGCCTGCGCGAGCTCGGCACCGTCGAGATCGAGGAGATCGGCCAGCGCGTCGAGTACCGCGAGGCGGAGACCGCGCCGGTCGTCGCCGTCCAGACGGTCGCCCAGCCGGACAGCCGCGACTGGTTCAACCTCGAGATCTCGGTCACGGTCAACGAGGAGGCGGTCCCGCTCGCCGAGATCTTCCTCGCCCTGGCCCGCGGCGACGAGTACATGGTGCTGCCGAGCGGCGTCTACTTCGCGCTGGACGACGAGCGCTTCGGCCGCCTCCGCGAGCTGATCGCCGAGGCGCGCGAGCTCTCCGACGACCCGAGCGAGACGCTCCGGATCAGCCGCTTCCAGTCCTCGCTCTGGGACGAGCTGGTCGAGCTCGGCGTCGTCGAGGCGCAGGCCGCCGCGTGGCGCCGCTCGGTCGAGGGCCTCTCCGGCTTCACCGCGACCGGCGCCCTCGAGTCCCGCGCCCTCCCCGAGGGCTTCGCCGTCGAGCTGCGGCCCTACCAGCAGCTCGGCTACGACTGGCTCTCCTTCCTCTACGACAACCAGCTCGGCGGCGTCCTCGCCGACGACATGGGTCTCGGCAAGACCGTGCAGTCGCTCGCGCTGGTCACCCGGGTGATGCAGGAGCAGCGCGCGGCCGCCGCGAGCGCCGGCACTTCGCCGCGCCCGTTCCTCGTCGTCGCGCCGACGAGCGTCGTGCCCAACTGGGTCGGCGAGGCCAAGCGCTTCGCCCCCGACCTGCGCGTGGTCGGCATCGACGAGACCTCGAAGAAGAAGCGCAAGGCGCTGTCGACGATGATCGGCGAGGCCGAGCTGGTCGTCACCTCCTACGCCCTCTTCCGCCTCGACTACGAGTCCTACGCCGGCATCCAGTGGTCCGGCTTCCTGCTCGACGAGGCGCAGTTCGTCAAGAACCGCCAGTCGGCCACCCACCAGCTCGCGCGGCGCCTCGACGTGCCGTTCAAGCTCGCCATCACGGGCACGCCGATGGAGAACAACGTGATGGAGCTCTGGTCGCTGCTGTCGATCGTCGCCCCGGGCCTCTTCCCCTCGCCGGCCGGCTTCGCCGAGTACTACCAGAAGCCGATCGAGCGCGACGCCGACACCGAGCGCCTCAGCCAGCTGCGCCGCCGCATCCGCCCGCTGATGCTCCGCCGCACCAAGGAGCTCGTCGCCACGGAGCTGCCGCCCAAGCAGGAGCAGACCATCGAGGTCGAGCTCGGCACCCGCCAGCGCAAGGTCTACGACACCTACCTCGCCCGCGAGCGGCAGCGGGTGCTCGGGCTGATCGGCGACTTCGAGAAGAACCGCTTCGCGATCTTCCGCGCCCTCACCGTGCTCCGCCAGGTCGCGCTCGACGCGGCCCTGGTCGACGAGGCGCACGCCACGGTGCCGTCGACCAAGCTCGACCTGCTCGACGAGCTGCTCGCCGACGCGCTCGCCGAGGGGCACCGGGTGCTGGTCTTCAGCCAGTTCACCCGCTTCCTCGGCCGGGTGCGCGGCCGGCTCGACGCGGCCGGCGTCGAGTACGCCTACCTCGACGGCGCCACCAAGAAGCGCGACGAGGTCATCGACCGCTTCCGCTCCGGTGAGGCGGGTGTGTTCCTCATCTCGCTGAAGGCGGGCGGCTTCGGCCTCAACCTCACCGAGGCCGACTACTGCATCCTGCTCGACCCGTGGTGGAACCCGGCGACGGAGTCGCAGGCCGTCGACCGCGCCCACCGCATCGGCCAGACCCGCTCGGTGATGGTCTACCGGCTCGTCGCGAAGGACACCATCGAGGAGAAGGTGATGGCGCTCAAGGAGGCGAAGGCCGCCCTGTTCGCGGCCGTCATGTCCGACGACGGCGCGGCGGCGACCGGCGGCATCACCGCGGAGGATGTGCGCGAGCTGCTCGGCTGAGCGGCCCGGGCCGTCGCGGGTCCGGTCAGCAGGCCGGGTCCGCGAGCGCCTTCACGAACGCGCCGGTCTGGTAGACGTACTCGTAGGCCCAGTCGCCGAAGGTGTACGGCTCGCCGGAGGACACCATCGACAGCTCGCCGTCGAAGCAGCGGCCGAGCAGCAGCCGCGCCCGCGCGATGTGCGGGGTCTGCGTGATGACGACGACGCTGTCCCAGTGGTCCGCGCGCGCGTCGTCGGCCAGGGCGCGCGCCTCGCCCTGGGTGGTCCCCGGGTCGGCCGTGAAGCAGATCACGTCCATGTCCGGCTCGTCGCAGGCCACCACGTCGTTCTCGCCCGGAGCCGCGGCCAGATCCGAGGCCCAGACCGAGATCACCAGGGTGTCGGCCACTCCCGCCTCGACGAGGTCGCGGCCGAGCTCGGTGCGCGCGCGGGTGGGCGGCCCGAGCACGAGCACCGCGTCGGCGTGCTCCGGCACCGGATCGATCGCGGGCAGCACGTAGACGGGGATCCCGGCGCCGACCACCAGCACGAGCGCGGCGAGGGCGCCGACGCCGAGGCGCCGTGCCAGCCGTCGTCCTCCGTGCATGCGTCTCCTCGCGAACCCCGGCGGTCACCGTACCCCAGGCAGGTGACACGGGTGTTTCGGCGGATCGGGACTCCGGCACCACACGGACCGCGTCCCGCTGCGCCCGCAAGCCCCCGATCGCAGCTGGCAGTGCGCGGACCGAACTCTGTCATCCTGTGTCTTCGGAGCACGGGACGGTGACTCGTGGCGCTCCCGCGACGCCGTGGCGCTCGCTCCTCCTCGACAGAAGGACAGGCGATGGCTGAACCGACACTGGTGGACGTCGCGCGCATCGCGGGGGTGTCCCGCGCGACCGCGGCGCGAGTGCTCGCGGGCCGGACCAACGTCGACGCGGGCATGACCGCCGCCGTCGAGCGCGCCGCGAAGCAGCTGGGCTACGAGGCGAACGGCGCCGCCCGCATGCTGCGCGGGGGACGCGCGGGCTCGATCGCGCTGATCGTCGCCTTCGAGGATCTCGACCGCCTGCCCGGGACGATCCTCACGGCGGTCCTGAAGGGCGCCGCGGCGAGCCTGCACGCGCAGGGAGTCCAGCCGGTCCTGCTGCCCGCGGACTACGACGACAGGGGCCGGGTCGCCCGGCTCCTCCGCACGCGCGCGGTCGACGGGGCCATCGTGATCCTGCAGAACGAGATGACCCAGGTGACCCAGGAGCTGGCGGACTCTCCGGCCCCGATCGCCTGGGTGGGACGGCCGCGGGTCGCCCTCGCCGACGACGCGCTCGTGATCGACGCGGACAACTACGGGGGAGGGAGGCTCGCCGCACGGGTGCTGGCCGAGTCCGGCCGTCGGCGACTCGGCATCATCACGGGCCCCCACGACATGAAGCCCGCCCGTGAGCGGCTGCGCGGCTGGCGCGACGAGCTGGAGCACCTGGGCATCGACTACGCGCCCCTCGCGCACGGTGCGTTCACGGTCGAGAGCGGCGTGACCGCGATGGTGCGCCTCCTCCAGCGCTACCCCGATCTCGACGGGATCTTCGCCTCCTCCGACCTGATGGCGCACGGCGCGATCCACGTCCTCCGGGCCGCCGGACGGCGCGTGCCGACGGACGTCTCGGTCGTGGGCTTCGACGACGTCGTCATCGCGACCACGACGGACCCGCCGATCACGACGATCCGCCAGCCCCTCGCGGAGATGGGCCGCATCGCCGCCGAGACCGTCGTCGCCGTCCTGCAGGGACGCGAGGTCGACCGGCAGCGGATCCTGCCCGTCAGCCTCGTCCAGCGGGAATCCGCGTAGCGCAGAGGGCGTCCTCGACAAGCGCGGCGCTCAGGGTCGCCGCCGGCTCAGTCCGCGACCAGCGACCGCAGCTCCCGCACTCCCGCGACCACGTCGGCACCGACGCGCCCCGCCTGCACCGCCGCGCGCAGCGGCAGCGTCCGATGCGGCCGCAGCAGTCGCCGCGCCGCCGTGCAGGGCAGCGCGTAGAGCGCGACGACGCCCGCATCGATCCCGTCGAGTCCGCCGTCGTCGCGGCCGAAGACCAGCTCGCGTCCCTCGCGGGCCAGCTCCTCGGGCAGCGCCGCCTCGCCGACCGGCAGCCGCACGGAGGCGAGCACGGCGGCGGCGACGATCCGGCGGCGCAGCGGCCGGCCGATCGTGTCCGCGGCGAGCTCGCCGAAGAAGTCGGCGTGCCGCTCGAGGATCGCGGCGACGGTCTCGGCGAGGCGCTCCATCTCGGGGTGCAGCGACAGCCGCGCGAGGCGGCGGTAGGCGTGCAGCGCGATCTGCGCGTCGACCGCCAGCGCGAGGGCGACGGGCCCTGCGAGCAGCCGGGACGAGCGGTCGCGCAGCACCCGGCTCCTGACCACGGGCTCGGCCGGGCCGGTCTCGACGCCGCGGATCCGCGGCGAGGCCGCCAGCACCTCGCCGAGCGCATCGGCGATCCGGTGCCGCTCGGCGGCCCAGGTCGTCGCGAACGACCGCACCCGCGGATCGGGGTGCGCCCGCGCGAGCGGCAGCACCCGCACGACGGCCGCGTTCTCGAGAGCGCGGAGGTAGGCGGACGCGACGATCGCCTCGCGATCCAGCGGCGCCTCCTCGAACTCGCGGATCGAGAAGTGGTCGTGGAGGCTGCCGTGCGCGCTGCGACGGTAGCTCTCCACGTCGAACGGTTCCGCGATGCCCATGCTCCACCCGCCTTCGCCTCGACCGTACCGCCATCCTGGGCCCGGAACCTGAACGGCGGAAGGTTCGCCGCTGCCAGACTGGAGCACGCGCGCCGCCCGGCCGCGGGACGGGGCGGAGATGGGGTCTCGCGGGTCCGCGGTCGCCGCGATCCTCCTCGCCGCGGTCTGCTTCGGCACCACCGGCACCGCGCAGTCGCTCGGCGCGGAGGGCGTCGATCCGCTGATGCTCGGCGCCGCCCGGATCGTGCTCGGCGGGGCGCTGCTGGCCGCCCTGCTCGGCGTCGAGACGGCGCGCGCTCCCCGCCGCGCCGCCCGGAGGCCGCTCGCCTCGACGGTGCTGCTCGTCCTCCTCGGTGCGGCCGGCGTCGCCGCCTACCAGCCCGCCTTCTTCACCGGCACCGCCGAGAACGGCGTCGCGGTCGGCACGATCGTCGCGCTCGGCTCCGCCCCCGCCTTCACCGGACTGCTCGAGTGGCTCCTGCTGCGCTCCGCCCCGAGCCCGCGCTGGTTCGTCTCGACGGCGCTCGCCGCGGTCGGCGTCGTGCTGCTCGCGGGCCTGCTGACCGGCGGCGCCGCGGGCGGAGTCTCCGTGCTGGGTCTCGCGGGCTCGGCCGGAGCCGGCGCCGCCTACACGCTCTACGCCGTCTGCGGCAAGCTGCTGCTCGAGCGCGGCTTCAGCCCGGCCGCCGCGATGGGCGCCCAGTTCGGCACCGCCGCACTGCTCGCGCTGCCGGTCCTGCTGGTGGGCGACCCCGGGCGCCTCGCCGGGTCCCTCCCCGCCGTGCTCTGGCTCGGCGTGGTGACCGTCGCAGTCGCCTACACCTTCTTCGCCCGCGGACTCCGCCTCCTGCCCGCGGCCACGGTCTCGACGCTCACCCTCGTCGAGCCCGCCACCGCGACCCTCCTCGGCGTCGCCCTGCTCGGCGAGCGGCTGACCCCCGACGCGGTCGCCGGCATCGCCGTCCTCGTGCTCGCCGTGCTGCTCCTGGCGGTGCCCGCGCGCCGGGGGAGTGCGCGCCGGGGGAGTGCGCGCCGCGGGAGGCCCGAGGTCGTCGCGCCTGAGGCGCCGTCGAGCCTCGCGGAGTAGCCTCTGCCCTGCCGCGGCGCCCGAGCGCCTCACCGATCGACGACGAGGGGGCGGATGAGATGACCAACCCCTGGCTCGCCCTGCCCGGCAGCGGTCGCCGCCGACCGCTGGTCGAGGCCTCATGGGAGCGGGCGCGCCGCCACCGCCTCGACCCCGAGCGCCTCACCGCCCCGCTGTCCTTCTCGAGCGACGAGCTGCGCAACTACCGGATGGGGCACCCGCTCGCCTCGGTGCTGCCCGTCATCCGGCGCCTCCTCGTCCGCGACGCCGACGAGGACAGCGGCGTGCTCGTCGCGGTCGGCGACGCCCTCGGGCGGCTGCTCTGGATCGACGGCGACCAGGCGCTGAAGAGCTCCGCCGAGCGGATGCTCTTCGTCGAGGGAGCGGCCTGGGCCGAGCCCGACGTCGGCACCTCCGCTCCCGGCACCGCCCTCGTCCTCGACCACGGCGTGCAGATCCACGGCGCCGAGCACTTCGCCTCGCTCGTCCACCCCTGGAGCTGCACCGCGGTGCCGATCCACGACCCGGAGACCCACGAGATCCTCGGCGTGATCGACATCACCGGCGGCGCCGAGGTCGTCGCCCCGCAGACCCTTCCGCTGATGGAGGCGACCGCGGCGGCCGTCGAGAGCCAGCTGATGGTGCAGCGGCTGCAGCGCCCCCGTCGTGCGCAGCCCCGCCGCTCGCCACCCCGGCCCGCGGCGGCCCGTGCGCCGAGCCTGCGCGTCCTCGGCCGCGAGACCGGCGTCGTCACCGCGGACGGCGTCGAGCTCGAGCTCTCCACCCGGCACGCCGAGATCCTCACCCTCCTCGCCTGGCACCGCGCGGGGCTGTCCGCCGAGGCGCTCGCCCAGCTGCTCTACGGGCGGGAGGACGCGGTGGTCACCGTGCGCGCCGAGATGGTGCGCCTGCGCCGGATCCTCGAGCCGCGCCTCCCGAGGCTGGTGCCGCTCTCGCGCCCGTACCGCCTGGCCAGTCCGGTCGACCTCGACGCGCGCCAGGTGGTCGGCCTGCTCGACCGCGGCGCGCACCGGCTCGCCCTCGACGCCTACGCCGGCGCCCCGCTGCCCGGCTCCGAGGCCCCGGGTGTCCGCGCGATCGCCGACGAGCTGCGCGCCCGCGTCCGTGCCACCGTGCTCACCAGCGCCGCCGCCGAGACGCTGCTCGCCTACGCGCACG
This sequence comes from Rathayibacter festucae DSM 15932, assembly GCF_004011135.1. NCBI lineage: Bacteria > Bacillati > Actinomycetota > Actinomycetes > Micrococcales > Microbacteriaceae > Rathayibacter > Rathayibacter festucae. The sequence continues at coordinate 2,756,075 of NZ_CP028137.1, read as the reverse complement.
GGCCCGACGGCCACGACGACGCGGAGGTCTGGGCCGAGCTGCTGCGGATCCTGCCGCGCCGCTCGCCCCGCCGCGCCGGCATCGTCGCGCACCTCGAGGAGCTCGAGGCCGAGCAGCGCTGACCCGCACCCGGCCGCCGCCTCCGCCGGTCGTGCAACGGCGTGCAACCTCCCGCGACGTACGGTCGGATCGAGCGCGACACCCCGCACTCACCCGACAACGACGTCGATGGAGGTCCACATGACGCTGTACGCCGACCCGGTAGCCGACCAGGCACCGAAGGAACCGGAGTCCACGGTCTACGCCAACCCGGGCACGGAGGGATCCGTCGCCTCGTTCCGCTCCCGCTACGACCACTTCATCGGAGGCGAGTACGTCGCCCCCGCGAAGGGCCAGTACTTCGAGAACATCACCCCGATCACCGGGAAGCCCTTCTGCGAGATCGCCCGCGGCACCGCCGAGGACATCGACCGCGCGGTCGAGGCCGGCTGGAAGGCGTTCCCGAGCTGGGGCAAGACCAGCCCCGCCGAGCGCGCGAACGTCCTCCTGCGCATCGCCGACCGGATGGAAGCGAACCTCGAGCTGCTCGCGGTCGCCGAGACCTGGGAGAACGGCAAGCCGGTGCGCGAGACCCTCGCCGCCGACATCCCGCTCGCGATCGACCACTTCCGCTACTTCGCCGGCGCCCTGCGCGCCCAGGAGGGCGGCGTCTCCGAGATCGACCACGACACCATCGCATACCACTTCCACGAGCCGCTCGGCGTGGTCGGCCAGATCATCCCCTGGAACTTCCCGATCCTGATGGCGGTCTGGAAGCTCGCCCCGGCGCTCGCTGCCGGCAACTGCATCGTCCTCAAGCCGGCCGAGCAGACCCCCGCCTCGATCCACGTGCTGATGGACCTGATCCACGACCTGCTGCCCGCCGGCGTGCTCAACATCGTCAACGGCTTCGGCATCGAGGCCGGCGCCCCGCTCGCCTCGCACCCGCGGATCCGCAAGATCGCCTTCACCGGCGAGACGACCACCGGCCGCCTGATCATGCAGTACGCGAGCGAGAACCTCATCCCGGTCACCCTCGAGCTCGGCGGCAAGAGCCCCAACGTGTTCTTCGCCGACGTGGCCGCCGAGCGCGACTCGTTCTACGAGAAGGCGCTCGAGGGCTTCTCGTTCTTCGCCCTCAACCAGGGCGAGGTCTGCACCTGCCCCTCCCGCGCCCTCGTGCAGAAGTCCATCTACGACGACTTCGTCGGCGACGGACTCGAGCGCGTCGGCCGGATCAAGCAGGGCAACCCGCTCGACGTCTCGACGATGATCGGCGCCCAGGCCTCCAACGACCAGCTGGAGAAGATCCTCTCCTACATGGACATCGGCAAGCAGGAGGGCGCGAAGCTGCTCATCGGCGGCGACCGCGCCGACCTGGGTGGCGAGCTCAGCGGCGGCTACTACGTCAACCCGACGGTCTTCGAGGGGCGCAACTCCATGCGCATCTTCCAGGAGGAGATCTTCGGCCCCGTCCTCGCCCTCACCTCGTTCGAGGACTTCGACGACGGCATCGCCATCGCCAACGACACCCTCTACGGCCTCGGCGCCGGAGTCTGGAGCCGCAACGGCGCCCAGCTCTACCGCGCCGGCCGCGCCATCGAGGCCGGCCGCGTCTGGTCCAACACCTACCACCAGTACCCGGCCCACGCGGCCTTCGGCGGCTACAAGCAGTCCGGCATCGGCCGCGAGAACCACAAGATGATGCTCGACCACTACCAGCAGACGAAGAACCTCCTCGTCAGCTACGCGGAAGGGCCCATGGGCTTCTTTTGAGCCGCTGTGCGGCGATTCCTCGCTCCGCTCGTCATCACCGCCGCGGTCGGCTTTCCGAGGTGGTCGCGATGGGTGGAGCGGGGAGCGTCGCGCTCCGCGAATCCGCTGCCACGCGGATTCGCGCTCCGCGCTCTCCCTTGCTGCCGCGCCGCGCGGGCGCGGTGGTGGGGCTCGCTCCGCTTCGCACTCCCCGCGAACATGCTGGTCGAGTAGCCCGCGCAGCGGGCGTATCGAGACCCACGTCCTCCCGCAGTTGCGGCAGAACGCACCCCTCGCTCCGCCTCGCACTTCACGCGAACATGCTGGTCGAGTAGTCCGCGCAGCGGGCGTATCGAGACCCGCCCCGCCAGTCACCGCACCCCCGAGAGGACACCGCCCATGGACAGCACGCGCGTCGACGTGACCGAGGCGGCAGCCGGCATGCTGCAGCGGATGAGCGAGCTGCACGGCCCGCTGATGTTCCACCAGTCCGGCGGCTGCTGCGACGGCAGCTCGCCGATGTGCTTCCCGGTCGGGATGTTCCGCACGGGAGCGTCCGACGTGCTCGTCGAGACGCTGCACGTCGACGGCCTCGAGCCGATCGAGTTCTACATGTCGCGGACCCAGTTCGAGTACTGGAAGCACACCCACCTCACCGTCGACCTGGTCGACGGGCGGGGGAGCGGCTTCAGCGTCGAGGCGCCCGAGGGTAAGCGCTTCATGATCCGCAGCCGCCTCCTCACCGACGCCGAGCTGGTCGAGTTCGGCCTCCTGCCGGCCGCCGCCGTCCAGCTCTGACCCCCTCGGTCGCAGGGAATCGCCCGCCTCGGGAATATACCCCCCGGGGGTATGTTGGACCACGGTGACCGACACCGAGGGAGCACCGATGACCGACGCCGCGCACGACCACAGCAGCCACTCCGCCTCCGCCACGACGTCCTGGCGGACCGCCGCCACGGCCACCCTGCACTGCCTCACCGGCTGCGCCATCGGCGAGGTCCTCGGCATGGTGCTCGGCACCGCGCTCGGGCTGCACAATCTCGGCACCGTCCTGCTCTCCATCGTGCTCGCCTTCGCCTTCGGCTATGCACTGACGATGCGCGGCGTGCTCCGCGCGGGAGTCTCCTGGCGCGCCGCCGTCGGCATCGCCCTCGCGGCCGACACCGTCTCGATCGCCGTGATGGAGGTCATCGACAACACGGCGATGCTGGCGATCCCCGGCGCGATGGACGCGGGACTCGCGACCGGCCTCTTCTGGGGCTCCCTCGCCGGCTCGCTCGCCCTGGCCTTCGTGGTCACCACCCCGGTCAACCGCTGGCTGATCGGCCGCGGCAGGGGCCACGCGGTCGTGCACCGCTTCCACCACTGAGAGCGGAGGGCCGTGCTCAGACCGACGGCTGCGGCGGGCTCGTCGCGGCCGAGCCGGTGCTGATCCGCACGCCGATCTCCGAGCCGCGGATCACCGAGGTCCCGGCCGACGGATCCGTCCCGGCGACCTGGCCCTGGGGCACCGACGAGTCGACCTGGCTCATCCCGCCGACCACGAACCCCGCCGCCTTGAGCGCGCTGACGGCCGCGTCGACGCTCTTCCCGGTCACGTCCGGGATCGTCACCATCGGCGCCTTCACCAGCGACTGGTCGGGCTTCGCGAAGGCGGAGCCGCCGTACTCGCGGTCGAAGGCGGTCATCACCGGGTTCCAGATCCGGTGCCGCGCGAGAATCGCCGAGCCGCTGTCGAAGTCGATCGAGTCGAGCGCCATCCGCTTGCCGGCGTCGTTCAGCGCCGAGATGCTGCCGACCCAGACCGCGAGCGCGACCTCGGAGGAGGCGCCGAGCGTCCAGCCGTCGGCCGCGCCGTCGGTGGTGCCGGTCTTGGTGATGTGCTCGATGCCGTCGCCGGGGCTCGCCGCCTGACCGGTGCCCTGCGAGGTGACCTCGAGCAGCGCGTACTGCGTGGCACGGGCGACGGCCGTCGTCGTCGACTGCGTGCAGTTCGAGGCGGGCGCCTCGATGTCCTGCCCCTCGGGCCCGACGATCGAGTCGATGGCCACCGCGCTGCAGGTCCGGCCGTCGTTCGCGACGCCCGCGTAGGCGACCGCCATGGTCAGCGGGGCGATCTCGTTCGTGCCGAGCACCGTCGCCGGGGATTCGAGCAGCGGGGTCGCATCCGCGCGATGCACGCCGAACGCCTCCGCGGTCTTGCGGATGTCGCAGAGGTCGAGCAGGTGTGCCATGCCGATGAAGCCGGTGTTGATGGAGTCGATCGTGGATTCCAGTGCGTTCAGCGAGGCGGGGAAGATCTGCCCGCCGTTGTTGTTCGGATTGAACACCCCGTAGTCCTGCGGGCCCTCGCAGCTGTCCTGGAAGCCGGTCCAGTTCTTGTTCTTCGCGTCGAACTGCTCGAGCAGGGTGTGCCCGTCCTGCAGCCACTCCATCAGCGTGAAGACCTTGTAGGTGGAGCCCGGCTGGAAGCCGTTGCCGCCCCCGTAGGCCGCGTCGACCGAGAGGTTGATCGCCGAGTACTCGGCGCCGTCGGCCGAGGCGATCTGCTCCGGGTCCTGGCTGTACTTCTTGTTCTGCACCATGCTCAGGATCCGCCCGGTCCCGGTCTCCACGCCGACGGCCGCGGCCCCGACGTCGAAGCGCGGGTCGGTCGCGGGCACCTGGTCGGCCACGACCTGCGCGGAGGTGTCCTGCATGGCGAGGTCGATCGTCGTGTAGACCTTGAGCCCGCCGCGCTTGAGCGCCGTGTAGCGCTCGTCGGCGGTGTCGCCGAGGGCCGGGTCGTTGCGCAGCACGTGCGAGACGTAGTCGCAGAAGTAGGCGGCGCTGCCCGCGGTCTGGCAGCCGGTCGACGGGGGAGTGATGACCGGCTCGATCGGCGCCGCCTGCGCGGCGTCACGGGTCGAGGCGTCGATCTTCCCGTACTCGAGCATCCGGTCGAGGATGTAGTCGCGCCGGCTCGTGGTCAGCGCGTAGCCGTTCGCCTCGCCGTTGTCGGGATCGTCCGGGCGGTCGAAGCGGAACTTCTCCGGGTTGTTGACGATCGCCAGCAGCGCGGCCGACTGCCCGACCGAGAGGTCGGCGGCGTGGACGCCGTAGTAGTACTCGGCCGCGGCCTCGATGCCGTAGACGGTGCCGCCGAAGAGCGCGATGTTGAGGTAGCCGAGGAGGATCTCGTCCTTCGAGTACTCCTTCTCCACCCCGATCGCGAGCCGCATCTCCTTGAGCTTGCGCTCGGGCGTCGTCGCGGTCGCCTCGGTGTAGGCCGCATCGCGCTCGCTCTCGTCGCTGATCGACTCGGCCTTCTGCACGAGGACGTTCTTGACGTACTGCTGCGTGATCGAGGAGCCGCCCTGCGGCGCCGCGTCGAGGAGGTAGGTGCTGGCTACGGCGCGCAGGGTGCCCTGCAGGTCGATGCCGCCGTGCTCGTAGTAGCGCGGGTCCTCGCTGGAGACCAGGGCGTCGAAGACCGGCGCCGCGATCTGGTCGGCGGTGACCTCGATGCGGTTCTGGTCGTAGAAGGAGGCGAGGAGCGTCGGGTCGTCGGGGTCGCCCGCGTACACGTCCGTCTTCTGCATCAGCTCGCCGACCTCGAGGTAGCTCGGCAGCGACTGGAACGCCGAGATCGTGCTCGAGGTGGCGGCCCCGGTGAGCGCGAAGGCCGGCGCCACCACGACGGTCGCGAGCAGCCCGGCCAGCACGCTGACGATCACGAATCCGAACAGCGCGCCGAGAGCCCCGTGGACGGTGCGACGGGGCTGGAAGACGGGAACGTTCGGACGCTTCAGGATGGATCCTCTCGGTGCACCAGCACCCTAGGCGACGTCTCCGACATCCCCGCCCAGGCGCGCCCGGACTCCTCCCGCGCGGCGCGGAACACGCCCGACCACGGGGGTCGGCCGCTGACACCGGCTCGATGGACGACCGCATGCCCGCGCCGGCCGCGAGGACGTCGTTCCCGGCGCGAGAGGCGGCAGGCGGGGTGCCCGCCGTCAGATGCGGCTGACCGGTGCCGTCATTCGGAGGCGGTGGTGAGCAGGGTGCCGTTGACGTCGGAGATGTCGCTGGGGTTCTTCGGCGCCTTGCCGGTGCTCACCTGCAGGGGGATGACGGCTCCCCGCAGGACGGTCTCGTCCGCGCTGGGAGTCGTCGAGACGACGGACCCCTCCGGGATCCTCGCGGAGTCGACGGGCTCGGTGACGCCGACGGAGAAGCCGGCGGCGGTGAGCGTGGCGGTGGCCGCAGCGACCGTGAGCCCGGTCACGTCCGGCACCTCGGTCAGCGTCGCGGACCGCGGCGAGGACGCGAGCATCGAGGCGGGCGGGTCGATGAAGTCGTCGCCGCCGTACTTCTGATCGAGCGCCGTCATGATCGGCTTCCAGATCGCGTGGCGCGCGTCCGCGGCCCTGATCGTGCCCTTCTCGCCGGTGAGCCTGGTCGTGCGGAGGTTCTGCTTGGATCCGTCGTCGAAGCCCTTGATGCTGCCGACCCAGACGGCGAGCGACGCGGCACGGCTGGCGCCGGCGGTCCAGACGTCCGCCGCCTCATCGGTCGTGCCCGTCTTGCCGATGTGCTCGATGCCGTCGCGCGGATCCGAGGCGGTAGCGGTGCCGGAGGTGATGACCCGCTGCATCGCGTACTGCATGCCCCGCGCCACCTCGGGGGTGACGGACTGCGTGCAGGACGAGGTGGGCGGCGCGACGGCCGCACCGGTGCTGTCCGTGATCCGGTCGATGACGATCGCGGCGCAGGTCGATCCGTCGTTGGCGATGCCGGCGTAGGCGTTGGCCACGGTCAGCGGAGCGATCTCGTTCGTGCCGAGGACCGACGCGGCTCCGTTCTCCAGTTCGTTGCCGTTGGCGCGGTGGATCCCGAAGGACTCCGCCGTGGTGCGGATGTCGCAGAGGTCGAGCTGGTTGGCCATGCCCATGAAGCCGGTGTTGATCGAGTTCGCCGTGGCCTGGACGGCGGTCATCGACGAGGCGTCCTCGGAGGCGACGTCGTTCCGCGGAGCGAATCGCTCGGTGAACAGCCCGTCGTTCGCGACGTTGCACTTCTGCGGATAGGCGCGGAACCCCGAGGTCGGCGAGGGGAAGGACTCGTTCAGCGTGTGCCCCGCCTGCAGCCACTGCGCGAGGGTGAAGACCTTGTAGGTCGAACCGGTCTGCACGCCGGCGGTGCCGCCCATCGCGACGTCGACGTTGAGGTTGATCGCGCTGAAGCCGGGGTTCGCGGCGAGGAACTCCTCGTCCTGGCTGTACTTCGTGTTCTGCACCATCGACAGCACGCGGCCGGTGCCGGCCTGGATCGAGGCGGCGGTGGCACCGACCTGGAAGCGGGAGTCGTAGGACGGGATGTAGGCGTTGATCGCGGCCTGCGAGACCTGCTGGATGTCGAGGTCGAGGGTGGTGACGATGTCGAAGCCGCCCTGGCGGATCCGCTGGTAGCGCTCGTCGTCGTCGGCGCCGAACGCCTCGTCGTTCCGCAGCACGTTGAGCACGTACTCGCAGAAGTACGCCGCGTCGCCGGCGGTCGCGCAGCCGGTGGAGGGCTCCGTGATGTTCGGCGTGATCGGCTCGGCGATCGCCGCGTCGTAGACCTCCTGGCTGATCTTCGAGTACTTCAGCTCCTCGGTGAGGATGTAGTCGCGGCGCTCCTTGGTCGCGGCGTACCCGTTCGCGGCGCCGTTGGCCTCGTCCGTCGGGTCGTCGAAGCGGAACTTCGACGGGTTGTTGACGATCGCCAGCAGCGACGCGGCCTGCGAGGTCGAGAGCTGGCTGGCGGGGATGCCGTAGTAGTAGTTGGCCGCGGCCTCGATGCCGTAGACCGTGCCGCCGAAGAGCGCGATGTTGAGGTAGCCGAGCAGGATGTCGTCCTTCGACGTCTCCTTCTCGAGGCCGATCGCGAGGCGCATCTCCTTGAGCTTGCGCTCGGGCGTCGGGTCGGTCGCGAGCTTGTAGGCGGCGTCGCGCTCGGCCTCGTCCGTGATCGACTCGGCCTTCTGCACGAGCACGTTCTTGACGTACTGCTGCGTGATGGAGGAGCCGCCCTGCAGGTCGTCGCCGGTCAGCGTGACCGCGAGCGCGCGGAGCGTGCCCTGCAGGTCGATGCCGCCGTGCTCGTAGAAGCGCGGGTCCTCACCGGCGACCGCGGCGTCCTTCGCGGTCTGGGCGACCTCGTCCCAGCCGACCTCGACGCGGTTCTGGTTGTAGACGGAGGCGAGGAGCGTCGTGCCGTCGCCCGCGTAGATGTTGGTGCGCTGCATCAGCTGGCCGGCGTCGAGGTAGCCGGGCAGGTTCTGGAACATGCCGATCGTGTTGCTCGTCGCGAGGCCCGTCAGCGCGAGCGCCGGAGTGACGCCGACGGTGATCAGGACGCCCGCCACGGCGCTCATCCCGATGAAGCCCAGCACTGCCCGCAACGACATCCCCAGCGGTCGAGCGGAGCTGCGGGATGCGGTGGGGAGAGCCATGGAGCGGGAGGTCCTTCCGGCGCGGTGATGCCGCGCGAATGCAGGGTGGCGGGTCGTCGCGCCGGTCGTGCGATCCCCCTCGGTCATGGTACGCGACGCGCCCGGGAGGAGGGGGTCCTCCGAGAGGACGAGATGCACCTGTGACGAGCCGTCCGCGACCCCGACGGGGACGGCCGGGCGGAGGTGGGAATCCGGCGCGCATGACCGGCGGAAGACGCCTCCGGGCACGCCGCTTCCGTATCGTGGAGGGTGCGTCCCCGCGAGGGGAGCGTCGGCATCACCGCACCACCAGTCGCCCCGGGGCCCCGGGGCGGTCGGCCCCGGCAGAAAGCACACACCATGGCACGCATCCACGACGACGTGACGCAGCTCGTCGGCAGGACCCCGCTCGTCCGCATCAACCGCCTCGACGGAGCGGACAGCGCCGTCGTCCTGGCCAAGCTCGAGTTCTACAACCCCGCGAACAGCGTGAAGGACCGCATCGGCGTCGCGATCGTCGACGCCGCCGAGGCGTCGGGGGAGCTCCCGCCCGGCGGCACCATCGTCGAGGGCACGAGCGGCAACACCGGCATCGCGCTGGCCATGGTCGGCGCGGCCCGCGGCTACAAGGTGATCCTGACCATGCCGGAGACGATGTCGACCGAGCGCCGGGTCCTGCTGCGCGCCTACGGCGCCGAGATCGTGCTGACCCCCGGCTCCGAGGGCATGCGCGGCGCGGTCGAGAGGGCGCAGGCCATCGTCGCCGAGACGCCCGGCGCCGTGCTCGCCCGCCAGTTCGAGAACGCCGCCAACCCCGAGGTGCACCGCCGCACGACGGCCGAGGAGGTCTGGGAGGACACCGACGGCGAGGTCGACGTCTTCGTCGCCGGCATCGGCACGGGCGGCACCATCACCGGCGTCGGCCAGGTCCTCAAGGAGCGCAAGCCCGGCGTGCAGATCATCGGCGTCGAGCCGATCGACTCGCCGCTCCTCACGCAGGGCACGGCCGGGCCGCACAAGATCCAGGGGATCGGCGCGAACTTCGTGCCCGCCAACCTCGACCGCGACGTCTACGACGAGATCATCGACGTCACCCTCGACGACTCGGTGCGCGTGGCACGCGAGATGGCCGCGCAGGAGGGCATCCTCGGCGGCATCTCCTCGGGCTCGATCATGTGGGCGGCGCTCGAGGTCGCGAAGCGCCCCGAGAACGCGGGGAAGACCATCGTCGCCATCGTCTGCGACTTCGGCGAGCGGTACATCTCGACCGTCCTCTACGAGGACCTCCGCAGCTGAGCGCCGTCGGCCCCCGCCGCGGCACGACGGGACGCCTCACGGCCTTCGCGCGCCTCCGCGAGGACGTCGCGGCCGCGCGCCTGCGCGACCCCGCGGCCCGGAGTGCGGCGGAGGTGGTGCTCGCCTACCCCGGGCTGCACGCGGTCTGGGTGCACCGCCTCGCGCACCGGTGGTGGCGGCGCGGAGCACGCCTGCCTGCGCGGCTCCTCGCGCAGGCGGCCCGCGCCGCGACCGGAGTGGAGATCCACCCCGGCGCGGCGATCGGCCGCCGGCTCTTCATCGACCACGGCATGGGCGTGGTGATCGGCGAGACGGCGCGGATCGGCGACGACTGCATGCTCTACCACTCGGTCACGCTCGGCGGGAAGTCGGCGAAGCGCGAGCGGCGCCACCCGACGCTCGGCGATCGCGTGGTCGTCGGCGCGGGGGCCGTGATCCTCGGGCCGATCGTGCTCGGCTCGGACGTGAGCGTCGGCGCGAACGCGGTCGTGGTGAAGGACGCCCCGGACGGCGCCGTGCTGGTCGGGATCCCCGCCCGCGACCTGCGCGCGCTGGGCCGCGCCGAGGATGCGCTGGCGGATCCGGCCTTCTGGATCGACCCCGCGATGTACATCTAGCGGCGGGGCGCGGCGCCGTCAGTCGTCGTCGGGGCGCGAGATGTCGCGCTTCGCGCTCTTGATCACCGCGAACGCGTCCAGGGCGTGCGCCCGCGTCTCCTTGAGGTCGAGGATCGGCGCGGGATAGCCGTCCGCCTCCGGCGTCAGCGTGTCGCCGAGCGTCCACGGCTCGTGGATCACGGTGCGGTCGAGCTCGGCCAGCTCCGGCACGTACTCGCGCAGGTAGCCGCCCTCGGGGTCGAACTTCTTCGACTGCGTCACCGGGTTGAAGACGCGGAAGAACGGCGACGCGTCGGCGCCCGACCCCGCGACCCACTGCCAGTTGGCGGCGTTGCTCGCCGGGTCCGCGTCCACGAGCGTGTCCCAGAACCAGTCCTCGCCCACCCGCCAGTCGACGAGCAGGTTCTTGATCAGGAACGAGGCGGTGACCATCCGGACCCGGTTGTGCATGTAGCCGGTCTTCCACAGCTCGCGCATCCCCGCGTCGACGAGCGGGAAGCCGGTGCGGCCCTGGTGCCAGGCGTCGATCCTGTCCTCGCCGGGGTGGCCCCAGGGGAAGGAGTCGAAGCGGGAGTCGAAGTTGGCGGTCGCGAGGTCGGGCCAGTGGAAGAGCAGGTGGTAGCAGAACTCGCGCCAGAGCAGCTCGGCGAGGAAGCGGTCGCTGCCCTCACCGCGGTGCTGCCCCTTCGCGTGCGCCTCCTCGAGCGCGTGCCAGACCTGGAACGGGCTGATCTCGCCCCAGCGCAGGTGCGGCGACAGGTTCGAGGTGGCGTCGCGCGCCGGCAGGTTCCGGTCGTCGGCGTAGTCGTCGAGCTGCTCGGCGAGGAACGCGCGCAGCCGCTTCGCCGCCGCCTTCTCGCCCGGCACCCAGCGCTCGCGGAGCCCGCCGGCCCAGTCGGGGCTGGTCGGCAGCAGCTGCCAGTCGTCGAGGTCGTCGGAGGCCGCCTCCGCGGCGATCCCGTCGATCTCGCGCGGCCGCGGCAGCGGTGCGCGCGGAGTGTCCCGGTTGCGGCAGGCGCGCGCGAACGGGGTGTAGACGGAGTAGGGGGTGCCGCCGCCGGTCTGCACGGTCCACGGCTCGAAGAGCAGCGAGCCCTGGTGGCTCTCCGCCTCGACGTCCCGGTCGCGCAGCGCCTCCTTGATCGCGGCGTCGACGGTCCGCTCCGCCTTGCCGTAGCGGCGGTTCCAGTGCACAGCGCCGGCGCCGAGCTCCTCTGCCAGCTGCAGCACGACGGCCTCGGCGGGCCCGCGGCGCAGGATCAGGGACGCTCCGACCTCCTCGAGGTCGCCCGCGAGCGCGAGCAGGCTGCCGTGCAGCCACCAGCGCGCCGCGCCGCCGAGCGGTCGGATGCCGTCGGACTCCTCGTCGAGCACGTAGCAGACGGCGACGGGACCGCCGCGGTCGATCGCGGCCCGGAGTGCCGGATTGTCGGCGAGACGCAGGTCGTCGCGGAGCCAGACGAGGGTGGGGGAGGAGCTGCTCATGGTGCCTCCATGATCCGCGAGTCCGGCGCCCGCGCGAAGTGCTGGCCGCGTGGCGGCGGGGCGTGCTAGCGGAGGGCGGGGGCGCTCAGGCCGAGGCGACGCGCTCGCGCAGCTTGTCGCAGAGGGCGGTCAGCTGGTCCAGTTCGTCGTCGTCGAGCGCCGCTCCGACGTGGTCCGAGATCGTCTGCATGTGCGTCATCGCCACTCGTCGGAAGAGCGCGTAGCCCTCGTCCGTGATCTGGATGACCGTGCCGCGGGCGTCGGTCGGGTCCTCGCTCTTGGTCACGCAGCCGCGCGCGACCAGGCGGTCGATCAGGCGGCTGACGCTCGGCTGCGTCAGGAGGACGTGCTTGTTCAGGTCCCGGAGCCGGGCCCGGCGCTCGGGCTGCAGCGTGAGGTTGAAGAGGACGTCGTACTCGTTGAGCGAGATCTCCTTCGACGGGAAGTCGGTGCTCAGCGCCCGCATCACGTGCACCTGCGCTCGGAACAGCGACTCCCACGCGGCGACCGCACGTCTCGAGCTCACGCATCCTCCTTGTGTTCCGTTCAGGATACGGCGTCTCGATGGTCGTCCGGCGCCCGGGGCGCGGGGTCGGCCGGCGGCTGTCGCGCGGAGGCGGTGCTCAGTCCGGGAACGACAGAAGGCCGGCCGCTGAGGCGAGCGGCCGGCCTTCATTCCCTTGCACCAAGAGTGTCCTGCAATCGCTTTTCGTCGGTTTGCTCCGATCCGGGTCAGGACGGGCGAATACGTCTCAGATCCGCATACTGGCGCCGATCTAAGCCCCTCGACACCAGGACAGAGATGGACGAGGATGGACACGAGTTGACGTGCTGAAAAGGCACTGAATAGGCAGAGGGACCGGAGCGGGCATGGCGACAGCGCACGACAACCAGGGCCGCGCGTATCGTCCAGGACGCCTCTCGTGGGGCTCCATCAAGGAGATCCGGGTGCAGGGGAAGCGGAAGGCAGACGGCACCACGACCCGCGGCAAGGCCCGGTTCCAGGCCTCCTACCTCCGCAAGGCCCCGACCGACCCGGCAGGCGGCAAGCGCGTCTACGCCTCGGGATCGTTCGACACCAGGACCGACGCCCTCGGCTGGCTAGACCAGGAGAGCGCCCGCACCGCGCGCGGCACCATCGACCCCGACCGCCTGCGACCCGCGTTCGTCCCCCAGACCTTCCGGCAGTTCGCCGACGCCTATGTGGAGACCCGGCGCCACCCTCGGAACGGCGCGGCGATCAAGCCCAGCACCATCGCCGGATACCACCGGCTCATCGAGACCCGGATGCGGCCCTTCCATGCCCTCGACCTCGCTGACGTGACGCCTGACCTCGTGCGCTCCTGGTACACCAGCGAGACCACGACCGGCCGACTGACCCAGGCGGCACGCGCCTACGGCCTGCTGCGCGCGATCCTCGCCCAGGCGGTGGATGACGGGCGGCTGCCGAAGAACCCCGCGGCAATCCGCGGAGCGTCGAAGGCCAAGACGGGCAAGAACGTGAGCCCGCCCACCGACGCAGAGCTGGCGATCATCACGGCGACCATCGATCCTCGGTTCTCACTGCTGATCGAGGTGGCCGCATGGGGGGCGCTGCGGTACGGCGAGCTAACCGAGCTGCGCCGCGGGGACGTGGAGTTCTCGGCACCTGGCGATGACGCTCTGGCAGTCGTCCACGTAACCCGGGCCGTCACCCAGCCCACCAGCGGCGGGTTCGTCGTCGGCACCCCGAAGAGCAGCGCAGGCATCCGCTCCGTGGCCCTGCCCTCGATACTCACCCCGGCGCTACGGAGGCACCTGGCCGCGCTGCATCTTGGCGAGGAGGCGCTGCTCTGGCCCTCGACCAAGGACCCCGAGCTTCACCTGAGCAACGGCGCGTTCTACGGCTTTTGGATCGCCGCCCGCGAGGCTGCTGGCCGGGCAGACATGCCGTTCCATGCGCTGCGTCATTACGGGCTCACCCGCTACGCACGAGCGGGAGCGACGACCAAGGACCTGATGAGCCGGGCGGGCCACTCCGACGTGACTACGGCCATGCGCTACCAGCATGCGGCGGTGGAGCGGGACGCCGAGCTGGCCGCGCGCATGACGGAGTAAGCCGCCTGAGACGCCGCTCCTCGGCCCTCAGTTGACCGGTGAACTCGTGCAGGAGGGAGCGCTGTACACCATGGATCCACCCTCCAAAGGTCCTTGTGGGAGTCCGAAGAGACCCACCTCGGTGTTGTTTCAGTCCGTCCACGTGCGTATGGTGGAGTCCAACACAGGCCGAGGATGTCTGGTCGAGGCGGGTCCTCCCAGATGAAGAGTCCATCGCATGCGTACGGCGGGTTCCGGAGCAGCGGGTCATCAACTTCCGTGCCGACGCGTGCCCATACTCGGGCGCTCCGGCACGTTCACCTCCGGAGCTCCCGCCATGTCTCAGCCGTCCCTGCACGTCCCCGAACTGACCATCGCCCAGGCCGCCGACCGTCTCGGCGTCAGCGACAAGACCGTCCGCCGGTGGATTGCCGCAGGCACGCTCCCTGCTCGTCGCCTCGGAGCCAAGATCATCCGCATTCGTTCCTCCGATCTCGACACCCTGGGCTCCCCCCTCCGCCCGTTCGAGGACTGACCCGTGGGAGACCACACGCCGCTCGTCGGCGCTTGCGTCGAGACGGGGCTGCATCAGGCACTCACCGATGTCCTGGACGGTCGGCTCGGGCTGCACCAGCTCACCCCGGCGCTCGCCGGATTCTGGACCATTGCCTACGACCAGGGCCGCGCCTCGCGCCAGCCTGAAATCGACCGGCTGCAAGCTGAAGCGGATCGCCTCTACCTCCGGGCCAACAACACGCCGGAGAAGCTGCGCGAAGTCGTGAGACTGCGGCTGGACGAGGGCGCCGCCCGTTACTGGGTTGAGTGGCTTCGCGGCGAGCACGACCACCGTGAGGAGCTGCACGTCCTGCGTGATGCTGCGTGACCGCCCCTACCGTGCCGCCGAGCACGTATCCGGCCGCCCCTTATCTCGATGTGCGGGCCTACCTCACCGGCGACGCCCCCGAGCTGCCCACCCCGACGTTCGGCGAGCGCACCGACGGCAAGTGTCTGTTCCTCGCAGGTGCCGTCTCTTCGCTCGTAGGCGAACCCGAGTCAGGGAAGACCTGGGTCGCCCTGCACATCGTCGCCGAGACGCTTCTCGGAGGCGGCAGCGCCCTCGTCATCGACGTGGACCACAACGGCCCCGCCGCGATCGTCGGACGGCTCCGCGCCTTCGGAGTACCGGTCGACACTCTCTCCGACCCGTACCGGTTCCGGCTCGCTGAACCGGACGACCCCGATGAGTTCGCCCGCGTGGTCAAGGACGCCGAGATCCTCACCCCCGACGTCGTGACCGTCGATTCCGTCGGCGAGGTGTTGCCGATGTACGGGGCGAACTCGAATGACGCCGACGACTACTCCCGCGTCCACCGCGTCACCTTCGGCGCCCTCGCGAAGACCGGAGCCGCGGTCCTCGTGATCGATCACGTCGCCAAGAGCGTCGACTCCAGAGCGTTCGGCGCTTCCGGCTCCTCCGCCAAGAAGCGCGCGATCGACGGCATCATCCTCCGCGTCACCATCATCGAAGCGTTCACTCTTGGCCGCGGCGGCAAGTCAGCCCTCAACATTCTGAAGGACCGGCACGGCGCAGTACGCGCCGCATCTCCCGTAGGCGACCGCGAACCCCTCGCCGCCGTCTTCGAGATGACCGCCCACGGCAACGCCCTCAACGCCAAGCTATGGGCCCCGACCGGTCAGACCCCCAACGTCGTGCCCCCCGCCACCGTGAAGGCCGACGCCGACCGCCTCGACCACCTCGATCCGGCGCCCAAAAGCGTCCGCGACGTCCAGACCCGCTGCACCTGGTCGTCCCGCCGCGCAACAGCCGCGCTCGGCCACTGGAGGAACACCCGCGACCCCACCGCGTAGTGCATCCCGATTGCCGGGAAGCAGACCGCCCAATACCAGAGGAATGCCGAGGATCCATTGCATCCCGGCATCACCGCGCGCAGTGCATCCCTCTCTGCATCCCGAGCAACCAGTGCTCAGCCCCTACATCCGCGCCATACCAACGATCGGCCGCATCCCGGAAACACCCGGGAAGCGCATCCCACTGCACTGCATCCCTGCATCCCACCTCCCCGTAGGGGTGGGGATGCGGGGAAGCGCCCCCAGAGAACGGAGATCAAGACCATGAGAAGTACCCCTCAGCCCACACACCGAGCCAAGGCCCGAGCCCGCCGAGCGCTCAGCCGCCGGTTTGCTCGCAGCCGATGAGACACAACCTGCACCGCGACGCCGCCCGGGCCCTTGCCAACGCGGAGCGCCTGCTCCACCAGCCCAACCAGTGGATCGACCCGGATGAGGACCGCGACGAGGACGAGCAGCTCAACCTCTCGCCCGAGGGCCGCGCCTTCATCGCCAGCGTGACTCGCCACGCTCTCGATCACCCGGGCGACCGCCTCGGCCTCCGGGAGTTGCTCAACCAGCACCTGGTCGCCAACGGAGGCAGGCCACTCGCCCCTAAGAAACCCCCCGCCGATCCGGGCGCGGACCACCGGCCCTCGGGTCACCATCACCAGCAGAAGGAAGCCTGGTGACCACCACCTATTCGTGCGCCGTCGCGGCCCTCGTCCAGGACGTTGACCCCGCCAACACCTTCAACGACCCCGGCCGCACTCCCGAGGCCAACGGTCGGAAGGGCACCGAGCTGGCCCAGGCCGCCGTTGAGAAGTGCACGGCGGCCATCCCGCCCGTGCCCGCCGATCTCGACGATGACCGGACCGAGTTCATCGCCGCTGCCCGCCCGACGACCGCCGACCAGGTCGCCGTCGTCCAGCTCAAGCTGGACCTGGTGAAGGACAAGCTGGCCACCTGGCAGCGCCTCGGCGAGATCGTCAGGCAGGCCACCGAGCCCACTCTGAGCGCGCTCTCGTAGGGGTGCCCGATGGTCTGCGCGCGGTGAAGCGCGCTCCGCAGCCAGGAGGAGGCTCAGGCGCTCACGATTAGCGCGCCCGAGCCTCTCCCCACTCAGACCGGGGCGTCAGGCGCTCAGATCGCCGCACAGCGCAACGAGGTCGCCCAGCTCCAGCGCGCGTGGCACCACGTCGTGACTGATGAGCGCTGCGACCCGGCTGGGCTAATCGATACGTCCGCGTAACTCAGCCGCTCGCGCTCCCCAATACGTCAGTAAGCGAAAGCTCGCCGAAGCCGTTCGGCAAGATCGGCGTCGGACATCGCGCGAAGTATCGTCTCGTCGACAATTCCCTGAACGGCGAGCACCTGGCGCACCTGCTGGTAAGCGACCGCACGTTCCATTGCGCCGTTTATCGCCGCCATGTCAGGCGCTGTGGCACTCGTCTCCACCACGCTGCTAACGCGTCTCTTGGGGTTGATTTCGACGGTTGAGGAGCCGATGTGCACGACCACATTGTCGCCCGCCTCCGCGGCAGCTGGGATCGCCCGTGCGAGCCCATCGGCCATCGATTCTGCATCCAACATTTGCGCCTCCGCTCGTTCACGGGAACCATTCCCGCTACTTGTGTTACGAGAAACGCTACTTGTGTTACGAGAGATTGGTGTTCGAAACGACGATGCAGACATGTTTCGTCCGAGTCCCGGTCGTCACGTCGTTGGCGCGCTCAGCGGAGCGCGTGCTCCGCTGACGTCTGTCGCGGTCGACCAGCGCCCGGTGATGCGGGACGGAACACACATCGCTTACACCTGGCTGCCGATCGCCAGGCCGATGTCGCCGAGGTCGTGGTGGTGCTCGTGCAGCCTGACTGGATCATCGTCATGATCGCGACCATCCTGGCCTGCGTCAGCACTATCACCGTCGCCCAGCGATCGCCGTCCGTCGTCCCCACCACCGGTCCGCCTTGCCTTCACCTGACACCATTCGAACTACGCCGGACTGACAGCGGCTCGCCCTCGGGCGACCGAAGTGGCGTGCCGAGCTGGTCCACTCGCAAGACGTTGGGGGCTCGACGCAGCCCGAGCTGGAGGGCCAGCTGGCTGTTTCCAGAAGGAAACGGGTACCAGACCTGTCGACCACGGCGTGGCATTCGGTACCTTCGACACGCTGGCAGTGCCAGCCGATCTGATTGGACTTGCTCGAGTGGCCGATTCACCGAAACTCCCTCGACCGCAGATACCTACGCGGCGTCGCCCTCAAGCTGTCTCAGACAGTCCGGAGACGCTCTTCGGCGAGCTTCCTCGGCGCCGTGATGGTGTAGGGGCCTTGTGGTCGCACCAGGTCGATCAGTTGCGCGAGTATAAGAATCTCCATGTCGACCGAGCTGACGTGGCGCTTGAACTCCCCACGGGTTCGGGAAAAACGCTCGTCGGGTTGTTGATCGGCGAGTGGCGACGCCGACAGTACAACCAGCGCGTCGTGTATGCCTGCCCGACCCGACAGTTGGCACTGCAGGTAGTAGAGGCGGGAGCGCGGGAAGGCATTCACACTCATGCTCTGATTGACAAGAGCCGCGATTGGAATATGAGTGCTGTTTCTGCTTACACTCGCGCAGAGGCAATAGCCGTGACGACGTATGCGCATATCTTCAATTCTAATCCGCGATTAGGGGATGCGGGTACCGTAATCTTCGATGACGCACATGCTGCTGAGGGGTATGTCGCCGATTCCTGGTCGCTAGAAATAAAGACGGGAAGCGCAGCATACGCCGCCCTGTTCGAGGCCTTCGGTGAAACCATTGACGCCCAACTTGCGACCCGCATGGTTAGCAGTAGCGCCGACACGTTTACCGATCAGGAGGTTCGTCTACTTCCCCTCGTTGCGGTAAGTCAAAGGCTGCAAGAGATAGATGGTGTTCTGTCAACTCACCTAGTGGATCGCTCGCCTGAATGGTATGGCTTCCGGCGGTTACGCGCACGATTGGCGTCATGCCTCTTCTACGTCTCACGAAGCGGCTGGTACATCAGGCCGATGATTCCGCCGACCTTTGATCATGATGCTTTTACCGATCCAATTCAACGGCTATATCTGTCGGCAACGCTCGGTGAGGCAGGCGAGCTTGAGCGCGCTTTCGGTCGTTCTCCAATCAGCCGCATCGCTTCTCCTCCAGCGTGGGAAAAGACCGGCAGTGGCCGACGATTCATTGTATTTCCCGACCTCGCTCAATACAGTCCGGAGGATGATCGAGAGTACGTGAAGGTGCTCACTCCAGATGCTGATAATGCGAACGGGGGCGAACCCGCGACGCTGAAAGATCTGGGCGCGCTTCCGTTGCTAACTCGACTTGCTGGCAAGAAGCTCCTTCTTACACAAAAGTCGACGTCCGCGGCCGCCATAGCGGACGCGCTTGGAGTCCCACAAGGTGAACGCTTCATCGCGTCAGACAGAAGTGTCGAGCAATTTAAGGAGGCTGCTGTCGGAACGCTGATTGCCCCCAATAGGTATGACGGAATGGACCTCGCGGACGAAGCTTGTCGTTTCATGGTGATGTCCGAAGTACCGACCGCTTCCCACCTGCAAGACAAATTCCTGAGTTCCAAACTTCGCGCCGGTGATCTTTTGGACGAACGCATACGGTCCCGCGTGGTGCAGGGTCTTGGGCGTTGCACCCGAGGACCGAGAGATTGGGCGGTCGTCGCAATTGTCGGAGACGAGCTCGTGCGGTACCTCTCGGATCAAGATCACACTCGATCGATGCCCCTGGAGTTGCAAGCGGAGATAGAATTCGGGCTTTCCCTCACCGGCACTTCCTACGCCAATATGGTCGCTCTCGCTCAGAGCGCTCTCGACCAGGATGCGTTCTGGCGCGAGTCCGGAGAGGCGGCCATCGCTGATGACCGCGCTACTTTGGCACGCAGCGCTCCGCCGCTGGCAGCGGAACTAGAGGGTAGCGCGCCACGGGAAGTGCTTGCCTGGAGGCATGCCTGGTCCGGGTCCTGGGAGGAAGCTGCGAGATCCGCGGTTCTCGTTCTCGAAGGGCTGACAGAGCCTCGCTCCCAGCCCTATCGAGCGCTCTGGGCGTACTTCGCGAGCGCGTGGTTCGCACTCGCTCACTCTGCCGGTGTCCCGGGCATGCACACGCGATCGGCAGAGCTATTGCGTACTGCTCATCGCGCATCCTCCGGCATGGTATGGATGCGAGAGATCCAACCACTTCCCCTTGAGGCTGCCATGCCAAACCCGTGTGATGAAAGCGCCGCTAATGGAGCGATCGAAATCGCTCGGGGCTCTCTGAGGTCGAGTAGCGTATTCGGTACTCGAGCTCAAGAAATGCTGCGCAATCTCTCCCAGACCGCCGCTGTTCCGTATGAAGCGGGTTTGGTCGAGCTGGGGCTAATGCTTGGCAGCAGATCATTTAAGCCCGCTGGCAGCGGTCGTACGGACGCTGCTTGGATATGGAATGAACTGTGGATGACAGTCGAGGCGAAGAGTGAGCAAACTGCGGAAGTGCTTAGTTTGGAGTACACGCGAAAGACAAACTCACAGCTCGACTTGTTGGAGGCCGACGAAGGCACGTCAGCTCCGATTGCGTCTGTTAGCGTGATCGTCGCGAATAGCAAGCTAATTCACCCAGACGCAGTCACCGCGGCCCGCCCTCACCTTCATATCGTTGACCGCAACGCCGTGCTCGCCCTCGCGCGCGACGCGCATCGGGCGATGATTGCAATACGCACGCTGGTTGGACGCGGCGACGACCCTGAACTGCCATCCAGCGTGGCGAGGGTCATGTGGGATCACCGCGTGCAGCCGACCCAGGTTCGCGAGCGCTTGACGGTTGAGCCGATTCGCGGATCGCGAGTTCAGGATGACAACACCGGAGGGTCCGCTTGAAGCTAACGACGAGGGAACGCGCGAGCTGGAATGGTCGGCCCCGATTCCTGGAGTCCCTTGCTTCGGTCTGAGATGGTCTAGCCGCGTTTCCGGCGGCTCAGCCAGAGCGATTAGCATTCTCCGCTGCCGAATCCTTTGGAACCAGCGGCGCGCAGTACTCATTCCATCGATCATGTCCCGCATGGAGTAGGGGCGTGATCCCTAGCGCGTACGCCGCGACCTGTTCCGGGTCAGCGGCGATGAATCGAACACCTGTTGTGTCTACTTCCACGTCAGCGCTCTGCATCATCGCCTCCAGGGAACCGTGAGAAAGCGAGCTGAGGATCGCCCAAGAAAGGGTGAAGTCTAGCGGGCGAACGCCTTCTATGCAGTTTTCTGCCTCATGAAGGATCGCGTGAAGGTCGAGCCTGGTCTTTTTGGCGTCAGCTTCTTTGAGCTGAATGCCTGCTGCTGATAGCGAAGCTGTAACTCGATCGAGCCGTTCCTCGATTCTCGGAATGATCGCAGCACGAGTCTCTCGAACCATTTTGTGATCTATCGCGTCTTTCACCGCACTCTTTTCACGAATTAGTGCTTGGCCTAGATCGTCTCTTATTACTCTGGCGGCGCGTCTTACTCTCTCCTCGCTATCGGTAGGAACAATTACCCACCATGCTAATGCTGCGCATTCCAATACGGCACGCAATAGTGCGTAGTCGGCTACTAGATGTGATTCTTGCCGCTGCCAGAGTAGGGAAACTGCTCGAGCGGCGTCGTAAGAAGCTAAAAGCTTGCCGGAGGCCACGGAGGCAGGTGACAGGAAGGAAACGACTTGCAGGGCGTCTGCGGCGGCTGCGCTACTACTCTGCAGAGGTGAGGCCGCCGCTTCTCGAAAGATGTCTCCGGAATTCAACCAAAATTTACTTAGCACTGTCAAAGAGGGTTCGGTGATGTCCACTGATCAAGCGTACGACCATCTAGTGGTGGAAACGGCACCTTGTGCTCCGGCTCGTTGGGCGGGGAGGGACGCACCTACACCCGCAGAGAGCAGGTTAGTTGCAACTCTGGGCGGTGATCGGGTTGAGGGGTCTTGGAATGAGAGCGGCAACTTAGACCGGTACTTGGCGTCATCGGCAGTCTGGGCAACTAGGGGTCTCTTGCCGAAGCGAGGGTGGTGCGGGTGAAGTGTGAGGACGTGATGGCCCCCTCGGTGCCCGCGCCCACCATGGGCTTTGCTTTGAAGCGGATGGGCTCTAGGCGTTGCCAACGCGATGCCCGGCAACTTGTTGGCCTGCACCCGCCCCCGAGCCGCACGGGCGGAACGTTGTACCTGCAGAGCGTGGACCCGCACGGCCGCCCATTGTCGGCGTCTACAGCTGAACGGGGGGCCCGGTTCGATGAGGGCCACTACCTATCGAGCGAAGGTTGCAGCCGCGTCGATTACGTGGCTAACCGTGGCACGAACCACCGTGACGAGGTGGTCGAGGGGTGGTCGATGATCGGCCCGGCTCTAGCCCTTCCCGGTGTGACCGCGTGCCCGCTGCTGGCCTCGTGCGACCACTCTTCGATGCCCCCGGGGCGGGTGAGTATCGCCCGGTCGAGTGCCAAAAGGCGCGCGCGCGCGTGCGCGCGCGAGGAGCCCTCGTCAGACCGACCATCCGGCCTCTGCTCCGTCCTCCGGGCTGAAGGGCGGTGTGCTTGTCCAAACGCGCAACCGGCGCGATCCACACCACTCCTCGACTGAGAAGCGCACCGGGCTCGCATCGCTCGCCGCCAGGCGGTCTCAGTTGGCAGCTTCCAGGGCTGCGGCCTTCGACGAGTAGACGCCAAGGACCTACGGCTCGCCGGTCCAGATGGATGCCGCGGTGAGGAGGAAGTGGGGAGCGTCTGTGGTCATGACGAGATGGTCCCTCGGCCGGACTCCCTGCGGTCGGGGGTGGCGCGAAGCGGCCCCCTACTGGCCCCCAGAGCCCGCACGGGCTGCTGCGCGCGGTGCCACCCCAGGAAGGCCTGCGCAGCATCTCGTAAGGAGTCGCCACCTCCGACGACCCAGCCGTCCCGGGTCACGCAGACATAGGTCGGGAGGCCCTGGTACTGGACGAGCCGGATCCAGCCGAGGTCTTCTGAGCGGTCGGCTACTTTCCACTCGCCGGGTGAGACGGACCGAGAGACCATGCTCATCGGGGTCCAGTGGTGCGCCATGCGGTGAGGGTAGGCGGGACGACCGACAGCGCGAGCATCGCCCACGCAGCGTCCGGCGTGGTCCGTGCAATATGGCGGCTAAGCAAGGGGCGGCGGGTTCGTAGTCCGACGCGTGTTGGGTGCTCCGATAGTCTTCGATCCGTGCCAAATCGGGAGCAGTTGTCCGCGGCTGCGCCCAGTCAGGCCCGGACCCATCAGGTGAGACTATGGGCGCACTGGGTTGTGGAGTGGACCTACCTTCACCTGAGCTGGCTCCCTGCTGTGCTCGCGCTAGTCGCGACCATCACCTCGGCGGTCCTGTTCGGAATCCTCGGGCTCGACGAGTACAAGGCCCAGCGCCACTGGATGCAGCCGACGGCAGTCGCGTCGACGGTCATCGCGGTGGCCCTGACTGCGCTCCTCGAGTACCTCCGGCGCGAAAGCAGTCGCTCCTCCGTGTTCGAGGCGACGGCCGCACTCACTCAGTTCCGAGACGCCTTGAAGCCCATCGTCCTGCGGTTGCGTCGGATGCAGGACGTCCCTTCGCCGCAACGTGAAACGGCCTACCAGCGGGTGGTGACGAGCGTGCTGGACGCCAGGCTCACCCTGTTCAGTGACGACCTCGACACCCGGATGGTGATCTACAAGTTCGAGGGGGCGCAAGGTAGGAGGCCGCGACGGCTCACGCTCGAGAACAAGTCGGGGCGTCCAGCGAACGAGCCCGACGACTTCGTCGACACGGATGGCGGTCGCGGTGAGGCGCTGTTCACGTGGTTGGCGACCTCGCCAACTTTTCGGTTCGTCGCGAACGTGACCGAAGACCCAGACGAGGTGTCCGGCCGAGGTTACGAGACGTACATTTCTGTCCCGATCCTGGTCTCGGATCGTGTCGTCGGGATGATCACGCTCGACTCGCCCATCGCGGGCGACTTGGACGAAACGGACGTAGCGCCGCTCGAGCTCCTCGCCGGTTTGCTCGCACTAGCGCACGGAATGCTGTGAGGCCAGGCGGCTCAGGCAACCCCACGGCGAGTCTCGCGAACGGCTCGTAGGATGGAATACGCTTCGGCTACGGTTCCCGGAGCAGAGATGGAGGATGAACATGATGAACATCCCCGACGGAATCAGGGTCACACCTTCCAAGAAGCCGGTCCAGCCCAACTACTCGGACCCACAGGTTCGCGCCGAACGTCGCGCGGACGCTGAGAAGCTCGTTCGCTCGGAGGCGGTGCGCCGACTAGGCCGCCGACTCCGATCGCGATCAGCGTAGTTAGTTCAACGAGAGCGCCCCGTTCCTTCGAGCGGGGCGCTTTTGCGTGCGCTGGGGTACCGTCCGCGGCCAAGTAGCTCGTCACCACGATCGCCGGTTCACGCCCGGACGAGTCGGGTTCGAGCGACGTGGCGCAGCGAGGCGGTCGTGGGCCGCCGTGGGTGCTGCTCCTGAGCCCCAATGGGCACTGAAAAGGCACGAGCCCGTGGAGCGCCGGCGAGCGGGTGGGGGGATCAGCTCGTCACTGGCGCGAAAACTCCTGGTCAGACAGACAGAAGGCCGGACCGCTGAGGCGAGCGGCCCGGCCTTCATTCCCTTGCACCAAGAGTGTCCTGCAATCACTTCTCGCGCTTCCCGCCACAGCAAACGGTCGACGCACTTGAACTATATAACGGATCGATAACGCCGCAAGGACCGATTTCCTGAGCTTTCGCTGTGACCCCCTGGCGCCGCCGTCCCGAGGCCGCCGCAGCGCCGGACCGGGTCTCGATACGCCGCGTCCCGCGGCTACTCGACCAGCATGATCGCGCGGCCTCCGTCAACCGAGCGCGGGACCCGCCGGCACGCTGAGCGCTGCCGCTTGCAGACGCGCGAAGCGCCGCTGTCCTATTCATGCTGATCGAGTAGCCCGCTCCGCGGGCGTATCGAGGTCCCCCACCGCAGAGGCGTGGGTCTCGATACGCCGCGTGCCGCGGCTACTCGACCAGCATGTGCTGCCGCCGACCCCTCGTCCGACTCGTGCCGAACGACCAGCCGCCCTCTGCGAGGTGTTCGGTGAGAAACGCGTGCCAGCGTTTCTCACGAGCCGTGGGTAGGACGCTCTATGAACGCGACCATCCGAGGAGCCGACTGCGGCGGAGCGAGCGCTCGCGCTCGCGCAGCAATCGAGCACTGAGGAGTGGGCGCGAGCGCCCACTCCTCAGAACAGGTCGGGGCTGGGGGTGGAGGCGTAGCGGATGGCCACGTCCGCGTGGCGGTCGAAGCGGTAGCCGACGCCGCGGACGGTGCGGACGATGTCCTCGTAGCGGCCGAGCTTGGCGCGCAGGCGGCGGACGTGCACGTCGATGGTGCGCTCGTTCGGGGCGTCGTCGTCGGCGGCTCCCCAGAGCGAGGAGATCAGCTCGGCGCGCTCGATGGTGCGGCCCTCGCGGAGGACGAGGTACTGCAGCAGCTCGAACTCCTTGTAGGTGAGGGCGGTGGTCTCGTCGTCGAGGATGACGCGCTTGCGCGAGATGTCGATGACGACGCCGCCGGGGGCGCGGTCGAGGTCGGGCTCGGTCTCGGAGCGGCGGCGGGCGACGGCGGCCGGGTCCTGGAGGGCGAGGCGGACGACGTCGACGTCGCGGCCGCCGGCGCCCTGCGGGGCGAGGGCGACGGAGGCGTAGGTCTCGGCGTCGGGAGCGAACTCGGCGGTGACGCGCTTGAGCTCCTCGACCAGGCGGCCGAGGTCGATGCCGGCGGCACGGGCCTTGGCCTCGTCGATGCCGACGTAGAGGGCGAAGCCGCGGGCCTCGGTTCCCTGCGGCACGGCGCGGAGGCGGGGAGCGGCGGGCGCGGCCTCGGGGCGGCCTGCAGGCGGGGGCGGCGGCGGGAGTGGAGACGGGACGGGCGTGGAGGAGGGACATGACGAATCCTTGGGCTGGTCGGATCCGGGACGAGTGTCCGGGGAGCGGATCCGGGTGTGCGCGCGAGAGCCGGTGCACGAGGTGCGGGCCGGCAGGGGCGGATGCGGGGCATCCAGGGGTTCACCGCGCCTGCGACGCCCGGCCGATCAGAGGATCGGGTCGATCAGTGCGATCGGGGGGGCGGAGGCTGTGCGGAGAACCGGCGAGGGTGATTCCTCAGGCGCACATTCGACAGCGCAGGACGAGGCCGCCGGCCATCATCATGCCGGCATCCCCGATGGCCTCAAGGGAGGTCAGGGCGTGCGCGTTGTCAGTCATGGTCGAAAGTAAAGCGGATGGTGGCGGACCCCGTCAACAGATCCGCGCACACTGGCGCGCTCCGGGCGCCGCGGCGGGCGCCCGGAACGGCTCAGCCGGCGAGCCCGTAGAGGCGGTCGCCCGCGTCACCGAGGCCGGGGACGATGTAGCCGAGCTCGTTGAGCTTCTCGTCGAGCGAGCCGAGGACGATGGTCACGTCCTTGCCGACGAACGCCTTCTCCACGGCCGCGAGGCCCTCGGGCGCGGCGAGCAGGCAGACGGCGGTGACGTCCTCGGCGCCGCGGTCGAAGAGGAACTGGATGGCGGCGATCAGCGAGCCGCCGGTGGCGAGCATCGGGTCGAGCACGAAGCACTGGCGGTTGGACAGGTCGTCGGGCAGGCGCTCGGCGTAGGTGGTCGGCTCGAGGGTCTCCTCGTTGCGTGCCATGCCGAGGAAGCCCACCTCGGCGGTGGGGATGAGCTTGACCATGCCCTCCAGCATCCCGAGGCCCGCGCGCAGGATCGGCACGACCAGCGGCTGCGGGTCGCTCAGCGCGAGACCGGTGGTCGTGGTGACCGGCGTCTCGATGGTGACGGTGCGGGTGCGGACGCCGCGGGTCGCCTCATAGGCGAGCAGGGTCATCAGCTCCTCGGCGAGCTGCCGGAAGGTGGGGGAGGGGGTGCGCTTGTCGCGCAGCACGGTGAGCTTGTGCGTGATCAGCGGGTGGTCGGCTACGTGGACGCGCATAAGCTCAATCTACTTGCCGGTCGGAGCCGGCCGGAGCCGGACGAGGGGGCGCGATGCGCGAGAGCGACCTCCCCCTCCCTCCCGAGGCGGACGCCTGGATGCGGCTCGCGCTCGACGAGGCCCGCCGGGCCGCCGGGTGGGGCGACGTGCCGGTGGGCGCGGTGGTCGTCGACGCCGAGGGCGCGGTGATCGGGCGCGGCCGCAACGAGCGCGAGCTGCGCACGGATCCGACGGCGCACGCCGAGGTGGTCGCGCTGCGGGAGGCCGCTGCCGCCCGCGGAGACTGGCAGCTCGCGGGCTGCACCCTCGTGGTCACCCTCGAGCCGTGCGCGATGTGCGCCGGGGCGATCCTCGCCGCCCGGCTCGAGCGCGTCGTCTTCGGGGCGTGGGACGAGAAGGCGGGCGCGGCCGGCTCGGTGCACGACCTGCTCCGGGACCGCCGGCTGCACCACGTGGTCGAGGTGTACCCGGGGCTGCGGGCCGACGAGGGTGCGCGGCTGCTGCTCGACTTCTTCGCGGCGAAGCGCTGAGCGGCCCGGAGCGCGAGACTCCGGAGCACGCGACTCAGCCCTGCGCGCCGACCCATTCGCCGAGCGCGGCCTCCGTCGCCGTCCGCATCCGCTCGAAGCGGCCCTCGCGCACGTCGTCCTCGAGCTGCTCGTGCCCGTAGCCCGCTCCCGCGGCGTACTCGGCGTCGCCCTCGAGCCAGCGCCCGGCCAGCTCGCCGGTGAGCTCCGGGTGGAACTGCACGCCGAGCAGCCAGCCGTCGATCGCGAAGGCCTCGACGGCGTAGGAGGGCGAGGAGGCGAGCAGGGTCGTCCCCGCGGGCAGGTCGAAGGTGTCGCTGTGCCACTGCATCACCGGGACCTCGGCGAGGTGGCGCAGCGGCGAGCGAAGTCCCGCCTCGGTCGCGACGATGCCGCGGAAGCCGACCTCGCGGGTCGGGCCGGGGCGGACCTCCTCGCCGAGCGCAGCGGCGATCAGCTGCGCGCCGAAGCAGACGCCGAGGGTCGGCCGGCGGTGGTGCAGCCGGTCCTGCAGCAGGGCGATCTCGGGCGAGATGAAGGGGTGCCGGGCGGTCTCGTAGACGCCGGCGCTCGAGCCGAGGGTGACGACGAGGTCGGGCGCGAGGATGTCGACGGAGTCGAGGTCGGTGCCGGCGACCGCGTCGACCGCGAAGCCCCGGTCGCGCAGCATCGGCTCGAGGGCGCCGAGCCCGGCGCCGCGCTCGTTGACGATCGCGAGGACCCGCCGCATCAGCCGGCGCTCCCGGCGGCGGCGGTCGGCTCCGTCGAGGGCGGCAGCGCCCCGCGGTCGACGTCGGGTTCGAGGTAGATGACGCGGGCGGCCGGGACCGCGTCGCGGATGCGCTTCTCCGTCGCGTCGATCCCCGCGGCCAGCTCGGCCATCGTCTCGGCGGCGGGGAAGGCGAGCTTGGCGGCGACGAGGATCTCGTCCGGACCGAGGTAGAGGGTCTTCATGTGGATGACGCGCTCGACGTCCGGACCGGCCTCGATCGCCGCGCGGATCGCCGCGGCGTCGGCCGGGGTCGCGCCCTCGCCGACCAGCAGGCTCTTGGTCTCGACGCCGAGGACGATCGCGACGACGACCAGCAGGGTGCCGATCATGATCGTGCCGATCGCGTCGAAGACCGTGTTCCCGGTGATCACCGAGAGGCCGACGCCGAGCAGCGCGAAGACGAGACCGGTGAGCGCGGCGACGTCCTCGAGCAGCACGACCGGCAGCTCCGGCGCCTTCGCCCGGCGGATGAACTGCAGCCAGGACTGCTGCCCGCGGACCTTGTTCGACTCCTTGACCCCGGTGCGCAGCGAGTAGCCCTCGAGGCAGATCGAGACGACGAGGACCAGGATCGGCAGCCAGGCGTTCTCGAGCTCGTGCGGCTCGGCGATCTTCTCGACGCCCTCGTAGATCGAGAAGACGCCGCCGACGGAGAAGAGGATGATCGCGACGACGAAGGCGTAGACGTAGCGCTCGCGGCCGTAGCCGAACGGGTGCTCCTCGTCGGCGGCCTTCCGCGACTTGCGGCCGCCGAGCAGCAGCAGCAGCTGGTTGCCGGAGTCGGCGAGCGAGTGCACGCCCTCGGCCAGCATCGAGGCCGAGCCCGAGAAGAACCAGGCGACGAGCTTGGTCAGCGCGATGCCGAGGTTCGCGGCCAGCGCCGCGATGATGGCGGAACCGCCTCCGGATGCGCTCACGGGGTCTCCTCGGGGTGACTCGTCGGGGTGCTGGTGCTCGGGGGTGGTCGGCCCATCCTAGGAGGCGGGCGCCGGGCAGCAGGCTCCCGCCGTCGACCGAGTCGTGCCCCTTGCGCGGAGATCGCCTTCGTACGATGGGCGGATGACCGACGCACCCGTGCAGCTCCCGTCCATCGCCGTCCTCGGGCTCGGCTCGATGGGGGGCGCGATCCTCAGCGGACTGCTCGCCCCCGGCGTGGAGGTGCAGGGCGGTGTCCGCGTGACGAACCGCGACGCGGAGAAGGCGGCGCGCTGGAGCGGCCACCCGGTGGTGACCGCGTTCGCGACCGCCGACGATCCGGAGGCGAACCGCCGCGCGGTCGAGGGCGCCGCCGTGGTGCTGGTGGCCGTGAAGCCGCACATGGTGCCCGCGCTGCTCGACGAGATCGCCGACGCGCTCGCCCCCGGGACGATCGTGGTCAGCGTCGCGGCGGGAGTGACGGTCGCGACGTTCGAGGCGCACCTGCCCGCGTCGGTGTCCGTGCTCCGCTCGATGCCGAACACCCCGGCGGTCGTGGGCCGGGCGGTCACCGGCCTGAGCGCCGGCACCCGCTCGAGCGCGGACGACCTGGCGCTGGTCCGTCGGCTGTTCGAGACCGTCGGCGAGGTGGTGGAGGTGCCGGAGTCGCAGCTCGACGCGCTCTCGACGATCTCGGGATCGGGGCCGGCCTACGTCTTCCTCCTGATCGAGGAGCTGACCGCCGCGGCGCTCGCCAAGGGCTTCACGCCCGAGCAGGCGGCGACGATGGTCACCGGCACCTTCCGCGGCGCCGCCGAGCTGCTCGTGCACTCCGGCGAGGAGCCCGCCGAGCTGCGCCGCCGGGTCACCAGCCCGAACGGCACGACCGAGCGCGCGATCGCCGTGCTGCAGGAGGCGGACCTCGCCGCCCTCTTCACCCGCGCGACGGACGCGGCCCTGGCCCGCGCCCGCGAGCTCGCCGCCTCCTAGCGCCCGCCGCTGCTCCGCGAGATGCCACTTATGAGCCCGACACGCCGTGACGGGAGCTCATAAGTGGCATCTCGCGGGAGGGGGCGGGTGCGTCAGGAGCCGAGGGCTGCGAAGCGCTCGATGTCGGTGGGGGTGCCGCTGACGACGATGAGGTCGTGGTTGGAGACGACGGTCTGCTCGGTCGCGTAGGTGAAGGGCTTGCCCGGGCTCTTCACGCCGACGACGGTGACGCGGTGCTTCCGGCGCACGCCCGACTCGGTGAGGGTCAGGCCGCGGATCGGCTTCGGCGGGTACATCTTGGCGAGCACGAAGTCGTCGTCGAACTCGATGAAGTCGAGCATCCGGCCGGAGACCAGGTGCGCCACGCGCTCGCCCGCCTCGGCCTCCGGGTAGATCACGTGGTTCGCGCCGATCCGCTCGAGGATCTTGCCGTGCGAGCGCGAGATCGCCTTGGCCCAGATCTGCGGGATCTTGAGGTCGACGAGGTTCGCGGTGATCAGCACCGACGCCTCGATCGAGGAGCCGACGGCGACGACGGCGACCTGGAAGTCCTGCGCGCCGATCTGGGCGAGGGCGTCGAGCGAGCGGGCGTCGGCCTGGACCGCGTGGGTGACCCGCTCCGACCACTTCTGCACGAGCCCGGCGTCCGCGTCGATCGCGAGCACCTCGCGGTCGAGCCGGTCGAGCTGGCCGGCCGTCGCGGCGCCGAAGCGACCGAGGCCGATCACCAGCACCGGGGCGTCGTACCTGATGCGGTCAACCAACGATGGGCCTCTCTTCCGGTCGTCTGAACAACTGCCTGCGCTGGCTCGCGGCGAGCGCGGCAGCGAGAGTCACGGTACCAACGCGGCCCATGAACATCGTCAGCGCCAGCACGTAGACGCCGGAGGTCGGCAGCTCGGCGGTGAGCCCCGTCGACAGACCGGAGGTCGCGAACGCCGAGATCACGTCGAAGAGGACGTGGTCGAGCGGCGCCTTGGTGATGTGCAGGATCAGGACCGACGAGACGGCGACGGTGGTGGCTCCCCAGAGCACGACGGAGACCGCGAGGCGCAGCACGTCGTTGGGGATCCGGCGGCCGAACGCCTCCATGTCGTTGTTGCCCCGCGCCTCGGCGAACGCCGCGAGGAAGAGGATCGCCAGCGTCGTGACCTTGATCCCGCCCGCCGTCGAGGCCGAGCCGCCGCCGATGAACATCAGCATGTCGGTGACGAGCAGGCTGGAGCCGTTGAGGTCCGGGATCGAGATGGTCGAGAAGCCGCCCGAGCGCGTCATCGTCGACAGGAAGAAGGACTGGAAGACGGTGTCGCCCGCGTCGAGGGTGCCGAAGGTCGTCGGATTGTCGAACTCGAGCACGATGTAGAGCACGGCTCCCGCGACGAGCAGGATCAGCGAGGTGACCAGCGTGAGCTTCACGTGCACCGACCACTTGCGCGGGCGCCGCCAGCCGCGCGAGAAGGCGTAGATCACCGGGAAGCCGATCGAGCCGAGGAAGACGCCGATCATCAGGATCCCGAGGAACCAGTAGTCGTCCTCGAACGGCGTGAGGCCGGCGGCGTTCGGGGCGAAGCCGGTGTTCGTGAACGCCATCGCGGAGTAGTAGAAGGAGTGCCAGATCGCCTCGCCGATCGGGATGCCGTCGATCAGCATCCGCGGGAAGAGGAGGAGGGCGACCACGATCTCGATCACCGCGGCGCTGATGGCGACCGTCGCGAGCAGACCGCCGATCTCGCCGAGCCGCACGGCCTGGCCCTCGGCGACGGGACCGGAGTGGATGCGGAGCGGGTTCGAGTCGCTCGCGGCCATCAGCTTCGCGCGGAGCCCGAGGCGGCGCGAGATCGCCAGGCCCATGATCGACGCGAGCGTCAGCACGCCGAGGGCGCCGATGTTCACGCCGATGAAGACGATCGAGTGCCCGAACGCGGACCAGTGCGTGGCCATGTCGACCGTGGCGAGGCCGGTGACGCAGATCACCGACATCGCGGTGAAGAAGGCGTCGTGCAGCGGGGTGACGGTGCCGGTCGTGCTCGACACCGGCAGCGAGAAGAGCAGGGTGAAGACGAGGATCAGGCCCGAGAAGATCATGATCGCGAAGCGCGACGGCGACCGGCCGGCGAAGTCGTCGACGAGGTCGCGGGCCCGGGCGAAGCTCGACCACGGCGAGGCCGGCGAGACGCCCACGGGGCTGCGGAACTGCTGCCGAACCACCACGGCGGGCCCTCCACTCGATCGCGGCCATGCTACCCGCTCGCCGGGCGGCTCCCGGGGCGCCCGGACACCATGCGCCGCGCGGCATACGCACGGGCGACACCCTGCCCGCGGCGGAGGGCGCTGACTACCCTGGGGGGATGGCTGACATCTTCGCGGTGATCGCGGACGGCACCCGCCGCGACATCCTCTCGCTCCTCCTGGAGCAGCGGGTCGAGGGTGCCGGGGGCGCCGGCGGCATGAGCGTCTCGCGCATCGTCGCGAAGCTCGAGCTCAGCCAGCCGACGGTGTCCAAGCACCTCAAGGTGCTGCGCGAGGCGGGGCTCGTCACCGTCCGCGAGAGCGGGCAGCACCGCATCTACGCACTGCAGTACGGGCCGCTCGTCGCCGTCGAGGACTGGCTGCTGCCGTTCGGCGCGGCGGACGAGGCCGACGAGGGCGCCGCCGTGCTCGACGCGGCCGCCGCCGCCCGGGCCGAGTCGCTCGGGCGGGCGCTCGCCGACCGGACGCACCAGGTCAGCACGGTGGTGCAGGACATCCAGCGCGGCGTGAGCGAGGGAGCGACGAAGGTCGCGGAGGCGCTGCGCATCCGCAAGTGAGGCCGCATCGGTCGCCGCCAGGGGTTGCGCGACGGCGCGGATTCTCGTGGGGGGCCGCGTCGTGTAAGCTCGCGGGAGCCAGTTTTTCGTAAGCGGCCGTCCGTCGGGCGGTCGACCCCCTGAACGTTGTGAGGTCTTCGTGGGTTCTGTCATCAAGAAGCGTCGCAAGCGTATGGCGAAGAAGAAGCACCGCAAGCTGCTTCGCAAGACTCGTCACCAGCGTCGCAACAAGAAGTAGGCTCTCGCCTCTTCACCCTTCGAGCGTCCGCCCCTCTGGGGTCGGGCGCTCGTCTGCGTCTCCGGGCCCTTCTGCGTCGGACCCTCTGCGTTCGCGCCGTGCGCTCCCCGGCCCGATCGGCTCGCCGGGACGCGTCTACACTGACCGGGTGGATGTGGCACTGACTCTCGTGGGCAAGCCCGGCTGCCACCTCTGCGACGACGCCCGCGCCGTCGTGCAGCAGGTCCTGGCCGAGCTCGCGGACGTGCCCGGCGCTCCGAGCGTCTCGCTCGCCGAGGCCTCGATCCTCGACGACGCCGAGCTGCACGAGCGCTTCGTCGAGGAGATCCCGGTCGTCCTGATCGACGGGCGCGTGCACACCTACTGGCGCGTCGAGCCGGATCGCCTGCGCCGAGCCCTGCTCGAGCGCGCCTGACCGCAGCGCAGCGGCGCGCTTCCGCCGTGATGCGAATGTTGTAGAAGGCCCCTCGGACGGGGGACTGGACCGCTGTCGAGCGGCGCCGGTTCGCGCATAGTCTCTTCACGGGGAGGCTCGCTCCCCGCATTCGGGGTGCGTTCGGCGTCTCGCGGGGGAGGAACTTCCATGACTCGACAGCGTCTGCTGCAGCAGCGTCGCCGCTCCACGGCGTCCGCGCTCGCGCTCGCCCTGCTCCTCGCCGGGCTCGCGCTGCCCGCCTCGGCCCAGGCCGAGCCGCTGCCCGATCCTTCTCCGACGAGCAGTGATCCAGCGACGGCGGAGCCAATCGGCTCAGGGTCGAACGACACCCCTCCGCCCGTCGACCCTCCGGTCGATCCGCCCGTCGACCCTCCGGTCGATCCGCCCGTCGATCCTCCGGTCGATCCGCCGGTCGACCCGCCCGTCGACCCGCCCGTCGACCCGCCCGTCGACCCGCCGGTCGACCCTCCTGTCGGCACACCGGACCCCTCGCCTGAGACGACTGCCTCGCCCGAGACGAGCCCCTCGCCGGGAACGCAGCCCACGTCCGGCACTGGATCCCCTGCGACGTCCGACCCCACGCCGAGCTCAGGAGGGGGTGCTCCCGCTCCGGGCAACAACAACAACGGCGGTAACGGGAACGGCGGAAACGGCGGAAACGGCGGCAGCAGCAACGGCGGCAGCGGAACCGGCGGAACCGGCGGAAGCGGCGGCAGCGGAAGCGGCTCGAGTGGCGGCGGCGGTGGCGGCAACTCCCGCGGCACCGCGACCACCGAGGCCGGCACGACGGCGCCGCGCGCCTCCGCGCCCGGACGGACGCTGCTCTCGACCTCCGCGGCCGACCCCGCCGCGGCACCCGTCCCCGGGACGGAGACCGTCGGCAGCCCTCCCGCCGTCTCGGTGTTCCTCACGCGCGACGCCGGCGTCGACCCCGGGTCGCTGACCGTCGATCTCGCCCGCTTCTACGGGGTGGGCGTCGCCTACGCCGGGTTCCAGCGCGAGGAGAACGCCACGGCGACGCTGCGTGCTCCCGCCGGGACGGAGACCGCGCTGACGGTCGAGAACCGCCAGGACGGCGAGTCGACCAGCACCGGCTCGGCCACCGTGCCGACCGCGGCGCTCCTCTCCATCGGCACGTACACGGTCACGATCAGCGGCGACCGCGGCTCGTCCGCGACCAGCACCTTCGGGCTGACCGCCTCCTCCGCCCCCGGCATCCTCGTCGAGCCGCGCGAGTCCTCCAGCGCCGAGGCGGCCATGCCGCGCGGCGCGGTCTGGGGCTTCGGTCCGGTCGAGAGCGTCACCGTCGGCGCCTACACGACCGCCGGCGTCCAGGCCGACCTCGCGGCGGGCGATCTCGCCGTCCGCGTCGACGCGCTCGGCTGGTCCGACCTCGACCTCGGCGAGGCCGTCGTCGCGGAGCCCACGGCCGAGGTCTACTGCATCGTCGCGGTCGGCTCGATCAGCAAGCGCACCGCCGCGGTCACGGTCGCCTACCCGGCGGAGGGCTCCACCGCGACGGCTCCCGACGCCGCGCAGGTCTGCGGCATCGCGATCACCTCCGCCAAGGCCGGCACCGTGCCGCCCGCAGCCTCCAGCACCGGCGGGCTCTCGGCCGGGGTCGGGCTCACCATCGGCGCGGGCGTGCTCGTCGCGCTGCTCATCGCCGGCCTGGTGACCACCGTCGTCCTGCGCCGTCGCCGCGAGAACGACGACCTGCTCATCGGCGGACCGCTCCCGCACCCGACGGAGCAGTGAGGCGCTGCGCCCGGTGCGTGACGACAGTCTGATCGCGGCGCTGCACCGCGGTCGTCCTCGGACGATCGCGGCGGCGGCGGAGCTGGTCCACCTGGCGCCGGGCGACGTGCGGATCGCCGTCGACCGGTTCCGCGCTCTGGGGCTCCTCGGCGGCGAGGGCGAGGAGATCGCCTACGTCCCGCCCGCCGATTGGGCGGCGGACGCGGTCCTCCGGCACACCGTGGCGGCTCGCCGAGCCACGCTCGAGGCGCTGGACGGCATCGAGCGCCTCATCGGCGACCTGCCCTCGCTGCTCGGCGCGTGGTCGGTCGGTGCCGCCGCCGCCGACGATCTCGTCCCCACGCTGCTGCGTCACGGGCCGCACGCCTC
Organism: Rathayibacter festucae DSM 15932; assembly: GCF_004011135.1. Taxonomy (NCBI): domain Bacteria; kingdom Bacillati; phylum Actinomycetota; class Actinomycetes; order Micrococcales; family Microbacteriaceae; genus Rathayibacter; species Rathayibacter festucae. The sequence continues at coordinate 2,720,696 of NZ_CP028137.1, read as the reverse complement.
GGAGGACCTCTGGTTCGACCTCGTCCGCAGCGACTCCGGGACCCTGGTCGCGGTGCTCCCGGACGTGCAGCGCTTCCTCGATCCGCCGACCGAGCGGGCGCTGCGCTTCGGCCAGGCGCTGGCGGCGAAGGACCGGGTGCGGGTCATCATCCCCGCCGGGAGCGTCCGCGACCCGCGGGTGCTCGCCCGGATCGAGGCCTACCAGAAGGCCGGGGTGGAGTACCGCCTGCTCGAGACGATGCCGAGCTGGTTCTGGGTCGACGGCGAGTACCTGGCCGTGCCGTTCGAGTGGGGCGAGACCCGGCCGACGAGCGTGCTGGGCGTGCGGCACGAGGCGCTCGCCGGACTCGTCAGCGCGTACTTCGAGCAGCTGTGGCGGCAGGCGCTGCCGATCGATGCGGCCGAGCAGAGCTGGACGTCGCTGCTCCGGCTGATGCGGACGGGCCTCACCCTCGAGACGGCCTCGCACCGGCTGGGGATCAACCCGCGCACGGGCCGGCGCCGCATCTCCGCCGCGATGGAGCACTACGGCGCTCCGACTCTCTTCGCCCTGGGAGCGGCCTGGTCGGCGGAGGAGGGCCGGGCGGCCCCGGAGGGATCGGCCGAGCAGTAGCGGCGCGGCTCCGGTCCGGGCTTCTCGGCCCAGGTGCCGAGAAGGTCCCGACCACTCGGGGAGGGTTCGGGTCGCCCCGAGTGGTCGTCTGCGCCGACCAGGCAGTCCCCAGTGTCCGGAGTCGGGCCTCCCCGCCGCAAGCGCCGCTTGCGGACATGTCCGGAAGAGGGCGTCGGCTCCGCTCGACGAGCCGGCACCTTTCCTGCTGGTCGAGCAGCCCCGCAGGGGCCTACCCATGCTGGTCGAGTAGCCCCGCAGGGGCGTATCGAGACCCGCCGTCGTCAGCACGGTTGGTCTGCAGACCCGGGTTCTGACGGTGGTGGATCTCGATACGCCCGCTGCGCGGGCTACTCGATCAGCATGGTGTCGTCGCCTGCTGCGCGGGCTGCTCGATCGGGGGAGCGTGCTCTGGAAGGGCGCGACGCAGTCGTCCTCCATGCTGGTCGAGTAGCCCCGCAGGGGCGTATCGAGACCCGCCGTCGTCAGCACGGATGGTCTGCAGACTCCTCTGCTGACGGTGGTGGATCTCGATACGCCCGCTGCGCGGGCTACTCGATCAACATGAGCGGCGCCCGCTGCGCGGGCTGCGCGGTCAGCAGGGGGCGTCAGGCGGCGGCGGTGAAGCGCAGCAGGATCGTGCGGGCCTCCGGGCGCAGCTGGAAGTCGGGCCAGACGTCCGGGCCGCAGGCGCGGGAGCCGAGGCCGTGCTGGGCGGCGTCGATCGTGAGCACCGAGCGGGTCGAGGCGGGCAGCTCGTGCGGGTGGCCCGCCGCCGTCAGCTCGTGCGCGGTGTGGCGCGCGAGCGTGAAGCCGGGGAGCCGGCCGTGCAGGTCGGCTGCCGCCTCGATGCGCAGGCGAGCGGCCCCGCCCTCGCTGAGGACCAGCTCCCGCACGGCGCTGCGGTGACCGTTCTCCTGCGGGCGCGCGTACTCCGTCTTCAGCTCGTCGATGCCGGCCGAGAAGCGGCCGACCCTGGTCGCGCGCATGCTGTCGGGGTACGACTCCCGCGGACCGGTGCCGAACCACTCCGCGCCGTCGACCGACGCCGGGAGGTCGAGCCGGATGCCCAGCCGCGGCCAGACCGAGCCCCAGCCGCGGGTCGGCACCAGGTCGACCCGAAGGGCGACCCCGTCGCCGTCGAGGCTCCAGTGCTCCTCGACGAGGAGCGCCGCGTCGAGATCGGCGGCGGACCAGCGGGTGCGCCGGCGGACCCCCGACGAGGTGTCGACCGACTCGACCCGGCCCACCAGCCGGTCAAGGCCCGCCTCGCGCCAGCGCGACGCGGAGGACGGCGCGGGCACGCCGTTGCCGTTGCCGGCGCGCGGGTCGCCCTCCGTGTACCCGGGGAAGCCGTCGCCCTCGTCGTTGTCGGTCGGCGCGCGCCAGAGCTCGGCGCGCGGTCCGTCGACCGCCAGCCCGGCCAGGGCGGTGAGCCGGCCGTTCCGGAAGCTCGCGAGCCCCAGAGCGCCCTCGACGGATGCGCCGCTCCGGGGCGAGCGGGCCCAAGCGGGCATCGGTGCGAGCGCGGAGAGGCGGCGCTGACCGGTGGACATCACGTGCCCGTCCTCGGCCCAGACGGTGCTCGACGCGAGCGCCGCGTCGACGGTCAGCCACGCCTCGCCGCCGGTCGGCACGTCGAAGGAGGGCAGCGCGAGCCGAGCGGAGTCGCCGGCCGCGATCGCGGGAGCGTCGAGCACGCCCTCCGCGGTGACCCTGCCGTCGAGCTCCACCCGCCACGCGAAGCGCAGGTCGGCGGTCGACGCGTCGTGCCGGCGGTTCTCGACCAGCACGGCGTCCGCCTCGACCGTGACGCGCACCGGCGCCACGATCTGCTTCCACTCGAACAGCCCCGGACTCGGCGTGCCGTCGGAGAGGACCATGCCGTCCATCACGAAGTTGCCGTCGTGCACGACCTCGCCGAAGTCGCCGCCGTAGGCGTAGTACTCGACGCCCTCGGGCGTGCGGGCGCGCAGACCGTGGTCGCGCCACTCCCAGACGAAGCCGCCGTGCAGCCGCGGGTAGCGGTCGACGAGGTCCTCGTACTGGTCGATCGCTCCGGGGCCGTTGCCCATCGCGTGCACGTACTCGCAGAGCAGGAACGGCTTCGAGCGCTGGCGCGCCGACTCACCGGCCGAGCAGCCGAGCAGCGGCGTGCGCGAGTCGTCGCGGCCGATCTGCTCGGTCTCGGGGATCGACGAGTACATCCGCGAGTAGACGTCGGTGTAGGCGCCGGTGTAGTCGCCCTCGTAGTGCACGGGGCGCTCGGGGTCGCGGCCGTGCACCCAGGACGACATGGCGGCGAGGTTCGCGCCGGTGCCGGCCTCGTTGCCGAGGGACCAGATCACGATGCTCGGGTGGTTCTTGTCGCGCTCGACGGTGCGCTCGATCCGGTCGAGGTACGCCTCGCGCCAGGCCGGGTCGTCGCTGGGGTTGCCCCTCCAGCCGTGGCGCTCGAAGCCGTGGGTCTCGAGGTCGCACTCGAGGATCACCCAGAAGCCCAGCTCGTCGGCGAGGTCGAGCAGGCGCGGGTGCGGCGGGTAGTGGCTGGTGCGGATCGCGTTGACGTTGAACCGCTTCATCATCGCGAGGTCCGCGCGGGCGAAGTCCTCGTCGAAGGCGCGGCCGCGGTCGGGGTGCGTCTCGTGGCGGTTGACGCCGTGGAAGACGACGCGCTCGCCGTTGACCAGGAAGCGGTCGCCGCGGATCTCGACGGTGCGGAAGCCGAGGCGGAGCGAGACCGTCTCGCCCGAGGAGGCGACCTCGGCGTCGTAGAGGCGGGGCGCCTCCGCCGACCACGGCTCGACGGCCGGCACCTCGATCGGAGCGACGTCCGCGGCACTCGCCCAGACCGTCTCGATGCCGAGCTCGGGGACGCGGAGGGTGACCGGGAAGGCCGCGTCGCCCGCCGTCAGCTCGGTCTCGATCCGGCCCGCGCCGGCGGCGAAGGAGGCGCGCACGAAGACGTCCTCGACGCCGCCGACCGGGCGGGCGACCAGGTGCACGGAGCGGAAGATCCCCGGCAGCCACCACTGGTCCTGGTCCTCGACGTAGCTCGCGGCGGACCACTGGTGCACGCGGACGACGACGAGGTTTTCACCCGGCCGCACCGCCTCGGTGACGTCGAACTCCTGCGCTAGGCGGCTGCCCGAGCCGATGCCGATCTCGACACCGTTGACCCAGACGCGGTAGCGCGACTCGACCCCGTCGAAGCGGAGCACCACCGCCTCGGCGCCGGCAAAGGACTCCGGCAGCTCGAAGCTGCGGCGGTGGTCGCCGGTCGGGTTCGCGTCCGGGACGAACGGCGGCTCGGTCGGGAACGGGAACTGCACGTTGGTGTAGGCGGGGAGGCCGTAGCGCCCGTCGCCCTGGAGGACCCAGTGCGACGGGACGGGCAGCACGTCCCAGCCGGAGTCGTCGAAGGACTCCGCCCCGACGTCGTCCACCCCCTCGCCCTCGGGCAGCGCATCGGCGCCGCCGAGCGTGCCCGGTGCAGCGGGGAGCAGGCGGAAGCGCCAGTCCCCGTCGAGCGAGAGCGTCGGTGCGTCGGTGTGCAGCCACGAGCGGGCGGCGCGGCGCCGGCCGGAGCCGGGGCCGGTGTCGGTGAGGTAGTGGGAGGACGTCGGGGCGAGGGTCACTTGACGGATCCTTCGGTCAGGCCGCCGCGCCAGAAGCGCTGCAGCACGATCATGGCGATGGCGAGCGGGATGATCGACAGCAGGACGCCGCCGGTCGTGAGCTCGTAGAACTCGGGCAGCCGGTCCACCTGGCTGAGCCAGTTGTTCAGGCCGAGGGTGATCGGGAAGAGCTCGGTGTCCGAGAGCATCACGAGCGGCAGGAAGTAGTTGTTCCAGATCCCGACCAGCTGGAAGAGGAACACGGTGACCAGCGCCGGGGTGAGGATCCGCAGCCCGAGGGTGTGGAAGATCCGCAGCTCGCTCGCACCGTCGATCCTGGCTGCCTCGATGATCGCGGTGTCGACCGTCGCCTGCGCGTAGATCCGGCAGAGGAACAGGCCGAACGGCGAGACCAGCGAGGGGATCAGCACGCTCCAGTAGGTGTTCGCGATGCCCATCTGGCTGAAGAGCAGGAACAGCGGGAGCGCGGTGGCGGTCCCCGGGACGAGGACGCCCGCGAGGATCGTGCCGAAGACGAGCTTGCTGCCCTTGAACTCGTACTTCGCCAGCGCATAGCCGCCCGCGGCCGCGAGGTAGGTCGCGAGCAGCGCGCCGACGCCGGCGTAGAGCACGGAGTTGAGGAACCAGCGGACGAAGATGCCGCCGTCGTAGGTCAGCACCTGGCCCAGGTTGTCCCAGAGCGCGAAGGTCGGCGCGAACCAGAAGCCGTAGGTGGCGAAGAGGTCGCCGGTGGTCTTCGTGGCGGCGACGACGACCCAGTAGACCGGGATCAGGAAGTAGATCGCGACGACGACGAGGATCGCGGTGACGATGATCGTCGAGGCGCGGTTGCGCCCGGCCGAGCGGTCGGGGCCGCGGCCGGCCTTCGCGGGCCGTTCCGCGGTGACGATGCCGGTGGTCGTGGGCGCATCGGCGGTGGCGCGCTCCGTCGTGCTCATGAGGACTTCCTGTTCGAGATCGAGAGGAACGTGAAGGAGAGGGCGAACGCGACGAGCGCGATCAGCACGGCCTGCGCGGCGGCGACGTTGTAGTCGTTGTAGGCGAAGGCGGTGGTGTACGCGCTGAGGTTCGGCGTGTACTGGCTGTCGATCGCGGGCGCGACCGTCTTCAGCACCTGCGCCTCGGCGAACAGCTGGAGCGTGCCGATGATCGAGAAGATCGTCGTGAGCACCAGGGCCGGGCGGATCAGCGGGAGCTGGACGCTCCGCGCGACCCGCCAGGTGGAGGCGCCGTCGACCTTCGCGGCCTCGTAGAGCTCGACCGGGATCGACTTCAGCTGAGCGACGATGATCAGCATGTTGTAGCCGGTGTAGCTCCAGAGCGAGATGTTCGCGATCGACCAGAGCACCGAGTTCGCGCCGAGGAAGTCGGGGTCGAGGCCGACCACGTTCGCCGCGTCGATGATCGGGCTGAGCCCGGGCACGTAGAGGAAGGACCACAGGATCGTCGCGATGACGCCCGGGACGCCGTAGGGCAGGAAGTAGGCGGCGCGGAAGAAGCCCGGGAAGCGCGCGGAGGCGGACTCGAGCATCAGGGCGAGCACCGTGCAGAGCGCGATCATGATCGGCACCTGCACGATGCCGAAGAGGAACATGCGGCCGATCGAGGCGATGAAGTTGCCGTCGGCGAGGGCCTGCGCGTAGTTGTCGAAGCCGGCGAAGCCGCTGGTCACGCCCGCCTCGCCGAAGAGGCCCGAGCGGGTCACCTTCGTGAAGCTCGAGCCGATGGCGACGACGATCGGGATGATGAAGGTGAGGACGAAGAGCGCCAGGAAGGGCGCGAGCAGGATCCACGGGGCGCGGGTGACGGAGCGGCTCCGCTTCGAGGCGCCGGGCGCCCTCGAGGTGGCGGCGACCGCGGCGGCGGCGGGGGAGGTCGTGGTGGTCATGCGGAGGCCTTCCTGATGCTGAGGCCCTTGTTCTGGAAGACCGTGATGATCTGCTGCTCCGCCTGCGCGACGGCGTCGACGAGCGAGAGCCCGGACGCCTTCTTGCGGAAGCCGTCGCTGAGGATGTTGAACGACTGCTGGGTGACCGGCCACCAGGACCAGTCCGGGTTCTGCTCCGTCGCGGCGGGGACGAAGACGTCCTCGTTGTAGTTCTGACCGCTGAAGAAGTCGCTCGGGCCCTTCCGGACCGAGCCGATCTCGCCGACCGCCGGGGACCAGCCGATGCCGCTGTTGGCGATCATCGCGTCGATGCCCTCCTGCGTGGTGGTCATCCAGACGGCGAACTCGAGCGCCTCCTTCGGGTGCTTGCTGTTCGCGAAGACCGCGGCCGTCGAGCCGCCGAGGAAGCTCGAGCCGTAGCCCGTGCCCTCCCAGACCGGCATCGGCGCCGCGCGCCACTTGCCGGCCCCGCCGCTGACGCCCTCGATCAGGGCGTCGCCCCAGCTCGCCGTCGTGCAGGAGGCGATCCCGCCGTTCGCGGCGGCCGCGAACCAGGCGGGGGAGTAGGCGCCGTAGCCGACCTCGACCAGGTCCTGGTCGATCGCGGAGTCGAAGAAGGCGGCGACCTTCGTGGTGGCCTCGTCGGTCATGTCGATGACCCAGCCGTCCTCCTCCGCCTTCAGCCACTGCGCGCCGGCCTGCGTCGCGAAGGCGGCGAACACCGAGGCGTCGGCGAGCGGGAAGCAGTCGATGTAGGAGTCGACGCCGCGCAGCTCGGTCGCGATCGCGGCCCAGTCGTCCCAGGTGGTGGGCGTCTCGGCGCCGACGCTGTCGAAGATCTCCGGCTGGTAGAACAGCGCCATCGGGCCGCTGTCCTGCGGGATCCCGTAGACGCCGCCGGTGTAGCTGACCTGGCCCCAGAGCGTGGGGTCGTAGCGGTCGGCGTAGTCCTCGGCGCCGTAGCGGTTGAGGTCGACGAGGCCGTTGACGAGCAGGAACTCGGGGAGCGAGCGCATCTCGACCTGGCCGAGGTCGGGGCCGCCGCCGGCCGCGAGGGCCGAGTAGAGCTTCTGATAGCCGCCGGCGTTGCCGCCGGGGATCCAGACCGCGTCGACCTGGACCTCGGGGTGCGAGGCGTTCCAGACGTCGCAGACCTTCTGCAGGTCCTTGAGCCAGGCCCAGTACTGGAGCCGGATCGGCCCCTCGGCCGCCGGGATCGCCGCGCCGGCGTTGACCGAGACGGTGCCGGGCGTGGAGCAGGCGGTGAGGCCGCCGAGTGCCGCGGTGCCGAGGCCCGCGGCGAGCAGCTGTCGCCGGGTGAACGGATGCATGTGTCCCTCACTTCATCGTGGTGGAGTCCGGGACCAGTCCGCCCGGCTGATCCGGACGCTACCACAATTTCGAGTGCGTACTCGAAATTGGTGGAGGGCACCGCTCGGTCGCTCCGAGCGCGCGCTACGCTGGGCGATCGACCGGCTGCGCAGCCGGCACTTCGAGGGCGAGGAGCGGCCGATGGCGGAGGCGGGCACCACCCGGAGCGCGCGCCGCGGCCCGTACGCGAAGTCGGCCGAGCGCCGGCGCGCGATCATCGAGGCGGCGCACGCGGTCTTCGCCGCCCGCGGCTACGCCCGCGGCTCGCTGCAGGACGTCGCCGACCGGGTCGGGCTCAGCCAGACGAGCCTGCTGCACTACTTCCCGTCGAAGACCGATCTGCTCCTGGCCGTGCTGCAGCACCGCGACCGGATCACCGGCGACGGCTCGACGCCCGTCGATCCTGAGGAGGGGCTCGTCGAGGGCATCGTCCGCCAGACCCGCTACAACGAGACGGCGCCCGGCGTGATCGAGCTCTACGCGGTGCTCTGCGGCGAGTCGACGACCGACGAGCACCCGGGGCGCGACTTCTTCGCGTCGCGCTTCCAGCGGCTGCGCGCGGACTACGCCGGCCAGCTCCGAGAGCTGCGCGCCGAGGGCCGGCTGCGCGAGGGCGCGGATCCGGACCGGGTGGCCGCGTCGATCATCGCGCTCTGGGACGGGATCCAGCTGCAGTGGCTGCTGGAGAACGACGCGGTCGACATGGTGGCCTGCCTGACCGACTACCTCGACCTGATGATCCTGCCCGCGCCGTAGGCTCCGGGCATGACTCTCACCCAAGGCTCCGGCTGGCTCTGGCTCGCTCTCGCGATCGTCACGGCCGGCCTCGCCGAGCAGAAGGGCCGCTCGCGCTGGCGCTGGTTCGTGCTCGGGCTGCTGCTCGGGCCGATCGCGACGGCGCTCGTCGTGCTCTGGGCGCGACCGGAGGCCGGGGTGGCGACCGACGTGCGCTGGAACTTCGCGATCGGCGCCGGCGTCGCCTCGGTGGCGCTCGCGCTCGTCGCCGTGACGTCGGCGCTCTGGCTGCTGCTCGTCCCCGCGGCGGTCGCGGCGCTCGTCGCCGGCCTGCTCGCCTGGCTCAGCCGCCGCGTCCCGTACGAGCGCCTGCCCCGCTGACGCCCTCTGCGAGGGCTACTCGATCAGCATGAGACGGACGCCCGCGCTTGCAGCATGAAGTGAACGCGTGCGCGCCTTCATGCTGGTCGAGTAGCCGCGCAGCGGCGTATCGAGACCCGCCGTCGTTCGGTGGGTGGATCTCGATACGCCCTCTGCGAGGGCTACTCGATCAGCATGGGGGAGACCCCGGTCCGCCGACGCCTACGGCAGCAGGCGCGTGGGGCCGCGGAAGAGGTAGGTGACCTCGCGGAGGTTCGCCTGGCCGAGCATCAGCATGATCACGCGGGAGAGGCCCATGCCGAAGCCGCCGTGCGGGGGGACGCCGTAGCGGAAGAAGTCGAGGTAGAACTCGAGCTCCTCCGGCTCCAGGCCCTTCTCGCGCGCCTGCTCGACGAGGACGTCGACGCGGTGCTCGCGCTGCGCGCCGGTGGAGATCTCGACGCCGTTGTAGATGAGGTCGTAGCTGTTGGTGATCGTCCCGTCGCCCTCGCGGCGCATGTGGTAGAACGGCCGGATGCTCGAGGCGTAGTCGGTCAGGAAGACGAAGTCGTGGCCGAACTCCTCCTGCACGTAGGCCGCGATGCGGCGCTCGCCCTCGGGGTCCATGTCGTCGTCGGCGCGGGGCACCTCGTAGCCGCGCTCGGCGACGATCCGCTTGGCCTCGGCGAGCGGGATGCGCGGGAACGGCGTGGTCGGCACGCGCAGGTCGATGTCGAAGAGCGCCTTGATCGCCTCGCCGTGCTTCTCGACGACCGCGGTGAGGCCGGCGACGATGAGCTGCTCGTGCAGCTCCATCACGTCCTCGTGCGAGTCGATCCAGGAGACCTCGGCGTCGACGCTGGTGAACTCGGTCGCGTGCCGGGAGGTGAAGCTCGGGTCGGCGCGGAACGCGGGCCCGACCTCGAAGACCTTGCCGAAGCCGGCCGGCTGCGCCATCTGCTTGAAGAACTGCGGGCTCTGCGCGAGGTACGCCTTGGTCTCGAAGTACTCGACCTCGAAGAGCTCGGCGCGCGACTCGGAGGCGCTCGCCATCAGCTTCGGCGTGTGGATCTCGATGAAGTCGTGCTCGATCCAGTACGTGCGCAGCGCGTGCTCGAACGTGGTCTGCACCCGGGCGATGAGGTTCTGCTCGGGGCGGCGCAGGTCGAGGAAGCGCCAGTCCATCCGCTTGTCGATGCCGGAGTCGGCCGCGATCGGCGCCTCGGGGATCGACGCGCTGACGATCTCGAGCGTCTCGAGCTTGACCTCGAGGCCGCCGAGCTTGACGCGCTCGTCGTGCTTGAGCTGGCCGGTCACGCTGACGAACGAGCCCTGCGCGAGCCCGGAGATCGCCTCGGTGATCGCGAGCTTCGCGGCGGAGGCGTCGTCGCCCTCGACCGCCTCGCGGACGGCCGGGTTCACCAGCTGCACGGCGCCGGACTCGTCGCGGAGGACGACGAACTGCACCTTCTTCTGATCGCGCACGGTCTCGACCCAGCCGGCGACGCGCACCGGCCCGTCCTCGAGCGCGGCGAGCTTGCTGACGGTGGTTCGGGGGAGGCGGGTCTCGTCGGTCACGGTAGGGGAGTCTACTCGGGGCCCGCCGCGGGCGCCCCGTCGGCGCCGGTCAGCGGCTGCCGCGGGCTCCCTCGACCGTGCTGCCGCGGACGATCAGCGTCGGCTCGAGCACCTCGTGCCGGTGCTCGTGCTCCGGCCCGTGCAGCAGCTCGTCCAGCAGCAGCCGGATCGCGGCCGCCCCCATCGCCTCGCCGGGCTGCGCCATGGTCGTGATCGGCACGAGGCTGTCCCAGGCGGAGCGGTTGTCGTCGTAGCCGGTGATGGCGAGATCGACCGGGAGCCGGATGTCCGACTCCGACAGGATCGACTGCACGATGCCGAGCGCGAGCAGGTCCGCTGCCGCGACGATGCCGTCCGGGCGGTCCTCCGGTGCGCGGGCGGCGATCAGGTGGCCGAACCGGCGGCCGTCCTCCACCTGCACCTCCGCGGTAGGATCCAGCTCGAGCGAGACCGCGCCGTTCGTCTCGGCGATCGCGCGCTCGACCCCGCGCAGGCGCTCGCGGACGGGGTTCGCGATGCTCGGATCACCGGCGAAGGCGAGCCGGCGGCGGCCGAGGTCGATCAGGTGCCGCGCGGCGAGGTAGCCGCCGTGCTCGTCGTCGGCGCTGACCGTGCAGGCGCCGTCGACGGCGGCGTCGTTGAGCAGCACGACCCGTCGCCCGCCGCGGCGCTCGGCGACGACGTCGGGCGCCGTCCCCGGCAGCGGGGCCAGGAGGATCCCGGCGACCTGCTCCTCGGTGAAGAGGTCGAGGTAGGTGCCCTGCTTGGCCGCGCGCATGTCGGCGTTGCCGAGCACGACGCTCATCCCCGCGCCCTCGGCGGCGTGCTCGGCACCGCGCGCCATGTCCAGGAAGAAGGAGTTGCTGAGGTCGATCACGACGAAGCCGACGGTGCTGCTCGTCCCCGCGGCCAGCGCGCGGGCCGCGCGGTTGGGGGTGAAGCCGAGCTCGTCGATCGCCCGCTGCACCCGCTCGCGCGTCGCCGGTGCGACCAGCAGCGGTCGGTTCACCACGTTCGAGACGGTCCCGAGTGCGACTCCCGCCAGGCTGGCGACGTCCTGCATGCGGGCGGGCGGGCGCCGCGCGGGCGAGCTCTCTGCCGCGGTCATCCCTGCCTCCGTCGCGTCCGCCGTCCGGCGGTCGGAGGTCACGGTATCAGCGCGCTCGGCACGGCGAGGCCCGCGGCCGGGAGCGATCCCGACCGCGGGCCGTGGTGGCGCGAGCGCCTAGGGGATGCGCACCGTGGTCGTGCGCGACGCGTCGACGGAGCCGCCGACCGACACGGTGTACGTGCCGCGGGCGGCGACCCAGGAGTCGCTCTTCACGTCCCAGTACTGCAGGAGACGCAGGTCGGCCACGTCCTTCGCCGAGAGCGAGACCTTCACGGTCTTCGACTCGCCGGGCTGCAGGGTCACCCGCTCGAAGCCGACCAGGCGCTGCGCCGGCTCGCCGGTCGAGCTCGGGAGGGTGAGGTACGCCTGCGCGACCTCGGTGCCCGCCCGGTCGCCCGAGTTCGTCACGCGGAAGGAGATGTCGATCCCGATGTCCTTGATGCCGGACTTCGCGGACCTGTCGAACGTGATCGTCGGCGTCAGCTTCGCCTTCGCGTAGTCGAACGTCGTGTAGGAGAGGCCGTGGCCGAACGCGAAGAGCGGCTCGATCCCCTGCGACTCGTACCACTTGTAGCCGACCGCGAGTCCCTCGGCGTAGTCGACCTGGCGGATCTCGGTGCTCCCCGCGGGGCGCTCCGTCGATCCGTCGGCGAAGACGCCGGGGTACTGGGCGGGAGTGCTCGCGGGGACGTCCGCGAGCGACTTCGGGAACGTCATCGGCAGCTTGCCCGAGGGGTTCACGTCGCCGAAGAGCAGACCCGCGAGTGCCGGGCCGACCTGCTCGCCGCCGTACCAGGCCTCGAAGACGCCCGAGACGCTGTCGAGCCAGGGCATCTCCACCGCGGAGCCGGTGTTCAGCACCACGACGGTCGACGGGTTCGCCGAGGCGACGGTCTCGATCAGGGCGTCACCGCCACCGGCGAGGCGCAGGTCGGCCAGGTCGTCGAACTCGCCCATCCGCTGGTAGCCGAAGACGATCGCGACGTCGGCGGCTGCGGCGGTCGCGGCGGCGCTCGCCGGATCGGTGCCCGGGTCGAAGACGACGCTCGCGCCGGCCGCGGCGGCCCGCTCGCGGATCGCGGTCTCGGGGGAGACCAGGTCCTCGCAGTTCAGCGTGCCCGCGTTGTTGAAGCGCCAGGCCATGCTGCAGACCGAGGCGGCGCTGATCCCGTCGGTGACCGTGCTCGACGCCGTCGCGCCGATGACGGCGATCGTCGCGCCCTTCTCGACCGAGAGGGGCAGGACGCCGTCGTTCTTGAGCAGCACCGTGCCCTGCTCCGCGAGCGTCCGGGCGACGGCCTTGTGCTCCGCGGTGGAGGCGTCCGCCACGGGCGTCGTCGGCACCGGGTTGTCGAAGAGCCCGCCGCGCACGTAGGCCGCGACGACCCGCTTCGCCGCCGCGTCGATGTGGCCCTGGGTGATCTCGCCGGCCGCGAGCGCGGCGTCGAGCAGGGCGGGAGTGTAGAAGCGCGGCCGGTTGAGCTCCTGGTCGAGTCCGGCGACGAGCGAGGCCGCCGTCGAGTGCACGGCACCGAAGTCCGAGACCACGTAGCCGTCGAAGCCGAGGTCGTCCTTGAGGTTCGTGGTCAGCAGCGGGTTCTCGCAGGCGTGGACGCCGTTGATCTGGTTGTACGAGCACATGACGCTCTCGGGCGAGCTCTTGCTCAGGGCGATCTCGAACGGCAGCTCGTAGACCTGCTTGAGGGTGCGCTCGTCGACGTTCGAGGAGCTGGTCTGCCGGTCGAGCTCCTGCTCGTTCGCGACGTAGTGCTTGAGGTCCGAGATCACCGGCTTGTCCGGGTTCCCGTCCTCCAGGCCGTTCACGGTCGCGGCCGTGAGCAGACCGGTGAGCAGCGGATCCTCGCCGAAGTACTCCGGCGTGCGTCCCGAGCGCGGGTCGCGCCCGCCGGCCAGGCCGGGGCCGAGCACGCCGTTCTTGCCCTTGTCGAAGGCCTCGGCGCCCTGTGCCGCGCCCTTCTGCTCGGCGAGCGCCGTGTTCCAGGTCGCTGCGACCGAGATCGGTGCGGGGAAGGCGGTCACGCCCTCGGTGAAGCGGACCCCGTCGGGGCCGTCGGTGTACGTGACGAGCGGGGTGCACGGCACCTGCACCGGGTACTCGACCCCGGAGAAGACCGTCTGCTGGGGCGCGTTGGCGGGCTGCTCCACCAGCCAGCGGTACTTCTGCTGCGGCGAGCTCGCGGCGAGCAGCGCGTCGGCGCGCTGCTCGGGGGTCTTCGAGGCGTCCATCCACGGGACGCTCGAGCAGTCGACGGCGGCGGCGGGGGCGGTCGCGCCGACGAGGGTCGGAGCGGTCAGGGCGAGCGCGGTGGCGGCGACGAGCGCCCACCGTCCCCGCCGGCGCGCGGGGCGCGGCATGTTCGTCGGTCGCAGGGGCTTCAGTTGCATGTGCTGATCCTCACCATTGAGTCGATCGAAGTCCTGAAGCGCTTCAATCTGAGCACACACTAAGGAGCCGCGCAGGGCGGTGTCAACGGATCACGGCTCCGCGAGTGTCGCGGGACGCCTCCGGGAGCGGACGGCTCAGCGCACGATCCCCGAGCGGCGGGCCGCCGAGACGGCTGCAGTGCGGGAGGCGACGCCGAGCTTCGCGAACACGTGCGCGAGGTGCGACTTGACGGTGGTCTCGGTCACGAACAGCCGGGCGGCGACCTCGGTGTTGCTGAGGCCCTGGGCTACGAGGGCGAGCACCTCGGTCTCGCGGGCGCTGAGCCGCGGGGCGGGGGAGCGGAGCCGCTCGAGCAGCCGCGCGGCGACGGCGGGGGCGAGCGCGCTCTCGCCGGCGGCGGCCGCGCGGATCGCCGCGAGCAGCTCCTCCGGCGGCGCGTCCTTGAGCAGGTAGCCGCTCGCGCCGGCCTCCACCGCGCCCAGGATGTCGGCGTCGGTGTCGTAGGTCGTGAGGACGAGGACGGAGGGCGGCTCGGCGGAGGAGCGCAGCGCCCGCGTCGCGTCGACGCCGGTCTCGCGGTCGGCGCCGAAGCGCAGGTCCATCAGCACCACGTCCGGGTGCAGGCGGGCGGCGGCGTCGATCGCCTCCGCGGGGGAGCCGGCCTCGCCGACCACGGTCAGCCCGTCCTCCGCGCCGATCAGCGCGCGCAGCCCCGCGCGGACGATGGGGTGGTCGTCGACGAGGAGCACGCGGATCACGCGGCGCCTCCCGCGGGGAGCTCGGCGCGGACCGTCGTCCCGGCCGGCGACGAGTCGACGTCCAGCCGCCCGCCGAGCTGCTCGGCCCGCTCGCGCATCGCCCGCAGGCCGAAGGAGTCGAGCCGGGCCGAGGGGGTGTCCGCCTCGGGATCGAAGCCGGTCCCGTCGTCCGCGATCTCGAGCCGGGCGGTGCCGCGGTCGCTGCGGAGCGTCAGCGCGACCGTGCTCGCTCCCGAGTGCCGCAGTGCGTTCGCGACCGCGCCCTGGGCGAGCCGGAGCAGCGCGGTCTGCGTCTGCATCGGCAGCGCGCGACCGTCCTCGGCGTCGACCGTCACGACGACTCCCGAGCGCTCCCAGTGCGTGCCGGCCAGTCGCCGCAGCGCTCCGTCGATGCTCTCGCTGTCGAGGGCGGGCGGGGAGAGCTCGCGGATGAAGCGCCGGGTCTCGTGCAGATCGGCGGCGGCCGTCTCCCGGGCGAGCCGGACGTGCTCGATGCCCGGCCGTCCGGGGTCCGCCCGCTCGGCCGCGTGCAGCAGCATCTGGATGCTGGAGAGGCCCTGCGCGACGGTGTCGTGGATCTCGCGGGCCAGGCGCGAGCGCTCCTCGGCGACGGCGGCCGCGCGCTCGCTCGCCCCGAGCCGGTCGCGGGTGGCGAGCAGCTCGGCGAGCAGCTCCTCCCGCTCGCGCGCCTCGCGGGCCAGCGCCCGCGCGGCGAGGCCGATCAGGATCGCGATCCCGGCGGCGATCACCGGGCCGACGATCCCGCCGATGCTCCACCGGCCGTCCCAGCCGAGCGCCGCGACGGCGATGGCGGTGAGGCCGAGCACCGCGGCGATCGCCGCCCGCGGGGGCAGCACGTGCATCGCCAGGAAGAACAGCGGGAACGCGAGGTAGGCGGCGTCGGACTCGAGCAGGACGAGAGCGGCCCAGGCGAGGGTCACTCCCGCGAGCCAGAGCAGCCCGCGGCGCCGCGAGCGAGCCGTCCAGCGCGGCCCGGCGAGGTACGCGCCGAGCAGGAGGAGGCAGAGAAGGAGCACCACCGGGGTGCGCGGGCCGGGCTCGACGAGCGTGCGCACGGCGACGAGGACGAGCAGGCCGCCGACCAGGAGGTGCAGTCCCGCGCGCAGTCCCGTCAGGACGGGGGCGAGCGGAGTGTGCGGCACGGGGGAACGCTACGCACCGCGGGGCCGCCTGTCATCGTGCGAAAGGAGGAGGCGGCCGTCCCTCGAAGAACGGGCGGCGGCCCCGGTCGACCGCACGATGCGCCGGATGCGCGCCGCTTCCAGGCTGGAGGGGCCGCCGATCCCCGCGGCATCGACTCCCTGGAGGTCCCCGTGTTCGTCGCCTGGCGCGAGCTGCGTTCCGCACGCGGCCGCTTCCTGCTCATCGGCGCGGTGGTCGCGCTAATCACCCTCCTGGTGGGGTTCCTCTCCGGCCTGACCGGCGGTCTGGCCCTGCAGAACGTCTCGGCGGTGCTCGGCGTCCCCGCCGACCGCCTCGTCTTCTCGGCCGGCGCCGACGCGCCCTCGTTCGCCGACTCCTCGGTCACCGCGCAGCAGGAGGCGGAGTGGGCGGCGCTGCCGGGCGTCGCGTCCGTCGAGCCGCTCGGCGTGCTGCAGGCCCGGGCGGAGGCGGGCGGTGCGCGCGTCGCTGTCGCCGTCCTCGGCGTCGACGCGGCGCTCGGGGCGCCGGCCGACCCGGGCGGCATCGCCCTCTCGGCACCGGCGGCGAGAGCGCTCGGCGTCGGCGTCGGCGACACCGTGAGCATCGCGGGCACCTCCGCCGTCGTCTCCTCGATCGGCGGCGACGACTGGTACAGCCACACCCCCGTCGTCCGCCTCCCGCTGGCCGCCTGGCAGGCGCTCGCGGCCTCGCTCGGCACACCGGCCGACGCGACCGTCCTCGCGGTGCGCGGCTCGTCGGACTGGGCGGCGGGGGAGGCGGCGACCGGCACGGTCTCGCGCGCTCCGCTCGCCGCGCTCAGCGCGATCGGGTCGTTCCGGTCCGAGATCGGCTCGCTGCTGCTGATGGTCGCGATGCTCTTCGGGATCGCCGCGCTGGTCGTCGGCGCGTTCTTCACGGTCTGGACGATGCAGCGCTCCGGCGACATCGCCGTCCTGAAGGCCCTCGGCGCATCGACGCGCTCCCTCCTCCGGGACTCCCTCGGCCAGGCCCTCGCCGTGCTGATCGCCGGGACGGGCGCGGGGCTGCTCGCCGTGGTCGGGCTCGGGAGCCTCGCCGGGACCGCCCTGCCGTTCCTGCTCAGCCCCGTGACCACGCTGGCCCCGGCCGCCCTGATGATCGCGCTGGGACTGCTCGGCGCCGCCGCGGCCCTGCGCGCCGTCGTCTCCACCGACCCCCTCACCGCACTCGGGAGCGCACGATGATCGAACTGCACGACGCCACCCTCACGTTCGACGACGGCGGCTCGCGCCTCACCGCCGTCGACCGGGCCGACCTCGAGTGCCGGCCGGGCACCGTGACCGGGCTGACCGGCCCGAGCGGCTCCGGCAAGTCCAGCCTGCTCGCCCTGGCGGCGACGCTGATCCGCCCGGACTCCGGCCGCGTGCTGATCGACGGCGACGACGTGTCGCGCCTGTCCCGGGCGGGGGCGGCCCGGCTGCGCCGCTCGCGGATCGGCATCGTCTTCCAGCAGGCGAACCTGCTGCCGGCGCTGACGGCCCGCGAGCAGCTGCTGGTGATGGACCGGCTCGGCGACCGGCGGCGGAGCTCGGCGACGGCGCGGGCGGACGAGCTGCTCGCGGAGGTCGGTCTCGCGGACCGCGCCCACGCCCGCCCGGCGCAGCTCTCGGGCGGTCAGCGGCAGCGGGTGAACATCGCCCGCGCGCTGATGAACGCGCCGTCGGTGCTGCTGGTCGACGAGCCGACGAGCGCCCTGGACACCGAGCGCGGCGCGGCGATCGTCGACCTGATCGTCCGCCTCACCCGGGAGCGCGGCACGGCGACGCTCCTGGTGACGCACGAGGAGGCGCACCTCCCGCGGCTCGACCGCGTGGCGACGATGCGGGACGGGCGGCTGTCGGCGGGCGAGCCGTGCGCCGCGGTGCCGGCCGGTCGGCGGTCCGCGGCGCGGTAGCGTCGCCCGCATGAGCACCGCACTGATCACCGGAGCGTCCACCGGCATCGGGGCCGCCTTCGGGCGCGCCTTCGCCCGCCGGGGCTTCGACCTCGTCCTCGTCGCCCGCGACCGGGGCCGGCTCGAGGAGGCGGCCGCCGCCTTCCGCGCGCTCGGCGCCCCGCACGTCGAGGTGCTGCCCGCCGACCTCTCCGACCGCGGGGACGTCGAGCGGGTGCGAATCCGGCTCGTCGACCCGGAGCGGCCCGTCCGGGTGCTGGTCAACAACGCCGGCTTCGGGATCGACGGCAGCTTCGCCGAGCCCGACGTCGCGGCGCAGGACGAGGCGTTCGAGGTGATGGTCCGCTCCGTGTCCGTGCTCTCCGGCGCCGCGGCGCAGGCGATGGTCGGCCGCGGGCGCGGGGCGATCCTCACCGTGTCGAGCGTCGCCGGCTTCGTGCACCTCGGGCCGTACTCGGCGATCAAGGCCTGGGCGACGGCCTTCACCCAGTCGCTGGCGGTGGAGCTGCGCGGCAGCGGCGTGCGGGCCGCGGCGCTCTGCCCGGGCTGGGTGCGCACCGAGTTCCACGAGCGCGCGGCGATGGACACCGCCTCGATCCCCTCCTTCCTCTGGCTGGACGCGGACGCGGTGGTCGAGGAGTTCCTGCGCGATGTGGCGCGCGGCTCGGTCGTCTCGATCCCGTCCTGGCGCTTCGGCGTGCCGATCAGCGTGGTGCGCCACCTGCCCGGCTCGCTCGTGCGGCGGCTCTCCGCGGCGGTGAGCGCGCGGCGCTGAACGGCCGCTCCAGCCGGGCACGGCAGAGGTGCGGATCGGCCGTCCCTATTCCCGGCGTTCCTCCACGCGGCGTTCCGTACACTTGACGCTCGTGGTTGCCGATCAGATCCATCTCGTGCGGCACGGCGAGGTCTTCAACCCCGACCGGGTCCTCTACGGGCGACTCCCGCACTTCCGGCTCTCGGACCTGGGCAACCGGATGGCGCGCGCCGCCGCCGACGACCTGCTCGAGCGCCGCCGCCCCGTCACGGCGCTGTTCGCCTCGCCGCTGCAGCGCACGCAGGAGTCGGCCCAGCCGATCTCGCAGGCCTTCGAGCTAGAGATCGTCACCGACGAGCGCCTGATCGAGCCGACCAACCGCTTCGAGGGCAAGCGCGTCGCCGCCCGCAACTCGGCGCTCAAGGACCCGCGCAGCTGGCCTCTGCTCCGCAACCCCTTCGAGCCCAGCTGGGGCGAGCCCTACCTCTCCATCTCGGCGCGGATGTACGCGGCGCTCGAGTCCGCCTGGCAGGGCACGGCCTCCGGTGACGCCGCGCTCGTCAGCCACCAGCTGCCGATCTGGACCACCCACCGCGCGATCGCGGGGGAGAAGCTCTTCCACGACCCGCGCAAGCGCCGCTGCGCGCTGTCGAGCATCACCACCTTCGAGCGCCGCGGCGACCGCTTCGTCGAGGTCGGCTACTCCGACCCGGCGGCCGGCCTCCAGGGCCTCGCGACCGACGTCGGAGCGGTCTGATGCGCCGCACCCGCGCGCTCGGCGTGCTCGTGCTCGTCGGCGCCCTCGCGCTGAGCGGCTGCACCCGCGACAAGCTCGCCGAGGACTACCGGCAGGGCACCAACAACGGCTTCATCTCCGGCGACGGCACGATCACGGAGGTCCCGGTCGACCAGCGGGGCGAGGCGATCGAGTTCACCGGGACCGACGAGGACGGCGCGACCATCGACTCGGCCGATCTCGCCGGCCGGGTCGTCGTCGTCAACTTCTGGTACGCCAGCTGCGCTCCCTGCCGCGCCGAGGCGGCGGACCTCGAGCAGGTCAACAGCGAGTTCGCCGGTCAGGACGTCTCGTTCGTCGGCGTGAACGTGCGCGACCAGGCGCCGACGGCCGCCTCCTTCGCGGCCGACTACGGCATCAGCTACCCCTCCATCGTCGACACCGACTCCTCGGTGCAGCTCGCCTTCACCGGCGACGTCCCGCCGAACGCGGTGCCGACCACGATCGTCCTCGACAAGGAGGGCCGGGTCGCCTCGCGCATCCTCGGTCAGCTGCAGGAGGCGTCGATTTTGTCGACGCTCGTGGGCGACACGCTCGCGGAGTCGGAGTAGCGCGGTGAGCGAGGTCGTCATCAGCGGCCAGCTCCTCCTCGCGGTGCCGATCGCGCTGCTGGCCGGGCTCGTCTCGTTCGCGTCGCCCTGCGTGCTCCCGCTGGTGCCGGGGTACCTCGCCTACGTCGGCGGCTTCACCGACGCCGACGAGCGCGCCGCCCGGGGCCGCCGCCGCATCGTGCTGGGCGTGCTGCTGTTCGTGCTCGGCTTCTCGCTGGTCTTCGTCCTCTTCGGCGTCGCCGCCGGCTCGATCGGCTTCTGGCTGCGCGCCTACGCCGACGTCATCACCCGCGTGCTCGGCGTCTTCGTCATCGCGATGGGGCTGGTCTTCATCGGCCAGCTCTCCGTCCTGCAGCGCACGATCCGTCCCGGCTTCCGCCCGGCGACCGGGCTGATCGGCGCCCCGCTGCTCGGCATCGTCTTCGGCGTCGGTTGGACCCCCTGCCTCGGCCCGACGCTGACGTCGATCCTCGCCCTGAGCTACGGCGCCGGCTCGCCCTGGCGCGGTGCGCTGCTGACGGTCGTCTACTGCCTCGGCCTCGGCATCCCCTTCCTCCTGGTGGCGTTCGGCTTCAGCTGGGTGACCACCACCCTCGCGTTCGTGAAGCGCCACATCCGCGTCATCAACATCGCCGGCGGCGTCGCCCTCGTCCTGATCGGAGTCCTGATGGTCACGGGCCTGTGGAACACCCTCGTCTACGGAGCACTCTTCGAGGTGATCAATGGCTTCCAGCCCGCGCTCTGAGTCCGACTCGAGCACCGAGTCCGACTCGAGCACCGACGCCTCGGCAGGCACCGACGCGACCCAGCGGAAGGCGGACGCGTCCTTCCGCCCCGCCGACCACTTCGACTCCGACGGGTCGATCACCCAGCCGACCCTCGGCTTCACCGGCTGGGTCCGCTGGATGTGGCGCCAGCTCACCAGCATGCGCACCGCGCTGTTCCTGCTGCTGCTGCTCGCGATCGCGGCGGTGCCGGGCTCGCTCGTGCCGCAGCGCTCCTCCGACCCCAACGGCGTCACCCAGTACTTCGTCGACAACCCGGACCTCGCGCCGCTGCTCGACAAGGTCCAGGCGTTCGACACCTACACCTCGGCCTGGTTCTCGAGCATCTACCTGCTGCTGTTCGTCTCGCTGATCGGCTGCATCATCCCGCGGACGAAGCACCACTTCGAGGCGATGCGCTCCCGCCCGCCGAAGACGCCGGCCCGCCTGCAGCGTCTGGCCGGCTACACCGTCCGCGAGGTCGAGGGCGCGAGCGAGGAGGAGGCCATCGCCTCCGCGCAGGCCGTCCTGCGCCGGGCGGGCTACCGCACCGAGCGCCACGACGACCCGCGCGGCCGCTGGTCGAGCGTCTCGGCCGAGCGCGGCTACCTCCGCGAGACCGGCAACCTCGTCTTCCACTCCGCGCTGGTCGGCATCCTCCTGGCCGTCGGCATCGGCGGCGGCTTCGGCTACAGCGGCCAGCGCGTGCTGGTCGAGGGCTCGCAGGGCTTCGCCAACAACCTGGCCGGCTACGACTCCTTCAACCCGGGCCGGTTCTTCGACAGCAGCCAGCTCGACCCGTACCAGCTGACCCTCGACTCGCTCGACGTGCAGTACGAGGAGCAGAACCAGCAGGCGCTCGGCCAGCCGGTCGACTTCACGGCGCACGTGACGACCACGCAGCGCGACGGCGACTCCTCCGACGAGACGATCAAGGTCAACGACCCGCTCGCGGTCGGCGGCACCAATGTCTACCTGCTCGGCAACGGCTACGCGCCGACGATCACGGTGCGCGACCCCTCTGGGAAGGCGATCTTCACCGACTCCGTGCCGTTCCTCCCGCAGGACGCGAACCTCACCTCGGTCGGCGTCGTCAAGGTGACCGACGGCCTCGCGGAGCAGGTGGGGCTCACCGGCTTCTTCTACCCGACCCAGGACGAGCTGGCCTCGGGAGCATCGACCTCGATCTTCCCGGACCTGCAGTACCCGGTGCTCTCGCTCAACGTCTTCGAGGGCGACCTCGGCCTCGACGGCGGCGTGCCGACCTCGGTCTACGTGCTGAACACCGACTCGCTCACCCGCCTCACCGGTGGGCAGACCGGCGTGCCGTCGATCACGCTCAAGCCGGGCGACTCCGCCGAGCTGCCCAACGGCCTCGGCACGGTCACCTTCGACAACGTCGGTGCCGACCCCTCCGTCGTCGGGACCGACAGCGTCAAGCGCTTCGCCTCGTTCGACATCCACCACGACGCGACCCAGGGCTGGGTGCTGCTCTTCGCGATCCTCGTGCTCGCGGGGCTGCTCACCTCGCTGTTCGTGCCGCGGCGCCGGGTGTGGGTGAAGGCGACGAGCGGGGCCGACGGTGGGCTGACGCTCGAGTACGCCGGGCTCGCCCGCGGCGAGGACCCGCAGCTGACCCGCGCGGTCCGGACGATCGCCGACCGGCACGCGCCGCTCGACCAGCCCTGAGGCGGGCCGGCCCCGACGTCGATCTGCTCCGGTCCCGGCCGGCCCTCGCGCCGGCCGGGACCGGACTCCGCGGCGGCCGCGGTCAAGTGATCCAACCTGTGCATGTGTGCAGGGGCGCCTCACGGCGCCGTCGCTTACCCTGGAAGGGTGATCGAGACCCTCTCGCAGTACTCCGTGCTGTGCCTCTACTCCGCCATGGGCATCTACGCCCTGGCCTTCATCTTCTTCGCCATCGACCTGGCCCGGCGCTCGTCGGTCGCCGACGGCGACTCGATCGAGGTCGTGCGCGAAGCCGAGCGGGTCGCCTCCAGCGCCGCCGCCGACCGCGCGGCGAGCGGCAAGGCCACCGTCGCGTCCGGAGCGGCCTCCGTCGGCGGCAGCGGACGCACCGCGACGCTCTCCCGCCTCGGCAGCCGCGTCGAGGACGAGGTGTACAACGCCCCGTCCCGCTCGAAGGCGATGCGGATCGGCTTCTCGCTCACGCTCCTCGCCTTCGTCCTGCACCTCGGCGCCACCGTCCTCCGCGGCATCGCCGCCGGCCGGGTGCCGTGGGCCAACATGTACGAGTTCTCGATCACCGGGACCGTCCTCATCATCGGCGTCTTCCTCGCCGTGCAGCTGCGCTGGGACCTCCGCTTCCTCGGGGCGTTCATCACCGGCCTCGTGCTGGTCCTCCTCGGCGTCGCGACCGTCAACTACTACGTCGACGTCGTCCCGCTGCCGCCGGCCCTCCAGTCCTACTGGCTCGTGATCCACGTGCTCGTCGCGATCCTCGGCACCGCCTTCTTCGCGCTCGGCTTCGCGCTCTCCGTCACCCAGCTGCTCCAGTCGCGGAGGGAGACCAGCGGCGAGAGCGCCCCCTCCGTCCTCCGCTTCCTGCGCACCCTCCCCAGCTCGCTGACCCTCGAGAACCTCGCCTACCGCGTCACGATCATCGGCTTCATCCTCTGGACCTTCACCCTCATCGCCGGCGCCGTCTGGGCCGAGAAGGCCTGGGGCCGCTACTGGGGCTGGGACACCAAGGAGGTCTGGACCTTCATCATCTGGACCATCTACGCCGGCTACATCCACGCCCGCGCCACCCGCGGCTGGCGCGGCACCCCCTCCGCCTGGCTCGCGATCATCGGCTTCTCCGCCGTCATGTTCAACTTCGGCGTCGTCAACGTCTTCTTCAAGGGGCTTCACGCCTACTCCGGCCTCGACACCGGCATGTGATCTGCGGGCGCTGGCGGGCGCGCTCGCGGCGTTGTCGTCGGGGTCCGTAGCTCCCGCTACGCACCCCTCCTCCGCCTTGCGATCACACCCACCAGCACCCGCAGATCCGTACTGACGGGGGTGGGGCCGTCGCTGCGCGACGAGCCTCACGAGCACGGCCGTCGCTGCGCGACGAGCCTTCGCGGCAGGGCCGTCGCTGCGCGACGAGCCTTCGGGAGCACGGCCGTCGCTGCGCGACGAGCTCCTGGGGCGGCAGCGCCGTTCGCAGAACCGTCGGCGCATTCATGCTGGTCGAGTAGCTCCGCAGGGGTGTATCGAGACCCACCGTCGTCAGCAGGGTGGTCTGCAGACTCGCCTGCTGGCGGTGGTGGATCTCGATACGCCCGCTTCGCGGGCTACTCGATCGGCATGAGGGCCGCGGTCCGCAGGACCGCGGGGCGACCTCACCCTTTTTGCTGGTCGAGTAGCCCCGCAGGGGCGCATCGAGACCCACCGTCATCAGCACTGAAGGCTTGCAGACTCGGTCTCGAGACGCGCCCGGTGCGCGCTACTCGATCGGCGTGCAGTGCGGAGCCGGTCAGGCGCCCGTGATCACGTCGATCAGGTGGGGGGCGAACGGCTCCGACAGCGCGAGGACGAAGCGGGTGCGGGCGCCCTCGGGGTGGACGTCGCGGTAGAGGCCGCGGAGGTCGGGGAGGGTCTGGCCGCGGCCGGGACCGAAGGAGGTGTCGACCTCGACGGGGACGCGCGGGGCCGAGGTGAGCTCCAGGGCGCCGACGGCGATGGCCGCGGCCATCGGGTCGTGCAGGGCGGCGGTCCGGTCGCCGAAGTGGCCGACGTAGAAGTCGAAGTAGTAGTCCAGCGCGTGCCCGATCGCGGACGCCAGCGGGTCGGCGGAGCGGATCAGGACGTCGCGCTGCTCCTCGTCCAGCAGGTGCTTCATCGTCACGTCGAGCGGGACGAGCGTGAGATCCCAGTCCGCGGCGACGACCTCGGCGGCCGCGGCCGGGTCGTGCCAGATGTTCGCCTCGGCGACGGCGGTCACGTTGCCCGGCGCGAGACCGGCGCCGCCCATCACGGTGACGGAGTGCAGCAGCGACGGCAGCTCGGGGTGCTTGCGCAGCGCGAGCGCGAGGTTCGTCAGCGGGCCGATCGCGACCAGCCGCAGCTCGCCCTCGTGCTCGCGGGCGAGGCGGAGCAGCAGGTCCGCGGGATCCTCGTCGACCGGCTCCGCGCCGACGGGCAGCAGCACGCCGCCGATGCCGTTCTCGCCGTGCACGTGCGGGGACCCGCCGGAGTAGGGCTCCTCGAGGAAGTCGTGCGCGCCGATCGCGACGGGGACGTCGGTGCGACCCGCGAGGGCGAGCAGGCCGAGGCTGTTCACGGCGGCCTGGCGGGCGTCGGTGTTGCCGCTGACGGTGCTGATGCCGACGAGCTCGGCGAGCGGCGAGCGCAGCAGGTAGGCGAGGGCGAGCGAGTCGTCGATGCCGGTGTCGCAGTCGAGGAAGACGGGGACGGTGGGTGCGTTCACGGGACTCCGATGCTCGAAGGGGGCGGGGTGCGGCGGGCATCGGCGGCCGGAGCAGATCCATTCTGGCCCTCCGGCGGCGCCGCCCCGACCGCGGGTAGCCTGAACCGGTGCCCGCCGCCCGGCCGGTGCCCGAGACGAGGAGGGGCCAGTGCCGCGTCCGTCCCTCGTCGCGACCGTCGCCGACGCGCTGCTCGACGAGATCGTCGCCGGCCGCATCCCGATCGGCTCCGAGCTGCCGAGCGAGGGCGAGCTGGCCCTCGCGCACGACGTGAGCCGGGCGACCATGCGCGAGGCGCTCGGCCGCCTCCAGGGCCTCAACGTCATCGACGCGCGCCGGGGCAAGCGCGGCACGGTCAATCCGGTCGCCCGCTGGAGCGACCTCGAGCCGATCCTCCGGGCCACCGCCTCCGGCGTGGACTCCGCCGAGGCGTCGCTGCACCTGATCGAGGTGCGCGAGATGATCGAGACCGGCGCCTCGGCGCTCGCCGCGGTCCGCCGCTCCGACGCCGACCTCGCCCGGCTGGAGGAGGAGCTCGCGCAGATGACCGCCGCGCACGAGAGCGGCGACCTGGCCGCCTTCGTCGCCGCCGACATCGCCTTCCACGACGTGATCCTCGCCGCGACGGGCAACGTCTTCGTCGCCGCCGTCTTCGCGCCGCTCGCCAAGGTGATGCGGGCGAAGCGCGAGCAGACCTCCGCGCTGGTGCAGATCCAGCGGAACGCCCTGGTCAAGCACCGCGCGGTGCTCGAGGCGATCCGCGCCGCGGACGCGGACGCCTCCCGGGCGGCGATGGCCGACCACATCGCGCAGACGGCCGAGGACCTGCGGCACTACGTGCTCTCCGGCGACGACTCCTCCGAGTAGGCGGCCGGCCTGCAGACGGTGGTGGATCTCGATACGCCCGCTGCGCGGGCTACTCGATCAGCATGAGGGGGGAGCTGCGCGGGCTGCTCGATCAGCAGAAGCGGGTGCCGCTCGAAGCGCGCGACTGTCCGCGAACATGCTGGTCGAGTAGCCCCGGAGGGGCGTATCGAGACCCGACCACCGCCAGCGGGGAGGTCTGCAGACCGGCGTGCTGGCGGTGGTGGATCTCGATACGCCCGCTGCGCGGGCTACTCGATCAGCAAGGGAGGGATGGCTTCTCCGGAGGAGGGCGGCCCCCTTCCACCACAGGCCGGACTGCTTGTAAGATATCTGATACCCAAGGACGAAGGAGTACCGGTGATCTCGGAGACGACGCTGCTGCAGCAGTACCCCGCGCAGGTGCCGGTCGAGGCCGCCGCCGTCGCCGCCACGCGGACGGAGCGCACGCCGGTGCTCGTGGTGCTGGACGACGACCCGACCGGCACGCAGTCCGTCGCCGATCTGCCGGTGCTGACCAGCTGGGCGGAGGAGGACCTCCGCTGGGCGCTCGCCACCGGCGCACCGGCCGTCTACGTCCTCAGCAACACCCGGAGCCTCGCGCCCGAGGACGCCGCCGAGCGCAACCGGGAGATCGTCGCGAGCGCGCTCGCCGCCGCCCGCGCCCTCGAGGTCCCGGTCGCCTTCGTCAGCCGTGGCGACTCGACCTTGCGCGGCCACTTCCCGCTCGAGACCGACACCATCACCGACGCCCTCGACGGCGCGGTCGACGCCGTCCTCCTGGTGCCCGCCTTCCCCGACGCGGGCCGGGTGACGATCGGCGGCGTCCACTACATGCGCGGCACGGACGGGCTCCAGCCGGTCGCCGAGACCGAGTTCGCCCGCGACTCGACCTTCGGCTACGCGCACTCCGACCTGCGCGAGTGGGTGGCGGAGAAGACGGAGGGCCGCTGGCCCGCCGACCGGGTCGTCGCGCTCGGCCTCGCCACGATCCGCGCGGGTGCCGACGCGGTCGCGGCCGTGCTCGCTCCGCTCCGCGGCGGCGTGCCAGTGGTCGTCGACGCCGTCACCGAGGACGACCTCCGGCTGCTGGCCCTCGGTCTCGCGCAGGCGGAGGAGGCGGGCCTCCGCGTGCTCTACCGGGTCGGCCCGCCGTTCGTCCGGGCGCGCATCGGCCAGGCGGTGCACCCGCCGCTCACCGCGGACGAGGTCTTCCCGAGCGGATCCGACGCGGCCGATCGGACCCGCGGCGGCCTCGTCGTCGTCGGCTCGCACGTCGGCCTCACCTCGCGTCAGCTCGAGCGGCTCGCGGCGTCCGGATCGCTCCGGGCGACCCTCGAGCTCGACGTCGACCGCGCCGTCGACCCCGAGCGCGCCCCCGCGCATCTCGCCGAGCTCGTCGACGAGGCGGTCGCGGCGCTCGCGGAGGGCGACGTCGCCGTGCACACCAGCCGCTCGCTCCGCCGCACCGACGACCCGCAGGAGAGCCTCGACATCTCCCGGCGGGTCTCGGCGGCCGTCGTCGCCGTGGTCCGGGGCGTCCTCGCCCGCGTCCGCCCGCGCTTCGTCATCGCGAAGGGCGGCATCACCTCGAGTGACGTCGCGTCGAAGGGCCTCGGCATCCGGCGCGCGATCGTGCGTGGACCGATGCTGCCCGGCCTGGTCTCGCTCTGGGAGCCCGTCGAGGGCCCCGCGACGGGCATCCCCTACATCGTCTTCGCCGGCAACGTCGGCGACGACGAGTCGCTGGCGCAGGTCGCCGCGACGCTCCGCGCTCCCGCGCTCTGACCGCGCACCCTCATCCGCCCCGATCCCCTGGAGGACTCCGTGACCACGCCCGACACCGCTTCCACTCCCACGCCCGGCTCGGAGTACACCGTCGCCGTCCTCGGCCTCGGCGCCATGGGCCTGCCGATGGCGACCCGCCTGGCCGGCTCGCTGACCGTGCACGGCTTCGACATCGCCGAGCCGCGCCTCGCGCTGGCCCGCGAGGCCGGCATCACCCCCTTCGGCTCGGCCCGCGAGGCGGTGGCCGGCGCCGACGCGACGCTGCTCGCCGTCCGGAACGGCGCCCAGCTGCGCGAGGTGCTCTTCGGCGGCGCCGATACCGAGGGCATCGCGACCGCGCTCCGCCCGGGCTCGGTCGTCATCATGACCAGCACGGTCGGCATCACCGAGGTGACCGAGGTGGCGGCGGCGCTCGCCGAGCACGGGGTCGACCTCGTCGACGCCCCGCTCAGCGGCGGACCGGTGCGCGCGGGGGAGGGCGACCTGCTGATCGTCGTCGGAGCGACCCCCGCCGCCCGCGAGCAGGCCCGTCCCGTGCTCGACCTGCTCGCCTCGACCCTCAGCGTCATCGGCGACCGCCCCGGCGACGGCCAGGCCTTCAAGACCGTCAATCAGCTGCTCTGCGGCGTGCACATCGCCGCCGGGGCGGAGGCCCTCGCGCTGGCCGCGAAGCTCGGCCTCGACCCGGCGGCCACTCTCGAGACGCTCTCCGCCGGCGCGGCCGGCTCGTTCATGCTCGGCAACCGCGGGCCGCGGATGCTGCAGGCCGGCGAGGAGGGCGGGGCCGAGGTGCTGAGCCGCCTCGACATCTTCGTCAAGGACCTCGGCATCGTCACCACGGCCGCGCGCGGTGCAGGGCTCGCCACTCCGGTCGCCGCGGCGGCCGAGCAGCTCTTCCTGCTCGGCGCGGCGCAGGGACTCGCGGCGGCGGACGACTCCGCGATCATCTCGGTGCTCGCGCCGCCCGCCTGAGCGCAGGCGGGCCGGAGCGCTCAGCCTCAGCGGCTCAGAGCAGTGCCCACGTCTCGCGGAGGCGGTCGCGCCACCAGGCCAGCCGCTCCGGCGCGACCGCGTGGCGCAGCAGCAGCGCCTCCGACACCTCGACCCGCTCGACCGGGATCGCGCCGTCGACGGGCCGCAGCGGCCGCTCGGTCACGTCGGCGGCGAGCAGCGAGGCCGTGCCGAGCCCGCAGTCGTAGGGCAGCTCGGGCAGCGCTGCGGCGAGCGCCGCTCCCATCGCAAGCCCGACCGAGCTGTCGAGGGCGCTGGAGACCACCGCGGGCAGCCCCGCCTCGGCGACGATGTCGAGAGCCCGCCGCACCCCGCCGAGCGGCTGGGCCTTGACCACGAGCAGGTCGGCGGCACCGGCGCGCGCGACGGCGAGCGGATCCGCGGCCTTGCGCACGCTCTCGTCGGCGGCGACGGGGATGCCCATCCACTTCACCCGGCGGCGCAGGTCGGCGAGCTCGTCGACGCTCGCGCACGGCTGCTCGACGTACTCGAGGTCGGCGGAGGCGAGCGCGTGCACGGCGTGCTCCGCCTCGTCGACGTTCCAGCCACCGTTCGCGTCGACGCGGATGCGGCCCTCCGGCCCGAGCACCCGGCGAACCTCGGCGACCCGCGCCACGTCGTCGGCCAGAGTCTGCCCGCGCTCCGCGACCTTCACCTTGGCGGTGCGGCAGCCGTGGTAGCTCGCGAGGATCGCGGCGACCTCGCCGGCGTCCACCGCGGGCACGGTCGCGTTCACCGGGATGCGGTCGCGCAGCGGCGCGGGCTGCTCGCTCCAGCCGTAGTCGAGGGCGGCGCGCAGCCAGGCGGCCGACTCGGCGGGACCGTACTCGAGGAACGGCGAGAACTCGGTCCAGCCCTCCGGCCCGCGGACCAGGGCGATCTCGCGATGGTCGACCCCGCGGAAGCGGGTGCGCAGCGGCAGCGCGACGACGCGCAGTCCGGCGTCGACCTCCTCGAGGGCGGGCAGAGCGGCGGGGAGGGGAGCGGGCACGACATCGTCCATCCCGCCATCATCCTCCGCCGGGGGAGCGGGCCGGGACGGACGGCGCTCCTGCCGCGTCGACGACGACTGCGGTCAGCCCGTCCTCGCCGCCGACCGGTGCCCGCCCCCGTGCGAGACTGGCGTCCACGACGCTCGACCCCGGAGGGATGCGATGAGCCAGGTACCCGTGAGCCCGCCCCCGATGAGCCCGTCGCCCGCGGTGCCGCCCGGAGTCCCGGGGGCACCCCGGCCGCTCGGCACCGGCGGCTGGATCGCCCTGGGCACGAGCATCGTCGTCGGCGTCGTCTACACCGGTGTGCTCGGCACGCTGCTCGCTCTCGGCATCGGCACCGCGATCGACGCGACCGCCGACGCCCTGCCGACCGCGGCGCCCGGCTTCACCGACGAGCCGTTCGGCGAGGCGACCGAGGGTCCGGGCAGCGGCGACCCGTCGGACCCGCTCTACGACTACCCGGGCTACCAGGACGGCGACGCCGCGCTCGTGCTCGCGCAGCCGTCGGCCGAGGCCGCGATCGCGCAGTCCGAGGCGGCCGTCGCGGCGATCGAGTCGACCGTCCTGGACGGCTGGACCTCGGCCGACGACGAGTACTACGAGCGCTCGGAGAACGGCTACGGCGGCCCGTCGCTCCTCTACGACTACATCTCGGCCACCAGCTATGCCGACGCCGACCTCGGCTCCGCCGACGCCAAGCAGGCGGTCGTCGACGTCTTCACCGCCGCGGTCGCGCCGCTGGGCTTCGACGCCGTCGACGTCGCCGACACCCCGGCGGAGTGGTCCGAGGTGGGCTACGAGTACGAGGGCGATCTGAGCGACGAGGAGGCCGGCGCCGCGCTCTGGGTCGTCACCGCCTACTCCACGGTGGAGGACGTGCCCGCGATCGAGATCGGCCTCGTCGATCTCGGCGCCGACAGCACCGGAGACGTCGAGCGGATGCTCGACGACGTCGGGCTGACGCCGCCGGACAGCGGCGCGTTCCTCGCGGGGTACGCCAACGCGATCCTCGAGGAGGGCGACCGCGCCGAGTTCACCGAGCGGATGCAGGCCTACGGCGGAGTCGCCGCCACCTGAGCCTCCGGTACCGGCAACCGGGTGACCTCGCAAGCCCGAGCCGACGACCCGCGCGCCGCCTAGCGTGAGGGCATGGCTCAACCCCGAGCGACCAGACCCCTGCGCGACTACGCGGCGATCGGCGACGGTCGCACCGTCGCGCTGATCGCGAGCGACGGGAGCGTCGACTGGCTGCCCGTCCCCGACCTCGGCTCGACCCCCGCGTTCGCCGCGCTGATCGACGCGAAGACCGGCGGCTGCATCGAGCTCTCCCCGGAGGAGCCGGCGGAGACGACCCGCCGCTACCTGGGCGACACGAACGTGCTCGAGACCACCTTCACCACCGAGTCCGGCACCGTGACGGTGACCGACGCGCTGGTGACGGGCATCGCCGGGCGCCTGCCGTGGGCCGAGCTGGCGCGCCGAGTCGAGTGCACCGACGGCGAGGTCCGGATGCGCTGGGTCGTCCGCCCCGGCACCGGCCTCGGCACCTTCTCCCCGTGGATCCAGAACGCGGACGGCCGCTCGCTGATCCGGGCCGGCGACATCACCATCGGCGTCACCGGGAAGGACCACGGACCGGTTGACGAGTCGGCGCCCTCCGGCGCGGGCGACGAGCTCGCCGGCGGCTTCGTCGCGACCGCGGGAGGCGAGCGGCACGTCCTGGTCGTCTCGGCGACGCACGACGAGCCCCTGCACTTCCCGGTCGCGGTGAACGTCGACCGCGGGATCGACCGCACGCTCGCCAGCTGGCAGTCCTGGTCCGACGAGTTCTCCTACGACGGGCCCTGGGCCGGAGCGGTGCAGCGCAGCGCGCTCGCGCTCAAGCTGCTGATCTACTCGCCCACCGGCGCGATCGCGGCCGCCGCCACCACCTCGCTCCCGGAGTCGCCCAACGGCGGCAAGAACTGGGACTACCGCTTCGCCTGGGTGCGCGACGCCGCGTACACGGCGCACGCCCTGGTGCGCTTCGGCCTGCGGGAGGAGACGCACGCGGCGCTCTCCTGGCTCCTGCGCACGATCAAGGAGCACGGACCGGATCTGCACATCTTCTACGGCCTCGACGGCTCGCTGCCGACCGAGCAGACCGAGTACGACGTCCCCGGCTACGCGGGCATCGGCCCGGTCCTCGCCGGCAACGGCGCGCAGAGCCAGCTCCAGCTCGGCGTCTTCGGCGACCTCTTCGACATCTGCCGCATCTACGTCGACGAGGGGAACGTCCTCGACATCGAGACCGGACGGCTGCTCGCCCGCGTCGCCGACACCACCTGCGACCTCTGGCGCAACCGCGACGCCGGCATGTGGGAGCTCGAGGAGGAGCAGCACTACACCTCCTCGAAGATGGGCTGCTGGCAGGCGCTCGACGCCGCCGTGCACCTCGCCGAACTCGGGCAGGTGGCGGGCAGCCCCGACCGCTGGCGCTTCGAGCGCGACCGCATCCGCGACTGGATCGAGGAGAACTGCTGGTCCGAGGAGCTCGGCTCCTACGTGATGTACCCGGGCACCGAGGAGCTGGACGCCTCCGTCCTGCTGCACGCACCGAGCGGCTACGAGCGCGGCGAGCGGATGGTCTCGACGATCGACGCGCTGGTGAAGGAGCTGGGCCGCGGCGCCCTGCTGTTCCGCTACTCCGGCATGGAGGCCGAGGAGCATCCGTTCGTCGCCTGCTCGTTCTGGCTCGCCGGTGCCCTCGCCTGCGTCGGCCGGCACGACGAGGCGATCGCCCTGATGGACGAGCTGGTCGAGACGGTGCCGAACGACGTCGGCATCATGTCCGAGATGGTGGCCGTCGACGACCTCGCCTTCTGGGGCAACCTGCCGCAGGGCCTCAGCCACCTCGCGCTGATCAACGCCGCGATCACGATCGAGGAGCTGGCGCCCGAGAAGATCGGCGAGCGCTGACGGCGGCGTCTGAGCCCCGACGATCGACGCGGCGCACCGCTAGACCCGGCGACGGGTTCGCGCAACCCGGTTGAGGGGCTCCCGCCGCGGCGCGTAAACCGGACTCATCACCCGGTCCGTCCTGCGCGGCGTGCCCGGGAACGGCAGGAAGGAAGACCAGATGGACCTCGGCATCTCCGGGCGCACCGCCCTCGTCACCGGCGGCGACTCCGGCATCGGCTGGCACACCGCCCAGCTCCTGCTCGCGGAGGGCGTCACCGTCGTCCTGAGCGACAAGGACCAGGGGAAGCTCGACGAGGCGGCCGCCCGCCTCGGCGCCGCGGACGGGCCGCTGCACGCCTTCGCCGCCGACGTCACCAGCGTCTCCGAGCTCGCCGCCCTGCACGAGCGGACGGCCGAGGCCGTCGGCGAGATCGACATCCTCGTGCAGTGCGCGGGCGTCACCGGCGCCCAGGGCCTCTTCCACGAGATCGACGACGAGGGCTGGACCAGCACGCTCGAGACCGACCTGCTCGGCCCCGTCCGGCTCGTCCGCGAGTTCCTGCCCGACCTGCGCTCCGGAGGCTGGGGCCGCCTCGTGCTCACCGCCTCCGAGGACGCGGTGCAGCCCTACGACGACGAGCTGCCCTACTGCGCGGCGAAGGCCGGCGTGCTGGCGCTCGCCAAGGGCCTCTCCCGCTCCTACGCCCTCGAGGGCCTGCTCGTGAACGCGGTGTCGCCGGCCTTCATCCACACGCCGATGACCGACGCGATGATGGACAAGCGCGCCGACGAGAACGGCACCTCGAAGGAGGAGGCGATCTCGTCCTTCCTCGACGAGGAGCGGCCCTACATGGAGCTGAAGCGACGGGGCCGGCCCGAGGAGGTCGCCGCGGTCATCGCGTTCCTCTGCTCGGAGCGCGCCTCGTTCGTGAACGGCTCGAACTACCGCGTCGACTCGGGCTCGGTCGCGACGATCTAGCCCCGGGCGCCCCGCCCCCGCAGTCCCGGCGCCGTCCAGGTCGCGCACCCCGCGCGTCCGGGCGACGTCCAGCCGAAAGAGTCACAATCGAAGTCGGGTTTTCCGCATCCCGGCACTGTCAGAGAAAGGAACGGTCCATGACCACCACCCTCGAACGCCACGTCGAAGCCCCCGCGGGCTCCGGAGCGAAGACCAGCCGCCGCCAGAACGCCGAGAAGGGCTTCAAGGCCTCCAAGGAGCTGCTCGACAGCCTCCAGATCGTCCTCGTCGACCTGATCGAGCTGCACGTCCAGGGCAAGCAGGCGCACTGGAACGTCGTCGGCAAGAACTTCCGCGACCTCCACCTCCAGCTCGACGAGATCATCGAGGCTGCGCGCGAGTTCAGCGACGACATCGCCGAGCGCATGCGCGCGCTGCACGGCATCCCGGACGGCCGCAGCGACACCGTCGCGGCGACCACGACGCTCCCGGAGTACCCGCACGGCGAGATCGACACCGCCGAGACCGTCGACCTCATCACCATCCGCCTCGAGAACACCGCCGCCACCATGCGCGAGGTGCACGACCAGGTGGACGACGAGGACCCGACGAGCGCCGATCTCCTGCACGCGATCATCCAGAGCCTCGAGCAGTACGCCTGGATGGTGTCGGCCGAGAACCGCACCACCTCCGCCGCGAAGTAGCACCACCGCACCACCCGTCGAGGGACCCCGCCTGCGCGGGGTCCCTCTTCGCGTCCCCGGGGTCGGCGCCGACGGAGGAGCCCGCGGAGCGGGCGCACTCTCTGCCGATCGAGCAGCCCGCGCAGCGTGCGCACCTCATGCTGATCGAACAGCCCGCCTAGCGGGCGCACCCCATGCTGATCGAGCAGCCCGCCTAGCGGGCGCACCTCATGCTGATCGAGCAGCCCGCGCAGCGGGCGTATCGAGATTCCCGTCATCCGCAGTGCTGGTGCCGCGGGTCTCGATACGCCCTGCGGGCTACTCGACCGGCATGCAGAGGCGGAGCAGTCCGTTCTCATGCTGATCGAGTAGCCCGCGCAGCGGGCGTATCGAGATCCACGTCATCCGCAGTCCTGGTGCCGGGAGTCTCGATACGCCCTGCGGGCTACTCGACCAGCAAGCAGAGGCGGCCTCGCGCAGCGGCCCCGATCCCGCCCCCAGCCCCCGACAGTAGGGTCGAGGCCATGAGCACGCAGGTTTCCGAGCTGTTCGACGCGCGCCGCTGGGCGCCGGTCGACGGGTTCGACGGTCTCGAGGACATCACCTACCACCACGACCGGTCGGGCCGCATCGCCCGGGTCGCGTTCGACCGGCCGGAGGTGCGCAACGCCTTCCGCCCGCGCACCGTCGACGAGCTGTTCCGCGCCCTCGAGGACGCGCGGACGAACCCGCGCATCGGCGTCGTCATCCTCACCGGCAACGGCCCCAGCCCGCGCGACGGCGGCTGGGCGTTCTGCTCGGGCGGCGACCAGCGCATCCGCGGCCGCGACGGCTACCGCTACTCCGACGGCGAGACCGCCGAGGGCATCGACTCGGCGCGCAACGGCCGCCTGCACATCCTCGAGGTCCAGCGGCTGATCCGCTTCATGCCCAAGGTCGTCATCGCCGCCGTCCCCGGCTGGGCGGCCGGCGGCGGGCACTCGCTGCACGTGGTCTGCGACCTGACGATCGCCTCCGAGGAGCACGGCCGCTTCAAGCAGACCGACGCCGACGTCGGCTCGTTCGACGCCGGCTACGGCTCCGCCTACTTCGCCCGCCAGATCGGCCAGAAGAACGCCCGCGAGGTGTTCTTCCTCGCCCGCGAGTACTCCGCGCAGCGCGCCTACGAGATGGGTGCCGTGAACGCGGTCGTCCCGCACGCCGAGCTCGAGGCGACCGCCCTCGAGTGGGCCGAGACGATCCTGACCAAGTCGCCCACCGCGATTCGGATGCTGAAGTACGCCTTCAACGCGGTCGACGACGGCCTCGTCGGCCAGCAGCTCTTCGCCGGCGAGACCACCCGCCTCGCCTACGGAACCGACGAGGCCGTCGAGGGGCGCGACTCCTTCCTCGAGAAGCGCGCGCCCGACTGGTCGCCGTTCCCGTGGCAGTTCTGACGATGGCGGCCGGGACCGGGCCGGCGCGATCCGGGGCGGCGCGGCGATGACCCGCCCGCTCGCCTCCGTCGACGCGGCGCCGGAGAAGGTGCTCATCGCCCTGCGCGCGGCGCTCGACGGCAGCGGTCCCGCCGTGCGGATCGCGGCCCCGGGAGTGGAGTCGGACCCCGATGCGAACGCGTCCGTCCCGCAGCGCGTCGCCGTGGTCGTCGAGACCTCCGGCTCGTCCGGCCCGCCCAAGCGCGTCGCGCTCGCCACCTCTGCGCTGCTGACCAGCGCCTCCGCCACCCTCGCCGAGCTCGGCGGTCCCGGCCGCTGGCTGCTCTGCCTGCCGACGCACTACGTGGCGGGAGTGCAGGTGCTGGTCCGCTCGCTGACCGCCGACGCCGACCCGGTCGTGCTGCCGGCCGGCGGCTTCGACGCCGCCGCCTTCCTCGCCCTCGCCCGGACGATGCCCGCGGGGGAGCGGCGCTACTCGTCGCTCGTCCCGGTGCAGCTCGCCCGGCTGCTCGACCTCGCGGAGAGCGCGCCCGCCGAGGCCGCGGTCCTCGCCTCCTTCGACGCGCTGCTGATCGGCGGCCAGTCGACCCCGCAGACGCTGCGCGACCGGGCCGCCGCGCTCGGAGTGCGGATCCGGCTCACCTACGGCTCGAGCGAGACCGCCGGCGGCTGCGTCTACGACGGCGTCCCGCTGCGAGACGTGCGGATGCGCGTCATCGACGGCCAGGTCCTGCTCGGCGGCCCGACCCTCGCGGAGGGCTACCTCGACGCGGACGGCTACATCGACGCTGAGCGCAGCGCCGCCGCCTTCGTCTCGCTCGACGGCGAGCGCTGGTACCGCACCGGCGACGCCGGCGTCGTCGAGGACGGCCGCCTGAGCGTCACCGGCCGCCTCGACCGGGTGATCGTCTCGGGCGGGGAGAAGGTCTCGCTGGACGCCGTCGAACGGGTGCTGCGTGACGGACTCCTGCCCGACGCGGTCGTGGTGCGCCGCTCGGACGCGCAGTGGGGCGAGGTGCCGGTCGTCGCGACGACCACGCCGGACGCCGACCTGGCGCGGGTGCGCTCCGAGGTGGTCGAGCGGCTGGGCCGAGCAGCCGGCCCGGCGGCGGTCCTCGCCCTCGCGGAGATCCCGCTGCTCGCCTCGGGGAAGCCCGACCGCCGCACCCTCGAGAGCCTCGCGGCGGACGGAGCGGGCTGAGCACAGGCCCGGACGGGGGCGGAGAACGACGCGTCGCCCGGCGGCCGACGGCCCGGGACGGGCAGGGACCACTCGGTAGGATTCCCTCCGTGTCGAGTTCGAGTCGCAAGAAGAAGCCGTCGGCGAAGCCCCGGAGCGGACGCCCCGGCGGCGACCCCCGCCGCGTCGTCGTGCAGCCCGCCGGCCCGCGCGAGTGGATCGCCGGAGCCCGGCTGCGGACCCTCCCGCTCGCGATCGCCCCCGTCCTGATCGGCACCGGAGCGACGCAGGTCACGGACGAGGGCTGGCACTGGGTGCGCGCCCTGCTCTGCCTCGTCGTCTCGCTCGCCCTGCAGATCGGCGTGAACTACGCCAACGACTACTCCGACGGCATCCGCGGCACGGACGCGAACCGCGTCGGCCCCTCGCGGCTCACCGGCTCCGGCGCCGCGAAGCCCCGCGCCGTGCTCACCGTTGCGCTGGTCTTCTTCGGCATCGCGGGCGTCGCGGGCCTTGTGCTCACCTTCCTGTCCGGCTTCTGGTGGTTCCTGATCATCGGCGCCGCCGCGATCGCCGCCGCCTGGTTCTACACCGGCGGCCGGCGCCCCTACGGCTACCTCGGCCTCGGCGAGCTCTTCGTCTTCGTGTTCTTCGGACTCGTCGCCACCGTCGGCACGACGTTCGTGCAGATCGGCCGCGCGAACCAGGAGTCCTGGCTCGGCGCCGTCGCCGCGGGCCTGTTCGCCTGCGCCGTGCTGATGGTCAACAACATCCGCGACATCCCGACGGACCGCCTCTCCGGCAAGCGGACCCTCGCGGTCGTCGTCGGCCCGACCATCGCGCGGGCGATGTACAGCGCTTTCGTGCTGGTGCCGTTCGGGATCGCGGTCGTGCTGGCGCTGTTCTACCCGCTCGCCTGGCTGACGCTCTTCGTCCTGCTGGCGGTCCTGCCGGCCATCCTGATCACCCTGACGGCCCGCACGGCCAAGGAGCTCATCCTCGCCCTGCAGCTGACCAGCCTGAGCGGCCTCGCCTACGCCGCGATCCTCGGCGCGGCCCTCGCCTTCTGACCGACTCCGCATGCTGGTCGAGTAGCCCCGGAGGGGCGTATCGAGAACCACCGTCACCGAGACGCCGAGTCTGCAGACCGCCGTGCCGACGGTCGTGGATCTCGATACGCGCGCTGCGCGCGCTACTCGATCAGCAAAGGGCGCCCGTTGCGCGGGCTCCGCGAGTGGCGGGGTCAGGCGCCCGGGCGGCCGTCGCGGGCCGCGTCGACCGCGGCGTCCTCGATGTCGTCGTCGGTGGGCGTGCGCGGGACGTCCTTGCGGCGCTCGTAGATGGCCTCGGCGATCCGCTCCCG
The DNA here is from genome assembly GCF_004011135.1 of Rathayibacter festucae DSM 15932. Lineage (NCBI taxonomy): Bacteria > Bacillati > Actinomycetota > Actinomycetes > Micrococcales > Microbacteriaceae > Rathayibacter > Rathayibacter festucae. The sequence continues at coordinate 2,682,627 of NZ_CP028137.1, read as the reverse complement.
CGGCTTGCGCAGCACGATGTAGGAGAGCGACATGCTCGCGATGGCGGCGACGAAGCCGGCCGTCACCGCCGCCGTCAGCTCGGAGTCGACGAAGGAGCGCGCCGGCAGGTACACCAGCACGAAGACGCCGGCGAACATGGCCAGACGCAGGAGCGAGTAGACGACGACCGCGCGGCTCAGTTTCACCGGGCAAGTGTACGTCGGCCCCTGCATGCGCGTCCGTGAGCACCCCGGGAGCTCCCTGTCCAGCATCCGTGCGCCCGGTTCCTTCGAGGACCCCGGACGTACACTGGACACTATGATCCGCCTGTTCATCGGCCTGCTCGTGGCCCTCGCCGTCTTCACGGTCTACACCGTGATCGACGTCGCCCTGAGCAATCGCCACTCGGTGCGCGCGATCCCCAAGTGGTCGTGGGTCCTCGTGGTCCTCCTGCTGCCGATCATCGGCGCGGGCCTCTGGTTCTGGATCGGCCGCCCCCGCAAGCAGCGCTCCGAGGGCCGCCGTTTCACGGCCCCGGACGACGACCCCGACTTCCTCGGCACCCTCCGCCGCGAGCGCGACCCGGAGAAGGAGCGCGAGCAGGCCGAGCGCATCGCCCAGCTCGAGCGCGACCTCGCCGATCTCGACGACTCCGGCGAGTCGGACGGCACCGGCCGTCGGGATGCCTGACGCGGCTCCGGTCGCCCCCTCCACCCGTTTCGCGGTCGACCTCCTCACCCGCTTCGTCGCGCTCGGCGTCCGCGACGTCGTCGTCTCACCCGGCTCCCGCTCCCAGGCACTCGCGCTCATCGCGGCCGAGCTCGAGACCCGCGGCCGCATCCGGCTGCACGTCCGGATCGACGAGCGCTCCGCCGGATTCCTCGCCCTCGGCCTCGCACTCGAGACCGGTTCGCCGGCCGTCCTGATCACGACCTCCGGCACCGCGACCGCCAACCTGCACCCCGCCGTGCTCGAGGCCGACGCGTCCGACGTGCCGATGATCGTGCTCACGGCCGACCGCCCCGGCGAGCTGCGCGGCATCCGCTCCAACCAGACCACCGACCAGGTCGAGCTGTTCGGCCGCGCCGTCCGCCTCTTCGAGGACGTCGCGGCCCCCGACGCGCAGACGCCCGCGGAGTCGGCCTGCGCCCTCGCCGACCGCGCGCACGCCGCGGCATCCCGCCCGGGCGGCCCCGTGCACCTCAACCTGGCCTTCCGCGACCCGCTGTCCTCGCGCCTGCCCGCCTTCGAGGTGCCCGAGCCCGGATCCGCCGCACCGGCCCCGGACGAGGCCGCGGTCGCCCCGGAGACGATCGCCGCCGGCCCGCTCGAGCCCCTCACTGTCGTCATCGCCGGCGACAAGGCCGGGCCCGAGGCCGAGGCGCTCGCCCGTGCCGGCGACTGGCCGCTGCTCGCCGAGGTCTCCTCCGGGGCCCGCTTCGGTCCGCAGCTCGTCGTCGCCTGGCGACGCCTCCTCGCCGAGTCCGAGTTCGGCGGCCGCGTCCGCCGGGCGATCGTCCTCGGCCACCCGACCCTCTCCCGCGAGGTCCCGGAGCTGCTGCGCCGCGAGGACGTCGAGGTGATCGTCGTGGACCGCGGTCGCCGCGAGTTCTACAACCCCGGCCGCCGTGCGCGCAGCGTCCGCGCCCTCACCGTCGTCCGTCCCGAGGACTCGCCGCGGCCCGAGCGGTCGGAGCGCGCCTGGGCCGGCTCCTGGGTGTCGGCGAGCCGCGCGCTCCTGGCCGACGCCGACCCCGACGCGATCCCCGAGGCGCCCGACGGCGGCTCGATGTCGATCGAGGACCGCCGCGGCTACGCCCGGAACGCCCTGACCGCGATTCGCGCACCGCTCACCCGCGAGTTCGTCGTCGCCGCCGTCTGGCGCGTCACCTGGCCGCACGACCGCCTGCTCTTCGGTGCCTCCCGCCTCATCCGCGTCGCGGACGGCTCGCTGCCGGGCAAGCGGATCACCGTGCACTCCAACCGCGGGCTCGCCGGCATCGACGGCACGGTCTCGACCGCCCTCGGCATCGCCGTCGCCTCGCAGTCCGCCGACGCGGGCTCGGGAGGCGCCACCCGCGTCGTCCTCGGCGACCTCACGCTCCTGCACGAGGCGGGCGGACTGCTGCTCGCCCCGGGCGAGCGCCGACCGCGCGTGCAGCTCGTCGTCGTGAACGACGGCGGTGGCACCATCTTCGACGGGCTCGAGGTCGCCACCAGCTCGGCTCCCGACGCCTTCGACCGCGTGCAGTTCACGCCGCAGACCGTCGACATCGCGTCCCTGGCGACGGCCTACGGCTGGTCGCACCGCCTCGTCGCCACCCGCGGCGAGCTGGAGCAGGCGCTCACCTCGCCGGGCGAGGGCCCGGGCATCGTCGAGATCGTCCTCGCACGCTGATCTCGGGCGGCCGCAGCCGTCAGCTCAGGGCGTCGAGGATCGGCCGGAACTTCATGCCGGTCTCCGCGAGCTCGGTGGCGGGGTCGCTGTCCGCGACGATGCCCGCACCGGCCCAGGCGGTGACCGCGCCGTCGGGGGAGACCTGCGCGCTGCGCAGGCCCACGGCCCACTCGCCGTCGCCGTTGCCGTCGATCCAGCCCACCGGACCGGCGTAGCGGCCGCGGTCGAAGGGCTCGAGCTCCTCCAGCAGGGTGAACGCGCGGTCGGTCGGCGTGCCGGCGACGGCGGCGGTCGGGTGCAGGGCGTCGACGAGGTCGAGCGCGGTCGAGGCGTCGTCGAGTGTCCCGCGGACGTCGGTCGCGAGGTGCCACAGGTTCGGCAGCTTCAGAGCGAAGGGCTCCGGAGTGGTCGTGAGCGCGCCGGTGTGCGGCCGCAGCTCGCGCAGCAGGCTGGCGATGGCGAACGCGTGCTCGGAGCGGTCCTTCGGGCTCGCCAGGAGGGCGCGCACGATCGCGGCGTCCTCCTCCGCGTCGCCGCCGCGCGCGCTGGTGCCGGCGAGGACGCGCGCGGTGATCGCGCCGTGGTCCACTCCGACGAGCGTCTCGGGACTGGCGCCGAGGAAGCCGTCGACCGCGAAGGTCCAGCAGTCCGGGTAGCCGTTCGCGAGATCGCGGAGCAGCCGACGGCGGTCGGCGTCCCGGGGGAGCCGTCCCTGCAGGTCGCGGGCGAGGACGACCTTCTCGAGGGCGCCCGAGCGGATCGAGCCGACGGCCGACGCGACCGCGGCGCGATACGCGTCCGGCGTCATCGCACCGGGCAGGAGGGGGAGGCGGAACTCGTCGCCGAAGGGCAGCGGAGCGGGGACCGCCGTCGAGCCGGCCGTCTCGTCGGCCGTGCGGATGCGGGTCACCCACGACCGTCCGCCCCGCGAGCCGATGACCACGCGGGGGACGATCAGGACGCTCGTCGCGCTCGACCGGCTGGAGAAGGCGAAGGCCCCGAAGGCCACCAGTCCCGTGCCCGGGACGCCGAGCGGATCCGCGACGACAGCCGCAGCCGACAGTTCGCGCCACGCGGCGGAGGCCTCGCGGATGCGATCCGGGCCGGAGAACTCCAGCCGCAGAGCCTCGCCGAGCCCGGCCAGTCCTGCGCCGCCGCGCTGCCAGAGCAGCGGCTGCCGCGGATCGACGCGGGTGATCAGCTCGTGCGGGCCGTCGAGCGGAGTCGTCTCGGCATGGAGGGGAGGAGCTCCGGCCCCGGTCGATGTCACTGCTCCACAGTACGCCCGCCGCAGAAAGCGAGACGTTGTGCGCCGGGACCACCCTCGCCCGGGGGTCCGCTGCTACGGTTTCCTCGTCCGGGGTCGCCGCAGCTAGGCGGAGCAAGGCGGCCCCGGCACCTCCCTCCCGTCCCGCTCCCCTCGCGCGGTTCCGCCGGTCCGGCGCCGGTCGCCTGAGCGGATGTGCAAGGGCGGTGGATGCACAGCCGCCACTCCGCTCCTCGCCCTAGACTCGTTGATCGTGACAAAGGCAGACCTCACCAAGCGGCCCGACGAGGTCGCTGCCATGTTCGACACGGTGGCGCCCGCCTACGACCTGACGAACACCGTCCTGTCCGTCGGCAACGACCACCTCTGGCGGATCGCCACGACCCGCGCCGTCAACCCGGCGCCGGGCGAGCGGATCCTCGACGTCGCGGCAGGCACCGGCACCTCGAGCGCCTCGCTGGCGCGCTCCGGAGCACAGGTCGTCGCCGCCGACTTCTCCCGCGGGATGATCTCGGTCGGCCGCCGCCGGCACGCCGAGAACGAGCTCATCGAGTTCGTCCTGGCCGACGCGATGAAGCTCCCCTTCGAGGACGACTCCTTCGACGCCGTCACCATCTCCTTCGGCCTGCGCAACGTCTCCGAGCCGCGGACGGCGCTCGCCGAGTTCTTCCGCGTCGTCAAGCCCGGCGGCCGCGTCGTGATCTGCGAGTTCTCGACCCCGCCGCTCAAGCCGCTCGCCGCCGCCTACGACTTCTACCTGTCGAAGGTCATGCCCGTGATCGTCGGCCTCGCCTCCTCCAACGACCCGGCCTACGACTACCTCGGCGACTCCATCCGCGCCTGGCCCGAGCAGAAGGTCGTCGCGGGCTGGCTCCGCGCGGCCGGCTTCGAGCGCGTCGCCTACCGCGACCTCACCGCCGGGATCGTGGCGCTGCACCGCGGGATCAAGCCGATCGCGGCGACCTGATGCGCACCCAGGGGCCTGCCGGGCCGAGACGTTAGGGTTTGAGTGTGAACGCCAGTGCGCCCGTCGCCCGCCGCAGTCCGTCTCTGACGGCGCAGCTCGGCCTCTCCGAGCGCATCTTCTCGACCGCTCCGGACCGCGCTCTCGCGCGCGCGATCGACGACGGGCTGGAGCGGGTCGAGGCCGGCATGGTCCAGCAGCTGTCCTTCGCGGACGCGGTCGCGGACGTCTCGACGCGCTACCTGCTCGAGGCCGGCGGCAAGCGCGTGCGGCCGATGCTCACCCTGCTCACCGCGCAGCTCGGCCGGGGCAACACCCCCGAGGTGCTCAGCGCCGCGCAGGCCATCGAGATCACCCACCTCGGCTCGCTCTACCACGACGACGTGATGGACGAGGCGGAGAAGCGCCGCGGCGTGCCGTCGGCGCAGACCGTCTGGGGCAACAACGTCGCCATCCTCACCGGTGACCTGCTCTTCGCCCGGGCGAACCAGCTGATGACCGAGCTCGGCGAGCGCGCGATCCGGCTGCAGACCGACACCTTCGAGCGCCTCGTCCTCGGCCAGCTGCACGAGACCGTCGGACCGGGCGCCGGCGAGGACCCGGTCGAGCACTACCTCGGCGTCCTGGCCGACAAGACCGGCTCGCTGATCGCCGCCGCCGCCCGCACCGGCGTCGTCTTCTCCGAGGCGCCCGCGCCCTTCGAGGAGGCGGTGCGCGTCTTCGGCGAGAAGATCGGCGTCGCCTTCCAGATCGTCGACGACGTGATCGACCTCTCACCGCAGCCGGAGGAGACCGGCAAGAACCCGGGCACCGACATCCGCGCCGGCGTCTCGACGCTGCCGATCCTGCGCCTGCGCGAGCGCGCCGCGACCGACCGCGACGCGGCCGTGCTGCTCGCCCGGATCGAGAGCTACGTCAGCCGCACGAACGACGCGATCGCGCACACCGACGAGCAGAGCGCCGACATCTCCGACGCCATCGCGCAGCTGCGCGACCACCCCGTGACGGCGCAGACCCTCGCCGAGGCCCACGCCTGGGCCGATGAGGCCGTCGACGCCCTCGCCCCGCTGCCCGACGGGCCGGTCCGCAAGGCGCTCACGCGCTTCGCCGACACGGTCGTCGACCGCAACGGCTGACCGAATCGTCGCGGCGCGCATTCGAGCGCCGCAGGAATGAGTCCGGAGACGCGCCTCGGCGCCCCGGCAGGAGGAATGCAATGACCAAGCTCAGGCTGGCCATCGTCGGCGCGGGTCCCGCGGGCATCTACGCCGCCGACCTCATGATCAAGGCCGAGAAGAAGTACGACGTCTCGATCGATCTGTTCGAGCACCTGCCGGCGCCCTACGGACTCGTCCGCTACGGCGTCGCGCCCGACCACCCGCGGATCAAGGGCATCATCACGGCGCTCCGCGAGGTGCTCGACCGCGGCGACATCCGCATCTTCGGCAACGTGCACTTCGGCACCGACATCACGCTCGAGGACCTCAAGCGGCATTACAACGCCGTGATCTTCTCGACCGGTGCGATCCGCGACGCCCCGCTCGACGTCCCCGGGGTCGAGCTGGAGGGCTCCTACGGCGCCGCCGACTTCGTCAGCTGGTTCGACGGCCACCCCGACGTGCCGCGCACCTGGCCGCTCGAGGCCTCCTCCGTCGCCGTGATCGGCAACGGCAACGTCGCGCTGGACGTCTCGCGGATGCTCGCGAAGCACGCCGAGGACCTGCTGCCCACGGAGGTGCCGCCGAACGTCTACGACGCGCTGGCCGCCTCGCCCGTCACCGACGTGCACGTCTTCGGCCGCCGCGGACCGGCGCAGGTGAAGTTCACCCCGCTCGAGCTGCGCGAGCTCGGCGAGCTGCGCGACGTCGACATGATCGTCGCCGACGAGGACTTCGTGCTCGACGCCGCCTCGCAGGCCGCCATCGAGACGAACAAGCAGGTCATGGTGATCAACCGGGTGCTGAACCAGTGGCGCACCCGCGAGGTCGGCTCGGCCTCGCGCCGCCTGCACCTGCACTTCTGGGCCAAGCCGCTCGAGCTCGTCGACGACGGCGCCGGCCGCGTCTCGGCCATCCGCTACGAGCGCACCGAGCCGGACGGCGAGGGCGGCACCCGCGGCACCGGCGAGATCCGCGAGATCGCGGTCCAGGCCGTCTACCGCGCCGTCGGCTACTTCGGCTCCCCGCTGGACGGCCTGCCGTTCGACGAGATGCGCGGCGTCATCCCGAACCGCGAGGGCCAGGTCCTCGACGACAACGACGAGCCCGTGCACGGCGTCTACGCCACCGGCTGGATCAAGCGCGGACCGGTCGGCCTGATCGGGCACACCAAGTCGGACGCGATGGAGACCGTCGGGCACGTGCTCAACGACCAGGCGTCCTGGTGGACCCCGGCGCACCCCGAGGAGTCGGCGGTCGTCGCCCTGCTCGAGGAGCGCGGCGTCGCCTACACCGACCTCGACGGCTGGCACCGCCTCGACGAGCACGAGCAGGCGCTCGGCGCTCCGCAGGGCCGCGTCCGCGTCAAGGTCGTTCCGCGCGAGGACATGATCTCGATCTCGCGCGGCGAGACCGTCTCGAGCTGACGTCCGCCGTCGAAGGGCCTCCGGAGCGATCCGGGGGCCCTTCCGTGCGTCCCGGCGGCCCTCGGGACGGCGCGGAGCGGGGTCCACCGGCTGACCGCGGCGGGAGGTCTGCACGACCGACTCCCACGCGCTCGTCGTCGCTCGATCAGGGCGTTCGTGCGCCGCGCGCCAGGACGCCGAGCAGGCCCGCTGTGGACTCCCCGGGATCGCTACCGTCCCTGGGATGAGCGCACGAGCAGGGGTCGACGGTCGGACGAAGCGAGCGAGGACGGCAGCCGTGGTCGTCGTCCTGACACTGCTGGCCGCGCTGCTGGCACCGCCGGCGCAGGCGATGACTCAGCCTCCTCCGCCCGGCGCGAGCGCGCCGACGCACCGCGTGGACGTCCGTCGTCCTGGCGCGGACGGGCTGACCCTGAAGCATCCCCTGTCGGACCTTCCGTACCGGGTCGTCCGCGTGGCGCCGGGCATCGGCGTCACGGACATGATCCCGTCCGCGCGGACGCGGGAGAACGGACTGGACCCGGACGGAGCGGTGCTGTCGGAGGACCGCTTCCAGACGCTGGTCGATCGGGTCTCGGACGTCCTCGATCGCATCCGAGCGACCCCGACGGGCGCCCTCGAGCTGAAGGCGATCCCGTATCTCGTCGGCCCCGACGCGACGTCCGTCTGGACCGTCTCCGGGCCGGACGGATCAGCGCGGGTGACGTCGGACGTGCAGATCGTGTTCGCAGGACGTGCCCACAGCGGGCTCGACGGGACGACGGCGACGACCTTCGACCCCGACCTCGCGGGAGTGGGCAGCATGATCAGCCTGAGCCCGGACTTCTGGGAGGAGGGGGACTCGGCACGGTCGATGTGGTTCGACCCCGCCTCGGGGGAGGGGCGGATCCTGAGCACCGAGACGGCCGTGCACCACGAGCTCATGCACGCGGTGGCAGCGGCGGCGGGAGCCGAGCCGACGGGCGGAATCTGGGTCCTCACGCCCGAGTGGACGAGGTGGCCGCTGACCGGTCCCGCGGACGGTGACGCCGAGATCCAGGAGAACCTGACGGAGGTGTTCGCCCACGGGGGTCCGGGCGGGTTGACGAGGGCGCGGGCGGTGCTCACGTCGCCCGGCCCGAAGGGTGAAGCGCCGGTGTTCACGAAGGAGGAGTTCCCCTCGATCGGCGTGGATCCGTGGTTCCTGCGGGCTCAGAGGCATGCGACGGACAGGTCTCTCGCCGCCGGCACGCCCGCGGCGCAGCGGGAGGCCTGGCGCCGCGCCGCGGCGGCCCGATTGAGCATGGCCCTGCATCCGCCGACCGAGCTCACCTTCGCGCGCGAGCGGGGCGTCGTGACGCGCCCCGAGTACAACGCCAGCATGTTCGAGCTCAAGGGAGAGCTGCTGACGACGCTCGATGTCACCGTCCCTCACGGCTTCGCCGACTGGGAGGCCCCCGACCTGCGGGGTCGGACCGACGTCGTGCCGATGAGAGGGACGTGGGAGGCGCCGGAACCGCCCGATCTTCCGCCCGCAGCGCCGGAGGGGGCGCCGAGCCGGTCCGCTTCACCCGGCGGGTCCGAGGACCGACGCGTGGCGCGCTCGGGGGAGTCGTGCCTCACCTGCGCGGTCACGGTGCACCGGCGTCCGTCCCAGGAGGACGCGGCGGCCTTCAAGGCGCTAGTGGCGGCGGAGGTGGGGTCGGCGTTCGAGGGTCCGCGGGCGGTGCAGCGGCGGGTGCTGGCGGATCCGGTGGGGGATGCGATCCGGCAGGTGAAGGGGCCGGGTCTGGCGTCGGGGGTGTGGGCGCGGTATCCGAAGGTCGTAGCGGGGTTGGAGAAGGCGTCGTTCCGGTTCCTGGCGGGGTCGGACTCGCTGAGCGCGGCAGGGATCGGGCTGGATGTCCTGGGGTTGGTGCAGGGGGATGTGAGTGCGCTGTCGATCACGAACACGACGGCGGACATCGTGACGACGATCGCGCCGATGCTGGGGTCGCGGATCGCGACGACGGTCGGTGGTGCGGGGGCGGTGGTCGGGTTCATCACGTCGACGATCGCGTTCAGTCAGGGTGGCAGTGAGACGGATTACATCTTCTCGATGGCGGGGATGCTCACGGCTGCGATGCCGGAGCTGGCGCCGCTGATGATCCTGTACACGGCGGCGTCGATCTGGTCGCGCACCTCGCCGGTGGAGGGGGCGATGGATGCGGGTCAGCAGATGGCGGTGGCGTTCAAGGACTGGGCGCTGCCGTCGTTGGAGAAGCAGGCGGGCGCGATGGCCGACGCGATGCGCGACGCCGTCTCGGACCGGATGGACGAGGCCCGGTATCGGGCCGACTATCTGCAGACGAAGGTGGATCTGGAGCAGTTGAGCGCGGGGGACGACTTGACGACGGGCGGTGGACCCTCTGGCGGTCAGGAGCAGAAGCGGCTGATCCGGGAGGCGACGGATCAGGAGCTCGCCCGGATCGCTGAGGCGGGGGTGCTGAGTCTGGATCAGGGGCTGGATGCTCTGCTGGACGTGTACAACAACGGTGCCGTGTTCACGGAGTTCCGCAAGAAGTGGGCGGACACGATGAACGAGAACGGCGGGGTGTCGATCAACGGGTTCAAGCACCACGTCGACCTCGACGCGCTGCCCACGACCAACCCGACGCCGGTGCACGTGGACGAGTTCACGACGCCGCTGGGCTCGATCCGGACGACGATGCAGAGCCGCTACCGGCACGCGCTCGACGCGCTGCCGTTGTGGGCGCCGTCGAAGAACGCCTTCGCGACACCGATCGTGACGGAGGAGAAGGTGCTCGCCACCGTGGCGAAGGTGCAGCGGGACTGGGGCTTCACCGCGCCCGCAGCTGCGGCGACCGTCGACGGTGTGACCTCGTTCACCGGGACGGGCACGCCGGGCTCGTTCGTGCAGATCTGGAATCCGAACACCCACGCCCTCATCTGCGGGGCGACGAAGGTGAACACGGTCGGCCTCTGGGTCTGCCGCAACGAGAAGGGCTTCCAGGAGCCGGGCATCAGCTCGACGTACGAGCTCTACTCCTCGACCTCGGACACCTCCGGATTCGCGAGCACCGGCAAGACCGTCACGGTCACCACCACGGGCAAGCCCAAGCCCGAGCCCGTCGTGGAGTGGGGACCCGACCTCCGCGTCGAGGGCCGCACCGTGATCGGCACCGTCACGGCGGGCGCGGTCGTGCAGCTGCAGACCATGCCCCAGGACAGCGTCGACGCGACGAAGAACGGCCTGCCCGTCTCCGACCCTGTCATCGCGGCGGACGGGCACTTCACCCTGACCGCGAGGCCGGACGCGCCCGGCGGCAGCACCCGCCTGGTCGCCACGTTCAAGGACCACACGATCGCCGAGCGCATCGTCCTGGACGGCGCACCGACCGCCCCCGCGCGGATCCCGGAGAGCGTCGAGGACTCACCCATCAGGATCGTCCACATCACGTCGACGAGCATCGAGGGTGTCGTCCCCGCGGGTCAGAAGCTCCAGCTCCGGCTGGGCGAGGACCCCGCGCTGCCCCCGGTCGACACCGATGGGACCGGCAGCTTCCGAGTCACCTTCGACCGGCCGCTGCCGAACCCGCAGACCATCACCCTCCGCAGCTGGCCCACGGACAAGCCCTGGCAGCAGAGCACGCGCACTGTCGTGTGGGTCGGCCACGACCAGTGAGCACCAGACCGCGGTGCTGAGGGGGCCCTTCCGGTCCGGTCGTCCTCGGCGACTCCCGGACGTCGGAGGCCTCCTCTAGGCTTCGGGCACCGCTGACGGACGGAGACCCGATGACGATGCCCGACCTGCCCGCGACGAGTCCGGACAGCAGCCCGCACGACGTCATCCGGGTGCGCGGGGCCCGGCAGAACAACCTCCGCGGCGTCGACGTCGACATCCCGAAGCGCCGGATCACGGTGTTCACGGGCGTCTCTGGCTCCGGCAAGTCGTCGCTGGTCTTCGGGACGATCGCGGCCGAGTCGCAGCGGCTGATCAACGAGACCTACTCCGCGTTCCTGCAGCAGTTCATGGGCTCGCCGGCCCGGCCGGACGTCGAGTCTCTCGACGGGCTGTCGGCGACGATCGTCGTCGACCAGGAGCGGATGGGCGCGAACGGCCGCTCCACCGTCGGCACCGCGACCGACGCCTACACGATGCTCCGCATCCTGTTCAGCCGCATCGGCGACCCGCACGTCGGCACCAGTGGGGCGTTCTCGTTCAACCTGCCCGAGGGAATGTGCCCGCGCTGCGAGGGCACCGGCCGCGTCTCCGACATCGACCTCGACGCGCTGCTCGACCGCTCGAAGTCGCTCGAGGGCGGTGCGCTCGACGCGATCCCGAACTTCGTCGTCGGCGGCTGGTACTGGAAGAGCCTCGCCGAATCCGGGCTCTATCCCGCCGACGTGCCGATCGCCGATTTCACTCCTCAGCAGCTCGAGGACTTCCTGTACAAGCCGGCCGTCAAGATGCCGATCGCCGGCATCAACATGACCTATGAGGGCCTCGTGGTCAAGGTCACCCGGCTCTACCTCGCGAAGGAGGCGGCTCAGGCGCACATCCGGGCCTTCGCCGAGCGGGTGGCCGCCTTCGGCCCCTGCCCGGAGTGCGGGGGAGCGCGGCTCACCCGCGCGGCGCTGGGCTCGCTGATCGCGGGCCGGAACATCGCCGAGTGCTCCTCGATGCAGGCGACCGACCTCGCGGAGTGGCTGCGCGGGGTGCCCGACCCCTCCGTCGCGCCGATCGTCGAGGCGCTGCTGGGCACGCTGGACGCGCTGGTGCAGGTCGGGCTCGGCTACCTCTCGCTCGACCGCGAGTCCGGGACGCTCTCCGGCGGCGAGGCGCAGCGGGTGAAGATGGTGCGGCACCTGGGGTCGAGCCTCACCGACATCACCTACGTCTTCGACGAGCCGACCGCGGGACTGCACCCGCACGACGTCTCGCGGGTGATCGAGCTGCTGCGTCGACTGCGCGACAAGGGCAACACCGTGCTCGTCGTCGAGCACAAGCCGGAGATCATCGCGGTCGCCGACCACGTCATCGACCTCGGGCCGCGGGCCGGCTCGCACGGCGGCGAGATCCGCTTCGAGGGCTCGGTCGAGGCTCTGCGCGAGTCCGACACCCTCACCGGGCGTCACCTCGACCACCGGGTGCCGCTCAAGATCGACGTGCGCCGGCGCACCGGCGTCGCGGAGATCCGCGGCGCGTCCACGCACAACCTGCGCGGCGTCGACGTCGACGTGCCGCTCGGGGTGCTCACCGTCGTCACCGGCGTCGCCGGGTCGGGCAAGTCCTCGCTGATCCACGGCTCTCTGGCGAAGCGGCCGGGGGTGATCGTCGCCGACCAGTCGCCGATCCGCGGCTCGCGGCGCAGCAACCCCGCCACCTACACCGGCGTACTGGATGCGATCCGCACCGCCTTCGCGAAGGAGAACGGCGTCAAGGCGGCGCTCTTCAGCGCCAACTCCGCGGGTGCCTGCCCGGTCTGCAAGGGCGCGGGGCTGATCTTCACGGAGCTCGGCCCAGCGGCGACCGTGTCGTCGATCTGCGAGGAGTGCGAGGGCAAGCGGTTCACCGCGGAGGTGCTCGAGTACCGGCTGCGCGGGAAGAACATCCACGAGGTGCTCTCGATGCCGATCGTCGAGGCGGCGGAGTTCTTCGGATCGGGGCCGGCGCACACGATCCTGGCCCGCCTCGTCGACGTGGGGCTCGGCTACCTCACCCTCGGGCAGCCGCTGAACACGCTGTCCGGCGGCGAGCGGCAGCGGTTGAAGCTCGCGATCAACATGGCCTCGAAGGGCTCGGTCTACATCCTCGACGAGCCGACGACCGGCCTGCACCTGGCCGACGTCGACAACCTGCTCGGCCTGCTCGACCGCCTCGTCGACTCCGGCTCCTCGGTGATCGTGATCGAGCACCACCAGGCGCTGATGGCGCACGCGGACTGGATCATCGACGTCGGCCCCGGCGCGGGGCACGACGGCGGGTCGATCGTCTTCGAGGGGACGCCGGCCGACCTCGTCGCCGGCGCGCAGACCCGCACCGGCGACGCGCTGCGGGCGTACACGGCCTGACCGGACGGCCCTCGGAGGGCCTCTGCTGGTCGAGCAGCCGCGCAGCGGCGTCTCGAGACCCGGCCTCCGAACGACGGTGGATCTCGATACGCCCTCTTCGAGGGCTACTCGATCAGCATGAGTCGCGCTCTCTCCGGGGCTGCTCGGTCAGCAGGAGATTCATGCTGGTCGAGTAGCCCCGCAGGGGCGTATCGAGACCCACGGCCCTCAGAAGGGCGGGTCTGCAGACTTGTCTTCCGGCGCCGGTGGATCTCGATACGCCCGCTCCGCGGGCTACTCGATCAGCATGGATGTCCCGCCTCGGCGCGATACGGCGCCCGGCGTCAGCGCGAGAACGGGCCGCTCAGGGCCGCCCACTGCAGCAGCATGATCGTCTTCGCGTCGATGATCTGGACGCCGATCTGCGCGAGGGCCTCGTCGAAGGACAGCTCGACGAGCTCGGTGTCCTCGCCCTCGTCCGCGAGCCCGGCGTAGACGCCGTCGCTCGAGCCGGCGCGGTAGGGGCCGGCGTAGAAGTGCAGCATCTCGGTGATCGAGCCGGGGCTCATGTACGCGTCGAAGACGTGCTCGAGCCGGCCGACCTCGAGGCCGGTCTCCTCGGACGCCTCGCGGCGCGCGCCCTCCTCCGGACCGTCCTCGTCGAGCAGGCCCGCCGGCACCTCGAGCAGCATGCCGTCGAGGTTGCCGTTGACGTAAGTGGGGTAGCGGAACTGCCGCACGAGCACGACGGAGCGCGCCTCGAGGTCGTAGAGCAGCACGGCCGCGCCGTTGCCGCGGTCGTAGGTCTCGCGGTGCTCGGTGGTCCAGCGGCCGTCGCGGTGCCGGTACTCGAACTCGGTGGTGCGCAGGACGTACCAGTGGCTGGAGAGGAGGGTCACCGACTTCACGACCACGTCGGGGTTGCCGGTCAGGTCGTAGCCCTCGCGGTCGAGGCCGGTGCGGCCCCGAGCGTCGGGGGCGTCGATGCCGCGGCGGGTCTGCGTGCTCTCGGAGTGCGACATCCCTCAGCGGAAGTTGACGAACTGGAGGTCGAGGTCGAGGTCGGCCCCGCGCAGCAGCGCCATCGTCGCCTGCAGGTCGTCGCGGCTCTTGGACGAGACGCGGAGCTCGTCGCCCTGGATCTGCGACTTGACCGACTTGGGGGCCTCGTCGCGGATCAGCTTGTTGATCTTCTTCGCCTGCTCCTGATCGATGCCGTCCTTGAGCGTCGACTCGATCCGGTACTCCTTGCCCGAGGCGAAGGGCTCACCGGAGTCGAGACTCTTGAGGCTGATGCCGCGCTTGATCAGCTTGGTCTGGAAGACGTCGAGGATGGCGTTCGCCCGCTCCTCGGTGTTCGCCTTGATCAGGATCTTCTCGCCGCTCCACGCGATCGAGGCGCCGACGTTCTTGAAGTCGTAGCGCTGCTCGACCTCCTTGTGGGCCTGGTTGAGGGCGTTGTCCGCCTCCATCTTGTCGACCTTGCTGACGACGTCGAACGTTGAATCTGCCATGCCTTCGAGCTTAGCTTTCGCACCTCCGCCGGGCCGATCCGGAGGCGCGCCTGGTACGAAGGGACGGTGCGCCGCCTCCCCGCCCTGCTGATCCTGCCGCTCGTCGGCCTCGTGCTCGTCGGCTGCACCCGCCCCGCGGAGCCCGCGGTGGAGTACGAGGACGGAGTCGTGACGGTGCCGCCCGCCGCCCCGGCGCCCGCCGCGGCCGATCCCGCGCTGCTGGAGGACCCCGAGGAGACGGCGGCGACTCCGGTGCGACAGCTCACGAGCGGTGACTGGCTGGCCGGCACCGCCGAGGGCAGCGGCATCCCGGTGCGCGCGCTCACGGCCTACGCGGGCGCGGCGCTGCTCACCTCGTCCGTCGACCCCGGCTGCGGCCTCGACTGGGCGACACTCGCCGGCATCGGCTACGTCGAGAGCCGGCACGGCACGATCTTCGGCGGCGAGCTCGGCGAGGACGGGCGCCCCACCGAGCCGATCTACGGACCCTCGCTGGACGGCACGCAGTTCGACCGCGTCGAGGACAACGACGGCGGTGCGCTCGACGGCGATCCCGAGACGGACCGCGCGATGGGCCCGCTGCAGATCATCCCCGCCACCTGGATGCGCTGGGCGTCGAGCGGCTGGGACCCGCAGAACGTCGACCAGCAGGCGGTCACCGCGGCGCGGTACCTCTGCCAGGCCGGCGGCGACCTCACCACGCAGTCCGGCTGGCGCGACGCGATCGCGGCCTACAACCCGGCGACGAGCTACGCGGGCAAGGTCGCCGAGGCGGCGTCGCGTTACGCCGCGGCGGCGGGCTGAGGCCGATTTCCGATCCGGGGAGCGCGTGGGTATCCTTGTCCAGCGCCTTCGGTCGAGAGCTTGACTCCCGGCCGGGTGCGCGACGGCGAGTTACCCTAGCGGCCAAAGGGATCTGACTGTAAATCAGACGGCGTAGCCTTCGGGGGTTCGAATCCCTCACTCGCCACAGCATCGCGACCGAAGCCCCGCACGCGCCTCCACGAGGCGGGTGGCGGGGCTTCCTCCGTCTCCCGGTCTTTCTGGAGCGTGGGTCTCGATGCGCCCCTGCGGGGCTGCTCGACCAGCATGCAGCGAACCGTGCACACCCCCGCGCCACCGCCGGGAGGATCACGACCGCGTCAGGTCCGGCGTCAGTCGTAGTGCAGGGCGGGGTTGAGGATCTGCCGGCCCCAGAGACGATCGCGATCGCGAGCGGAGAGTCCCGCCTCGGTGACGGCGTCGTGCCAGCCGTCGTGGACGGCCGCGACGACGTCCTCCGTGATGCGGCGTCCCTCCTTCGTTCTCAACCCGTAGGTCCCGCTCTGCTGGATCAGCAGCGGCAGGGAGGAGCGGCGCTCTCCCCGGCGGCCGAACGCCATGGCCTGGGAGGCGCTCTCGCCCGAGCGCGGGCCGGGGGTGAGGTCGAACGCGGGTGTCAGCCGGAGGGAGGCGCCGTCCCAGAACGCCGCGTGATTGCGAGCGTGGTCGTCGCTGTTGCTGATGGCCATGGTGAAGGCGATCCGGCGGAACAGCTCCTCGCCGGCGGTCGCGTCGCCGTACTGCCGGAGGACGTCGAGGATCGCCGGGTAGGAGACGTAGCGAGCCGTCATCTCGCTCTCGCCCGCCAGGGTCAGTCCGCTGATCACGTGCCGACGGGTGCCTTCCGGTCCCCGGTCGAACCTCTCGAGCAGGAGGACGTCCTTCCCGCCCGCGGTGACGACCTCCCACTTCGGCACGTCGATGCCCGCCCGCGCCGCGAGTGCGAGCATGGTCGCCTCCGCACGGACGTAGGAGAACAGCCGGTCGGTCGAGGAGGCGAACTTCGCGAGGAAGCGACGCCCGTCCTCGCCGATGAGCGTCGCCTTCGGCCGCGCGCCGCCGATGGAGGTGCCGTGCTCGAGCGCCGCCTCGAGCTCCGGGGTCAGGCGCACGCCGGCTTCCAGGGCCTCGGCGGCTCGTCGCAGCTCCTCGAGCGTCGCCGAGTCGGATCGGGAGACGTAGTCCGTGGGCGACTCCTGGAAGTCGAGGGCGCCGAAGCGATCCGAGCCGGAGCGCAGCAGGTAGTCGATCTCGCCGAGATCGTCGTCCTCGCCGAGGCCGAGTCCGTAGCGGATGACGCCGCGGCCCCATCCGTCCGGCGCGCCGTCGCGGAGTGCGCCGGCGATGACCAGACCGTCTCTCGGCGGCTGGGCGCCGCGGGTCAGAGGAAGCTCGGGCGCGAGGGCGATCGCCCCCGGCCGCTCCAGATAGCTTCGCGCGTAGGCGAAGCGTGTGGCAGTGCCGTCCGCTTCCACGAGTCCGGCGACGACGGGTACCTCGGCGCCGGGAAGCCAGGTCCAGACGTAGGCGCGGTCAGAAGTCGTCATCGACGACCGCCGCGGCCCGTCGGACTCGCGAGGGGAGCAGGGCGAGCCGCTCCTCTCCGCGGCGCCGCAGGCGAGCCATCTCGACCGGGTCCTCGATCCCGAACGGCGCGCTGCCCGTGAGGACGAGCAGCTCCAGCACCGTCGCGAACGCCGTGCCCGGCGCACCGGATTCGGCCGCGAGGACGGTGCGCTCGGAGACGCCGGCACGGCCCGCGAGTTCGCCCGCCGACCAGCCGCGATCGCCACGCCCGGTGCGGATCAGCTGACCGGTGACGCGGAGGGCGTCGTCGACCACCGGACGCGGCTGCAGGACGCGCTTGGCCATGTGACCTCCATAAATGCAGCCTCAGGGGCACTGAGACATTGTTTATGGGGGCAATATTAGCGCGCACTGTGTCTCGATGCCCGGAGGAGTGTCAGCGCGACGCCGCGAGGAACTGCGCGAGGGAGAGCGGGGCGCGGCCCGTCAGGCGCTCGACGTCGCCGGAGACGTGCTGCATCTCTCCGGCGGCGACGGCGGTGTAGGTGCTGATCCAGGCGTCGAGCTGCCAGTCGGGGGCGTTCCAGCGGCGGCGGGAGGCACGCGCCTCCTGGAGCGTCTCGTCGACGAAGACTGCGGGCCGGCCCGCCGCCGTGAGGACGGCCGCGATCTCGTCGAAGGTGAGGGCCTCGGGGCCGGTGAGCTCGTAGGTCGCGCCGCGGTGCTCCTCCGGGGCGCGCAGGATCGCGGCGGCGGCGCGGGCGACGTCCTCGCGGGCCACGATCGCCGCGCGACCGGTGCCGGCCGGGCCGCGGATCGCGCCGTCGTCGCCGAGCATCGCGGGGACGAAGTCCAGATAGAGGTTGTCGCGGAGGAAGGTCCAGTTCATCCCGGAGGCGCGGATCGCCTCCTCCGTCGCGGCGTGATCGCGCGCGAGCGTGAAGGTCGCGGTGGGGGAGGCGCCGGCGAAGGACGTGTAGACGACGTGCTCGACGCCCGCGGCGGCGGCGGCCGCGACCATCGAGAGGTGCTCGGCGAGGCGGTCCTCGTTCTCGGCCGCCGACACCATCAGCAGGAGCCGGACGCCGTCGAGCGCATCGCCCGGGTCGGTGAAGGAGGAGCGGACGGCCGTCGCCCCCGGCAGCTCGGGCGCACGCGAGGGGTCGCGGGCGAGGAGGCGGAGGGGGAGGCCGGCGTCGGCGAGCAGGCGCGCGACGCGGCCGCCCACCGCCCCGGTGGCTCCGGTCACGGCGATCGGGGGCTGAGGGGTCACGGCGGCGCTCATGCCCCCATGATCCTCCGCAGGTCCGGTCGCCGTCTGCCCCACCTGCGTCCGTCCCCGCCGGCCCGGCCGGTCCCTAGGCTGGACACATGAGCGCCCACGCCTCCCTCCTCGCCATCGCCCGCTCGATCGCCGTCGAGGCGGCGCACCTCGCTCGGCAGCGCCGCCAGGACGGGGTCGAGATCGCCGCCTCGAAGTCGTCGCCGGAGGACGTGGTCACGGCCGCCGACCGCGAGGTCGAGCAGCTGATCCGCCGCCGGCTCGCCGAGGCGCGGCCGGACGACGGCTTCCTCGGCGAGGAGTCGGGCGCGGGCGGCGGGACGAGCGGGCTCACCTGGGTCGTCGATCCGATCGACGGCACGGTCAACTACCTCTACGGCATCCCCTCCTACGCGGTCAGCATCGCCGTGGTCGAGGGCGAGCCGGAGCCGGAGACCTGGACGGCGCTCGCCGGGGCCGTCGTCAACGGCGCGACCGGCGAGGTCTACACCGCGAGCAAGGGCGGCGGGGCCGAGCGCGACGGGGCCGCGCTGCACGTCACTCCGCCCGCCTCGCTCTCGCTGGCGCTGGTCGGCACGGGCTTCGGCTACGACGCCGGGCGCCGGATGCGCCAGGGCGCTGTCGTGCAGGAGCTGCTCGGCTCGGTGCGCGACATCCGCCGCATCGGCTCGGCGGCGCTCGACCTCTGCGCGGTGGCCTCGGGGTCGCTGAACGCGTACTACGAGCGCGGGCTGAACCCGTGGGACCTCGCGGCGGGCGCCCTCGTGGCGGAGGAGGCCGGGGCCGTCGTCGCCGGCTTCGACGGCCGCCCGGCGGGCAACGGGCTGCTGATCGCGGCCCCGGAGCCGATCTTCAGCGAGCTCGAGGCTCTGCTGCGGCGGCTGCGCGCCGACGAGGTCTGATCGGGGACCGGTCTGCGCGGAGTCGGTGCATGCGCGCGCATGATCGCGCAGGATCCGAGCGCCGAGCGCGGATCCGGCGACGAGGATCCGGCCTCTGCGCGACCCGCTCTGGCCGGATCGGGAGTCCGTGGTTATCCTTTATGAATTCGTGACATTCGCACAGGATGCGGTCGCGGATCCCCGAGAAGCGCTTCGACTCCCTGGCGGAGTGCCCCTCGTCCCCTGCCCCCGACGGAAGATCCGGATTTCGTGAGCCCCGATTCGCCCTTGCCCGCTGCCCCCGCATCGACCCTCGGCGAATCCCTCCCACCCCTCACCCGTCGCGAGCTGCGCGAGCGCGAGCGCGCGCAGGCCCTGGCCGCCGACGTCCAGGCCGAGGGAGTGCCTGTCGCCCCGGCCGAGCTCCGCGACGCCGAGCTGCGGGTCGCCTCCGTCCGCTCCGCGTCGCCGGCGCCCGTCTCCGCACCTCGCGTCACACCGCTGCGACCCGTGCGGTCGAGCCGCCGGATCGGCGGGCTCGTCGCGCTGTCGTTCGTCGCCGCGATGGTCGCGGCGACCTCGCTGCCCGCCACGTCGCTCCTCACGGCCGAGGAGGTGCAGGCGCAGAACCTCGTCGTCGCGCCCGGCACCGTCGACCGCGGCGCGCAGTCGTTCACCACCGGCGAGGTCAGCGCCGAGACCGTCGCCCGCGACGGCTTCGGCGTGCAGGAGCGCAAGACGCAGACGGACGTCGCCGCCATCGGCCGCACCTCCGACGCGGGCTTCACCAACGACCCGAACGCCTCGATCCAGTGGCCCTTCGCCGTCGGCGTGCCGGTGGGCGACCGCTTCGGCTACCGCAACTGCGCGGGCTGCTCGGTCAACCACGGCGGCACCGACTTCAACCCGGGCAACGGCTCGCCGATCCAGGCGATCGCCGACGGCGTGGTCCGCACCGTGATCGACGGCGAGGGCTCGCTCGGAGTGCACGTCATCGTCGACCACGAGATCGACGGCCAGCTCGTCTCCAGCGTCTACGCGCACATGCAGCACGGCAGCGCGGCGGTCAACGAGGGCGACCCGGTCAAGGTCGGCCAGCTGCTCGGCCTCGTCGGCACGACCGGCATGTCGACCGGGCCGCACCTGCACTTCGAGATCCGCCTCGACGGCGTGACCAAGGTGGACTCGTACCTCTGGCTGAAGGCGAACGCCGGGCGCTGAGCCGCCGCGGGCCCGTCCGCTCCCGTTCGATCTGCAGGCGATCCGTGCGCGACCGCCCGTTCCGCCGCGAGTCCGCGGCCCGCGGACGGCGGATCACCTGCAAATCGCACTCTGGGACGTCAGTCCTGGCGCAGCCAGACCGTCGTGTCGCCCGGCAGCGCCGGCTCGTGCAGCTCCTCGGAGGCGAGCACGACCGCGCCGACCGGCAGCTCGACGAGCGACGAGCCGGTGTTGGCGATCACGGTGACGCCGCCGTTGCGGAACGCCACGACGTCCTCCGGGTAGCCCTCGAGCCACTCGATCGAGCCCGAACCGAGGTCCTGCGCGCGGCGCACCGCGAGGAGCTCCCGGTAGAGCTCGAGGGTCGACCCCTCGACGCCGGTCTGGCGGTCGCGCGCGAACGGCGCCCAATCGCCGGGCTGGGGGAGCCAGGAGTCGCCGGAGTCGTTGAAGCCGTAGGCGGGCGCGTCGGCCTCCCAG
This sequence comes from Rathayibacter festucae DSM 15932, assembly GCF_004011135.1. Lineage (NCBI taxonomy): Bacteria > Bacillati > Actinomycetota > Actinomycetes > Micrococcales > Microbacteriaceae > Rathayibacter > Rathayibacter festucae. The sequence continues at coordinate 2,661,674 of NZ_CP028137.1, read as the reverse complement.
GGCAGGGGCACGCGGCAGCCGTCGCGGCCGTAGCGCTCGCCGCCCGTGCGGAACCAGGTCGGGTCCTGGCGCGCCGCGTCGGGCAGGTCGATCGCCTCGGGCAGGCCGAGCTCCTCGCCCTGGTAGACGTAGGCGGAGCCGGGAAGCGCGAGCATCAGCGCGGTCGCGGCGCGCGCGCGGCGCAGGCCGAGCACCGGGTCGGGCAGTCCGGGGGTGCGCGGGCCGATGCCGTAGCCCTGCGGGTTGTCGGCGGTGAGGGCGAGGCGGCTGGCGTGGCGCACGACGTCGTGGTTCGAGAGCACCCAGGTGGAGGGGGCGCCGACCGCGGCGAACGAGCTCAGCGAGGAGTCGATGATGTCGCGCAGCGCGGGTCCGCTCCACGGCGTCTCGAGGTAGGCGAAGTTGAACGCCTGGTGCATCTCGTCGGGGCGCACCCAGCGGGCGAGCTTCGAGAGCGGCTGCACCCAGGCCTCCGCGCAGAGGACGCGGTCGGCCGGGTACTCCGCGAGCAGCGCGTGCCAGTCGCGGTAGATCTCGTGCACGCCGTCCTGCGCCCAGTAGGGAGCGGTGACGGGCTCGGCGTCGTCGCCCGGCGCCACGCCGCCCATCGAGCCGCTGTCGGCGGGCGGGGTGTAGTCGGGCAGGCCCTCGGCCTTGATCATCCCGTGCGCCACGTCGACGCGGAAGCCGTCGACGCCGCGGTCCAGCCAGAAGCGCAGGACCTCGCGGAAGCGCTCGCGCACCCACTCGTTCGTCCAGTCGAAGTCGGGCTGCGAGGTGTCGAAGAGGTGCAGGTACCACTGGCCGGGCGTGCCGTCGGGCTCGGTGACCCGGGTCCAGGCGGGGCCGCCGAAGACCGACTCCCAGTTGTTCGGCGGCAGCTCGCCGGCGGCGCCGCGGCCGTCGCGGAAGAGGTAGCGCCCGCGCTCGTCGCTGCCGGCGGGAGCGGCCAGGGCGGCCTGGAACCAGCGGTGCGCGCTCGAGGAGTGGTTGGGGACGAGGTCGACGATCACCCGGATGCCGAGCGCGTGGGCGCGGGCGAGCATCGCGTCGAAGTCGGCCAGCGTGCCGAAGAGCGGGTCGACGTCGCAGTAGTCGGCGACGTCGTAGCCGGCGTCCTTCTGCGGGGAGGTCATGAACGGCGAGAGCCAGATCGCGTCGATGCCGAGCTCGGCCAGGCTGTCCAGGCGCGAGGTGATGCCGGGGAGGTCGCCGATGCCGTCGCCGTCGGCGTCCGCGAAGGAGCGCGGGTAGATCTGGTAGATGACCGCGGTGCGCCACCACTCCGCACCGGGGCGGCCGGCCGCCTCCGGGAACGAGACGGGGGAGCTCCCGGGAGCAGGGGAGTTCTCGGGCGCGCCGGAGAGAGCGGAGTCCAGGGTCATGGCATCAAGGGTAGCGGGCGCCCCGGAAGCGCCCGGCCCGGCGCAGGCGCCGCCTGGCCTAGGGTCGACGGGTGAGCGAAGAGACCCCGGAAGCCGCCCGCGCCCGACGCCGGAGGGCCCTGCTCTGGGTGGTGCCGCTGCTCGTGCTGCTGATCGGCGGGCTGTTCGCGGTGACGCTCGCCGTCGGCGGCTACGCGCTGCGGACGATGACCGGCGGCTAGGCGGTCGCGGCCGGGCCGTCCTCGTCCTCGGGCTGCGGCGCGCTCGAGCGCTCGGCGGCCTCCTCGGACGCGTGCGCCGTCTCCGGACCCGTCGCCCGCGAGGCGTCGTCCGCGCGCTGCACGGCGTCGGCGAGCTCGTCCGAGACGAGGTGGCCGGTGGAGACGGCCTCGGCCCGGTAGGCCGCGCGGCCGACCATGTGCGCCGAGATCGGCACGGTCAGCAGCTGGAAGCCGATCACCAGGACGACCGTGCCCGCGGCGGCGAAGCCGGGGTTCCGGATCGCGACGGCCAGCATCACGCAGATGATGCCGAGCACCTGGGGCTTGGTGCCGGCGTGCATCCGGGAGAGCAGGTCGTCGAAGCGGAGCAGGCCGATCGCGGCGACCAGCGACAGCAGTGCGCCGACGGTGACGAGCACGGCGGTGACGACGTCGAAGAAGACGTCCATGTCAGTCCTCCTCGCGGTTGGCCATGAACTTGGCGACGCTGATCGAACCGAACACCGCGAACAGCGCGAGCCCGAGCGCGACCGGCAGCGTCGTCGCGTGGTGGTTGATCGCCATCTCGGCGCCGAGGCCGCAGAGGATCGTCGCCACCAGCACGTCGGCGGCGACCACGCGGTCCAGGACCGACGGGCCGATCAGGATGCGCACGAGCGAGAGCAGGGCGGCCGCTCCGAAGATCGGGACCAGGATCCAGACGAGCCACTCGATCATCGGAGCACCCCCGCGTTATCGCCCAGCGGCTCGCTGACCCGGGCGACGTCCTCGCGCGAGCCGATCGCGCGGACGATGCGCGCCTCGGTGCGCAGGACCGTGCGGCGGACCCCGTCGATCCGGTGGCCCTCGTCGTGAGTGACGCCGAGCACGTGCAGATAGAGCACGTTCAGCTGCGGGTCGACGTCGATCACGAGCGAGCCGGGGACGAGCGAGACCGCCTCGGTCGTCCAGACCAGCATCCCCTCGGAGCGGCTGCGCAGGTGCACGGCCACGATCGCGTTGTGCACGGGGACCGGCAGGGTGAGGATCTGGTACGAGACGCGGACGGACGCGACCGCGATGTCCAGCGCGAGGCGCAGCAGGAAGACCACCAGGTGCCAGGGGTTCACCCGGTTCGAGAACTCCACCGGCGGCAGGTAGAAGACGCGCGTGATGATCAGCGCGACCAGGAAGCCCGAGACGATCGAGAGCACCGAGACGTCGTCCCAGAGCAGCACCCAGATGCCGACGAGCGTCACGAACATCGCGAACCGGTTCCAGAAGTCGACGCGGCGGCGGGGGCTCATCGGGGGCCCTCCTCTCCGAAGGACGAGTCGCGGTAGACCGTGGCGATGTAGGTGGACGGGTCGGCGACCGCGGCGGCGGCCTGCTCGCTGGCGTCGTAGAGCGGGCCGGCGGCGATCGTGAGGCCGACGCCGAAGACGACCATGCCGGCGGTCGCGAGGACCATCATCGGCGGCGAGTGCCGCGTGCGGACGGTGCCGGTGTCGTGCGGGTCCTCCTGCAGCTGGTCGATCAGCGGGGACTCGTAGCCGGGCACCTCCTCCTGGCGGCGCCAGAACGCCATGTTCCAGACGCGGGCGACCGCGTAGAGGGTGAGCAGCGAGGTGACGGCGCCCGCGGCGATGACCGCCCAGATCAGCCAGGACGGCTGGTCCGCGGCGGACTCGGTGCCGGCGACGAAGAGGCCGACCTTGCCCAGGAAGCCGGTGAACGGCGGGATGCCGCCGAGGTTCATCGCGGGGATGAAGTAGAGCAGCGCGAGCAGCGGCGAGGCCTTCAGCAGGCCGCCCAGCCGGAGGATCGAGGTGGTGCCGCCGACGCGCTCGATCAGCCCGGTCGCGAGGAACAGCGTGGTCTGCACGGTGATGTGGTGGATCACGTAGAAGATCGTCGCGGCGTAGCCCGCCTCCGTGCCGATGGCGATGCCGAAGACCATGTAGCCGATGTGCGACACCAGGGTGAAGGAGAGCATCCGCTTGATGTCCGCCTGCGCGACGGCGCCGAGGATGCCGACCACCAGCGTCAGCAGCGCGACCACCATCAGCACTTCCGTGAGCCTGCCGCCCGGGAAGAGCAGCGTCTCGGTGCGGATCAGCGCGTAGACGCCGACCTTGGTGAGCAGGCCGGCGAAGACGGCCGTGACCGGCGCCGGCGCGGTGGGGTAGGAGTCGGGCAGCCAGAACGACAGCGGGAAGACCGCGGCCTTGATCCCGAAGCCGAGCAGCAGCACCACGTGCAGCACGAGCTGGACGTCGGCGGGCAGCTCCGCGATGCGGATCGACAGCTGCGCCATGTTGACGGTGCCGGTGGCGCCGTAGAGCAGGCCGATCGCGGAGAGGAAGAACACGCTCGAGACCAGGCTGACGACCACGTAGGTCGTGCCCGCCCGGATCCGCGGCGCCGTGCCGCCGAGGGTGATCAGCACGTAGCTCGCCGCGAGCAGGATCTCGAAGCCGACGTAGAGGTTGAAGAGGTCGCCCGCGACGAAGGCGTTGAGGATGCCGGCCGAGAGGATCAGGTAGGTCGGGTGGAAGATCGTGACCGGCGTCTCGCGGTTGCCGTCGACCAGGCCCTGGCCGACCGAGAACAGCAGGACGCCGAGCAGCGTGACCGAGGTGATCACCAGCATCAGGGCGGCGAGCGGATCGACGACCAGCACGATGCCCCACGGCGGCTCCCAGCCGCCGACGTAGACGGCACTGCCGCCCTCCTGGCCGGTGAGGACCAGGACGAGCAGCACGGAGGAGATCACCAGGACAGCGGACAGCGTGACGATGTTGACCGTGATCTGCGCGCGGCGGTGCCGGCCGAGCACGAGGGCGACGGCGGCTCCCAGCAGGGGGAGGGTGACGACGAGGGGGATCAGCACGTTCATCGGTCCTCCTTCCTGTCGTCGGTCATGGCGCTCTCGCCGTGCTTCGCGGCGGTGCCCTCGTCGCTCGATTCGAGCAGGACGTCCAGGGCCCGGTCGTCCGCGGTGGTCTGCGCCGAGATGCCCGCCGCGTCCGCGCGGACGGAGGCGTCGTTCTCGTCGTCCTCGACCTGGTCGGCGTTGGCGAGGCGCCAGCGCCGGTAGATCATCGCGAGGAGGAAGGCGGACACCCCGAAGGTGATCACGATCGCTGTCAGGATCAGCGCCTGCGGCAGCGGGTCGGCCATCTCCTCGGCGATCTGCTCGTAGGAGCGGCCGTCGTCGGTGACGAACGGCGCGACGCCCGAGCGGCCCGCCATCAGCAGGATCAGGATGTTCGTCGCGTTGCCGACCAGGAGGAAGCCGATCAGGATCCGGGTGAGGCTGCGCTCGAGCATCTGGTAGACGCCCGCGGCGTACAGCACCGCCATCACGACGACGAGGACGAGGGTGATGCTCATGCGCCGTCCCCCCTGCCCGGTCCGCCGACGACGGTGGAGCCGGTCGGCAGCTTCGTCTCGAGGCCGTCGACGGTGCCGGCGCCGGGGCCGGGGGTGCTGTCGGTCGAGTGGGTGACGCCGTCGCCGGACGGGTCGCCCTGCTCGGCCTCCTCGCCGTGGCGGTCGACCTCGCCGCCGAGGCTGCGGAGGATGTCGAGGGTCAGGCCGATCACGATCAGGTACACGCCGATGTCGAAGAGGGTGGAGGTGCCCAGGTGCAGCTCGCCGAGGACCGGCAGGTAGAGGTCGAGCCAGCTCGACTCGAGCACCTCGAGGCCGAAGGCGAGCGAGGAGACGGCGGTGCCGACCGCGAAGAGCAGGCCGAGGCCGAGGACCTTGCCCGCGTCGATCGGCGCGGCCTCGCCGAGCTCGAACCGGCCGCCGGCCAGGTAGCGCGCGACGAGGGCGAGACCGGCGAGCAGGCCGCCCGCGAAGCCGCCGCCCGGGGTGTTGTGACCGGTGAAGAGCAGGTAGACCGAGACGATCATCGCGGGGTGGAAGAGCAGGCGCACCAGCACCTCGAGGACGATGGAGCGGTTCTCGGGGCGGAGCGTGCGGCCGGCGACCAGCCAGGAGCCGCGGTCGCCGGTCTTCTCCGCGTCGGCCGAGGGGGCGGTGAGGTCGGTCGCGCGCTCCTCGCGGTCGGCCGCGCTCTGATGCTCGAGGCGCGGAGCGCCGCCGGCCCGGCTGGAGAGGAAGATCAGGCTCGCGACACCGGTCGCCACGACGACCAGCACGGAGATCTCGCCCATGGTGTCCCAGGCGCGGATGTCGACGAGGAGGACGTTGACGATGTTGCGCCCCTTGCCCTCCTCGTAGGCCAGGCGCGGGAGGTCGACGGAGATCGGGGTCGCGGTGCGGGCGCCGAGCGCGATCGTCGTGGCGAGGGCCATCACGGCGCCGACCGCGATGCCGATGACGGCGCGGAGGCGCTTGCGCATCGGCTGGTGCTTCTGCGCGATCCGGGTGGGGAGGCGGCGCAGCACGAGGACGAAGACGACCAGCGTGATCGTCTCGATCAGCGCCTGGGTGAGCGCGAGGTCCGGGGCGCCCTGGATGGCGAAGAGGGCGACCATGCCGTAGCCGGTCGCACCTGCGAGCAGCACGGCGGCGACGCGGTTGCGCGCGACGGCGCAGAGGATCGCGGCGAGGATCATCACGGCCGCGACGGCGAGCTGGCCGGGCGAGTCCCAGAAGACGAGGTCGCCGGGCCAGGTGCGGTTGAGCGCGGCGGCACCGCCGACTCCGAGGACGAAGACCGCGAAGATCACGGTGAGGTAGCGGGGGAGCGAGCCGCGCTGGACGAACTCGGTGACGGTGCTCGCGACGCGGTCGAGCCAGCGGACGGTCGCCCAGTAGCCCTCGGCCGAGTCGATGGTGTTCGGGACCTTGGACTGGATCCGCGCGACCGCGATCCGCTTGGCGAAGAGCAGCAGGCCGATCGCGATCACGATCGCGCTGAGCGCGAGGGCGGGCTCGAAGCCGTGCCAGAGCGCGAGGTGGTAGCCGCCGTGGTCGGACTCCTCAGCCGCCGCGGCGAGCTGCGGGTCGGCGTCGGGGGCGCCGTAGGGGAGCGTGTCGGCGTAGACCGCGACGAGCGGGTCGAGCAGCGAGGCGCCGATACCGCCGACGAGGCTCACGACCGCCAGGACGACGGTGGGCGCGGTGAAGGTCCACGGCTCCGCGTGGAGGTGGGTGTCCTCGAGGCCCTTCTTGCGGGCGAACGCGCCCCAGAAGAAGCGGGCCGAGTAGGCGACGGTGAGGATCGAGCCGAGGACGAGGCCGATCAGTGCGACCCAGGCCCAGAACGAGCCCTGCTCGATCGCGGACAGCAGACTGGTGAAGACCGCCTCCTTCGCGACGAAGCCGAGCAGCGGCGGGATGCCCGCCATCGAGAGCACGCCGAGCAGCGCGGCGCCGGCGAGCACCGGGGCCTGGCGGCCCAGGCCGCTGAGCTTGCGCAGGTCGCGGGTGCCGGCCCGGTGGTCGACGATGCCGACGGCGAGGAACAGCAGCGCCTTGAAGAGCGCGTGCCCGATCAGCAGGGTGAGGCCGGCGAGGGCCGCGTCGCGCGAGCCGAAGCCGACCGCGACGGTGAGGAAGCCGAGCTGGCTGACGGTGCCGTAGGCGAGGACGAGCTTGAGGTCGTACTGGCGGAGCGAGCGCCAGCCGCCGACGAGCATCGTCCAGACGCCGACGCTGACGATCACGGGGAGCCACACGGTGTCGTCGGCGAAGCCCGGCGCGAGGCGGGCGACCAGGTAGATGCCGGCCTTCACCATCGCGGCGGCGTGCAGGTAGGCGCTGACCGGGGTCGGTGCGGCCATCGCGGCCGGCAGCCAGAAGTGGAAGGGGACCAGCGCCGACTTCGAGAAGGCGCCGAGCAGCACGAGGACGAGGGCGACCGAGACGATCGGGCCGGAGGGAGCCGCGGCGACGATGCCCGCGAGGCTCGAGGTGCCCGACTCGACGATGAGGATGATCACGCCGACGAGCATCGCCAGGCCGCCGAGGGTGGTGACCAGCAGGGCCTGGAGGCCGGCTCCGCGGCTCTCCTTGCGACCGCTGTAGTGCCCGATCAGCAGGTAGGAGAGGACGCTCGTGGCCTCCCAGAAGACGAAGAGGATGATCACGTCGTCGGCGGTGACCAGCCCGTACATCACGCCGGCGAAGGCGAAGAGCAGGGCGGCGAACCGGCCGAGCGACGGCTCGTCGCGCTTGAAGTAGCTGCCGCAGTAGGCGAGGACGAGGGCGCCGACGCCGCTGACGACGAGCGCGAGGACGATCGAGAGCGCGTCCAGCCGGAACGAGAGCGAGATGTCGAGGGAGGGGATCCACGGGATCTCCTCGCGCAGCTCTCCGCCGGCGAGGACCGTCGGCAGCGAGGCGGCGGTCGAGACGAAGGTCGCGGCCGGCACGAGGGCGAGGGCGTAGAAGACCTTCGGACCGAAGCGGTCGACGATCCACGGCGTGATCACCGCGAGGGCGAACGTGATCGCGAGGGTGAGGAGCATCACACAGTCCTCCCCGGTTCCACTCAGCACAGTTGTCCAGACAAGGATAGAGGAGGCCGGGCGGCGGGAACCTGAGTGCGGACGGGCTTGACGACCGCCCTCCCCGCGCCACGACGGGCGGGGCCGTAGCGTGAGGGGCATGGCCCGCTCACTGCTCCCCGCCCAGACCTGCCGGATCCGCGTGCTCGACGTCGCGAGCGGCGAGGTCACCACGGTGTTCTCCTCCGACTCGCTGCTCGTGGAGGCGCCGAACTGGTCGCCGGACGGGTCGTCCCTGGTGGTCAACGGGGACGGCGGTCTGTTCCGGCTGCCGCTGGGGGACGCGCCGGTCGGTCCCGCCGGGCTCGAGGCGATCCCGCTCGACGGGGTGCCGGACGAGCTGAACAACGACCACGTGCTCGCTCCCGGCGGCGGCACCGCCTATGTCTCGGCCCGCGACGGCCACCTCTACGCGGTCGCGCTGGACAGGTCGGCGCCCGCCCGGAGGATCACGGCCGAGGGTCCGGGTCCGCGCTTCAAGCACTACCTGCACGGCGTCTCGCCCGACGGCCGGCTGCTCGCGCTGATCGGCGGCGGCGAGGACGCCACCGGTCGCTGGGTCACCAACGTCTACACGATGCCGGCCGAGGGCGGCCCGCTCACCGCGCTGACGGACGACGCGCATCCGGACGACGGCGTCGACTTCTCCGCCGACGGGGAACGGCTCTTCTTCAACTCCGAGAGGGACGGCGGTGTCGCCCAGCTGTTCCGGATGCGTCTCGACGGCTCCGGAATCGAGCGGTTCGTGGCCTCGGACACGGTCGACTGGTTCCCGCACGAGTCGCCAGACGGCGCGCACCTGCTGTACCTCGCCTACCCCGCCGGGACGGCCGGGCACCCGGAGAACCTGCCGGTCGAGCTGCGGCTGATCGCGCTCGAGGGGCGCGTGGCCGGCGACACCTCGCCGGGCCGGGTGGTGCAGTCGCTCCTCGGTGGTCAGGGCACGATCAACGTCGCCGGCTGGTCGCCGGACGGGGCGCGCTTCGCCTACGCGGACTACCCGCTCGGCGGCTGACGCCCGCCGCCCGCTCTCCGGTGTGCTGCTGCCGGCCACACCTCCGGCTCGCGGAACCGCCTCCGGCTCGCGGAACCGCCTCCGGCTAGCGAGAAACGGCCGTTCCGGCGTACCGCAGTTGGTTCCGCGTGCCGGAGGTCCTTCCGCTGCGACCCGCCAGCCGTCTTCCGCGGACGTTCGGCACGCCGAATCGGCTCGGGCTCGCGAGAACCAGCTGATTACACGAGCCGGAGGTGTTCTCGCGTGCCGGAGATCGGACCGGGCGGGCTCCGGCTCGTGAAACGTGCCCGGGCTCGCGACAATCTGCTGTTCCGGCGTGCCGAAGGAGGTTCCGCGTGCCGGAGGTGCTGTCCGGCGGCGGGCGGCTGAGTGCTTGCTCCGCATGCGCGGCGGGGGACGGGCAGTGCGGCCCGCGGCGAGTTGAATCGGGGGATGACGATCGACAGCGCAGCTCCGTCCCACGACTCCCTCACCCGCGCGCCCCTGGGTGACTCCGGCATCGAGGTCTTCCCGCTCTCCCTCGGCGGCAACGTCTTCGGCTGGACCGCCGGGAAGCAGACCTCCTTCGATGTCCTCGACGGCTACGTCGCCGCGGGCGGCGACTTCATCGACACGGCCGACTCCTACTCGGCCTGGGTCCCCGGCAACCACGGCGGCGAGTCGGAGACGATCATCGGCGAGTGGCTCTCGCGCCGCTCGGGCTCCCGCGACGACGTCGTGATCGCGACCAAGGTCAGCCGGCACCCCGAGTTCACCGGCCTCGCCCCCGACAACGTCCGCAAGGCCGCGCGCGCCTCGCTCGGGCGCCTGCGCACCGAACGGATCGATCTCTACTACGCGCACTTCGACGACGACGCCGTGCCGCTCGAGGACATCGCCCGCGTCTTCTCCGAGCTCGTCGACGAGGGATTGGTCCGCGCGATCGGAGTCTCCAACTTCAGCGCCGAGCGCATCGCCGAGTGGCTGCGCCTCGCGAAGGAGGGGGGCCTGCACGCGCCGGTCGCCGTGCAGCCGCACTACAACCTCGTCGAGCGCGGCATCGAGGCGGACGTCCTGCCGCTCGCCCGCGAGGCCGGCCTCGCCGTCGTCCCGTACTACGCGCTCGCCTCCGGATTCCTCACCGGCAAGTACCGCGACGGCTCGACGCCGGACAGCCCGCGCGCCTCGGGCGCCGCGCAGTACCTCGACGCCCGCGGACGCCGGGTGCTGGCCGCCCTCGATGCCGCCGCCGCGGCCCACGACGCCGAGGTCGCGACCGTCGCCCTCGCCTGGCTCCGCTCGCAGGACGGCGTCGCCGCGCCGATCGCGAGCGCCCGCGTGATGGAGCAGCTGCCGTCCCTGGTCGCCTCTGCGACGCTCGAGCTGACGGCGGAGGAGCTGGCCGCGCTCGACACGGCGAGCCGCTCGTAGCCGGGTCTCGCTGCGCCGCTGCGCGGCTGCTCGACCGGCATGAGGCCCGCTGCGCGGCTGCTCGACCGGCATGAGGCCCGCTGCGCGGCTGCTCCGCCCGCGCCTTCCTGCTGATCGAGCAGCCTGCAGAGCGGGCGTATCGAGACCCACCCCGCCCGGACCACCCCCTCCACCCCGCGGTCATCACCGCCCCGCGGAGGTGCTATCGTCTAACGGTGCCAAATCGCGGGCACGCCCCGAGAGGGGCAGTCAGACCCGCAGGTGCGCCCCCTTAGCTCATTGGTAGAGCACTTCCTTGGTAAGGAAGAGGTAGTGGGTCCGATTCCCACAGGGGGCTCCGTTCCCGGCAGGCCAGCCTCCGGAAACGTGCGGCGGGGTAGCTCAGGTGGTTAGAGCACACGGCTCATAATCGTGGTGTCGCGGGTTCAAGTCCCGCTCCCGCTACATCGAGAAGGCCCCGGTTCGCACGTCGAGCCGGGGCCTTCGTCGTCCCCGCCGCACCCCCTCCCGCGAGATGCCACTTGTGCACGCGACACGCCGTGAAAGGCGTGCACAAGTGGCATCTCGCGGAGACGACCCGTCGTCAGAGCGTCGAGATCGTGCGGTTCTCGATCCGGAGGACGCCGTCGCACTCGGCGAGGAAGTCCGCCTCGCCGTGCATCGTCAGCAGAACGGTGACGCCCTGGGCCACCCGCTCGCGGAGGACGTCCTTGACGACCGCGACGCTCTCCGTGTCGAGCGCGGTGAACGGCTCGTCGAGGAGGAGCACCTTCGGGTCCTCCATCAGAGCCTGCGCGAGGGACAGCTTCTGCTTCATCCCCGAGGAGAAGGTGCGGACCGCTGAGCGCCCCGTGCTCTGCAGACGTACCGAGGCGAGCGTCGCGCGGATCTCCTCGATCCCGATGCGCCTGCGGATCGCGGCCAGTCGCAGGAGGTTCTGCTCCGCGGAGAGGCCTGCGATGTAGGCGGGGCCGTCGATCGTGATCCCGAAGCCGACCGGGAACGTCCGCCCTTCCGGCGAGATCGAAGGGTCGACGCTGATGCTGCCCGAGTCCGGCCTGAGGAAGCCGCAGAGCAGTCGCAGCAGGACCGACTTCCCGGAGCCGTTCGGACCGAGGAGGGCGTAGAGCCCGCCTCGGCGCAGCTCGAACGCGACCTCGTTGTAGAGCAGATTCCCGCGGATGCTCTTGGACACACCCTCGACCGTGATGGCGTTCGTCATGAGCGACCTCTTTCTGTTCGTGGATGCCTCTCGACCAGTCGAGACGCGATGGCTGCTGCGACGAGGACGATGCAGGCGCTCCCCAGCGCCAGCGCCGTCCCGTGGAGGACGCTCGGCCAGCCCTCCGCGCTCCGCCACAGACCCGCGATGCCGAGCGGGTTGCCCTCGAGGAGCTCGCTCGGCAGGAAGGCCAATCCGGCCGAGAACGCCGCGGGGGCAGCGCCCGATCCGGCGAGCGGCGCGAAGGCGGAGGCGGCGACCGCGACCAGTGTCAGCTGCAGCGTTCCGTTGACCAGGAGCTGATAGCCCACCACGGGGTCGGCGAAGGACGCGAGCTCGCCGGGGGCGCCTCGCAGGAGCGCCTCGGCACCGGCCAGAGCGCCGACGAGCGCGCTCACTCCGAGTGCACGGGCGAGGAGCCCTGCGCCGAGTCGCCGATTCCGAGCGCCGCTCGATCCGTACCGGATCAGCTCGCAGCGGAGGATCGGGCGTCGGGGATCGAGCTCGCTGAGCTGCCAGGTCATCGCGAAGCCCGTGACGACGAGGACGGAGAACAGGGTGGGGGCGAGAGCGCCCGCCGGGCCCGCGAAGAGAGGACCGAGGACTCTCCCCTCGACCCCGGGTGCCGGATTCCCCTCGGAGACCGACTGGGGCCCCGTCGGCCCGAGCGCGGCCGTGCCGAGGAGGAGGACGTACGCCGCCCATCCGGCACCCCAGGACCGCGCCGCTCCGGACAGCCGGCGATCCTGGACCCGGACGGCGCCGAGGAGGACGACCTCGATCGAGAGGAGGACGACGGCGGCGGCCAGCACGCCGAACGGCCGCCCGAGGTGGAGCGAGGAACTGGAGAGGAACGCCGAGCTGACGGCGGAGTCCCTCGGGAGTCCCCCCGCCGCCGAGACGGCGAACCAGCCGAGCAGCACCGTCGCCGCCGGCCCGACGAGGACACTCCCGCCTGAGAGCACCCAGCAGGCGGAGAGGAGGGACCCGATCGTCGCGAGGAAGAGCAGGAGGAGCGGGAGCTGGAGCAGCACTCCGACGGGCGGGGGCAGCGCGACGTCCGAGAGCAGTGCACTCACCGATCCGGGCACGCGCGCGACGTCGTTCGCCAGCCCGAGGGAGCACACCCAGCACGTCGTCAGCACACCGAACAGGACGACCGCAGCACTCACCGTGTCGCTGCGCAGGAGGACGAGGAGCACGTTCTTGAGGGATCCGGCCCGGATGCACACGGATTCCGGAGGAAGGGACCTCGACGCCAGGAAGAAGGCGATGCACCACGGCGCTCCCAGTCCGTAGCAGACGAAGAGCGGGTCGTTCACGACTTCGACCGCCACGTCGACGAATCCGAACGAGGAACCCGACGCGGTCCAGAGCATCCGCTGGTGGATCGAGTACGCGGCGGCAGCCGCGAGGGCCCAGCCTGCGAGCAGCAGGCGGACACGGCGGGAGAGCGAGGCGATCATGTCAGCGCCGGGAGTCGCTGGGCTCTTCCGAGGATCCGCCGTGCGGCGAGAACCGTCGCGGCTCCAGCGACCGCGAGCGGCAGGACCATGATGCCGATCGGCGCCTGATCGAGACCGAACGGGAAGGCTCCGTACATGAATCCGAGAAGTGGATGGTCGACCAGAGCGACAGCCATCGTCTCGACGAAGAAGACCACTGCGGGCAGCACCATCGCCAGCCCCAGGTTCTTCAGTGCGACCAGTGCGAGCACACCGGCCACCGCCGTGATCGCACCCCAGGCACCCAGCACCGAGGAGTAGCCGATCAGGTACACCGGCCAGCCGAAGGCGAGCAGCTGCGAGTAGTTCACGCGCTCCAGGGCGTTCCGTTCCACCTCGTCCGGTGCGAGTCCGTACACGACCGGATCGATGAAGGGCGCACCCAGCTCCGGCCAGATCCCGAAGGCGATCAGTCCGGGAAGGAGTGCGGCGACGAAGCCGAGCACGAATCCTCCGAGGGCGACACTCATCATCCGGGTCGCCAGGTAGGACCGGAGATCCGTTCGCGCGCGGACGAGGACGACGAACCTGTTCCTGATCTCGGCAGCGGTGCCGCTGCAGCAGGCCGTCGTGATGAAGACGGGGAAGAGGATGATCATCGGGGAGATCATGAACTGGGAGTAGACGTCCAGCTCATCGCGGTAGACACCGCCGCCCACCTCCGCCAGCCCGAGAGCCGTCGGACCGACGACGAGGATCGCACCGAGGAGCGCCTGCGGCCAGCGCAAAGACGACCGCAGATCGGTGAGGACCAGCGCGAAGCGCGAAGGCACGGTCGTGTCGATGGTCGGGCTCCGGCTCTACCAGGCCTGCCACTGACCGCGAACGTGCACCTGATAGATGGTGAAGGGGGTCGTTCGAAGCGCGGACGTGAGAGTCTCGGTGCCCGCCTCATAACTGTTCGGGAGCCCGTGGACGATGTTGTCGTCGGTGATCGAGAAGATCTTCGTGCCTCTGTAGCAGTTGACGAGCGCCTGGCACATCTGCGCGTCCATCTTGTAGTCGCTGCCGATCTCCCGGAGCTGGATGGTGCCGTTCCGATTCGACTCGTATTTCGTCTGGTAGGTGGTCGACGTCGGCGACTGGAACCCGCCGGCGTTCTTGTCGAAGCTGTCAGCGAAGACGTTCGCCTGCGCCGTCGCCGCCATCCCGACGCTCAGCAGGATTGCTCCTGCGATGGAAGCGATTCGTGTCGATCTCTTCATGGCCGTCCCTCGATCCGTCGGTCGGACCCAGCGCCGCGACCACATATATATGACCATGAAGCGAGGAAATTTCACAGACCCCTCTTCAGGGCACACGGTCTCAGCGAGATGCCACTTGTGCACGCGACACGCCGTGAAAGGCGTGCACAAGTGGCATCTCGCGGACAGGACCGATGGGTCGGCCTAGGGCATAGGTAAGGTAAGCCTCACCAAACCCGGCGGTGCGTCCGCCCACAGCACGGAGGCTCCGCATGGCCCGCTCGTCCGCCCCGACCCGCCCCACCGATCCGCAGGTCGTCACCGTCGAGGTCGTCCGCACCGCGCGCGTGACGCCCGGGATGCAGCGCGTCACCTTCGGCGGGCCCGGGGTCGCGCTGCTGCATCCGCTCGGGCACGACCAGTGGTTCCGCCTCTTCCTGCCGCGGCCCGGGCAGGAGGCGCTGCGGCTGCCGACCCGCTCGAGCGCGCTCTGGTACGCGCAGTACCTCGCGATGCCGAAGGCGCAGCGGCCGTTCGTCCGCAACTACACTGTGCGCCGCTATCGGGCCGAGGGCGCCGACGGCGGACCCGAGATCGACGTCGACTTCGTCGTGCACGGCGAGCCGGGGGAGGCGGGGCCCGCCGTGACCTTCGCGCTCACCGCCGCGGTCGGCGACCGGGTCGGCATCCTCGACCAGGGGCTCGGCTACCGCCGGGCCGACGGCTCCGACTGGTGCCTGCTCGTCGCCGACGAGACGGGACTGCCGGCGGTCGCGGGCATCCTCGCCTCGCTCCCCGAGGATCGCGCCGCGCACGTCTTCCTCGAGCTGCCCTCCGAGGCGGATCGCCAGCCCGTCGTCGCCTCCGACGCCGTCACCCTGCACTGGCTGCCCCGCGCCGACCCGCACGCCCGCCCCGGCGAGCACGCGCTCGCCGTCCTCCGCGACGCGACCCTGCCCGCGGGCCGCCCCTCCGTCTTCGCCGTCGGCGAGTCCTCCCTCGCCACCGGCGCCCGCCGCCACCTCGTGGCCGACCGCGCCGTCGACAAGCGCGCCATCACCTTCATCGGCTACTGGCGCCACGGCGTCGCCGCCCCCTGACCGGCGCCTCCGCGAGATGCCACTTGTGCACGCGACACGCCGTGAAAGGCGTGCACAAGTGGCATCTCGCGGAGAAGCGTCAGACCTCGCAGCCGGCGAAGAGGACGTCGGGGGAGGAGATGAGGTCGTCGAGGGTCAGCAGGCGGGTGAGGTCGTGGCCGGCGGCCAGGGCGTTCGAGCGCTCGAGGTCGGTCTGCGGGGCCAGGCGGCCCTCCATCACGCCGCCGAGGGCGCGGACGGCGCAGGCCGCGACGACGCCCTCGGGCGTGCCGCCGATGCCGAGCACGAGGTCGACGCTGCCGGAGGGATCCGCGGCCTCGATGGCGACCGAGACGTCGCCCTCGCCGCGCAGGGACAGCGCGACACCGGCCTCCCGGAGGGCCGCGATCAGTCCGGCGTGCCGCGGCTTGTCCAGCACGGCCACCACGAGCTCGGAGACCGGCTTGCCGAGGGCGTCGGCCAGCCGCCGCGCGTTCTCGGCGGGCGGCAGATCCAGCCCGACGACCCCCGCTCCCGCGCCGGAGCAGACCAGCTTGTCCATGTAGAACACGTCGCGCGGATCGAGCATCGTGCCGCGCGGAGCGAGCGCGATCACGCAGACCGAGCCGGGGATCCCCTCCGCCGTCAGCCGGGTGCCGTCGAGCGGGTCGACCGCGACGTCGCAGGAGGGGGAGTGGGCGCGCCCGAGCCGCTCGCCGTTCGCGAGCATCGGAGCGTCGTCCTTCTCGCCCTCGCCGATCACGACGACGCCCGCGAACGGCGCCTCGGCGAGCACCGCGCGCATCGCCGCGACCGAGGCCGCGTCGGCGGCGAGCTTGTCGCCGCGTCCGTACCAGCCGCGCGCCGCCTCCGCCGCCGCCCGGACACTCGCGGCCACCGCCTCCCGCAGCTCGGGGGAGTAGGACGGCGACGCGATCAGCCGGACGTCGCTCACGCGCGCGCCGGCTGCGAGGTCGCGGTGCGGACCAGGCGCTCGAGCGTGCGCAGGCCGTCGGAGGACAGCACCGATTCCAGATGCCCCTGCACGGAGGCGACTCCCTCCCCGCGCAGCGCGTCGACGATCCCGGTGGCGGGGTCGCGCGAGATCTCGAGATCGAGCAGCGGGGTGCTCGACACGTCCGCGTCCGCGACCGAGGAGAAGGTGTTGTAGAAGCCGATCGCCGCGTCCTCGCCGAACACGTCGACCGCCAGCCGCACGCCCTGACGGGGCGCGGGCAGCGGCTCGACCGGCAGCCCCGCCAGCAGCGAGAGCATCTGGTGGCTGAGGCAGACGGCGAGCATCGGCCGCTCCGAGGCGAGCCGCTCGGTCATCAGGGCCCGCAGGCGCGCGATCCGCGGCTCGGAGTCGTCGCGCGGGTCGCCGGGGCCGGGCCCGAACACCACGAGGTCGTCGCTCAGCACGTCCTCGACGCTCGACCAGCGCTCGACCCGGGCGTCCATGCCGAGGTGGCGCAGCTGGTGCGCGAGCATCGTCGTGAACTGGTCCTCGTTGTCGACGATGAGCGCCGTGTGGCCGGCGAGGCCCTCGATGTGCTCCGGCGCCTGGGGCCGCAGCCAGAACGAGGCGAGCCGCTCGTTGCGCGCCTCGAGCGCCTCCTGCACGCCGGGCTGCGCGTTGAGGTCGATCGCCGGCGGGATGTCGCGGTGGGGGAGCAGCCCCAGCGCGGAGAGCACCCCGGACGCCTTCGCGCGGGTCTCGGCGACCTCGCCCTCCGGCGTCGAGTGCCGCACGAGCGTCGCGCCGGCCGGCACCGTGAGCCGGCCGTCCTCGCGGAGGTACGCGGTGCGGATCAGGATCGGCGCGTCGACCGTGTAGCCGTGCTCCTCCGGCTCGAACAGGGCGAGGACACCGGAGTAGTAGCCGCGCGGCTCCTTCTCGTACTCGGCGATCACGGCGCAGGCGTTCTCCATCGGCGAGCCGGTGACGGTCGGCGCGAACATCGTGAGTCGCAGCACCTCGCGGACGTCGAGATCGGTGCGCCCCTCGAGCAGGTACTCCGTGTGGCTCAGCCGTGACATCTGCTTGAGGAACGGGCCGAGGATCCGCCCGCCGTTCGGGCAGACGGCGCTCATCATCTTCATCTCCTCGTCGACCACCATGAAGAGCTCCTCGCTCTCCTTGACGTCGGCGAGGAAGGCGAGCACCTCGGCGCCGGTCGGGCCGGCCGCGGGGTGGCGGAAGGTGCCGCTGATCGGGTTCATCATCGCCACGCCGTCGCGGACCGAGACGTGGCGCTCGGGCGTCGCGCCGACAGCGGTGACGGCCGGCGAGCCGTCGGCACCCGGGGTGTGGATGGCGAAGGTCCAGTAGGCGCCGGACTCGTCGGTCAGCAGCCGGCGGAACCAGGCCAGCACCGCCTCGACGGCGGGAGCGTCCGTGTGGGCGACGAACGCGCGGTTGATGACGAAGTTGGCGCCCTCGCCGCGGCCGATCTCGTCGTCGATGACCCTGCGCACGATCTCCGCGTACTCCTCGTCGGGCACGTCGAAGCCGCGCTCCTCGACCGGGATCTCGCGCTCGGGTAGCAGCCGCAGCACCTCGGCGAGCGGCACGCTCTCGCGCTCGCGCACCACGAGGTTGCGCAGCGGGGCGCCGTCGTCCTTCGCCGCGAAGCCGCGCTCGCGCACCTGACGATAGGGCACGAGGGTCAGCACGTCGGCGCCGTCGAGCGGGATGTCGGCGAGGCCGTCGACGTCGACGACGTCGCCGGTGAAGACGTCGACGTCCGTCCGGCCCTGCCGGAGGACGACCGCGAACGGCAGCGTTCCGTCGGAGGCGAGGATGCGGGAGAGGAGCGAGGTCATCGTGGTCCTTGGGTCGGGGTGTCCCTCACCCGGGCCCCGACATGCAGAACGACCGCCCGGTCGAGGCGGTCGTGTGCGAGAGGAGTCTGCGCGTCGGCCTGCCTAGGAGGCGGGCCACCAGGGGCGGAGGGTCGACGTGAGCACGGGGGAAGTCTAGGGGAGGCGCCGCTCGGGCGGCCACCCGCTCAGGCGGTCGCGGCGTCGGGCGCCGGGTCGATCCGCTCCGTCGACTCGCCGCGGAGCGTGCGCAGCAGGAGGGTCGCCCCGGCCGTCGCCGCGGGTGTCGCGAGCACCGCGCCGCCCGGGATCAGGAAGGCCAGGTACACCGCGATGCCGAAGCCGAGGGACACCGCGCGGCGCTCGCCGAGGAGCCGGCGGCGATCGCGCAGTGCGAGTCCGCGGGCGTCGCCGGCGAATCCGGTCAGCTCGAGGGCGAGCGCCCGGCCGCCGACGAGCGCGCCGGCGACCAGCCCGACCACCTGCCCGATGACCGGGATGATCCCGAGCAGCACCAGCACGACGCCGATCGCCAGCGAGGTGCCGACCAGCACCGAGGAGTCGCGCAGTGTGCGCCCGAGTCCGCGCCAGAAGCCCGTCTCGTGCTCGTCGGGCACGCCGCCGAGCTCGTTCTCGACGCCGCGCCAGATCCGCTCGTAGAAGGGGTCGCCGACGAGGAGGGTGACCGCGGCGAAGAGGACGACGCCGAGTGCGACGATCGCGCCGACCGCGGCGATCGAGAGCAGGAGGCGGACGGTGCCGGCCGAGGCCTCGTCCCAGCCGTCCACGAACGGCGTCAGCGCGCGCACCACGGCGTCGATCCGGGTGAGCACGAGCACCAGCACGCCGACGAAGACGAGGCCGACGATCAGGGGCGGGATCGCGCCGAGGAGCATCGCCCGGGGCGAGCGGACCCAGGTGCCGAACCCTCTGCCGAAGAGCCGTGCGCCGAGGGCCAGGTCGCGGAGGATCGCCATGGCTCGATCCTCGCAGAAGCGCCGTTACGCGATCGATGCAGAGCGCCGCGCCGCGGGGGATGTGCGGACGCTCAGGCCGCTGATAGACATCAGCCAGGCGCCACGGGGGCAGCTTCGGCGCCGATCCCGCTTCCACATTCTCGAGAAGGAATACATCCATGTCTCTCCGGGGGACCCCTCTCCGCTCGCGCTCGCGTCTCGCGTGCCTCACCCTCGCCGTCGGCCTCGCCGCCGGTCTCCTCGCGCCGGGGGCGGCCGCGAGTGCCCGTGTGGAACCGACGCCGTCGGCGAGTCCTGCGGCGGAGTCGGCAGCGGCTCAGGCCGCCGAGCCGGCGCCGACCACCGCGCCGACCACCGCGCCGACCGCCGCGCCGTCGTCCGCACCCGCCGCGACCGCCGTGCCGTCTCCGGCACCCGTCGCGAGCGACGACACCGACCCCTCCTGCCCGGACGGCGAGCGGGCGGTCGCGATCGACTTCGACGCGATCACCGTCGACTGGACGGCCGCACCCGGTTTCGCGTCCGTCGCGCTCCCGGAGGCGTCGTTCCCGGACTGCGCCGCGTCGGCGGACATCGTCCTCGTCGCGGAGGGCCCCGACGGCGAGTACTCCGGCGGCATCGGCGTCACGGTCCCTGTCGAGCGGGACGGCAGCGCGCCGCAGACCGCCCTGGTCCCCGCGCCGGCCGGCCCGCGCACCGTCCTGGTGACCACGAAGCTCTACGGCCTGCGCGGCGGGTCGTTCATCGATCTCGCCTCCGAGCAGTGGCGCTCCGCAGCGGGTACGGCCCTCGACCCGTCGACCGCCGACACCGCCGTGTCGCTCGACGGTGAGATCTCGATCGCCACCGCCCCCGGGAAGCTCACGCTGTCGGTCCCGCCCCGAGCGAGCACCGGCCGCTACGACGAGGCGAACATCGGCTACTTCGTGACCCAGGACAACGGCGTCGGTGTCGCACTGGACACCGTCGAGCAGGTCCCCGCCGAGGGCCTGCCGGCCCGCACCATCGAGGTCGCTCTGCCGTACACGGCCGACTGGACCGTCTCGGTCCAGACCTCGGGGGTGAACGAGGGCGTCGAGATCTTCCGCAGCGAGATCCTGCGCGAGACCCTCCGGGTGCAGAGCGCCTTCGACTCCTGCGCTGACGGCCTCGACCGCTCCCAGGCGAACGAGCCGTTCACGGTCGACGCCGTCGGCGGAGTGGGCACCATCGCCGTCACGGTCGGCGCCCTCGCGCTGCCCGACTGCTTCGACGAGGTCACCCTGCGCGTCCTGGTCAAGAAGTTCAACAACGACGACGAGCAGGAGGGTGTCGAGCTCGGTCCGCTGCAGAGCGACGCCACCTTCGACGGCGCGACGGTGCGCGGCTCGTTCGCGCCCGGTCGCTACTTCGTCGTCGTCCTGGTCTCGGCCGCGGTGGACGGCGAGTACGACGGGCTGTTCCAGGTCTTCGATCCGAGCGTCAACATCGCCGACGATCAGCGGGAGCCGATCGTCGTGACCGCCGCCGCGGCGTCGACCGCGACCGCGACCGGCGGCCGGCACCTGGCCGCCACCGGTGTCGAGACGGCGGGCGCCGCCTCCGGTGCGGCCGCCCTGCTGGCCCTCGGCCTCGTGTCGCTCGTCGCGGCGCGTCGTCGCCGGAGCGCGCAGCAGTCCTAGCCGCTGCAGACGAAGGGCCCGGGAGCGTCTGCTCCCGGGCCCTTCGTGCGTCCCGCCTCGTGCGCTCGCCTCAGGCCAGCGCGAACGGGGCGAGCAGCCCCGTCATCTCCTTCGGGCGCGGCGCCGCGAACTCGTCGCGGCGCGAGGTCGTGACTCCCATCGCGACGAGGCCCTCGACCAGCCGGACGGCGCTGGCGACCCCGTCGATCACCGGGACCCCGAGCTCGTGCGAGAGATCTCGGCAGAGGTCGGCCATCCCCGCGCAGCCCAGGACGATCACGTCGGAGCCGTCCGTCGCGAGCGCGGCCGCGCACTCCTCGAGGATCACCCGGCGCGCGTCGGAGTGCGGGTCGTCGAGCTCGAGCACCGGGATGTCGCAGGCGTGCACCCCCGCGCAGGCCCGGTCGAAGCCGGCCCGGTGCGCGATGTCCCAGGCCCGCCCGCTGGTGCGCGAGAGCGTGGTGACGACGCTGAAGCGCCGGCCGACCAGGGTCGCCATGTGCATCGCGGCCTCGGCGATGCCGATCACCGGTCCGCGTGCGAGCTCGCGGGCCGCGTCGATCCCCGGGTCGCCGAAGCACGCGACGACGTAGCCGTCGCTCCCCGCCGCGTCGCCGCGGACGATCTCGTGCAGCAGCCCCGGGACGGCGAGCGCCTCGTCGTAGTGGCTCTCGATCGAGGCCGGCCCCATCGGCGGAGTGACGGCGAGGATCTCGGTGCCGACCGAGGCGACGGACCGCGCGGCGCGGCCGATCGCCTCCGTCATGTGCTCGCTGGTGTTCGGGTTGACGACGGTGATGCGCACGGCGCTCCTCGGGGTGCTGCGGGGGTGGGACGGGGGAGAGGCGGTCAGACCGTGCTGCCGTCGCTGACGTTCGCGAGGTCCTCCTCGAGGCGGCCGATCCGCGGGGAGCGGCGCTCGAGGACGGCCATCGCGACGAAGCCGAGGCCGCAGCCGAGGAACCAGCTGTAGTCGCCCAGCCAGGTGAAGGACGGACCGCCCGCATCCTCGATCCAGCGCGGGACGAGCACGGAGAGGACGGAGGGGAGGCCGCCGATCACGGTGGCCCAGACGGCGTTGGGATTGAAGCCGCGGGAGAACCAGTAGCGGCCCTTCTCGCTCATCGTGTAGAGGTCGTCGACCCAGACGCGCTGACGGCTGACCAGGTAGTAGCCGGCGATCAGGACGCCGAACAGCGGGCCGATCAGGGCGCCGAGGATGCCGAGCGTGTAGTGGATCGCGGTGTCGTTGGAGTACCAGTTCCACGGGGTGAGCAGCACCGAGCCGACGGCGGCGATCATGCCGCCCATCCGCCAGCTGATCTTCTTCGGGTTGACGTTGGAGAAGTCGAACGCGGGCGAGATGAAGTTGGCGACGATGTTGATGCCGATCGTCGCGATGACGAAGGTGAGCCCGCCGAGCAGGACGGCGAACCAGGTGTCGATCCGCTCGACGGTCTCGATCGGGTCGGTGATCAGCTCGCCGAAGACGGGGACCGTCGCGGAGGCGGTGATCACGGTGAGCAGCGAGAAGAAGAGGAAGTTGATCGGCAGGCCGAGGAAATTGCCCTTCTTCACCGCTCGGTAGCTGCGGGCGTAGCGGGAGAAGTCGCCGAAGTTCAGCATCGGACCTGAGAAGTAGGAGACGACCAGTGCGACGGCCGAGATCATCACCGGGATCGAGGCGCCGAGGTCGAGGGGCTCGCCCGAGCCGAGGTTCAGCGAGATGTTCTCCCAGCCGGCCTGCGAGACGAGGTAGATCGCGAGCACGAGCATCACCACGTAGACGGCGGGGCCGGCCCAGTCGATGAAGCGGCGGATCGACTCCATGCCCCGCCAGAACAGCGCGGCCTGCGCGACCCAGAGGATCGAGTAGGAGAGGTAGCCGAGGGCGGAGAGGCCGAGGAAGGAGGCCTCGGGGGTGTTCCAGGAGGCCATCGCCGGGAAGAACTTGAGGAACACGATGTTGAGGGACTGCGCAGCGAGGTAGGTCTGCACGCCGTACCAGGCGATGGCGATCAGCCCGCGGATGATCGCGGGGATGTTCGCCCCGCGGACGCCGAAGATCGCCCGGTTGATCACCGGGTAGGGCACGCCGGTGACCTGGCTGGGCTTCGCGACGAGGTTGCAGAAGACCTGCACGATCACGATGCCGACCACGAGGGCCACCAGCACCTGCCAGCCGGCGAGGCCGAGCGCGAAGAGCGAGCCGGCGGTGACGTAGCCGCCGACGCTGTGCACGTCGGACATCCAGAACGCGAAGATGTTGTAGCTCGACCAGCGCTGCTTGACGAGCGGAGCGAGGTCCTCGTTGGCGAGGCGGTCGTCGTAGCCGGGCTTGACGAGCGAGGGGCCGGCGAGCCCGGCGCTCTCGGCGGGCGGCGCGGTCGACGGGTCGATGCGGGGTGCGGTGGCGCGGTCGGTCATGGTGGATCCACCTCTCGGGCGGGCGTGCGCGGGTGGGCGCACGGAGCGGATGTGTCAGGGTGGTCGAGGCGGTCGGCCGTGGCGATCGGCCGCCTCCGCGCGAGCGGTGGGCTGTCGGATCGTGTGAAGTGATGACTTCACACGGGAGAACCTAGGGCTCCGCCGGGCCGCGTTCGTTTCGCCCCCGTTACAGCTGTGTGACGATAACCGAGGAGAGGACGGCGTCCCGCATGCCCACCGACGAGACCGCCCGGGATTCCGCGGTCTCCGCGGCTCCGGACGTCGTCGCCGCGCTTCCCGGGGCGGTCGGCGAAGGCGTCGGCGCGCGCCTGCGCGAGCTGCGTCTCGCGTCAGGGATGTCGCTGCGCGCGCTCGCCCGCGAGCTCGGCATCTCGGCCAGCGCCGTCTCGCAGATCGAGCGGGGAGCGATGCAGCCGTCGGTCGGGCGCCTCATCGCGATGGTCGGCGCTCTCGGCGTCCCGCTCTCCGCCGTCTTCGACGAGACCGCCGCCGGCGGCGCGGCGGCCGGTGGGCCGGGCGCGCCGAGCGGCGGAGAGGACCCGGGGGCGACGACGGCCGTGGTCCGCGCGGGCGAGGTCGCTCCCGTCCTCCTCGAGGGCGGCGTGCTCTTCCGCCGGCTGGCGCCGCAGCCCGTCGACGCGGTCGACTTCTTCGAGTCGACCTATCCGCCGGGGGCGACCTCGACCGCGCAGCGCCGGTTCCTGCGCCACGACGGGATCGAGATCGGGACCGTCACGCTCGGCGAGCTCACCGTCGAGTTCGAGGACGAGACCGTCGTCCTCGCGGCGGGGGACGCGATCACGTTCCCCTGCGAGCGCGGTCACCGGATGATCAACCGCGGCGCCACGACGGCCGTCGCGACCTGGCTGATCGTCCACCGCTGACGCGGCCCGCGGGACCGCCATCCCGGTATGGCACAGTGACAGCATTCCTCCACAGGGGGGAGGTGCCGGGTGCCTGTCCACATCCCCGGGGGATCCGGTCGGCGGGCCCGCCGCGATGTCGGTGCCGCCTGGTGTGCTGTGCGCCTCGAACGATTGGTGCGGAACATGGACGGACGACAGAACAGGCGAGATGACGACGGATGCCCCCGCTGGTGCGCGGGGGAGCACGACGAGATCGAGTGCCCCGAGGAGCGGCTGCACCGCTCCCGGGCGCAGTCGCTCCCGCTCGTGCTCTGGTGCGGTGAGGGTGCGGCGGGCGAGCCCGTCGCCGCCGTCGTGCACGTCTCGCTGTGCCGGCCCGGCGGCCGGGGCGAGGAGCGGCTGCGCCTCGAATCCGACGGTCTCGGCGCGGTGGACCTCGATCTCAGCGCGGCGGCGCGGCTGGCGCGCGGCGTCGAGGCGACGCTGCGGCTACTCGGTCCCGGCGGCGCCGGATGAGCGGGGCGGGTTCGGCGGCAGCAGGTCGGAGAGCTCGATGTCGAGGGCCTCGCAGAGGGCGAAGAGCGTCTTCAGCTGCGGGTTCGCGGGCGAGCCCGGCTTCGACTCGCCCTTCTCGAACTTCTGGTAGGTGTAGCCCGCCAGTCCGGCGGCGTGGGCGATGCGCTCCTGGCTCTCGCCCTTGGCCATCCGGGCGCGGTGGAGGTTCGTGCCGAGCTCGCGGGCGTAGGTCATCCAGTCGCGTTCGGGGTCAGGTGTGGACATGCTCGCCAGCTTCGGAGAAGAATCGTCCGCGGTCACCCATACGCGCGTGGGTAATTGCCGATGGTCATACGTGCATGACCCTCGTCGAGGGGGAGGGGCCTCGGGGGGCGCCGGGGACCCCGGAGGCCTCCGAGGCCAGCGCCTAAGATGGCCGGGTGCCAGTGAACCCCGACCTCACCGAGCGCGTGTTCGCGCCGACGGAGCCCTACCAGGTGGGCCGCGAGAAGGTGCGCGAGTTCGCGCGCGCCGTCTCCGCCGAGTCCCCTCTCCACCTCGACCCCGCGGCCGCGCGCCGTGCCGGCTACCGCGACGTCGTCGCCCCGCCGACCTTCGCCGTGGTGGTGCAGGAGCTCACCCTCGCCCAGCTGCTCGCCGCGCCCGACGCCGGCATCGACTTCAGCCGGGTCGTCCACGGCGACCAGCGCTTCAGCTACTCGCGCCCCATCGTCGCGGGCGACGAGCTGACCGCGACCCTCTCGGTCGCGAGCATCAAGCAGCTCGGCGCGCACTCGATGATCACCACGCAGTCGACCATGGTCGACGCCGACGGCGCCCACGTCGTCACCGCCCTGTCCACCCTCATCGTCAGGGGAGACGAATGAGCGCCGAGCGCCCCGTCCTGTCCGAGCTCACCGTCGGCGACGTCGTCGGCGAGCGGCGCTTCCACCTCGAGCGCGGCTCGCTCGTGCGCTACGCGGGTGCGTCGGGCGACTTCAACCCGATCCACTACCGCGACGACGTCGCGGCCGAGGTCGGGCTGCCCGGCGTGCTCGCCCACGGCATGCTGACGATGGGCACCGCCGTGCAGGTCGTCGTCGACTGGGTCGGCGATCCCGGCCGTGTCGTCGACTACCAGGTCCGCTTCACGCGGCCCGTCGTCGTCGACCCCGAGGAGGGCGCCGAGCTCGACGTCGTCGCGAAGATCGGCGCGATCGACGCCGAGGCGGGCATCGCCCGGGTCGACCTCGCGGTGACCTTCGGCGGCCAGGCCGTGCTCGGCAAGGCCCAGGCGCGCGTCTCCCTGGCCTGATCGCCCGATGACGACTCCCGCCCTCTCCTCTCTCACGACGCTGCGCGTCGGCGGAGCGCCCGAGCGCCTGCTCGAGCCGGCCACCGAGGCCGAGCTGGTCGCCGCCCTCCTCGAGGTGTGGGCCGACGACGAGCCCTGGCTGCTGCTCGGCGGCGGCTCCAACCTCCTCGTCGGCGACGACGGAGTCGAGGGGACCGTGGTGCGCGTGCGCACGACCGGGATCGAGCGGCTCGAGACGGACCGGCCCGGCGCGGTCCACCTCCGCGTGCAGGCGGGCGAATCCTGGGACGGCCTGGTCGCCGCCACCGTCGAGCGCGGCTGGGCGGGAATCGAGGCGCTCAGCGGCATCCCCGGGACGGTCGGCGCGTCGCCGGTGCAGAACATCGGCGCCTACGGCCAGGAGCTCTCCGACACCCTCGTCGCGGTCGACTTCCTCGACGAGGGCGCGCAGGAGCCCGTGCGGCTGACGGCGGCCGAGCTCGAGCTGGGCTATCGGACGTCCGCCGTCAAGCAGGGTCGACGCGGCGCCGTCCTCGCCGTCGAGTTCGCCCTCGAGGACGTCGGCGGAGCGGGTCTCGGTGCTCCCGTCGCCTACGGTCAGCTCGCCAGTGCGCTCGGCGTCGAGCTGGGCGACCGCGTGCCGCTCGCCGAGGTGCGCGCGAGCGTGCTGCGGCTGCGCGGCGCGAAGGGGATGGTGCTCGATCCGGACGACCCGGACACCGCCAGCGCCGGCTCCTTCTTCACCAACCCGATCGTCACCGTCGCGGCCGCGAGCGGCCTGCCGCCGACCGCGCCGCGCTGGCCGGAGACTCCGGCGAGCGACGCCCCGCTGGTGACCGCCCTCGCCGACGTCGAGGCGGGGGCGCCGATCCGGCTGCCCGCCCCGACCTCGCCCGACGCGCTGGTCAAGCTCAGCGCCGCCTGGCTCATCGAGCACGCCGGGATCGCCCGCGGCTTCTCGCTCCCGGGCTCGCGCGCCGCGGTGTCGAGCAAGCACACCCTCGCGCTCACGAACCGCGGCGGAGCGACCGCCGAGCAGATCGCCGAGCTCGCCCGCTACGTGCAGGGCCGCGTGCTCGCCGAGTTCGGCATCCTGCTGCACCCCGAGCCCGTGGTGGTCGGCACCACCGTCTGACACCGCGCGGCACGGACCGCGCGCCACGGACCGCGCGGCGCGCGCCCCCGCCCTGCGGTGAACGGCGGGTCTCGATACGCCCCTGCGGGGCTACTCGACCACCATGATGATCGCCCTCGTCGAGCGGCCCTCTCATGCTGATCGAGTAGCCCGCGGAGCGGGCGTATCGAGATCCACCGGCGTCAGGACGATGGTCTGCAGACCCGTCCTGCTGGCGCCGCCGGGTCTCGATACGCCCCTGCGGGGCTGCTCGACCAGCATGCGTGCGTCAGGCGTCGCGGCGGATCCAGCGGAAGGTGAGGCGGCTCGCGATCAGGCCCAGCACCAGCCAGATGCCGAGGGCGATCGCGACCCCGGTCAGGTCCCAGTCGCCGTTGACCTCGGCCTGCTCGAAGTCGGCCGGCAGGAAGACCGCCCGCATGCCCTGCGCGATCCACTTGAGCGGGAAGACGCTCGCGATCGTCTGCAGCCAGTCCGGCAGGGTCGTGAAGGAGAGATAGGACCCGGAGACGAACTGCAGCACGAGCAGCGGCGGGACGATGACGGCCGTCGCGCTCTTCCCGGTGCGGGGGAGGGCGGAGACCGCGATGCCCAGGATCGCCGAGGTCGCCACTCCGGCCAGATAGATCCAGGCGAAGGTCGCCCAGCGACCGCCGTCGGTCGGCAGCGGCACCGAGAAGACGGTCGCGGCGACCGCGAGCAGCAGCCCCGTCTGCGCGACGCTCGTCACGAGCACCTGGCCGAACTTGCCGAGGAAGTAGCTCAGGACGGGCAGCGGTGCTCCGGCGAGGCGCTTGAGCGTGCCGTCGCCGCGCTCGATGGCGATGTCGACGCCGAGGTTCTGCACCCCGGAGAGCAGGATGCCCGCCGCCGCGAGTCCCGGCACGTAGTACTCGGCCATGCTGATGCCCGGGTCCTGCGGGTTCGCCTGCATCACCGCGCCGTCTCCGAACGCGACCGAGAAGATCGCGAGCAGCAGTACCGGGAAGAGGAAGGTGAAGAACACCTGGTCCGGCGCGCGGAAGTACGAGCGCACCTCGTAGCGGGCGCGGGCGGCGCCGAGCCGGAGGGTGCGGCCGACACCGGTGCGCAATGCGGGGCGGGGGGCGGCGACGGCGCTCATGCCGGCTCTCCGATCACATCGAGGGCGGTGTCTCCGGCGCGGTCGTCGCGGATGAGGTCCAGATAGATGTCCTCGAGGCTGGGCCGGAGGACCTCGAGCGCCGTCGGCTCGCCGAGGCGGGCGCTCAGCTCGGCGACCACGCGGGCCGGCTCCGTGGTGCGGAGGCGACGCCGCGCGCCGTCCTCCTGCCACTGGACGATCGGCACGCGGGCCTCCTCGCCGCCGATCTCGTCCATCCGCCCGATCGCGAGGAGCCGGCCGCCCGCGATGACCGCGGCCCGGTCGGCGAGGTGCGCGGCCTCGTCGAGATAGTGCGTGGTGAGCAGGATGGTCGTGCCCTCGCTCTTGAGCAGTGCGACCAGGTCCCAGAACGCGTGCCGCGCCTCCGGGTCGAAGCCCGTCGTCGGCTCGTCGAGGAACACCAGCTCCGGACGGCCCACGATGCCCAGGGCCACGTCGACGCGGCGGCGCTGCCCGCCGGAGAGCTTGCCGATCCGCGAGCGCGCCTTCGCCGTGAGGCCGACCGCCTCGATCGTCTCGTCGACGTCGCGCGGGCTCGGGTAGAGGCTCGCGAAGTGGGCGATCTGCTCGCGGACCGTGGCGTTGCCCGATTCGCCGCTGGACTGCAGCACGATCCCGAGCCGCGACTTCCAGGCGAGGTCGCCGTGCCGCGGATCGACGCCGAGCACCGACGCCTCGCCGCCCGAGCGGTCGCGGTAGCCCTCGAGGATCTCGATCGTCGTCGACTTGCCCGCCCCGTTGGGCCCGAGCAGCGCGAACGTCTCGCCGCGCGCGATCTCGAACGACACCCCGGTGAGGGCGGGCGCACCCCCGTAGTCCTTCCGCAGGTCACGGACACGAACGGCGTCGTCAGGCGTCATCCCCCCAGCGTGCCCTGTCCCACCCCCCGAGCACAGTCATCCGCCCCACGAGACGCCACTTGCGCCCACCCCACCCGGCGTGTCACGCCCCAAGAGGCATCTCGCGAACCCCCACACCCCTGGCACAGACACGTCCCGCGTGGCGCGGCAGCAGGGCCGAGCGCAACCGGCGATTCGCGTGCCAGCGAATCGTCGTGCGCGGACGCAGAACGCTCTGCGGAACGCGCCCACCTCCGCAAGCCGACTGCGGCTGATCGACGACGAAGGAGGAGATCAGCTCAACGAAACAGCGCTTGAAGGCGCTTCGCGCCTTCAAGCAGGGCGTCGTCGCCGAGTGCGTAGGAGAGGCGCAGGTACCCGCTGGGTCCGAAGGCCTCGCCGGGGACGGTGGCGACCTCGGCCTTCTCGAGGATCAGGTCGGCGAGCTCCAGCGAGGTGGTGGGCGTGACGCCGTCCCACTCGCGGTTCAGCAGTCCGCGGACGTCCGGGTACACGTAGAACGCGCCACCGGGGGTCGGGCAGTCGACGCCGTCGATGGCGTTCAGCGCGTCGACGATCGCACGGCGGCGGCGGTCGAAGGCGAGGCGCATCTCCTCGGCGGGCTCCTGCGGGCCGGTGAGGGCGGCGATCGCGGCGCGCTGCGAGATGTTCGAGACGTTGCTCGAGAGGTGGGACTGCAGGTTCGAGGCGCCCTTGATCGCGTCGGCAGGACCGACCATCCAGCCCACGCGCCAGCCGGTCATCGCGTAGGTCTTGGCGACGCCGTTGACGAGGATCGTGCGGTCGCGCAGGGCGGGGACGGCCTCGACGATCGAGGTGGCGCGGGTGAGCGGGCTCGCGTCGTCCTGGCCCTCGGCCGCGTAGACCAGGTTCTGGTAGATCTCGTCGGCGATCACCCAGAGGCCGTGCTCCTCGGCCCACTCGCCGATCTCGCGGGTCTGCTCGGCGGAGTAGACCGCGCCGGTGGGGTTCGAGGGGGAGACGAAGAGGAGGACCTTGGTGCGCTCGGTGCGCGCCGCCTCGAGCTGCTCGACCGTGACGAGGTAGCCCTGGTCGGCCCCGGCGAAGACGTCGACCTGGACGCCGCCGGCGAGCTTGATCGCCTCGGGGTAGGTGGTCCAGTAGGGGGTCGGGACGAGCACCTCGTCGCCGTCGTCGAGCAGGGTCTGGAACGCCTGGTAGACGGCCTGCTTGCCGCCGTTGGTGACGACGACCTGCGACGCCTCGACGGCCCAGCCGGAGTCGCGCGCGGTCTTCTCGGCGATGGCCTCGCGGAGGTCGGGCAGACCGGCCGCCGGCGTGTACCGGTAGTTCCTCGGGTCGAGCACCGCGGCCGACGCGGCTTCGACGATGTGCTGCGGCGTGGTGAAGTCGGGCTCGCCCGCGGCGTAGGAGATCACCGGCCGCCCCTGGGCCTGGAGGGCCTTCGCCTTCGCGTCGACCTTGAGGGTCGCGGACTCGGCGATGGCGGCGATGCGGGCGGAGATGCGCGTGGTGGAGGACACGACGGCCAGCGTATCGCGCGGGCGCGGGGGCCTCCAGGCGACGGGTCGCGCCCGGCTGGACACGTCCAGCGGGTCCACGTACACTCGTCTGCGGTAGTCGAACGCTGCCAGGATTCACAGCGCCCGAGGCGGTTGCTGAGGCTCCCGAAGACGTTCGACTCCTCCTCGGATGCTCGCAACGGCATCCATAGGGCGGTGGCTCAATTGGTAGAGCAGCGGTCTCCAAAACCGCAGGTTGCAGGTTCGAGCCCTGTCCGCCCTGCACATCGATGCCCGTCGCACGCGGTCCCCGCGATGCAGCGGTCATCGGTCCAGGACCGCCCACGGGCGGTCGGCCACACCGGAGGTTCCGGTGCGGGAAAGGTGCGTGCAGGTGGCCGGGAAAGCAGTCGACGAGCCGAGCGAGGACGTCGTCGCGATCGCCAATCAGCAGCGCGAGGCGCGGCGCAGTCCGTTCGCGCGCATCGCCCTCTTCATCCGGCAGGTCATCGCCGAGCTGAAGAAGGTCGTCACGCCGACGCGCAAGGAGCTCGGCAACTACGTCGTCGTGGTCCTGATCTTCGTCGTGATCATGATGGCGCTGGTGTCGCTGCTGGACTGGGTGTTCGCGCTCGCCGTGACCTACGTGTTCGGCACACCGGCGTCCTGACCCCCGCCACCCGACCCGGGAGCGTCCCGTCCGCACGAGCGGGGGACGCCGACGGCAGCGGCACGCGAATCCCGACGGGACGCGGCCGATCGATCGAGAGAGAGTTACGAGTGTCTGACAGAAACCGCGACGACGTCGACTGGGCCACCGCCGCCGAGCAGTCGTCCGAGGTCGACGAGGTTCAGGAGGGCGACACTCAGATCCAGGCTGAGGACGCCGTCGAGCCCGCCGAGGAGGGCGCCCTGAGCGTCATCGACGAGAACGAGTCCGAGGACGACCTCGCGTCGGACCTCGAGGCCGCGCTCGACGCGATCGGCTCCGTGGACGACCCCGAGGCCGACTCGGCCGTCGATGAGGCAGCGCACATCGACACCGTCGAGGAGGCCGAAGCGGCCCTCGAGGCCGTCGAGGACGAGGCCGAGGTCGCAGCGGAGGACGCGGAGGCCGAGGGCGAGGACCTCGCCGACATCGACCCGTACGAGGCGTTCCGCGCCGAGCTGCGCGGCAAGATGGGCAAGTGGTACGTCATCCACTCCTACGCGGGCTTCGAGAAGCGCGTGAAGTCGAACATCGAGAACCGCAAGGTCTCCCTCGAGGCCGAGGACTACATCTTCGAGGTCCAGGTCCCGATGGAGGACGTGGTCGAGATCAAGAACGGCCAGCGCAAGATGGTCACCCGCGTGCGCATCCCCGGCTACGTGCTGGTGCGCATGGACCTCAACGAGGACTCGTGGTCGGTCGTCCGCCACACGCCGGGCGTCACCGGGTTCGTGGGCAACGCCCACAACCCGACGCCGCTGCGCTTCGAGGAGGCCTTCACGATGCTGAAGAGCCTGGTCGAGATCAAGGAGGTCGCGCCGTCCAAGACGGCCGGCGTCAAGGGTCAGAAGCAGGCGCAGCGCGTGCTGCCCGCCGAGGTCGACTTCGAGATCGGCGAGACCATCACGATCAAGGAGGGCTCGTTCGCGGGTCTTCCCGGCTCGATCAGCGAGATCAAGCCCGAGAGCGGCAAGCTCACGGTCCTCGTCTCGCTCTTCGAGCGCGAGACCCCGGTCGAGCTTTCGTTCGATCAGGTCACCAAGCTCTGACGACGGGCCCCCGTCCGGCCGAGGCCCTTCCTGCACTGTCGGGGAGGGCCTCGGCCGTGTAAGCTCGTACGGGTTTTCGTGTCGGCGCCCGTCCGCGTGCGCGTCGACCGACCCTCCTCCACCGCGATCCGGCTCCGTCGGATGCGCGGGAGAGCGGCCGGGAGCCCCCGACCGCTCGAACCCTGAGAAAAGGAATCCTGAATGGCCCCCAAGAAGAAGGTCACCGGCCTGATCAAGCTCCAGATCAAGGCGGGCGCCGCGAACCCGGCCCCCCCGATCGGTCCGGCGCTCGGTCAGCACGGCGTCAACATCATGGAGTTCTGCAAGGCGTACAACGCGCAGACCGAGTCGCAGCGCGGCAACGTCATCCCCGTCGAGATCACCGTCTACGAGGACCGCTCGTTCACCTTCATCCTGAAGACCCCGCCCGCGGCGGAGCTCATCAAGAAGGCCGCCGGCGTCGCCAAGGGCTCGTCGACCCCGCACACCGTGAAGGTCGCGAAGCTCACCATGGCGCAGGTCCGCGAGATCGCCGAGGCGAAGCAGACCGACCTCAACGCGAACGACATCGAGGCCGCCTCGAAGATCATCGCGGGCACCGCTCGGTCGATGGGCATCACGGTCGAGGGCTAGTCCCTCCGCCTTTCCAGAACTCACACCGTGGGAGAGCCCGCCAGGCTCTAGAACCACATTCTCGTTTCAAGGAGAAACAACATGGCACAGAAGTCGAAGGCCTACCGGGCCGCCGCCGCCAAGCTCGAAGAGGGCAAGTTCTACACCGCCGACGAGGCCGTCGCGCTCGCGCGCGAGACCGGCTCCGCGAAGTTCAACAGCACCGTCGAGGTCGCGCTCAAGCTCGGGGTCGACCCGCGCAAGGCCGACCAGATGGTCCGCGGCACGGTCATCCTGCCGCACGGCACGGGCAAGACCGCCCGCGTCATCGTGTTCGCGACCGGTCCGGCCGCTGAGGCCGCGATCGCCGCGGGCGCCGACGAGGTCGGCGGCGCCGAGCTCATCGAGAAGGTCGCCGGCGGCTACACCTCGTTCGACTCCGCGGTCTCGACCCCGGAGCTCATGGGCCAGGTCGGCCGTCTCGGAAAGGTGCTCGGCCCCCGCGGCCTCATGCCCAACCCGAAGACCGGCACCGTGACCCCGGACGTGGCTCGCGCCGTGACCGAGATCAAGGGCGGAAAGATCGAGTTCCGCGTCGACAAGCACGCCAACGTGCACCTCGTCGTCGGCAAGGCCGCCTTCACGGAGGAGCAGCTCCAGGAGAACTTCAAGACGGCTCTCGACGAGATCGTCCGCCTGAAGCCGTCCTCCTCGAAGGGCCGCTACATCCAGAAGGCCGCCGTCTCGACGACGTTCGGCCCCGGCATCCCGCTGGATGTCAACGTCCTGGCCTGAGCCTCGGCACAGCACTGAGCTGCGGAAGCAGTGACGGGAGGGGATCCGCTTCGGCGGGTCCCCTCCTTCGTCGTTCCAGGGGCACCGCGCGCGCCGGGCATACTGAACGGCGTGTCCGACTCCCTGCCCCCGAGCATCGACCCCGTGACCGTCCGCCGTGCCTCGGCTTCTGACGCCGAGGAGCTCGCCGCGGTCGCCGCCGCGACCTTCCCGCTCGCCTGCCCGCCGCACGTCACCGAGGAGGCGAAAGCGGACTTCATCCGCACCGTGCTGTCGGTCGAGCGCTTCCGCGGCTACCTCGCCGACTCGGGCCGCGTGCTGTTCCTGGCGGAGGACGACTCCGGGGCGCTCGGCTACACGATGCTCGTGCGGGGCGAGCCGTCCGACCCCGAGGCGGCGGTCGCGGTCACGGTCCGGCCGACGGTCGAGCTGAGCAAGTGCTACGCGCTGCCCGACCGGCACGGCTCGGGGATCGCGGCGCGGCTGATGGCCGCGACCCTCGACGAGGCACGCGCGATCGGCGCCCTCAGCGTCTGGCTCGGCGTGAACCAGGAGAACGAGCGGGCGCGCCGCTTCTACGCGAAGCACGGCTTCGAGGTCGTCGGCATCCGGCACTTCCGCGTCGGCGGCCGCCTCGAGGAGGACTTCGTCCTCGAGCGCCCCCTGCCCTGACACCCTGCTCCCCTTCGCGAGATGCCACTTGTGCACGCCCGACACGGCGTGTCGCGTGCACAAGTGGCATCTCGC
Organism: Rathayibacter festucae DSM 15932; assembly: GCF_004011135.1. NCBI lineage: Bacteria > Bacillati > Actinomycetota > Actinomycetes > Micrococcales > Microbacteriaceae > Rathayibacter > Rathayibacter festucae. Next base: position 2,627,066 of record NZ_CP028137.1, on the reverse strand, counting down.
GGTAGGGGAGGGGGGGAGGGGGGGGGTCAGCCCTCGGCGACCGTGAGGACGAGCTTGCCGCGGGTGTGGCCGGTCTCGAGCTGCGCGTGCGCGGCGCCGGCTGCGGAGAGCGGGAAGACGCCGTCGATGAAGACGCGGACGTCGCCGGACTCCAGCAGGCGCGAGACGACGCCGAGCGTGGCGCCGTCGGGGGCGACGCGGAAGGTGGAGGCGCGGGCTCCCGCGGCCGCCGCCTCCTCGAAGAACTCCGGCCAGCTGCCGGTCGGCGCGTTGACGATCAGCCCACCGGGGCGCAGCACCGACAGGGAGCGGGAGCCCGTGCTGTCGTGGACGTTGCCGACGAGGTCGATCACCACGTCGACGCCGGACAGCAGCTCGTCGAAGCGCTCGGTGGTGTGGTCGATGACCTGGTCGGCGCCGAGCTCGCGCAGCCACTGCAGGTTGCGGGTCGAGCCGGTCGCGATCACCGACGCGCCGAAGTAGGCGGCGAACTGCACGGCGAAGTGACCGACGCCGCCCGACCCGGCGTGGATCAGGATCCGCTGGCCCTCGTGCGCCTTCGCCAGCTCGACGACCATGCCCCAGGCGGTCAGCGCGGCGAGCGGCACCCCCGCCGCCTCGACGTGCGAGAGCGTCGACGGCTTGCGGGCCAGCGAGACGCTCGGGACGCTGACGTACTCGGCGTAGGAGCCGGAGTAGCGCGGCACCATCACGAAGCCGTAGACCTCGTCGCCGGGGCGCAGCGGGTGCGCCGGGTAGGGGCTCGAGACGACGATGCCGGAGAAGTCGTGGCCGAGCACCGCCGGGTAGGAGGGGATCTGCGCGGCGACTCCCTTGCCCGCTCGCGTCTTCACGTCGAGCGGGTTCACTCCCGCCGCGATCACCTTGACGGCGAACTCGGCGTTGATCGCGGTCGGCGTGGGCACCGTCGCCAGGTGGAGGACCGAGCAGTCGCCCGGGGCGTCGATGACCGCCGCCGTCATCGTCTCGGGGAGCACCACCTCCTCCGGGATGTCGCCGATCGCGAGGCCGTGGCCGAGCGCGCTGTTGTGCATCATCGCCCTTTCCTGATCCGGCGCCGGTGGTCCTTCGAGCAGGCGGGAGGCGGCTGTCCGCCCCGACCGACCCCGCTTCCGCGCGCCGCGTTCAGTCAAGCCCGGTAATGAGTCCGGGCTGTTTCGGCGGTGTCACCCCTCGGAGAAGAAAGCCTCCCTGTCCCCCGTACGGGAGGGGAGGGTAGCGACCCGGTCCTCGGATGGCGCTCCCTGTGCCGTCTGGCACCATGAAGGGGTGCGACGACGAGCGAACGGCCCCCTTCTCGTGGTGGGCGCGCTCCTGGTCCTCGCGGGACTCGCCCTGCTGCTCGCCGCCCGCTTCAGCATCGGCACCAGCCGCTGGGTCTACGTCAGCGAGATGGGCGCGCCGGACCTGCCGACCGCCGGGACGTTCCGCATCGCCCTGCTACTGGTCGCGGCGGGCGGCGTCGCGATCGCGATCGGGGCGCGAGCGGTGCGGACGCGGCTGCTGCCCGGCTTCCGGCCCGCGCTGGCGATCCTCCTCGCCGCGCTGTGCTTCGCGCTCGCCTCGCAGGTGACCTGCTCGGCGGGCTGCCCGCTCCCGGTCGGACCGCGGTTCAGCTGGCAGGACCTGATCCACACCTCCGCCGCGGTGCTCGGCTTCTCCGCGGCGTGCCTGGCGATGCTGCAGCTCGCCACGGCGCGGGAGCGGCCCGGGGTCGCCCGGCTGTCACTGGTCGCGGGCGTCGCGGTGGCCCTGGTCGCCGGGACCGGCGCGATCTTCTCGCTGCTGCGGCTGTGGCTGGGCGTGGGCGGCACGCTCGAGTTCGTCGCGACGGCGATCGCGGTGCTCTGGCTGGCCGTCGTCGGGCTCGTCCTCGCGGGCGAGGAGTTCAAGGGTGGGCTCGCGGGCGAGGAGTTCAAGGGTGGGCTGGCGGGCGAGGAGTTCAAGGGTGGGCTCGCGGACGAGGAGCTCAGCGGCCGAGCCACTCCCGGACGTGACCGCGGATCCGCTCCTGCTGCTGCGCCAGACCGGCGTCCCGCGACGGGACCTGCTCGAGGTCTGCGTCCGGAAGAGCCCTAGCCCACTGCTCGGCGACCGCCACAGGGTGCACCGGGTCGCGGTCGGCCGCGATCACGAGCGTGCGCGCGATGACCTCGCCGAGCTCGCCGGAGTCGCGGTAGGCGGCGTTGCGCGGGATCTCGGCCAGGCGGACGGCCCGCTCCTGCGCCTGCGGCGAGCGGAACTGCAGGCAGAGCGCCTCCGCCGACGCGGGCGACACCTCGGCCGCGCGCTCGAAGAGGCCGGAGGCGCGGAAGAGCCGCTCGCCGCGCTTGGCGCCGTGGTCGTGCAGCAGCTGCGCGATGACCGGGAAGACCGTGAGGTTGTCCGGCAGCGGCTCCGCGGTGAAGGCGGGGCGGACGAACACGGCGCGGTCGATCGGCAGCACCTTCCGGCTGGCGAGCCGCAGGGCGATCGCGGCGCCCATCGAGATGCCGAGGACCGTGAGGGGCTTGTGCGCGGCTCCGGCCCGGATCACGTGCTCGGTGACCTCGTCGGCCAGGGCGTCGAGCGAGAAGTCGGCGGCGCCGCCGATCAGCTCGGAGGCGCCGTGCGCCCGGACGTCCGGGGCGATGACCTCGGTGCCGGCCGGCAGTGCCGCGCGCAGGAGGCCGAGCGGCTGGGAGCGGTCGCCGCCCAGGCCGTGCAGGAGCAGGGCGGTCACCGCCGGCCCGCGCGGGTTCTCTCGTGCAGCTCGGCCATCAGCATGCCGGCGAGGCGGACCAGCACGTGGATCTCGTCCTCGTCGCGGTCGACCCAGCGGAACTCGGGGACGGCGTCGATCGGCACGAAGTCGCGGTGCTGCTCCCAGACGACGAGGGTGCGCTCGGCGCCGAGGACGTACTGCTGCCAGAAGACCTGGCGCAGGTAGTGGCGCGGGATGCTGCGCCACTGCTTCGAGGTCGTCTTGATCTCGCAGAGCTCGAGGCGGCCGTCCTCGCGGAGGCCGATCCCGTCGGGGGTGGCCAGGTGCCGGCGCTCCTGGCTCGCGTGGAAGAGGGTGCTGCTCGGCTCGATGGCGTGCTCGCGGAGCACCCAGGCGGCGATCTCCGGCTCGCGAGCGCGGCCGTGGTCGGTGAAGGCGTTGCCGCTGAAGCTCGAGCCGTAGAGCTTGTCGAGCGCGGCGCGGTCGATGGCCGCGGGGGAGGACAGGCGCGCGACGTCGGTCGCGGTGATGCCCCGCGAGCGGGCGCGCAGCCAGGCGACGCGGTCGGAGGAGTCGGCGACCACTCGGCGGAGGTGCGGCGGCTTCGCGTCCACGAAGACGGGTTGCGTCTCCCAGGGGAACGAGAGCTGCAGATCGGGCACCGATTCATTCTCTGCCTCCCGGGCCGTCCTGCCCAACCGGCACGCCGTCGGCGGGGGGAGGTCGGCCCGGGCCCAGGCCGGGTCAGGCGCTGAGGAAGGCGTCGACCTCGGCGGGGGAGAGCAGGTGGCGGCGGACCATCAGGGCGGCGCCGCGGACGCCGCCGCCGGTGTCGCCGGAGGCCTGCACGATGTCGAGGGCGCGGGTCGCCAGGGGGAGGGAGCGGCGGTAGACCACCTCGCGGACGCCGGCGAGGACCTCGTGGCTCGCCTCCGCGATGCTGCCGCCGATGACGATGACGGAGGGGTTGAGCAGGTTGACGCAGGTCGCGAGCACCTCGCCGAGGTCGCGGCCGGCGGCGCGGGTCAGCTCAACGGTGGTCGGCTCGCCGGCGGTGAGCAGGGCGACGACGTCGGAGGTCCGGGCGACCGGGAGGCCGGCGGCGGTGTGCAGGCCTGCGGCGGTGAGGCGGCGGGCGATGGCCGAGCCGCTCGCGATCGCCTCGAGGTCGGCCTCGCCGCGGTCGCCGGGCACCTGCACGTGGCCGAGATCGCCCGCCGCGCCGAGGGCGCCGCGCTGGAGGGCGCCGCCGCTGACGATGCCGGCGCCGATTCCGGTGGAGACCTTCACGTAGAGGAGGTCGTCGACGTCGGCGTAGTGGGCGGCGTGCTCGCCGAGCGCGAGCAGGTTCACGTCGTTGTCGACGAGGACGGGGACGGCGAGGCGGCCCCCGACCGCGGCGGGGATGTCGAAGCGGTCCCAGCCGGGCATGATCGGCGGCTTCACCGGGCGGCCGGTCGCGTGCTCGACCGGCCCGGGGACGCCGACGCCGACGCCCGCGAGCGGACCGGCGCCAGGGGTCTGCGCGAGCAGCGCGTCGGCGACGTCGAGGGCGTGGCCGAGGACGACCTGCGGGCCGTCCGCGATCGCGATCGCCTCGCGCCGCTCGGCCAGGACGCGGCCGGCGAGGTCGGTCAGGGCGACGGTGGCGTGCGCGGCGCCGAAGTCGATGACGAGGAGGCTGCGCGCGCGGGCGTCGAAGGCGACGCGGCCGGCCGGGCGCCCGCCGGAGGAGGGGGCGTCGTCGCGGCGGGCGACGAGGCCGGTCGCGATCAGCGTGTCGAGCTGCGCGGAGACGGCGGCACGGGGCAGGCCGGTCTCGGCGACGACGTCGGCCCGGGTGCGCGGCGCTCCGTCGGCGAGCAGGAGCAGCAGCTCGCCCACCGCGCTGATCGAGGAGCGGCGGCGCGGGGACATGGCTGGAGTCAACCACAAGGGGGTCGGCTTCTGCGCGTCGGGAGCATGCTTTCCCGCGCCGCGGCCCGGGGTTTTGCTTGGCGGGAAGCAAAAGTCCGCGTAGGGTCGGGGGACCAATGTTCGACGTCGATCAGGAGCACCCCCCGGTGGCCACACCCTCAGACCTCTCCGTCCAGCTCTACTCGGTCCGCGACGCGCTCGCGGAGGACCTGCCGGCCGCGCTGGACCGGCTCGCCGGACTCGGCTTCGCGAAGGTCGAGCTGTTCGACCTGGTGAACCGCGCCGACGCGTACCGCTCCGCCCTCCCGGCCGCCGGCCTCACCGCGCCCAGCGCGCACGCCCGGCTGCTCGAGACCGGGGCGCCGGTCGAGGAGATCCTCGACATCGCCGCCTCGCTCGGGGTGCAGACCGTGATCGACCCGATGGTCGACCCGGAGCGCTGGACGAGTGCCGGCTCCGTCGCCGCCATCGCCGACGAGCTCAACGCGCTCGTCGACTCCGCCGCCTCGCGCGGGCTGGTGCTCGGCTACCACAACCACGCCTTCGAGTTCGAGAACCGCGTCGACGGCCGCAGCGCCTTCGAGCACCTCGCGGGCCTGCTCGACCCGCGCATCGTCCTCGAGCTGGACACCTACTGGGCCGCGGTCGGCGGTGACGATCCGGTCGAGGTGCTCGGCCGCCTCGGTGATCGCGTGCAGTTCCTGCACGTGAAGGACGGGCCGATCTCGAAGGAGACGTCCGAGCAGCTGCCCGCGGGCGAGGGAGCGATGGACGTCCCGGCGATCCTCGCCGCCGCCCCGCAGGCCCTGGCCGTCCTCGAGTTCGACGCCTACGCGGGGGACGTCTTCGAGGGCCTCGCCTCCGGCCTCCGCTACGTCTCGGAGCTCGGCGCATGAGCGGCGCGGGGCGCGTCGGCGTCGGCGTCATCGGCGCAGGCAACATCAGCACGCAGTACCTGACCAACCTCACCGTCTTCCCCGACCTCGAGGTCCTGTTCGTCGCCGACATCGACCTCGACCGCGCGCAGGCGCAGGCCGAGGCCTTCGGCGTGCCGGCCTCGGGCACGGTGGACGAGCTGCTCGCGCACCCCGGCATCGAGATCGTGGTGAACCTCACGATCCCGGCCGCGCACGTCGAGGTGGCGCGCAAGGCCGTCGAGGCGGGCAAGCACGTCTGGACCGAGAAGCCGTTCTCGCTCGACCGCGACAGCGGCGTCGAGCTGCTCGCGCTCGCGAAGGAGAAGGGGCTGCGCGTCGCGACGGCGCCCGACACCTTCCTCGGCGCCGGCCTGCAGACCGCTCAGCGCCTCATCGAGGGCGGAGCCATCGGCACGCCGCTCTCGGCGATCACCCTCTTCCAGGGCCCCGGTCCCGAGGGCTGGCACCCGAACCCCGAGTTCTTCTTCACCACCGGCGGCGGTCCGCTGCTCGACATGGGGCCGTACTACATCACGACCCTCGTGCAGAACCTCGGCCCGGTCGAGAGCGTCACCGCGGTCTCCTCGCAGGCGCGGGCGACCCGCACGGTCGGCTCCGGTCCGCGCGAGGGCACCGAGTTCCCCGTCACGATCCCGACGCACATCGGCGGGCTCCTGCGCTTCGAGTCGGGCGCCTCGGCGCAGGGCGTCTGGAGCTTCGAGTCGAGCCTGCCGCGGATGGGCTTCGTCGAGATCAACGGCTCGGAGGGCACCCTCGTGCTTCCCGACCCGAACATGCACGACGGCGAGCTGACGCTGTACCGGCGCGGCGAGTCCGAGCCGGAGGTCGTGCAGGCGACCGGCTCGACCGCCTCGCGCGGTACCGGCGTGCTCGAGCTCGCGCGGGCGATCCGCGCCGACCGTCCCGAGGCGGCGTCGGGCGACCTGGCGTACCACGTGACCGACGTGATGCTGTCGCTGCTCGAGGCCGCCGAGACCGGCGAGAAGGTGCTCGTCGAGAGCACCGTCGCGCCGCGCCCCGCTCTGCCCGAGGACTGGGACCCGAGCGAAGCGACGCTCGCCTGATGGGCGGACCCCTGCGGGTCGGCGTGCTCGGCGGCGGCTTCATGGCCGCCGTGCACAGCCGGGCGGCCCGCAGTGCGGGCGCGGTGCTCGCGGGCATCGCCTCCTCCAGCCCGGCGAAGGGCGAGCGGGCGGCCGGCGAGCTCGGCTTCGAGGTCGCCCACGACGACGCTCGCGCGCTGATCGAGGACGACTCGATCGACGTGGTGCACGTCTGCACGCCCAATGGGACGCACGCCGAGCTCGCCCTCGCGGCGATCGCGGCGGGCAAGCACGTGGTCTGCGAGAAGCCGCTCGCGGCGACGACCGCGGAGGCGACCGCCCTCGTCGACGCCGCGTCGGCTGCCGGAGTGATCGCCGCGGTGCCGTTCGCCTATCGCTTCCACCCGATGGTGCGCGAGGCGCGGGCGCGGGTCGCGGCCGGAGAGACCGGGCGGCTCGTGACGGTCCGCGGGAGCTACCTGCAGGACTGGCTGCTCGGCGCCTCCGACGACAACTGGCGGGTCGACCCGGCGGCGGGCGGGCGCTCGCGCGCCTTCGCCGACATCGGCTCGCACCTGGTCGATCTGCTCGAGTTCGTGACCGGCGAGCGGATCGCGGCGCTCGCCTCGCTCACGAGCACGGTGCATGCGGAGCGCGGCGGGCGTCGGGTCGAGACGGAGGACGCGGCCGGGGTGATCGTCCGCCTAGCGGGCGGCGCCGTCGGCACGCTGCTCGTCTCGCAGGTGACCGCCGGGCATCGCAACGAGCTGGTGCTCGAGGTCTCGGGGCTCGAGGAGTCGCTGCGGTTCGAGCAGGAGCTGCCCGAGACGCTGTGGGTCGGGCGGCGCGACAGCGCGACGCTCGTTCCGCGCGACGGGTCGATCCTCCGCCCGGACGCCGCGCGGCTCTCGATCGTGCCGAGCGGGCATCCGATGGGCTACCAGGACGCGTTCACCGCGTTCGCCCGGGACACCTATGCCGCCGTCGCGGGTGCCGAGGTGGAGGGTCTGCCGACCTTCGCCGACGGCCTGCGCGCCGCCCGCATCACCGACGCCGTCCTCGACGCCTCGGCGGCCGGCGCCTGGGTGGACGTGCCGGCCTAGCCCCCTCCGCGAGATGCCACTTGTGCACGCCTTTCACGGCGTGTCGCGTGCACAAGTGGCATCTCGCGGGAGTCCGGCTTACGCGGACTCGGCGTCCTTGGCGGCGCGCTCGGACTTGAGGCGGGCCTGCTCGCGGCGGACCTCGGCGTAGGAGTTCTGCTCGACGCGGAGCCACTCGGGGACCTCGTCGAGGAGGGCCTGGATCTGCTCGGTGGTCAATGCCTCGTCGATCCCGCCGCGGGCGAGGCCCGAGATCGAGACGTTCAGGCGCGAGGCGATGACGGGGCGCGGGTGCGGGCCGGTCTCGCGGAGCTTCGTCAGCCACTCGGGCGGGTTCGCGACGAGGTCGTCGTACTGCTCGCGGGTGATCGCCGACTCCTGGAACTCCTCCGGAGTCGCGGGGAGGAAGATCTGGAGCTTCTTCGCCGCGGTCGCAGCCTTCATCGTCTGTGTCGCCTTGGCCATGCGGCAACCCTACCGGTGGGCGCGCAGGACCTACCCTGGACGGATGAGCGACGAGCCGGACCCCCGCGAGCAGCCGGCACCCCGCGAGGACGCGGTCGGTCCGGACGACGGGGCCGATGCCGCTGACACGGACCTGGAGACGCCGGAGACGGACGATGTCGAGCCGGACGACATCGGGCCCGACGATGTCGAGCCGGACGACACCGAGCCCGACGATGTCGAGTCCGAGGGTCCCGCGCTCCTGGTCGCCCTGGTGCCCGGCGTCACGCCGACCAAGTGGACCCGCGTCTGGTCCGAGCGCCGCCCCGACCTGCGGCTCCGCGTGCTCCCGATCGCGGAGAGCGAGCAGGAGGAGGTGCTGCGCGACGGCCGGGCGCAGATCGTCTTCGTCCGCGGGGACGTGCGCAGCGACTCCGTCAGCTCGATCCTGCTCTACGAGGAGCAGCCCGTCGCGATCCTGCCCCGCGACCACGCCTTCGCGGACGCCGAGGAGATGGACGTCGCCGACCTCGCCGACGAGCACCTGCTGCAGGAGCCGGAGGCGGTGCCGGAGTGGGCGGTGCTCGCAGCGGAGATCGCGGACGGCACCCGCCGGGCGCTGCCGCGGATGGCCGGCCTCGACGACGCCGTCGAGCAGGTCGCGGCCGGGGTCGGCGTGCTGATCGTGCCGCAGTCCGTCGCCCGCGTGCACAGTCGGAAGGACGTGCGGGTCGTCCCCGTCACCGGAGTCGCCCCCACGAGCGTCCGGCTCGCCTGGGCGACCGAGGACAAGACCGACGACGTCGAGGACTTCATCGGCGTGGTCCGCGGCCGCAGCGCGAACACCACGCGCGGCACGGCGGCGACGCCGAAGGTCGAGTCGCGGGCGAAGGCGGCGAAGGCAAAGGCCCGCGAGGCGCGGGAGAAGGCCGAGAAGGCCGGCGGCGGGAAGAAGAAGCCGGCCCGGCCCGGCGGCGCCGCGCGGCCGGCGGTGCGGCGGACCCGGAAGCCCCGTGGGCGCTGAACCCGACCGGGTTCCGCGCTGGAGCCTCCGGGCGGGGCGGCTCGATGACGCTCCGGTGATCGCCGAGCTGCGCGCCGTCGTGATGCGGCCCGATCTCGAGCGGCTCGACCGCTACGACGAGCACCGGGTGCGGCACCGCTTCCTGGACGGCTACCGCCCTGAGCACACTCGCGTGATCGAGGTGGGCGGCGAGGTCGTCGGCTGCATCGCGTCGCGCCTCGAGGACGACGCGGTCTGGATCGAGCACTTCTACCTCGCGACCGCCGCGCAGGGGCGCGGGATCGGCGGGGCGGTCCTCCGGCGGGTGATGCTCGAGGACGGGCGCGCCGATCGTCCCTTCCGGCTCGACGTGCTGCGGGGGAGCGCCGCGCGCCGGCTCTACGAGCGGCACGGCTTCCGCTGGGAGCGGCCCGAGGGGGAGTGGGACGAGATCCTCGTCGCGCCGCCGCTCGCGGCTGCGGCGGGCTGACCTCGACTCCGGGGCACCTCCGGCTCGCGGAATCGGCTCCGGCTCGCGGAATCGGCTCCGGCTCGCGGGAATCGGCCGGTTCGACGAGCCGGACGAAGTTCTGGGTGCCGGAGGTCCATCGGTGGGCCCGCTCCCGGCCGGCGGGGCTAGGGTGCGCAGATGCCCACGAGCGATGAGACCTGGACCCTGGCCGACCACGATGTACCGGTGTACTGCAGCGGAGAGGGCGGGCGCGTCCTGATCCTGATCCACGAGGTGTGGGGGGTCGACGGCCACATCCGCTCGGTCGCCGACCGCTACGCGGCCGAGGGCTTCCGGGTCGTCGCGCCCGAGCTGCTCGCCGACAGCGGGCTGCTCGAGCAGCTCGAGACCGAGCAGCGCGCGGACTACGACCACCCGGTGCGCCGGCTGCCGCGCCAGGTGGAGCTGCGGACGTTCTTCGCCCCGGTGTTCACGCCGCAGCACGCGGTGCGGACGATCGCGATCCTCCGGGCGCTGGTCGAGCGGCTCCTGCGCGAGGAGGGGACGACGAGCGTCTCCGTCACCGGCTTCTGCTACGGCGGCACCTTCAGCTGGGCCCTCGCGCTCGCGGAGCCGCGCGTGGCCGCGGCAGTGCCGTTCTACGGGCACAACACGGCCTCGGCGGAGGAGCTCGGCTCGCTGCGCGTGCCGGTCCTCGCGTTCTACGGCGACCAGGACGAACCGCTGATGGCGCAGGTCCCCGGGATCCGCGAGGCGACCGCGGGCAAGGACGTGGAGGTCGTCGTGTATCCGGGAGCGGGGCACGCGTTCTTCAACGACGCGAACGAGGGCATGTACCGGGCGGACGCGGCGACCGACGCGTGGCCGCGTGCGCTGGCGTTCCTGCGGGAGCACGCGGGCTGAGGCGGGGCCCTCTTCGTGCTGGTCGACCAACCCAGGAGGGGCGCATCGAGACCCGCTGTCGCCTGACGGGCCGGCGGTGGTGGATCTCGATACGCCCGCTGCGCGGGCTACTCGATCAGCATGACTGTGCTGCATGATTGCGCCGCATAACTGCAGCTCCGTGCCGTGCATGCTGGTCGAGTAGCGCCGGAGGCGCGTATCGAGACCCGGCCTCGTCTGCGGTGGTGGATCTCGATACGCCCGCTGCGCGGGCTACTCGATCAGCATGACTGCGCTGCATGGTGATTGCAGCTCCGCGACCAGCAGGGGGAGCTACGCGACGTCGCGGACGTGGCCGGCCTTCAGGTGCAGGCGGCGCTGGGCGCGGCGGGCGACGGCGGAGTCGTGGGTGACGATGACGAGGGTGAGGCCGAGGTCCTTCCAGAGGGTCTCGAGCAGGGTCATGATGTCGTCGCGGGTGTCCTCGTCGAGGGCGCCGGTCGGCTCGTCGGCGAGGAGCACCGTCGGGTTCTTGACCAGTGCGCGGGCGATGGCGACGCGCTGCTGCTGACCGCCGGAGAGCTCGGCGGGCAGGTGGTCGAGCCGGTCGGCGAGACCGACGGAGGCGAGGGCCGCCTTCGCCCGCTCGGCCCGCTCCGCCCGGGCGATGCGCTGGGGAGCGAGCGCCGTCTCCACGTTCTCGAGCGCGGTGAGCGTCGGGATCAGATTGAAGCTCTGGAAGACGATCCCCACCTCCCGTGCCCGGATCGCGGCGAGGCGCGCGTCGCCCGCCGAGGAGATCTCGTGCTCGCCGAGGACGACGGTGCCCGACGTGGGGCGGTCCAGGGCGCCGAGCATCTGCAGCAGCGTCGACTTGCCGCCGCCGGTCGGGCCCTGGATCGCGACCATCTGCCCGTCCGGGATGGTGAGGGTGACGTCCTTCAGCGCGGTGACCGTCGTCTTGGCGCCGTCGTAGCTCTTGGTGAGGTTCGTGAGGGTGTACATGCGGGTGTCCTTCCGGGGACGAGGAGTCGAGGAGTCGAGGAGTCGAGGGGGTCAGCCGACCGAGCGGAGCGCCGCGGCCGGGCGCAGACGCGAGGCGCGCCAGCCGCCGAGGGCTCCGGCGAGGAGTCCGCCGAGGACGGCGAGGCCGACCGCGAGCAGGATCACCGGCACGGTGACGGGGAGCGAGAGCGCCACCTCGGTGGCCGCGGCGGTCTGCGCGGCGCCGGGGCCGCCTCCGCCGAAGCCGCCGCCGGGACCGCCGGCGCCCATCGCCGAGGTGCTGGTGGAGGTGCCCGAGAGCGTCGGCGCGATCAGATTCACGATCGTGACGCCGACGAGCCCGAGGACGATGCCCGCGGCGCCGCCGATCAGCCCCTGGACGACGGACTCGCCGGCCACCTGGCGGACGATCGCGCCGTTGCTCCAGCCGATCGCCTTGAGCGTGCCGAACTCGCGGGTGCGCCGGGTGACGCCCGAGACGGTGAACAGGATCGCGATCAGGAACGCGGCGGCGAGGACCAGCAGCGAGAGCCAGGTGCCGAGGTTCGCGACCAGGTCGCCCGCGGTGGAGAGCGAGCCGGAGACGCTCGAGGCGAGGTCGGCCTGCGTCGAGACGGTCGCGTCGGGCAGCGCGGTCTGCAGGGCGGTCTGGATCGAGGAGATGTCCTCGGACGAGGCGGCCTGGACGTAGACGGAGGAGATCAGGCCGGCCTGGCCGGAGAGGGTCTGGGCGACGTCGAGCGGGATGTACGTGTCGGAGGCGGTGCTCGCGTCCGTGGAGTCGGTCGTGACGATGCCGATCACGCTGAAGGCGGTGCCGCCGATGTCGACGGTCGAGCCGACGGACAGCGAGGCCGTGGTCGCGTACGAGGAGTCGACGACGACGACGTCCTGGCCCGCGTCGTCCGCGGTGAAGGTGCGGCCGTCGGTGAGGCTCACGTCGGCCAGGGGGCCGATCGCGGAGCCGGCCGGGTCGAGGCCGAGCACCGAGAAGGAGTCGACGCCGAAGGAGGAGCCGCCCGCGCCGTCCGGGCCTCCCGTGGGCGCCTCGCCGGCCGCCGGAGCGGTGCCCGCGGCGCCCTGACCCGCAGTGCCGTCGGTGCCGCCCTGCTGGGCGGAGTCGGGCAGCTGACCGCTGAAGGTCGTGTTGTTCAGCGCGAGGACGCCGATCGCGGCGGAGACGTCGGTCACGCCCTGCGCGGTGGCGACGGCCGAGGCGTCGAACGTGGTCGTGCCGCGGTCGGCCTCGAGGCGCGACTGGCTGACGGAGGTGGTGCCGTCGTCGGTCGTCCCGTCGGTGGAGCCGAAGTCGAAGCGCTGGCCGGGGGCCTCGCCCTCCGTCGGCGCGACGGCGGCCTGGGTGACGGTGATGTCGGTGCCGACGCCGTAGACGGACTCGAGGACCGAGGCCTGGGCGCTGCGGACGCCGGCGGAGAACGAGGTGACGAGGATCACGAGGGCGATGGCGAGCGCCATGCCGGCGGCGATGATCATCGTCTGCCGGCGGCGGTTGGTCAGCTCTCGCCGGAGATAGGTGGCGAACATGGCGTCCTTCGGTCGGGGAGGCCGAGCGGTGGGGTCCGCTCGACGTCCCGACAGTAGGAACGCGCGCTATCCGTGCCGTTGCGGCGGGCTATCGGTCTCCGATGAGCCGCGGCGCTCCACCTCGGTGAGCGGGGCGCCTCCGCGGTGCGCCGCGGTCAGCTGGTGCTCGTCGTCCCCGCCGACCTCGGCGTCTTCGCGGTCCTGCTCAGCCGGACGGGCCGGCAGGAGCTGCGCGACCAGACGGCGCGCGAGCTCGGCCCGGTGCTCGCCGAGGAGGCTGCGCGCGGCGTCCCGCTGCTCCGGACGCTCGAGGTGTTCCTCGACCAGGGCCGCCGGCCCACGGCGACCGCGTCGGCCCTGCGCGTGCACGTCAACACCGTCTACCAGCGGCTCACGGCCCTCGACCGGCTGCTCGGCCGGGAGTGGCGGGAGCGGGCGCTCGAGCTCCAGGTGCTGCTGCGGCTGCGGCGCGCGGCGGAGGACCTCGACGACGCCTGAACCGGCGGCGGATCCGGTGAAGGGTCCGTCCGGCGCCGACAGCGCCGCGCGTTTTCGCGACGTCTGATCATGCCCCTCGGCGAGCCTGCGCCGGGCGGTTCGGGCCGCGGGCGAGCCCTCGGCCGCGTGAGTGGGCGGCGGCGGCGCCCGGAACGACGCGGAATCGGGTGTCCGACCTCAGAGGCCGCCTTCGGATTCCTCCCAGGATCGGGAAGAAGCGAAGGATCCTCGGCGGCTCCGGCGCTGTGGATCGAAAGGGGGACAGCTCTCTAGCTTTCCCCTTGTCCGGTCGCGGAGACTCCTCCGACGCACGGCTTCCGACCCCACTCCTCTCGAAAGGGAACCCGTGCCCGAGAACTCCATCTCCCGCCGAAACCTCGCCAAGACCGCTGCGTGGAGCGTGCCGGTCGTCGCCGTGGCCATCGCCACGCCCGCCGCCGCCGCGTCGAACGCGACCGTCGACATCGTCGTCTCGCGCACCTGCCGCACGCTCACGCTGGGCAACGCCGTGCCGCGCTTCACGGTGTCCGCCGTGACGGGCGACATCCCCGTCGGAACGACCTTCACGCTGAGCAGCCCGCGTCTGGCCAACGTCGGTGTCTCTGCCTCGGGTGCGAGCGTCGGGGTCCTTGTCAACAACACTGTGACCTTCACGATCACCACGGCGACTCCGTCGGCGATCATCGACATCACGGGCGTCCTCGGAGTCTTCGCCCTCGCGGAGTTCCGCCTCTCCCTCGCCAGCGTCCCCGCCGGCTACACGGAGACCAACACGGGGAACAACACGGCGGCCGCCAACCTGACCGGCGCAGCGGCGGTATTCCCGAACACCGGTTTCGTCGGGCTCTGCCTCCCGATCTAGGTCTCGACCATGGGGGAAGGCGGAGTCCGTCGTCCCCTTTGAGCCGACCACCACAGGAGCGCCAGGACCGGTTCGGGGTCCTGGCGCTTCTGCGTTCCCGGACGCGCTCCCGTCGTCGTTCCCGTCCTCGGGGCTTCCCCCTGCCTCCCGCGCGGCCCTAGGCTCGCGCCACCCGGTACGAACCGATGGAGGCGCGATCATGACGGCGACCAGCGAGAAGACGGCACCTCCCGAGCTCAAGCGGGTCCTCGGCCCCAAGCTCCTCCTCCTCTTCGTGGTGGGGGACATCCTCGGCACCGGCATCTACGCGCTGACCGGGCAGGTCGCCTCGGAGGTGGGCGGTGCGGCCTGGCTGCCGTTCGTGATCGCCTTCGTCGTCGCGACGCTGACCGCCTGCTCCTACCTCGAGCTGGTGACCAAGTTCCCGCAGGCCGCCGGTGCCGCGCTCTACGCGCACAAGGCGTTCGGGATCCACTTCGTCACCTTCCTGGTCTGCTTCACGGTGATGGCGAGCGGGATCACCTCGGCCTCGGCCGCCTCCGGCGCGTTCGCGAGCAACTTCGCGATCGGCTTCGGCCTGGGCGACGGCGCGGGCACGCGGCTCAGCATCGCGCTGATCTTCATGGTCTGCATCGCGCTGGTGAATCTGCGCGGCGTCGCCGAGAGCGTCGGCCTCAACGTGGTGCTCACCCTGATCGAGCTGTCGGGCCTGCTGCTGGTGATCTTCGTCTGCTTCTTCGCGGTCTTCGGCGGCCAGGCCGACTTCTCCCGCGTCGTCGCGTTCGAGACGCCCGAGGACAAGTCGCTCCTGCTCGCGATCAGCACCGCCACCTCGCTGGCCTTCTTCGCGATGGTCGGCTTCGAGGACTCGGTGAACATGGCGGAGGAGACCAAGGACCCGAGCCGCATCTTCCCGAAGGTGATGCTGACCGGTCTCGGCATCACCGCCGTCGTCTACGTGCTGGTCTCGACGCTCGCCGTCGCGATCGTGCCGATCGGCGAGCTGGCCGGCAACGACACCCCGCTCGTGACGGTCGTGGAGACGGCCGCGCCGGACTTCCCGATCTCGACGCTGCTGCCCTTCATCTCGCTCTTCGCCGTCGCGAACAGCGCGCTGATCAACATGATGATGGCCAGCCGCCTGCTCTACGGGATGAGCAAGCAGGGCGTGCTGCCGCCGTTCCTGAAGAACGTGCTCGCCGGCCGGCGGACGCCGTGGGCGGCGATCCTGTTCACCACGGTCCTCGCGCTGCTGCTCACCGCGTACGTGTCGCGCGACCCCTCCGACCCGATCGCGGTCCTGCTCGGCGGCACCACGTCGCTGCTGCTGCTCGCGGTCTTCGCGGTGGTGAACGTCGCGGTGCTCGTGCTGCGGCGCCAGCCGGTGGAGCACGCGCACTTCCGGACGCCGACGGTGCTGCCGGTGCTCGGCGCGATCGCCTGCCTCTACCTGGTGCTGCCGATCACCTCCGGCCGCGACATCGCGCAGTACGAGATCGCGGGCGTCCTGCTCGTGATCGGCGTGCTCCTCTGGTTCGCGACCTTCATCGACCGCCGCGTGCGCGGCTACGCCCGCTCGGCCGTCGTCGACCCGGAGGAGTTCGACGCGGACCCGGCCGACGAGCCGGCGCCGAAGTCGAAGCGCTAGCTGTACTCGGCCGCGAGAGTCGACGCGCGAGCCCATGCTGATCGAGTAGCCCGCGGAGCGGGCGTATCGAGATCCACCACCGTCAGAATGACGGGTCTGCAGACCTGCCCTCGTGACGATGGTGGGTCTCGATACGCCCCTGCGGGGCCACTCGACCAGCATGTAGGGGACGCCGCGCATCCTTTCCGCTCGATCGGGTCCCGGGTCCGGGCCGCGGTGTCGCGGCGTCGACGGTATCGAGGCCGTCCTCCGGCGGCGCACAGCCGGGCCATCGCCCGGGCATAGCGCGCTCATAGGAAACTCCTGATACTGGGGAGACATGAGCACCCCGGCCCCCTCGAAGCACCTCGCCTCCGCGCAGCGCACCCGCCTCAAGCGAGCGGACGGCACGCCGATCCGCGTCCTCGTCGTCGACGACGAGAGCACCCTCACCGATCTGCTGCAGATGGCGCTGCGCTACGAGGGCTGGGAGGTGCGCACCGCCGCCGAGGGCCGCTCCGCGATCACGATCACCCGCGAGTTCCGCCCCGACGTCATCGTGCTCGACGTGATGCTGCCGGACATCGACGGGCTGCAGGTGCTCCAGCGGATCCGCGCCGACGGCAGCGAGACCCCCGTCCTCTTCCTCACCGCCAAGGACGCGCTCGACGACCGGATCGCCGGGCTCACCGCCGGCGGCGACGACTACGTCACCAAGCCGTTCTCGCTCGAGGAGCTCGTCGCCCGGATGCGCGGGCTCATCCGCCGCTCCACCCTGCTTGCCAACGACGCCGACGACCCGGAGGTCGTCGTGGGCGACCTCGTCCTGAACGAGGACAGCCACGAGGTGCGCCGGGCCGGCACCGACATCGAGCTGACGGCGACGGAGTTCGAGCTGCTGCGCTTCCTGATGCGGAACCCGCGCCGCGTGCTGAGCAAGGCGCAGATCCTCGACCGCGTCTGGTCCTACGACTTCGGCGGCAAGTCGAGCGTCGTCGAGATCTACATCTCCTACCTCCGCAAGAAGATCGACGCCGGCCGCTCGCCGATGATCCACACGGTCCGCGGCGCCGGCTACCTGCTGAAGCCCGCCGAGCAGTGACGACCGAGGGCGGGCGGCTGCGGCCCACACTCGGCGACTTCGCGACCCGGTCGGCGCTGCGCCGCTCGAACGCGTCCCGACGCGCGCCCTGGACGCTGCGGCGCCGGATGGTCGTCGCCGTCGTCGCGCTGGTCGCGGTGATCGCGGGGATCGTCGGGACGGTCAGCGTGCTGTCGCTGCGCGGCATCCTCTACGACAACGCGGAGACGCAGCTCTCGGAGTCGCTGGACCGGCTGGCCGGCTTCGACGGGCCGAGCCAGTTCGCCGGCTCCAGCGCGATCGAGCGCGCGACCACCTGCCCGAGCGGCGACTTCGCGGGCCGCCCGAACCAGGACACCCAGACGATCACGGCGGTGCTCGGGGCGACCGGCGCCTACACCGGCGCGTACATCGACAGCGCCGGGTCCTGCCGGGAGTTCGCCGAGCCCGCCGACTCCGTCCTGGCCGACGCCGTGCAGAGCCTCGGCGCCGCGACGACCCTCGACCTCGGCGGCATCCTCGGCGAGTACCGGGTCGAGGCGCGCGTCGTCGACGACTCCGTCGTGCTCGTCGGCGTCCCGCTCGGCGAGACCGAGGAGACGCTCGGCACTCTCACCACGGTCGTGGTGATCGTCGTCCTGCTCGCGATGCTGCTGGTCGCCCTGATCGCGACCGCGATCATCCGGGTGGCGCTGCGGCCGCTCGAGCGGGTGGAGGCGACCGCGACCCGCGTCGCCGAGCTGCCGCTCGAGCGCGGCGAGGTCGAGCTGATCGAGCGGGTCCCGGAGGAGGACGCCGACGTCCGCACCGAGGTCGGCCGGGTGGGTGCCGCCTTCAACCGCATGCTCGACCACGTCGGCGGTGCTCTGGAGTCGCGCCAGGCCAGCGAGAACAAGGTCCGCCAGTTCGTCGCCGACGCCTCGCACGAGCTGCGCACGCCGCTCGCGGCGATCCGCGGCTACGCCGAGCTGCCCCGCCGCGGCGACGCCGAGCTGTCGGAGTCGGCGAGCTACTCGCTCGACCGGATCGAGTCGGCCGCCACCCG
The DNA here is from genome assembly GCF_004011135.1 of Rathayibacter festucae DSM 15932. Lineage (NCBI taxonomy): Bacteria > Bacillati > Actinomycetota > Actinomycetes > Micrococcales > Microbacteriaceae > Rathayibacter > Rathayibacter festucae. The sequence goes on along the minus strand of NZ_CP028137.1, from coordinate 2,608,876 downwards.
GATGACCTCGCTGGTCGAGGACCTCCTCCTGCTCGCGCGCCTCGACGAGGGCCGCGATCTCGAGAAGGAGCCGGTCGACCTGACGATGGTCCTGATCGAGGCCGTGTCCGACGCCCACGTCGCCGGACCGGACCACGAGTGGGACCTCGACCTGCCCGAGGAGCCGATCGAGATCCGCGGCGACGGCTTCCGGCTGCACCAGGTGGTCGCGAACCTGCTGCGGAACGCCACCGTGCACACGCCGCCGGGCACGCGCGTCGTCGCGGCGCTCGCCGAGGACCGCGACGAGCGCGGCCGGCCGATCGCGGTGGTGACGGTCACCGACTCCGGTCCGGGGATCGACGAGGCGCTGGTGCCGGTGCTGTTCGAGCGCTTCGCCCGCGGCGACTCCTCCCGCGCGCGGACGACGGGCTCGACCGGGCTGGGTCTGGCGATCGTGGCCGCCGTGGTCGACGCGCACGGCGGGCGGGTGCTGGTCGAGTCGGAGCCGGGGCGCACCAGCTTCCGGGTGGAGCTGCCGGCGGGCTGACGCGCGATCTGCAGGCGATGCCGTCCGGAACGCGCTCTCCTCCGCGGGGGAGTGCCGCGCGGTGGCCGGATCGCCTGCAGATCGAACCGCCGTCGTCAGACCTCGACGCCCAGGCGGCGGCGCGCCTCGTCGAGCGTGCGCACCACCTGCACCGTCTCGTCCAGCGGGTGCACCGGCGACTCGGTGCGCCCCTCCGCCACGTACTGCGCGAGGTGCACGGCCTCCCAGGCGAGGCCCTCGCCGCCCTGCAGCCCCGTCTCGTCGCGCCACGAGGCGCTCTCGGAGCCGCGGGTCAGGGTGACGCCGCTCGGCGTCCAGAACGACGGGTGCACGTCGATCCGCCCCTCGCTGCCCGCGACGCTCGCCGCGTGCAGGGTGTCGGCCAGCACGGTCGACGTCGCGACCGACTGGATCCCGTGCGCGTGCCGGCCGACGATCGTCGCCATCGCGTCCACTCCGGTCGAGGTCAGGGCGCCGGCGACGACGGTGCTCTGCGGGGGCCCGGCGACCATCGAGACGAAGGACGAGGCGTAGACGCCCACGTCGAGCAGGCCGCCGCCCGCCAGCGCCGGATCGAAGATGCGGCTGGCCGGGTCGAACGCGAACGCCGCGCCGAAGTCGGCGGAGACCAGCGCGGGAGCGCCGACCGCGCCGTCCGCGAGGAGCTGCCGCACCACGTCCATCTGCGGCAGGTAGCGCATCCACATCGCCTCCATCGCGAAGACGCCGGCGTCGCGGGCCGCATGGACGATCATCTCGGCCTCACCCGCCGTGGTGGCGAACGGCTTCTCGATGAGGACGTGCTTGCCCGCCGCGATCGCGCGCAGGGCCTGGCGCGCGTGCTCCGAGTTCGGTGAGGCGATGTAGACGACGTCGACCTCGGGGTCGTTCACGACCGCGTCCGAGCCGACCGAGGCGCGCTCGATGCCGAAGCGCCGCGCGAACTCGTCGGCGCGCTCCTGGGAGCGCGAGCCGACCGCGACCACGCGCTGCCGGGTGTGCTTCTGCAGCGCCGCGACGAAGGTGCCGGCGATCGAGCCGGGGGCGAGGACTCCCCAGCGCAGCACCGGGGAGTCGAGGAGCGAGGGGAGCCGGGGCTCGGGAAGCGTCAGTGCCATCCCGCCACGCTATTCCCTCCTCCTGGACGACGCCGAGCCCCCGCCGCGCAGGCCCGGAGCTCCTGAGTCGCCCGAGAAGGCTCGTTCTCGGGCTGGAGAACGAGCCTTCCCGGGCGACTCAGCGGACTTCAGCGGAGTGCAGCGGACCTCAGTCGACCGCGGTCATCGCCGCTCCGAAGCCGCGCAGCCGGGCGACCGTCAGGGTGCCGATCGGCTGCGGGGCGCCCTCCGGCGAGAGGACGAACGCGTTCCGGGCGACGTAGAGAGCGCCGTCCCGCAGCTCGATCGCCGCGGGCGAGACGACCGCGAGTCCGGTGATCGGCGTCGAGGTGCGCGGCAGGATCAGCGCCACGCGTCCCGTGCCGTCCGGGCCGCCGAACAGCTCGGTCACCACGACCGTGCCGGTGACGCGGTCGACCGCGAGGCCGGTCGCGCTCAGCAGGCCGGTGGCCACCGTGCGGATCTCGCCGGTCGCCGGGTTCACCCGCACCACGGAGCCGCGGGCGCCGAGGCTGGCGTCCTCCGGCCCGCCGGGCAGCGTCGACACGTAGAGCCAGCCGCCGGGGCCGACCTCGACGTCGGTCGGGACGGGCTCGAACGAGTAGCGGTAGCCGGCCGTGCAGGCCGGGAAGCCGAAGGCCGCCGCCTGCTCCGCCGTGATCGTGATCGGCGCCGTGGGCGGCAGCACCGCCAGGGTCGAGACGACGCCGTTCGGCGTGACCTTCAGGATCGCGTTGCCGGCCGCGTCGGCGACGTAGACGCCGGCGCTGGTCGCGGCCGACGCGTAGGGGTGCACGTCGATCCGGCCGGTGTAGGAGGCGGGACCGGCGGTCTCCGGGTCCACCTGGGCGGCGCACTCGGCGGGCAGGCCGAGGAAGCCGTAGGTGTTGCCCGCGTCGGGGTTCGCGCTCGCCTCGTACGCGCCGAGGTCGGCGAGGGTCGTCGGCGCTCCGCCGCCGCTCGGCACGGAGCGCAGCAGTGCCTTGCCCTCCTCCTGGACGCCCTCGCTGTAGTAGACGGTGGAGCCGCGGACCGAGACGGCCCCGATCTCGGTTCCGGGCGCGCTGACCAGGGTCGAGGTCGCGCCGGACGGAGCGACCTTCGTCAGCATCCCGGCGAAGTTCTGCGCGACGTAGGCGGTGCCGCCCGCATCGACGGCGAAGCTGAGCGGCGAGACGAGTCCGGTCGCTCGATCGGTGACGGAGACGAAGGACAGCGGGGAGGGGGAGGCCTGGGCGACGGGGGCCGAGACGAGAGTCGTGACCGCGACGGCGGCGGCCGCGGTGAGGAGGAGGCGTTTGTTCACGAGGTGCTCCTTTGCACTCGGGGTGCGGGCAGAGCAGTGCTGCGGGTCGAACGATCCGCGGCTCCGACCGCGGCGACGGGAATCGCCGATGCGCACACCGTAGGACCGCGGTGGCCAGGAGTCCATGGGGCGGACCCCGTCACGCGGCAGACCCGCGTGGCGGCGCGGGTGCTCTGCGCCGGATCCTCCGCACCCCTAGGGTGTGAGAGCCCGCGCCGCCGCGGGAGGAGGAGGCGTCATGCCGGAGTGGTACACCCTCGGCGTCGTCGCCCTGGTCATCGTCGTGGTCGTCGTCGCGATCGTCCGCTTCCGCTTCAACCCGGTGCTCGCGCTCGCCGTGGGCGCCGCGGCGATCGGGCTGCTCACCGGGCTCGGTCCCGTCGACACCGTCTCGACCATGACCCGCGGCTTCGGCGAGGTGATGATGGAGGCGGGCCTCCTCATCGGCTGGGGCGTACTGATCGGCGCGATGCTCAACGAGATGGGCGCCGTCGTCCGCCTCGTCGAGGGGCTGCTGCGGGTCTTCGGCAGGCGCGGCATCCCGTACGCGCTCGGGCTGTCCTTCGCCACCTATCTGCAGACGATCTTCGTCGACGCCCTGATCGTCATCGCGGCGCCGCTCGCCCGGCGGATCGCGCCTCGGCTCGGCCCCGCCGGCACGGGCATCGTCGCCGTGACCTTCGCCGTCGGCCTCGAGATGGGGATCGTGATGATGGTGCCCGGCTTCGCGGCCGTGGCGCTCGCCGGACTGCTCGGAGTGCCGCTGGGCGTGATGCTGCTGGGCGGCTTCGTCGTGGTCGCGCCGACCGTGGTGGTCACCATCCTCCTGATGTCGCTCGCCTTCCGGCTGGGCTTCTGGGACCCGGCGCGCGACGAGCAGCTCGTCGTCCGCGACGAGACCGCCGGGCTCGCGACGGTGCCGGCGGGGGAGCGGGCCGGGAGCGACGCGGTCGGCGGATCCGGTACAGCCGGCGGTCCCGGCTCGGCCGGTGGTGCGTCCGGGGCCGCGCGGTCGTCGGGTGGCGCCTCGGGTGCGTCCGGCTCCTCGGCCGTCGGCACCGGCGCCGGCGCCGACCCGGCCGGCGCGAGCGGCTCCGACGCCCCGCGCGAGCGCCCGCTGCTCCTGCTGTTCGCCCCGATGCTCCTCGCGCTGCTGCTCATCGCCGCGCAGGCCGTGCTCTCGGTCGCGGGCGCGGAGGTGCCGGTGCTGCAGTTCCTCGGCAACCCGGTGATGGCGCTGCTGCTCGCCGTGATCGCGACGGGACTCGTCGGCCGCTCCGTGGTGGGCACGGCACGGATGGAGAAGGCGGTCGCCAAGGGCTTCCAGGACGGCGGGCAGATCTTCCTGCTCACCGGTGTCGGCGGGGCGCTCGCGGCGGTGATCGCGGAGGGCGACCTCGGCGAGCTGCTCAAGGGCTACTTCTCGGCGAACGCCTCGGCGCCGCTGCTGCTGGTCTGGCTGATGGCGGCGGTGCTGCACATCGCCGTCGGCTCGGTGACCCTCTCGGCGATCACGGCCGCGGGCGTCGTCGCCCCGGTCGCGGCGACCCTCGGACTCGACCCGCTGCTGATCGCGCTCGCTGCCGGCTCCGGCGCGCTGTTCTGCATCCACGTCACCTCGAACACCTTCTGGCTGCTGCAGAGCTTCCTCGGCCAGTCCGTGCGCGGCGCCCTCAAGTCGGTCACGATCGGCGTCTCCCTCGCCTCCGTCCTGGCCCTCGGCATGGTCCTCCTCCTCTCGCTCTTCCTCTGACCCCCGCCGATCCCCTCCGCGAGATGCCACTTGCGCACGCCTTTCACGGCGTGTCGCGTGCACAAGTGGCATCTCGCGGAGGGGGGCGGGCGTGACACGTGCCGGAAACACGGGTGGCCTAGGTTCCTGAGAGGGTTCACACGTTGCTCCGAGGTCGATGACGCAGGAGCGAGCGCGGAGCCTCGTCCGCGCCGACCTCCGACACGAAAGATCTCCGCTTGAGAACACGCACCGCCCTGACCTCCGGCTGCGCGGCCCTCGCGCTCGCCGCCGGCGGTCTGCTGATCGCGCCCGCCGCGACAGCGACCACCGCGACACCGACCGCCGCCGCACCCTCCGCCTTCGAGCGGGTGGACCTCGTCCGCCCCGCCTCGGCACCGATCACCGAGCCCGCGAGCTACCCCTACCGGGAAGCCCTCACCGAGGTCGCGGTCGACCCGACCGACGCCTCGCTGACCCGCGGCGTCACGCCGTACGACCGGATCGCCCCGGCCCTCAACGACCTCGCCGCGCGCTCCGACCGCGTCTCGACCCAGGTGGTCGGGAAGTCCGGCCTCGGCCGCGACATCTACCTGGTCACCGTCACCGCCCCCGAGACCGCCGCCGAGACCGCGCAGCAGGCCGAGTGGCGCGACCGCCTGAAGAACGAGCCGGAGGCGGCCGCCGCCGACGCCGAGCTGATGGCCGAGTACAAGGTGCCGACCTGGTTCAACGGCAACATCCACGGCAACGAGTGGGAGGGATCCGACGCGATCCTGAACTACATCGAGAAGGTCGCCACCGCCGAGGACGCCGAGACCGAGGCGCTCCTCGAGGGCAACCGCCTCTACTTCACCGTCACCAACAACCCCGACGGCCGGGCCCTCGGCCAGCGCGCCGTCGCGGCCGGCTACGACCCCAACCGCGACATGATCACCGGCGCGACGAACGAGGCGGCGGTCATCCGCGACCTCTCCAGCGTCCTGCAGCCGACCTACTTCATCGACATCCACGGCTACACCGGCATCCTCCAGGTCGAGCCCTGCGGCCCGCCGCACGGCGAGAACTACGAGTACGACCTGTTCCTGCCGCACGCCTACGCGACCGCGCTCGAGATCGAGCGCCGCGTCGTCGAGGCGGACGTGCCCGGCAACACCTACAAGGCGGCCGACGGCAGCGTCACCACCGAGAACACCGGTCAGATCCTGATCCCCTACCGCGACATCCGCGCGGGCTGGGACGACTGGCCTCCGATCTTCGCGCCGCAGTACGTCGCCTTCCAGGGCGCGATCACCAACACGGTCGAGCTGCCGCTGGGCCGCACGGCGAACGAGACGCCCGAGGAGATCGCCGAGGGCCAGGCCAACGCGGACATCGACATCGAGGTCGCCGGGATCGTCATGGACGCCTCGGTCGACTACATCGAGGCCAACCGCGACGCGCTGCTGAGCAACCAGGTGCAGATCTTCGAGCGCGGCGTCACCGGCGCCCCCGCCGTCGAGATCCCCGCCGACGTCGCCGCGTCCGACCTGCCGGCCGGCACGCCGACCGAGTGGACCGAGATCTGGGACGAGACCGACGTCTACACGACCGAGTACCCCCGCGCCTACGTCATCCCCGCCGGTGACGCGCAGCGCTCGGCGTCCGACGCCGAGACGCTCGTCGCGCAGCTGCTCGCGCACGGCGTCGAGGTCGATCGCACGACCACCGCGATGACCGCGGGCGGCACGACCTACGCCGCCGGCTCCTACGTGGTGGACATGCACCAGCCCGTCCGCGGCCTCGCGAACGTGCTGCTCGCCGACGGCACCGACATCTCCGAGCGCGTGCCCGAGATGTACGACGTCTCCGCCTGGAGCCTCTCGCTGCTCTGGGGCGCCGACGTGATCCCGGTCGGCTCCACGCTCGACCCGATGCCCGCCGTCGAGCTCGAGCCGGTCACCGCCGTCGCGCCGAGCGGCAGCGTCCCCGCCGACGCCGGCTACCTCGCCTTCGAGCCGCGCGGCGTGCTCGAGTACCAGGCGGTGAACGCGCTCCTGGGCGCCGGAGTCGCACTCGAGCAGTTCGCCGACGGCACGATCGCCCTGCGCGCCGACGCCGACGGTCTCGCCGCCGCGGAGGCCGCCGCCGTCGAGTTCGGCGTCGACTTCACCGCGACCACCGCCGAGCGGATCGAGGACGAGGACGGCACCGCGCTCTCCGCCGTCCGCGTCGCCTACTCCGGCTCGCACGAGGACCGCGATGCGCTGGCCAAGCTCGGCTTCGCCGACGCGGTCGCCGTCACGGCGGACACGCTCGCCTCGGGCGAGACCGTCCTGACCGACGCGGACGTGCTGCTGCTGGGCCGCGCGCTGTCCTTCACCCCGGAGCAGGCCGCGGGCCGCACCGCCGTCGAGGAGTTCCTCGCGGCGGGCGGCGACGTGGTCGGCCGCGGCGGAGCGGGAGCGGCCTTCGCGACCGACTTCGGCCTCGCGACGCTGACCGCGCAGACCGGCACCAGCGGGTCCAACGGCATCGTCTCGGTCGAGACTCCGGCCGACGGGATCCTCGGCGACCACCCGCAGGACACCGCGTTCGTCTCGCCGGCGCTCTGGTTCGAGGGCTTCGACGCGTCCGTGACGGTGGAGCAGAGCTACGCCGCCGAGGACACCTTCGTCGCCGGGCACTGGGTCGCGTCCGAGGGGCAGTCGCGGAGCGACGCGGCCGGGCAGGCCTCGGCCGTCTCGTTCGCGACGGAGTCGGGCACCGAGGGCTTCCTCTTCGGCACCTCGCCGGTCTTCCGCAACCACCCGGTCGGCGCGTTCAGCGACGTCGCCCGGGCGCTGCTCGCCGTGGCGCCCGAGGGCGCGGCCGTCGAGCTGCCGGGGACGCCTGAGCCGACCGCGACGCCGACCGCGACTCCGGAGCCGACGGCCACGCCTGAGCCGACGGCGACTCCCGAGCCGACCGCGACTCCCGAGCCGACCGCGACTCCGGAGCCGACGGCCACCCCGGAGCCGACCGCGACCCCTGGGCCGACCGCGACTCCGGAGCCGACCGTGACCCCGGAGCCCTCCGCGACTCCTGAGCCGACCGCGACCGCCACACCGACGGTCGCGCCCACCGCGGCTCCGGAGCCGACCGCCACGGCGACCGCGGCTCCCGTCGCGAAGCCGGGCACCGGCGGTCTCGCCTCGACCGGCGTCGAGACCGGCCCCTGGCTGCTGCTCTCGGGAGGTGCGCTCGTGCTCGGTCTCGGCGCCCTGCTGATCGCCCGCAGCCGGCGCGAGGCCGAGGAGGCGTAGCCTCCGCCGCGGGAGGGCCGGCGAGCACGATCCGCCGGCCCTCCCGCCGCTCCTCCCCAGCGCCACCGGACGACAGCACCACTGCATGACCGCACTTCCGTACGACCGCACTTCTGCACGACCGCAACGCCGCACCACAGCACCCGCACCACCGAGGAGTCCCGATGCCGCCCCGTACCGCCCGCACCCTCGGGATCGTCCTCGCCGTCCTCGGTCTCGTCGCCGTGATCGTCGCGATCGTCCTCCTCGTCCGTCCGGCCGACGGCGCCGGAGCCCCGACGTCCACCCCGGTCGCCCCCTCCGCCTCGGCCGCCGCCGCCCCGTCGACCGCGCCCACCGAGGCCGAGTCCACGGAGACCGCGACGCAACCGACGGCCACCGACGCCCCGACCGAGACCTCCCCGACCGAGACCTCGCCGACCGAGGGCGTCGTCGCCTCGGCCGCCCCCGCCCCCGCCCCCGGCTCCGCCACCGCCGCGGCCGCCGTCGTCTCCTTCACCGCCTCGCCCGCGACGATCGACTGCGCCGGCGACCGCACCGCCTCCGTCCCCGTCGCCCTCTCCTGGCAGACCGAGGGCGGCGTCTCCGCCCGCCTCGCCGTCGGCACCACCGACGCGCAGTCCGGCACCGCCGTCGACCTCAGCGCGACCGGCTACTCCGCCCTCTCCGTCCCCTGCCGCGACGCCGAGACCTTGATCACCCTCGCCGTCGAGTCCCCCGACGGAACCCTCACGCAGCGCACCCTCGTCCTCCCCACGGACTGACCTCCTCCCCGCCGCGAGATGCCACTTGTGCATGCGACACGCCGAGGAAAGCGTGCACAAGTGGCATCTCGCGGGGACGGCCGGACGCGCCCGCACGGCAGAATGGAGACGATGACCTCCACCCCGCCTCCGCTCGGCCTGCTCCTCGACGTCGACGGCCCGATCGCCAGCCCGATCAGCCGCACGATCGCCATCGACTCGATCGCCGACGACCTCGTCGCGCTCGCGAACGCCGGCATCCCGCTCGTCTTCAACACCGGCCGCTCCGACGCGTTCCTGCGTGAGCGCGTGCTGCCGCCGCTCCTCGAGCGCGGCGTCTCGGCCGACGCGCGGATCGTCTGCGTCTGCGAGAAGGGCGCCGTCTGGTTCACCGTCGACTACCGCGGCACCTCCGAGCCGATCGTCGACGAGTCGCTCGCGATCCCGGAGGCGGTCGCCCGCGACCTCGAGCGGATGATCCGCGAGGACTACGACGACCTGGTCTTCTTCGACGAGACCAAGCGCGCGATGGTCTCGGCCGAGCAGCTCGTCGACCTCTCCAGCGAGGACTACCTCGAGCGCCAGCTCGTCTTCGACGCCGACGCCCTGCAGATCATGACCGCGGCCGGCCTCGGCGTCGAGCGCCGCGGCATCCGCTACCCGAACGACACCGGCGCCGTCGAGTACCGCATCGACCCGACCGTGATCTCCACCGACATCGAGTCCAACCGCCTCGGCAAGGACCTCGGCGCCCAGCGCGCCGTCGAGCTGCTCGGCGCCACCGGCCCGATCCCGCAGCGCTGGCGCACGGTCGGCGACTCCCGCAGCGACTACGCGATGGCCGACTGGCTCTCCGAGCACGCCTACGACGTCGCCCACGTGGACGTCCGCCCCGCGGAGGGCGTCCCGGACAAGCCGTACCCGATCCTCGTGGTCGACGGCGCGATCAACGACGAGGCCGGCGCCGCCGTGCTGCGCCGCTGGACCGAGCTCGTCGCCGACGAGACGACGCCCGAGGTCGGCGACGGCATCTCCCTCCACGTCGCGGGCTGATCCGCCAGCCCCTCGTCCGCAGGCCCGCGGCCCGTTAGCGTTCGAGGCATGAGAATCGCAGTCACCGGTGGATCCGGGAAACTCGGCCGCAGCGTCGTCACCCGTCTCCGCGAGTCCGGCCACGACGTCTTCGTCCTCGACCGCGCGGGAACCCGCGGCGAGGGCGTCATCAGCATCGACATCACCGACTACGGGCAGGTCGTCGACGCCCTGCAGGCCGTGGGCGACCGCTACGAGGGGATCGACGCGGTCGTGCACCTCGCGGCCGTCCCGGCGCCGGGCATCGTCCCGGACATCGCGACCTTCCAGAACAACATGTCGTCGACCTTCAACGTCTTCCACGCGGCGATCCGCGCGGGCATCCGCAGCATCGTCTATGCGTCCAGCGAGACGGTCCTCGGCCTGCCGTTCGACGTGCCGCCGCCCTACATCCCGGTCGACGAGAAGTACCCCGCCCGCCCGGAGTCGGTCTACTCGCTGACCAAGCACCTCGAGGAGCAGCTCGCGATCGAGCTCTGCCGCTGGCACGAGGACCTGACCATCATCGGCCTGCGCTTCTCGAACGTGATGAACGAGGAGGACTACGCCGAGTTCCCGTCCTTCGACGCGGACGCGACGCTGCGCAAGTGGAACCTCTGGGGCTACATCGACGGCCGCGACGGCGCCCAGGCGGTCGAGAAGGCCCTCGCGCACCGCGAGCCCGGCTTCGACCGCTTCATCATCGCGGCGGCCGACACCGTGATGACCCGCCCGAACGACGAGCTGGTCGCCGAGGTCTTCCCCGGCGTCGAGCTGCGCGGCGAGCTCGGCGTGAACGACACGCTGCTCTCGATCGACCACGCCCGCGAGGTCCTCGGCTACGCCCCCGAGCACTCCTGGCGCGACTCGCAGTAGCCACCACCCGCCTCCGCGCCGCTCCGGCTCGCGGAACACTCTCCGGCTCGCAGGACTCCACGGATCCCGCGAGCCGGAGCTGTTTCCGCGAGCCGGAGCTGCGCCCGGCCGACCTCGGGCTCGTGGAACGGAGTCCGGCTCGCTGGAGTCCGCGGTTTCTCCGTGCCGAGGGTGATTCGGCGTGCCGGAGGTGCGGTGCGGTGACCTTCGGCTCGTGGATCGGTGTCCGGCTCGCTGGAGTCCGCGGTTTCGGCGTGCCGAGGGTGATTCGGCGTGCCGGAGGTGGGGTGTGGGGAGCTTCGGCTCGCGGATCGGTGTCCGGCTCGCTGGAGTCCGCGGTTTCCGCGTGCCGAGGGTGATCCCGCGTGCCGGAGGTCTCCCGCGGGAGGTTCGGCACGCGGAGACGCCTCCGGCTCGCGGGGATCCGAGGATCCCGCGAGCCGGAGGCGCGAGGGCGAGCCGGAGATGCCGGCTCAGCAGCCGAGGGTCAGCTGGGGATGTAGTTGAACTCGTCCGGGTTCGGGCCGGTGCGCTCGTCGCGGTTGAGCGCGGAGATCGCGGTCATCGACTCGTCGTCCAGCTCGAAGTCGAAGAGCGCGAAGTTCTCCTCCACGCGCTTGCGAGTGACCGACTTCGGGAAGACGATGTCGCCGCGCTGGATGTGCCAGCGCAGGACGACCTGCGCGGGGGAGCGGTCGACGCTGTGCGCGATGCGCACGATCGCCTCGTCGTCCAGGACCTTGCCCTGCGCGATCGGCGACCAGGCCTCGGTCGCGATGCCGTGCTCGACGCCGTAGGCGCGGAGCTCCTCCTGCGTGAGGAAGGGGTGCACCTCGATCTGGTTCACGGCCGGGACGATCGTCGCCTCGGCGCGGAGCCGGTTGAGGTGGTTGGTCTGGAAGTTGGAGACGCCGATGGCCTTCGCCTTGCCGCTGCGGTAGATCTCCTCCATCGCCTTCCAGGTCTCCAGGTAGTCGCCGACCTTCGGCAGCGGCCAGTGGATGAGGAAGAGGTCGACGTAGTCGAACTTCAGCTCGGCGAGGGTGTCGTCGATCGCCTGCAGGGCGTCCTCGCGGGCGTGGAAGCCGTTGTTCAGCTTGGAGGTGACGAAGACCTCGGAGCGGTCGAGGCCGGAGGCGCGCACGGCCTCGCCGACGCCGGCCTCGTTGCCGTACATCTCGGCGGTGTCGATGTGGCGGTAGCCGACCTCGAGGGCGGCGAGCGTCGCGTCCTTGGTCTCGGCGGGGTCGATCTGGAAGACACCGAAGCCCAGCTGCGGGATCTCGACTCCGTTGTTGAGGGTGATCGTGGGGACAGTGTTCGCGTCCGTGCTCATACTCGAGCGTCCTTTCGTCCGGGGATCGGCCGCGTCGGAGAGCTTGCGGCCGGAGTACAGTCCACGCCCCGGGGCCTCCCAGGTGCAAGGCCTTGCGCGTCCGGCGAACATCGGCGGTCATCCGGCGCCATCGGACGCTCGGGGAACGACGAAGGCCCCCGGCACGGATGCCGGGGGCCTTCGAGGGTCGCGTGACTACGCGCGGGACTTGCGGCCGGTGATCGCGCCGTAGATCAGCAGCACGATGATGGCGCCGACGACAGCGAGGATGATGCTGACGAGGTTGAAGCCCATCGGGTCGTCGCGCCCGAAGAGCGCGCCGCCGATGAAGCCTCCGAGGAGGGCGCCGACGATGCCGAGGATGATGGTGATGATCCATCCGCCGCCCTGCTTGCCGGGCAGGATGAGCTTTGCGAGTGCGCCGGCGATGAGGCCGAGAACGATCCAACCGATGATGCCCATGATGTGTCTCCTTCGTAGTGTGCTCGACCGGCCGTTCCGGTGCGAGCGTCAACGCCTGTCGTGAAGGCGTCCTTGCAGATGATGTCGATCAGCGGAGTGAGCGCTGCACCTTCGCGCGTGCCTTGTCGGCGACCGCGGTGAAGTGCTTCGCCTCGCGCTTCGAGGTCTTCTTGAGCTTCTTGCGCGTCTTCTTCGTGGCGGGGTCGTTCCACACGCCGAGTGCGAGATGGCGGAGCTCTTCGTAGCGTCCGCGGCCGGCGCGGGCGCCGAAGACGTACGCGGCGAGTGCGACGAGCGCCAGCAGGACGAGGCGGGGATTCATGCGGTGACCCTTCCATCGGAGAGAGCACAGGGTCGTGCTCGGCCCCCATTCCACTCTCCTGCGGATGCCGTGACAATTCAGGCCCGGACCGTTGACAACGGCCTCGCGGATCTGCTTGCGCCCGCGCGTTGTAGCAGAGGTGGCTGCGCTCGCGGGAGCGTCAGTGCACCGGAGCGTCCGCGAACCGGTCGTGCAGGTAGGGCCCGTAGCCGCCGTCCACGCGGTTGCGGCGGCGTCCTGAGGTGGTCACCTCGCCGCGGTCGGTCGCTCCCACCCGGGCGCCGGCGGCGTGCAGGCGCTCGACCAGCAGGACGTCCTCGTGCAGCGGCTCGCCGCCGAACCCGCCCGCCGCCAGGTAGGCGCTCGCGCGCACGCCGAGGTTCGCGCCGTGGATGCTGCCGATCGACTCCTCCCGCTCGCGGGTGCGCTGCCAGCGGCCGTACATCTCCGGCGAGAGGTCGGACGGGTCGGGCCGGACCGTGCCGACCAGCGCGTCGTGGTGGCGGGCGTGCTCGACGTGCTCGAGCAGCCACTCCTCCGGAACGACCGTGTCGGCGTCGGTGTTCGCGAGCCAGACCCGGTCGTCCGGGACGGAGCCGGGGACGGAGCCGAGGGCGTGCGCGATCCCGGCCGCCCGCGCCGCGCCGACTCCGCAGCGCTCGAGCTCGAGGACCTCGGCGCCCGCGGCCCGAGCACGCTCCACGGTCGCGTCCGTGCAGCCGTCGGCCACGACGATCAGCCGGACCGCGACGTCAGGGGCGGTCGTGGCGAGGTGCGCGGCGCTCCGGAGGACCGATGCGACGGTGGCGCCGATCCGCTCCTCCTCGTCGTGGGCCGGCACGACCACCAGCAGCTCCTCGATCCGGGTCACAGCAGCCCCGTCCGCCGGGCGACCGAGCGGCCGTCGCGCGAGTGGACCTCGAGCAGGAGGTCCTCCTCCTCGTGCCGGGCGATGCGGTGCAGGCCGAGACCGGCGACGGCGCTCTGGACGGCGTCGCCGTCGAGCTCGAGGCCGTCGATCGGGTGCCGCCAGTGCACGGTGACGAGCTCGCCGGAGGCGGAGAGCCGGTCGCGCACTCCGCGCAGCGTGCGCTCGAGGGTCTCGCGACCGAGGTAGTAGCCGACCTCGGAGAGCACGATCAGGTCGAACGGACCCTCCGGCACCCCGCGGGTGATGTCGTGGTGCTCGACCCGCACGTGCGCGAGCGGCGCGAGCCGGCGGGCGGCCCGCTCCACGGCGGCCGCGGAGACGTCGATCGCCAGCAGGTGCTCGGCCCGCGCGGCGAGGGCCTCGGCCAGCACGCCGATCGAGGAGCCGATCTCGAGGACGGAGTCGTAGCGGCGCTCGGGCAGGCTCGCGAGGGTGAGGGCGCGCTTGCGCTCCTCGTACCAGCGGCTCGTGTACCCCCAGGGGTCCTCGTGCCGCTCGTACAGCTCGTCGAAGTAGCTCATCCCCGTGTCCTCGTCGCCGGGGCCGCGCCCGTCCGTCCCCCCGAGCCTAGGCAGGATCGGGGCTTCTCTCCGCCACTTGTCGGTCGGATCGCCGTGCGCTAGCTCCGTGCGGGCCATCAGCGGACCCGGATCAGGCGGTCGTCGCCGGCGAAGGCCCGGACGAAGCGCGGGTGGAGGACCGGGGCGATCCCGCCGGGTCCCGGCGCCGTCTGGCTCGGATAGCGCTCGCGGGCGCGGGCCTTCCGCTCCCGCAGGTCCTCGTCGGCCTGGACGCGGACGAGCGCCGGCCACGGCACCTCGGCGTCCTCGGGCGCGGCCCAGTGCCAGAGCCAGATCGGCGCCGCGAGCAGCGGGTGGCGGAGGGCGTCGGCCGCCTCGGCGCAGACCTCGCCGACGACGCGGTGGTCGCGGTGGCCGTCGCCGGTCCAGGTGGAGAGCAGGAGGACCCGGCCGGGCTCGGCGGCGGCGCGGGCGAGCACCTCCGCGAGGATCCGGTCGCGGTGCTCGGGGGTGCCTGAGTCGGGGACGTCGAGGAAGGCGAGGCCGAAGCCGGCGCCGAGCTCGTCGAGCGCGGCCCGGGCCTCGGCGCGCCGCTCGGCGACGAGGGCGGCCGCGGCCCCGGGGGAGGAGGCGCCGTGCGCCGCGCCGCCGTCCGTCACGATCACGACGTCCACGGGGACGCCGAGGCGGCGGGCCAGGGCGATCGTGCCGCCGCAGCCGAGCGTCTCGTCGTCGGCGTGCGCGACCACGACGAGCACGCGGTCGATGGAGAGGAGTGCGTCGTCCGGCAGGACCGGCAGCCGGTCGAGCCGCCCGTCCTCGCGCCAGCGCTCGACCGGGGTGCCCTCGAGGTGACCGTCGAACTCGATGACGCGGCTCACCACTCCTCCGTCTCGCCGCTGGCGAGGACCGCTCGCCCCAGGGCCGCGTCGTCGCGCTCGGCGTGGTGCTGGCGGACGTAGAGGGCGAGGTCGGCGACCCGCTTCGCGTGCTCCGCGTCGAGCGCGAGCGGAGCCGGTCCGAGCGCGCGGCCGGCGCGCAGCAGGATCTCCTCCACGGCGCTCGCGACCGTGCCGCGGACCCGCTTGGCCAGCAGCGCGCCGCGCGCGCCCTCGGCCTCGCCCGCGTCGATCAGCGCCGAGGCCTCGTCGAGCGCGCGCCGCCCGGCGGACAGGGCGGTGTCCACCGCGCCGAGGTGCGCGAGCAGGTGCGGATCCTCGCGGCGGGCGGCCGCCCGGGCCAGCGTCGCGGCGACGCCCCGGGCCCCGCCGAGCCAGCAGGCGGCCACGCCGATCCCGCCCCAGCCGAAGCCGGGTCGCGAGAGGTACCAGCCGGGAGCGCCGACCTCCTGGGCGCGCGCACCGGCGAAGCGCACCGGCCCGCTCGGGATCTCGGTCAGCCCGCGGGGGTGCCAGGCGTTCTCCTCCGGGGTCGCGGTGCCGTCGCCGAGGCGCACGGCGAAGAGGCGGCGCTCGCCGGGGCCCTCGCCGACGTGCGCCGTGATCAGCGCCGCGTCCAGGCGGCCGGCCAGCGAGCACCAGGGCTTCACGCCGTCCAGTCGCCAGGCGTCGCCCTCGGGAGTCGCGACGAGCGGCTCGTCGCCGCCCTCCGCCGCGAAGACGCCCCAGACCGCGTCGTCCTGGACGCCGAGGTCCGCGGCCGACAGGCCCGCCTCGCCGAGGATCGCGAGCGCATCGAGGTGCGGCTCGATCGCGCGGGCGACGCCGAGGTCGTGCCGGGCCAGACGCTCGAGCAGGCCGTGCAGCTCGGCGGTGCGGCCGGTGCCGGGCCGCGGCGGGTCGGCGGAGAGGGTGCGGGCGAGGGCCAGAGCGCCGTCGACGTCGCCGGGAAGGGAGGCAGGAGCGAGCGATTCCATCCCCCTGGACGCTACACCGTCGGCTCCGGGCCCGCCCCGGATTGTCCGGGGGAGGGCTCGGTGGTAGCGCCGCGCATGTCCAGGGCGGTGATGCGGCGCAGGAGGACGGCGAAGAGCTCGACGTCGCCCGCGTCCCAGCGGCGCAGCTCCTCGTGCATCAGCGCCTGGCGGGAGCTGCGGATCGCCCGCATCCGCTCGGCGGTCTCCGGCGGCACCGAGAGGATCGTCGCGCGCCCGTCGTCCGGGTCGGGGGAGCGCTGCAGCAGACCGAGGCGGTCGAGCGCCGAGATCTGCCGGCTGATCGAGGACTTGTCCGTCTCGAGCAGCTCGGCCAGGGCGCCCGAGTGCATCGGGCCGCGCCGCTCCAGGGTGGCGAGCGTCCGGTACCCGGCGGTGCTGAGGTCGGGGTGCAGGCGCTCGGCGGCGGAGCGCATCGCGTCGCGCACCCGGTTGAAGAGGGTGCTCAGCTCGCCCTCGACGGCGGCGATCGCGGCGTCGGTCGCGCTCACCGTCGCGCCCTCGGTCGCGCGGTCGCCTTCGGCGTGCCCGCCGGGCTCGGGGACGGGAGGGGAGGACGGGCCGGTCATCCCTCCAGCATCCCGTGTCGATCCGACTTGCGCACGGCCCCGTCCACGTCGTACGCTTCCCGAAGCCAAAGACCGCCGGTTTCCGGTGTGCGCACGAGCAGGGCCCAGGCCCAGCGGATCGCCGCCGGACGAAGGATTCGCGAAGCGAATGGCCCGCGCAGGTGTGCAAGAGATGTGTTCCGCGTTCATCGCGTTCCCCAGGCTCCCGCGCTCCTGCGCCGGAGCCTTTTTCTTTGCGTGCCTTCGGGCTACCGGCACGAGAATTCACAGGAGTAGCCATGGCGAACAAGGAAGCCTCGGTCGCCGAACTCACGGAGAAGTTCCAGAGTTCGACCGCCGTTCTGCTGACCGAGTACCGCGGTCTCACTGTTGCTCAGCTCAAGACGCTGCGCAAGGACATCAGTGAGCACGCGACCTACGCCGTGGTGAAGAACACGCTGACCAAGATCGCGGCGAACAACGCCGGGATCTCGTCCTTCGACGCCGAGCTCGCTGGCCCTTCGGCCATCGCGTTCGTGCACGGCGACCCCGTCGCCGTCGCGAAGTCGCTGCGTGCCTTCGCCAAGGCAAACCCTCTCCTCGTGGTCAAGGGCGGTTACTTCGACGGTAACCCGCTGACCGCGGAAGAGGTGGGAAAGCTCGCCGACCTCGAGTCCCGTGAAGTGCTGCTCGGCAAGCTCGCCGGCGCCTTCAAGGCCTCGCTCTTCGGTGCCGCTTACCTGTTCCAGGCGCCGCTGTCCAAGGCCGTTCGCACGGTCGAGGCACTGCGCGAGAAGCAGGAGTCCGCGAGCTGACGCTTCCCTCCGGGAGGCAGTGCGCACGCGGTTCGTAGACAAGAAACAACAAGGAGAAAAATCATGGCAAAGCTCACGCAGGACGAGCTCATCGAGGCCTTCAAGGAGCTCACGCTCATCGAGCTCTCTGAGTTCGTGAAGAAGTTCGAAGAGGTCTTCGAGGTCACCGCCGCCGCGCCCGTCGCCGCTGCTGGTGTCGCCGGCCCGGCCGCCCCGGCCGAAGAGGTCGAGGAGCAGACCGAGTTCGACGTCGTGCTCGAGGCCGCCGGCGAGAAGAAGATCCAGGTCATCAAGGAGGTCCGCGCGCTCACGAGCCTCGGCCTCGGCGAGGCGAAGGCTGTCGTCGACGGCGCCCCCAAGGCTGTCCTCGAGGCCGTCAACAAGGAGACCGCCGAGAAGGCCAAGGCCCAGCTCGAGGCCGCCGGCGCGACCGTCACCGTCAAGTAATCCCCTCGCACCCGTCAGGGTGCACGGGTCCTCCCTCGGGCAGGCCCACCGGCGAAGGGCGTCGTCTCCTCGGAGGCGGCGCCCTTCGTCGTTCCCGCTCGCCGTCGCCCTGTCCTCGCCGCGCTGTCGTCTCCGCCCCGGCGTCCCCGACCGGGGGTGATCGGCCTCGCCGGTGCCGCGCGACGCAGCCTCTAGAATCGGCGGGTGACTGCTATCGATCCGCTCGCAGGCCTGCCGGCCCGCGACGTGCCGCCCAGCGAGGTCTCGCTGAGCGAGCTGCTGAGCGACTTCGTCTCGGTGACGCACCGGATCACCCGCCTCGCGGCGCAGGCCACCGACAACCAGGAGTCGCAGGCGGTCTGGCGCACCCTGTCGGTGCTGCTGTCGATGGGGCCGATGCGCCTGGGCGAGCTGGCGACCCAGAGCCGCGTCTCGCAGCCCACGATGACCAAGATCGTGAAGAACCTCGTCGAGGCCGGCTGGCTCGACCGCATCGCCGACCCGGCCGACGCGCGGGCCTGGCAGATCCGCCTCGCCCCCGACGGCGCCGCCGCGCTCAGTGCGTGGCGCACCCAGCTGGGCGACGCCCTCACGCCGATCTTCGCCGACCTCCGCCCGGAGGACCGCCGCGTCCTCGAGCGCGCCGTCGAGATCATGCACGAGCGCCTCGTCGTCGCCCCCCGCGACTGACCCCGGCGCGCTCTCGCGCGCGCACATGCTGGTCGAGTAGCCCCGCAGGGGCGTATCGAGACCCGCGGTCGTCAGCCGTGACCGCCGACGGTGGTGGATCTCGATACGCCCGCTGCGCGGCCTACTCGATCAGCATGGGGCGGGGATGCCCGCACTCTTGCTGGTCGAGCAGCCCCGACGGGGCGTATCGAGACCCACGATCGTCAGCAGTGAGTGCTGACGGTGGGCGATCTCGATACGCCCACTGCGCGGGCTACTCGATCAACTTGATGGGGAGCCTGCCTCCGGAAGAGGCGCCCGATGTAAGACGACAGAACCTCGACGAGTGCGCATTGCAGGTGATATCGTCCGGAATGTGAAATCGACCGTTCCGACCATCGCGCCCCTGCTGCGCTCCGACCTGCAGGGCAATCTGCTCGCGGCGCTGATGCTGCGGCCGGGCGAGAGCTCGCTGAGTGCGCTCGCGGAGCGCATCGAGGCGTCGCCCTCCTCGGTGCAGAGGGAGATCGAGCGGCTCGTCGCCTCCGGCTTCGTGCTGGAGCGTCGTTCGGGCCGCAACCGCTATGTGCGCGCGAACGAGGCGCATCCGCTGGCGGCGCCGGTGCGGATCATCGTGGAGTACGCCTACGGACCCCGAGTCGTCCTCTCCCGGGTCCTGAGCGGGATCCCCCTCATCGAGGAGGCCTACATCCACGGGTCGTGGGCCGCCCGCATGGCGGGTGAGGAGGGGGCCGATCCCGCCGACGTGGATGTGCTCGTCATCGGCGGACCGGATCGGGCGGATCTGCTCGACGCGGCGACGGCGGCGCAGTCCGAGCTCGGGCGCGAGGTCGACATCAGATCGGTGAGTCGTCGTCGATGGGACGAGGCGTCTGATCCCTTCCTCCAGACGCTGAAGACACGTCCGCTGGTCCGGCTGGATGTGGGGAACGGAGTGGCCGAATGAGTGGAGTCCTGCAGTGGGAGAAGGGGCGGGACACCGTCGATGCGCTGCTGACTGCCCGGCGGATGGAGGAGGTGCCTGCGAATCGCGAGCACGCGGAGAGGCTGATCGAGCAGGCACGGAGACATGTCCTCTCCGCGGAGAGGGTCCGCGAGGACGATCTCGAACTGGCTTTCAGCGCCGCGTACGACGCCGCCCGGAAGGCGCTCACGGCGGTCTTCGCGATCCAGGGGCTGCGACCCACCTCGCAGGGCGGTCACGTCGCGGTGTCCGAAGCGGCCCGGGCGCAGTTCGACCCGCCGATGGGGCGCGTCGTCACGCGCTTCGAGTGGATGCGGCGCACCCGGAACGCCGCCGAGTACCCGCAGGTCGGGGCCCCCGAGATCGACGTCGACGAGGTGAGCGACGCCATCGCCTCCGCGACCCAGATGCTCGACTTCGCCGTGACCGTGCTGGACGTCCTGCCGCCCTACCGGAAGTGACGCCGGCTGGTCGAGTGGCCCTGAGCGGGGCGTCTCGAGCCTGCCCGTCGTCTGCCGTGACTGCGGGCGGTGGTGGATCTCGATACGCCCGCTGCGCGGCCTACTCGATCAACAAGGAGACGCCCGCTGTGCGGCCTACTCGATCAGCAGGGAGACGCCCGCTGCGCGGGCCACTCGATCAGCAGGGAGCGACCGCGTTCCGGTGCTTCCATGCTGGTCGAGTATCCCGGAGGGGCGTATCGAGACCTACCGTCGTCAGCGACTCGTGCAGGATGAGCGCGTGCAGATGCGACTCGAACTCGTCCCCGTGCCCGTCTCCGACGTCGATCGGGCGCTGGCGTTCTACGTGGACGTCGTCGGCTTCCACGTCGACCACGACGTCCGGCCCTCGCCGTCGATGCGGGTCGTCCAGCTGACGCCGCCAGGCTCCGCGTGCTCGATCGTGATCGGCACCGGGATGGGGCCCGGACCGGAGGACGGCGTCGTCCGCGGGCTGCACCTCGTCGTCGACGACATTGCCGCCGTGCGCGCCGAGCTGGTCGAGCGCGGCCTCGAGCTGTCGGACGTGCAGGACATGGGCGGCGTGAAGTACGCCCACTTCGCCGACCCGGACGGCAACACCTGGTCCCTCCAGGAGATCGGCCAGCGCACCCTGCCGGCCTGAGCGACGACGCGGATCTCGATACGCCCGCTGCGCGGGCTACTCGATCAGCAAAGAAGCGCGCGCTGCGAGGCGCGTCGGCAGGGGGGGTGCGCGCACCGCCGGGCGCGTCCGCTCCGCGTCAGTCCTCGGGCCAGCGGACGCGGGCGCCCGAGTCCGGGTGCTTGCGGAGCCAGGCCGCGATGAAGGGGCAGCGGGGGACGACCGTGCCGCCCGCCTCCGTCACCGCGAGGACCGCGGCGCGGGCGAGCACGCTGCCGAGGCCGTGCCCCTCCCAGGCGTCGTCGACGACGGTGTGGGTCAGCACGACCTCGTCGCCCTGGCGGACGTAGGCCGCGAAGCCGGCCGTCTCGCCGCCGACGGAGATCTCGAAGCGGGAGCGCTCGGGCGCATCGCGGACGACGGGGGAGGGGGACTCGGAGTCGCTCATGCTCCGATTCTCGCGCCCCGCGGCGCCGAGGTGCTGGTGCGGATGACGAGCGAGGCGGGGATGGTCGTGTGCCGGGCGGGCGGCGGCGCCTCGCCCCGGGCGATCGCGGCCAGCGCCTCCAGCACGAGGGCGACGGCGAGCTCGCCCTGCTGCCGCGGGTCCTGCCGGATCGAGCTCAGGCCGAACAGCTCGGCCAGCGGGTGGTCGTCGATCCCGATGATCGAGACGTCCTCCGGCACCGAGAGCCCGAGCTCGCGGGCGGCGAGGATGATCCCGATCCCGATCTCGTCGGAGGCGGCGAAGATCGCGGTCGGCCGGGTCCGCGGATCGCCCAGCACCTGACGTCCGGCCCGGTGCCCGCCGGGGATGTCGAACCGGGTGGGCACGAAGTGGCCGGCTCCGCGCTCGAGTCCCGCCGCGGCGAGGGCCTGCGAGAAGCCCTCGTGGCGCTTGGTGTGCACGTGGAAGTCCATCTCCTCCTCCGCCAGCCCGCCGATGTGCACGATGCGCTCGTGGCCGAGGGAGAGCAGGTGCTCGGTGGCGAGCCGGGCCGCGGCGACGTCGTCGATGCTGAAGGTCGGGATGCCTGGGAGTGAGCCGCCGATCCCGACGATCGGCTTGCCCAGGGCGAGCAGCGCCTCCGTCTCGTCGGGCGAGATCTCGAGGGTCACGGCGACGATCGCGTCGACGCGCTTGCGGACGAGGTAGTACTCGAAGACGCTGCGGCGCGCGTCGTGGTGCTTGTCGATGTTGTAGAGGAGCAGGTCGTAGCCGGCGGCGAGCAGGGCGCGCTCGATGCCCTCGATGATCCCGCCGAAGAACCACTGGTTGATCACCGGGATGATCACGGCGACGTTGTTGCTGCGGCCGGTGACGAGGCTCGAGGCGTTGGCCGAGACGACGTAGCCGAGGCTCGACGCGGCGTGCTCGACCCGCTGCTTCGTCCCGGCGGAGACGTAGCCGCGGCCGCTCAGGGCGCGCGAGACGGTCGCCTTCGACACTCCCGCGAGCTCGGCGACCTCTTCGATGCCTGGCACGGCGTTCCTCCCGGACCGTCCGGCGTCGGTGCTGGAAACGGTTCCAGAAAGTTATACCCCGCGCGCGGGGCGGCCGGAGCATCGAGATCGATCTCCGGCCGTCCATCGGCCCGGATTCCCGCGGTTCGTCGCCGGATCGTTATCTCAGAGAGCGCTCTATCACCGCCGTTGTGCTTTCATCGATCTTGTGGAAAGGTTTCCCTCCGTGGAGGCCCGAGCCACACGAACCCGGTGTTCCGCTCGGAGAGTCTCCGCACGGAACCACCAACAGCATCCGAGTCGTCGCAGCACCTGCTTCGAGTCGCCTCAGCCCGCCGGCCCGCCGGACGGCACCGGCCCTCGGCTGAACCACCACTCAATGAGGAGGAACCATGCGGTCATCCCTGCACCGCCGTATCACCCTTCCCGTCGCCGTTCTCGCAGCGGCCGGGATCGCCCTCGCCGGCTGCTCGAGCAGCAGCGACCCCAACGACCCGAACGCGGGCGGCGGCAGCGCCGCCGGCTCCGTCGGCACGGCCGACGGCGTCGTCAACATCTACGGCACCATCAACGGCGACGAGGCCACCCTTCTCGAGCAGTCCTGGGCGGACTGGGAGAAGGAGTCGGGCATCGACATCAAATACACCGGCGACAAGGAGTTCGAGAAGCAGATCGGCATCAAGGTCCAGGGTGGCGACACCCCCGACCTCGCGATCTTCCCGCAACCGGGTCTGCTCGCCGACACCGTCGCCTCGGGCAAGGTCCAGGAGCTGCCCGAGGGCGCCCTGACCAACGTCCAGAACAACTGGTCCGAGGACTGGCAGAAGTACGGCCAGGTCGACGGCACCCAGTACGGCGCGCCGCTGATGGCCTCCGTCAAGGGCTACATCTGGTACTCGCCGAAGAAGTTCGCCGAGTGGGGCGTCTCCGTTCCCACCACCTGGGACGAGATGGAGGCGCTGGGCAAGACCATCGCCGAGAAGACCGGCGGACCGTCCTGGTGCGCGGGCTTCAACTCCGGTGAGGCGTCCGGCTGGCCGGGCACCGACTGGATCGAGGACGCCGTCCTCCGCGAGGCGGGCCCCGACGTGTACGACTCCTGGGTCGCGGGCGACACCCCGTTCACCGACCCCGAGATCAAGGCGGCCTTCGACAAGGTCGGCTCGATCCTCCTCGACCCGACGCTGGTGAACGCCGGCTACGGCGACGTCTCCTCGATCAACTCGACCGCCTTCGGCGACGTCGCGCAGAACGTCGCCAACGGCACCTGCGCGCTGACCCACCAGGCGTCGTTCTTCGAGGGCTTCCTGACCTCGGCCGGCGCCAACGTGGCCGAGGACGGCGACGTGTGGGCGTTCCTCACCCCGCCGATCAGCGCAGACGCCGACCAGGCCGTCACCGGTGGTGGCGAGATGGTCGCCGCGTTCTCGAACGACGAGGACACCGCGAAGGTCCAGGAGTACCTGGCCAGCGCGGACTGGGCCAACAGCCGCGTGAAGCTCGGCGGCGTCATCTCGGCGAACACGGGTCTCGACCCGGAGAACGCCGGCAGCGACGTGCTGAAGGACTCCATCGCGATCCTCCAGGACCCGAACACCACGTTCCGCTTCGACGCCTCGGACCTCATGCCCAAGGCCGTCGGCTCCGACAGCTTCTTCAAGGGCATGGTCGACTGGATCGACGGCTCGAGCACCGATCAGGTCCTCGAGGAGATCCAGGCCGGCTACACCTCCTAGCAGTCGCGGAGAGGGCCGTCGCTCCCCGGAGCGGCGGCCCTCGACCGATGCCCGTCCGGCCGGATCGCACCCGCGGTCCGGCCGGACCGGGCCTCACCAGAGTTCAGAGTCGCACTCGAAAGGGCGTCCATGTCCGGCTTCTTCCAGTGGCTGGCGAGCATCCCCCCGCTCGCGCAGATCCCCATCATTCTTCTGGCGTTCGCGGCGGTCGTCGCGATCATCCTCTTCTTCGTCGAGATCGCCCCGCGGCGCGGCACCGGCTACACGATCCTCCGCCTCGCCGTCACGGTCCTCCTCCCGGTGGTCCTCCTCCTCGCGTTCGGCCTCTACAACTCGGTGATGTGGGTCGCGGTCGTCGCGGCGGTCATCGGCGGCATCCTCTTTCTGCTCGACTTCCGGTCCCGCAAAGGCGCGGGCTACGGACTGCAGCTGATCGCGTTCATGGCCCCGGCCGCCTTCTTCATCCTGATCGGTCTGATCTACCCGACGATCACGACCGCGCTGAACGCCTTCATGAAGAACGACGGCTCCGGATTCGCCGGCCTCGACAACTTCATCTGGGTCTTCACCAGCCCCGACGGCGTCACCGCCTTCCTCAACACCGTGGTCTGGGTGCTCCTCGCCCCGATCACCGCCACCGCGATCGGCCTCGCCTACGCGGTCTTCATCGACAAGAGCCGCGGCGAGAAGTTCTTCAAGCTGCTGGTCTTCATGCCGATGGCGATCTCGTTCGTCGGCGCCTCGATCATCTTCAAGTTCTTCTACGACACCCGCCAGGGCGAGCAGATCGGTGTCCTCAACGGCATCCTCACCGCGTTCGGCGGCGCTCCCGTCGACTGGCTGGGCCTCGAGCCGTGGAACACGCTCTTCCTCGTCGTCGTGCTGATCTGGACCCAGGCCGGCTTCGCGATGACGGTCCTCTCGGCCGCCATCAAGGGCGTGCCCTCGGAGCAGCTGGAGGCGGCGTCGCTGGACGGCACCAACGCCTGGCAGTCGTTCTGGAACGTCGTCGTCCCGGGCATCCGCTCCTCGATCGTCGTCGTGCTGACCACGATCTCGATCGCGTCGCTGAAGGTCTTCGACATCGTCTCGGCGATGACCGGCGGCCGCTCCGACACCACCGTCCTCGCCTTCGAGATGGTGCGCCAGTTCCAGCTCGGCGCCCGCAGCGGCTACAGCGCGGCCCTCGCGGTCATCCTGTTCCTGCTCGTGCTCCCGATCGTCGTCTACAACGCCCGCCAGCTCGCCAAGCAGAGGGAGATCCGATGAGCGTCACGCCCACTCCGATCCAGGTTCCGGTCGACCGCAGCACCGAGCGCGCGCTCGCCCGCGGCGAGTCGAAGATCGAGGCGGCCAGCGGCAAGGTCCGCAAGGCGACGACCTCGCGCGGAGCGACCCTCGCGGCCGCGATCATCGCGGCGATCTGGACCATCCCGACCCTCGGGCTGTTCATCTCGTCGTTCCGCCCCGCGAACGACATCAAGACCACCGGCTGGTGGACGATCTTCGCCAACCCCGGCTTCACCCTCGACAACTACGCGAACGCGCTCAACTCCGGCGACAGCCTGACCCTGGGCAAGGCGTTCGTGAACTCGCTGGTCATCACGCTGCCCGCGGCGCTGATCCCGATCACGATCGCCAGCCTCGCGGCCTACGCCTTCGCGTGGATCGACTTCAAGGGCCGCAACACGCTCTTCGTGCTCGTGTTCTCGCTGCAGATCGTGCCGATCCAGATGGCCCTCGTGCCGCTGCTGCAGCTGTTCTCGGACGGCCTGCGCATCGGCAACCTCTACATCCTCCCCGGACTCGGGGTGAACGGGTTGGACGGCTCGTACGCGAAGGTGTGGATCGCGCACACGATCTTCGCGCTCCCGCTCGCGATCTTCATGCTGCACAACTTCATCTCGGAGATCCCCGGCGAGGTCATCGAGGCGGCACGCGTGGACGGAGCCGGCCACGGCCAGATCTTCTTCCGCATCGTGCTGCCGCTGTCGGTCCCGGCGATCGCCTCGTTCGGCATCTTCCAGTTCCTCTGGGTCTGGAACGACCTGCTGGTCGCGACGGTCTTCACCTCCGGGCAGGGGCTGCCGATCACGAAGGCGCTGCAGGACCTCTCGGGCTCGTACGGCCAGTCGTGGGAGCTCCTCACGGCCGGCGCGTTCATCTCGATCATCGTCCCGCTGATCGTGTTCTTCGCCCTCCAGCGCTTCTTCGTCCGCGGCCTCCTCGCCGGCGCGACCAAGGGCTGACGCTCTGCACCGGAGGCCCGGGTCCTGCTCACGCAGGGCCCGGGCCTTCCGCCGTCCCGGACATGCTGATCGAGTAGCCCGCGAAGCGGGCGTATCGAGATCCACCACCGTCAGAACGCGAATCTGCAGACCGGCCGTGCTGGTGACGTCGGGTCTCGATACGCCCCTGCGGGGCTACTCGACCAGCATGAGTGCGGGCGCTGGCCCGGCGGTGGACCGATCGGCGGGATGCGAACGGTCGGCGCTCCATGCTGGTCGAGTAGCCGCGGGACGCGGCGTATCGAGACCCGGTGAGTCGAGTCCGCGAACGCGGCCCGTCATGGCCGGCCGGGGCGCCGACGACCGCCCGCCGCTGAGCACATCTTCGCCGTGGGCGGAAGCCGCGGGCGGTGTCGGCGGCCGGGGTTATGGTCGAGCGATGAGCAGGATGGGTGACGTCGCGAGCGGCGGCGGGATGCGCGCGGGCGCGGTGCGCGGGAAGATCTCCAGCAGCGACCCCGACGCCCAGCGGCGGAAGAACTCCGACGCTCCGAGGATCGACCACCTCTTCTCCCGGATCGCCTCGCTCTTCCGCGCCCACCGCACCAAGCTCACGCTCACCGTCGCCCTCGTGCTCGTCGGCGCCGCCCTCACCGTCGTGCCGCCGCTGCTCACCCAGCTGGCCTTCGACCGCGGGCTCTTCCCGCCCGGCGGCCGCCCGAACCTCCCCGTGCTGCTCGAGCTCGTCGGCGTGATGGTGCTGATCTGGGTGGTCTCCGCCGTGCTCGGCGTCTGGCAGACCTTCCTCACCGCCACGGTCGGCAACAGCGTGATGGGCGAGCTGCGCATCCGGCTGTTCCGCCACCTCCAGGCGATGGAGCTCGGCTTCTTCACCCGCACCCGCACCGGCGTCATCCAGTCGCGCCTCGCCAACGACGTCGGCGGCGTGGCCAGCGTCCTCACCAACACCGTCTCGAGCGTGCTCGGCAACACCGTCACCGTGATCGCGGCCGTCGTCGCGATGCTCCTGCTCTCCTGGCAGATGACGATCGTCGCGGTGGTGCTCACCCCGGTGCTCGTGATCGCGCAGCGCCGGGTCGGCCAGGTCCGCGCCCGGATCGCCACGAAGACGCAGGAGTCGCTGTCCGAGATGACGGCGATCACGCAGGAGACGCTGAGCGTCTCGGGCATCCTGCTCGCCAAGAGCTTCGGCCGCCAGGAGTCGGAGGTGACCCGCTACGCCGAGGAGAACGGCCGGCAGATCGACCTCCAGGTCCGCCAGCAGATGTCCGGGCAGTGGTTCTTCGCGACCGTGCAGATCTTCCTCTCGGTGATCCCCGTGGTCGTCTACCTCGTCGCCGCCTGGCTGATCCTCGGCGGGACGACCGTCACCGCGGGCACCGTCGTCGCCTTCACCACCGTGCAGGCCCGGCTGATGTGGCCGCTGCTCGGGCTGATGCGCGTCGCGCTCGACCTGCAGACCGCCGGCGCGCTCTTCGCCCGCATCTTCGAGTACCTCGACCTGCGGCCCGCCATCGCCGATCGCGCGAGTGCCCGCGACGTCGACGGCGAGCTCGGCCGCGTCGAGCTGGACGAGGTCGTCTTCCGCTACCCCGACCAGACCGACGACGTCCGGCCGACCCTCGACCACGTCTCGGTCTCGATCGCGCCGGGCGAGTTCGTCGCCTTCGTCGGTCCCTCCGGCGCCGGCAAGACGACCATCTCCTACCTCGTGCCCCGGCTCTACGACGTCACCGAGGGCTCCGTCCGCTTCGCCGGCACGGACGTCCGGGAGCTGCGGCAGGAGTCGCTCGTCTCGCACATCGGCATCGTCAGCCAGGAGACCTACCTCTTCCACGCCACGATCGCCGACAACCTCCGCTACGCGCGTCCTGGCGCGACGCAGGAGGAGCTGGAGGCGGCCGCGCGGTCCGCGAACATCCACGACACGATCGCGTCCTTCCCCGACGGCTACGACACCCTCGTCGGCGAGCGCGGCTACCGGCTCTCCGGCGGCGAGAAGCAGCGCCTCGCGATCGCGCGGGTGCTGCTGAAGGACCCGGCCGTCCTCATCCTCGACGAGGCGACCAGCGCGCTGGACACCGTCTCGGAGCGGATCGTGCAGACCGCCCTCGACGACGCCGCCCGCGGCCGCACCACCATCGCGATCGCGCACCGCCTCTCGACGGTCGTCTCGGCCGACGTCATCCACGTCGTCGACGGCGGCCGCATCGTCGAGTCGGGCACCCACCCCGAGCTGCTCGAGCGCCGCGGCCTGTACGCCTCCCTCTACGCCCAGCAGGTCGAGACCGCCCTCAGCTCCTGACGCGCGTCAGCGGCGGCACGCGGGGTCCGCGTCAGGTGCAGTCGACGATGAAGCGCATCAGCGTGGTCGCGTCGTCCGTCTCGAACAGCTCGTCGAGGGCGCGGTTGAACTCGAGGCGGCGGCTGTAGGGGATGTTGACGGCGTCGATGTCGGCGCTCATCAGCACTCCCGTCATCATCAGGCGGGCGGTGCGCTTGTTGCCGTCGAAGTAGAACTGGCTGCGTGTCGCGGCCGCGAAGTAGGCCACGGCCCGCTCCCTCGGGTCGGGGAGCGTCTCGAGGAAGCGGACGAGCGAGTCGAAGCGCTCGATCAGTGCCTCGCCGCCGGTCCCGTGCTCGACGCCGGCGACGAAGCCGCCGTTCGCGAGGCGCACGCTGCCGCCGCCGGAGACGATTCCCTCGCCGCGGAAGTGGCCGGACTCGATCGCCTCCTTCGCCGCGACCGTGCGGTGGAGGGTGTCCGACACGTCCTTGCGGAGGGCGAAGGCACTCCGGCCGACCAGCTGGTCCAGATCGCTGTACGCCTGGCTCAGCGCCAGGACCTGCTCCTCGTCGGCCAGCGGCTTGCCGCCGACGGTCACGCCCTCGAGGAGGGTCCGCACCTCGGGGAGGGTGAAGGTGTTGCCCTCGAGCGCGGCGGCGTTCCAGACGAGGTCGGGCAGCGAGGCGCGGAAGCGGAAGCGGGCCCGCTCGGACGTGGTCGCCACGAGGCGGTCCCACTCGATCGTCGACGCGGTCCAGGTGATGCCGGTCCGCTCGCGCAGGAGGGCGCTGTCCGCGGCGGGGAGTGCGCGGTCCGCCGGTCCTCCGGTCCGTCCGCCCGTGGGGCGACGCCGGTAGCCGGGTCCGGGTCGCTGCTCGTCGGTCACGACCACTCCCGTCCCAGCTCCGAGGCGATCGCCGCCAGGTCACCGCCGAGGCCGATGCCGTCGAGCACCGCCTGCAGCGGGGACACCAGGACGACTCCCTCGACGTCGACCGCGCCCTGGAACAGGGGCGCGGGCGCGGGGACCACGAGGACGTCGGCGTGCTCGGTGGTCGTCGGCGTCAGAGTGTCGGCGAGCAGCTGTGAGACCCGGCGCGGGTCCGTGGTCCACAGCACCGAGACCCCCTGCAGGTCGTACCCCATCGCATCGAAGGCGGCCGCTCCGGAGAGCGCCCACGGCTCCTCCGAGGCGTGCCCCGCGGAGGCGAGGCGGTCGATGCTCCAGCGCGAGCCTGCGAGGGCGACGGCACCCGGCCGGTGCTGCGGCGCGGACGCTCGACCGGCCTCGCCGAGGAGGAGCGCCGTCTCCCCGCGCGAGTACCGGGTGAGCCGAGCGGTCCAGGCCGCGATCTCCTCGTCGCCAGGGGCCACCGAGAGGTCTCCGAGCATCGCGCGCGCGGCCGACGCCGCGTGCGGATCGGAGAGGGGCCGGACCGATAGATCGAGATCGAGGCCCGCCGCGAGCAGGAGCTCCCGCAGGTCGTCGAGGCGCGGGTCGGTCTGCCCCGAGAGGATCCGGTAGCCGGTGGCACGCGAGAGACCCGCACGGGAGGCGAGGAGATCGACGGAGTAGCCGAGCTCCTTCTGCGCCGTCTCCAGCTCGCTGAGTCTCATGACTGAGACACTACTCCGGTCCGTCTCACTGGTGAGACGGTGCCGATAGGACATCGTGGTCAGACCGCCGGGCGGTCGGCGAGCATCTGCTCCATCAGGGAGATCTCGGCCTCCTGGGCCTTCACGACGGAGGAGGCGAAGTCGGTGGCGACGGTGGCGCGGCTGCGGGCGAGCAGGGCCTCGGCCATGTCGATCGCGCCGCGGTGGTGGGCGATCATCAGCTCGAGGAACCGGCGGTCGAAGTCGCGGCCGGTGAGCGTGCTCAGCTCGGCGATCTGCTCGGGCGTCGCGAGGCCCGGCATGCTCTCGGGGACGACGTCCTCCTCGGTGGACATGCCCATCGACGAGTGCTCGTCGGCGGCGCCGGCGAGGGTCGGCCGGCCCATCCAGGTCATCGACGGCTCGGGGGCCGCCTGCGGGAGGCCCCAGGAGTTCAGCCAGCCGAAGAGCTGACCGGCCTGCTGCTGCTGGGTGAGCAGGATGTCCTTCGAGACGGTGAGGACCTCGTCGTCGGCGCTGCGGTCCCGCGCGATCATCGCCAGCTCGGCGCCCTGGAGGTGGTGCACCTGCATGTCGCGGGCGAAGCCGGCCTCCGCGCTCGTCGTCGACGGGGTGGCCGAGGACGAGAACGGGGCGAGGGCGCCGAAGAGGTAGCCGCCCGCCGCGCCCAGGAGCAGGGCGACGACGGCGACGGCCGCGACGAGGAGGCGGCCCCTACTGCTTGCCGGGCGCATCGATGCCTCCGGTGCACGGGGCACCGGGCTCGGGCGCGGTCGAGGACTGCCAGAAGCGCTCGATGAACGCGTCGATGCGCGGGTCCTCGGGGGAGTCGATCGCGACCTGGGCGTCCCAGGCGCTGAGCACGATCGGGGAGTCGAGACCCTCGTAGGGCGAGACGACCGCGTAGGTCTCGGGCATCGCGGCGATCAGGGCGTCGACCTCGCTCTGCGGGAGGGACGGGTCGTAGGTCGCCCAGACGGCGCCGTGCTCGAGGTCGTGCACGGCGTTCTCGTTGGGGACGGGCTCGTTGTAGACGCCGCAGTTCATCCAGACGGCGTTGTGGGGGCCGCCCGCGGGAGGGGTCTGCTCGTAGTCGACGGTGCCGGCGACGTGGGTCGCGTCGTTCTCGAAGGTCTGCAGGCCGTCGATCTGCCGGGCCTCGACGATCTGCTGGTTGCCGAGGACGGTGACCGCGACGATGCCGCCGATCGCGACGACGGCGAGTGCCGAGAGCGACCAGATCCAGATCCGGCCGCTGCGCTTGCGCTTGGCCTGCTCGCGCTTGTAGGCCTCGACCTTGTCCTGGCGGGCGCGGTTCTTGGCGGACATCGTGTCTTTGGGCACGGTGGCGTCTCTCGTTCTGATCGCGGGGTGGCGCGCCGGGGGAGGCGCAGGCGCCTGAGAGGCGCTCTCAGAGGATAACGAGCGAGGCTCCGGATCGGATCAATGCGGGGTGGGAGTGCTTCGGGCGGGTGGGTCTCGATACGCCCCTTCGGGGCTACTCGACCAGCATGTTCCGCCTTCATGCTGATCGAGTAGCCCTCGGAGAGGGCGTATCGAGATCCGCCGCGGGTCAGCCGGTGAAGGTCAGCCAGAGGAGCAGGCCGTTGAGGACGATCAGGAAGAGGGCGGCGAGGATCGCGCCGAGGGTGGTGAACCAGCGGTTCGCCTGGTCGCCCATCAGGGCGCGGTCGCGGGTGAGGGCGACGAGCGGCACGAGCGCGAACGGGATGCCGAACGAGAGCACGACCTGGCTGAGCACGAGCGCGCGGGTGGGGTCGAAGCCGATCCCGAGGACGATCAGCGCCGGGATCAGCGTGACGAGGCGGCGGGCGACGAGCGGCACGCGCAGGTTCAGCAGCCCGTGCATGATCTCGGCGCCGGCGTAAGCGCCGACCGAGGTCGAGGCGAGGCCGGAGGCGAGCAGCCCGACCGCGAAGAGCGTCGCGACGACCGGGCCGAGGGCCGCGCCGATCGCGGCGTGCGCGCCCTCGAGGCTGTCGGTGCCGGCGACGCCGGACAGCGAGTGCGCGGCGAGCAGGAGGATCGCGAGGTTCACGGTGCCGGCGATCGCGAGCGCGACGGTGACGTCGATCCGAGTGGCCGTGAGGATCCTCCGGCGGGCGGTCACCCCGTCGACGCGGCCGAAGCGGTCGCGCGCGAGGGCGGAGTGCGCGTAGATCGCGTGCGGCATCACGGTGGCGCCGAGGATCGACGCGGCGAGGAGCACCGACTCCGAGCCGTCGAAGCGGGGGAGGAGCCCGGCCGCCGCAGCGCCCGCGTCCGGCGGATCGACGACCACGCCCACGGTGAAGCCGACGGCGATGACGACCATCAGCGCCGTGATCACGCGCTCGAACGGCTGCGCGCCGCCGCGGGTCTGGATCACCAGCAGCACCAGCGAGACGGCCCCGGTCACGAGCCCGCCGGCGAGCAGCGGCAGCCCGAACAGCAGATTCAGCGCGATCGCGCCGCCGATGACCTCGGCGAGGTCGGTGGCGATCGCGACGGTCTCGGCCTGCAGCCAGTACGCCCGTCGGCCCCAGCGGCCGCGGAGGCGCTCGCCGAGCAGCTCGGGCAGCGACTTGCCCGTGATCAGGCCGAGCTTGGCCGAGAGGTACTGGATCAGCCAGGCCATCAGGTTGCCGAGGACGACCACCCAGACGAGCAGATAGCCGAAGCGGGCGCCCGCCGTCATATTGCTGGCGACATTGCCGGGATCGAGGTAGGCGACTCCGGCCACCATGGCGGGGCCGAGCAGTCTGAGCAGGCGTGCATCGGCCGGACCCCGCGTCGTGGCGGTGATCGGAGGGGTCATTGCAGGTGTTGTCCGTTCCGGTCGGCGGTGACGCGAGGACCCCCACGATAGGGCACTCGTCTGCGCTCGACCACTCTCCCGCGGACCGTTCCGGGGCCGCGTCCGGGGGTCTCGTCGACCCCGTCATCCGCCGATCCGCGGTTGATACGCTGGCCGCATGACCCTCGATCGAGCCCTTCCCGCACGCCCGGACACCGGGATGGCGTACGCCGATTCGGTGCTCGACCTGATCGGCGACACCCCGCTCGTGAAGCTCGGCCCGGTCGCCTCCGGCGTGCAGGCCACCGTCCTGGTCAAGGTGGAGTACCTCAACCCCGGCGGCTCGTCCAAGGACCGCATCGCGACCCGCATCATCGACGCGGCCGAGCGCGACGGACTGCTGAAGCCCGGCGGCACCATCGTCGAGCCGACCAGCGGCAACACCGGCATCGGCCTGGCCCTCGTCGCGCAGCAGCGCGGCTACCGCTGCGTGTTCGTCCTGCCCGACAAGGTCGGCGAGGACAAGCGGAACGTGCTCACCGCCTACGGCGCCGAGATCGTCGTCACCCCGACGGCCGTCGCTCCCGAGGACCCGGACTCCTACTACTCCGTCTCGGATCGGCTGGCGCGGGAGATCCCGGGCGCCTTCAAGCCCAACCAGTACGCGAACCTCAACGGCCCGCTCAGCCACTACGAGACCACCGGCCCCGAGATCTGGCGCGACACCGCGGGCAAGCTCACCCACTTCGTGGCGGGCGTCGGCACCGGCGGCACCATCAGCGGCGTCGGCCGCTACCTCAAGGAGGTGTCGGAGGGCCGCGTGCAGATCGTCGGCGCCGACCCGGAGGGCTCGGTCTACTCCGGCGGCGGCGGGCGGCCGTACCTCACCGAGGGCGTCGGCGAGGACTTCTGGCCGAGCGCCTACGACCCGAGCGTCGTCGACCGGATCATCGCCTCGAGCGACGCGGAGTCGTTCGCGATGACCCGCCGCCTCGCCCGCGAGGAGGGCCTGCTGGTCGGCGGCTCGAGCGGCCTCGCCGTCTCGGTCGCGCTCAAGGCCGCCGCCGAGCTCGGACCCGACGACGTGGTCGTCGTGCTGCTGCCCGACGGCGGGCGCGGCTACCTCGGCAAGATCTTCAACGACCGCTGGATGCGCTCCTACGGCTTCCTCGAGCACCGCGAGGAGGGCACCGTCCGCGACGTGCTCTCGGCGCGGGCGGCGAACCCCAGCACGGGCGACCTGCCGGCCCTCGTGCACGTGCACCCCAGCGACACCGTCCGGGACGCGATCGAGATCATGACGACCTACGGCGTCTCGCAGCTGCCCGTCCTCACCGCCGAGCCGCCCGTGGTGATGGGCGAGGTCGTCGGAGCGGTCGACGAGCGCGAGCTGCTCGACCGCGTCTTCAGCGGCGCGACCTCGATGACCGATCCGATCGGCGCCTCCGCCGGCGACGCGCTCCGGCTGATCGGCCTCGGCGAGAGCATCACGGCGGCCCGCGCCGCGCTGAGCGAGGCGAACGCCCTGCTCGTCACCGACGAGGGCAAGCCCGTCGCCGTGATCACCCGGCAGGACCTCCTGTCGTTCGCGACGGCCTGAGTGCCGCCCCCTCCCCTTCTTCTCCACCCCCTCGACCAGGAAAGCCCCGCGATCATGCCCAAGAAGCAGCACTTCGACACCCGCGCCATCCACGCCGGTCAGGAGTTCGACCCGACCACCGGCGCGGTCGTCCCGCCCGTCTACATGACGTCGACCTTCGTCCAGGACGGGATCGGCGGCTTCCGCGGCGGCTACGAGTACGCCCGCTCGGCGAACCCGACCCGCGACTCGCTGCAGGAGCTGATCGCCTCGCTCGAGGGCGCCGACGTCGCCTACTCCTTCTCCTCCGGCCTCGCCGCCGAGGACACCCTGATCCGCGCGGCGCTCGCTCCCGGCGACCACATCGTGCTCGGCAACGACGCGTACGGCGGAAGCCACCGCCTGATCGACCGGGTGCACGCGGCCTGGGGCATCAGCAACACCGCGGTCGACATGTCGAACCTGCGCGAGGTGCAGCACGCGATCCGCCCCGGCGAGACCAAGATGCTCTGGGTCGAGACGCCGTCGAACCCGCTGATGACCATCAGCGACATCGCGGAGCTGGCCGACCTGGCGCACGCGCACGACCTGATCGTGGTCGTCGACAACACCTTCGCCTCCTCGGCGCTGCAGCAGCCGCTCGCGCTCGGCGCCGACGTGGTCGTGCACTCGACGACGAAGTACCTCGGCGGGCACTCGGACGTGGTCGGCGGGGCGCTCGCGCTGCGCTCCGGCCCGCTGGCCGAGAAGGTCGCCTTCCTGCAGTTCGCGGTCGGCGCGATCTCCAGCCCGATGGACGCCTGGCTGACCGTGCGCGGCATCAAGACGCTCGCGATCCGGATGGAGCGGCACTCGAAGAACGCGCAGGCGGTCGCCGAGTTCCTGGCCGGGCACTCCGCCGTGACGGCCGTGCACTACCCGGGGCTGCCCTCGCACCCGGGCCACGAGCTGGCGAAGCGCCAGATGTCGGGGTTCGGCGGCATGCTCTCGGTCGAGCTGGCGACCCCGCGCGCGGCGCGCAAGTTCGCGGAGTCGACCGAGCTGTTCCAGCTGGCGGAGTCGCTCGGCGGCGTGGAGTCGCTGATCGGCTACCCGAGCGAGATGACCCACGCGTCGGTCAAGGGCACGCCGCTCGAGGTGTCGGAGTCGCTGGTGCGGCTGTCGGTCGGCATCGAGGACGCGAGCGACCTGATCGCGGACCTCGCGGCTGCGCTGCCGAAGAAGTAGCGGCGCAGCCGGGTCGGCATCCGCTCGGCGACGCCTCGGCGTCTGCTCGCACCTCCGGCTCGCGGAATCGCCTCCGGCTCGCAGGAGTCGGCGCATTCCGCGTGCCGGAGGTGCTTTCGCGTGCCGGAGGTGCTTCAGCGAGCCGGAGGTGCGCTCGGCGCTCAACCGGGCATGTTCGGCTCGTGGTTCGCGGTTCGGCTCGCCGGATCCGGTTGTTTCCGCGTGCCGGCGGTGGTTCCGCGCGCCCGAGGTGGCCGACGGCTGGCCATATTCGCGCGAGGGTTGGCAGTTCTTCGAGGGGCGCGGTGATCCTGCCACTGGCACGATCGGAGGCATGACCTCCTCCGCGCGCCGCCTCGTCGATCTCAGCCACACCGTCGCGGACGGGCTGGTGACCTACCCCGGGCTGCCCGCGCCGCGGATCCGGCCGCACCTCACCCGTGAGGAGTCGCGCGCCGCCTACGCCCCGGGCACCGAGTTCGCGCTGGACGTCATCGAGATGATCGGCAACACCGGCACCTACCTCGACAGCCCGTTCCACCGCTACGCGGGCGGCACCGACCTGGCCGGGCTCGACCTCGAGACGCTGGTCGATCTCCCCGCCGTCGTCGTCGATGCGCGGGCGGCCGGCGGGCGCGGGATCGACAGCGACGCGTTCGACGGCGTCGACGTCTCCGGCGCCGCGGTCCTGCTCTCGACCGGCTGGGACGCGCACTTCGCCACGCCCGAGTACGCAGCCGGCGCGCCCTTCCTCACCGCTGCCGGGGCGCAGGCGCTGATCGACGCCGGCGCGGTGCTCGTCGGCATCGACTCGCTGAACATCGACGACGTCGAGGGCTCGCGCGAGCGGCCCGCGCACAGCCTCCTCCTCGCCGCGGGGGTGCCCGTCGTCGAGCACCTCACGGGCCTGGACGCCCTGCCCGCGACCGGCGCCCGCTTCACCGCGGTGCCGCCGAAGGTGCGCGGCTTCGGCACCTTCCCGGTGCGGGCCTTCGCCGTCGTGGGCGGCCGCTGACGCCACCGGGTGCCCGAGCGCGCCGAGCCTGTCCCGGAGGGACGCGCACGACGCCCCCGACGTCGGCGCCCTCCGCGTCAGGCCGGGACGGCCGTGCGGGCCAGCAGCTCCGCGATCCGGCCCGTGCAGCCGCCGCAGCCGGTGCCGGCCCGGGTGGCCGCGCCGATGCAGGCGACGGTGTCGTGGCCCGCGGCGGCCGCCTCGGAGATCGCGCCCGCCGAGACGCCGTTGCACCAGCAGACGGTGGCGTCGGGAGCGAACGGGTCGCCGGTCGGGGCCGCTCCCGCGTCCGGGGCGTCGAGGCGCAGCAGGCTCGAGCGGTCGGCCGGCAGCTCGGAGCCGCGCTCGAACAGCAGCGTCAGCTCGGCGCCGACCCGCGGCAGGCCGACCGAGACGAAGCCGCGCAGCACCCCGCCGACCGTCACGAGCTTGGCGTAGCCGCCCCGGGCGGGGTCGGCCCAGACGCTGACCTCGGGGTGCGGGGCGCCGTCGCAGGCGTCCCAGGGCTCGGCCGTCGGATCGCCGCCCGCCACCAGGTCGACGCCCTCGGCCTTCAGCATCACCACGGCGGGGCGCGCGGCCGGCACGCGCTCGTCGGCGAGGCGGCCCGCCGCCTCCGCCGCGATGCGGGCCGCGAGGCGGTCGGCCTGCTGCCAGCCCGGGCCGATCAGGCCGCTCGGCCCGCCCGGCACGCGCCCGTCCGGCAGCGCCGAGCCGCGGGCCGCGACGTGGGCGCAGTCGCCGATCGCGAAGACGCGCGGATCCGTCCAGCTGCGCTGGTGCTCGTCGACCAGGATCCCGGTCGAGACCGCGAGGTCGGCGCTCGCCGCGAGCTCGGTGCGCGCCCCGACACCGCAGGACAGCACGAGCAGATCGCCCTCGATCTGCTTGCCGTCCGCGCAGACCAGCGCTTGGAAGTGCGCGCGGCCGAGATCGTCGTGGGCGAGCAGGATGCTCTCCGAGCGGGCGTGCGACACCATGTCGACACCGGCGGCGCGAGCGGCCGCGGCGAGCATCCGCCCGCCGCCGTGATCGAGGTTCCGCCCCATCGGGATGTCGCCGTGATACACGACCACGACGTCGGCGCCCTGCTCGGCGGCGGCGAGCGCGAACTCGACCCCGAGCACTCCGGCGCCGAGCACCACGATGCGGGACCGGGCGCGCACCGCGTCGAGCACGACGTGCGCGTCGTCGAGGTCGCGCAGCGCGACGACACGCTCGGGCAGCGGGCTCGCGCCCTGATCGAGTGTCGCGGGCAGCGCCGAGCGCACCCGCCGGTCGCGCCGCGAGCGCTCCATCCCGGCGAGGGTCGGCACGTTCGCCCGGGCGCCGGTCGCGAAGACCAGGCGGTCGTAGGGGAGGCGCTCGTCGTCGTGCAGGCGGACGACTCCGCGCGCGCGGTCGAGGCCGACGGCGGCGGCACCGAGCCGGAAGACCACGCCGGCCGCCTCGGCCGTGGCGCGGTCGCCGAGGTCGAGGCGCTCGCGGGTCGCCCGTCCGACGGCGTACTCGGCCAGCAGCACGCGGTTGTAGGCGTCGGCGGACTCCGCTCCGACGACGGTCAGCGCGACCGACCCGGCGCGGACGGCCGGCAGCAGCTCCTCGACGAAGCGCGCGCCCACCGGGCCGTAGCCGAGCAGGACGACCCGCTCGGGCGCGGCGATCCCGTTCTCGGCCGTCATCGGCTCAGGCATCGAGCACCCCCTCCGCGCGGATCCAGACCCGCGTCCGCTTGAACTCCGGCATCGAGGAGATCGGATCGACGACCGCCTCGGTCAGCAGGTTGGCGCACTGCTCGCCCGCGTAGTGGAACGGCAGGAAGACCGTGTCGTGCCGGATGTCGGCCGTGACGCTCGCGCGCGCCCGCACCACTCCGCGCGCGTTGCCGACCGAGACCGGTCCGCCGTCGCGGACGCCGAGCCGGGAGGCGGTGGCCGGGTGTATCTCCAGCCGCGCCTCGGGCCGCGCCGCGTCGAGCTCGGCGACCCGCCGGGTCTGCGTGCCCGACTGGTACTGCTGCAGGTAGCGGCCGGTGATCAGCGTCAGCTCGGCGCCGACGTCGACCGGCGCCGGGGGAGCGGTGCTGACGGCGACCATCCTGGCCCGGCCGTCGGCGTGGCCGAAGCGCTCGCCGAAGAGCCGCGGAGTGCCGGTGCTGCCGACGGGGTACGGCCAGTAGGCGGCGACCCCCGTGTCGAGCAGCGCGTGCGAGAGCCCGGAGTAGTCCGCGACGCCGCCGGCCGAGGCGCGGGCCAGCTCGTCGAACACCTCGGCCGGGTCGGTCGACCAGGTCGACGGCGCGGCGAGGCGGCGGGCGAGCTCGCTCAGGATCCACAGCTCGCTGCGGACGCCGGCGGGCGGGTCGAGCGCGCGACGGCGGCGCAGGACGCGGCCCTCGAGCGAGGTCATCGTGCCCTCCTCCTCCGCCCACTGCGGCACCGGCAGGACGACGTCGGCCAGTGCCGCGGTCTCGGAGAGGAAGAAGTCGCAGACGACCAGCGTGTCCAGCGCCGAGAGCCCGGCCCGCACCGCGTCGACGTCGGGCGCCGAGACGACCACGTTCGAGCCGTGCACGAGCAGGCAGTGCACCGAGCGGCCGAGCTCGGCGAGGAGTGCGACGGCCGGCAGTCCGGGCCCGGGGATCGTCGACGGATCCACGCCCCAGACGCCGGCGACGTGGCGCCGCGCCTCCGGATCGCGGATCGAGCGGTAGCCGGGCAGCTGGTCGGCCTTCTGCCCGTGCTCGCGGCCGCCCTGGCCGTTGCCCTGGCCGGTGAGGGTGCCGTAGCCGGACCCCGGCCGCCCGACCAGCCCGAGCACGAGCGCGAGGTTGATCGCGGCGGTCGCGGTGTCGGTGCCGTCCACGTGCTGCTCGACCCCGCGGCCGGTCAGCACGAAGGTGCGACCGGTGGCGAGGCGGCGGGCGGTGCGGCGGAGCAGCTCGGCCGGCACGCCGGTGACGGAGGCGGTGCGCTCCGGCCACCAGGACGCGACGCTGCGGCGCACCGCGTCGAACCCGGTCGTGCGTGCGGCGAGGTAGTCGCGGTCGGCCAGCTCCTCGGCGAGCACGAGGTGGGTGAGGCCGAGCAGCAGCGCGAGGTCGGTGCCGGGCGCCGGCTGCAGGTGCAGTCCGGCGCCGTCCTCGGTGAGCCGGGCGGTGGCGGAGCGGCGCGGATCGACGACGATCAGCCCGCCGCGCGAGCGCGCCCCGGCCAGGTGCGCGAGGAAGGGCGGCATGGTCGCCGCGACGTTCGAGCCGAGCAGGAGGATCGTGTCGGCCTCGTCGAGGTCGGTCACCGGGAACGGCAGCCCGCGGTCGACGCCGAAGGCCCGGTTGCCGGCGGCGGCGGCCGAGGACATGCAGAACCGGCCGTTGTAGTCGATCCGCGAGGTGCCGAGCGCGATCCGCGCGAACTTGCCGAGCTGGTAGGCCTTCTCGTTGGTCAGCCCGCCGCCGCCGAAGACCGCGACCGCGTCCGCTCCGTGCCGCTCCTGAGCGGTCGTGACGGCCGCCGCGACCGCGTCGAGCGCCTCCGCCCAGGAGACCTCGACGAACGTTCCATCGGCCGCGCGCATCAGCGGCGCCCGCAGCCGCTGCCCGCTCGCGAGCAGCTCCGCGGCCGTCCAGCCCTTCGCGCAGAGCCCGCCCCGGTTGGTCGGGAACTCCCGCCCCGCGACGCTCACCGGCGTCGGGTCGGCGACCCGGGTCAGCGTCATCGCGCACTGCAGCGCGCAGTACGGGCAGTGCGAGTCGATCGGGGCGGGAGCGGCGGTCATCGTCAGATCCGGGTCCCGGTCTTCGCGGCCAGGCGGAGGTAGACGCCCGCCGTGATCGCGAGCATCACCGCGTACGCCGCGACGAACCAGCCGAGCGCCGTCGTGTAGTCGCCGAAGGTCGTCTTCGAGTAGCCGAGCAGCTGCGGGATGACGAAGCCGCCGTAGGCGCCGATCGCCGAGATCAGGCCGAGGGCCGCGGCCGCGGTGCGCTGTGCGCCGACCCCGTCGTCGCCCTTCTGCCGGGCGCGCAGGGCGAAGACGGTCGGGATCATCCGGTAGGTCGCGCCGTTGCCGATGCCCGCCGAGGCGAACAGCACGAGGAAGCCTGCGAGGAATAGCCAGAAGCTGCCGAGCGGCAGCGTCGCGATGACGAAGAGGATGCCGGCGCCCATGGCGACGAACGCGGCGATCGTCACGGGTGCCCCGCCGAAGCGGTCGGCGAGTCGGCCGCCGTAGGGCCGCGAGAGCGAGCCGACGAGGGCGCCGAGGAAGGCGAGCGTCAGCGTCGCGGAGCCGACGGAGAACTGCGAGAACTCGGGGAAGGTGTCGGCGATGAGCTTCGGGAAGACGCCCGCGAAGCCGATGAACGAGCCGAAGGTGCCGATGTAGAGCACCGCCAGCAGCCAGAGGTGCGGCTCGCGCAGCGCGGCGAGCGAGGCGGCGACGTCGGCCTTCGCGGTCGAGAGGTTGTCCATCCGCTTCCAGGCCCCGATCATCGCGACGACGATCAGCGGCACCCAGATCAGGCCGGCGAGCGGCAGGTTGACCGCGGCCGCGGCGCCGATCGTGACGGCGATCGGCACGATGAGCTGTGCCACCGAGGCGCCGAGGTTGCCGCCCGCGGCGTTCAGGCCGAGCGCGTAGCCCTTCTGGGCGTGCGGGTAGAAGAAGGTGATGTTGGCCATCGAGCTGGCGAAGTTGCCGCCGCCGAAGCCGGCCAGCGCCGCGACGAGGAGCATCACGCCGAAGGGCGTGTCCGGGTTCCCCACCGCGAGCGCGAGTCCGATGCTCGGGATGAGCAGGAGCCCGGCCGACACGATCGTCCAGTTCCGCCCGCCGAAGCGGGGGACCATGAAGGTGTACGGGATCCGCAGCGTCGCGCCGACGAGGCTCGGCATCGAGATCAGCCAGAAGATCTCGCCGGTGCTGAAGTCGAAGCCGGCCGCGGGCAGCTGGACGACCACGACCGACCAGAGCTGCCAGACGACGAAGCCGAGGAACTCGGCGAAGATCGACCAGCGCAGGTTGCGGCCGGCGACCTGTCGCCCCTCCGCCTGCCACTGCGCGGGGTCCTCGGGGTTCCAGCCGTCGATCCAGCGGCCGGGGCGGCGGGTGAGGCCCGACGGGGTGGTCGTCGCGGCGCTCGTGGTGGTCGGGGCGGTGGTGGGCGGTGCAGCAGTCATCGGATCCTCCGGGGAGTGGGCGCGGGCGCGCCGAAGAGAGTGCGGGGAGTGAGTGCGGGACGAGAGAGGGTCGAGCGGCCGGGCGCCTAGGCGCTGCGGCCGAAGAGCTCGGAGACGATGTCGACCAGCTCGCGCGCGGGCGGGTCGACGGCGGTGAGCAGCGGGGCGGTGGCGAGGTCGGCCCCCGCCGAGGCGGCGAGCGAGGCGAAGTAGCCGGGGGCGAGGAGGTAGGTGGAGACGAGCACGCGGGCGCCGGGGTGGGCGGCGCGCTCGGCGGCCACCGCCTCCGGGACGCGCGGCTCGGCGGCCGAGATGAAGGACACGGCGACCTCGCGGCCGAGCTCGGCGGCCAGAAGGCGGCCGGTGGCCCAGCAGTCGGCGACCGCGCCGGCGTCGCTCGAGCCGGCCGCTGCCAATACGAC
This sequence comes from Rathayibacter festucae DSM 15932, assembly GCF_004011135.1. Classification (NCBI taxonomy): domain Bacteria; kingdom Bacillati; phylum Actinomycetota; class Actinomycetes; order Micrococcales; family Microbacteriaceae; genus Rathayibacter; species Rathayibacter festucae. The sequence continues at coordinate 2,566,610 of NZ_CP028137.1, read as the reverse complement.
GCGGTCCCCGTCGGCGAGACCGGCCTCGCGCAGGCGGCGCGCGAGGACGCGGGTGAGCCGCGGGTCCGGGCCGAGCGCGCCGGTCACGCGGACGGGGCGGTCCGCCTCCGTCGCGGCCTCGGCGAGGTCGACGTGCACGTGGTAGCCGGCCGAGAGCAGCAGCGGCACGACGACGGCCGGGCGGCCGGGCTCGAGGGTGCCGAGGGAGGCCGGCACGTCGGGCTGCTGCACGTCGACGAAGGAGTCGAGGACGTCCGCCGCGGGGTTCGCCTCGCGGACCGCCTGGACCAGCGCGGCGACCGCGGTGCGGCCGTCGTCGTCGGAGGTGCCGTGCGAGGCGCAGACCAGCGCGGTCCGCTGGGCGACCTCGATCACGCCGCCCGTCTCCCGCACGCTCCAGGTGGCGAGGTGCAGCCGCGGCGAGGTGTAGCAGACGCCCGTCTCCAGGTCGAAGACGTCCTTGTGCAGGGGCGAGGCGATCGTCGCCCGCTGCACGCCGTCCACCGCGCGGGAGCCGACGATGCCGCGGGAGAGCACGGCCGCACCGGTCGCCGGGTCGAGGTTCGAGACGGCGAAGACGCGACCGTCGGGGAGGAGGAAGAGCGCGAGCTGCACGCCGCCGACGAGCGCGGCCTCGCCCCAGAGCGGCTCCAGCTCGAGCCGGTTGCAGACGGGGACCCAGGTCGCGGCGGGCGCGGTGCCCGCCGGAGCGGTGCGGGCCGTCGCGGGGCCGGCGGAGACGTGCTGATCGAGGAGGGTCATCGTCCCGCCTTCCGAGAGGAGTGCTGCCCGCGGCCGGTCGGCGGCGGTGAGCCCCACGGTAGAGAGCCCACGTTTCGCGGGAGCACGCCTCCGGAGTCACGGGCGTAACGAAGCCCTCACGATGCCGGTCCGCTGTCGTGAGAGGTCGGTCACACGACGTTACGCAGGGGCAACGGGGGCGAAACCGCGCCTGCCTACGGTGGAGCCCATGACATCCCGAGGAGCGATCCCCACCGGCCCCCGACGCGTGCTCGTCGTCGGCGCCGGCCCCGCCGCCCACCGCCTGGTCGACGCGCTCGTCGCCCGCGCCGGCGCCACCGCCCTCGCGATCACCGTCTTCGGCGAGGAGTCGCACCACCCCTACGACCGCGTCGCCCTCTCGAAGCGCCTCGAGGGCACGATCGACCTCACCCTCGGCGACGGCGCGCTCTGGGAGTCGGCGACGCTCGTCACCTCCTCCTGCGTCGTCGCGCTCGATCCCGAGCGCTGCCGTGTGCAGCTCGCCGACGGCCGCTGGTTCGAGGGCGACGAGATCGTGCTGGCCACCGGCTCCTCCGCCACCGTGCCGCCGATCGAAGGCGCCGAGCACGGCCGCGTGTACCGCACCCTCGAGGACGTCGACGGCCTCGTCGCCGACCTCGCCGCCTTCCGCGCCCGCCGCGGCCGCCCGGCGAGCGTGGTCGTCGTCGGCGGCGGACTGCTCGGCCTCGAGGCCGCGGGCGGCGCGCACCGGCTCGGCGCGCGCACCGCGCTGATCCACTCCGGCCGCTGGCTGATGAGCGCCCAGCTCGACGAGGGCGCGGGGCAGGCGCTCGGCCGCATCATCGCGGCGCAGGGCGTCACTCTGCACCTCGGCAACCGCCCCACCGCCGTCCTCACCTCGCCGCAGGGCACGGTGCTCGGCGTGACGATGACCGACGGCACCAGCATCGGCGCCGACATGGTCGTCTTCTCGATCGGCATCACGGCGCGCGACGAGCTCGCCCGCGCGGTCGGCATCGAGGTCGCACCGCGCGGCGGCGTCGTCGTCGACGAGGCCTGCCGCACCAGCCGCCCGCACGTCTGGGCGATCGGCGAGGTCGCCGCGATCGACGGCCGCACCGTCGGCCTCGTCGCCCCGGCCAACGCGATGGCCGAGGTCGTCGCCGACCGCCTGCTCGGCGGCGACGCGACCTTCCCGGGCGTGGACGACGCGACCAAGCTCAAGCTCTCCGGGGTCGAGGTCGCGAGCTTCGGCGACGCGCTCGGCGCGGGGGAGGGAGCGCTCGAGGTCGTCTACGCCGACCCCGCCCGCGGGCTCTATCAGAAGATCGTCGTCTCGGATGACGCGCGCACGCTGCTCGGCGGCATGTTCGTCGGCGACGCGGGCCCCTACTCCTCGCTCCGCCCGCTGCTCGGCCGCGAGCTGCCCGCCGAGCCCAGCGCCTACCTCGCGGCGGCCGGCGGCGAGGCGCCCTCGGGCGACCTTCCCGACGACGCCCAGCTCTGCTCCTGCAACAACGTCTCCGTCGGCGACGTCCGCCACGCGATCGGCGAGGGCTGCACCGAGCTCGGCCCGCTCAAGGCCTGCACCCGGGCCGGCACCCAGTGCGGCTCCTGCGTGCCGCTGGTGAAGAAGCTGCTCGACACCGAGCTGACCCGCGCCGGCGTCGAGGTGTCGCGCGCGCTCTGCGAGCACGTCTCGCTCAGCCGGAGCGAGCTGTTCGAGTCGGTCCGGATCCTCGGCCTGTCCTCGGCCGAGCAGGTGATGGAGCGCTTCGGCTCGGGCCTGGGCTGCGACGTCTGCAAGCCGGTGATCGCCTCCGTGCTCGCGACCCAGACCAACGGCTACATCCTCGACGCCGGCCAGGCGCCGCTCCAGGACACCAACGACCGCGCTCTCGCCAACATGCAGAAGGACGGCACCTACTCCGTCGTCCCGCGGGTGCCCGGCGGCGAGATCACGCCGGCGAAGCTCAAGGTGATCGCCGAGGTCGCCGAGCAGTACGGCCTCTACACGAAGATCACCGGCGGTCAGCGGATCGACATGTTCGGCGCCCGACTCGAGCAGCTCCCCGAGATCTGGCGCCTCCTCGTCGACGCCGGGATGGAGTCGGGCCAGGCCTACGGCAAGTCGCTGCGCACCGTGAAGTCCTGCGTCGGCTCGACCTGGTGCCGCTACGGCGTGCAGGACGCGGTGGGCATGGCGATCTTCCTGGAGGAGCGCTACCGCGGCCTGCGCTCGCCGCACAAGTTCAAGCTCGGGGTCAGCGGCTGCGCCCGGGAGTGCGCCGAGGCGCGCGGGAAGGACATCGGCGTGATCGCGACCGACACCGGCTGGAACCTCTACGTCGGCGGCAACGGCGGCTACCAGCCCGCCCACGCCCAGCTGCTCGCCCAGGACCTCGATGACGAGACGCTCGTGCGCTACATCGACCGCTACGTCATGTACTACGTCCGCACCGCCGAGCGGCTGCAGCGGACGGCGCGCTGGCAGGAGGACCTGCCCGGCGGCCTCGACCACGTCAAGGAGGTGGTCTGCGAGGACTCGCTCGGGATCGCGGCCGAGCTGGAGGCGGCGATGGCGACCCACGTCGACACCTACGTGGACGAGTGGGCGGCGACGCTCGCCGACCCGGACCGGCTGCGCCGCTTCCGCTCCTTCGTCAACGCGCCCGACACCGCGGATCCGCGGGTGAGCACCGTGCGCGAGCGCGGGCAGAGCCGGCCGGCGGGGCGCGACGAGCGCTCGGACGGGCCGGTGCTCGTGGCCGGGACGTCGATCCCGATCGGGCCGGGCGCGGTCTCGGTCGTGGGGCCGTCGGCCTCGGTGCCGGCGTCGGCGACGCTCGCGCCGTTCGCTCCCTCCGGCTCCGCTGCGTCCTCCGGCTCCGCCGCGTCGTCCGGCTCCTCCGTGCCCGGATCGGAGGCGTGATGCAGCTCTCCGTCGATCTCACCGGCTGCCGCGTCCTCGTCGTCGGCAGCGTCGCCGGCACCCGCCGCGTCCTCGCCCGCTACCGCGCGGCCGGCGCGCGGGTCGAGCGCTGGGACGCGGACGACGCGCTGTGCCTGCGCCTCGCCTCCGCGTCGCTCCTGCCCGCGGGCCGTCCCGCTCTGCTCGCCTGGGTCGAGGGGGCCGCGTCCCTCCGATCCGCCGTGGCCGCCGAGGCCTCGCGGCACGGGGTCTGGATGGTCGACGAGGAGCCTGCCGCGTGCCGCTCCGTCGGCCGTGTGAGCATCGTCGGCGGCGGACCCGGCGACCCCGAGTTGATGACCGTCGCCGCTCGCCGGGCCCTCCGCGAGGCCGACGTCGTGCTCTTCGACCGCCTCGGCCCGCACGACGGCCTCGCCGACTGGGCGCCCGGCGCCGAGCTGATCGACGTCGGCAAGACCCCCGGCCACCACGCCGTGCCGCAGCACGAGATCGAGCGGCTGATGGTCTCCCGCGCCCTCGACGGGCTCGACGTCGTCCGGCTGAAGGGCGGCGACCCGTTCGTCTTCGGCCGCGGGTCGGAGGAGGTGCGCGCCTGCCGTGTCGCCGGCGTCCCGTTCACGATCGTCCCCGGCGTCACCAGCGCGATCTCGGTCCCCGCCGCCGCCGGCATCCCGGTCACCCACCGCGAGGTCAGCCGCGCGTTCACCGTGGTCTCGGGCCACGCGCCCTTCAGCGAGGAGGAGCTCGGGCACCTGGCCGGGCTCGGCGGGACCCTGGTCGTGCTGATGGGCGTGAACACGCTCCCGCACCTCGTCGCCGGGCTGCAGCGCGCCGGGATGACCGCCGACATGCCGCTGGCGATCGTCGAGCGCGGCTGGTCGCACGCCCAGCGCACCACGATCTCCTCCGTCGGCGGGGTGCTCGGCCTGCTCGCCGAGCTGGCGCCCCGCTCGCCCGCGGTCATCGTCATCGGCGAGGTCGTGCGCCAGGCGGCGTGCGATGATGCTCAGGATCCCGAGAGCATCGCCCGCGCGGTCGATGCCCTCACCCTGTGACCGCCCGAGGGGGCCGCTGATGACCGGCACCGAGGCGAGCGGCGAGGCGACCGGCGCTGTCGCGGGCGCCGCCCCCGGCGCCGACGGGCCCGACGCCGACGCCGCGTCGCCCGGCTTCCGGGCAGACCAGCTCGTCGGCTTCCGGATCGGCGTCACCTCCGACCGCCGCTCCGAGGACCTGATCGCCGCCTTCGAGCGCCGCGGCGCCGACGTCACCCACGCCCCCACCATCCGGATGCGCGGCGTCGACACCGAGGGCGTCCTCGAGGCGGAGACCCGCGCGATCGTCGCGGCGCGCCCCGACGTGCTGCTCGCGACCACCTCCTACGGCATGCGCCGCTGGCTCGAGGCGGCCGACGCCGCCGGCCTCGGCGACGACCTGACCGACGCGCTCTCCGACGCCCGGATCCTCGTCCGCGGCCCGAAGGCGCGCGGGGCCGTCCGCGCCGCCGGCCTCGACGACCACGGCATGAGCGAGCGCGAGACCACCACCTCCCTGGTCGACCTCGCCCTGCGCGAGGGCGCCGCAGGCCGCACCGTCGCCGTCCAGCTGCACGGCTTCACCGACCCGGCGCAGCTGCAGCGCCTCACCGACGCCGGCGCGACCGTCCTCACCGCCGCCCCCTACCGCTGGAGCGCGCACGAGGACTCGGCCCGCGTCCTCCGCCTGATCGAGGCGATCTGCTGCGGCGGCCTCGACGCCGTCACCTTCACCAGCGCACCCGCCGTCGAGGCGCTCTTCACCGTCGCGGAGGCGGCCGGCCGGCTCGACGAGCTCCAGGCCGCCTTCCGCGAGACGGTCGTCGCGGCCGCCGTCGGCCCGGTCACCGCGGCGCCCCTCGTCGAGGCGCAGATCCTGCCGATCGTCCCGGACCGGTTCCGGATGGGCGCGCTCATCCGCCTCACCTGCGAGCACCTCGAGCAGTCCGCCCCCCGCCTCGACACCGACTTCGGCCCCCTCGAGCTGCGCGGCCGGCACGCCGTGCTCGCGGGCACCCGCGTCGCCCTCACCCCCGTCGCCCTCGCCCTCTTCCGCACCCTGGTCGCCGCCGAGGGCGCCACCGTCGCCCGCGCCGTCCTCGCCGCCGCCGCCCCCGAGCCCCTCGACGACCACGCCGTCGACGTCGCCATCAGCCGCCTCCGCCAGGCCCTCCCGGAGCCCCGCCTCGTCGCCACCGTGATCAAGCGCGGCTTCCGCCTCGCCACCCCCCTCTAGGCCCGCGGGCCTCCGCACGGCCGCCTGCGGCGTTGTCGTCGGGCGCGATACCGCCGGTATCGCTTCCTCCTCCGCCTTGCATCCGACCGCGCGGAGCCCCGCGGGCGGGTTGCCGGAGCACGGCCGGCCATTCGGCACTTTCTGCTGGAATTCTTGGGGCGAAGCAACGGAAAGTGGCGAACGGGTCACAGGTCGGGGCGCCAGCCCGCGTCGAGGAGGCGGGCGCGCACGCGGGCGGCGCAGCCGGCGGGGTCGCGCAGGAACGAGGCCGCGGCGACGCGGACGATCGAGAAGCCGGCGGCCGCGAGGCGCTCGTAGCGGATCAGGTCGCGGTCCCACTGCACCCGGTCCGTGCGGTGCTGGTCGCCCTCGTACTCGCCGCCGACCTTCCAGCGCGGGTAGAGCGTGTCCAGCCGTCCGATGAAGCCGGCCGCCTCGTGCACCGGGACCTGCAGCTCCGGCTCGGGCAGGCCGGCCCCGAGGAGCGCCAGCCGGAACTCCGTCTCCTTCCGCGACTCCGCACCCGAGCGGACGAGCGTCAGCGCCCGCCTGGCTGCGGGAGCTCCCGGTCCGCGGTAGGCGGCGACGCGAGCCTCGAGGGCGCCGCGGGCGACCCACTGCCGACGATCTCCCGCGACCTGGCGGAACGGCTCGCGGACGAGCGCGTCGCCGACCGCCACCAGGTCCTCGAGTCGGAGGATCGGCGCGAGGTGGCAGAACAGGGTCGCGCCGTCGGTCAACCGGAGTCCGTGCCGAACCACGGCGCGCACCTCCGGATCCGCGATCGCGTGGCCGACCACGCCGCGGCGCCTCGGCGCTCGCCCCGGGTGGCGGACGGCCACATGGAGCGGCTCATTGTCCTGTTCGCGCGGCAGCTCGAGCGGCCAGAGCCTGGCGGCGGTGAGGTGGCTGAAGACGACCCGGTCTCCGAGCACCGTCGAGAGGGCTCGCGCCCGTGCTGCGACGGTCGTCGCCGATCCCCGGGGCACGCGGACCCCGGAGAAGGGCGCCTCGAGGTCCGTCGCGCGCAGCCGCGCTCCCGACACCCCTTCCGTGTCGGCACGAGCGGTTGAGAACGGCCGTCCCTCGAGCTCGCGGGGGAGAGGGGTCGGTCGGCGCATCGCAGCAGAGTGCCCGGTAGTGGGCCCTCCTCGCTCGAGTTCTCCACAGGCGGGCGTCCGTGCGGCGCGCTGCCAGACTGGAGCGCATGAGCAGCGGAGCCCTGAGAGTGATCATCGCGCCCGACTCCTTCAAGGGGTCGGCCACCGCCGTCGAGGTGGCGGAGGCACTCGCCGAGGGCTGGCGCGGCGAGCGGCCGGACGACGAGCTGGTGCTCGCGCCGATGGCCGACGGCGGCGAGGGCACGGTCGACGCGTTCGCGGTCGCGGTGCCGGAGGCGGAGCGCCACGCGCTCACCGTGGTCGGCCCGGACGACCGCCCGGTCGAGACGGCCTGGCTGCTGCTGCCGGACGGCACCGCGGTCGTCGAGCTCGCCTCCGCGAGCGGCATCACGCTGCTCGATCCGCTGCGCCCGCTCACTGCGCACACCCGCGGCTTCGGCCGGGCGATCGCCGCCGCGCTCGACGCCGGCGCGCAGGCGCTCCTGCTCGCGATCGGCGGCAGCTCCTCGACCGACGGCGGAGTCGGGGCGCTGCGCGAGCTCGGCGCGCGCTTCCTCACGGTCTCGGGGCACGACCTCGGCGACGGCGGCGGCGCCCTGCACGAGCTCGCGGTCGTCGACCGGCATGCGCTGCGCCCGGTCCCCGCCGGCGGCGCGCGCATCCTCAGCGACGTCACCAACCCGCTGCTCGGCGACTCCGGGGCCGCGCACGTCTTCGGACCGCAGAAGGGCTCGAGCCTCGACGACGTGCTCCGCCTCGACGACGGCCTGCGCCACCTCGCCGCGCACCTCGACGCCGACCCGGAGGAGGCCGGCACCGGCGCGGCCGGCGGCACCGGCTTCGGCCTGCTCGCCTGGGGAGCGCGGCTGGCTCCCGGCTCGGCCGCGGTCGGCGAGGCGCTCGGGCTTCCGGCCCTCGTCGCCGGCGCCGACGTCGTGCTCACCGGCGAGGGGCGCTTCGACGCGCAGTCGATGGCGGGCAAGGTCCCCTCCTACCTGCTCGGGCTGGCGGAGGCGGCGGGCGCCCGCACGATGCTGGTCGCGGGGGCGATCCAGGCGCCGGTCACCGCGTTCGCCGCGGCGGGCTCGCTCACCGAGGCGGCGGGGTCCGCGGCGGCGGCCATCGCCGACCCGCTGCCGCACCTGCGCGCGGTCGCGGCGGAGCTGGCGCGCCGCGCGTCCTGACGGCGCGCGGCGGCCGGTGTCGGCCCCGCCGGTGCGGCTGCCTGAGTGCTCGTGGTGGTGCGTGAGGGCTGCGCGGAGACCCCGTCGCGGCCGCCCCGGCGGCGCCTGTCCGCACCCGCGGATGTCGGTGGTCGGCCGTAGCGTCGAGTCATGGACCTCGCAGCACCCCGACCCCTAGATGTAGTGGTCGGCGTGCGCTCCGGCACCCGCATGTCGGGCATGCCGACACGCCGGGGAGCGTTGTACCCAGGGAACGGATCGCGACTGTCCACAGCGGTGGATAACTCCGGAAGATCCGCGTCCTTCCGCGGGTCCGCGGCCCCCGGCCTGTGGATGGATCGGGGGAGGACCGGTGGATAACTACACGGATGTAACTACTACTCCTAGTGGGCTGCCGCCGGGCCGCCCACTATATGTAGTATTGCTGAGCAGGTCGGGCCGAGAGGCCCACCGGCACCGCCGCTCGGTCTCCGAGCGCCCCGCACCACTCCACATCAGAACTCCCCACGACCGCCTCCCCGCCCGCCCGGACCCCCGGCGCGGCACCGGATCCGGCCCTCGGGACACCTCCTTCCGAAAGGACGACACCCATGGCTGTGACGGTCTACACCAAGCCCTCCTGCGTGCAGTGCACCGCGACCTACCGGGCCCTCGACAGCAAGGGCATCGACTACGAGATCTTCGACCTCTCCGTCGACGAGAAGGCCCTCGACGCCGTCAAGGCCCTCGGCTACCTCCAGGCGCCGGTCGTCATCACGGACGACGATCACTGGTCCGGCTTCCGCCCCGACAAGATCTCCGCCCTCTGAGCCGTCTGAACGGCGATCTGCGGCGTTGTCGTCGGGCGCCGTAGCGCCGCTACGGCTTCCTCCTCCGCCTTGCAGCTCACCGTCCAGCCGCCTCAGAGCGGGTGCTGACGGTGATGCAGCGGCAGGAGCAGAGCACACAGCTTCGCCGGTCCGGGTGCGCAGGTTCTGCCCCGGGCCGGCGGAGGATCCGCGAGAGCGGGTCCGCAAGCGCCCGCGAGGGCGGACGACGGAAGGACGGGGGAGGCGCGCGATGAGCGGACTCGTGTACTTCTCGAGCAGCTCGGGCAACACCCACCGCTTCATGCAGAAGCTCGGGCGGCCCGCGCAGCAGATCCCCCTGCACTCCCGGCGGGACGGCGCCGCGATCGACACCCTCCACGTCGACGAGCCGTACGTGCTCGTGCTCCCCACCTACGGCGGGGGCAACGGCGGGGGAGCGGTCCCCAAGCAGGTCATCCGCTTCCTGAACGTCCCGCGCAACCGCGCGCTGCTCCGCGGGGTCATCGGCGCCGGCAACACCAACTTCGGCGAGGCCTACTGCCTCGCCGGCGACATCATCGCCCGCAAGTGCGAGGTGCCGCATCTCTACCGTTTCGAAGTATTCGGCACACCCGACGACGTCCGCGCCGTCGACGAAGGATTGGACTCGTTTTGGACGCAGCAGTGATCGACGCCCCCCGGGACGCCGCGCAGATGGACTACCACTCGCTCAACGCGATGCTGAACCTGTACGGCCCGAACGGGGAGATCCAGTTCGACAAGGACCGCGAGGCGGCGCGCGAGTACTTCCTGCAGCACGTCAACCAGAACACCGTCTTCTTCCACTCCCTCAAGGAGCGCCTCGACTACCTGGTCGAGAAGGAGTACTACGAGAAGGCCGTCCTCGACCAGTACTCGTTCGACTTCATCCAGGAGCTGAACGACCTCGCGTACTCGAAGAAGTTCCGCTTCGCGACCTTCCTCGGCGCCTTCAAGTACTACACGTCGTACACGCTGAAGACCTTCGACGGGAAGCGCTACCTCGAGCGCTTCGAGGACCGCGTCGTCATGTCGGCCCTCGGCCTCGCCCAGGGCGACGAGAAGCTCGCGATCGCCCTCGTCGAGGAGATCGTCGCCGGCCGCTTCCAGCCCGCGACCCCCACCTTCCTCAACACGGGCAAGGCGCAGCGCGGCGAGCTCGTCTCCTGCTTCCTCCTCCGCATCGAGGACAACATGGAGTCGATCGCCCGCGGCATCAACTCCGCGCTGCAGCTCTCCAAGCGCGGCGGCGGCGTCGCCCTCTCGCTCTCCAACATCCGCGAGGCCGGCGCGCCGATCAAGCAGATCGAGAACCAGTCCTCGGGCATCATCCCCGTGATGAAGCTCCTCGAGGACAGCTTCAGCTACGCGAACCAGCTCGGCGCCCGCCAGGGTGCGGGAGCGGTGTACCTCTCGGCGCACCACCCGGACATCCTGCGCTTCCTCGACACCAAGCGCGAGAACGCCGACGAGAAGATCCGCATCAAGACGCTCTCCCTCGGCGTCGTCGTGCCCGACATCACGTTCGAGCTCGCGAAGAACAACGAGGACATGTACCTCTTCTCCCCGTACGACGTCGAGCGCGTCTACGGCCTGCCCTTCGGCGACATCTCGATCTCCGAGAAGTACCGCGAGATGGTCGACGACCCGCGCATCAAGAAGACCAAGATCTCGGCGCGCGAGTTCTTCCAGACCATCGCGGAGATCCAGTTCGAGTCGGGCTACCCCTACATCGTGTTCGAGGACACGGTGAACAAGGCGAACCCGATCAAGGGCCGCATCAACATGTCCAACCTGTGCTCCGAGATCCTCCAGGTCAACACCCCCACGACCTACAACGAGGACCTCTCCTACAACAGCATCGGCAAGGACATCTCCTGCAACCTCGGCTCGCTCAACATCGCGCTGACGATGGACTCGCCCGACTTCGGCCGCACCATCGAGACCGCGATCCGCGGCCTCACCTCGGTGTCCGACCAGTCGCACATCACCTCGGTGCGCTCGATCGAGGACGGCAACGACAAGTCGCACGCCATCGGCCTCGGCCAGATGAACCTGCACGGCTACCTCGCCCGCGAGCGGATCCACTACGGGTCCGAGGAGGGCATCGACTTCACCAACATCTACTTCTACTCGGTGCTCTTCCACGCCCTGCGCGCGTCGAACAGCATCTCGATCGAGCGCGGCACGACCTTCGAGGGCTTCGCCGACTCGAAGTACGCCTCGGGCGAGTTCTTCGACACCTACACCGAGAAGGAGTGGGCGCCCGCCACCGAGCGCGTCTCCCGCCTCTTCTCCGAGGCCGGCATCGCCGTCCCCACCCAGGACGACTGGCGCGCGCTCAAGGCCTCGGTCATGGAGCACGGCATCTACAACCAGAACCTGCAGGCCGTCCCGCCGACCGGCTCGATCTCGTACATCAACAACTCGACGTCCTCGATCCACCCGATCGCGTCGAAGATCGAGATCCGCAAGGAGGGCAAGCTCGGCCGCGTCTACTACCCGGCGCCGTTCATGACGAACGACAACCTGGAGTACTACCAGGACGCGTACGAGATCGGCTACGAGAAGATCATCGACACCTACGCCGCGGCGACGCAGCACGTCGACCAGGGCCTCTCGCTGACGCTGTTCTTCAAGGACACCGCGACCACCCGCGACATCAACCGCGCGCAGATCTACGCCTGGCGCAAGGGCATCAAGACCATCTACTACATCCGTCTCCGCCAGCTCGCGCTGGAGGGCACGGAGGTCGACGGCTGCGTCAGCTGCATGCTGTAACGTCCCCCGTCGATCCCCCGACAGTCTCGAACGACCTATCCGCACGAAGAAGAGATCATGACTCCCCCTGAGAAGCTCAAGCTGGTCAGCCACGTCGACGCCATCAACTGGAACCGCATCCAGGACGACAAGGACGTGGAGGTCTGGAACCGCCTGACGAGCAACTTCTGGCTGCCCGAGAAGGTCCCGCTGTCCAACGACATCCAGTCGTGGAACACGCTGACCCACGACGAGCAGCAGCTCACGATGCGCGTGTTCACGGGCCTGACCCTGCTCGACACCATCCAGGGCACGGTCGGCGCCGTCTCGCTGATCCCCGATGCGCTCACCCCGCACGAGGAGGCCGTCTACACGAACATCGCGTTCATGGAGTCGGTGCACGCGAAGTCGTACTCCTCGGTGTTCTCGACCCTGTCGAACACCCAGGACATCGACGAGGCGTTCCGCTGGTCGGTCGAGAACCCGAACCTGCAGAAGAAGGCGTCCATCGTCATGGACTACTACCGCGGCGACGACCCGTTGAAGCGGAAGGTCGCCTCCACGCTGCTGGAGTCGTTCCTCTTCTACTCGGGCTTCTACCTGCCGATGTACTGGTCCTCGCGCGCCAAGCTCACCAACACCGCGGACCTGGTGCGCCTGATCATCCGCGACGAGGCCGTGCACGGCTACTACATCGGCTACAAGTTCCAGAAGGGACTCGAGCTGGTCGACCAGGCCAAGCGCGACGAGATCAAGGACTACACGTTCTCGCTGCTCTACGAGCTCTACGACAACGAGGCGCAGTACACCCAGGACCTCTACGACCAGCTCGGCCTGACCGAGGACGTCAAGAAGTTCCTGCACTACAACGCCAACAAGGCCCTGATGAACCTCGGCTACGAGCCGATGTTCCCCAAGCAGGTCACCGATGTGAACCCCGCGATCCTGTCGGCCCTCTCGCCCAACGCGGACGAGAACCACGACTTCTTCTCGGGCTCCGGCTCCTCCTACGTGATCGGCAAGGCCGTGAACACCGAGGACGAGGACTGGGACTTCTAGGCGTCGACACCACGTCCCGGCCTCCACGGCGAACGGCTCCTCCCCTCCGGGCGAGGAGCCGTTCCTCGTCTCCGGGAAGCGGAGCGGGCCCGAGACGCCCGCGGGCGACTCTTCATGCTGGTCGAGCAGCCCCGCAAGGGCGAGTCGCATGCTGGTCGAGCAGCCCCGCAGGGGCGTGTCACATGCTGGTCGGGTAGCCCCGCAGGGGCGAGTCACATGCTGGTCGAGTAGCCCCGAAGGGGCGTATCGAGACCCACCGTCCTCAGAAGGGCGGGTCTGCAGACCATCGTCCGACGCTGGTGGATCTCGATACGCCCGCTGCGCGGGCTACTCGATCAGCATGAAGCGCGGCCACCACTGCTTGTCGGCGCGATCACTTCAGCGGCAGCCGCATCACGACGCGCGGGAAGCCGTTCAGCACCGAGGTCGTGTCGGCCGCGTGCGAGAAGCCGGCCTTCTCGAAGAGGGCGCGGGTGCCGACGTAGGCCATCGTCTGCTCGACCTTCACACCGGCGTTGTCGACGGGGTAGCCCTCGATCGCCGGGGCGCCGTGCGCGCGGGCGAAGTCGACGGCGCCGGCGAGCAGGGCGTGCGAGATCCCGCGCCTGCGGAAGCCGGGGCGGACGCGGATGCACCAGACGCTCCAGACGTCCAGGTCGTCGACGTGCGGGATCCTCCGGTTCCTCGCGTAGCTGGTGTCGGCGCGGCGGTGCACGGCGGCCCAGCCCGCCACCTCGCCGCCGTCGTAGGCGAGGACGCCGGGCGGCGGGTCCTGCGCGACGAGCTCGCGCATCCGCTCGCCGCGAGCCGTACCACGCAGGGCGTTGTTCTCGGTGGAGGAGAGCAGCCGGTAGCTCAGGCACCAGCACACGCTCGCGTCGGGCCGCTTCGGGCCGTTCATCGTCGCCAGGTCGTCGAAGACGGTGGCCGGACGCACCTCGATCGTCATGGCGGCAGCCTCCCACCGAGGCCTCTCCCCGGCAAGGCGCTCGATTCACCACTCCGGCGCATGAATCGCACCAGCACCCCCTGTTGGACGGCGCACAGGCGGCGCCCGTACCGTGGTCGAGGTATCCAACGAAGGAGCACTCCCTTGAAGCACGTCCCCCTCGGCGCCTCCGGCCTCGACTCCCCGAACGTCGTCCTCGGCCTCATGCGCATCCCCGACATGACCGACGACGCCATCCGCGACCTCGTCCGCACCGCCCGCGACTCCGGCATCGACTTCTTCGATCACGCCGACGTCTACGGCGGCGAGCTGCACCGCTGCGAGGAGCGCTTCGCCGAGGCGCTGGCGCTCACCCCGTCCGAGCGCGAGCAGGTCGTCCTGCAGACCAAGGCCGGCATCGTCGGCGACGGCCCGTACTTCGACTTCTCGTACGAGCACCTGATGCAGTCGGTCGAGGGCTCGCTGAAGGCGCTCCGCACCGACTACATCGACGTGCTCCTGCTGCACCGCCCCGACGCGCTGGTCGAGCCCGACGAGGTCGCCCGCGCCTTCGACGAGCTGCACGCGGCCGGCAAGGTCAAGCACTTCGGCGTCTCCAACCAGACGCCGTACCAGATCGAGTTGCTGAAGAAGTCGCTGAACCAGCCGATCGTCGCGAACCAGCTGCAGCTCTCGATCACGCACTCGCCGATGATCGCGCAGGGCGTGGCCTCGAACATGATCGCCGAGGACCAGTCGGTGATGCGCGACGCGGGCATCCTCGACTACTGCCGCCTCAACGACATCACCGTGCAGGCCTGGTCGCCGTTCCAGAGCGGCTTCTTCACCGGCGTCTTCCTCGACAACCCCGAGTACGGCGAGCTGAACGCGGTCCTCGACCGCCTGGCCGCCCAGTACGACGTCCCGCCCCTCGCCGTCGCGACCGCCTGGATCACCCGCCACCCGGCGAAGATGCAGGTCGTCCTCGGCACGACGAACGAGCAGCGCGTGCGCGATGCAGCCCTCGGCTCCGACCTGCCGCTCACGCGGCCGGAGTGGTACGAGCTGTTCCGCGCCGCGGGCCACATCGTCCCCTAGAGCTCCCACCCCGGAGAAACGCGCGTCGGCGCACAGGGAGGCACGGACCGGACAGGGTCCGTGCCTCCTCTCCGTCTGCCCCCTCTCCGAGAGATGCCACTTGCGTACGCGACACGCCGTGGGAGGCGTGCACAAGTGGCATCTCGCGGACTGTCACAGCTGTACTTCGTCGCGAAAGACGTCGTCGTCCCGCCCGCATCTGAAGCCGGAGCGGAAGGCCGCGTCGACGGGATGACCGAGAAGGGCCTCCGCTTCGAGGGCGAAGGCCGCCAGAGCGAAGTAGGTCGCGTCCGGTTCTGCATCGACGACGAGATCGACGTCGCTGGTGCCGGTGGCCGCGCCTGCCGTGACGGAGCCGACGACGGAGATCGCGGTGATGCCGAATCGGCTCGCGAGGGCGAGGAGGCGGTCACGGCATCGCTGTTTGTCGTCGATGGACGGCGCACGGGATCGGGCAGCACTCGAGCGCATCTCGTCCGCAGCCTGACTCCTCATCCTTCGACCGTACTGACGGCCCGGGGCCCGGCGCGTCGTCCACAGACCTGCTGTCGCACCACACCGCCCTCTCCGCGAGATGCCACTTGCGTACGCGACACGCCGTGAGAGGCGTGCACAAGTGGCATCTCGCGGGTGGGAATAGGGGAGGGCCCCCTGCGTTGAACTTGAGTGCAAGTGACTCAACTCTTTCAGGAGGACTGGTGCCCGACAACTACAACGAGGCCGGAGCGAGCTCGTTCGACGACTTCCTCGCCCGCTACCTCGACGGTGAGCGCGCCCGCGCGGCGCGGTCCATCGACCTCAGCCGCTTCCTCAGCGCACGCACCCAGAGCATCCTGCAGTCCGCAGGGCGCTTCGCCCTCGAGCGCGGCCAGACCGAGCTCGACGCCCTGCACGTGCTGCGGGTCCTCGTCGACGACGAGGCCGTGTCGCAGGCGGTCCGCCGCATCGGCGTCGACCCCGGCGCCATCGCGACCGCCACGGAGGCGCGCCTGCCGCAGGCGAGCGAGGCCCCGGCCTCGCAGAACGCGGCGACCATCACCCCGAGCGCCCAGCGTGCGCTCTTCCACTCCTACCAGGTCGCCCGCTCCAGCGGCTCGACCTACATCGACCCCGAGCACCTCTTCTTCGCGCTCGTGCTCGGCCAGGACGCGCCCGCCGGGCAGGTCCTCGCCCGCGCCGGCGTGACCGCGGAGGCGCTCACCCAGGGCCTGCGCGAGACCGTCGCCGGCGAGCAGACCGTCCCGGAGCAGGGCGCACCCGCGTCCGAGACCCCGATGCTCGACAAGTTCGGCACCGACCTCACCGAGCTCGCCCGCGAGGGCCGGCTCGACCCGGTGATCGGCCGCTCCGAGGAGATCGAGCAGGCCGTCGAGATCCTCAGCCGTCGCACCAAGAACAACCCGGTGCTCGTCGGTGAGGCCGGCGTCGGCAAGACCGCCGTCGTCGAGGGCCTGGCCCGCGCGATCGTGGCCGGCGAGGTCCCGGAGCAGCTGCGCGAGAAGCGCGTCGTCTCGCTCGACCTGCCCGCCATGCTCGCGGGCACCCGCTACCGCGGCGACTTCGAGGAGCGCCTCACCACGACGATGGACGAGATCGCGGCCCACTCGGGCGAGCTGATCGTCTTCATCGACGAGGTGCACACCGTCGTCGGCGCCGGTGGCGCGGGCGAGGGCGGCATGGACGCGGGGAACATCCTCAAGCCGCGGCTGGCCCGCGGTGAGCTGCACCTGATCGGTGCGACCACCCTCAAGGAGTACCGCAGCATCGAGAAGGACCCGGCCCTCGAGCGCCGGTTCCAGCCGGTCCGCATCGGCGAGCCGAGCATCGAGGACGCCGTCGCGATCCTGCACGGCCTCCGCGGCGCCTACGAGGAGCACCACCGCGTCGTCTTCACCGACGACGCCCTGCGCGCCTCCGTCGAGCTCTCCGCCCGCTACCTGCCCGACCGGGTGCTGCCCGACAAGGCGATCGACCTGATCGACCAGGCCGGCGCGCGGCTGCGCCTGAAGCTCGGCGCGGGGGTCGACACCGACGCGCTACTCGCGCGGCTCGCCACCCTCGAGGGCGACAAGAACGCGGCCGTCTCGGCCGAGCACTACGAGGAGGCGTCGCGCCTGCGCGACGAGATCACCGCGGTGCAGGCGTCGCTCGATGCGGCGACCGCCGGGGGAGCCGTCTCGCAGGAGGCGGTCGTCGGCGAGGCCGAGATCGCTGCGGTCGTCGCCCGTGCCACAGGCATCCCGGTGTCGCGGCTGACCGAGGGGGAGCGCGACCGTCTCGCGCAGCTCGAGACGGAGCTGCACCGGCGCGTCATCGGCCAGGACGCCGCGGTCGCCGCGGTCGCCCGCGCCGTGCGCCGCAGCCGGACCGGGATGGGCGACTCCTCGCGGCCCGTCGGCTCGTTCCTCTTCCTCGGCCCGACCGGCGTCGGCAAGACCGAGCTGGCCCGTACCCTCGCGGGCTCGCTCTTCGCCGACGAGCAGTCGGTGATCCGCTTCGACATGAGCGAGTTCGGCGAGCGGCACACCGTCTCGCGGCTGGTCGGCTCCCCTCCCGGGTACGTCGGCTACGACGAGGCCGGTCAGCTGACCGAGCGCGTGCGCCGGAACCCGTACTCGGTCGTGCTCTTCGACGAGATCGAGAAGGCGCACCCGGACGTCTTCAACCTGCTGCTGCAGGTGCTCGACGACGGACGCCTGACCGACGGTCAGGGCCGCACGGTCGACTTCCGGAACACGGTGATCATCATGACCTCGAACCTGGGGTCGGAGTTCCTCGCCTCGCGCTCCGGCGCGCTCGGCTTCGTCGCGCAGAGCGACGAGTCGGCCGAGGGCTTCGCCTCGGAGAAGGACCTGCACGACCGCGTGATGGGCCGGCTCCGCGAGGCGATGCGGCCGGAGTTCCTCAACCGGATCGACGAGATCGTGCTCTTCCGCCGGCTCGGCCGTGCGCAGCTGCGCGAGATCGTCGGGCTGGTGCTCGAGGCCAGCCGTGCGCGGCTCGCCTCGCGCGAGGTCTCGCTCGAGGTCTCCGAGGCCGCGGTCGACTGGCTCGCCGAGCACGGCTACGAGCCGCAGTACGGCGCCCGGCCGCTCCGCCGCCTGGTGCAGCGCTGGGTCGACGACCGCATCGCCGACCTGTTCGTCTCCGGCGACGTGACCGACGGCGGCGCCGTCCGCGTCGACGCCGTCGCCGGCGACCTCGTCGTGACCTCGAAGGCGACCCTCCCCCTGGCAGCCTGACCCCGCACCTTCTGGTGAGCGGACGCCCCCGGCGTCCCTCCCGCGAGATGCCACTTGTGCACGCTTTTCACGGCGTGTCGCGTGCACAAGTGGCATCTCGCGGAGGGGGAGGCCGGGGGTTCCGTGCGTCCGGGGGCGGTGCGGGGGCCGGTGTCGAGTGGTTGCGAGGGGTGGCGCGGGTGGGTAGACACGAGGGACGAGAACCGGAGGCACGATGACGAACCCGCGCTACTACGACCCGGTCGGCAAGGCGGTCCGCGCGCTCCTGGTCATCAGCTTCGTCTGCTTCGGACTCGCGGTCGGCTTCTTCGCCCTCGACATCGTGATGCCCGGCAGCATGACCGACGCGCACCGCCCGTGGTCGGAGGCGAGCGGCGGCCTGGCCTGCTTCGGCATCGCGGCGCTGATCGTCCACTACGCGACGGTCGCCATCGTCGGCGCGCTGCGCGGCCGCGGGTGATGCGGCGCTCTCTCTTGCTGATCGAGTAGCGCGCGGAGCGGGCGTATCGAGATCCACCGGCATCAGAAGCTGAGTCTGCAGACCCGCCCTGCTGAGGACGGTGGGTCTCGATACGCCCCTGCGGGGCTACTCGACCAGCATGCTCGCGGTGCTGCTGCAGGCTCGGCCGCACCACGTCCATGCTGATCGAGTAGCCCGCGAAGCGGGCGTATCGAGATCCGCCGAAGTCTGAAGCCGGGTCTGCAGACCTGGCGTGCTGGGGACGGTGGGTCTCGATACGCCCCTTCGGGGCTACTCGACCAGCATGCAGGCGGGGGCGGGTCGATCGTTCGGCTCGGGCTCGGGCTCGAGCTCGGGCACGCGGAAACGGCTCCGGCTCGCGGGAACCGGGGGGTTCTGCGAGCCGGAGGCGGTTTCACGTGCCGGAGGCGGGGGCTACGGGCACTTCTTGGCGGTGATGGCGACGCGGAGGGTGGCGTCGGGGGAGACGCCGGTGCCGCCGGCGGGGTCCTGGCCGGTGACCTGGCCGGCGTCGGGGGCGTTGCCGTTCTCCGTGCAGGACAGGGTGATCTTCGAGAAGCCGGCCGAGGCGAACGCGGCCTTGGCGGTCTCGAGGTCCTGGCCGACGACGTTCGGCACCGTCTGCTGACCGGCAGCGGGGGCGGTTGGAGCGGCGGGATCCGCGGTCGGGGCCGGGGCGGGCGCGGGACCCGAGCTCGGGATGATCGTCACCGTGGTGCCGCGGGTCGCGGTGCCGGAGGGGCTCTGGCGGACGACGGTGCCCGACGCGGCGGAGTTCGCCTCGGCGGCGCCCTCGCTCACGCTGAAGCCGGCCGACTCGAGCTTCGCCCGGGCGTCACCGACCGAGAGGCCGGTCACGTCGGGGACGTTGACGCGCGGCACGACCTGCAGCGAGCCGTCGGCCTCGGGGAAGGCGGTTCCGCCGTAGCGCGCATCGGCGGCGCGCATCACGACGGGCCAGATGCGGTGCCGCGCCGTGGCCGCGGAGCCGGAGTCGAAGGAGAAGCGGCCGAGGCGGAGGTTCGCGTCGCCCTTGATGTTGAAGACGCCCACCGCCGTCGCGACGCGGGTGCTGGCCCCGGTCATCCAGGTGGCCATCGCGTCATCGGTGGTACCGGTCTTGCCGATCAGCGGAACTCCGTCGCCGGTCCGCGACTGGAAGGCCGTGCCGCCGCCGGAGAACGTCGACTGCAGAGCGATCGCCGCCGTCGCGGCGACGTTGCGGTCGATCGACTGGCGGCAGTTCGCTGCAGGGACGGGCTGCTCGGCTCCGGTCGCGTCGACGATCTTGTCGATCGCGATCGAGTCGCAGGTCGATCCGCCGGACGCGATCGTGGCGAAGGCGCCGGCCATCGAGAGCGGGGACACGTAGTTGGTCCCGAGCACGGACGACGGGTTGTGCTCGAGCTCCTCGCCGTTGCCCCGCTTCACGCCCATGTCCGCCGCCGTGTTGCGGATGGCGCACAGGTCGAGCTCGCGGGCCATTCCGACGAAGCCCGTGTTGAGCGAGGTCTTGGTGAAATCGACGGCGGTGCCGACCTGGCCGTTACCGCCCTCGTCGTTCTTGGCGCTGGTCGTTCCGGCGTAGTTGGTCCCTCCGGGTGCGCACGAGTCCTCGAAGCTGCCCCAGATGGCCTTCCGGGTCCCGTCCACGGACTCGTTGATGCTGTGCCCCTCCTTCAGCCACTCCACCAGGGTGAAGAGCTTGTAGGTGGAGCCGGGCTGGATGCCCGAGGAGCCGCCGTAGGCCTGATCGGTGCTGAGGTTGATGGCGCTGTAGGAGGGGTCGGCCGCGAGGACGTCCGGGTCCTGCGAGTACTTCTTGTTCTGCGTCATCGCGAGGACGCGCCCGGAGCCGACCTCGACGCTGACGGAGACCGCTCCGACGTCGAAGTTCCAGGTCTGCGGGACCTGCGCGTTCACCGCGGCGACGGCCGCGTTCTGCAGGTCGACGTCGAGCGTCGTGTAGACGTCGAGCCCACCGCGGCGGAAGTTCGTCCAGCGGGTGTCCTCGTCGTCGCCGAACGTCTTGTCGTTCTTGAGGATGTTCGTGACGTAGTCGCAGAAGTAGCCCGCGTCGCCGGCGGTGGAGCAGCCGGTGCTCGGCTCGGTGATCTGCGGCTCGATCGGCGACGCGACGGCGGCGTCGTGATCCTCCTGCGAGATCTTCCCCTCCTCCAGCATCTTGCCGATGATGTAGTCGCGGCGGTCCTTGTTGCGCAGGTAGCCGTTCGCGGCGCCGTTGTCGGGGTTGTCCGGCTGGTCGAGGCGGAGCACGGCCGGGTTGTTCACGATCGCGATGAGGCTCGCGGCCTGGGCGACGGTGAGGTTCGCGGCGGTGGTGTTGTAGTAGTAGTTGGCGGCGGTCTCGATGCCGTAGGTGGTGCCGCCGAAGAAGGCGATGTTCAGATAGCCCTGAAGGATCTGGTCCTTCGAGTACTCCTTCTCGAGGCCGATCGCGAGCTTCATCTCGCGGAGCTTGCGCTCGGGGGAGGTGCGCGTCGCGGCGTCGATGGCGGCGGCGCGCTCGGCCTCGTCGGTGATGTTGCGGACGGCCTTCTCGACCAGCACGTTCTTCACGTACTGCTGGGTGATGGAGGAGCCGCCCTGGGTGTCGTTGCCGAGCACGTAGGTCTGCGCGACGGCGCGCAGGGTGCCGGGGAGGTCGACTCCGCCGTGCTCGTAGAAGCGGGGGTCCTCGCCGGAGACGGCGGCGTCCTTGGCGAACTGCGAGATCTGGTCCAGCGGGACCTCGATGCGGTTCTCGACGTAGAAGGAGGCGAGCAGCTGCGGGGATCCGTCGGCGCGGGTCGCGTAGATGTTGCTCTTCTCGGAGAGCTTGTCGACCTCGAGGTACTCGGGGAGACCGTCGAACACTCCGATGGACTGGTTCGCGGCGACGCCGGCGATCGCCACGGCAGGAGTGACGGTGGCGGTCACGAGGACTCCTGCCACGACACTCATGCCGAGGAAGCCCACGACCGCCTTGATCACGCCACCGGTTGTCCTGCTGTCGGACGCCAAACCTTCTCCTTCGGGTAACCCCCGATCATCGCGACGGCCGCCGCCGACGCCCCGGACGCCCATCTGCGCCGGGTCAACCCCGACAGACTAACCCGAGACCCCGGAATGACGAAGGGCCGGTCCGGGGCCTGAAAAGGGCCTGTGCGCGGGCGAAGCGCACTCCGTGCTCCGCTCGAGCGTCGGCGGGCGTCCGGATCGGGCCCCTGCGTCGGGTCGTCAGCCGGTGACCGGCCAGACGTAGTCGAGCCCGGGCAGGGTGTCCGGGAAGAGCGGCGCGTAGTGCTCCGGGTCCTTCTCCACCAGCTTCGAGCGGTGCGAGAGGTGCACGTCGTCGCGGCCGAACCAGGGCGGCAGCTCGATCTCGCCGGCCCGGTAGCGCGCGGCGTCCTCGGGGTCGAGCGCCAGGGCCGCCTCGGTCTTCTCGAGGCAGGTGTCGGTGTAGCCGCGGTCGGTCCAGGCGGCGCAGGTCTCGCGCTGGTAGGCCATCACCGCCGGCCGGTAGCCGCGCCACATCCGCACGGCGGGGTGGTGCTGCCAGCCGTAGCCGGGCACGGTGAGCGCGCGCATGATCTGCAGCGTCTCGATCCGCTGCTTCCCGAGCCGCTTGCTGTCGAGGGCGCGGGCGCTCGCGCGGAGATCAGGGACGGGGAGGAACGTCTGCACCCGCCCCATTCAAGACGACGCGGATGCTCCCCGGCTGTGTCCGCCCGGACGCCGCCCGGCCACCGGCCCGTCACGCCGATGTCGCCTGCGCGGCGTACCGTGCGGCGCATGACCGGTCTCCCTCTTCTCGCCACCGACGACGTCCAGCTGCGCTGGGCGCGCCCCGAGGTGCTCGACTCCGCCCGGCACCGGATGCTCCGGCTGCTCACCCTCGCCGAGCGCCTGCGCTACGAGGCCACCGGCCGCCGTGAGGCGCGCGACGGCTTCCTCCTCGGCCGGGTGCTCGTCCGCGAGCTCGCCGCCGAGACGCTCGGGATCGATCCGCTCGACGTCCGCGTCGACGCGCGCTGCGAGCAGTGCGGCGGGCCGCACGGCCGCCCGGTGCTCGGCGGCGACCACCCGGCGCTCGAGCGGATGCGGATCAGCATCGCCCACTGCGACGGCGCCGTCGTCGCCGCGCTGGCCACCGGTCGCGGGATCGGCATCGCCGCCGCCCGGACCCGTGCGGTGCGCGAGCGGATCGCGTCCGGGAGCGCGAGCGCGGAGCAGGTGCTGCAGGAGCTGCGGACCCGGGCCGTGACCAAGGCCGACGGCCGCGGATCCTCGAGCGGGGACGCGGTGCTCTTCCGCACCCGCGAGGGCGCGACGGAGGCGTGGATCGAGGGCGCGGAGGGCTACCTCGCGGTCTCGGAGCCGGTGGTGCACTCGGCGCTCGTCGTCACGGTCGCGGTCGCGCAGGACTGAGGGCACGACCGCCCTGCGGGGTGCAGGACGCGGCGCGCGGGACCCGCGCGGGCCTCACTCGAAGAGCGAGAGGGTGAGCGTCGAACGGTAGGCGCCCGCGGCGACGGTCGGCTCGGTGGCGAGGATCAGGTCCGCGGTCGCGGACCAGGATCCGGCCTGCGCGGGGGAGTCGTCGTCGGCGCCGACGAGCACCGCGTCGCGCACGCCCGAGCCGCCGTCGAGGACACCGGAGACGCGGGGGCCGGCGGAGACCGCGCCGCCGGAGCCGGCGAGCTCCGGGGTCCAGCCGAGGTGCGCCGCGCCGATCGAGGCGCCGCTCGCTCCGGTGAAGTCGCTCGCGGTGCCGAGGACGTACCAGCCGGAGGCGGCCGGGCTCTGCGCGGGGTCGCGGGTGTCGGTGACCGTGACGGTGGGCAGGGCGCCGAGGAACCGCCGGCGCAGGGGGGTGGAGCCGGACTCGACGAGCGTGGCGGGCGAGTCGGCGACGGTCATCGAGAGGGCTCCGGGAGCGGTCGGCGGGTCGATGCTGACGCCCACGTCGACGCCGCCGGCGTCCTGCTGCTCGGGGAGGCGCTCGGGGTCCTGGGGCGCGGGAGTCGCGGTGGGGGTGGCGCCGTCGGAGGAGACGTCCGGGTCGTCGTCCTCCACCGGTGCGGCGGTGGCGGCGGTGCTCTCGGCCGGCGGGACCGTGCAGCAGGCGGTCGCCGCGTCCGTGTCGGAGTCGCGGCCGCTGCGCGTGGCGGACGACGGCCACGGCAGCGTCGTCGAGGAGGCGGTCGCCGTCGGGACGGGGACGGGCGCGGAGGTCGGCGTGCTCTCCGGTGCGTTGACCGCCTCCGGAGCGAGGGCCGCCGTGGCGAGGAGGACGCTCAGCGCGAGGGCGGCGGTGGGGACCGCGGTCGCGAGGACGGCGCGGGTGGTGCGGATCACTGAGGTTCCCGTTCTGCCGGCCGCGGCGGTGCGCCGACTCGAGATTCCTATCAGTGCGGGGACGGCGGGGGAGACCCCGCTTCCGGGTGCAGCCGGTGGGTGGGTCTCGATGCGCCGCGTGCCGCGGCTAATCGACCAGCATGGGTCCATGCTGATCGAGTAGCCCGCGGAGCGGGCGTACCGAGATCCACCACCGTCAGAACGCGAGTCTGCAGACCCGCCCTGTTGAGGGCGGTGGGTCTCGATACGCCCCTGCAGGGCTGCTCGACCAGCATGAGGGGCGCCGCTGCGCGGCTGCTCGACCAGCATGCGAGTGGGCTGCGGCTCAGCAGGCGAGGGCGGCAGTTCATGCTGATCGAGTAGCCCGCAGAGCGGGCGTATCGAGATCCACGCGCGTCAGCAGGACGAGTCTGCAGGCCTGCCTGTTAAGGGCGGTGGGTCTCGATACGCCGCTGCGCGGCTACTCGACCAGCATGGATGGGGCCGCTGCGCGGCTACTCGACCAGCATGGACGGGGCCGCTGCGCGGCTACTCGACCAGCATGCAAGCGGGCCGTCAGCAGGTGCGGGCCGGGTAGCTCACCTTCTGCTCGAGGGTGGACGGGCCGGACGTCGCGGTGACGGTGACCTCGCCGGACGGCATCGACGCCTGGCGGGTGGTCCAGCTGTGGCTGGCGTTCGCGCCCGCCGCGACGCTCGCGAAGGTCTTCTGCCCGTACGCCGACGAGACGGTGACGCCGATCGGCGCGGTCTCGCCGTTGGTCGCCGTCACCGACAGCACCGCCTTGCCGGCGATGCAGCGCGAGGACACGACGGCCGGGACCTTCAGAGCGGGAGCGGCCGCCTCGGGCACGACGATCTCGGTGATCTTCAAGTACGAGTTCGGCGTCGAGAAGCTGAGCTTCAGCCCCGTGGCGTCGACCGCGGTGAAGGGGATCGTCGTCAGCGCGCCGTTCGCCGCCGGAGCGACGTTCTGCGCGGACGTCGGGCGCCAGACGCCGTCGGTGCCGCGGTACGCGATGCTCACCGAGGCGAGCGTGCCCTCGGTGTTCGTGAACGACAGCCCGGCGACGCGGTGCGCCTCCGTGGTGGTCAGCGTGAAGTCCGCACTGCCGGCGAACGCCTGGTCGGTCCAGGTCGACCACGCCGTCGCGACGCTCCCGTCGCAGGCGTTGCCGGCGGGCAGGGTCGCCCACTTCGTCTGGCTGAACGACGCCGAGACGGCGGCGCCCTTCACGCGGCAGACGTTCACGGGCGGCGCGGTGCCCCAGATCTGCACCTCGGCGATCGACTGCCAGGTGTTCGCGGCGCTCGTCAGGTGCAGGCGGAGGCCGGTGGTGTCCGGCAGCGAGGACAGGTCGAGGGCGACCGTCGGCGCGGCGTCGGTCGCGGCCTGCGAGAGGGTCGCGGCGACGGTGCTCGTGGTCCAGGCGCCGTTCACCTGGTACTCGACCTCGATGCGCGAGGGCCAGGTGGCCGTCGCGCCGTCCTTGAAGGCGTGCACCGTCACCGAGTCGAGGTTCTGCGGGCTGCTCCAGGAGAAGGCGAGCCGGCTGTCGCGGGGATAGCCGGTGCCGGTCCAGTCGTCCCAGCCCTTCGCCTTCACGTTCCCGTCGATCAGCGTCGGCGCGAGGTCCGCGCGGCTCGAGACCGTCAGCGAGGCGCCGGGCGCGAGGTTCGCGATCCCGGGCTCCGCGACCTCGATCGTGCGGGTGAAGCTGCGGCCGCGCGCGAACTCGGAGTCGGCGGCGAGCGTGCCCGTCACCGTCAGCGTGCCGAGGAGTGCGGGGCCGGTCGGCGCCCAGGTGACCGCGACGTCGCGGGTGGCGGTGTCGGTCTTCACCGAGACCGTCGCGGGCAGGACGGCGGCGACGTCGGCGTTCCGGCGCACCGCATCGGGGAGGCGGTCGTCGACGACCGACCAGGTGCCGGCTCCGACGCCCTTGTCGTCCCAGTAGGACTCGTTCCAGCCCGCGGCCCAGCGCGCCGGGTCCTCGACGGCGGGGTTGCGCATCTCGAGGCGGCCGTTCTCGCCGATGGTCATCGGCAGCCAGACGTAGTTCGAGTTGGACTCGCCGTCGGCCCAGCGGTCGCCCATGTAGACGTACTTGCCGGGCGCGAGGGTGAGCACGTTGGTCGACTGCGAGCCGAAGGTGGTCTTCCGGGTGTCGCCGACGGAGAGGAGTCCGTCGCCGCCCTCGGGGATCGCGTTGTAGGCGACGTTCTCGTTGACGTCGCCCTTCTCCACTCCGCGGATCCACGAGCCGAGGATCGAGTCGGCCGTGTAGTAGGTCTGCGGGTTGGGGGCCCAGCCGGTCGCTCCGGACGCGATCGTGTAGTACTTCCCGCCGTTCGCGAAGATCGCCGGCGCCTCGAGGTGGCCGCACTCCTTCACGATCTGGAAGTCGGTGCCGCGGATCGGCGCTCCGGCCTTCCCGTCGGCGAAGACGTAGGGATACGTGCCGTCGGCCGAGTACTGGCCGGCGTCGAGGGTGTCCGTCGTGGTCGTGCGCTCGACGTTCGTGTAGTCCGCGTCGAGCTTCGCGATGTAGAGGGAGTAGTTCTCCTCGGAGGAGTAGGAGATGTACGCGGTGCCGTCCTCGTCCTGGAAGACGGTCATGTCGCGCGCCTGGCCGGGGACCGCGGAGGTGGTGCAGGCCTGGTAGTTCGAGCGGTTGTAGAGCCGGTAGACGCCCTGCATCGTGAAGGGGCCGGTCGGGCTGTCGGAGGTCGCGACTCCCGCCATCGACCGCGCGTAGGTGCTGCCGCCGGGGGTGATCCGGCCGTCGGAGTGCCACCACATGACCCACTTGCCGGTCTTCTCGTTGAAGAGCACCTTGGGCCGCTCGAAGATCGCGGTGTTCGGCGAGGACTGGGTGGTGTCCAGGTGGTAGTCGAGCTCGGCGATGCGGTCGGCGCGCGGCCGGCCGGCGTCGTCGACGGTGTCGTAGAGGGCGTCGAAGTAGGGGGATTTCAGGTCGTCGGGAGTGGCGACGCTGCGCAGCGCGACTCCCTTGTTCTCCCAGTTGTGGCCGTCGGTCGAGCGGTAGACGGCGACGCCGGGGCTGCTCCAGTAGCCCTTGGTGCGGTCCTCGCCGTACCAGTACTGCACCTCCTCGCCGTTCTCCTGCGCGGTGACGATCTGGCCGCCGTGCGCCTGGATGTGGCGCCCGTCGGTGTCGTACCAGGAGGGCTGGAAGTAGTCGGCGGCGGCGCGGCCCGGGTCCTGGATCGCGGGGTAGTCGGTGTAGACGGGCGGCGGACTCGTCCGCGGGACGCCGTCGTTCGGGTCGGTGACCACTCCGGAGGGGGCGGCCGCCGCGGGCGACACTCCCGCTCCGAGGAGGACCGCCGCGAGGAGGGCCGCCACTCCCGCCGCCACGGATCGCTGTCGAGGACTCATGCTGTGCTCCTTTGCACGCCGGACCGATGTTCACGCAAACACCGCTTCTCGACCGTACATGGCGACGTCAACATTAAGCGAGGGGTCGGCGCTGCTCCGCTGGTGGCCGTGGGTCTCGATACGCCGCTGCGGGGTTGCTCGACCAGCATGCGCGTGTGTCCCGAGGTCCGCCGACCAAGCGGCGGGGACTTCATGCTGATCGAGTAGCCCGCGGAGCGGGCGTATCGAGATCCACCACCGTCAGGGGTCGGGTCTGCAGGCCGGGGCTGCTGAGCGCGGCGGGTCCCGATACGCCCCGGCGGGGCTACTCGGCCAGCAGGGAGCGCGGGGCGCGCAGCTGCGCGAGCGGGCCGTCGTGCAGGGGCTCCGTCTCCCAGTGCGCCGCGAAGGTGCCGGCGGTGGGGTCGAGCACGAGGTGCAGGCGGTGCGGCGTCTCGAGGAAGAGCACGTCGACCAGGAGGGCCCCGCCCTCGCCGGCGCCGGCGCTCGCCGCGAACGCGTCCGTGACGGTCCACTCGCCGGAGCCGGGGGCCAGCAGCAACCGCTCCTCGCCCTCGATCAGCGCGAGGGTCCAGCCGGCCGTGTCGCCCGCGATCTCCAGCGCGGTCAGCGAGCGGATCGCCGATCCGGCCGCAGGCGAGAAGCGCCCGGGCTCGGGAGCCGTGGGCAGCGCGGGGAGCGGCGCGAGCCCGAGCGAGCCGAGGCGCTCGAGCAGTCGCGCGTCGGCCTCAGCGGTCGAGCCGAGGCCGACCGCGGGCAGCAGGTGCTCCCAGACCGCGGCGAGGAGTGCGCCGGTGTCGGTGCTCTGCCCGGTGATCGCGACGACGAGGTCGTGCTCGGGCAGGATCAGGCTGAACTGCCCGTAGGCGCCGTCGGCCCGGTAGCCGTGCAGCGAGCGCCAGAACTGGAAGCCGTAGCCCTGCTCCCAGTCGGGGGAGTCGGCCGGGGGAGTGGCGACGTGGGCGGTCGACGCCTCGGCGACCCACTCCGGCGAGAGGATCGCCGCGTCACCCCAGCGCCCGTCCTGGAGGTAGAGCTGACCGAGCGCGGCGGCCGCCTCCGTCGTGGTGTGCAGCCCGCTGAAGCCGATCTCGCGGTCGGAGGCGTCGCGGATCCAGGCGACCACGCCTATCCCCAGCGGGTCGAGCAGCCGCGGGCGGAGGTACTCGGTCAGCGGCAGACCGCTCACCCGCTGGACGATCGCGGCGGCGGCGAAGGTGCAGGGCTGGTTGTAGGCGAAGACGCTGCCCGGCTCCTGCTCCGGCGGCAGCAGCAGGAAGCCGCGCACCATGTCGACGGGATCGAGCTCTCGCGCCCGGTCGATGGTCTCGGCGGAGTGGCCGCTGGCCATCGCGAGGACGTCGCGGACGCGGATCGCCCGTGACCGCGGATCCGTGATCTCGGCCTCCAGCTCCGGGAAGAAGGAGAGGACGGTCGCGTCGAGATCGACGAGGCCCTCGCCCACCGCGAGGCCGACCGCCGCGGCGGTGAAGCTCTTGCTGAGCGAGTAGAGCAGGTGCAGCCGCTCGGCCGAGTACGGCGCCCACCAGCCCTCGGCGATCACGGCGCCGGCGTGCACGACCATCAGGCCGTGCAGCTCGACGCCGGGAGCGGCCTCGATCGCGTCGAGCAGATCGAGGACGCCACCGGCATCGAGGGCGTGGGCGGAGGGGGAGCTTCTCGGCAGTGAGGGCGTCATCCTCCGATGCTACGGCGGGCATCGACCGAGAATTCAGCTGCGCCAGTTCGCCGCGTCAAGCGATGTTTCGCGCCAAAAACCTTGAGTGGTTGCTTTGAGGACCATACGAGTATTCAATACCCGCAGGGCTGGTACGAGAAAGCCTCGGCCCACTCAGGCCGTCGAGGACGTCTTCCCCGATGGTCGACCCGTGTATGACCAGGAAGAGAGAGAAGTGTGACTGAACTGAAGATCGCCAGGCGGCGGAGCTTGTCGAAAATATGGACGGCGGTAGGCGCCTCTTTGCTAGCGATCGCGGGAGGGCTGGCGCTCAATGCGTCTCAGGCCGAAGCCGCGGGAGGTTCCGTGACCGTGACGCTCTACTACAACACTGAGACGAGCCAGTACGACTACAAGTGCGTCGGCACCGGCTTCCATCCCGTCAGGACGCGAACGTGGACATGTCGGCTCGAATCAGCTGACGGGGTGGAGCAGGAGTCTCACAGCGACACCTTCAAAGACACGTACTTCCGGACACGGCTGTTCGACTTCAAGCGAACCAACACGGTGATGTGCGTCGTCGGAACTGCGACCGGCGGCGCTTCTGATCGCAAGTGCAATTAGCGATGACTGCAGGGAAGTGGCAGTGCCATCGGGGTTTCATCCTCGGCGCGGCCGCTCTAGCTCTCCTGACGGGGTGCCTTCCGAGCCACGTCGCGGACATCGATGCAGACGTCTTCGGTTCGACCTGCGGTGCAGGCTCGCACGCTCTCACACGGACATTCGATGCTGGTTCGCAGTGGTCCCTCTGCTGGGCGGACGAGCCGATGGTCGGGCTGACGCTCTCGCGTGTCGAATTCACCGCTCCGGACGCGGATCGCCACACCGTCCTCGCCGAGGCGGCGTTAGCGCAGATCCACGTACCCTATGACGACGGAGAGCACGGCCAACTGGACATGCCCGCCTTCGGATCCCACACGGTGGATCTCCGCCCTTCAGACTGCCCGGATGGTGAGATCGAGAGCAACGGTCGACCGCTTCTCTGCGCGACGCTGATTCGAGACAATCTGCGGTACGCATGGTCCGACGATAGCTTCGACTCCGGGAATCATTCGCAGCCCGGGCAGTGTCTCGACCTTTTTACGATGACGCCGGTGGACTGGTACACCTACGTGAATCGCTGGACGCTCTGTGACGACGGCTCGATGCGTCCAAGCGTCGGAGCGGGCGGCAGACTCGCCCCGTCCTTCCTCGGCGACGATACGAACTCGGTTCCACTCGGTGAGGGTGTTAAGGACAAGCGTCTCGCCCACTTCCACAACATCTTCTGGCGCGTGCAATTCGATCTCGGTTCCCCGACTTCCCTGCGGCTGGACGAAATCAGCTATTCAATGCAAGGGTCGAAGGTAACGACGACCGCTTCGCCGATACGCGTCGAAACGGCGACGCGAAGCAGTCTGAGGCACTCCTGGCGGTTGACCAACGAGAAGGTCCTCAACTCTGATGCTCATGCGGTCGGATACGACATCGATCTGCAGAACAGGGACTCGTACCAGAGTGTCCCGGGAGCTGAATACGCGGAGCACGACCTGATCGTGACCCAGAATCGCCCGTGCGAGCTGCTGGCAGCGGGCAACACCACGCCGCACTGTGGCCGTTCTCTCATCGACTATGTGAATGAGGAGCAACTGACCGAGCCGATACTCTGGCTTCAAAGCAGCTTTCATCATCTTCCCCGCGATGAGGATCAGCCTGTCATGAACGAGCATTGGCAGGGATTGAGCTTCACTCCACGCGGATTGTCAGCGGAGAACCCGCTGACATCGGAAGGTCACGAAGCGTCGGACTCTCTCGCTTCGTCACCCGACCAGACGGGGTGATGGTTGCCGAGCTCGTCCGTTTCATGGAGGACGTAGAGCATCCGGTGGAAGAGATCCTCGAGCGCTTGACGGATGTCCATGTCGGCCGGATCTGTGACTTCCGTTCCGCCGAGGAGTCCACTGTCTCGTAGCGAGATCCTGATTCTGCCGACCGCGTGACTGTCGACGATCTCTGCCAACAGGAGCGAATGGAGAGTGTTGACGAGTCCGCGCAGTGCGAGGAGATCCTGACGGGAAAGGTTGCGGCTGCTCATGGAGTGCATTGTGCCACCTCTTGTGTATGGGTGTATCGTGGCGCGTCCCGTCTGCGTGCCGGGGACGGCAAGTGCCCAGCTCCTTCGTCGGATTCCTGCTCGCCTCGAAACCGTGATGCGAGGTGGCGAGCGCCTCTTCCTTCTTCGTATAGCGACGCCGGGTGGCTGAGCTCGAACGGGAAGAGGCTGAGCCCGAGCAGGCAAGGTCGGCCCCTGGTCAGCCGGACTGAGTGGGGAACGGCCCGAGATCGAGCAGGAAGCGAAGGATCTCGCCGGCCGGGGCGCGGACGGCGGGGCCGGAGCCGAGCGACCAGGAGGCGTCGGTCGGCACGAGCGAGCTGCCGCGGGCCGCCGCGCGGATGGCGAGCGGGGCGCGGAGGGAGCGGTCCAGCGCGACGGCGCCGGACACGCGCTCGGGGAGCACGGTCTCGGGGGCGAGGGCGAGCTCGACCCGGACCGCTTCGACCAGCTCGGCGACGCCGGTGGGGCCGCGGCCGGCGCGGCGGGCGGTGGCGAGGGCGGTGAGCGCCGCCGGCAGCGCTGCCGGGGCGGGAGGATCGGCGGCCTCGCGAGCGCCGAGGCGGGAGGCGAGCCGCTGCGTCGTGCTGCTGGAGAGCCGCACGACGAGGGCGCCGAGAAGAGGGGTGGAGACGGCACTGGCCGCCCCGCCCTCCGCGAAGGAGGGGGAGGCGGCCAGGACGGCGAGCCGGTCGAGCCGGTCCGCGACGAGCGGGCGCCAGTCGTTGCTGACCCCCGACTCGTCGACCGAGGCTCCGGAGCTGAGCGGCAGGAACCGCGACCAGTCGGCCACGACCGGAGCGGCTAGCGTCCGCCGGAGCGGCGCTTGTTGTAGACGTCGAAGGCGACCGCGAGCAGGAGCACGAGGCCCTTGACCGCCTGCTGCCACTCGATGCCGATGCCCATGATCGACATGCCGTTGTTCAGGACGCCGATGATCAGACCACCGAGGATCGCGCCGCCGATGGTGCCGACGCCGCCCTGGACGGCCGCGCCGCCGATGAACGCGGCCGAGATGGCCTCGAGCTCGAAGCCGTCGCCGGCCTTCGGGCCCGCCAGGTTGAGGCGGGCGGTGAAGACGAGGCCGGCCAGCGCCGCGAGGACGCCCATGTTGACGAACAGCCAGAAGGTGACGTTGCGCGTCTTGATGCCCGAGAGCTCCGCGGCGTGCAGGTTGCCGCCGATGGCGTAGACGTGGCGGCCGAAGACCGAGCGGTTCATCACGACGCCGTAGACGAGGACGAGGACGGCCAGGACGATCAGGGTCACCGGGATGCCCTTGAACGACGAGAGCGCGAAGGCGAACGCGGCGACGACGACGGCGATGAGGACGAGCTTGGTGACGAACCAGGCGCCGGGCTCGACACCCTGGTTGTACTTCTGGCGGCCGCGGCGGGTGCGCACCGACTGGACGGTGAACGCGACGATCGCGAGCGCGCCGACACCGAGCGACAGCGGGTCGAGACCGGTGGTCTCGCCGAACAGGTCGGTGAGGAAGCCGTTGCCCAGGGCGCGGTACTCGATCGGGAAGGAGCCGATGTTCGCGTTGCCGAGGACGACGAGCGCCAGGCCGCGGAAGATCAGCATGCCCGCCAGGGTCACGATGAACGCGGGTATCCCCACGAACGCGATCCAGAAGCCCTGCCAGGCGCCCACCAGAGCACCGATGAGCAGCGAGAGCACGATCGAGACGAACCACGGCAGGCCCATGTTGACGGCGAAGACACCGGACATGGCGCCGACGAATGCGGCGATCGAGCCGACCGAGAGGTCGATGTGCCCGGCCACGATGACCATCACCATGCCGATGGCGAGGATGAGGATGTAGCCGTTCTGGACGATCAGGTTCGAGATGTTCTGCGGACGCAGGAGGATCCCGTTGGTCATGATCTGGAACAGCAGCACCACCACGATCAGGGCGATGAAGATGCCGTTCTTGCCCAGGTCGCCCAGCACGTGGCTGAGGCGCTTGGTGAACGCGTTCTCGGTGGGGTTCACCTGCGCTCCCGCCGCCGTCGGCGGGGTGTTCTGCAGATCGGTCATCGTTGCTTCTCCTGGGTCATGAGGGTGAGGACGGCCTCGGGCGTGGCCTCGGCGATGGGCAGCTCGCCCGTGATGCGGCCCTCCGACAGCGCGTAGACGCGGTCGCAGATGCCGAGCAGCTCGGGCAGCTCGGAGGAGATGACGATGATCCCCTTTCCCTCCGCCGCGAGCTTGTTGATGATGGTGTAGATCTCGTACTTCGCACCCACGTCGATGCCGCGGGTGGGCTCGTCGAGGATCAGGACGTCCGGGTCGGAGTAGATCCACTTCGACAGGACGACCTTCTGCTGGTTGCCGCCGGAGAGCTTCCCGGTCTTGGCGAGCACGGTCGGCGACTTGATGTTCATGCTGCCGCGGTACTCGTTGGCGACCTCGAACTCGCGGTTGTCGTCGACGAGTCCGGCGCTGGACACCTTGGGCAGCGACGCGAGCGAGATGTTCCGCTTGATGTCGTCGATCAGGTTGAGGCCGTAGTGCTTGCGGTCCTCAGTCGCGTAGGCGAGGCCGTGGGCGATCGCCTCCGACACGTTGCGCATCCTGATCTCCTTGCCGGCCTTGAAGACCTGGCCGGAGATGCGGCTGCCGTAGGAGCGGCCGAAGAGGCTCATCGCGAACTCGGTGCGGCCGGCGCCCATCAGGCCCGCGATGCCGACGATCTCGCCGCGGTGCACGGTGAGGTTCACCTTGTCGACCATGACGCGGGTCGGGTCCTGCGGGTGGTGCGCGGTCCAGTCGACGACGCGGAGGATCTCCTCGCCGATGTGCGGCGTGTGGTCCGGGTAGCGGTGGTCGAGGTCGCGGCCGACCATGTCCTTGATGATCCGGTCCTCGGTCACGTCGTCGTGCGCGATCGTCTCGATCGTCTTGCCGTCCCGGATGACCGTGACGGTGTCGGCGATCTTCTTGATCTCGTTGAGCTTGTGGCTGATGATCAGCGAGGTGATGCCCTGCTCCTTGAGGTGCAGGATCAGGTCGAGCAGGTGGTCGGAGTCCTCGTCGTTGAGCGCCGCGGTGGGCTCGTCGAGGATGAGCAGCTTGACCCGCTTGGAGAGCGCCTTGGCGATCTCGACGAGCTGCTGCTTGCCGACTCCGATGTCCTGGATCTTGGTGGTGGGGTTCTCCTTCAGGCCGACCCGGGCGAGCAGCGAGGCCGCCTCCTGGTTGGTCTTGTTCCAGTCGATCAGACCGGCGAAGCCGCGGACCTCGTTGCCGAGGAAGATGTTCTCCGCGATGGAGAGGTAGGGGCTGAGGGCCAGCTCCTGGTGGATGATGACGATGCCCTTCGCCTCCGAGTCGCGGATGCTGGCGAACTGCATCACCTCGTCCTCGAAGACGATGTCGCCCTCGTACGTGCCGTGCGGGTACACGCCCGACAGCACCTTCATCAGCGTCGACTTGCCGGCGCCGTTCTCTCCGCAGATCGCGTGGACTTCGCCGCGCTCGGCGTTCAGCGTGACGTCCTGGAGCGCCTTCACGCCCGGGAACGTCTTGGTGATGCCGCGCATCTCGAGGATGTTCGTGGTCACGCGTGCCTCCCTTCCTTCGTAGTGGGGGAGGGCGCCCGATGGGCGCCCTCCCGGGGTAGTGCTGTGCGAGTGGAGGTCGGGCTTAGCCGTTGACCTCGGCGTCGGTGTAGTAGCCGCCGTCGACGAGGACCGACTGGATCTGGTCCTTGGTGACGATGACCGGCTCGAGCAGGAAGGACGGGACGACCTTCTCGCCGTTGTCGTAGGTCTCGGTGTCGTTGACCTCGGGCTCGGTGCCCTCGAGGACGGCCTGGGCCATGGAGACGGCCTCCTTGGCGAGCTCGCGGGTGTCCTTGTAGATGGTCGCGTACTGCTCACCCGAGATGATCGCCTTGACCGAGTCGAGCTCGGCGTCCTGACCGGTGATGATCGGGAAGTCGGTGCCCACGGTGTAGCCGGCATCCGTCAGCGCGGAGATGATGCCGCGGCTGAGGCCGTCGTAGGGCGAGAGGACGCCCTGGATCTTCGAGCCGTCGGAGTACGTCTTGGTGATGATGTCCTCCATGCGGCTCTGGGCGACCTCGGGGTCCCAGCGCAGCGTGGCGACGGTGTTGAACTCGGTCTCGCCCGACTTCACGACGAGGGTGCCCGCGTCGATGAAGGGCTCGAGGGTGTCCATCGCGCCGTTGAAGAAGAACGTGGCGTTGTTGTCGTCGGGGCTGCCGGCGAAGAGCTCGATGTTGAAGGGGCCGGCCGGGGCGCTCGCCGCGGCGGTGCCCTCGAGGTCGGTCAGGCCGAGGCCCGCGAGGAGCGAGGTGGCCTGCTGGACGCCGACCTTGTAGTTGTCGAACGTGGCGTAGTAGTCCACGTTCTCGGAGTCGCGGATGAGGCGGTCGTAGGCGATGACGGGGATGTCGTTCGCCGCGGCCTCCTCGAGGACGCTGGTGAGGGTGGTGCCGTCGATCGAGGCGACGATCAGGGCCTTGGCGCCCTTGGTGATCATGTTCTCGAGCTGCGAGACCTGGGTGGGGATGTCGTCCTCGGCGTACTGCAGGTCGACCTGGTAGCCGGCGTCCTCGAGCTGCGACTTGACGTTGTTGCCGTCGGCGATCCAGCGCTCGGAGGACTTGGTCGGCATCGCGACGCCGACGAGGCCGCCGTCGCCCGAGCCGGAGCCCGAGTCGCCGGAGCCGCTCGAGCAGGCGGCGAGGGAGAGGATCATCGCGCCACCGGCGATGCCGGCGATGAGAGCGCGCTTCATTGTGGTCACTGTGATTCCTTCGTCATTGAATGCAGCGGGTGCTGGGCTGCCGCGGGGTGCCAGCGGCGGCGGGACGCTCATGTGAGCGATCACATGGAGTGATGCTAGACCCGCTGGCGGCAATCGTGCCACCACGGATGTCTCGACTCGATAACGGCGCGGATCATCGGTGCGCCGCGCGCGCGGCGCTCGCGAGCGACCGGGGAACGGCGGTGGAGCCGCGGACCATCAGCTGCGGGTCGATCGGCGGGGACGCCTCGGGGCGCTCGCCCTCGATCAGGCTCAGCAGCGTGGCCACGCAGCGGCGGCCGAGCTCGGCGAAGTCCTGCCGCACGCTCGTCAGCGGCGGCCAGTAGTAGGCGGCCTCGGGGATGTCGTCGAAGCCGATGACGCTGACGTCCTCGGGGACGCGGATCCCGCGCTCGTGGAACGCGCTCATCACGCCCAGCGCCATCTGGTCGTTGGCGGCGAAGACCGCGGTGACGTCGAGGAGGCGGCTGAGCTCGAGGCCGACGTGGTGGCCGCGCTCGGCGCTCCAGTCGCCGAGGATCGGCGGGCGCAGCGGCAGGTTCCGGTCGCCGAGCTCCACGAGGTAGCCGCGCATCCTGGCCTCGGCCTCGATCCAGTCCTGCGGCCCGGAGAGGTGCACGATCTCGGTGTGGCCGAGCTCGATCAGGTGCGCGGTCGCCATCCGCGCGCCGGCCATCTGGTCGACGTAGAGCGCGTCGCCGCGCTCGGCGTCGGTGGTCTGCAGGGTGACGTTCGGGATCCGCAGCGCGACGCCGGAGAGGATG
The DNA here is from genome assembly GCF_004011135.1 of Rathayibacter festucae DSM 15932. Lineage (NCBI taxonomy): Bacteria > Bacillati > Actinomycetota > Actinomycetes > Micrococcales > Microbacteriaceae > Rathayibacter > Rathayibacter festucae. Next base: position 2,529,806 of record NZ_CP028137.1, on the reverse strand, counting down.
TCGAAGACGCGGATCTGCGGGGCGATGACCACCAGACCCTCGACCGCCTGGTTGAGCAGGTGCCGGATCCCGGCCTGAATGGAGTCGCCGTCGGTGCCGTCGACGTTGGCCGTGACGACGAGGTAGCCGGCGTCGCGGGCGGCGACTTCGATGGCCTGGATGCTCGACGCGGGGCCGAACTGCAGGCTCTGCGAGGAGAGCACGCCGATGGTGCGGGTGCGGCTGGTGACCAGCGCGCGGGCGGCGAGGTTGGGGCGGTAGTCGAGCTCGGCCATCACGCCGAGCACGCGCTTCTTGGTCTCGGCGCGCAGGCTCGGGTGGTCGTTGAGCACCCGGGAGACGGTCTGGTGCGACACTCCGGCGGCCCGGGCGACGTCGTAGATGCTCGGGGCCCGCGGCGCGGGCTTGTCTTCCGGCATCGGGCACCGTGGCTTCCTGTGATCGGGCGGCGCTTCGTCGCAGGGACGCGGGTGCCGCTGCGATGCGGGGCCCGCCCGTCCGCGGGCGCGTGTGAGCACACCTTACGTCTCCCGCGGGGCGGAACCCCTCTCAGGGGGACGCGGAGGCGGGCGGAGGTTCGGCTCGCGGGACGGGGTCGGGCTCGCGGGATTGTGCGGTTTCGGCGTGCCGGGGGTGGTTCCGCGTGCCGGAGGTGGGTGGGGCGGAGGTTCGGCTCGTGGGTCGTTCTGCGGCGCGGGTCCGGGGCGGGCGGCTCCTGTAGACTCCGGCTCGCCGAACGCCGTCCGGCTCGCGGGATCAGCGGGTTCCGGCGTGCCGGAGGTGTTTCCGCGTGCCGGAGGTGGGGCGTCGGAGGTTCGGCTCGCGGAACGGCGTCCGGCTCGCGGGATCGCGCGGTTCCTGCGTGCCGGAGGTGCTTCCGCGTGCCGGAGGTGCTTCCGCGTGCCGGAGGTGGGGCGTCGGAGCTTTGGCTCGTGGAACAACCTCGGGCTCGTCGTTTCGGGAGCTTTTCGCGTGCCGGAGACGGTTCCGCGTGCCGGAGGTGGGCGGGGGAGCGGCGGTGGGCGGGAGGGTAGGCGCTCGACGGCGGGATGGCCAGCACCTCGCCAGCGGAGCGGTGGTGGACCGACGATGAAGGAGCAGGCGAGACGCGCACCGGCGCACGACCGGCGCGACGGCCCGCCCGATCCGCACCGCTCCGCGTCACCGCGGGCACCGACGAGAGGACGACCGATGGGCTTCTGGGGACAGGACGACGACGACCCGCACGGCAGGCCGCGCCCGGTCGACGAGCCGCTGGGCGAGCTGGAGCTCGTGCACGAGTTCACCGAGGGGCCGATGCCGACGGGTGTGAGCGTGTCGCACACGGGCCGGATCTTCGTGAACTTCCCGAAGTGGGGCGACGAGGTGCCGGCGACGGTCGTCGAGCTGCGTGACGGCGTCGCGGTGCCGTTCCCGGACGAGGCGTGGAACTCGCCCGACGGGGACGACGACGCGGAGGCGCTGGTCTCGGTGCAGAGCATCGTGGTCGATCCGGCCGACCGGCTGTGGATCCTGGACACGGGCAGCCCGCTGTTCCAGCCGACGAAGCGCGGCGGCCCGAAGCTCGTCTGCGTCGACCTGGCGACGGACACGGTCGAGAAGGTGATCGTCCTCGAGCCGGACGTCGCGCTGCCGACGACCTACCTGAACGACATCCGCTTCGATCTGCGGCGCGGGATCGCCTACATCACCGACTCCGCCGATTCGGGGCCGAACGGGATCATCGTCGTGGACCTCGAGTCCGGCACCGCCTGGCGCCGCCTGCACGAGCACCCCAGCACCAAGGCGCTGACGCCGCCCGAGCTCGTGCCGATGGCCGAGGGTCGGGTGCTGATGAAGCGGCCGGCCGACGGCGACCCCGAGCCCGTGACGATGGGCGCGGACGGCATCGCGATCTCGGCCGACGGCGAGCGGCTCTGGTACTGCCCGCTCGCCTCACGGCGCTGGTACAGCGTGGCGACCGACGCGCTCGTCGACCGCGGCGTCTCCGACGAGGACGTCGCCGCGACGGTCGTCGACGAGGGCGACAAGGGCGGCGGGGCGGACGGACTCGAGACCGACGACCGGGGGCGGTACTACGCGACGAGCTACGAGAACAACGCGATCGTGCGCCGCCGCACCGACGGCACCCTCGAGACCCTCGTGCACGACGAGCGCCTGCTCTGGCCCGACACGATGTCGCTCGCGACCGACGGGCACCTCTACGTCACCGCCAACCAGCTGCACCGGCAGGCCGACTACCAGGGCGGGACGGACCTGCGGACGTACCCGTACTCGCTGTTCCGCCTCGCGGTCGACGCGGGGCCGGTGCTGCTGCGCTGAGCGGCGATGCGTGCCGGTCGCGGACAGGACCATGCCGGTCGCGCGCCGAACCATGCCGGTCGCGCGCCGAACCATGCTGGTCGAGTAGCCGTCCGCGGGACGGCGTATCGAGACCTCGCGTCCGCAGAACGGCGGATCTCGATACGCCCGCTGCGCGGGCTACTCGATCAGCATGAGACGCGGGCTACTCGATCAGCAGGAGGTGCGGGCTACTCGATCAGCAGGAGGCGGGCTTCTCAATGGAAGTGCCGCCTTTCATGCTGGTCGAGTAGCCCCGAAGGGGCGTATCGAGACCCCGCGTCTCCAGAAGGGTGGATCTCGATACGCCCGCTGCGCGGGCTACTCGATCAGCATGGGTGGGCCGCTGCGCGGGGTACTCGATCAGCATGGCCGGCCCGCTGCGCGGGCTGCTCGATCAGCATGAGCCGTCAGGCGACGCCGGCCGCGCGGCGCACGAGCTCGGCGACGGTCGCGCGGGTCGCGTCGTCGGCCGCGGTGAGCGCGTAGGCCGTCGGCCAGATCGTGCCGTCGTCGAGCTGCGCGCCGTCCTGGAAGCCGAGGGTCGAGTAGCGGGTGCCGAACTTGGCGCCCGGCTGGAAGAAGACGATCGCCTTGCCGTCGGCGCGCGCGTAGGCGGGGAAGCCGTACCAGGTCTTCGGCAGCAGCTCGGGGGCCTCGGCGGCCACGACCTCGTGCAGCATCTGCGCGATCGGACGCTCGACGTCCGTCATCGCCGCGATCGCCGCCTCCGCGTCGGCCTTCTCCGCGGCGGTCTTGTCGGCGCTCTTCTGGCGCTTCGCCTCCTCGCGCAGCTCGGCGGCGCGCTGCTTCATCGCGGCGCGCTCCTCTTTCGTGAAGCCGTCAGCCATGGGAGTCTCCTTCGCGCGGGCCCGGGCGGTCCGTCGGGGCTCATCGTCGCAGTCGGGGGCGATCGCGGCAACGGCGGAGGCGGCCGTCCGCCCAGCAGCCGTGTCGGCGGCCGCCGGTAGCGTGGACGGATGCGCCTCCTCCTGATCCGCCACGGCCAGACCCCCTCCAACGTCGACGGCATCCTCGACACCCGCATCCCCGGCCCCGGGCTCACCGAGCTCGGCCGCAGCCAGGCCGCGGCCCTGCCGACGACGCTCGCCGACGAGCCGATCGGCGCGCTCTTCGTCTCGACGATGAAGCGCACCCATGAGACGGCCGCGCCCCTGGCCGCCGCACTCGGGCTCGAACCGGTCGAGCGCGCGGGCATCCGCGAGATCGCGGCCGCGGGCCTGGAGATGCGCGGCGACGAGGCCGCGGTCGAGGAGTACATGGGCACGGTCTTCCGCTGGGCGGGTGGCGAGACCTCGCTGCGGCTGGCGGGCGGCGAGACCGGTGACGAGTTCGCCGCCCGCTACGACGCGGTGGTGGCGGAGGCGGAGGCGACCGGACACGACGTCGTCGCGCTCGTCAGCCACGGCGCCGCCATCCGCTGCTGGGCCGGGATGCGCTCGCTCGACCTCGACGCGGACTTCATCGCCGACCATCTGCTCGACAACACCGGCGTCGTGATCCTCGAGGGCTCGGGCTCGGAGTGGTCGCTCGTCTCCTGGGAGGGCGAGCCGATCAGCGGCGTCGGCGTCACGGCCCCGTCCGGGCCGGCGGGCGAGACGACGGACTGACGGCACCCATGCTGGTCGAGTAGCCGGCCGCAGGGCGGCGTATCGAGACCCGCCGTCTGCAGGTGGGTGGATCTCGATCCGCCCGCTGCGCGGGCTACTCGATCAGCATGAGAGGTCCGCTGCGCGGGCTGCTCGATCAGCATGCGCGGTCCGCTTGCCGTACATGCTGGTCGAGTAGCCCCGCAGGGGCGTATCGAGACCCGCCGTCATCAGCAGGGCGGGTCTGCAGACTCAGGTTCTGACGGTGGGTGGATCTCGATACGCCCGCTTCGCGGGCTACTCGATCAGCATGGGTCGTCCGCTTCGCGGGCTACTCGATCAGCATGAGGGGTCCGCTGCGCGGGCTGCTCGATCAGCATGAGGGGTCTGCTGCGCGGGCTGCTCGATCAGCATGAGGGGTCTGCTGCGCGGGCTGCTCGATCAGCATGAGAGGTCCGCTGCGCTGGCCGCTCGAACATCCGGGCGCAAGCGGGCATCCGAGGGTAACGATCGGGCAACGGTGTGGAAACCGGCCCTGACCAGCACGGACGTCACCGCATAGCCCGGCTCTGCGTCGTTGCAGAGTGCCTGATGCGAGGCCCGCCGTTTGTCCGGACGGACACCCGCGGCTACCGTGGACGGCGGTCCTCGAGACCCCGATGAATCGGTCCGCGCTCGTGCGGCGTCCTCCCCGACGTGCCGCGAGCGTACGGTCAACGGGTGCGCGAGGCGGCCCCGTGGCCGCCTCCCGGACGAACCGGAATCGCCTCCGCGCCCCCTCCGCTCACCGCGGCGGGACGCCCGCGGAGGCTGGAGAGACGGCGTCCCCCGCACCCGACCCGGCACCACGAGATGAGAGTGCAGGGATGCGTCCCTGCGCGCCGACGGAGTGCACGTGCAGCAGAATCAGCAGGACATCAGCGAGCCCGGGAACGGAGCCGCCACCGCCACCCTGGAGCGGGCCACAGCGACCCTCGAGCGGGAGGGCCCGGCCCTCGAGGCGAGGAACCTCTTCAAGGTCTTCGGCCGCCGGCCCGACGAGGTCGTGCGGCGGCTGCGCGAGGGTGCCGACCGCGCCGACCTCGCGGGCCAGGGCACCGCGGCCGTGATCGACTCCTCCTTCGAGGTGCGCCGCGGCGAGATCTTCGTCGTGATGGGGCTGTCCGGCTCCGGCAAGTCGACGCTCATCCGCATGCTCAACGGCCTGCAGGAGCCGACCGCGGGCGAGGTGCTGATCGAGGGCACCACGATCACCGGCGTCTCCGACAAGGAGCTCCGCCGCGTGCGCCGCTCCTCGATCTCGATGGTCTTCCAGCACTTCGCGCTGCTGCCGCACCGCACCGTGCTCGACAACGTGGCCTACCCGCTCGAGATCCAGGGCGTGCCGGCCGCCGAGCGCCGCGAGCGCGCGCTGCTCGCGGTCGAGCGGGCCGGCCTCGCCGGCTGGCACGAGAAGATGCCCGACGAGCTCTCCGGCGGCATGCGCCAGCGGGTCGGACTCGCCCGGGCGCTCGCCGCCGACACCGACATCGTGCTGATGGACGAGGCGTTCTCGGCGCTCGATCCGCTCATCCGCCGCGAGATGCAGGAGCAGCTGATCGAGCTGCAGCACGAGCTCGGCAAGACCATCGTCTTCATCACCCACGACCTCAACGAGGCCATGCTCCTCGGCGACCGGATCGCGGTCATGCGCGACGGCCGGATCGTCCAGATCGGCACCCCGGAGGAGATCCTCACCGACCCGGCGAACGACTACGTCGCGCAGTTCGTGCAGGACGTCGACCGCGCCCGCGTGCTCACCGCGTCCGCCGTGATGGAGCCGGCGCGCTCCGTGGTGACGCTCGCTGCCGGTCCCCGCGCCGCCCTGCGCACCATGCGCGACCAGCAGACCGCGGCGGCCTTCGTCGTCGGCGCCGGTCGCCGGCTGCTCGGCACCGTCCGCGACCGCGACGTGATCGAGCAGGTCCGCGCCGGCACCACCGACCTCTCGCTCGTCGTCACCGAGGCCGTCGTCAGCGTCGGCCCCGACACCGCGCTCAGCGAGATCATCGAGCCGGCCGTCGAGTCGGCGCTGCCGGTGGCCGTCGTCGACGAGGCGGGGCGGCTCCTCGGCGCGATCCCACGCGTGACGCTGCTCGCGGCCCTCGGCAATCTCGGCCCGCAGACCGGCGGCCTGCCGCTCGTCGAGCCGCCGGCCACGCTCCCGACCGAGCTGGTCACCGCGACCCTGCACGCGACCGGCGGCCCCGTCGACGACGCCGTGCTCGCGAGCGAGGGGGGCGTGCGATGAACCCGGACCTCCGCCTCCCGCTCGGCGCTGTCGCCGAGAACGTCGTCGACCTGCTGACGCAGACCTTCCAGCCGGTCTTCGACCTGCTCCGCACGGTCTTCGGCGCCGCCTACACCGGCGTCGACTTCGTGCTGGCGACCCCGCCGTTCTGGGTCGTCATCGCCCTGATCGCGGTGCTCGCCTACGCCGCGCGCGGCTGGGTCTTCGGGCTCGGCTCCGCGGTCGGGCTCCTGCTGATCGCGAGCGTCGACCAGTGGGACAACGCGATGGACTCGCTCGCCCTGGTGCTCGTCGCCTCCGCCGTCGCGATCGCGCTAAGCGTGCCGCTCGGGATCCTCGCGGCCCGCAACCGGACCGCTTCGATGATCCTGCGCCCGGTCCTCGACTTCATGCAGACCATGCCGGCGTTCGTGTATCTCATTCCGGCGCTGATCCTCTTCCGCGTCGGCGTCGTGCCCGGCATCGTCGCGACGATCGTCTTCGCGATGGCCCCGGGCGTCCGGCTGACCGAGCTGGGCGTCCGCGGTGTCGACTCCGAGCTGGTCGAGGCGGGCGAGTCGTTCGGCTCGTCGAAGTGGCGCATCCTCCGGCAGATCCAGCTGCCGCTCGCGCTGCCGTCGATCCTGGCCGGCCTCAACCAGGTCATCATGCTGTCGCTCTCGATGGTCGTCATCGCGGGCATGGTCGGCGCGGGCGGTCTCGGCGGGGACGTCGTGGCCAGCATCGGCCGGATCGACGTGGCGCTCGGCTTCGAAGCGGGCATCGCGGTGGTGATCCTGGCGATCATCCTCGACCGGATGACGAGCGCCCTCGGCGCCCCGTCGCCGGCCCGCGTCGCCCGGGCGAGCAGCCGCAAGGCCGTCGTCGCGACCCGCACGGCCATCGCCGCGGTGTCGGTCGGCGTCGTCGCGTCGCTCGGCGCGTCGGCCGTCGCCGGCCCGGCGACCACCGCGTCCGTCGACAACGGCGACCGCACCGACGTCACCCTCGCCGTCTTCCAGGGCTGGGACGAGGGCATCGCCGCATCGCGGCTCTGGGGCGCGGTGCTCGAGGAGGAAGGCTACGACGTGACGCTGCAGAGCATCGACGTGGCGCCCGGCTTTTCGGGCCTCGCCAGCGGCGACTACGACCTGGCGCTGGACATCTGGCTGCCGATCACCCACGGCGACTACCTCGACGAGTACGGCGACCGCATCGTCGACCTCGGCGCCTGGAACGACGACGCGAAGCTCACCATCGCGGTGAACGAGGACGCGCCGATCGACACCCTCGAGGAGCTCGCGGCGAACCCCGAGGTCGTCGGGAACCGCCTGGTCGGCATCGAGCCCGGCTCGGGGCTCAACGGGATCACGACCGATGCGGTCATCCCCGGCTACGGCCTGGAGGGCATGGAGTACCTCACCTCGTCCACGCCCGCGATGCTGCAGGAGCTCTCCAGCGCGACGGCGGCCGGCGAGAACATCGCGGTGACGCTGTGGCGCCCGCACTGGGCCTACGACGCGTTCCCGGTGAAGGACCTCGAGGACCCGAAGGGACTGCTCGGCGAGGCCGAGGGGATCCACGCCTTCGGCTCCGCGTCGTTCGACAGCGAGTTCCCGACGCTGAGCAGCTGGCTGCGCGACTTCCGCATGGACTCGGACACGCTGTACTCGCTCGAGAACGCGCTGTTCAACGAGGGCGCCGACGACCAGGACGCGGCCCTCGAGTCGTGGCTGGCGGAGAACCGGGAGTACGTCGACGGGCTGACGAGCTGACGGCGGGATCTCGATACGGGCGCTGCGCGCCCTGCTCGATCAGCATGATGCGGCTGTGCCGTCTGCGTGAGGGGAGCGGACGCCCGATGGGCGACAGCTCTCTCCCCATGCTGGTCGAGGAGCGCGCAGCGCTTATCGAGACCCACGTTCTGCAGAGGGGCGGATCTCGATACGCCCGCTGCGCGGGCTACTCGATCAGCATGGCGGACGCCCGTCGGGCGGCAGCCTTCTCATGCTGGTCGAGTAGCGCGCAGCGCGTATCGAGACCCGCCCGCTGCACGCGATTCAGGCGCGGGCCGCCGCGTACTGCTCGCGGATGACCGGGCGGTGGTCCGGCGTCGGCTCGGCGAGGGAGGTGACCTCCCAGGTCGGGCGCGCGCCGGTCAGCGCCCAGGCGGCCTGCACCGCGGCGCCGTCGGCGACGTACTCGCCGGGCGTCGGCACGACCACGGGCACATCGAAGACCTGTGAGGCCGCCAGCTGCACGGCGCTGTTCTGCGCCGCCCCGCCGATCAGCAGGATCCGCCGCGCCTCGACGCCCTGCGCCCGCACGGCGTCCAGGCCGTCGGCGAGGCCGCAGAGCATGCCCTCGATCGCCGCGCGCGCCAGATTCGGCCGCGTGGTCGACGCGATCGTCATCCCGTGCAGGCTCGCCGTCGCGTCGGGCAGGTTCGGCGTCCGCTCGCCCTCGAAGTAGGGCACGAGCACGAGGCCGCCGGAGCCCGGCTCCGCCTCGAGCGCGAGCGCCGAGAAGGCGTCGAAGTCGCTGCCGAGCAGCCCGGCCGTCGAGGCGAGCACCCGTGCCGCGTTCAGCGTCGCGACCAGCGGCAGGAACCGTCCGCTCGCGTCCGCGAATCCGGCGACGGTCCCCGACGCGTCGCGCACCGGGTCGTCCGTCACCGCGAAGACGGTGCCGCTGGTGCCGATGCTCACCACGACGTCGCCGGGCCCCGCGCCGAGCCCGAGCGCCGCGCCGGCGTTGTCGCCGGCGCCGGGACCGACGACGAGACCGCTCTCGGTCGTGCCCGCCTGCTCCGAGGGACCGAGCACGCGGGGGAGGAGCGCCCGGTGCCCGAGTGCGCGCTCGAAGAGGTCGAGGTCGTAGCCGTCGGCGCCCCAGTAAGAGGTGCCGGAGGCGTCGGAGCGGTCGGTCGTCAGCGCGTCCAGCTGCGGTCCGCGCGCGGAGTCGGGGCCGTAGCCGAGCAGGCGCCAGGTCAGCCAGTCGTGCGGGAGCGCCACGGCCGCGACGCGCGCGGCGTTCTCCGGCTCGGCGTCGCGCAGCCAGCGCAGCTTGGTGGCGGTGAAGGACGCGACCGGGACGCTGCCGGTGCGCTGGGCCCACGCCTCCGCGCCGAGCTCCTCGATCAGGTCGCGCGCCGCGCCGGCGCTGCGGGTGTCGTTCCAGAGCAGCGCGGGCCGGACGACCTGCCCGTCGGCGTCGAGCACGACCATGCCGTGCTGCTGCCCGCCGACCGAGATCGCGGCGACGTCGTCGAGTCCGCCCGCGTCCGCGAGCGCGATCTGCAGCGCCTCCCACCACGCGGCCGGGTCGACCTCGGTCCGGTCCGGGTGCGAGGCGCGGCCGGTGCGGACCACGGCTCCCGTGTCGAGGTCGCGGACGACCACCTTGCAGCTCTGGGTGGACGAGTCGATCCCTGCGACGAGCGTCATCGCCGTCTCCGTTCGTTGTGGCGGGTGCGGAGGCGCGGCCTCCGCTGAAGTCGGGGTGCGGTGGCGGTGCCACCGTCGAGTGGAAGGGCGGGGGCGGTGCCTCCGCGAAGGAGAGGCGGGGGGGCCGGAGCCGTCACCCCGGCATGCGAGAACGGACGAGACCCCCTGCCGAGGCAGAGGATCCCGTCCGTCTCAGGACGTCCCGCGGCGCACCGCGGGAGCGGCCGGGTGGGTCAGCCGCGCGCGCCGAGCAGGTGCTCGGTCGCGAGCTGCTGCAGGCGGACGAAGCCGAAGCCCTTGCCGCCGAGGTACGCGTCGGTGTCGAACGACTCGTAGGAGGCGGTGTCCGCGAGCAGGTCGTCGTAGGACTCGCCCTCGTTCAGCGTCGGGGTCGACAGCTCGCCGACCTTCGACGCCGCGAGCGCCTCCTGGACCTCGGGGTCGGCGCGGAAGGCCGCGGCGCGCTCCTTGAGCAGCAGGTAGGTGCGCATGTTGGCGGCGGCCGAGTCCCAGACTCCGGTCTCGTCCTCGGTGCGCGAGGGCTTGTAGTCGAAGTGGCGCGGGCCGTCGTAGGCCGGGACGCCGCCGGGGCCGCCGTTCTCCAGCAGGTCGACGAGCGAGAACGCGTTGTGCAGGTCGCCGTGACCGAAGACGAGGTCCTGGTCGTACTTGATGCCGCGCTGGCCGTTGAGGTCGATGTGGAAGAGCTTGCCGTGGTACAGCGCCTGGGCGATGCCGGCCGTGAAGTTCAGGCCCGCCATCTGCTCGTGGCCGACCTCGGGGTTCACGCCGACGAGCTCGGGGCGCTCGAGCGAGTCGATGAAGGCGATCGCGTGGCCGAGGGTCGGCAGCAGGATGTCGCCGCGGGGCTCGTTGGGCTTGGGCTCGATCGCGAAGCGGATGTCGTAGCCCTTGTCGGTGACGTAGTCGCCGAGCAGGTTGACGGCCTCGCGGTAGCGCTCGAGGGCCGCGCGGATGTCCTTGGCGGAGTCGTACTCGGCGCCCTCGCGGCCGCCCCACATCACGAAGGTCTGCGCGCCGAGCTCGGCGGCGAGGTCGATGTTGCGGAGGACCTTGCGCAGCGCGAAGCGGCGCACGTCGCGGTCGTTCGAGGTGAAGCCGCCGTCCTTGAAGACCGGGGCGCTGAAGAGGTTGGTGGTGACCATCGGGACGATCAGGCCGGTGGACTCGAGCGCGCCCTTCAGGCGGTCGATCTCGGTCTGGCGCTCGGCGTCGGTCGAGCCGAACGCGAAGAGGTCGTCGTCGTGGAAGGTGAGGCCGTAGGCGCCGAGCTCGCTCAGCTTCTCGACCGCGTGCACGGTGTCGAGAGGCTTGCGGGTCGGGCCGCCGAACGGGTCCGTCCCGTTGTAGCCGATGGTCCAGAGGCCGAACGAGAACTTGTCGGCGCGGGTGGGGGTCAGGGACATTGATCCGAATCCTTTCCGGCGACGTCGCCGAATTGTTGTTGCGCCCAACATATCGATCGGGGGCGTGCGGCGCAACGGTCGTCGCGACGTGTCGCGCGGTGGTGCTCCTCGATCGGCGCGACGTCTCGCGTCGATATGTGGCGCGGCCCGACGAATTCCTTGCGGAAGCGTTTCGACTGTGCGTACAGTGCTCAGCAGCAACCCGGTCGAAGCGCTTCGAAGCACTGCTCTCCCGAGCAGGGCGGAGCGGCCGGGCACCGACGACGAGGTCCGGCAGGAGGAACGATGGCGAGCATCCACGACGTCGCCCGCGTGGCCGGAGTCTCGATCAGCACCGTCTCCTACGCCCTCTCCGGCAAGCGATCGATCGCCGCCTCCACCCGCCAGCGGGTCGACGAGGCCGTCCGGCAGCTGGGCTACCGGCCGCACGCCGGCGCCCGCATGCTCGCCGGAGCGCGGACCCACATCCTCGCCCTCTCGGCGCCGATGCGCGGCGAGCTGCACCTGCCCACCCACATGCGCTTCGTCACCGAGGTGCTCGAGCGGGCCCGGGAGTCCGACTACGACGTCCTCCTCCTCGTCACGGACGAGGCCTCCAGCGGCATCGCCCGCGTCTCCTCCTCCTCGCTCGTCGACGGCGTCGTCCTGATGGGCGTCGACGACGAGGACGACCGCGCGGCCCTCATCCGCGCGGCCGGTGTCCCAGCGACCTTCATCGGCGTCCCGGCCGACGCGCACGACCTCGCCTGCGTCGACCTCGACTTCGCCGAGGCTGCCCGCCGCAGCGTCCGCCTGCTCGCCGAGCAGGGTCACCGCTCGATCGGCCTGATCGAGCACCCGCAGTCGTACACCGACCGCAACGCCGGCTTCGTCCGCCGCTTCGACGACGCCTTCGAGGCGGAGTGCGCGGCCCTCGGCCTCGCCCTCAGCGTCGAGCGCCCGCACATCGGCCGCGCGAGCGCGTCGGCGGCGGTCGACGCGCTGCTCACCGCCCCGGTCTCCGCCCTCGTGCTGCACTGCAACGAGCCGGTGGCGGAGGCGGCGATCGAGCGCCTCGTCGAGCGCGGCCTCTCGATCCCCGGCGACCTCTCGGTCCTCGCGGCCTGCGCGAGCTACGACGGCGCGGCGCTCCCGGTGCCGGTCAGCAGCATCCCCCTCCCGTTCGACGCGATGTGCCGCGCGGCCGTCGCCCGCACCCTCCAGCAGATCGACTCCGGCCGCACCACCGGCGTCGACCTCCTCCCGCCCCACTACGTCGACCGCGGCTCCCTAGCGCTCGCCGCGACCGGCGCCCCGGTGCCGGCCGCTCCCTGACCCTTTTCAGTCCTCTTCGCCTCCGCGCTCTCCACGCCGATCGTCGAAACGCTTCGACAGCTCGGCCGGTCTCAGAGAGCGCTCTTCGACTCGCACGATCCACCACTCACAGCCCTCGTCCACAGCCCCGCGGCACCGTTTGAAGGAGAACTCCCGCTATGTCGCTTCGTCCCCGCACCACCTTCCACCGCCCCTCCGCCGCCACCGTCGGCTCGCTGAGCCGCCGCGGCCTGATCGCCGGCGGTGTCGGCATCGGCGCGATGTTCGCGCTCGCCGCCTGCTCCGGAGGCGGCTCCGACGCCGGCTCCGACGCCCTCGCCACCGACGTCGACGGCGCTGGCCGCACCCTCACCATGTGGGACTTCGAGACCCCCGACAGCGACCGCGGCATCGCCTGGCTCGCCGCCCGCGACATCTTCACCAAGGAGACCGGCGCCGAGATCGCCTACGAGTTCAAGGCCTTCGAGCAGCTGCGCACCGGTGCCAGCCAGATCTTCAACTCCAACTCCGCGCCCGACGTCGTCGAGTACAACAAGGGCAACGCGACCAGCGGTCTGCTCTCCAGCCAGGGCCTGCTCACCAACCTCGACGAGGCCGTCGAGTTCTACGGCTGGGACAAGCTGATCCCCGGCGCTCTGCAGACCACGGCCAAGTACGACGACAAGGGCATCATGGGCTCCGGCTCCTGGTACGGCATCCCCAACTACGGCGAGTTCACCTTCGTCTACTACAACAAGGACGTCTTCGCGGCGAACGGCCTCGAGGTCCCGACGACCTACGACGAGTTCACCGCCGTGCTCGACGCCTTCGTCGCGAAGGGGATCACCCCGCTCGCCGAGGCCGGCGCGGAGTACCCGCTGCAGCAGCTCTTCTACCAGCTCGCGCTGCTGAAGGCCGATCGCCAGTGGATCACCGACTACCAGACCTACACCGGCGAGGTCGACTTCGAGGACGCGGCCTGGAGCTACGCGGCCGACCAGCTGCAGACCTACGTGGACAAGGGCTACTTCTCCGCCGACGCCTCCGGGCTCAAGGCCGAGGACGCGGGCACCGCCTTCATCTCCGGCGAGTACCCGATCTTCTTCTCGGGCTCGTGGTGGTTCGGCCGCTTCAAGACCGAGATCACCGGCTTCGAGTGGGACACCTTCCTCTTCCCGGGCGCCGAGTTCACGATGGGCTCGGCGGGCAACCACTGGGTCATCCCCGAGACGGCGAAGAACAAGGACCTCGCCTTCAAGTGGATCGACATCACGATGCGCCCCGAGATCCAGAACCTCATCGGCAACAACGGCGGCATCCCGCTGGTCGTCGACGAAACCGCGATCACGGATGAGAAGAGCAAGGCGCTGCTGTCGCAGTGGAAGACGGTCGTCGACCAGGACCAGCTCTCCTTCTACCCCGACTGGCCCACCGCCACCTTCTACGACGACCTCGTCGCCGCCTCGCAGGAGCTCATCAACGGCTCGGTCGACCCCAGCGGAATGCTCACCGAACTGCAGGGCAAGTACGACGACGGCGTGGCCGACATCAAGTAACTGCAAGGTCGCCCCCTTCCGCGAGATGCCACTTGTGCACGCGACACGCCGTGAAAGCCGTGCACAAGTGGCATCTCGCGGACACCCTCAGGCCCGCCGCCCCCCACATATCGCCCACACGTTCAAGGAGTACCCATGACGACGACCGTTCCGCGTCGCGCGGAGAGCGCCCCGCCGCCTCCCACGGCGGAGAAGCCGCCGCGCGAGAAGCGCTCCGGCGGCTACTGGCTGTACCTGATCCCGGGCTTCGTGCTCTTCGTGTTCATCGTGCTGATCCCGCTGATCTGGAACATCTACATCAGCTTCACCTCGTGGCGCGGCATCAAGCCGCCGATCTTCATCGGCCTCGACAACTGGATCGAGCTGATGGGCGACGACCAGTTCTGGACGTCGTTCCTCAATTCCGTCTACATGATCATCGCAATGGTGATCGTCCCGACGATCCTCGGCCTCCTCCTCGCCGCGATCCTCTTCGATCTGGTCGGCAAGAAGTTCGGCGGGAGGATCGCCTCCTTCCTCCGCGCGACCTACTACCTCCCGCAGATCCTGCCGACGGTCATCGCCGCCATCGTGATCGGCTGGATCCTCCGCCCGGACAACGGCGCCCTCAATTCGATCCTCGAGGCGGTCGGCCTCGGCTCGCTCGCGCACGACTGGCTCGGCAAGCCCGACACGGCAATGCTCTCGATCATGGTCGTGATGATCTGGGTGCAGCTCGGCTACCCGGTCGTCATCTTCATGGCGGCGCTGCAGCGCGTGGACCCCGAGCTCTACGAGGCCGCCGAGCTCGACGGCGCGAACTGGTTCCAGCGCTTCCGCTGGATCACCATCTCGATCATCCGCCCCGAGGTCTTCGTCGTCACCCTCACCTGCACCATCGCGGCGCTCAAGGTCTTCGGCCCGATCTACGCGCTGACCCGCGGCGGCCCGGGCGACTCGACCATCGTGCCGAGCTACTACTCCTACACCGAGTTCTTCCAGAAGCAGCAGGTGGGCTACGGCGCCACCATCGCGACCGCGCTGACCATCGTCATCGTGATCCTGGCCGTCCTCTTCATCCGCGCCCAGGAGCGCGTCGAGCGCAGCGAAGGAGCCCGCTGATGTCGGCCATCGAAGCCCTGCCGTTCACCCAGGCCGGAACCGACGACACCGATCTGACCACGCCGAAGAAGGCGCCCAAGGCCTCGAAGGGCGCGACCAAGCGCACCTTCGGCGACTGGGCGATCCTGATCGTGGCGGTCGTGATCGGACTCGTCATCATCAGCCCGGTGCTGCTGATCCTGCTCAACTCGTTCAAGACCCCGGCCGAGTACTCGGTCGGCGGTCCGCTCGCCTTCCCGACCGGCCTCTCCTTCGACGGCCTCTCGACCTTCTGGGAGCGGGTGAACTTCCCGGAGAAGCTCGGCAACTCGATCCTGATCTCGGGCTCCGTCGCGATCCTCGCGGTCGCCCTCTCGGTGCTCAACGCCTATGCCATCGGCATCGGCCGGGTGAAGGGCCGCAGCTGGATCATCATCCTGTTCCTGCTGGCGAACATGCTGCCGCAGGAGGCCCTGCTCTACCCGCTGTACTACATGTTCAAGGCGGTCGGGATCTACGACAGCCAGCTCTCGGTGATCATCATCTTCACCGTGATCCAGTCGGCGTTCGGCACCTATCTGCTCTCCAGCGTCTACGGCACCTTCCCGAAGGAGATCCTCGAGGCCGCGGCGCTCGACGGCGCCTCGAAGTGGCAGGTGCTCACCCGGGTGATCGTGCCGATCTCGCGGCCGACGCTCTCGGTGCTGATGATCTTCTTCTTCATCTGGACCTGGAACGAGTTCCTCATCCCGCTGGTCTTCCTGGTGAGCGATGCGACGCAGACCGTCCCGATCGCCATCTCCAGCCTCCAGGGCGACAAGATCATGGACGTCACGACGACCAGCGCGAGCGCCCTGCTCGGACTGCTGCCGACGCTGATCTTCTTCCTGATCTTCCAGCGCACCCTGACCCGCGGCATCACCGCCGGCGCGGTCAAGTAGCCCCTTCTCACCGCGGCGCGGGTCCTTCCACAGGGGCCCGCGCCGCTGATCCCCTCGGCGCGCCCGGCCGGGAATCGAAGCGCTTCGACCTCGCTCCCGGCATCGGCCTCCCCATCAGAAAGGCACCACCCCATGAAGTTCACCGACGGGTTCTGGCAGACGAGGGCCGGATTCACGCCCCTCTTCGCGCAGGAGGCGTACGACATCCGCTCCCACGGCTCATCGCTCGAGGTGATCGCGCCGACGAAGGTGATCCAGGGCCGCGGCGACGTGCTGAACCGGCCGACGCTGACCGTCACCGTGTCCTCGCCGGCCGAGGGCGTCGCGAAGATCCGGATCGAGCACTGGCGCGGCACCGCGACCCGCCGCGGCTTCGACCTGGTCGACGACGCGGTCGGCGAGGCGAGCCTGACGGAGACCGGCGGCGTGCTGCGCACCGGCGACCTCGAGGTCCGCGTCGCGCAGGGCGCGCCCTGGTCGCTCGAGTTCTGGGACACCGCGACGAACACCCGCCTCACCGGCTCCGGCCACAAGGCCGAGGGCTACCTCACCGGCCCCGACGGGGAGGCCTACCTGCACGAGCAGCTCGACCTCGGCGTCGGCGAGCTCGTCTACGGCCTGGGGGAGCGCTTCGGCCCGTTCGTGAAGAACGGCCAGACCGTCGACGTCTGGAACGCCGACGGCGGCACCTCCTCCGAGCAGGCCTACAAGAACGTCCCCTTCTACCTCTCCAGCCGCGGCTACGGCGTCCTCGTCAACGACCCCGGACTGGTCTCCTTCGAGATCGGCTCCGAGACCGTCGAGCGCGTGCAGTTCTCCGTCGGCGGCGAGGCGCTGGAGTACCTGGTGATCCAGGGCCCGACCAAGAAGGACGTGCTCCGGCGCTACACCGGGCTGGCCGGCCGCCCCGCGATCGTCCCCGCCTGGAGCTACGGCCTCTGGCTCACCACGAGCTTCACCACCAGCTACGACGAGGAGACGGTCAACTCCTTCATCGACGGCTTCGCCGAGCGCGAGCTGCCGCTGTCGGCGTTCCACTTCGACTGCTTCTGGATGCGCGAGTTCCAGTGGACCGATCTCGAGTGGGACCCGCGCACGTTCCCCGACCCGGAGGGGATCCTCGCCCGCCTGCACGAGCGCGGCCTGCACACCTGCGTCTGGATCAACCCCTACATCGCCCAGGCCTCGGCGCTGTTCGAGGAGGGCGGCGAGAAGGGCTACCTGCTGCGCACCACCGCGGGCGACGTCTGGCAGTGGGACCTGTGGGTGGCCGGCATGGCCCTGATCGACTTCACCAACCCGGAGGCGACCCGCTGGTTCCAGGACAAGCTGCGCGTCCTGGTGCGCCAGGGCGTCGACTCGTTCAAGACCGACTTCGGCGAGCGCATCCCGTCCGAGGGCGTCGCGTGGTTCGACGGCTCCGACCCCGAGGGCATGCACAACTGGTACACCCAGCTCTACAACCGCGCGGTGTTCGAGGTGCTGGAGGAGGAGCTCGGCGAGGGACGCGCGGCGCTCTTCGCCCGCAGCGCCACCGTCGGCGGCCAGGCGCTGCCGGTGCACTGGGGCGGCGACAACACCTCCTCCTACGTCTCGATGGCCGAGACCCTGCGAGGCGGGCTCTCGCTCGCACTCGGCGGCTTCGGCTTCTGGGCGCACGACATCGGCGGCTTCGAGGGCACGCCCGACCCGGGCGTCTTCAAGCGCTGGCTCGCCTTCGGCCTGCTCTCCTCGCACTCGCGGCTGCACGGCTCGTCGTCGGTGCGGGTGCCGTGGGCGTTCGACGAGGAGGCGGTGGACGTCACCCGGCTGTTCACCCGGCTGAAGCTCTCGCTGATGCCCTATCTCTACGCGGCGGGGGCGGAGGCGGCGCGCACCGGCACCCCGGTGATGCGGCCGATGACGCTCGAGTTCGAGGACGACCGCAACGCGGCGCACCTCGACACGCAGTACATGCTCGGCCACGACCTGCTGGTCGCGCCGGTGTTCACCCCCGACGGCTCGGTCGAGTTCTACCTGCCGCGCGGGCGCTGGACGAACTGGTGGACCGGCGAGAGCACGGACTCGGCGGGGGAGTGGTGCCGCGAGGTGCACGGCTTCGACTCGCTGCCGCTCTACGTCCGGGAGGGCGCGGTGATCCCGGTCGGCGCGCGCAGCGACGTCGCCGAGTACGACTACGTCGACGGGCTCGAGCTGCGGGTGTTCCCGGGCGCGGACGGCGAGACGGTCGTCCGGGTGCCGGCGCACGACTCCGGTGCGGAGACCGTGTTCACGGTGACCCGCGCGGGCGGCGACGTGAGCGTCGACGCGCCCGCCGGCAGCTGGACCTGGACCCGCGCGGGGTCCTGACCGGCGAGGTCCGCGCATACATCAGCTGAGAGAGGGGTCCCTCCTCTGTGGAGGGAGGGACCCCCTTCTCAGCTGATGTCGTGCGGCCGGAAGCGCCCGCACCCGCGGATAGGCTGGCCCCGGAGAGCAGAGGAGACCGCGGAATGGCCGAGAACGCGACGCGCGGCAACAACCTCGACCGGGTCCGCCGGCACAATCTGTCCGCGCTCCTGCGCCTCGTGCACCGCGGCGGCCCGCGGTCCCGCTCGCAGCTCACCCGCTTCACCGGCCTCAACCGCTCCACCATCGCCGCCCTCGTCGGCGAGCTGGTCGAGCTGGGCGTCGTGCGCGAGCTGCAGCCCGAGACCCTCAACCAGGTCGGACGGCCGAGCCCGATCGTCGAGACCGATCCGCGGGTCGTCGCGATCGCGGTGAACCCGGAGATCGACGCCGTCACCGTCGCGATCGTCGGCCTGGACGCCGAGGTGCGCCGCCGCATCCGCCGCACCGCCGCCGTGCCGAGCGCCGAGGCCGCGGCGGCGCTCGCGGCCGGCGCCATCGCCGAGCTGGTCGCCGAGCTTCCCGTCGACGCCCGTACGGTCGGCATCGGCGTCGCGGTCCCCGGCCTCGTCCGGGACGCCGACGGCCTGGTCCGGGTCGGCCCGCACCTCGGCTGGACCGACGAGCCGTTCTCCCGGATGCTCGCCGAGGCGACCGGGCTCCCGGTGCTCTCGGCCAACGACGCGAATCTCGGCGCGCTCGCCGAGAGCGTCCTCGGCGCCGGCCGCGAGGTCTCGCACCTCGTCTACCTCAACGGCGGCGCGAGCGGCGTCGGCGCCGGCGTGATCGTCGGCGGCACCCCGCTGCACGGGATCGACGGCTACGCGGGCGAGATCGGCCACACCCTCGTCAACAGCGCCGGCGTCGACTGCCACTGCGGCGCGGTCGGCTGCCTCGAGACCGAGGTCGGCCGCGCCGAGCTGCTGCGGGTGCTCGGCCTCGACGAGAGCGCCGACGTGAGCGAGCGGCTCGAGGAGGCGCTCGCCGCCTCGAGCGATCCCGCGGTGCGCGCGGAGGTGGAGCGGCAGCTCGGGCACCTCGCCGTGGCGCTGCGCAACGTCGTCAACATCTTCAACCCGCAGCTGGTCGTGCTCGGCGGGTTCCTCGGCGCGCTCGTCGGCGTCGCACCGGGCTTCCTCGAGGAGCGGCTCGGCCGCGGCGGGCCGTTCCGGGTGGCGCTCGACTCCGTGCGCATCGCCCGCACCGAGCTCGGCGCCGACCTGCTGATGCTCGGCGCGGCCGAGCTGGCCTTCGAGCGCCTGCTCGCCGATCCGCTCACCGCCGAGCTGCACCCCGCCGGCGGCGCGCGGCCGGCGGCCTGAGCCGCTCCCACCGCGCCGCCCGATCGGGCCGTCGTCCGCCGCGGCCCCCCGCCGCTCCGTCTCCGCGCGCCCACCCGATGCGCGCTCCCGTCCACGGGCTCGGCTCAGACCCTTGCGCGACACCCGGTCGAATTGATTCGATAGTCGGGGAATGAATCCGGTCTCCCGTCGCTTGGCGGTAGAGGCGGTGCCCTTCCGCACGCCCCTCTCCCTTCTCCGCTCTGCGCTCCGCAGGAAGGCTCCGTGACCTCTCTCGCCCCGACCCCCACCGGCTCGATCCCCGTGCACCGGCACGCCGGCGACGCCCTGACCAACCGTCAGCGCCTCGTCTACGTGATCGTGCTCGGCGCGCTCACCGCGCTCGGCCCGTTCACGATCGACCTCTACCTCCCCGCCTTCCCGGCGCTGCAGAGCGAGCTGAACGTGTCGGAGGCGGCGGTGCAGCTGACCCTCACCGGCACGACGCTCGGCTTCGCGCTCGGGCAGCTGGTCGTCGGGCCGTGGAGCGACGTGGTCGGGCGGAGGCTGCCGATCCTGCTCGCGACCTCGCTGCACGTGCTGGCCTGCGTCGGAGCGGCGTTCGCCCCCGAGATCGTCTCGCTCGGCGTCTTCCGCTTCCTGATGGGAGCCGGCGCCGCCGCGGGCGGTGTCGTCGCGATGGCGATGGTCCGCGACCTGTTCGGCGGGCGTCCGCTGGTGAAGATGCTGTCGCGTCTCGCACTCGTCTCCGGCCTCGCGCCCGTGCTCGCCCCGGTGATCGGCTCGCAGCTGCTGCTGGTGATGGACTGGCGCGGCATCTTCGTCTTCCTCGCCGCCTACGGCCTGCTGGTGATGCTGGCGGTCGCGCTGCTGATCGTCGAGACGCGCCCCCGGGTGGCGCGCGCCGACCGCGACTCCCGCTCGCTCGTGCAGCGCTACCGCGCGGTGCTCTCCGACCGGGTCTTCGTCGGCGTCGCGATCATCGGCGGCATGACCTTCGGCGGTCTGTTCACCTACCTCTCCAGCTCGTCGTTCCTCTTCCAGGGGCTCTACGGACTCGACGCGCAGCAGTACGGCCTGCTCTTCGCGGTGAACTCGCTCGGCGTGGTCTCGGGCGTCCAGGCGTCCTCGTACCTCAGCCGCCGCGGCGTCGGCCCGCAGTGGATCCTCGCCATCACCACGGTCACGCTCTTCGTCACCGCCGGGCTGATCGCGCTCTTCGACGGCCTGGGCTTCGGCATCTGGGGCACGCTCGTGCCGCTCTGGTTCTTCATCGCGGCCTGCGGCTTCAGCTTCCCCTGCGTGCAGGTGCTCGGCCTGGTCAACCACGGCCGCGAGGCGGGCACCGCCGCGTCGCTCCTCGGCGCGGTGAACTTCGGCACCGCCGGCATCCTCTCGCCGATCTCCGGTCTCTTCGGCGCCGAGTCGGCCGTGCCGATGGCCGGCGTGATGATGGCCACCGCCGCCGTCTCGATCCTGGCGCTCTGGCTCGTCGTCCGCCCCCGCACGGTCCCGGCCCTGCAGGACTGACCCGCCGGGCCGGAGGTGCCCGACCTGCGCGACCCGCCCGCAACCCCCAGCGCGTGAACGGCCGGCGACGGCATCATGTCCGGATGGATCCTCGCCACGACCCCCTGAAGACCGAGCCCGGCGTCGCCCAGCCCGACGCCGTGCAGCGCGAGCGCCTGCACCGGCGCGCCCCCTCGGACGACGTCGTCTCGAAGGTCCTCACCACGGAGGCCGCCCGGCACGTCTCGCGCCGCTGGCCGCTGATCTCCGCCTCGATCGCGCTGGCCGTGACGATCGTCCTCGCCGTGATCATCGCCTTCCGCCCCACCAGCGCGTTCTCGTTCGACGTCGAGTGGATGGACGAGATCGTCGAGCACCGCTCGAGCGTCTGGGACGTCCCGGCGCTCATCATGAACACCGTCGGCGCCGGCATCGTCGGCACGGCGATCATCCCGGTCGCGATCATCATCGTGCTGCTGGTCTTCCGTCGGCGCTGGGCCGCGCTCTACTACGCGCTCGCCGCCCTCGTCAGCGTCGGCGCCACCCAGCTCGTGAAGGAGCTGGTCGGCCGCGCCCGCCCCGAGGACATGCTGGTCACCAGCGACTACGGCTCCTTCCCCTCCGGCCACACCGCGAACGCCTCGACCACCGCGATGGTGCTCGCCCTGGTCTTCCCGCTGCTCTGGGTCTGGATCGCCGGCTTCCTCTACAGCGTCGCGATGATGGCCAGCCGCACCTACCTCGGCGCGCACTGGCTCACCGACACCATCGGCGGCCTGCTGCTCGGCCTCGCCGTCGCCCTGATCGTCTGGGCCCCCCTGGCCGGCCGCCTCCGCACCGAGTCCGAGCTCCCCCACCCGCCCATCTGGGTCCGCACCTCGCGCTGATCCCCGCCGCCGCGAGATGCCACTTGTGAGCGCGACACGCCGTGGAAAGCGCTCATAAGTGGCATCTCGCGGAGAGGGTCAGAACGCGCGCAGGCCGTCGAGCTCGTTGAAGGTGTAGACGTGCAGGCCGGCGAGGCGGTCGCCCGCGGCGGCTTCCAGCCGGCCGACGAACGCGGCGGGGTCGAAGCGGCGGCCGCGCAGCAGCCCGCCCGCCACCGAGGAGCTCCGCTTGAGGAAGCCGAGCGACGACCCGACGCCGATCCGCGCCCCGAGCGACAGCAGCCGCGTCCGCTCGACCGGCCCCGGCACCCCGGCCCACAGCTCCGCGTCGATCCCGTCCGCGCGCAGCCGGTCGGCGTAGCGGACCACCGCGTCCACGTCGAAGCACATCTGCGTGACGATCCCGCGGATATAGGGAGCCCGCTCACGCAGGTGCGTCGCGATGCTCTCGTCCGAGAGGTGCGGGTGCCCCTCCGGGTAGCCGGCGATGTCGACGGCCAGCTCGGGCCGCAGCTCGCGGGCGTCGCGGATGAGCTCGAGCGAGGTGGAGTAGCTGCCGGCGGCGCTTCTGGCATCGCCCGAGATCACGAACGCCTCGTCGATCCCCGCGTCCCGCATCCGCCCGAGCGCGCGCTCCAGCGCCTCGCGCCCCTCCACGTTCCGCGCCGCGAGGTGCGGAACGACCCGGAAGCCCCGGCCGGCCAGCTCGACCGCGGCGTCGATCGTCCGCTCCGTCCCGTGGTTCGGCAGGCTCGTCACGGTCAGCGTCACCGCGGCCGGATCGGGGAACGCCCGCTCCGCCTTCTCCCCGATGCCGTCCGACGGGATGATCTCGAAGCGCGCCCTGGTCACCCGCCCAGCCTCGCACGCGCCGGTGTCGGAGGGTCGCCCTACCCTGGAGGCGGTCGTCGCCCGGCGGCCCGGGAGGGAGTCGCGTGTATCTCGAGGACGACCGCAGCGGAGGAGTCCGCCTCGTCACGAGCCCGACCGACCTCTCCTCCTGGTCGGCCTGCGAGTGGGCGGTGCTGCGCCGGCTCGACGCGACCCTCGGCCGAGCGCCCCGCGTCGTCGTCGAGGAGGACGCGATGCTGCAGCGCACCGTCGTGCTCGGCGACGAGCACGAGGTCGCCTTCCTCGCCGAGCTGAAGCGCACCCACGAGGTCCTCGAGTTCGCCCGCCCCGAGTGCGCCGACTACGCGCGGGCCGCGGACGAGGCGGTCGAGGCGATGCGCGCGGGAGTCGACGTGCTCTACCAGGCCACCTTCTACGACGGCACCTTCATCGGCTTCTCCGACTTCCTGCTCCGCACCGAGGACGGCGCCTACGAGGTCTACGACACCAAGCTCGCCCGGCACGCGAAGATCCCGGCGCTGCTGCAGCTCGCCGCGTACGCCGAGCAGATGGCGGCGCGGGGGATCCGCGTGGGCGAGAAGGTCCACCTGGTCCTCGGCGACGGCACGACCACCAGCCACGACCTCGCGATGATCGCCCCCGTGCAGCGGGTCCAGCGGGCGCGCCTGCGCGCGGTGCTCGAGGAGCACCTCGCCGCGACCGAGCCGGTGGCCTGGGGCGATCCGCGCTTCACCGCCTGCGGCCGCTGCGGCCTCTGCGCCCCCGAGGTGCAGGCCCACCGGGACCCGATCCTGGTCGCGGGCATGCGCCTCGACCAGCGCGCGAAGCTCGCCGCCGCCGGCATCACCACCCTCGACGCGCTCGCGGTCAGCGCGGGGCCGGTCCCCGGGATGAGCGCCGGCGCCGCCGAGACGCTGCGCGCCCAGGCCCGCCTGCAGATCGCCACCGAGGCCTCGGCCGACCACGTCCCCGTCGTCGAGGTCGTCGACGCCTCCGTGCTGACCGCCCTGCCCGCCCCCGACCCGGGCGACCTCTTCTTCGACTTCGAGGGCGACCCGCTGCACGCGGAGGACGGCCAGTGGGGCCTCGACTACCTCTTCGGCATGGTCGACCAGGACGAGGTCTTCACCGCGTTCTGGGCGCACGATCTGGCGGCCGAGCGCCGCGCCCTCGTCGACTTCCTCGCCCTCCTGCGCGAGCGGCGGGCGCGCTTCCCGCGGATGCACGTCTACCACTACGCCTCCTACGAGCGCAGCCACCTGCTCTCGCTCGCGCAGCGGCACGGCACGGGGGAGGAGGAGGTCGACGCGCTCCTGCGCGACGGCGTCCTCGTCGACCTCTACCCCGTCGTCCGCCGGGCGCTGCGCGTCGGCTCGCGCAGCTACTCGATCAAGAAGCTCGAGCCGCTCTACATGGGCGAGGAGGCGCGCGACACCGAGGGAGTGACGAACGCGGCCGACAGCATCACCGAGTACGTCGAGGCGCGGGCGCTGCTGCAGTCGGCCGATCGGGACGCCGCGTCGGCGGAGAGGGACCCGGCGAAGGCCGAGGCCGACCGCCGCGAGGGCGAGCGCCGCCTCGCCGAGATCGGCGAGTACAACGCCTACGACTGCCGCAGCACCCTGCGCCTGCGCGACTGGCTGCGCTCGCTCGTCCCCGCCCGCGAGGAGGAGCCGCTCCCGCTCGTCGACGTCGACCTGCCCGTCCCGCGCGAGCCGGACCCGGTCGCCGTCGCCCTCCTCGCCGAGGTCGAGGGGATCGAGCCGCGCGAGCGCACCCCCGACCAGACCGCCCTCGCCCTCGCCGGCGCGGCGATCGACTACCACCGCCGCGAGGCGAAGACCTTCTGGCAGGAGCACTTCGACCGGCTGCGGCAGCCGCTCGACGACTGGGCCGACGCCCGCGACGTGGTCGTCGTCGAGCGGGTCGAGGTCGTCCGCGACTGGTCGACGCCGGCCCGGGCGCGCACCCTCTCCCGCGAGCTGCGGATCCTCGGCCGCCTCGCCCCGGGCAGCCGGCTGAGCATCGGCGCCAAGCCGTTCCTCGTCTACGACTCCCCGGCGCCGCCCGGGGCGCCCTCGCCCGGCCCGGGGATGCGCGGAGCCTCCGACCGCTCCGAGATCCTCGCCGCGTCCGACGACGGCGAGCGGATAGTCCTGCTCCTCAAGGAGGGCCTGCGCGTGGGGGAGGACCCGCACGACGACGTCCCGATCGCCCTGGCGCCCGCACCGCCGCCCCGGGCCGCCCCGCAGCCCGAGGCGATCGCGGAGTGGGGCGGCCAGGTGCTCGACGCCCTGCCCGAGATGCTCGCCGACCCCGCCCTCGACGTGCTCCGGCGCGTGCCGCCGGCCGTCGTCGCGCCGGTCGAGGGCGACGACGTGATCGGCGCGGTCGTCGAGACCCTGCTCGGTCTCGAGCGCGCGACGCTCGCCGTCCAGGGCCCGCCCGGCACCGGCAAGACCTACGTCGGCTCGCACGTCATCGCCCGGCTCGTCACCGAGCACGGCTGGCGGGTCGGCGTCGTCGGGCAGTCGCACTCCGTCGTCGAGAACGTGCTGACCGCGGTCGTCGCGAAGGGCGTCGACCGCGCCCGGGTCGCGAAGGTGCCCAAGGCCGGCAGCTCCGCGGAGGCGCTCGCCGCCGTCGCCTGGACGCCGGTGAAGAACGGCGCCGCCCTCGCGGCGCTCGCCGAGGGCGGCGGCTGCGTCGTCGGCGGCACCGCCTGGACCTTCGCCAACGCGGGCAGCGTCCCGCGCCGCTCCCTCGACCTGCTGGTGATCGACGAGGCCGGCCAGTTCTCGCTCGCGCCGACCATCGCCTCCGCGATCGCCGCCGAGCGCGTGCTCCTCCTCGGCGACCCGCAGCAGCTCCCGCAGGTCAGCCAGGGCTCGCACCCCGAGCCGGTCGACGAGTCGGCGCTCGGCTGGCTCGCCGACGGCCACGACGTCCTGCCGCCCGCCTACGGCTACTTCCTCGCGCAGACCTACCGGATGCACCCCGCGCTCGCCGCCGCCGTCTCCGAGCTCTCCTACGAGGGCGCCCTCTCCTCCCGCGCCCCGGAGCAGCGCCGGCTCGACGGCGTCGCGCCCGGACTGCACGCGGTGCCGGTCGTGCACGCCGGCGACACCACGTCCTCCCCGGACGAGGCGCGCCGCGTCGTCGAGATCGCGCTGACCATGGTCGGCCGCGCCTGGCGGGACGAGCACGGCGAGCGCTCGCTCACCGCCGCGGACGTCATCGTCGTCGCCCCCTACAACGCGCAGGGCGCCCTGCTCCGCGAGGCCCTCGACGCGGCCGGGCTCGAGGAGACGCTGGTCGGCACGGTCGACCTCTTCCAGGGCCGGGAGGCGGTCGTCGCGATCGTCTCGCTCGCCGCCTCCTCCGGCGCCGACGTCCCGCGCGGCCTCGAGTTCCTGCTGCTGCCCAACCGGCTGAACGTCGCGATCTCGCGGGCGAAGTGGGCCGCGTTCCTCGTGCACTCGCCGGCGCTCGCCGCGTCGCCGCCCACCTCGATGGCGGCGCTCGAGCGGCTCTCGCGCTTCATCCGCCTCCTCGAGATCGCGGAGGAGACGGCGCAGGAGTGACGGATTCCGTCGTGCGGATCCGCTCCGCCTCCCGATTTCCACAGTCCGGGCCTTGAACCACGAGTGATTCCGTCGCTACGGTGGCCGCATGAGAATCCTCCTGGTCGGCGCCGGCGGCGTCGGCGACGCCTTCGCGAAGATCGCCGCCCGCCGCTCCTTCTTCGAGCAGATCATCGTCTGCGACTACGAGCTCGCCCGAGCGGAGCGCACCGTCGCCTGGATCCTCGAGCGGCACGGCGCCGACGGCGTCGAGAACCGCTTCGTCGCCGCGCGCATCGACGCCTCCGACGCCGAGAACGTCGAGACCGTCGCCCGCGCGCACGGCGCCACCCACGTGATGAACGCGGTCGAGCCGTCCTTCGTGCCGACGATCTTCGCGGGCGCCCTCGCCGCCGGCGCCGACTACGTCGACATGGCGATGAGCCTCTCCCGGCCGCACCCCGAGGAGCCGCACGCGAAGACCGGCCTGAAGCTCGGCGACGAGCAGTTCGCCGCCGCGCCCACGTGGGAATCCGCCGGCCGCCTCGCCCTGGTCGGGATGGGCGTCGAGCCCGGGCTCTCCGACGTCTTCGCCCGCTACGCCGCCGACCACCTCTTCGACGAGATCGACGAGCTGGGCGTCCGCGACGGCGCGAACCTCGTCGTCCGCGACGACTCCGGCGCCGAGATCTTCGCGCCCTCCTTCTCGATCTGGACGACCATCGAGGAGTGCCTGAACCCGCCGGTGATCTTCGAGAAGGACCGCGGCTGGTTCACGACGCCGCCGTTCTCCGAGCCGGAGGTGTTCGAGTTCCCCGAGGGGATCGGCCCCGTCGAGTGCGTCAACGTCGAGCACGAGGAGGTGCTGCTGATGCCGCGCTGGCTCGATGCGAAGCGGGTCACCTTCAAGTACGGCCTCGGCGCCGAGTTCATCGGGGTCCTCCGCACGCTGAACCTGCTCGGACTCGACCGCACCGAGCCGGTCCGGGTCCGCTCCGCCGACGGGCCGGTGCTGGTCGCGCCCCGCGACGTGGTCGCCGCGGGCCTGCCCGACCCGGCGAGCATCGGCCCGCGGATGACCGGCAAGACCTGCGCGGGCCTCTGGGTCTCCGGCGCCAAGGACGGCGAGCGCCGCGAGGTGTACCTGTACCACGTGAGCGACAACGAGTGGACGATGGCCGAGTACGGCACCCAGTGCGTCGTCTGGCAGACCGCGCTCAACCCGGTGATCGCCCTCGAGCTGCTCGCGACGGGCGCCTGGTCCGGCGCCGGCGTGCTCGGGCCGGAGGCGTTCGACGCCGAGCCGTTCCTCGAGCTGATGGCCCGCCCGCTCGAGGAGGGCGGCTACGGCCAGTCGTGGCACGTCCGCGAGGACTGAGCGGGGCCGGGCGCGGATCCGGGCCGGGATGTCGCGCCGTCGCGACCCTAGGCTGACCCCATGAGCAACGACGACGGGCTCGCCTCGGCGAGGGACGACGCACGCACGGCCCTCGAGGCCGCCCGACGACTGCAGGCCCAGGCCGCGGAGGCGCTGGCCCGCGCCGAGGCTGCTGCCGCGGCCCTCGAGACGGTCGCCGGTCCGGAGGAGGCGGCCGCGGTCGTCGACGACGTGCGGCTGGTCGACGTCGGGCCGGGGGAGGGGCCCGCGCCCGCCGCTGCACCCGCACCGGTCGAGGCGCCCGCGTCCGCCGCGGCACCCGCACCCGTACCGTCCGCCGCCCCCACGCCCGGACCGCTCGCCGAGTCCGCCGTCGACGCCGTCCGTGCCGGCTACGCCTTCACCGGCTCCGCCCTCGAGATCGGCGCCCTCGTCAACGGCGACGCCCGCGCCGACGTCCCCGTCCGCATCCCGCTCGGGATGCTCAACCGCCACGGCCTCGTCGTCGGCGCGACAGGCACCGGCAAGACCAAGACGCTCCAGGTCCTCGCCGAGCAGCTCTCCGCGCACGGCGTCCCCGTCTTCGCCGCCGACATCAAGGGCGACCTCTCCGGACTCGCGACCGCCGGCACCGCCGATGAGAAGCTGCTCGCCCGCACCCGCACCATCGGCCAGGACTGGACCCCCGAGGCCGCCCCCGCCGAGTACTTCGCCCTCGGCGGCGTCGGCACCGGCGTCCCCGTCCGCGCGACCGTCACCGGCTTCGGCGCCCTGCTGCTGGCGAAGGTCCTCGGCCTCAACCACACCCAGGAGTCGAGCCTCGGCCTGGTCTTCCACTACGCCGAGAGCGCCGGGCTGCCGCTCGTCGACCTCTCCGACCTGCGCGCCGTGCTCACCTACCTCGTCGGCGACGAGGGCAAGGCCGAGCTGGCCGAGCTCGGCGGGCTCTCCAAGGCCACCGCCGGCGTCATCCTGCGCGAGCTGATCGCCTTCGCCGACCAGGGCGCCGACGTCTTCTTCGGCGAGCCCGAGATCGACACGGCCGAGTTCCTCCGCCTCGCGCCCGACGGCCGCGGCGTGGTCAGCCTGCTCGAGGTCCCCGGAGTCGCGGACAAGCCCGCGCTGTTCTCGACGTTCCTGATGTGGCTGCTCGCCGACCTCTTCAACGACCTGCCCGAGGTCGGCGACCTCGACCGGCCCAAGCTGGTCTTCTTCTTCGACGAGGCGCACCTGCTCTTCCGCGACGCCTCGAAGGACTTCCTCGCCGCCGTCACGCAGACCGTGCGGCTGATCCGCTCGAAGGGCGTCGGCATCGTCTTCGTGACGCAGACCCCCAAGGACGTGCCGAGCGACGTCCTCGCCCAGCTCGGCTCGCGGATCCAGCACCAGCTGCGCGCGCACACCCCCGACGACGCGAAGGCCCTGCGCGCCACGGTCTCGACCTACCCCGAGAGCGACTACGACCTCGGCGAGGTGCTGCAGGCGCTCCCCATCGGCGAGGCGATCGTCACGGTGATGAACGAGCGCGGCGCGCCGACCCCGGTCGCCTGGACCCGGCTCCGGGCCCCCCGCGGCTCGATGGCGCCGACCCCCGAGGCCGAGCGGGAGGCGGCCGTCCAGCGCTCCCCGCTGCTCGCCCGCTACGGCACCCCGCTCGACCGCGACTCCGCCCGCGAGATCCTCACCCGCCGCCTCGACGCGGCCGCCGACGCCGAGGAGGCCCGCGCCGCCGCCGAGGAGCAGGCGGAGGAGGAGTCCCGCCGCGCGAAGGAGCAGGCCGCCGAGGCCGCCCGCAGCGCCAAGGAGCAGGCCGCCGACGACTCCCGCCGCGCCAAGGAGGACGCCCGCGCCGCCACCCAGCGGGCCAAGGACCGCGCCGCCGCCGAGCGCCGCGCCGACCAGGCCGCCGAGCGCTCCCGCCGCCGCACCGCGCCCACCACCCGCTCCCGCTCCACCCGCCGCGACAAGACCGTCGTCGAGGAGGTCCTCGGCTCCTCGGTCGGGAAGACCTTGTTGCGCGAAGTCGTCCGAGGCATCTTCGGCACGGCCCGCCGCGGGCGCTGACGGGGCGATCTGCGGCGTTGTCGTCAGTCGCGATACCGCCGGTATCGCTCCCTCCTCCGCCTTGCAGCTCACCCCGTCAGCGCCCGCGGCGACTGCTGACCACTGCTGATCGAGTAGCGCACGCCGTTGAAGTCCATGCTGATCGAGTAGCCCGCGAAGCGGGCGTATCGAGATCCACCGTGGCCGGCCGGGCGGGTCTCGATACGCCGCCCTGCGGGCGCCTACTCGACCAGCATGGAGCGCTGATCGCGCCCTCGCCTTCGCTGATCGAGCAGCCCGCTCCGCGGAAGCCCCTGCTGATCGAGCAGCCCACTCCGCGGAGGTCCATGCTGATCGAGTAGCCCGCGAAGCGGGATTCCATGCTGATCGAGTAGCCCGCGCAGCGGGCGTATCGAGATCCGCCGTGCCCAGCCGGGCGGGTCTCGATACGCCGCCCTCCGGCCGGCTACTCGACCAGCATGTGCCGCCGCCCCTCGTGCTGGTGGTGGAGCCGGCCCCGCCGCCCTTCATGCTGATCGAGTAGCCCGCGCAGCGGGCGTATCGAGATCCACGTCACCAGCACTCCCCGTGCAGGGCCGCTAACGCCGCCGTGTTAGCGTCGATACTCGTGACCGAGAGCCCGACGACCCGCGACCGCATCCTCAGCGCCACCGCGGCGCTGCTCGCGGAGGGCGGCCGCGACGCCGTCTCCACCCGGGCGATCAGCTCGGCGGCGGGCGTCCAGGCGCCCACCATCTACCGCACCTTCGGCGACCTCCGCGGCCTGCTCGACTCGGTCGCCGCCGCGGGCTTCGCCTCCGCCCAGGCCGAGTTCGACGCCGTCGACGCACCCGCCGACCCCGTCGACGCCCTGCGCGCCGCCTGGGACCACCACATCGCCTTCGGCCTCGCCGAGCCGCACCTCTACGCCCTGATGTTCACCGGGCGCCCGGGGGAGGAGTCGGAGGCGGCCCGCCTCGCCCGCGGCGTCCTCGCCGCCCACGTCCGCGCCGTCGCCGAGGCCGGCCGCCTGACCGTCGAGGTCGAGCACGCCGCGCGCCTGCTCCAGTCCGCCGCTCTCGGCTGCACGCTGACGCTGGCGTCCGCGCCGGACGACGAGCTCTCCGCCCGCTCCCGCGAGGCCGTCCTCGCCGCGATCACCACGGCGGAGGCGGGCCCGACCGACCCCGCGGCCCGCGCCTTCGCCGCCCACGCGGTCGCCCTGCGGACCGCGCTGCCCGGCGTCGACGGCCTCACCGCCGCCGAGTCCGCCCTCCTCGACGAGTGGCTCCTGCGCCTCACCCGCTGACGAGCGCACTGAGTCGCCCGAGAAGGCTCGTTCTCCACCCCGGGAACGAGCCTTCTCGGGCGACTCGAGTGCCGTCTCGGGCGACTCGGCGGGGGAGGCGCCGTGCGCCGGGAAACACCACGCGCCGGGAAACACCATGCGCCGGGAAACAGAGAACGGCGCCGCAGCTGGCGAGAGCGTGCGGCGCCGTTCGGCGGAGGATGGGGGATTCGAACTCTCCCAGTCGAGCGGTCAAGTTGGGTCCGATCGCTGCAATTGCGGCCTAGTAGTACGCGGGTGCAGTGGCACAGTGAGCGGTCCGGAACGGTTGATGTCGGTTCGATACGGGTCGGAATGTGCCCGCTGGTGTGCCACTTGTCGGAACTGATGCCGTCACTTCCGGCAGATCATCGAGTGTCACCGCCGCCCCCGCTCATAGGGTCCGAGCATGAACGATGCGCTGCACCCCGATCCTGGAACCGCTGTCGTCATCGACGCCGTGAACCGCAGCCATCGCTCGCACGCGTCAATCGCACGGAGTCTCGGGATCTCGGACAGCACGATGCACCGGAAGATGACGTGCAAGTCGCCCATGACCGTTGCGGAAGCGGACCGGATCTGTCGGACGCTCAGGACGACGTTTTCGGCGGAGCTGCGGAGAGCTCAGGTCTGACGCCGCTTCCATGCCAGAAACGCCTCTGCAGCGTCCCTGAGCGTGTCGCCGCCGCCGACGACCCATTCGCCGCGGGTGACGCACACGTAGGTCGGCCGGCCCTGGTACTGCACGAGCCTGATCCAGCCCAGATCCTCACGCTTGTCTGCCATCCGCCATTCGTGCGAAACGACGGACCGCGAGACCATCGAGAGCGGGGTCCAGTGGTGCGACATGCGCCGATCGTGGCGGTGACCACCGACACGCGGGCTCAGCTCTGGTCGGCCTTCCGCTCGATTGTGCCGCGCACTCCTTCAGGCAACATTGAGTAGAAGAGATCGGCCTGCGCGGGCTTGGCCACCAGTTCCTCAGTCACGTCATTGAGGGCGGCGAAGAGGAGTTCAATTATGCCGTTGTCAATTTCACCGAGGTAAAGCGCGACAAAGTCGTCGGGCTCGTCGTCCACGTGCAACGACTTGTTGCCAACGTGCCTCAAGGCGCTAAGGAGACGAGCAGTTGATGTGCTCAAATCGGGCGTAACGTGGGCGATTAGGTCGTCAAGCCGGCCGCGAAAGTCGGGGCGGACCGATCGGAGAAGTCTCTCCAGGGCAGCCCGGGCAAGCGCGGCTGCTGCGCGACGGGAGATCGCCACTACGGCCCTAGCTTCGTCGTACAGCTCGCCCGCTTCAGGCGGCATCTGGGGATGTGCTGGAGGCAGTACTGAAGGGGCAGGCCATATCAACAGGTCCCCCCGCCAGACGCTCGACTTTTTGCAGGAGTAGCACTTACTCATAGCCCAAGTCGGGCGTTCGACGCGACCGTTGGCCGTCGCTCGAGGAGGCTCGTCGATTGCTGGCGTCGATCTCGCAGTGAGTTCGGTCCACGCTTGACCAGTGTGTGCGTGGCACCGAGGGCAGACGAAAGACGGTGCTCCACGTCGCGGTATGACGCTCGACGGCGCCTGCTGGTCGGTCATCCGCGGTTGATCCCCCTGCTGGTGACGATGGCAGGACTTCGGGCTATGACTGCCTGCTGTACGCGAGCGCACAGCAAGTCGGTTGGGCTCGTTCTCAATCTGGGCGTCTCTTCCTCTTCGAACACCGAACACTTCCCGTCAGACTACGGAGATGGCTCGACTTTTCTCGACGTTGAACGCAAAGCAGATCGAGATCCTGCGCTGGGCAGCTAAGGGAGCCCACGCGGACCGCTACCCCGACGGCTTCGCTCACCGGATCACGGCGCGTGCGCTCGAGGCGCGCGGCTACGTGAAGATCGACGGTCGTGGCGCCACGTGGAAGTGCTCAATTACGACGAGCGGGACAGCTTGGCTGCACGAGCATTTCGACATATCGGATGTGCCAGCTCCACCGCTGCTGACAACCTCATCGAGCGGGTGCAGGCTGCGGACGGTTCGCTCCGCGTCGGCCGGCAGGAGGCGGCAGACCTCGGTTCACTCATCGCGGAGAGCATGCGGTCGCTCGGGCGGCCCACCGGCCAGATGCTGATCACGCGGCCGGAAGGCCTCCTGTCCGACTTCGTTCGCGTCGAGCTCGCGCCCCACTACGAGGAAGTCGTGCCGACACGTACGATCACGATCTCGAACACGGCTGCGATTCTGCGGCCCCACGCCAAGGCTCTCCTCAAGAACCGCGAGTGGAGCTTCGTCAGTCCTGACCACCTGCGGCGGGCCGCTCGGGCTCTGCAAGCACTTGAGATTGAGTTCGACCAGCGGGGTTGGATCACTTCCGAACCGCACAACGACCTCACCAGTCGAGGAGTGCATTGGCGTGAGCGGCATGCTCACATGCACATCGAGACGGAGCGCACAGCGTTCCTGCTGCAGGTAGCTGAAGTCTCACGATCAGGGGGTGCGAAGATCCCGTTCGCCGAAAGAGGCAGCCCCGAACACGGTCACCCTCCACAGGGCCGACCGCCGTGGATCGGCAGCCGCAGTACCGAGTTCATTCCGTCCGGTCGACTAGAAGTGCGGCTCTGGGGGTTCTTGCAGAACCGTGAGGGTACGCCCTTCCGTGAGTCGATGCAGACCAACACGAGGCTCTCGGACGCTCTTGGTCAGCTCGTGCGGGCGATGGCAATCGCCGACCTCAAGTTCGGGGAGCGGCAGAGGATCGACGAGAGACGGGGCGAGGAACGGGTAGAGCAGTGGGAGCAGACGCGGGAGCGAGCTGTCGCGCGATTCTTCGAGACGCGAAGGGCTGAGGCACTCGCGTCACAGATCCGAAAGTGGAGGGAGGCCGAGGAGGTGCGCGCCTACAGTGCGGCGGCAAGAGCACGTCTTGAACCTGCCGCGATGGCGTCGAGCGAAAAATGGTTCGAGTGGGTCGATCGTCATGCCGATTCACTTGACCCTCTGGCGCGTCCTAGCTCCCTCTCGCCAGCCATCCCCGCGCCAACGCCAGACGACTTGGCACCATTCATGGGGATGTTTGATCCGCGAGATCCGCATCGCGGCTTCGCCTGACCCGATCATTGCCGGCGCCCGCCACGACCTCGCGCGTCAGCTTCCGCGCAAACCTCACTGTCGTACATGTACCGCCCTGTCTCGCATGTACCGCCCTGTCTCGGGATCGGTCATGACCTGGCCGTTCTTCCAGGCGAGCAACCACGGCGCTTCGTCGCCGAGCTCTCGGTAGGCGTCGACCGCGGAGCCGAGCTAGCCGCGTGGCCGGTGGGGGTGGTTCGGGTCGAAGCGCGTCATCCTGCGAGCGTGGATGGGACCACCGACACGAGCCCGGTAGTGCCCAGTTACGATCGTCCGGTGAAGTTTGAGCGGTGGGTCGACGCGGCGTTGCCCTACTACGGCATCTTTCAGCTGATCCTGTCGTGGCTGCTGCTCGCCCGGGCGATCATGCGGCTCGAGATCTCGGACGGCTACATCGCCGGCTTCATCTTCTTCCTCAGCCTGTGCATCGTTGGCGGATCTTCAGCTGCGAAGCGTGAACCCGCCGCCACAGGCATCGAGGTCACTGCCCGAGGCGGCGGTCCTGCGTCGGCGTCACGTTGAACGACTGGACGTGCCCGCACCCGCTACACACGCCTGTGAACTGGTGCTGGCCGAGGCGTCGATCAGCAGGAGGATTGAACTTCGCGTCGATCGTCGCGCGGCACTCTGTGCAGATGACATCCATGCGGCAACGCTACGCCCGTGAAGGCTGCCGATAGCCCGGCCCACGTGGCAGTAGGGGCAGTACCCCCTAGGGGGTGCGGGGGCGGCGACCCCGGGGGGATAGCGCCAATCTCTCCCCGGCTTTTTTCTTTCTGGCCGGCGGTGGTGCCGGGCGAAGCCTGCTCGCTACAGCAGGTCGCTATGCTCACCCCATGAAGCGCCTTCTACCGGTACTTGCACTCGTCGTCGTCCTCTCGAGCTGCACGTCGGCACCGCAGCCCGCCGAGCAGACATCGCTCGCGTCGTCTAGTCCCTCAGCGGCGGCTGAAGTCGCTCCCGAGTCTCCCGCTCCGACACCTTCCGTCTTGACGACTGAGCAGGCCGCCGCTGCATATCTCGACGGCGTATGCCCCTCGAACATTGCTGCCGAGAACTACAACGCGCAATACGACGCACTGGTCGCCGCCGGGAGTGGAGCGGACATCGCACCGATGCAGACGGCTGCCGTCGCCATGCGTGACGCGAACCAAGCGTCTGCGGTCGCGTTCTCGGCGCCAGATACCCCGTGGCCTACCGAGGTCCAGTCGGACATTGCGGTCATCGCGGCGTCCTACTTCAAAGACCTTGCAGACCTTGATCGCCTGATCCAGGCGGACAGCGCCGACTCTGTCCTTGCCGTGCGATTCAGCGAGCGGACAGCCGAGGAAAAGGCTGCCGGCCCGCGTGTGCGAACACTCCTCGGGCTCGGACTCGACACCCAGGCGAGCTGCGCAGGCCGCTGACCGGCCATCATCCCGACTTGCACCGTAGTGTCCGCTACTCGCTACGTTTCCACTTCTGCACGGTGTTGGTGGAGATCTCGGCTGCGGCTGCGAGTTCGCGGATGGATGCGCCTTCGTTGAGGAGGTCGCGGACGACGTCGTGCAGCTCGGCCTCAGCGTCCTCGAGGGAGCGCTGTGCGGCTCTGAGGCGCGTTGTCTGCTCGTCGCTGAGCGTCTGCTTGACCCGGGGCATCCTGCAACGGTAGCTAGCCTGAAGGGCCTACGACGTTACGAGCTTCACACCGCTGCTGATCTAGCCGGGTGCCCTCAGTAGGGGAAACCGGTACGGTTCGTCTCATGTCGGACATCATTGGCGCTGTTGGCGGGACCGCGATGGGCGCGACTGCGCTCGGCTACGGCATCAAGTTCCTGCATACGGTGATTGGTCCGGGAGCTGCCAACCTCGGGGAGGTCTACCGCGACTGGCAGGACTACCGGCTTCGAAACTGGCTCAAGATCGGGGAAGCCGCCGAACGCCTCGGTGCCGCTGAACTAGGTGGATCTGTCAATCTCAGAGTGGCGCAACGCGCACTCGACGATTCCACGATGCTCTCCGATCCCGTCATGCAGGCTTACGCAGCGGGTGTGCTCGTCGGTGCGAAGTCCGACGATCGGGAGGACGACGAAGCGCTGCCGGTACTCGACCTCCTCAATCAACTCACGCGACGAGAGACAACTCTGCACTTTCAGGTTTATGCGGCTCTTCACCGGGCCGCGCGCGCTGAAGACTTCCCACAAGAACAATGGGCAGAAGTGGAGGTTGAGCTTCCCCTGATGCCCGTGCTCGAAGAGCTGAAGATCCCCGCGATCGATGACGGATCAGAGACAGCATCCATTTTGCGCGTCCTCGCGGGATTGGCGCGGCAATCACTGATCGACCCCAATAGGGGTTACGGCGCGGTGGTCCGTGACCGAACGTTGAACTCTGGGCCGCTAGAGGATTTTGTGGTCTACTGCCGGCCGACAATTCAAGGCATGACTCTTCACGCTTGGGCACACGGAGTCAAGGACGGCGCTCCCCGGCAGCTACTTAGACGAGATCTTCCCGATATCGGAATTCCTACTCTGGGTGGAACCTCTGTCTTCCTCAAGCACTGACGCGGCTGCGGCCGCGACTTTTAGTAGCGCGACGCGATGCTTCTCCGCAGCTCGGAGGGCCCGTCGATGCTGGTATTGGTGCCACCTGCCCTTGATCTCGATCAGTGCGAAACGGTGGATGGTCGGACGGAGACGGCGCATTTGTTCTCCTTCGGTGTGAAGACCAGACCAGTGAAATGCGCAACTACTGACAGGACCCGGCCGCGCATTCTGGTCAGGGTGTTCGAGCGTGTAGGTTGCAACCGTGCGCGATTGGGACGTCGTAAGTCCTACCGCTAGAGCCCGTTCATACTGAGCGCGTTCCAGCTGCCGCGGCGCGCGTTCTGCTGGTACCGCTGCAGCGCCTCGTTGACGATGATCGATGCGTCGCCGTTGGCCTGCTCGCGGAGGACTCCGAAGATACGGCCGTCCATGAGGATCGGACGGTCATTCGGCACGAGCTGCGCTGCGGGTGCGGCGGGCGCCGCGGTCTGCTGCGTCATCCTGCGTTCGACGATGGTGCGCTCGAGGACCGCGGGGCTGCTGCCGCCGACCTGCCAGGTGGAGGCAGGAACTGCGACCTGGCCGCCGTCCGCGAAGCCCTGGAAGCCGCCACTGTCGAGCATCTGCCGGAAGCGATATACGGCTGCCTGCCCGCCCATCCGGCGTACGTCCTCCGAGTCGAGGACGTGCTCACCGTTAGAAAGTCGGAACAGGCCCGCCTTGTCGTCGCGCGGGCCGCCCGGGCCGTAGATCGCGCCGCCGTTCGCGCGACCGTCGCCGAGACCGAACCCGATGTTGGGATTCGTGGCGTTGACGGTGATCGTCGCCGACCGGCTGTTCACGTAGCGGAGGTAGGCGTCGGTCGCCGCATACGCCTGGGAGGTGTCCGCGGTCACGGCAGTCTCGACGAGCGACGGGACCGCGCCGTAGGTGGCGATGAGGTCCCGTGCTTCCTGCTCGGTAAGGCCCATCTGCGTGAGCTGGTTCACGAGCGCCGCGGTGCCTTCGTCGAAGCGTCCGCGCAGGGCCGACTGAGACTCACCCGTCGCGGCTGCTGCACCGATCTGCTCGCCGAGCGCGCCGATCGATGCGCGGATCTGCCCCTCGAGCGCCGCGTTGGCCTGCACGGACCCATCGGTGGCACGGGTGTACGCGTCGACAAGCGGGGCGCCCGTCTCGACGGACACGCCGACCGTGTCGACCGCAGAGGCGAGAGCGAGAGTCGTGTCGGAGAGCGTGGCGATGTCGATCTGAGGGTCGAAGAAGTCGTGGAACTGGTCACGGCCGTCTTCGAGGTTGCCGCTGAGCTGGCGGACGTTGTCGGCGACGGACGACGTCTTCTCGTCGAAGGACTCCATGTCAGTAATGACCTCCTCGAGCCCGGACGTGTCGTGGCCGAGGAAGTACATCACCTGCCCAATGGACTTGAGGATGTCGACGCCGGCACCGGACACGAACTCTCCGAGCGCCTCCGTGCCGCCCGCGACCGACTCGATGATGGCCTGTCCGAAGTCGATTCCGCCGTCGATGAGATCGGAGAGGAACTGCAGGACGGGTCCGCGGTTCTCGGTCACGAAGGTTGCGAGCTGGCCGAGACCGTCACCGAAGGCTCCCGCGAGGGCACCCTTCACCGCGTCGCCCGCGACCTCGATGCTGCGCAGAGCGCCCTCGATCTTCGAGGCGTCGTTGCTGGCGAGGGTGTCGAACATGCGCTGGGCGGAGCCCTGGACGCCGTTGAGCTGCTCTTCCGCGTTGGACAGGTCGATCGTGGAGAGGTCGAACTGCAGGTCCTCGTACTGGGTGCCGAGGAGTCCGACTGCGACGGCGTTCTGCGTCAGCGGGTCCGTGTCGCGCAGCTTGTCGAAGAGCTCGTCGAGAGCGGCGCCGGCTTCGGGTCCGCCGTTGACGAACGCGGCCTGCAGCTCGGAGGGTACGAGGCCGAGCTGCTCGACGAAGCCGCTGGTCGCGTCGTCGCCGTCGCGCAGGCGGATGCCGAGCTCGCGGAGGGAGTCGGCGAAGAAGTCGGTGTTGGGTGCGCCGGCCTTGAGCCCCTGGTTGAGGATGCCGAGGGTCTGCCCGCCGGTGAACCCGAGGGCGGCGAAGGTCGAGCCGTACTCGCCGAGGGTGTCGAGGAGGTCTTCGCCGAGGTTGACGCCCTCGCGGGCGCCCGTCGCGAGGATGTCGAACGCGTCCTGCGCGGATGCGGCGAGCCCGGTGCGGAGCAGCTGCGTCACGGTCTTCGCGACCGGCTGCACATCCTCCTCGAGAACGTCGGCGATGCCAGCGATCCCCTCGATGACCTTCTGAGAGTCGCGGTTCGTCGCCTGCGGGTCGATGAGGTCGAACTGCAGCCCGAGCCGGGCGGTGTTCATGTTCTGCTCGATCGAATCGCCGAAGCCGTTCGCGTACGCCTCCGAGGACGTGCGGCCGATGGCTGCCGCCTCCGCCTCCGTGATGCCCGTGAGCGCCTGCAGACGGTCCCGGCTCACTTCCTGCTGCAGGCCGTCCCTCACGCCGTCAGCGAGCGCCTGACCGATGGCGACCCCGACGCCGACAACAGCGCCCGCGATCGGAATGGTTGCAAGGGCGGAGATGACGCTCCCGCTGAACTTCGAGCCGGCGTCGTCGCCCGCGTCGCCCACCGTGTCGGCGAGATCCCCGATGGCCTTGTCGGCGCTCGACGTGTCTGCGTCGATCTCGACCTTCGTGCGGGCGCTGCGCAGAGCGTCGAGGTTCCGCTGCATGCGCTGCAGGTTCGCCTCCGCCCGGGAGATGTCGGCCTTGACGTCGAGATCTGTCTCCACCGACCGGAGGTAGTCGAGGCGCTCCTTGACCGAGTCCGTCGCCTTCGCCGCCTTCTCAATGTTCGCGTCGATCGTGGCAACCGTCTTCTGCGACACGAGCTTCTTGGCGGCGGTCTCGACGCTCTCCATGCCCTCGAGCGCGGGCTTCGCGTTGGCGTCGACTTTCGCGGTCGTCTTCTGCTTCTCGATGCGCTGGCCGGCGGACTTCACGTCCTTCTCGGCCTTCGCGACGTCGTCGGTGTTCGCGGTGAAGAGGACTTCGAGCTCGGCTGCCTTCATGTGAGGCTCCTTCGGGTCTTGGAAAAAACGCTATGGGTGTAAGGGCGCTATCCCCCCGGGGGCGCCGTCCCCCAGGGGGGAGGGGGGTGGTGGCCCGTCTCGAGGTGCAGGCCGCGTCTCATTGGCCCGTCAGCTGAACCAGGCATAGGAAAGGGTTCGCTCGAGCCCGTTAGCGCTGTACTGCTGGAGCTGCTTGAGGTCGGCGACCGTCTCCGCAGCCTGCGGGTACTCGGCGAGGAAGATGTCACGGACGCCGGGCCACGCCTTGTCGAGACCTGCGCGGAAGACAGCGAACGCGAGGCTCTTGTCGCCGACTCGGATCGCCTGGGAGAGCAGGCGCTTGGCGTCGTCCTCTTCCTCGAGTCGATCGGCTCGGTCCTGGGCGTCGCGGAACGCGATGATGTCGGCGCCCCCGTCGCCGACAGTCGCGTCGAGGGCCCGCTCGAGCTCCTGCGTCTTCGCCTTCACCAGGGCGTTCTCCTGCGAGCGAAGGTCTGCGAGAGCTCCCTTCGTCTGGTTAACGTAGTCCTGCTTCTGCTCTTCCTTCCCCTGGTCGCTGAGCGTGGGGTCCTGGTCGATCGCGTTCTGCGTGTCCCGGAGACCAGACGACATCTCGGCTGCTCGCGCGCGGAGAGCTTCGATCTGCTTGTTGAGCTGGGTGAGCGCCATGAGTGTTCTACCTTCTTCGCCCTCGGGCGATATACGTATCGGCTTCTGCCTGTTCGATGATCCAGTTGTTGCCCTGCTTCGTCGCCGGCAGGTAACCCTGTTGGCAGTCGAGGCGGACCTTTCTCTCGGATAGTCCCGCAGCTATCGCTACCCGGTGGACTGTCCATAGACCATGTTCCAAGAATGCCGAGGGATGCCGAGTGAGAGTGCCGGTATCGGCAGGAACGGTGAAAGCCGCCATGCTTATTGCGCTGAGTAGTTCATAGATCGCCGTATCGCCGACACGGTATTGCTGCCGAAGGTCACCCAGCTTTGCCGCCTGGTAGAGGGCTCGCGCGTCCTGCGGGGTCAAGATCAGCGAGCCGAAGGGAATGAGATGAGTCAAAGCTGCAGTCCTCTCGGTTTTTTTCTACGCGGGGAGATATTGGCGCTATCCCCTCGGGGTCGCCGTTCCCCTGCCCCCCCGGGGGTGGGGGGCAGGGGGTGACAGGTGGGGTGCGGTTCAGCCGTCGCCGGCTGCGTCCTGCTCGAGCCTCAGCGCCCACTGCGCGGCTACGAGCTGCAGGTGTGCGTTGACGGCCTCGAAACCTTCGCGATTGCGAAGGTCCTGCAGAATGTAGGCGCCTGTGCCGAACGCCTGAAGGATGATCTCGGGCATGAGGTCCCGGTCTTCCTGCGTGAGCGTCGGGTCAGCGAACACGCTCTTCAGGTGGTCGTAGATCTCCGCCGCGGTGCCGTTGAACGTGAGCATCGTCATCGTCAGCTCGACGACCAGGGAGTCCTGCTTCCTCGTGAACACGGTCATCAGCTGTCCTCCCTGTTCTGGTAGCGACGCAGGGCGTTCTCCTTGCCTGCGGCCTTCCGGCGCCACCTATCCCGGTCCAGGCGCAACTCAGTGTTCTCCCTCTCGAGAGTCGCGAGCCGCGCCAACAACGGCGAAGCGGTCGTAGTGGTGTCGGTCATTAGTCCTCCTTGAATTGCAGGAATTCGATATCGCAGGTCGGGCAGGTGGTCTTGCCCGGAACCTCAGCTGCGGGGTGGATGGGGAGCGCGCACACAGTGCACGTGATCCACTCATCCGGAACAGCGCCGAGAGAGAGGCGCCAGTAGTACACGCACTCAGGGCAGACGCCGAGACCGTCCGTCTTGATCCGGTGCTTCAGGCACGTCGGAGCGGGTCGCTCCATTGCGAGGTCGAGCAGCCACCGGTACGGCCGGCCCGGCTCCTGCGTCGGCCAGAACGACACCGCCGCGGTCACGATGCCTCCCTCGGGCGAAAGCGAGTCACTGCGCCGTCACGCTGGGGGACGCCGGGGATGACGTCTGTAACCTCGCCCGTAGCCTGGTTGACGATCTGCTGAGGAGGGGGATTGTCAGCCGTTTTCGCTTCAACCTGAGCTTCTAGATCTTGGCCTGTCCTTGCACTTGCCTTTCCTCCGGGGTGACCGGTCATGTCCTCGGTCACCTGACCGGTCATGCTGTCCTCGGTGAAGGATGGTGTGCGGGCTCGAGATTTCTCACGCTCCCGTTCTCGCAACGCCTTGTTCTTGTTGCGGTTCCGCTCCCGCTGCCACTCCACGTCGACGGCGAGGCTCTGGGTCTGTTCCCAGTTGAGAACCTGCACGTGATCGGTCTGCCGCTCCCACACCTTCGCGTCGATCAACTCGTTGACCGCGCTGGTGTCGGTGCCGTCCGGGTGAAGCAGCCGCAGAGATCGGATCGGGATCTGTCCGTCCGTTCCTTGCTCGGCCGACCACATCAGTGCACCGGTCATCATTCGATAAGCCTTGTCCGAAAGCCCTTCGACTATTGGGTCGGTAAGCCACCGCCCTGGGAGTCTTGCATCAGTCATAAGCGCCTCCTTTCTTGATATGAGGCGAGCCGATCACGTTTCCACGCCGCGATCGGCTCGCCTGGTTTGTTAGAGCTGTGTGAGTGCGTGCGAGCCGGACTCGTGATCTTCGAGTAGCCAGTCGTCGAGCTTCGGGTTCTCGGCGCGATGGGCTGCGGCGATGAGTTCGACCGCGAGGCGAACGGCCTCGTCTGGGGCCAGCGGCACGGTGAGTCCGGGGACGTCGACCCGCACGACGATCTGCTCGTCGTACTCGTCGGGTTCAATAGCGATGGAGCCGCCCGCCCATCGGGTTTCCACGAGCGCCGCGGTCATCGAGCGCCCCCTGCCTTGAGCGCGTCGGCGTACAGCTTCGACAGCACGAAGACCTCGCGGACCGTCAACAAGCGGCAGTCGCCGTCCTCAGCCCTGTGCAGTGATGGGACGCATACGCCGACTGCGTGCGCGGCATCGCAGAGCGCGACACCGGCAAGCCGGCGCAGCTTGCGAAGCGAGCGGCCGGGACCGTCAGGGGCGCCGACGATCTCCGCGGGGGTCATGCGTGCACCGCCTTGCGCGCCTGGTTGCGGAGGGTCTTGCTGAGGCGCTCGAACTGGTCCGCCATTTCCAACAACTCGGTCTTCGCGAGGGAGTAGTCGAACGTCTCGGGCATGAAGATCGCGGTGCGGTCGATCATGGTGCCGTCTTCGGCGGCGTAGCTCACCCGATAGGCGGTGACGGTGCCACCGTTGATCGTGCCAATCGTCTCGCGAGTTCCCTCGTGCCACTCGGGCTCGAGCAGTCCGGCCGTGTCGTCGAGCTCGTGGCCGATGCACCAGTCGAAGTCGATGCAGGAAATGGGGGACAACAGCCGGAGATCCGCTGTGCCGAGCTTGATGCCCTCGAGCTCGTACATCCCCAGGAACGTCCACGGGGCGCCGTGCTCGTCGGTGTAGGGAGTGCCGGCGACGGTCGAGTACAACAACCCAGCGGGGAGGCGGGAGCCGTAGCAGATCAAACCGTGGGCGTCGGCGGTCACGACGACCTCTGCTCCGGCGATCATCTGTGCGCTGAGCGCGGCCGGGGGAACTCGGCGGTAGCGCTCGGGT
Organism: Rathayibacter festucae DSM 15932; assembly: GCF_004011135.1. NCBI lineage: Bacteria > Bacillati > Actinomycetota > Actinomycetes > Micrococcales > Microbacteriaceae > Rathayibacter > Rathayibacter festucae. The sequence continues at coordinate 2,486,263 of NZ_CP028137.1, read as the reverse complement.
TCAATGTCGGTGTTCGGTGTTACTGTCACTGGGAAGTCTCCTTCGTTCTGTGTGGTAGCGGTTCGGTTGGAGTTCTGGCTCTCAGCGGTGCAAACGCTGGGGGCCTTCTTCTTTGCGGTCACGATGCCGCGCGCTCGTCCTCGACGATCCCGAACACTCGGAGCAGCGCGGCTCGGGGGATCATCCGGCGGGCACCGAGCTGGATGCTCGGGATGGTCCCGTTTTTGACGGCCGCGCTGATCTTGCGCTGGTCGATCTGGACCAGGGCGGCGGCTTCCTTGAAAGTCAGGGCGGCTGGCCCTGCGGACGTGATGGTCACGGTGACCCTTCTTGTCGGTTGGTGTTGGTTGGTCGTCTTGCCTCGCCCATACGGCGCATCTCGCGCAGTCGGTTCGAGGGCATTGCTCAAGACCCGCGAGTCGGTCTCGCGTGAGCCTTCCCCCGTCGCCGGGTCTTACCCGGTAGGAGGCTCTTCGTGGAGTTGCATACCGACGTCACTTGCGCGCCACCGGCACTGATATGTAACCACATGTTGCTCATCGATGACAACCGCCCGCAATTGCAGCCTGTCGGCGGTGCCGCGTAGCCTCGGCCCGTGAGCGACACCGCATCAGTTCGAGAGCCCATCGCTGGCAGACCCGTATGGGAGGTGGCCGACAGCGGCAAGGAGTGGATTGGCCTCGGCGGCAACCTCGAAGTACCGATGGCCGTCAACATCTCGCGGATCTCCGACGAGGAGTGGGACTACTACGTCGACGCCTCGGTGACTTTCGATGTCGCATCGATGCGCTACGAGATCACGACGGTCGCGCTGCACTCGTATCGAGTCGACGGTCGGCCCACTCCGGTGACCGCTCGTGCGCTGCGGTCGATGCTGCTGAGCAAGCTAGAGGCGAAGATCTTCACCGAGGGCTTCCCGATCATCGTCGGCCCCAACCAGGAGCCGGGATTCGGCCAGTTCGGATGGAAGGGACTCGACCGCGTTGGCGACGATCTGCGCGGAAACGGCCCGACTCCGCAGGCACTCGAGGCCGCTGCGGCGATCTACTGCGCCTACTTCGCAATCCGCGGAAACCCAACTCAGAAGATCTCGGAGGCATTCGGCCTACCGCATCGCACGGCCAGTCACTGGGTCAAGCTCGCTCGCGAACGCGGGCACCTGAGCAAAGACCCGACGAAGAGCATCGACACGCCCAAGCGATGGATAGTAAGTGGCTAGCTCGCCCGGCAGGCGCGCGAATAACGCAGGAACGGTCGCCAGCTACACGACTACCGCCGGGCGTGTCTTATGGCGCTTGGCGTACTGGGTGGAGCTCGAGAACGGCGAGCGGGCGCGGAAGTTCAAGCGCGGCTTCGAGAGCGAGCAGGACGCGCACACGGCGCTCGAGGACATCCGCGTCGACATGCGCCGCGGCTCGCACGTCGAGGAGATTCGCGACAAGCTCGACGACTACGCGGGGGAGTACCTCGCGACTATCCGCGTCCGTCCGACGACGCTGGCCGGCTACCGGAAGCACTACCGGGTGCACGTGCAGGGGTCGACGATCGGCAAGATGCCAATCTCGGCGATCACGAAGGATCACCTGAATCGGTTCTACCGCGTTCTCGAGCAGTCGGGGCGTAAAGACAAGGGGCACGAGGGGGAGCCGCTGGGGCTGGCGACTGTCCGGCATGTGCATGTGCTGCTCTCGCAGATCCTCTCTCACGCTCTCGACGACGGGAAGATCAAGACCAACCCCGCTAAGAAAGCGTCGCCGCCGCGAAAGGTCGACGCTGCACCGCCAGAAATGCATGTGTGGACTGCGCAGGAGACGAAGCAATTCCTCGACTGGTCCCGCGAGAGTGGGGACTACCTGTATCTCGCGTGGCGCACGCTACTCGCCACGGGTTTACGCCGGGGGGAGATCCTGGCGCTGCGCTGGCGGGACATCGACTTCTCGGCAGGGACGATCGTCGTGCGGCGCGCCATGCAGTACGTGAAAGAGGCTGGGACGGCCCCTGTGACGACGTTCGGACCGCCGAAGAACGGGAAGCCGCGGAACGTCGACATCGACCCGCAGCTCGTCACTGAGCTTCGCGTGCGACGCGACGGCATCCGGTCGGTCGCCCCGGAGCACGCCGCGGCCGACTCGCTGGTGTTCTCGAACCGGTACGGCCGGCCGCACAATCCGGTGCAGTTCTCTCGGCAGTGGCGCGAGCGGGTCGTGAAGGCGCAGGAGAGCCTGCCTGACCTGCCGACGATCAAGCTGCACGAGGGGCGCCACACCCACGCGACGACGCTGCTCAGCGCGGGCGTGAACGTGCGGGTCGTTTCGGAGCGACTGGGGCACACGTCCGCCGCGGTCACGTTGACGATCTACGCGCACGCGATCAAGTCGCTGCAGCGCGCTGCCGCGGACATGATGGGCGACCTGTTCGCCTGACTGTGCCTCCTGCTGTGCCACTAGCGCTGCGCGAGGCCGCCAGGGTAAAAGAAAACGGTGCCCATGCTGGCGAGAGCAATGGGCACCGTTCGCGGAGGATGGGGGATTCGAACCCCCGAGGGCTTGCACCCAACACGCTTTCCAAGCGTGCGCCATAGGCCACTAGGCGAATCCTCCTGGCGCGACCGTGGCCGCGACTCATCGATACTAGCCGGTGCCGGCGCCCTCCGCTGACCACGGCCCCGCGACGGCCGTGCCCGCCCCGCCGCCGGCGTCGGTTAGACTGTCTCCCGGCTCCCCGCGTGGCGCCATCCAGGCCAACTCCCCCAGGGCGGAAACGCAGCAAGGGTAACCGGGCTCTGGCGGGTGCGCGGGGGGTCTTTCCTTTTAACGGGTCGCGCACTCAGCCCACCTCTCCTCCACAGCCCGCCGCTCCTGCACGCTCTCCCATCCGGGGCACCCGCCCAGCCTCCGGAGGGCGCCCGTCGCTAGGCTTGCGCCGATGGTTCAGAGCATCTACATCTCGTCCGCCGAAGGTCATTCGGGCAAGTCCACGGTCGCCCTCGGCGTCCTCGACCTGCTCAGCAGTCAGGTGCAGCGGGTCGGCGTCTTCCGCCCGATCGCCCGCTCCACCTCCGAGCGCGACTACGTGCTCGAGATGCTGCTCGGCCACTCCGACTCGGGTCTCGCCTACGACGACTGCATCGGCGTCACCTACGAGGACGTGCACGCCGACGGCGAGGCCGCCCTCTCCCGCATCGTCGAGCGCTACAAGGCCGTCGAGGCGCAGTGCGACACGGTCGTGATCCTCGGCTCCGACTACACCGACGTCGGCAGCCCGACGGAGCTCGGCTACAACGCCCGCATCGCGGCGAACCTCGGCGCGCCCGTCCTCCTCGTCCTCACCGGTCGCGACCCGTCGCGGAGCGAGCAGCTCGGCCAGGCCCCCGCTCGCACGCCCGACGAGATGCGGCAGATCACCGAGCTCGCCGCGGTCGAGCTGCGCACCGCGCACGCGAGCCTCATCGGCGTCGTCGCCAACCGCGCCGACCCGGGCACCTCGGAGCAGGCCGTCGCCGCGATCCGCGAGGCTCTGCCCTCCGGCGCCCCGGTCTGGGCGATCCACGAGGACCCGTCCCTGGTCGCCCCGAGTGTCTCCCGCATCATCGACGCCGTCGACGGCGTCTTCGTCGCGGGCGACCCGGAGCTGCTCGGCCGCGAGGCCCTCGGCGTGGTCGTCGCGGGCATGTCGATGGTCAACGTCCTGCCGCGCCTGATGGAGGGCGGTGTCGTCATCGTCCCCGGCGACCGCCCCGAGGTCGTGCTCGCCGTGATCATGGCGCACGCCTCGGGCAACTTCCCGACGGTCTCCGCGATCATCCTCAACGGCGGCTTCGAGCTGCAGGAGCCGATCGTCCGCCTGATCGAGGGCGTCGACAACCGCCTGCCGATCGTGATGACCGAGCTCGGCACCTACGACACCGCGGTGCGGGTCACCGCCGCACGCGGTCGCCTCGCCGCCGACTCGCCGCGCAAGCGCGACACCTCCCTCGCCCTGTTCGCCGAGGCGATCGACCCGGTCGAGCTGCTCACCCTCCTCGACGTCGGCCGCTCCGAGGTCGTCACCCCGCTGATGTTCGAGTACGGCCTGATCGAGCGCGCCCGCATCGCCGACCGGCACATCGTGCTGCCCGAGGGCGGCGACGACCGCATCCTCCGTGCCGCCGCGACCGTGCTCAAGCGTGGCATCGCCCGCCTGACGATCCTCGGCGAGGAGGTCGAGGTGCGCTCCCGCGCCGCGAGCCTCGGCCTGGACATCGACGGCGCCCGCGTCCTCAGCGTCCTCGACCCGGAGCACCGCAACCGCTTCGCCGAGGAGTACGCCCGCATCCGCGCGCACAAGGGCATCACCTTCGACCACGCCTACGACACCGTCACCGACGTCTCCTACTTCGGCACGATGATGGTGCAGCTCGGCCTCGCCGACGGCATGGTCTCGGGCGCCGCGCACACCACCGCGCACACCATCCGCCCCGGCTTCGAGATCATCAAGACCAGCCCCGGCGTCTCCGTCGTCTCGAGCGTGTTCCTGATGGCGCTCGCCGACCGCGTCCTCGTCTACGGCGACTGCGCCGTGAACCCCGACCCGACCGAGGCGCAGCTGGCCGACATCGCGATCTCCTCCGCCGAGACGGCGCAGCAGTTCGGCATCGACCCGCGGATCGCGATGCTCTCCTACTCCACCGGCGAGAGCGGAGCGGGCGCCGACGTCGAGAAGGTCCGCGCCGCCACCGCGCTGGTTCGCGAGCGCCGCCCCGACCTGCTCGTCGAGGGCCCGATCCAGTACGACGCCGCAGCGGACGCGGCCGTCGCCGCCTCGAAGATGCCCGGCTCGCAGGTCGCAGGACGTGCGACGGTGTTCATCTTCCCCGACCTCAACACGGGCAACAACACCTACAAGGCCGTGCAGCGCTCGGCCGGCGCCGTCGCCATCGGGCCGGTCCTGCAGGGCCTGCGGAAGCCGGTCAACGACCTCTCCCGCGGCGCCCTCGTGCAGGACATCGTCAACACCGTCGCGATCACCGCGATCCAGGCGGCGACGCAGGCCATCGTCCCGCCGACCTCCGCCATCCCCGTCGTGCGCTGAGGGCCACCCGCCCGAGCGCTCCGTCCGACCCCGAACCCCCAGGAGTCCCACCGTGTCCGTCGTCCTCGTCGTCAACAGCGGCTCGTCGTCCTTCAAGTACCAGCTCATCGAGATGACGACGGAGGAGACGCTCGCCAGCGGCCTCGTCGAGCGGATCGGCGAGGAGACCGGCCGCACGAAGCACAGTCACGACGGCGACACCGTCGAGTTCGAGACGCCGATCCCGGATCACACGGCCGGCTTCGACGCGATGATCCGCGCCTTCGCCGAGCACGGCCCGAGCCTCGACGAGTTCCCGCCGATCGCCGTCGGCCACCGCGTCGTGCACGGCGGCAAGCGCTTCTACGAGCCGACCGTCGTCACCGACCTCGTCAAGATCAACATCGAGGACCTCAGCGACCTCGCTCCGTTGCACAACCCCGCCAACCTCGAGGGCATCGAGGCCGCGCAGAAGGCCTTCCCGAGCGTCCCGCACGTCGCCGTCTTCGACACCGCGTTCCACCACACCATCCCCGCGGCGGCCTCCACCTACGCGATCCCCGCCGAGCTCGCCGACAAGCACCGCATCCGCCGCTACGGCTTCCACGGCACCTCGCACAAGTTCGTCTCCGAGGCGGCCGCCGCGTTCCTCGGCCGCCGCCGCTCCGACCTCAAGACGATCGTCCTGCACCTCGGCAACGGCGCCTCCGCCTGCGCGATCGACGGCGGCGCCTCCGTCGAGACCTCGATGGGCATGACCCCGCTCGAGGGCCTCGTGATGGGCACCCGCTCCGGCGACCTCGACCCCGCCGTCGTCTTCCACCTCGCCCGCAAGGCCGGCCTGTCCACCGACGAGCTCGACACCGTGCTCAACCGCCGCAGCGGACTCCTCGGCCTCTCCGGCCGCGGCGACATGCGCGACGTGCAGGACGCGGCCGAAGCCGGCGACGAGACCGCCGTCGCCGCGCTCGAGGTCTACTACCACCGCCTCCGCCACTACGTCGGCGCCTACTACGCCCAGCTCGGCCGCGTCGACGCGATCGTCTTCACCGCCGGAGTCGGCGAGAACGTCCCCGCCGTCCGCGCCGGCGCCCTCCGCGGCCTCGAGGGCCTCGGCATCGAGCTCGACCCCGAGCGCAACACCGCCCGCGACCGCGGCCCCCGCCGCATCTCCACCGACGACTCCCGCGTCGCCGTCCTCGTCATCCCCACCAACGAGGAGCTTGAGATCGCGCGGCAGTCCTTGTCCGTCGTCTAGCAGCTTCGCTGCTAGACGACTCGCGGTCGGCTTGCACGGGTGGGAGCGTTCTGTGGAGCGGGTCGCGTCGGGCTGCCCTGAATCGCTGCCACGCGATTCCGGGTCGTGCCCTCTGCCCTGCCCGTGCAAGCCCGGTGCGGCCGACGCCTTCGGTGGTCCCCTGAGCAGCGGTGGGGCCGCGCTGGCGCGCGAGCTGCTCTCGGAGACGGCGCCGAACGTGCGAGCTGCGGAAGGGCCGCGCTGACGCGCGAGCCACCACCCCATGTTGGTCGAGTAGCCCCGCAGGGGCGTATCGAGACCCGCCGTTCAAAGCAGGGCGGGTCTGCAGACTCAGGTTCTGACGTGGGTGGATCTCGATACGCCCGCTGCGCGGGCTACTCGATCAGCGGAGGGGGCCGCGCTGGCGCGCGAGCTGCCGAGTCCCGCGGCCACCGCGCCCTGCATGCTGGTCGAGGAGCCGCGGAACGCGGCGTATCGAGACCCGCCCGCGTCAGTCCGCGAGGCGGGCGTCGCCCGCGTAGACGTTGAAGCCCGCGCCGCGGCTGAAGCCGATGAGGGTGAGACCCGAGTCGCGGGCGAGGTCGACGGCGAGCGAGGACGGGGCGCCGACCGCCGCGAGGAGGGGGACGCCCGCCATCACGGCCTTCTGCACGAGCTCGAACGAGGCGCGGCCCGACACCTGCAGCAGCGCGCCGCGCAGCGGCAGCCGGCCCTCGCGCAGGCCCCAGCCGACGACCTTGTCGACGGCGTTGTGCCGCCCCACGTCCTCCCGCAGGGCCAGCAGCGAGCCGTCGGCGTCGAAGAGGCCGGCCGCGTGCAGGCCGCCGGTCCGCTCGAACACCGCCTGCGCCTCGCGCAGCCGGTCCGGCAGCGACACGAGCAGCTCGGTCGAGACCCGCAGCGGATCCTCCGCCACGCTCCACGCCGACTCCGTCGCGACGGCCTCGAGCGACGCCAGCCCGCACACCCCGCAGGAGCTCGACGTGTACACCGAGCGCTCGCGGTCGAGCAGGATCTCCGCGCGGCCCCCGCGCACCGTCGCGTCGATCACGTTGTAGGTGTTCTCGCTCGGCCCCGCGCCGCTCGCGCAGTAGCGCATCGCGGCGAGCTGCTCCGTCGAGGTGAGCACCCCCTCCGACACCAGGAACCCGGCGACCAGGTCGAAGTCCTCCCCGGGCGTGCGCATGGTGACGCTGAGGCGCCGCCCGCCCACGCGGATCTCGAGCGGCTCCTCGACGGCGAGCACGTCCTCGCGGCGCCGGGTCGGCTCCCCGGCGCGGACGGCGATCAGGCGGGTCCGGGCGACGGCACGGCTCATGGGGTCCTCCTCGACGCGACTGGCGCACCGCCCCACGACCTGAGAGCCCGGACGGCAGGCGCTCATCCTCCCACCCGCTCCCCGACGTACGATGCAGGAATGGTCGATGACGCCGAAGCCCGCGAGAACCCGATCGACGAGAGCGCCGTCACGGTCGGCGCCCCGAAGCGGAGGGCCGTCGGCATCCCCGGCGTGGCACACGCGCTGCAGATCTCGCTCAAGCAGATGGGTCCGCTGCGCAGCGCCGAGACGCTCCTGCGGGTGAACCAGAAGACCGGCTTCGACTGCCCCGGCTGCGCCTGGCCCGAGGCCGACAAGCGGCACGTCGCCGAGTTCTGCGAGAACGGCGCGAAGGCGGTCGCCGAGGAGGCGACGCTGCGCACCGTCACGGCCGACTTCTTCGCCGCGCACTCGATGATCGAGCTCGAGGGCTGGGACGACTACCAGCTCGGCCAGCAGGGCCGCCTCACCGAGCCGATGCTCCTGGACGAGGGCGCGACGCACTACCGCCCGGTCGGCTGGGACGAGGCCCTCGACGTCGTGGCGGACGAGCTGCGCGCCTGCGCCGACCCGGACGAGGCGATCTTCTACACCTCCGGCCGCACCTCCAACGAGGCCGCGTTCGTCTACCAGCTGCTGGTGCGCGGCTTCGGCACCAACAACCTGCCCGACTGCTCCAACATGTGCCACGAGTCCAGCGGCTCGGCGCTGACCGAGACGATCGGCATCGGCAAGGGCACGGTCAGCCTCCGCGACGTCGAGCGGGCACCGCTGCTGATCATCGCCGGCCAGAACCCCGGCACTAACCACCCGCGGATGCTCACCGCGCTCGAGCGGGCGAAGCGCGCGGGCAGCACCATCGTCGCCATCAACCCGCTGCCCGAGGCGGGCCTGCTGCGCTTCGAGAACCCGCAGACCGTCCGCGGGATGATCGGCGGCGGCACGGCCCTCGCCGACCACTTCCTCCAGGTGCGGCTCGGCGGCGACCAGGCGCTCTTCCAGGGCTTCGGCAAGGCGCTCCTCGACGCGGAGGAGGCGAGGGGCGGCGTCTTCGACCGCGCCTTCATCGCCGAGAGCACCGACGGCCTCGAGGGCTACCTCGACGAGATCCGCGGCACCGAATGGTCCGAGATCGAGCGGGCGAGCGGGATCGACGAGGCACGGATCCGCGCGATCGCCGAGCTGATCGCCGCGAGCGAGGGCACCATCGTCTGCTGGGCGATGGGGCTCACCCAGCACGCGCACTCCGTCGCGACGCTCAAGGACGTCGTCAACGTCCTGCTGCTGACCGGCAGCATCGGAAAGCCGGGCGCGGGCGTCTGCCCGGTCCGCGGCCACTCCAATGTGCAGGGCGACCGCACGATGGGCATCTTCGAGCGGATGCCCGACTCCTTCCACGACGCCCTCGACCGCGAGTTCTCCTTCACCTCGCCGCGCGAGCACGGCACCGACACGGTCGCCGCGATCCGCGCCATGCGCGACGGCAAGGCCCGCGTCTTCATGGGCCTCGGCGGCAACTTCGCCCGCGCGACGCCCGACACCGGCGTCACCGAGGCCGCGATGCGCTCGCTCGCGCTCACGGTGCACGTCTCGACCAAGCTCAACCGCTCGCACGTCGTCACCGGCCGTCGCGCGCTGATCCTGCCGACCCTCGGCCGCACCGACTCCGACAGGCGCGCCACGGGGGAGCAGCGGGTCACCGTCGAGGACTCGATGAGCGCCGTGCACGCCTCCCGCGGGCGGCTCGCGCCGCCGAGTCCGGTCCTGCAGTCCGAGGTCGCCATCCTCACCGGTATCGCCCAGCGCCTGCTCGCCGACCGCCCGAACGCACCGGTCGTCGACTGGGCGGCGTTGCGCGAGGACTACCGCCTGATCCGCCGGCACATCGCCGCGGTCGTCCCCGGCTTCGAGGACTTCGAGCGCCGCGTCAACGAGCCAGGCGGCTTCGTCCTGCCGAACCCGCCGCGCGACGAGCGGCGCTTCGCCACCGCGACCGGCCTCGCCCGCTTCACCGCGAATCCGCTGCAGTACCCGAAGGTCCCTGAGGGGCGCCTGCTGCTGCAGACGCTGCGCTCGCACGACCAGTTCAACACCACGATCTACGGCAAGGACGACCGCTACCGCGGCATCCACGGCGGCCGTCGCGTCGTCTTCGTGCACGCCGACGACATCGCCGAGCAGGGCCTCGCCGACGGCGCGATGGTCGACCTGGTCTCGGAGTGGGAGGACGGCCTCGAGCGCCGGGCCCCGTCCTTCCGCGTCGTCGCCTACGACACCCCGCGCGGCTGCATCGCGGCCTACTACCCCGAGACGAACGTGCTCGTCCCGCTCGACTCCACGGCGGCCGTCAGCGGCACCCCCACCTCGAAGTCCGTCGTCGTCCGCCTTGAGCCGGCCGCCTGACCCGCCGGCCGCCCGTTCTGGTCGAGCGGCTGCGCTGCATGCTGGTCGAGTAGCCGCGCAGCGGCGTATCGAGACCCACCCTTCCTGACGGTGGTGGATCTCGATACGCCCGCTGCGCGGCCTACTCGATCAGCATGGATCGCCCGCCGGGCGAGCTGCTGACGGAACATGCTGGTCGAGTAGCCGCGGAGCGGCGTATCGAGACCCGCCCCGTCAGCAGTCCGGTCGCGCTCACCACGGCAGCCGCAGCAGCCGCAGCCGCTCGCCGGCCGCGGCACCGCCCGCCGGAACGACGGCGACCGCCTCCGCCACCGTGAGCCCCGAGAGCATGTGCGAGCGGATCCCGTGCACCGCCCGCCAGACGCCGTCCGCCTCGACGACCGGCACGAGCACGGTCGACCCGGCGCGGCCGAGCGGCTCGCCCAGCACGCCCTGACGCGGCACCGGCGCGGCGGCCCCGCTCGCCGCGTCCAGCGCCGGCGGCAGGAACGACAGCGCCGCGAGGAACGCGGCGAGCGGATTCCCGGGCAGCGCGAGCACGACCGCCCCGCCGGGCAGCGACGCGATCACCGTCGGATGCCCCGGCCGCATCGCGACCCCGTCGACGACGAGGGTCGCTCCCGCGATCCGGAGCGCCCGCCGCACCGCGTCCACCCGCGACCGCCCGGTCCCGCCCGTCGTGATCTGCAGCGGAGCCGTGCTCGCGAGCAGCGCGCGGGCGATCGCCTCATCGTCGTCGCCGAGCCGCCGCACCGATCCCACCGCACCCCCGCCGCGCGAGACGAGCGGCGGCAGCAGCGGCGTGAACGCGTCGCGGACGCGGCCGGACCCCGGCATCCCCGCCGTGTCGACCTCGTCACCGGTGAAGAGCAGATCGACCGTCGCCGGCCTCCGCACGACGAGCTCGTCGAATCCCGCGATCGCGAGCAGCGCCAGGTGCGCCGGCCGCAGCCGCACGCCGGAGTCGACGAGCGCGGTTCCGGCCGGGGCCTCGTCCCCCGCGTTGCGGATGTGCCGCCCGAGCGGCACCGGATGCTCCGAGGAGAGCACGTCCCCGGTCACCCGGCCGCGCTCGCTCGGGAGGACGCTTTCGCACCACTCCGGCACGACCCCGCCGGTGACGATCGGCTCGGCGCTGCCCGGTCCGAGCCGCCAGGGCGACGTGCCGCGGACCGCCCAGCCGTCCATCGCCGAGGAGTCGTAGTGGGGGAGCGGTCGCGGCGCGAGCACGGCGCCCGCCGTGACGCAGCCCTCCGCCTCGAGCAGCGGGACCGTCGCGAGCGGCCCGGGAGCGGTCGCCGCGGCGATGCGCGCGCGAGCGCCGTCCCAGTCGATGTCGCTCATCCGTCCATTCTGGTCGCGCCCAGGGCGGGCGAGCGACGGCGCCGGATCCGAGGACCCGGCGCCGTCGACGGGCTCAGCCGAGGTACCCGTTCGGGTTGAGCACGAACTTCTTCGCGGCGCCCTTGTCGAAGTCGGCGTAGCCCTGCGGCGCCTCGTCCAGCGTGATCGCCGTGGCCTGCACCGCCTTCGCGATCTGCACCTTGTCGTGCAGGATCGCCATCATCAGCGAGCGGTTGTACTTCATCACCGGGCACTGGCCGGTCGTGAAGGACAGCGACTTCGCCCAGCCCAGCCCGAGGCGGATCGAGAGCGAGCCCTCCTGCGCGGCCTCGTCCACTCCGCCCGGGTCACCGGTGACGTAGAGCCCCGGGATGCCGAGCGCGCCGCCCGCCGCGGTGATCGACATCAGCGAGTTCAGCACCGTGGCCGGCGCCTCGGTGCCCGAGTCGGCGCCGTTGCCGTGCGCCTCGAAGCCCACGGCGTCCACGCCGCAGTCGACCTCCGGCACGCCGAGGATCTGCTCGATCTGCCCGGCCGGGTCGCCCTTGGAGACGTCGACGGTCTCGCAGCCGAACGAGCGGGCCTGCACGAGCCTCTCCTCGTTGAGGTCCGCGACGATCACGACGGCCGCGCCGAGCAGCTGCGCGCCGACGGCCGCGGCGAGTCCGACCGGGCCCGCTCCGGCGACGTACACGGTCGAGCCGACCCCGACGCCCGCGGTGACCGCGCCGTGGAAGCCGGTCGGGAAGATGTCCGAGAGCATCGTGAGGTCGAGGATCTTCTCGAGCGCCTGGTCGCGGTCGGGGAAGACGAGCAGGTTCCAGTCCGCGTAGGGGACCATCACGTACTCGGCCTGGCCGCCGACCCAGCCGCCCATGTCGACGTAGCCGTAGGCGCTGCCCGGGCGGTCCGGGTTCACGTTCAGGCAGATGCCGGTCTTGCGCTCCTTGCAGTTGCGACAGCGGCCGCAGGCGATGTTGAACGGCACGGAGACGATGTCGCCGACCTTGACGAACTCGACGTCCGGCCCCACCTCGACGACCTCGCCCGTGATCTCGTGCCCGAGGACGAGGTCGGCGGGAGCGGTGGTGCGCCCGCGGACCATGTGCTGGTCCGAGCCGCAGATGTTGGTCGAGACGGTGCGGAGGATCGCGCCGTGCGGCAGCTTCCTGCCGATGTTCGCCGGGTTCACGCCCGGCCCGTCCTTCAGCTCGAAAGTCGGGTAGTCGATGTCGATGACCTCGACGACGCCGGGGCTCTTGTAGGCGACTGCTCTGTTGCCTGACATGCGGTTCTCCTTCACGGGATGCGACCGCGGTGCGTGAGTGCCCGCGGGAGCCGCGCCGCGATCGTCCGGAGGAGCGCCGCGGCGTCGAGGCTCGAGCGAAACGTACGCCCGAAGCCTGGTGCCGGATCGAGGGGGAGGGAGTAGCGTCTCAGGATTCGTGCGTTCGCATGCGAATGGCCTCGAGCGACGTCCGCACCGCCCCGTCGAGCGCCGCCCGGTCGCCGCCCTGCAGTCCCGCCGCGTAGCCGGCGAGGAACGTCGTCAGCGGAGCGGCCGGCCGCACCACGCCGTGCGCCGCGTCGCCGGCCAGGGAGAGCAGGGCGTCGCGCTCGACCGGAACGTCGGCGAGGCCGAGGGCGGCGCTCAGCTCGTCCCACCAGGCGGCGAGCAGTGCGGCGGTGTCCTCGCGGGCGTCCGGGGCGGAGGAAGGGGTCGCGTTCGTGTCGTGGGTCACGCGTTCAGTCTGCGCCCGGTTCGGATCCTGCGCCCGGCGCGCTCTCCGCGCCCGGCACGGCGATGCCGTGGCGGCGGGCGTCGGCGCGGTCGTCGACGTCCGCGGTCGATCCGGCCGGCACCTCGACGAGCCGCACGGCCAGCCCCGCCAGGAGTGCGCGGACGGAGGCGCCGTCGACCGAGGGGAGCCGGGTCACGGCGGCGGTCAGTGCGGTTCGGCGGTGCAGACCCAGCAGGAGCTGCGCGCGGCCGTCCCCGTCGACGGCGAGCAGGGCGTCGGTCGCGGGATCGGCGGAGGCGGCGTCCGCCAGCAGTCGGTCGAGCGCGGGGGCCGGATCGACCAGGTCGGCCGCGAGCACGGCGATCCAGTCGGCCGCGTCGTCCCGCGCGAGCAGGGGCAGCGCCGCCGCGAGACCGGCAACCGGTCCGCCGAACGCCGGCTCCTCCTGGACGAGGAGCGCCGCTCCGACGCCGCCGCGGAGCTCCGGCGGTCCCGCGACCACGACGCGCCGGGCGCCGACGACTGCGGTCAGGGCGTGCTCGAGCAGCGTCGAGCCGCCGTGCTCGAGCAGCGGCTTGGCCGCGCCGCCGAGGCGCTCGCCGCGTCCGCCGGCGAGGATCACGGCGTCGAACGGGGGAGTGCTCGTGCGGTCGGTCACGGCCTCGAGGCTACGGGAGGCGGCGGCTCCGGCGACCCGCGTCCGGTGTCGGAGGTCGCGGCTACTCTTGTCGGGTGGTAGCAGCCCTGTATCGCCGGTACCGGCCGGAGACGTTCGCCGAGATGATCGGCCAGTCCCAGGTGACCGATCCGCTGATGACGGCGCTGCGCACCAACCGCGTCAATCACGCCTACCTCTTCAGCGGTCCGCGCGGCTGCGGCAAGACGACCTCGGCGCGCATCCTCGCCCGCTGCCTCAACTGCGCCCAGGGCCCGACGGACACCCCGTGCGGCGTCTGCGACAGCTGCGTCGAGCTCAGCCGCGACGGCCAGGGCTCGCTCGACGTCGTCGAGATCGACGCCGCGAGCCACAACGGCGTCGACGACGCGCGCGACCTGCGCGAGCGGGCGATCTTCGCCCCGGCCCGCGACCGCTTCAAGATCTTCATCCTCGACGAGGCGCACATGGTGACGCCGCAGGGCTTCAACGCGCTGCTCAAGATCGTCGAGGAGCCGCCGGAGCACGTGAAGTTCATCTTCGCGACGACCGAGCCCGACAAGGTCATCGGCACGATCCGATCGCGCACGCACCACTACCCGTTCCGGCTCGTCCCGCCGGCGCAGATGCTCGACTACACGCAGGAGCTCTGCGAGCGCGAGAAGGTGGGCGTCGCCGCGGGCGTGCTCCCGCTGGTCGTCCGGGCGGGTGGCGGCTCGGTCCGCGACACGCTGTCCCTCCTCGATCAGCTGATGGCCGGCTCCGAGAACGAGACGGTCGAGTACGAGCGCGCGGTCGCCCTCCTCGGCTACACCCACGGCGCGCTGCTCGACGAGGTCGTCGACGCCCTCGCCGAGCACGACTCCGCCGAGGCGTTCGGCGCCGTCGACCGGGTCATCCAGACCGGTCAGGACCCGCGCCGCTTCGTCGAGGACCTGCTCGAGAAGCTCCGCGACCTCATCGTCGTCGCCGCCACCGGAGGCGCGGCCTCCGCGGTCCTGCGCGGCGTCTCCCAGGACGAGCTCGACCGGATGGCCGGCCAGTCGCGCGCCCTCGGCCTCGGCGAGCTCTCCCGCATCGCCGACATCGTCAACGACGCGCTCACCGAGATGACGGGCGCGACCTCGCCGCGGCTGCACCTCGAGCTGATGATCGCGCGCACGCTGGTGCACGGCTCCGGCGCCGCGGCCGCTCCGGCGTCCGTCGTGGTGCCGGCGCCGTCGCAGGCCGCCCCGGCACCGACGCGGCCGTCCGCCGACTCGCGTGCTCCGGAGCCGCGCGCGCCCGAGCCCCGTGCCGCCGCCTCCCGCGCACCCGAGACCCGCGCACCCGAGTCGCGCATGCCCGAGCCGCACCTCCCGTCGCACGCCGCGACGCCGGAGTCGGTGCCGGAGTCGATCGCGGCGGCCCCGCGCGTCGAGGCCCCGGTCGTCTCCGCGACGTCGGTCGAGGCCGGCTCCGGCACGCCCGACGCCGCCCCGAGCGAAGCCGCCGACGCGACTCCCGCTGACTCGACTCCCGCCGACACCACGGCGTCCCGCCCGGCCGCCCCGGCCCCGGCGACCCACCCCTCCGCGGCCGATGAGCCCGGCGGCGTCACCCTCCAGCGGATGAAGGACAGCTGGCCCGAGATCCTCGAGGTCGTGCAGAAGGCCCGGATGACGGCCTGGCTCGTCGCCTACACCGCGCAGGTGCGGGCGCTGAAGGACGACGTCCTCACCCTCTCCTTCCCGAGCCAGAACGACGTCGACTCGTTCAAGATGGCCGGCAGCGCCGGTCAGCCCGGCGTGAGCGAGCACCTGCGCCAGGCGATCCAGCAGGTCCTCGGCCTCCGGGTGAAGTACATCGCCCGCGTCGAGCCCCGCGCGACCGCGCCCGAGGCCGAGCGCGCCGCGGTCGAGGCGGCCCCGCCGCCCGCCGCCGAGCAGCCCGCAGCGCAGCAGCCCGCGGCGGCGTCCACCCCCAGCGACCCCGACGAGTGGGCGACGGTCGCCATCCCGGCCGACCCGGCCCCCGCCGAGGTCGCCGCCGAGCCCGCGATCGAGTCGGTCGTCGCCCCGGAGCCGACCGACGTGCCGGTCCTCGCCCCGTCGCCGCGCTCGGCGCCGGTCGTCCCCGAGCAGGAGCCGCCGGTCCGCGCGGCCGCCGCGTCGGCCGGACCCTCGGACGACGAGCCGCCGTTCGACGAGGAGCCGCCCGAGGAGGACATGCCGCCGGTCGAGCCGCCGATGCCCGACTCCTGGGCCACCGTCGCGCCCCCCGGCGAGCCGTCCGCACCCCCTGCCCCCGTCGCACCCGCGCCGGTCCGCGCTCGCGAGCGGCCCGAGCCGGCCCCCGCCCGGTCACCCGCACCACCCGCTCGGCCACGGCCGACGGCCGCCAGCGCTACGGCGAGGCGGTGGTGCGCGAGATCCTCGGCGCCCAGTTCATCGAGGAGCAGCCGCACGTCCCGCGCGGTCCCCGGGTGACCGGCGCATGACCGCCGCCCCGCTCCTCGCTCCCGCTCTCCTCACCACTGAACCCGCATCCCGAGAGGAGGCGACCGCATGTACGAAGGCATCGTCCAGGAGCTGATCGACGAGCTCGGCCGGCTCCCCGGCATCGGCCCGAAGTCGGCCCAGCGCATCGCGTTCCACATCCTGCAGACCGAGACCTTCGACGTGACGCGCCTCGCCGAGATCCTGCTGGAGCTGCGCAACCGCGTGCACTTCTGCGACATCTGCGGCAACGTCGCGGAGGAGGCCACCTGCGGCATCTGCCGCGACCCGCGCCGCAGCCGCGCCGTCATCTGCGTGGTCGAGGAGGCGAAGGACGTCCCCGCCATCGAGCGCACCCGCGAGTTCCGCGGCCTGTACCACGTGCTCGGCGGCGCGATCAGCCCGATCGACGGCATCGGCCCCGACCAGCTCCGCATCCGCCAGCTGCTGCAGCGCCTGGCCGACGGCGAGGTCCAGGAGGTCATCATCGCGACCGACCCCAACCTCGAGGGCGAGGCCACCGCGACCTACCTCTCTCGCATGCTGAGCACCCTCGGCATCCGCATTACCCGCCTCGCCTCCGGCCTCCCCGTCGGCGGCGACCTCGAGTACGCCGACGAGATCACCCTCGGCCGCGCCTTCGAGGGCCGCCGCCTCGTCGAGAACTGACGCGGACCCGCCCCTCCCTTCTCCACCTCCGGCTCGCGGACTCACCTCCGGCTCGTGGTTTCGGTCGGTTCCGGCGTGCCGGGCCTGTTTCCGCGTGCCAGACGTCTCCGGATCGGACCTCCGGCTCGCGCAATCACCTTCGGCTCGTCGAATCCGCCCGTTCCCGCGTGCCGGAGCCGGTTCCGCGTGCCGGACGCGCCCCGCCGTGCTCGGAGGACACCCGCACAGTCGCCGCCGCAACATGACCCCTCGCGCATGCGCCCGCCGGTAGACTCCTGCGTCGGGTCGCCACGGCCCGAGCCACTGACCCGGGAGTAGCGCGTGAGCCTGATCGTCCAGAAGTTCGGCGGGTCCTCCGTCGCCGACGCGGAGAGCATCAAGCGGGTCGCGAAGCGCATCGTCGCGACGAAGCAGGCGGGCAACGACGTGGTCGTCGCCGTCTCCGCGATGGGCGACACCACCGACGACCTGCTCGAGCTGGCGCACCAGGTCACGCCGATCCCGGCGCCGCGCGAGCTCGACATGCTGCTCTCCTCCGGCGAGCGGATCTCGATGGCGCTGCTCGCCATGGCGATCAAGAGCATGGGCTACGACGCCCGCTCCTTCACCGGCAGCCAGGCCGGCATGATCACCGACGCCCAGCACGGCGCCGCCCGCATCGTCGACATCACCCCGGTCCGCCTGCGCGCCGCGCTCGATGAGAACGCGGTCGTCATCGTCGCCGGCTTCCAGGGCTTCAACCGCGACACCAAGGACATCACCACGCTCGGCCGCGGCGGCTCGGACACCACCGCCGTCGCGCTCGCCGCCGGCCTCGGCGCCGACACCTGCGAGATCTACACCGACGTCGACGGCGTCTTCACCGCCGACCCGCGGGTGGTCAAGAAGGCCCGCAAGCTCGACCGCATCTCCAGCGAGGAGATGCTCGAGCTCGCCGCCGCCGGCGCGAAGGTCCTGCACATCCGCGCCGTCGAGTTCGCCCGCCGCCACGGCGTCACCCTGCACGTGCGCTCGTCGTTCAGCCCCAACGAGGGCACCATCGTCTACAACGCCGTGCCCGGCGAGGACGCCCCCGGAAGCACCGAGAAGAATGGACAGCCCGTGGAAGAGCCGATCATCGCCGGAGTCGCCGCCGATCTCAACGAGGCCAAGATCACCGTCGTCGGCGTGCCCGACATCCCGGGCAAGGCCGCGCAGATCTTCACGATCGTCGCCAAGACCGGCTCGAACATCGACATGATCGTGCAGAACGTCTCCGCCGCCGCGACCGGCCGCACCGACATCTCCTTCACGCTGCCCAAGGCCGACGGCCAGACCGTCCTCACGGCGCTCAACGCCGAGAAGGACGAGGTCGGCTTCGAGTCGCTGCAGTACGACGACCAGATCGCCAAGCTCGCGCTCGTCGGCGCCGGCATGCGCACCAACGCGGGCGTCTCGGCCAAGCTGTTCCGCTCGCTCTACGAGGCGGGGATCAACATCGAGATGATCTCCACGAGCGAGATCCGCATCTCGGTCGTGACCCGCGCCGACACGGTGAACGACGCCCTCCGCGTCGTGCACACCGCCTTCGGCCTCGACGCCGAGGACGAGGCCGTCGTCTACGCCGGCACCGGGCGCTGACCGCCGAACGCCCTCGCGATCCCGCCGATCGCATACTCCGGCCCCGTCGACTCCGCCGTCGTTCGGTACCGTCTCCGGGGAGCCCGCCCCGGCCCTCCCGCCAGCACCCCTTCGTGCCGCTCCTCCCGCGAGCGGCCCACGGACGAAAGAGCCCAGCATGAGCAGCACCCCCCTCCACGTCGGAGTCGTCGGCGCCACCGGCCAGGTCGGCACCGTCATGCGCCGCCTCCTCGAGGAGCGCGACTTCCCGATCGCGTCGATCCGCTTCTTCGCGACCGCCCGCTCGGCCGGCACGACCCTGCCGTTCCGCGGCGAGGACATCGTCGTCGAGGACACCGAGACCGCCGATCCCTCGGGCCTCGACATCGCGCTCTTCTCGGCCGGAGCGACGGGGTCGCGCGCGCAGGCGCCCCGCTTCGCCGCCGCGGGCGCCCTGGTCATCGACAACTCCAGCGCCTGGCGGATGGACCCCGAGGTCCCGCTGGTCGTCAGCGAGGTGAACCCGCACGCGATCGAGCAGGCCGTGAAGGGCATCATCGCGAACCCCAACTGCACCACGATGGCCGCGATGCCGATCCTCAAGGTCCTCGACCATGAGGCCGGGCTCACCCGCCTCATCGTCAGCACCTACCAGGCCGTCTCGGGCAGCGGGCTCGCCGGAGCGAACGAGCTGGCCGGCCAGGTCCGCGCCGCCGTCGCCGACGAGCACCTGCTCGACCTCGTGCACGACGGCTCGGCGGTCGCCTTCCCGGCGCCGGACAAGTACGTCGCGCCGATCGCCTTCGACGTCATCCCCTTCGCCGGCAGCCTCGTCGAGGACGGCCTGAACGAGACCGACGAGGAGAAGAAGCTCCGCAACGAGAGCCGCAAGATCCTCGAGCTCCCCGGCCTGCTGGTCTCGGGGACCTGCGTGCGCGTGCCGGTCTTCACCGGCCACTCGCTCTCGGTCAACGTCGAGTTCTCCGCGCCGCTCAGCCCCGAGCGTGCCCGCGAGCTGCTCGCCGACGCCCCCGGAGTCGCGCTGCGCGAGGTGCCGACGCCGCTCGAGGCCGCCGGCAGCGACCCGAGCTACGTCGGCCGCATCCGCGCCGACGAGGGAGCCCCCGAGGGCCGCGGCCTCGCCCTCTTCATCAGCAACGACAACCTCCGCAAGGGCGCGGCGCTCAACGCCGTGCAGATCGCCGAGCTGATCGCGGCGAAGCAGCCCGTCGCCTGACCCGGCGGAGCGCCATGCCGGTCGAGTAGCCGCGGAGCGGCGTATCGAGACCCACGCCTTCAGGACGGTGGCTTCCGGCCGCCGTCTCTCCGACGGTGGATCTCGATACGCCCTCTGCGAGGGCTACTCGATCAGCATGGGGCGCCCGCCTGCGCGCCGCGGCACCTGCATGGGGTGCGCCCCCGCGCGCCGCGGCACCTGCAGGGGGTGCTCCCGCCTGCGCGCCGCGGCACCTGCATGGGGTCCGCCCGCCTGCGCGCCGCGGCGGTTGCATGGGGTGCGCCCGCCTGCGCGCCGCGGTGGTTGCATGCTGGTCGAGTAGCCGCGCAGCGGCGTATCGAGACCCACGTGTCCGAGCAGCGGCCGCCGCCGCCGCCCCACGACGGGAAAAGCCGTCAATTTGATGGGCGAGCGACCCCCCGGCCCGCCTCCCGCCCGGCGCCCGACGGTAAACTCGACTCTCGTGAACTCCTCGGAACCGGTCGACGTCGCCCTCATCGGTGGGGGCATCATGAGTGCCACCCTCGGTGCACTCCTCACCAAGCTCCAGCCCGACTGGACCATCGCCGCGTACGAGCGCCTCGGCGACGTGGCGCAGGAGTCGTCGAACCCCTGGAACAACGCGGGCACGGGCCACGCCGCCCTCTGCGAGCTGAACTACATGCCCGAGGCGGCCGACGGCTCCGTCGACCCCGCCAAGGCGATCCAGATCAACGAGCAGTTCCAGATCTCGCGGCAGTTCTGGTCGAGCCTGGTCGAGGCCGGCGACATCCGCGAGCCCTCGAGCTTCATCAACTCCGCTCCGCACATGACCTTCGTGCACGGCGAGGCCAACGTCGAGTACCTCCGGAAGCGCTACGAGGCGCTGAAGGACCAGCCGCTCTTCGCCGGCATGGAGTTCACCGAGAGCACGAAGACCATCCACGAGTGGGCGCCGCTGCTGATGGAGCAGCGCCCCGCCGGCGGTGGACCCTACGCCGCGACGCGCATCCCGGCCGGCACCGACGTCGACTTCGGCGCGCTCACCCACCAGCTCTTCGACCACGTCGTCGCGCACGGCGGCACGCTCGACACCGGCCACGAGGTCACCGGCATCACCCGGCAGAAGGACGGCACCTGGCGCCTGGACCTCAAGCAGAAGGTCGGCGGCACGCCCAAGAAGGTCGTCGCCCGCTTCGTCTTCGTCGGCGCCGGCGGCGGTGCGCTGCACCTGCTGCAGAAGTCCGGCATCCCCGAGATCAAGGGCTTCGGCGGCTTCCCCATCTCGGGGCAGTTCCTCCGGACCGACAACCCGGCGATCGTCGCCCGGCACCAGGCGAAGGTCTACGGCAAGGCCGCCGTCGGCGCCCCGCCGATGTCGGTCCCGCACCTCGACACCCGCGTCGTCGACGGCCAGGCCTCGCTGCTGTTCGGCCCGTACGCCGGCTTCACCCCCAAGTTCCTCAAGCGCGGCTCGTGGCTCGACCTGCCGCTGTCGATCCGCCCGCACAACATCGGCCCGATGCTCGCCGTCGCCCGCGACAACCTCGACCTGATGAAGTACCTGCTCGGCGAGGTGCTGGCCGGCCGCGACAAGAAGATGAAGGCGCTGCGGGAGTTCCTGCCCACCGCCCGCTCCGAGGACTGGTACCTGATCACCGCCGGCCAGCGCGTCCAGGTGATGAAGAAGGACGAGAAGAAGGGCGGCGTGCTGCAGTTCGGCACCGAGGTCATCACCGGCGCGGACGGCACGATCGCCGGCCTGCTCGGCGCCTCGCCCGGCGCCTCGACGGCCGTGCCGATCATGCTCGACATCGTCAAACGCTGCTTCCCCGACCGGATGAAGGCCTGGGAGCCGCGGATCCGCTCGCTCGTCCCCAGCTACGGCTCGACTCTCAACGACGCCCCGGAGACGGCCGAGCGCACCGTCGCCGCCACCTCCGAGGCGCTCGCGCTCCGCGCCTCCGTCTGAGCACCGAGGGCGCGAAGCCGCATGCTGATCGAGTAGCCCGCGCAGCGGGCGTATCGAGATCCGCCATCGTCAGAAGAAGGGTCTGCAGACCCGACCGGCTGGGGACGGCGGGTCTCGATACGCCGCTTCGCGGCTACTCGACCAACATGCGTCCACCGGAAACGTTCGAACACATGTTCTAATGGACGCATGAGGTGGAGCGGACAGGCGATCGGCGCGGCGGACGAGGCCGCGCTCCCGGGCCTGGTGAAGCTCACCGAGCTGGTCCGCACCGTCCGCACCCCCGAGTTCGACGGCATCACCTTCTACGAGGTGCTCGCCAAGTCGGCGCTGAACCGGGTGCACTCCTCGTCGAAGATGCCGTTCGGCTGGACGATCAACCCGATGCGCGGCTGCACCCACGCCTGCACCTACTGCTTCGCCCGGCCCACCCACGAGTACCTCGAGTTCGACGGCGGGCGCGACTTCGACTCGCAGATCGTCGTGAAGGTGAACGTCGCCGAGGTGCTCACCCGGGAGCTCGCCCGGCCGAGCTGGGAGCGGCACCCCGTCGCGCTCGGCACCAACACCGACCCGTACCAGCGGGCGGAGGGCCGCTACCGGCTGATGCCCGGCATCATCGCCGCGCTGGCCGCCTCCGGCACCCCGATCTCGATCCTGACCAAGGGCTCGCTGCTCCGGCGCGACCTGCCGCTGCTGCGCGAGGCGGCCGAGCACGTGCCCGTCGACCTCGGCGTCTCGATCGCCGTGTTCGACGAGGATCTGCAGCGCTCGATCGAGCCCGGCGCTCCGTCGGCCGCGGCCCGGCTGGCGACCGTCACGGCCGCCCGCGAGGCGGGCTTCGAGTGCTCGGTCTTCCTGATGCCGATCCTGCCGTTCCTCACCGACACCCGCGCCCACCTCGACGCCTCGCTCCGCGCCTGCCGCGAGGCGGGGGCGAGCACGATCATGTACTCGACCCTCTACCTCAAGCCCGGGGTCAAGGAGTGGTTCCTGCAGTGGCTCGCGCAGGAGCACCCCGAGCTGCTCGACCGCTACCGCTCCCTCTATCCCGGGCGCTCCGCCTACGCGCCCGCCGAGTACCGCCGCTGGCTGTCCGCGCGGATCCGCCCGCTGATGCGCGACCACCGGCTGGAGGAGGGGGAGGCCGACCCGGCGACCGGCTCGATGCGCTCCTCCGCGCTCGGGCCGACCGCGCGCGGCGCCTCGGCGCTGCCCTCGCTCGGCGTGCTGCGGACCCTGGGCGGCGAGCACGGCCGCCCGCAGGACGGCGACGAGCCGGCCCGGCACCTCGGTCTCCGCGGCGGCGGTCTGATCCTCCGCGAGCTGGGCGAGGACGGCGCCTCGATGCTGCCCGGCGTGGGCCAGCCGACGCTGTTCTGAGAGGGCCGCGGAGGCGATCCGGCCCCGCGGCTAGGATCGTCGCATGCTCCCTCGCCCCGGTGAGCCGACGTCCGGCTCCTCCGCCCGGGCCGCCGAGTCCCGGTCCGTCGAGGCCCGGTCCGCCGAGACCCCCTCCGCCGACGGCGGCCCGCGACCGGTCCGGCTCGGCATCCTCGACGACCACGAGCTGCTCCTGGACAGCATGAGCAGCTGGATCGCCGCCAACGCCCCGGACTTCGAGCTCGTCGTCAGCGCCGGCACCTGGATGGAGCTGGTCACCAGCACGGTGTTCCCGACGCAGGTCGTCCTGATGGACTTCGAGCTGAGCGAGCCGATCTCGATCGAGGCGCGGATCCGCACCTGCCGTGCCGCGGGCGCGACCGTGATCGTCCTCGCCGAGCGCGAGGACGACGAGATCCGCGAGCGCTCGCTGCGGGCCGGCGCCGCCAGGCATCTCACGAAGGCGCAGTCGATGCAGGACGTGATGGAGGCGGCGCGCTCGGCCATGGCCATGCGCTCCACCGCGGGGTCCGCCTCGCAGTGGCGCCCGCTGCCGATCGGGGTGGCCGCGCAGCAGCGTCCGCGCCTGAGTGCGGGGGAGCTCGAGGCGCTGCGCCACTACGTCGCCGGCGCCAGCACTCCCGAGGTCGCCGCGAGAATGAACGTCCAGTTCGAGACGGCGAAGACCTATCTGCGCCGCGTCCGGCAGAAGTACGCCAAGATCGGCCGCCCGGCCAGCCGGCGCGCCGACCTGATTCGGCGGGCGGCGGAGGACGGCCTCCTCGAGTGACCGGCACGACCGCGGCCGGCACGACGATCACCACGACCATCACGACCACGACCACGACCACGAGGACCGCGCCGGGCGCGGTCCGCGGGCACCGCCCGCCCACGAGCAGAGACAGGACCTGATGGCGAAGCTCTACTTCCGCTACGGCGCGATGAACAGCGGCAAGAGCACCTCGCTCCTGCAGGCCGCGCACAACTACGAGGAGCGCGGGCACCGGGTGCTGCTCGCGAAGCCGGCCGTCGACACCAAGGGCGACGAGCTCATCGTGTCCCGCCTCGGCGTGACCCGTCCGGTGGACATCCTGTTCGAGCCCGACGGCGATCCGGTCGCCGTCTTCTCCGCCGCGCGCGCCCGCGTGCTCGCCGAGACGGCTCGCGACGTCAGCGCGCTGCTCGTCGACGAGGCGCAGTTCCTGCCCGAGTCGCACGTCGACGATCTGCTCCGGATCGCAATCCTCGAGAACGTCCCCGTCCTCGCCTACGGCATCCGGACCGACTTCCGGACCGCCGCGTTCCCCGGAAGCAGGCGGCTTCTCGAGATCGCGCACAGCCTCGAGGAGCTCAAGACGATCTGCCGCTGCGGGCGGAAGGCGATCTTCAACGGCCGGGTGGTCGACGGCCGATTCGTCTTCGACGGCGACCAGGTCGCCATCGACGGGGCCGAGGTCACCTACGAGTCGCTCTGCGGCTCGTGCTACCTGCAGGAGAGCCGCGGCCGACTGCGCGGCTAGCAGTGTCGAGCAGTGCTCATCAGGCGTGACCCGAATGAAACAGGGAAGTGGGTAGCCTTGCGGGCGTGACATCACCGGAAACGCACGCAGGCCTTCCGACGCAGCACGCGAGACCGGGGGGTTCGATGGCTTCGCAGGAGACTCCGCCGAAGCGCCGTCCGTCCTGGGAGCAGGACTACCGCCGGCGCCTCCTCGCCACCGACGTCGTCGCGATCCTCGTCTCGGTCTTCGGCACGCAGCTGTTCTGGTTCGATCTCAACCTGAACTCCGACGTGGGCTTCAACAACCCCGTGGACATCGCCGTCAGCTACACCTGGGTCTCGGTCGTCCTCTCGATCGGCTGGCTCCTCGCCCTGCAGGTCTTCGACACCCGCGACCGCCGCATCGTCGGCACCGGCTACGTGGAGTACCGGCGGATCGTCGACGCCTCCATCTGGCTGTTCGGCATCGTCGCGATCATCGCCTACCTCCTGCAGATCCTGCTGGCGCGCGGCTACATCATCACGGCGTTCCCCGCCGGGATCCTGCTGATCTGCGTCGGCCGCCTCGTCTGGCGCTCCTGGCTGACCCGGCAGCGCAAGGTCGGTCGCTTCTCCAGCCAGGTCGTCCTGCTCGGCTCCCGAGCGAGCGTGCTGCACACGGCGCGCGAGCTCCGCCGCGGCACCGAGGCCGGCTACAAGCTGGTCGGCGCGGTCTCCACCTCCGTCGGCGGCGCCGAGGCGCTCACCAGCGAGGCGGAGCTCGCGGGCCTCTCGCTGCACGGCTTCTCCGGGATCGACGGCGTGCGCGCCGTGATGGACGCGACCGGCGCCGACACCGTCGTGGTCACGAGCTCCGACGAGCTGGCGCCGCAGCGGATCCGCGAGCTCAGCTGGACCCTCGAGCCCGGCCGCGAGCACCTCGTCGTGGCGCCGAGCCTCACCGACATCGGCGGCCCGCGCATCCACACCCGGCCGGTCGCCGGCCTGCCGCTGATCCACGTCGAGACCCCGCGCTTCGACGGCCGCCAGCGCTTCGCGAAGCGGCTCTTCGACATCGCCGCATCGACGATGCTGATCATCCTCAGCGCTCCCGTGCTGATCGTCGTCGCGGTGCTGGTGAAGACGACCAGCCCGGGCCCGATCCTGTTCCGCCAGGAGCGCATCGGGCTGAACGGCTCGACCTTCGAGATGCTGAAGTTCCGCTCGATGGTGGTCGACGCCGAGGCGCGCCTGGCCGAGCTCGCTGCCCAGCAGCGCGACGAGGGCAACAGCATCCTGTTCAAGATGGCGAAGGACCCCCGGGTCACCAAGGTCGGCACCGTCCTCCGCCGCTTCAGCCTCGACGAGCTGCCGCAGTTCCTCAACGTCTTCCGCGGCGACATGTCGCTGATCGGACCCCGCCCGCCGCTGGCGCGCGAGGTGGAGCAGTACGAGGAGCACGTGCACCGCCGCTTCCTGATGAAGCCCGGCATCACCGGCCTCTGGCAGGTGAGCGGACGCTCCAACCTGTCGTGGGAGGACACCGTCCGCCTCGACCTCTACTACGTCGAGAACTGGTCGATGACCGGCGACATCGTCATCCTCTTCAAGACCGCGCGCGCGGTCCTGGCGAGGGACGGGGCGTATTGAGCTCCTCCGTGCAGACGGGTGCCGACCGGCCCGGTGACGAGCGATCCGGGCCGGAGCGATCCGGACCGCGCAGCATGTCGCTGGCGATCCTCGAGGTCCCGTTCCGCGTCGAGTTCGGGCCCGAACTGTCCGACGAGGACGTCGCCCGGATCCGGAGCAGCTGGCGCTCCTGCGCCGCCGCCGACAGCGCCGACGCTCGCGTGATCTCGGCCGAGGTGTCGCTCCCCGGCGCGGTCCCGCCGGGCGGTGTGCGGGTCGTCTCGCACTCCGTCGCGCAGCTCGAGGAGTCGCTCACGTCGACGCTCACGCTCGAGGCCATCGGTGAGCGCCGCAGCGACCTCCTGATGCTGCACGCCTGCGGCGTCGCCGCCGACGACGGCCGCGTGCTGGCGTTCGTGGCCGCCTCCGGCACCGGCAAGACGACCGCCTCGCGGGTGCTGGGGGAGCGCTTCGGCTACGTGACGGACGAGACGGTCGCCGTGACTCCCTCCGGCGCCGTGCTGCCCTATCCGAAGCCGCTGTCCGTGAAGCCCGCGAGCGGAAGCGCACCGAAGGCCCAGCTCTCGCCGGTCGACCTCGGTCTGCGCCCCGTTCCGCAGGCGCCGCTCGTGCTGGCCGGGATCGTCCTGCTCGAGCGCCGTGACGGCGTCGACGCGCCCCGCCTCGAGCAGGTCGAGCCGACCGTGGCGATCGACGCCCTGGTGCCCCAGACCTCCTACCTCGCCGCCCGGCCGAGGGCGCTCTCCGCGCTGGTCCGCACGATCACCTCGGTCGGTGGCGCGAAACGACTGGTCTACTCCGAGGCGGCCGACGCGCTCGATCTCGTCGACGGTCTGCTCGCCGCTCCGGTCGAGCCGGCGCCGGCGGTCTGGCAGGACGTCGTCGCGCTCCCGCTCGAGGCGGAGGACGCTGCCCCCGGCGGCTCCCTGCGCCGAGCGGACGTCGACGACGCGCTCGCGCTGCCCAGCGGCGAGCTGCTCGTCTTCCGCCAGAACACGGTGATCCGGCTCGCCGGCATCGGTCCGGTCCTCTGGCGCTCCGCCGCCGGCGGCGCCGATCTGCCCGACCTCGTCGCCGCGGTGCTGGCCGAGCTCGGCGGACCGCCGGAGGGGATCGACGCCTCGGCCGCGGTGTCCGCCGCCGTCGACGAGCTGCTCGGGCTCGGCGTGATCGCGAGAGCGACTCCGCTCCCGCCCACCCCGGAAGGGGTGCACGTCTGACGGTCCCCGAAACGGGGTCGATACACCGGCGTGCAATGATTCTGAAGCCCGTCTCCGGCAGTCGCCGATCGGTCCGGACCAGTGAAGGAACTTGACACTGTGGAACTTAGAGACGTCCTCCGACTTCTCCGCGATCACTGGATCGCCATCGTCGCAGCCGTGCTCCTGGGCACCCTCGTCGCCTACGGCTGGTCGCTGACCCAGAAGCCGCGCTACGCCGCGGAGGCGCAGGGCCTCGTCTCGGCGGCGGTCGCCGACGCCGGGGGAGACCCGAGCCAGGCGATCTACCTCCGCCAGATCGCGGACTCCGTCGCGAAGTCGAGCACCCTCACCTACGTCCCGATCGCGAAGTCGCGGAACGTCGCCGAGATCGTCATCGGCAACCTCGGGCTCGACGTGACCGCGGAGTCGCTGATCACCGCCGTCCAGGTCACTCCCGACCCGGAGTCGCCGATCCTCAACGTCCGCGCGACGGCGTCCACCCCGGAGGGCGCCCGCACCCTCGCCGACGCCTGGATCGACGCGATCGCCGTCCGCATCCAGCAGGTGAACCAGGAGTCGGGAGCGGGCGACACCGTCAGCCTCTCCGGCGTCCAGTCCGCTGCTCTGCCGTCCTCCCCGGAGTTCCCGAACGTGCGCCTGGTGCTCGGCGTCGGCGCACTGGCCGGCCTCGTGCTGGGCCTCGTCTACGCCTTCGTCCGCAACACCCTCGACCGCCGCATCCGCACCGCCGAGGTGGTCGAGCGGCTGTTCGACCTCCCCGTCGTCGGCACGCTCCCCGTCGACAAGCGCCTGAACGAGACCAACCGCATCGTGCCCGAGGCGGACACGACCGACTACGTGAAGTCCGACGGCAAGCACGCGCTCGCCGAGGCGCTGCGCGAGCTGCGCACGAACCTGCAGTTCATGAACGTCGACAGCCCGCCGCGGATCATCGTCGTGACCAGCCCGCTGCCCTCCGACGGCAAATCGACCGTGACAGCGAACCTCGCGGTGACGCTCGCCGCCTCCGGTCAGCGCACGGTCGTCGTCGACGGCGACCTCCGCAAGCCCACCGTCGCGAAGTCCTTCGGTCTCGTCCCCGGTGTCGGCCTCACCGACCTGCTGATCGGCAAGGCGGAGCTGCAGGACGTGCTCCAGCCCTGGGGTCCCTCCGGCAACCTCTGGATCCTCGGTGCGGGCTCGATCCCGCCGAACCCGAGCGAGCTGCTCGGCTCGAACGGCATGGACATGCTCCTGCACGAGATCGCCCGCGAGGCCATCGTGCTCGTGGACGCCCCGCCGCTGCTGCCCGTGACCGACGGCGCGATCCTCACCGCCCGCACCGACGGCGCCCTCGTCGTCATCTCGGCGGGCCGGACGACGACCGACGAGCTCGGCAAGGCGATCCAGAACCTCGAGCGCGTCAGCGGCCACACCCTCGGCGTCATCCTCAACCGCGTCCCCCCGCGGGGCCAGGTCGGCCGGGGCTACGGCTACTACTACACGAGCTACTACGGCTCGCAGAAGTCGGGCGCGCGTCCGGACGCGGCAGCCGCTCCGGCTCCTGCTCCGGCCCCCAGCGCGGTCTGAGCGGCCGCGGATGACGTTCCCGGGGGACGACGGCCTGCGGCGCGCCCGGCGCGGGTGGCGCCCCGGTGAGGCGGCCTCGGCGCCCGCCGCTCCGGTCTTCACCGTCCTCTCGGTCTGCACCGGCAACATCTGCCGGTCGCCGATGGCGGAGCAGCTCCTGCGGGCGCAGCTGGGCGACCTCACTGCACCGAGCGGAGCGGCGCTCCTCGCCTTCCGCAGCGCGGGCGTGCAGACGCGGGACGGCTACCCGATGGAGCCGACCTCCGCGCGCCTGTCCGCCGAGCTCGGCGGCGACCCGTCCGGTCACCTCAGCGCGAAGCTCTCCGACGCCGTCGCGGGCGAGGCCGACCTGATGCTCGCGATGACCCGCGACCACCTCGTCGACGCGTCGCGGAGCCACCCGCCGCTCCTGCTGCGGGGCTTCACCCTGCGCGAGTTCGCCCGCGTGCTCCCCTTCGTCCTCGCCGAGGTGCCGATCCCCGCGGTCGAGGACCCCGCCGCTCGACTGCGCTCGGTGGTGCGGCTGGCCGCGGCGAACCGGGGCCGGGCGCCCCGCGGCGAGGGCGACGACATCGACGATCCGATCGGCCGCAGCGAGAGCACGCACGTCCGCGTCGCTCAGGAGATCGCCGCGGCCGTCCACGACATCTCCCGGGATCTGAGAGCATTGGCGCGGAGCTGACCTCGCGCGTGCCGCGCGGGCTCCCTCCGCTCCACCCGTTCCTTCCTCCTGCAGTCGCCGACGCGACATCGACCCGCCTACGATT
Organism: Rathayibacter festucae DSM 15932; assembly: GCF_004011135.1. NCBI lineage: Bacteria > Bacillati > Actinomycetota > Actinomycetes > Micrococcales > Microbacteriaceae > Rathayibacter > Rathayibacter festucae. The sequence continues at coordinate 2,456,489 of NZ_CP028137.1, read as the reverse complement.
CGGAGAAATCCCGTGAAGCTTTCTGTCATTGGTTGCGGCTACCTCGGAGCCGTCCACGCCGCCGCGATGGCCGAGCTCGGCCACGACGTCATCGGCATCGACGTGGACCCCGCGAAGATCGAGGCGCTCTCCGCCGGCACCGCTCCGTTCTTCGAGCCAGGTCTGCCCGAGCTGCTCTCCTCGGGCGTGGCCTCCGGCCGCCTCCGCTTCTCGACCGACACGGCCGACGCCGCCGACGCCGCCGTGCACTTCATCGCGGTGGGAACGCCGCAGAAGAAGGGCGAGAACGCGGCCGACATGGCCTACGTCGACGCCGCGATCGACGGCATCCTGCCGCTGCTGACGGCGGACTCGCTCGTCGTCGGCAAGTCGACCGTCCCGGTCGGCACCGCCGCCCGCCTCGCCGAGCGGATCGCCGCCAGCGGCGCGACGCTCGCCTGGAACCCGGAGTTCCTCCGCGAGGGCTTCGCCGTCGAGGACACGATCAGCCCGGACCGCCTCGTCTACGGCGTGCCCGCCGGTGCGGCCGGCGAGGCCGCCAAGGCGACCCTCGACGAGGTCTACGCGACGGCTCTGGCCGCCGAGACCCCGCTCGTGGTCACCGACTACGCGACCGCGGAGCTCGTCAAGGTCTCGGCCAACGCCTTCCTCGCCACCAAGATCTCGTTCATCAACGCCATCGCCGAGATCGCCGAGGTCACCGGCGCCGACGTCACCCAGCTGGCCGACGCCATCGGCTACGACGTCCGCATCGGCCGCCGCTTCCTGAACGCCGGCATCGGCTTCGGCGGCGGCTGCCTGCCCAAGGACATCCGCGCCTTCTCCGCCCGCGCCGACGAGCTCGGCGTGGGCGACTCGGTCGCCTTCCTCAAGGAGGTCGACGCGATCAACCTGCGCCGCCGCCAGCGCGTGGTCGACCTCGTCACCGAGGGCCTCGGGGGCTCGGTCGAGGGCAAGAAGATCGCCGTTCTCGGCCTCGCGTTCAAGCCGGAGTCGGACGACGTCCGCGACTCGCCGTCGCTCGACGTGGCGACCCGCTTCCACGACCTCGGCGCCGACGTGGTGGCGACCGACCCCGAGGCGATCGAGAACGCCCGCCGTCGCTACCCCGACCTCACCTACACGACCGACGTCGACGAGGCCCTGCGCGATGCCGACGCCGTCGTGGTCGTCACCGAGTGGAAGCAGTTCCGCGCGATCGACCCCGTCGCCGCGGGCGAGAAGGTGGCCGGGAAGCTCGTGGTCGACGGCCGCAACTGCCTCGACCAGGACGCCTGGCGCGCCGCAGGCTGGGAGTACCGCGGCCTCGGCCGCTGATCCACGGCGAGTGACGGCCGCCCGCTGACCGGCGGCCGCTCCGTTCCACCCGGGGGATCGACCCCCGTCACGCCGGAGGGCGGCGGAGCGGGACACGTGCGCGAGCGCGGTCCCGCTCCGCCGCCCTCCGGCGTCGTCGTGCCAGGACTCGTCGGCGCAGGACGACGCCGAGGACCGCGCCGATCGCGGCGCCCGCGGTGTTCGCCAGCACGTCGTGCACGTCCGCGTGGCGCTGGGGCAGCAGCAGGAGCTGCACGGTCTCCACGGCGGCGCTCGTCGCCGCGCCGAGCAGGACGGCGAGCCACGCCCGGTGCCCGCGGAGGTGCAGCGCCGCGAGCAGTCCGAGCGGGACGAAGAGCAGCACGTTCGCCGTCGCCTCGATCCCGCCGTAGCCGGGGAGCCCGAGGCCGTCGGCGCGGGGCTGTGCGAGGACCTGCTTCAGCTCGCCCGCGTGCCCGCCGTCGACCGGTGTCGGCCAGAAGACCACGGCGGCCAGGACCAGGGCGTAGGCGAGGGCGACGACGACGGTGAGCCGGGTCGGGGGTCGAGGCATGGTGCTCGTCTCGGCGAGGGTCGCTGCGGCGACGGGAGGGAGCGCGTCGGCAGCGACGGCGAGAGCGCCCCAGTCTTCCCGGCTGCGTCGGGCCCCGACGGCCCTGGCGCCGGAACACCGGCGCTCTGGCGCCGCCCGTCCGTCCGCACCGCGGCGTCGCCTGCCCGCCCGCACTGCGACGTCGCCTATCCGTCCGCACTGCGACGTCGCTCTGTCCGTCCGCACCGCGGAAACGACGAAGCCCGGCCGGATCATCGATCCTGGCCGGGCTTCTCACCGGTCGGGGTAGCGGGATTCGAACCCACGACCTCCTCGTCCCGAACGAGGCGCGCTACCAAGCTGCGCCACACCCCGGTGGACTCTTCGCGGTGAACCGCTCACGAGCCTCGTCAATAGTAGCCGATTTCCGCGGCGGTGTCGGACACCGGTCGCGGCGCCTCGAGCCTGACCGCTCAGGCCACCGGCTCGAGCGTCAGCAGGCTGACCTCGGGTCGGCAGGCGAAGCGCACCGGCGCGTAGATCGAGGTGCCCACTCCCGCGGAGACGTTGAGGAAGGAGCTGTGCAGGCCGTTGTCCCAGGTGGAGAAGCCGGAGACCTTGTCGCGGGGGATGTCGCAGTTGGTCACCAGTGCGCCGAAGCCGGGCACGCAGACCTGGCCGCCGTGGGTGTGGCCCGCGAGGATCACCTCCGCCCCCCGCGCGACGAAGTCGTCCAGGACGCGCTGGTAGGGCGCGTGCGCGACGCCGATGCTCACGCCGGCCGGATCCTCGGCCGAGGCCCGCAGCTCGTCCACGGCGCCCGCCACGAGGTCGATCCGGTCCAGGCCGATGTGCGGGTCGTCGACGCCGAAGAGCTCGACGCGGGTGCCGCGGACGGTGAGGGCGTGCGCGGTGTTGTTGAGGTCCTGCCAGCCCAGCTCGTCGGTGAAGAACCCGGTCAGTGCGGCGGTGTCGAGGTCGCTGGCGTTGCGCGCGGGGTTCTTCGACGGACCGCGGAAGTAGCGCAGCGGGTTCTTCACCCGGGGGCCGAAGTAGTCGTTCGAGCCGTGGACGAAGACGCCGGGCACGCCGGCGAAGGGCTCGAGGGCACGGCGGATGCCGAGGACGCCGTCGCGGTGCCCGAGGTTGTCGCCGGTGCCCACGACGAGGTCGGGGGCCAGGGCGGTGAGCGAGCGCAGCCAGTCCTGCTTCTTCGTCTGCCACGGCGCCATGTGCAGGTCGGAGAAGTGCAGGATCCGGAGCGGTGCGGAGCCCGCGGGCAGGACGGGCACCGACTCGTGGCGGACCGTGAACATCGTCCGCTCGACGGCGATGCCCCAGACGGCGGCGGCGCTCCCGACGGCGGCGACGGCCGCGAGGGCCGTGGTGAGGGGGCGAGCGCTGCTGCGTCCGGTCATGGATCCTTCTCTCGTCGGGGCGGTGCCGCGGGAGCGGCCGCGTACAGTCTGCCCGACGCGGCCCGGGGGACCGCCCGGGTTCAGCCGCCCGGCGGCGGGGTGGACGGACCGGCGCTGATCTGCAGTGAGATCGCCGCGCCGCGGGCGAGTCGGGATCCGGCCGGCGGGTTCGTCTGGGCGACGGAGCCGGCGGGCCGGTCGGACGGCACCCGCGTCGGGTCGACCGAGACGACGAAGCCGAGCTCGCGCAGGCGCGCGGTGGCGGCGGCCGGGTTCTGGCCGGTCACCTCCGGGACCGCCTGCTGCGGCGCGTCGACGAGCGACTGCTGGGGCGAGGGGAAGGCCGAGCCGCCGTACTTCTGATCGGCGACGCGCATGATCCGCGGCCAGATCTGGTGGCGCACCTGCCCGGCGTTGACGCGGTTGAGGCTGAAGCCGCGCATCGAGGTGAAGCCGCTGACGTTGCCGACCCAGGTGGCGGTGGCGACCTCGGTGCTGGCGCCGACCATCCAGGTGTGGACCGCGTTGTCGGTGGTGCCGGTCTTGCCGATGTGCGGGACGCCGGTGCCGGTCGCGGAGGCGCGGCCGGTGCCGCCCGTCATCACCTGCTGCAGGGCGAAGTCGGCGGTCGCGGCGACCTCCTCCGACAGGCCCTGCGTGCAGGCGCTCGCGGGCGGAGCGACGTCGGCGCCGCTGCGGTCGACGATCCGGTCGATCGCGATCGGCGTGCAGACGGTGCCCTTGTTCGCGAAGCCGGCGAAGGCGGTCGCCATGGTCAGCGGCGCGATCTCGTTGGTGCCGAGGATGGTCGGCGCGAACTTCTGCAGCTCGGTGCCGTCGGCGCGGTGCACGCCCATCGCGAGCGCGGTGTTGCGGATGCCGCAGAGGTCGAGCTGCTGCGCCATCGCGGCGAAGCCGGTGTTGATCGAGCCCTTCGTCGCGTCGAGCGCGGAGTAGACGCCGCCGTTGCCGCCCTCATCGTTCTTGGGGTCCCAGGGCTCGCCGCCGTAGTAGGTGCCGTCCGGCTCGCAGCTGTCGCGGAAGGTCGTGTACGCGCGACGGGTGCCGTCGACGGTCTCGTTCAGGGCCCGGCCCTCCTGCAGCCATTCGGCGAGGGTGAAGACCTTGTAGGTCGAGCCGACCTGGAAGCCGCTGGAGCCGCCGTAGCCGAAGTCGGTGCTGTAGTTGACGCTGGTGTAGTTGGCGCCGCTGACGTCGGGGTCGTTCGAGTAGTCCTTGTTCTGCGTCATCGCGAGGATGCGGCCGGTGCCGACCTCGACCGAGACGCTCGCGCTGCCGATGTTGACCCGGGCCATCGACTTCGGCACCCAGTCCTCGGTGGCGGCGACCGCGGCCTCCTGCAGATCGGAGTCGAGGGTCGTGTAGATCTGGTAGCCGCCGCGCTTGAAGGTCGCGTCGCGCTCGTCCTGGCTGGCGCCGAAGGCGTCGTCGTTCTTGATCACCCAGGTCACGTAGTCGCAGAAGTAGGCCGCGATGCCGGCGGTCTGGCAGCCGGTGCTCGGCTCCGTGATCGCGGGGACGACCGGCGTCGCGGACGCCTCGGCGATCTGCTCCGGGGTGACCTTCGACTCGATCCCCATCCGGGTCAGGATGTAGTTGCGGCGGTTGAGGGTCTCGGGGTAGCCATCGGCCGCGAGGTTGGCCGGGTCGTCGGGCCGGTCGAAGCGGAACTTCTCGGGGTTGTTCACGATCGCGATCAGGGCGGCGGACTGCGCGAGGGTGAGGTCGCGCGCGCTGGTGTCGAAGTAGTACCGCGCCGCCGCCTCGATGCCGTAGACGGTGCCGCCGAAGAGCGCGATGTTGAGGTAGCCGAGCAGGATGTCGTTCTTCGGGTACTCCTTCTCGAGCCCGATCGAGAGGCGCATCTCGGCGACCTTGCGCTCGGCCGTGGTCTCGGTGGCCTCGCGGTAGGCGGCGTCGCGCTCGATCGGGTCGGAGAGCGCCTCCGCCTTCTGCACGAGCACGTTCTTGACGTACTGCTGGGTGATCGACGAGCCGCCCTGCACGTTGCCGCCGGAGGCGACCGTGGCCGCGGCGCGGATCGTGCCGAGCAGGTCGATGCCGCCGTGCTCGTAGAAGCGCGGGTCCTCGGAGGCGACGACCGCGTCCTTGACGAAGGGGGAGATGTCGTCCCAGCCGACCTCCACGCGGTTCTGCGCGTAGAACGAGGCGAGGAGCACGTCCTGGCCGTCCGCGCCCTTCGCGTAGACGTCGCTCTTCTCGGCGAGCGTGCCGATCTCGAGGTAGCCCGGGAGGTTGTCGAACATGGTGACCGTGTTGTTCGCGGCCATCCCGCCGAGCGCGATCGCCGGAGTGACCGACGCCGCGACGAGGACTCCGGCGATGACGCTCATGGCGACGATCCCGATCAGTCCTCCGACCGCGGCGCCGATGGACGTGACGACCCTGTTCCCGACTGCCCCCGACATAGAATCAGCGTAACCGCCGCTCCTGACACCGGACGCGGCGCTCGACCCGCCGGCGCCGGCTCCTCCGGGTGCGGACCGCCCGGCACCCGCACCCCTGCCTCACGAGGAGAGCCATGTCCGTCCCCCGCTGGGAATACATCACGACGCCGCTGATGATCCACAACACCACCGCGATCCTGAACACCTGGGGCTCCGAGGGCTGGGAGCTGGTCCAGATCGTCACCGGTCCCGAGGGCGGGCTCGTGGCGTACCTCAAGCGCCCGGTCGCCGAGGCCGGCGCGTGATCGCCGAGCGCCTGGCCGAGCTGGGCATCGAGCTCCCCGCGGTCGCGGTGCCGGCCGGCGCCTACATCCCGGCCGTGGTCGAGGGGAACCTGGTCTTCACGGCCGGGCAGATCCCGTTCGTCGACGGTGCCCTGCCCGCGACCGGCAAGGTCGGCGCGGGCGTCGAGCCCGAGGTCGCGAAGGACCTGGCCCGCATCTGCGCCCTGAACGCGCTCGCGGCGATCGCCGACGTGATCGGCTCGCTCGACCGCGTGACCCGGATCGTCAAGGTGACCGGCTTCGTCGCCTCCGCCCCCGGCTTCAACGGCCAGCCCGGCGTCATCAACGGCGCCTCCGAGGTGCTCGGCGAGATCTTCGGCGAGGCGGGCAAGCACGCGCGCTCGGCCGTCGGCGTGGCGGAGCTCCCGCTCGACGCACCGGTCGAGGTCGAGCTGATCGTCGCCTTCGCCTGAACCGGGTCCCGGCTCGACGCCGAAGGGCGCCGCTCTCCCTCGGGAGGCGGCGCCCTTCGGCGTTCGAGGCTCAGCACGCTGCGGCTCGGCCCTCAGCGGCTCGGCCGTCCGGGGCTCAGTCGTCGGCGGCGACCGCGGAGGAGATGACGGACATCACCTGCGTGTCGGCGAGCGTGGTCGTGTCGCCGACGGCCCGGCCCTCGGCCACGTCGCGCAGGAGCCGGCGCATGATCTTGCCGGAGCGGGTCTTCGGCAGCTCCTGGACGATGAAGATGCGCTTCGGCCGGGCGATCGCGCCGATGTGCTCGGCGACGTGCGCCTTGAGCGTCGCCTCGAGCTCGTCGTGGCCGCTCGCGAGCGCCTCCGCCTGGCTCGCCTTGGCGATGACGAAGGCGACGACGGCCTGGCCGGTGGTCTCGTCCGCCGCGCCCACCACGGCCGCCTCGGCGACCACCGGGTGCGAGACGAGGGCCGACTCGATCTCGGCCGTCGACAGGCGGTGGCCGGAGATGTTCATCACGTCGTCGACGCGGCCGAGCAGCCAGAGGTCGCCGTCCTCGTCGAGCCGGGCGCCGTCGCCGGCGAAGTAGCGGTCGCCGAACTTCGACCAGTAGGTCTCGACGTAGCGGTCCGGGTCTCCCCAGATGCCGCGCAGCATCGACGGCCAGGGCTCGGTGATGACCAGCAGCCCGCCGGAGCCCGCGCCGACCGGGGCGCCGGAGTCGTCGACGACGTCGATCGAGATCCCGGGGACGGGGACCTGCGCCGAGCCCGGCTTCAGGGTCGTGACGCCGGGCAGGGGCGAGACCATGATCGCGCCGGTCTCGGTCTGCCACCAGGTGTCGACGATCGGGGTGCGGCCGCCGCCGATGACGTCGCGGTACCAGATCCAGGCCTCGGGGTTGATCGGCTCGCCGACCGAGCCGAGCAGGCGGAGGCTCGAGAGGTCGAAGCGCTGTGGGATCTGCCGGCCGAGCTTCATGAAGGTGCGGATCGCCGTGGGGGCGGCGTAGAGGATCGTGACGCCGTGCTTCTCGATGATCTCCCACCAGCGTCCGGCGTGGGGGGTGTCGGGGGTGCCCTCGTACATCACCTGGGTGGCGCCGTTCGCGAGCGGGCCGTAGACCACGTAGCTGTGTCCGGTGATCCAGCCGACGTCGGCGGTGCACCAGTAGACGTCGGTCTCGGGCTTGAGATCGAAGACCGTGCGGTGGGTGTACGCGACCTGGGTGAGATAGCCGCCGCTGGTGTGCAGGATGCCCTTCGGCTTCCCGGTCGTGCCGCTCGTGTAGAGGATGAACAGCGGCTGCTCGGCGGGGAACGGCCGCGCGACGTGGTCGGCGTCCACCGCGACGATCTCCTCGTGCCACCACAGGTCGCGGCCGGCGCTCCACTCGACGGTGTTGCCGCCGCGGCGGACGACGAGGACGTGCTCGACGCTCGACGCGCCGCCGTCCAGCGCCAGCGCCGCGTCGACCGCGGGCTTGAGCGGGAAGACCGAGCCCTTCCGCCAGCCGCCGTCGGCGGTGACGACGAGCTTCGCCTCGGCGTCGTCGATCCGCGCGCGCAGGCTCTCGGCGCTGAAGCCGCCGAAGACGACCGAGTGCACGGCGCCGAGCCGGGCGACCGCGAGCATCGCGATGACGGCCTCGGGGATCATCGGGAGGTAGATCGCGACGCGGTCGCCGGCCTGCACGCCCAGGCTGGTGAAGAGGTTGGCCGCGCGCTTCACCTCGGCGGTGAGCTCGGCGTAGGTCAGGTCGCGGCTGTCGCCGGGCTCGCCCTCCCAGTGGATCGCGACGCGGTCGCCGTGGCCGGCCAGCACGTGCCGGTCGAGGCAGTTGTAGGCGACGTTGAGCTCGCCGTCGTCGAACCAGCGCGCGAAGGGCGGCTCGCTCCAGTCGAGGGTGCGCGTGAACGGCCGGTGCCAGTGCAGCAGCTCGCGGCTGCGGTCGGCCCAGAAGGCGAGGCGGTCGGCGGCGGCCTGCTCGGCCTGCCCGGCGGTCGCGGCGGCGTCGGCGGCGAACTCGGCGGGCGGCGGGAAGCGGCGCGTCTCCTGCTGGAGGCTGTCGATGGCGCTCGAGCCTGCGGCCCCGGACGCGTCGAGGGGTGTGTACATCTGCGATTCGCTCCTTCGCGAGTGCGACGTGCGCCGGCCGGCGTGGTCGGTTCCGGACCACCGTAGCGTCCGGCTCACGGGTGGGGAGGGGACGACGCGAAGCTGACCGTCCGGCGGGGTTTCGTGAAGAGTCGGCTCAGAACGCGGATCCGACTTGGCGAAATCGCCTCCGTGCCCTAACGTTGCATACGGCCGAATGAACTTCGGCTCAGCGGCGCGAGTGATTCCCCCCAATCCAGCGCCGCCGAGGCGGCACCTGTTCCCCCCAATGGGTGCCGCCCCCTTCTCTTCCCTCCGCTGGTCGAGCGTCCCGCTCCCCGGAGGATCCGGACGGCCGGGCCGCATCGGCCGGTTGCACCTTCGGCTCGCCCGAACACGCTGGGCACGCTGAACAGGCCGATTCCGGCATGCCGGAGCACGGATCGCGTGCCCGAGTGTCGACTGCTGGAGCTCCAGCTCGCGGAAACACATCCGGCACGCCCGATCGGCCGGTTCCGGCGTGCCGGGGCTCGAATCGCGTGCCCGAGCTCCGACCGGTGGACCTCCGGCTCGCGGAAACGCTTTCGGCACGCTGGATCGGCTGGTTCCGGCGTGCCGGGGCTCGAATCGCGTGCCCGAGCTTCGACCGGTGGACCTCCGGCTCGCGGAAACGACGCCGATCCCGAGCTCGTCGCTCCTCCCCAGGGACGTCCTCGGCGCTGACGTCCACCGATGCGGCCTTCGGCGCGCCACCGGAGGGCGCGCGCTCCTAGCGTTCCCGGATGACCACCGGTTTCGTCCCGCTCATTCCCGCCGCCTACCGCCCGGATGCACCTCGCCCGCCGGGAGAGGATGCCGGCGAGGCACTGCGGCCCGCGCCGGTCCGTCCGGCGGCGGCGGCGCTCGGCCTGCTCGCGCCGTTCGCCGCCGACCCGGCGGTGACCGACCTCTTCGTCAACGGGGATTCGGGCCTCTGGCTCGACCGCGGCGGCGGCGCGGTGCGGGAGCCGTCCTGGACCCTCGACGCCGCGGGGGCCCGGCGGCTCGCGGTGTCGCTGGTCGCGGCCGGCGGACGGCACGTCGACGAGGCGAGCCCGTGCGTGGACGTGCGGCTGAAGCACGGGGTCCGCGTGCACGTGGTGCTGCCGCCGGTCGCGACCGCGGGGACGCTGATCTCGGTGCGCGTGCCGCGGGCCGATGCCTGGAGTCTGGACGAGCTGCACGCGGCGGGGATGCTCGACGACGCGGGCCGCGGCCTGCTGCGCCGGGCCGTCGCCGCGCGCTGGAACCTGCTCATCACCGGCGCCGGGGGATCGGGCAAGACCACGCTCCTCGGCGCCCTCCTCGGCTGCGCGCCGTCGCACGAGCGCCTGGTCGTGATCGAGGACGTCGGCGAGCTTTGGCCCGCGCATCCGCACGTCGTCTCGCTCGAGGCGCGCCAGCCGAACCTCGAGGGAGCGGGCGGGGTCGGCCTCGACCGTCTCGTCCGCGAGGCCCTGCGGATGCGGCCGGACCGGCTCGTCCTCGGCGAGTGCCGCGGAGTGGAGCTGCGCGATCTGCTCTCGGCGCTGAACACCGGGCACGACGGCGGCGCGGGGACGCTGCACGCGAACTCGCTCGCCGACGTGCCCGCGAGGCTGGAGGCGCTCGGCTCGCTCGCGGGCATGGGCCCGGAGGCGGTCGCGCGGCAGACGGTCAGCGCGATCGACCTGGTGCTGCACCTCGAGCGACGGGGCGGTCGGCGCCGGCTCGCCGCGTCGGGCTGCTTCCGGCTCGATCACGCCGGGCGGCTCCGGATCGAGGAGGGCGCCGTGCCGCAGCGGGGCTCGCCGTGAAGCGCGGGGAGGGGGTCGACGAGGTCGCGGCCGTGGTGCACCGCCTCTCGGTGCTGCTCGCGGCGGGCGTCGCGCCGGCGTCGGCGCTGGCGCACCTCGCGGCGTCGGACGACTCGGAGGCGGCGGGTGCCGCACGACGTCGTCGGCTGCTGCGCGCGGTGGCGGTCGAGGCGGCGCGCGGCGGGGACGTGACGGCGGCGCTCCTGGCGGGCGTGCCCGCCTCCCGCCGAGGAGAGGGGCGGCGGGAGCGGGAGCGGGTCCCTCGCCGCAGGGGAGGCGCCGCGCGGCCTTCGCGTGATCGCGGCGAGGAGACGGCCTGGGCGGCCCTGGCCGCCTGCTGGCGGGTCGCCGCGGACTCCGGGGCGCCGATCGCCGCGGCCCTCGGCGAGCTGGCCGAATCCCTGCGGGAGCTCGGCCGGGCGCGGCGCGACATCGAGGTCGCCCTGGCGGGGCCGCTCGCGACGAGCCGGGTGGTCGGCGGGCTGCCGCTGGTGGCGCTCGGCTTCGGCACGCTGCTGGGCTTCGATGTGCTGGGTGTGCTGATCGGGACGGTGCCGGGACTCGTCTGCCTGGTGGGCGGACTCGGGCTGATGCTCGGTGCCGCGGCGTGGACGCGCCGGCTCGTCCGCGGCGCCGGCCCGGGGGACCCGGCACCGGGGCTGGCGCTCGACCTGCTCGCGGTCGCGCTCGCGGGCGGGGGATCGATCGGGGGCGGGCGGGAGCGGGTGCTGGCGGCGCTCGCCGAGTGCGGGCTCGCGTCGGGGCCGCCCGCGCTGGCCGCGGCGGAGCCTGTGCTCGCGCTCTCGAGCGCGGCAGGGGTGCCCGCGGGCCGGCTGCTGCGCAGCGAGGCGGCACTGGCGCGGGTGCGGGCCGCGTCCGAGGCGCGGGAGCGGGCGGCGAGGCTCGGTGTGACGCTGCTGCTGCCGCTCGGAGTCTGCGTGCTGCCGGCGTTCCTCCTGCTGGGCGTGGCTCCGATGATGATCTCGGTGCTGCTGTCGACGTTCGCGGGGCAGCGGTGAGCGGTCCCGCGGGAGCTCTCCACAGGCCGCTCCTCTCTCCTCTTGTCCACCGTTCGCGAGCTCGCCACCCCGACCCGCTCCGTGCTCGGCGATCCTCGAGTGGGGGCAGTGACGACGAACGGAGCGAGCGGATGAACGGCAGTCGGAGCAGTGGTGCGGGGACGATCGGACGAGGGACGGGCGGTGCCGGGCGGGAGCGCTTCCCGGACCCTGCCTGGGATGCGGGGCCGCTGAGCGGATGGCGCGACGAGGAGGGCTCGGCCACGGCCGAGTACGCGATCGCGACGATGGCCGCGGTCGGCTTCGCAGGTCTGCTGGTGGTGATCCTCAAGGGCGACGAGGTGCGCGGGATCCTCACGGACCTGGTCACCCGGGCGCTCACCGCGGGCGGATGAGCGGTGCGGTTCCCGAGTGGTGCCCGCGTGGCGACGGGAGCGGAGGAGGCCGGGATGCGGACCGGCGACGGCCGTCGAGGTGAGGACGGCTCCGCGACGGCCGAGCTGGCGGTCGTGCTGCCGGCGGTGGTGGTCGTGCTGGCGCTCTGCCTCGGCTCGGTGGCGGCCTCGGCGCAGTACGTCCGGCTGGTCGACGCAGCGGCGGACGGCGCCCGGTCGCTGGCGCGGGGGGACGATCCGGGTCGGCCCGTCGCGCGGGTCGATGCGGGAGCGAGTGTCGCGACCTCCGCGGACGGCGAGCTCGTCTGCGTGGACGTCGCCGCGCGGCTCCGGCCGCTGCCGGCGCTGGAGCTGCCGGTCTCGGTCCGGTCCTGCGCGCTGGGCGGAGGGCGGTGATCCCCCGGCGGGAGCCGGACCGCGCAGGGGAGGACGGCTCGGCGGCGGTCGTCGCGGTCGGCGTCGTCGCGGGGACGATCCTCGTGACCGCGGCCGTGCTCGCCGGTTGCGGGGGAGTCGCGGGGCACCAGCGTGCCGTGGCCGCGGCGGATGCGGCGGCGCTCGCCGCGGCGGACGTGGCCTCCGGGCTGCTGCCGGGCGAGCCGTGCGGGGCGGCCGAGCGCGTCGCGGGGGCGATGACGGCGACCGTCGCGGGCTGCGCGGTGGAAGGAGGAGTGGCGATCGTCGAGGTCGTCGTGTCCGTCGGGCCGCTCGCGCTCCCCGCCCGGTCGCGCGCCGGGCCGCCGCCGTGACGCTCCTCCCGCGACGGGGACGGCGGCCACGGCTCCCGCCGCGCCCGGGGCGCAACGGCAGCGTGCGCCCGCGCTCGGTCGGGTCGCCGGCGTCCGATCCGCCCGGTGGGACCGGGGCTCAGTCGGCGCTCACCCGCAGGTAGCGGTAGGCCGCCGCGGTGGGCAGCGCGCCCGCTCCCTCGTCGTGCTCGAGAGCGCCGGCGAGGAGATAGAGGTAGCGGGTGCCCTCGCGGGCGGCCGGGATCTCGAGGCGGCCCGCCGGGGCCGTCGCCTCGCCGTAGGAGCGGCGGAGCGTCTTGCCCTCGAGCGGCCCGTCGAGGAACTTCGCGGTGTAGGCGGAGGTGGTCGGAGCGGAGGTGGTGTGCGTCGTTGCCATGCCCCTCATCATGCGCCGATCGCCGCGATCCGTCACCGGGTGCGGTCCTCCCGATTCGGCGGATTCCCGGGCGGCGGCCGGAGTGCTCCCAGCGCGCGGCGAGCGGACGACGGCGAGGGACGCCCGGAGTCAGTGTGTATGGTGTGCCTGTCGGGCGCCCCGAAGCCGACGCGAACGGATCGTCGTTCCTCCTGCGGACGCCGCGCACCGCCTCCCCGCCGAAGGGGACCCGTCGGACTCGCTGAGCGTCCGATCCGACAGCATCAATCGAGGAGAACTGTGTCCGGCACGAAGAAGCTGGTGATCGTCGAGTCGCCGGCGAAGGCCAAGACCATCGCCCAGTACCTGGGCGAGGGCTACGAGGTGCTCGCCTCCGTCGGGCACATCCGCGACCTCATCGAGCCGAAGAACCTGCCGCCCGAGCTCAAGAAGGGCGGGCTGGGCAAGTTCTCCGTCGACGTCGACAACGGCTTCGAGCCCTACTACGTCGTCTCCGATCAGAAGAAGAAGACGGTCGCCGACCTCAAGCGCGCGCTGAAGAACGCCGACGAGCTCTTCCTCGCGACGGATGAGGACCGCGAGGGCGAGGCCATCGCGTGGCACCTCCTCGAGGAGCTCAAGCCCAAGGTCCCCGTCAAGCGAATGGTCTTCCACGAGATCACCAAGGACGCGATCCAGACGGCCCGCGACAACACCCGCGACATCGACACCTCCCTCGTCGACGCGCAGGAGACCCGCCGCATCCTCGACCGCCTCTACGGCTACGAGATCTCCCCGGTCCTCTGGCGCAAGGTCGGGCCCGGCCTCTCCGCCGGCCGCGTGCAGTCCGCCGCCACGCGCCTCGTCGTGGACCGCGAGCGCGAGCGCCTCGCCTTCGTCTCCGCCTCCTACTGGGACCTCGCCACGGTCCTCGCCCCCGAGGCCGACGCCTCGGCGGCGTTCGACGCCCGCCTGGCGCGCCTGGACGGCAAGCGGATCGGCAGCGGCCGCGACTTCGACGACCGCGGTCAGCTGAAGGGGGACGTCACCGTCCTCGACGAGGCCTCCGCCGGCGCCCTCGCCGAGGCGCTGCGCGACCCGAAGACGCTCGTCCGCGTCTCGAACCTCGAGTCCAAGCCCTACTCGCGGCGCCCCGCCGCCCCGTTCACCACCTCGACGCTCCAGCAGGAGGCGGCGCGCAAGCTCCGCTTCTCGGCGCGCCAGACGATGAGCGTGGCGCAGTCGCTCTACGAGAACGGCTTCATCACCTACATGAGGACCGACTCGCCGAACCTCTCGCAGCAGGCGCTGAACGCCGCCCGCTCGCAGGCGGCCTCGCTCTACGGCGCCGAGACGGTCCCGGACAAGCCGCGCCTCTACTCCGGCAAGAACAAGAGCGCGCAGGAGGCGCACGAGGCGATCCGCCCCGCGGGCGAGACCTTCCGCACCCCGGACCAGCTCGCCGGCACCCTCCGCGGGAACGACCACCGCCTCTACGACCTGATCTGGAAGCGCACCGTCGCCTCGCAGATGGCCGACGCCAAGGGGTCGACCGCGACGGTCACCCTGCTCGCCAACCCGGCCGGCGACACCGAGCGCACGGCCGAGTTCACCGCCTCGGGAACGGTCATCACCTTCCGCGGCTTCCTGCTCGCCTACGAGGAGGGCCGCGACGAGGAGCGCCACGGCGCCCGCGACGAGAAGGACGCCAAGCTGCCCGTCCTCGAGGTCGGCCAGAGCCTCGTCGTCGCCGAGGTCGAGGCCAAGGGCCACGAGACCTCGCCGCCCCCGCGCTACACGGAGGCGAGCCTCGTCAAGTCCCTCGAAGAGCTGGGGATCGGGCGCCCCTCGACCTATGCCTCTATCATCACGACGATCGTCGACCGCGGCTACGTCACGCCGCGCGGCACGGCGCTCGTGCCGAACTGGATCGCCTTCTCGGTGGTGCGCCTGCTCGAGGAGTTCTTCTCCGACCTCGTCGAGTACGACTTCACCGCCGCGATGGAGGGCGACCTCGACCGCATCGCCGGCGGCGAGGAGGACCGGGTCGACTGGCTGAACCGCTTCTACTTCGGCGGCGGCGACCAGCCGGGCCTGCGCCACGTCGTCGACAACCTCGGCGAGATCGACGCGAAGAGCATCAACTCGGTCCGGATCACCGACGACATCACCCTGCGCATCGGCAAGTACGGGCCCTACCTCGAGGTCGCCCAGGAGGAGGGGCAGGAGACGCCGCGCCGGGTCAACCTGCCGCTCGAGCTGGCCCCGGACGAGCTCACGCCCGCGAAGGCGCAGGAGCTCGTCGACGCCCCCGTGCAGACCGACCGCGTGCTGGGCAGCAACCCGGACTCGGGCAAGACCGTCGTGGTCAAGGACGGCCGCTTCGGCCCGTACGTGACCGAGGTCGACCCGGAGCCCGAGACCACCGCCGACCCCGCCACCGGTGAGGTCGTCGAGCCCGTCTCCGCTCCTGCTGCGAAGCGCGGCGCGAAGAAGGCGGCCGCGGTCAAGCCGCGCACCTCCTCCCTCTTCAAGTCGATGGACGTCGCGACCGTCGACCTCGCCACCGCGCTGCGCCTGCTCGACCTGCCGCGCACCGTCGGCGAGGACCCGGAGTCGGGTGAGCCGATCACCGCGCAGAACGGCCGCTACGGCCCGTACCTGAAGAAGGGGACGGACAGCCGCTCGCTCACCAGCGAGGACCAGATCTTCGAGGTCGACCTGCCGACCGCGCTCGAGGTGTTCGCCCAGCCCAAGTACGGCGCCAAGCGCGCCACGAGCGCCCTCGCGGAGTTCGAGGCCGACCCGGTCAGCGGCAAGCCGATCCGGATCCGCGACGGCCGCTTCGGCGCCTACGTGACCGACGGCGAGACCAACGTCACGATCCCCAAGGGCCAGCCGATCGAGGAGATCGACTTCGAGCAGGCGGTGCAGATGCTCGCCGACAAGCGGGCGAAGAGTCCGGCGCCCAAGAAGGCCCCGGCCAAGCGCGCCCCGGCCAAGAAGCCCGCCGCGAAGACGACGGCGGCCAAGGCGACGGCGACGAAGACCACCGCCGCGAAGACCACCGCCGCGAAGACCACCGCCGCGAAGACCACGGCGGCGAAGGCGACCACGGCCAAGACGACGGCGGCCAAGACCACGGCGGCGAAGACGACGGCCGCCAAGACGACGGCGGCGAAGACCACCGCCGCGAAGAAGCCGGCCACCACCCGCGCCCGCAGCACTGCGGCGGAGGCGACGGGCTCGACGGAGTCGTGACCGGGCTGTTCGTCACCCTCGAGGGCGGGGACGGCGCGGGCAAGACCACGCAGGCCCGGCTGCTCGAGGAGTGGCTGGGCTCGCGCGGTGAGACCGTGCGGCGCACCCGCGAGCCCGGCGGCACCGAGGTGGGCGTGCAGATCCGCGAGATCGTGCTGCACCACCGCGGCGAGATCGATCCGCGGGCCGAGGCGCTCCTCTACGCCGCGGACCGCGCGCAGCACATCGGCACCTTCGTCCGGCCCGCGCTCGAGCGGGGCGAGGTCGTCGTCCAGGACCGCTACATCGACTCCTCCGTCGCCTACCAGGGCGCCGGCCGGGTGCTGGACGCCGCGGAGGTCCGCTCCCTCTCGGAGTGGGCGACCCGCGACCTCCGCCCCGACCTCACCGTCCTGCTCGACCTCGACCCCGCCGTCGCCCGCACCCGGCTGGACGCCGCGCGCACCCGCTACGACCGGCTCGAGGCGGAGAAGGCAGAGTTCCACGGCCGCGTCCGGCAGGCCTTCCTCGACCTCGCCGCGGGCGACCCGGAGCGCTTCCTCGTCCTGGACGCGAGCCGTCCCGTCGAGGAGCTCGCCGCCGCGGTCCGCGCCCGCATCGAGCCCCTGCTCGTCCCCGGTCCCCGCGACGCCCGGCCCGCTGTCGGACCTCGCGGTTAGCCTGGACCCGTGACCGTCTGGAGCCAGCTCGTCGGCCAGGAGCACGCCATCGGCGCCCTGCGCGACGCCTCGACCCCCCGCGACGAGAGGGGGCACGAGTCGACCTCGATGACCCACTCCTGGCTGATCACCGGGCCGCCCGGCTCCGGCCGCTCCAACCTCGCCTACGCGTTCGCCTCCGCGCTGCTCTGCCGCCGCGGCGGCTGCGGCGAGTGCCCGGACTGCGCGCAGGTCGCCGCCCGCTCGCACCCCGACCTCGCGGTCCTCGCCACCGAGCGCGTCATCATCTCGATCGAGGAGGTGCGCCGTCTCGTCTCGTCCTCGCAGTACTCGCCGTCTGTCTCGCGCTACCGGGTGATGGTCATCGAGGACGCCGACCGGATGAGCGAGCGCACCTCGAACGTGCTGCTGAAGGCGCTCGAGGAGCCACCCGAGCGCACCGTCTGGATCCTCTGCGCGCCCAGCGAGGCCGACCTGCTGCCGACGATCCGCTCGCGGGTGCGCTCGGTGCGCCTGCGCGTCCCCAGCGTCGAGGACGTCGCCGGCCTGCTCGAGCGCCGCGACGGCGTCGACGCGGAGACGGCGGAGCGCGCCGCCCGCCAGGCCCAGAGCCACATCGGCATGGCGCACCGGCTCGCGACCGATGCGAACGCCCGCGAGCGGCGCGAGGAGACCCTCCGGATCGCGCTGAGCCTGCGCGGGGTGTCCGACGCGGTGCTCGGCGCCGCGCGGATGATCGAGGTCGCCACCGAGGACGCGAAGGCCTACACGCTCGAGCGCGACGAGGTCGAGCGCCAGCAGGCGCTCCGGTCGCTCGGCGTCGAGCCCGGCGGCACGATCCCCGCCCAGCTCCGCTCGCAGCTGCGCACCCTCGAGGAGGACCAGAAGCGCCGGGCGACGCGCAGCCTCCGCGACGGCCTCGACCGCATCCTCGTCGACCTGCTCTCGCTCTACCGCGATGTCGTGCGCCTCCAGCTCGGCGCCCCCGGCGGCGTGATCAACGAGGAGGTGCGGAGCGAGATGACGGCACTCGCCTCGGCCACCGCCCCCGAGCGCACGCTCGCGGTGCTCGACGCCGTGGCGGAGGCCCGGCAGCGCATCGACGCGAACGTCTCGCCCGTCCTCGCCCTCGAGGCGATGCTCGTGGTCGCCGCACGGCGCCCGGTGGCCGCGTGAGGCGCCCGGGCCGCTGGTCGGCGCTCGCCGCGGTCGGCGCAGCGGTCGCACTGCTCTCCGGCTGCTTCGCTCCCGGACCCTCGCCCGAGCGCACCTCCACCCCCGCCCCGCAGGCCGTCGACGCCGCTCTCGAGCAGTACTACGGCCAGGTCCTGGTCTGGGACGACTGCGGCGAGGGCATGCAGTGCACCGACGCGACGGTCCCGCTCGACTGGGACGACCCGGCCGGCGAAACCGCCTCGATCGCCCTGGTCCGCCACCCGGCGACGGGCGGGGACGCGATCGGCTCCCTCCTGGTCAACCCGGGCGGGCCCGGCGGCTCCGGGGTCGACCTCATCCGCGACAGCCTGGACTTCGCCGTGGACGACGAGCTCGCCGCCCGCTTCGACGTGGTCGGCTTCGACCCGCGCGGCGTCGGCGCCTCGACCGCGGTGTCCTGCCTCGACGCCGCCGGACTCGACTCCTACCTCTACGACATCGTCCCGGGCGAGCGCGGCAGCGACGAGTGGATCGCCGCGCAGCGCACCGCGTCCGCCGCCTTCGCCGCCGCCTGCGAGGAGCGCAGCGGAGCGCTGCTGCCCGAGGTCGGCACCACCAGCGCGGCCCGCGATCTCGACGTGCTGCGCGCGGCGCTCGGCGACGAGTCGCTGCACTACCTCGGCTACTCCTACGGCACCTTCCTCGGCGCCACCTACGCCGGCCTCTTCCCCGATCGCGTCGGCCGGCTCGTGCTCGACGGCGCGATCGACCCGGCCGCGACCTCGCTCGACGTCGTCCGCGAGCAGGCGATCGGCTTCGAGAGCGCCCTGCGCGCGTATCTCACCGCCTGCCTCGGCGGCGAGGGCTGCCCCTTCACCGGCACGGTCGACGAGGCGATGGCGCAGGTCGCCGCGATGCTGGAGCGGGTCGACGCCTCGCCGATCCGCGCCCAGGACGGCCGGCAGCTCGGATCGAGCACGCTGCTCACCGCGATCGTCTACCCGCTCTACTCCGCCTCCTCCTGGGGCGGGCTGAGCGAGATGCTGACGGACGTGCGGCAGGGCGGCGCGGAGATCGCCTTCCAGTACGCGGACGCCTACAACGGCCGGACAGCCGACGGCGACTACTCCGACAACGCGACCGAGGCCTTCCTCGCGATCAACTGCGTCGACTACGCCTATGACGCCGAGACGGAGTCGATGCGGGCGGACGCCGCGGAGCTCGAAGCGGCGGCGCCGACGCTCGGCCGCTACCTCGCCTACGGCGACATCCTCTGCGGCGAATGGCCGGCCGCCTTCGAGGGCTCGCGCGCGCCGATCACGGCGGAGGGCTCGGGCCCGATCCTCGTGGTGGGCACCACCAACGACCCGGCGACCCCCTACGTCTGGGCGCAGGCGCTGGCGGAGGAGCTGTCCGACGGGCACCTCGTGACCTTCGACGGCGAGGGCCACACGGCCTACAACAAGTCGAACTCGTGCGTGAACGACGCGGTCGACGCGTACCTGCTCGAGGGCGTCGTCCCCGAGGAGGACCCGCAGTGCTGACCGAGCAGGAGCGCCGCGGCGCGCCGGAGCAGCCGGGACTCCGGGAGCGCAAGCGCCTCGCGACCCGGCGCGCGATCGAGACCGCCGTGCTGCGGCTCGCGAGCGAGCGCGGGCCGGACCGCGTCACGATCGAGGACGTCTCGCGGACGGCCGACGTCTCCACGCGCACCTTCTTCAACTACTTCGCCTCGAAGGAGGACGCGCTGGTCGGCGGCCTCCCGGTGATCTCCGACGAGACGGCCGCCGCGTTCCTGGCGGGCGACGCGCCGCTCCTCGTCGATCTGCAGGCGGTCTTCGTCGCGGCGGCGGAGGTCCCGGGGGAGGAGGACCGCGAGCTGCACCTGCTGCGGCGCAGCCTCTTCCGCGAGCACCCGCAGCTGGTCGGCCTCAAGATCGCCGGCATGCGGGAGTTCGAGCTCGCGATCGAGGATCTGGTCGCCGAGCGCCTCACCCGCGGCGGGACGGACGCCGAGGCGGTGCGCAGCCGGGCCCGGATGCTCACCCTGCTCGGCCTCGCCGCCATGCGGCACGCCTGGGCCGGCTGGGTCGACCACGACGGTCGCGACGCGCTCCCGGGACTCATCGTGCACTCGTTCGAGGAGCTGCGCGGCGCGCTCGCCGAGTAGCCGGCGGGCTGCGCGCACCGATTCACGCCCCGGCCCGCGAGCAGGCTATGCTGTGTAATCGTGTCCGGGGCCAGCGCCTCGCGAGCACGCCGCCTTAGCTCAGTCGGTAGAGCGTCTCACTCGTAATGAGAAGGTCGTCGGTTCGATTCCGACAGGCGGCTCCGCATTCCTTCCCGTGGTGCAGCCGCACGTGCAGCCGACGCCTCGGATCCCTCGAACGGATCCCTCGCCCCCAGGCCCCGTCGATCCCGTCCGGCTACCCTGGTTCGGATGACCGACACCCCGCCCCGCCGCCGACCGCGCGCCCTCGTGGCCGCCGCAGCCGTCGTCGCCGTGCTGCTGGGCGTCGGAGCCTTCGGCGCAGGGACGGCGATCGGCCGCACGGCGACTCCCGCCGCGGCGCCCACCGCCTCTGCACCCGCCACCGCGACGACGACGGCCACGCCGACGCCGACGCCGACGCCGACCGCCCGCCCGGCCGGCACCGAGACAACCGAGGCGCTGCGCACCTGCTCCGTCGCCGAGCTCGCGGCGGATCCGCGCCTCGGCTCGATGCAGGCGCGGGTCGTCGATGCGGCGACCGGCGAGGTGCTCTTCGACCGCGGCGGCACGACCGCCTCGCGCACCGCCTCCGCCCTGAAGATCCTCACCGCCGCCAGCGCGCTCGCCGTCCTCGGCCCCGACACGCGCATCGCCACGACGGTGGTCGCGGGCGACGCTCCCGGCAGCGTCGTGCTGGTCGGCGGGGGCGACCTCACGCTCAGCCGCCTGCCGAGTGGTCAGGAGTCGGTCTACGCCGGCGCCGCGCACCTCGACGACCTCGCCGCGCAGGTCGAGGCCGCCTGGGACGCCGACCCGGCGACCGCGGGCACCGCGATCTCGTCCGTCATGCTCGACGCCTCGCTCTACTCCGGCGACACCTGGCAGCCGAGCTGGAACCGCAAGGAGCAGACCGACGGCTACATGCCCGAGATCACCGCCCTGCAGGTCGACGGCGACCGCGCGGATCCGACCGCCGCTACCTCTCGCCGCGGCGAGGACCCGATCGGCCGGGCGGGCGACGCCTTCGCGGACGAGCTGTCCGGCTCGCCGATGGTGAGCACCGGCACCGCCCCGGCCGGAGCGCGAGTGCTCGGCACCGTCGAGTCGGCCCCGGTGAGCACGCTCGTGCAGCAGATGCTGCTCGTCTCGGACAACGCGATCGCCGAGATGCTCGCGCGGCTGGTCGCGATCCGGACGGGCTCCGGCAACGACTTCGGCGCGGAGCAGGCGGGTGTCCTCCAGGGTCTCGCCGGCTACGGAGTGGACACGGCCGGCATCACGATCGTCGACGGCTCGGGACTCAGCGACGACAACGCGGTGGCTCCGGCCTACTTCACGAGCCTGCTGCGGAAGGTCCAGGCGCGGGAGGGGCCGCTCGGCGTCCTCCTCGACGGCCTCCCGGTCTCGGGGCGCACCGGCTCGCTCTCCTACGCCGACCGGTTCGCCGGCGACAACGCGGTGGCCGACGGTGCCGTCCGCGCGAAGACCGGCTGGATCGACACCGGCTACACGCTCGCCGGCGTCGTCGACGCCCAGGACGGCACGGCGCTCACCTTCGCGGTCTACGCGCTCGGCGACGTCTCCGACTCGGCGAAGTCCGCCATCGACACGCTCGTCACCGGCGTCTACCGCTGCGGCGGCGCGCTCTCCGATTCCTGACCGGCCCGCCCGCACCGCTCCCGCACCGCCCCGCTCCCGCTCCCGCTCCGAGAGGACCACCATGACCACGGCACTCCTGATCGTCGACGTTCAGAACGACTTCACCGAGGAGGGCGCCCTCGCCGTCGCCGGCGGCACGCGCGTCGCGGAGGGGATCACCGCCCACCTGGCCACGAGCGCCGGCCGCTACGCGACGGTGCTCGCCTCGCGCGACTGGCACGACGGCGACTCCGACAACGGCGGGCACTTCGCCGCCGAGCCCGACTTCGTCGATACCTGGCCGGTGCACTGCGTGGCGGGGACGGCCGGTGCGGAGTACCACCCGGCGCTCGCGGTCGACGCGGTCGACGTGCACATCCGCAAGGGCCAGGGGAAGCCGTCCTACTCGGCCTTCGAGGGGACCGCTGACGACGGCGCGCCGGTTCCGGCGCTGCTCGAGCGCCTGGGCGTGACCGAGCTCGACGTCGTCGGGCTCGCCACCGACTACTGCGTCCGGGCCTCG
The DNA here is from genome assembly GCF_004011135.1 of Rathayibacter festucae DSM 15932. Lineage (NCBI taxonomy): Bacteria > Bacillati > Actinomycetota > Actinomycetes > Micrococcales > Microbacteriaceae > Rathayibacter > Rathayibacter festucae. The sequence continues at coordinate 2,434,137 of NZ_CP028137.1, read as the reverse complement.
GCCCTCGATGCGCGCGCGGCCGGCCTGGAGGTGCGCGTGCTGTCCGACCTCGTCGCCGGGGTCTCGCCCGAGGCGAGCGCCGCGGCGCTGCGCGAGCTGGCCGAGGCGGGCGTGCGCGTCGAGATCTCCTCCACCGTGCTTCCCTCCTCCACAGGGGCTCCGTCGTCCACAGGGGTGACCGGCTCCTGAGGTGAGTCAGGGGGCGGTCGTAGACTGAGAAGCATCGTCGTGCGGGGTCCGCGCGACTCGATCCGCACAGGAAGAGTGTTCTCGTGAGTGATTCCGTCGTTCGAAGCGCCGCCGAGGCGGCCCTGCTCGCCCGCGTCCCGTCGCAGCTGCTCATCGGCGGCGCCTGGGTCGACGGCTCGGGCGGCGGCACGATCGACGTCGAGGATCCGGCCACCGGCGAGGTGATCCGCACCATCGCCGACGCGACTCCGGAGGACGGCCTGCGGGCGCTCGACGCCGCCGTCGAGGCCGGGCCGGCCTGGGCCGCGACGGCGCCGCGGAAGCGCGCGGAGATCCTCCGCCGCGCCTTCGACCTGCTGCAGGAGCGCAAGGACGACTTCGCGCTGCTGATGACGCTGGAGATGGGCAAGCCGTTCGCGGAGGCGCTCGGCGAGGTCGCCTACGGCGGCGAGTTCCTCCGCTGGTTCAGCGAGGAGGCGGTGCGCATCTCGGGTCGCTACGGCGTGAACCCGGAGGGCACGGGGCGGATGATCGTCTCGCAGCACCCGATCGGCCCGTGCTATCTGATCACCCCGTGGAACTTCCCGCTCGCGATGGCGACGCGCAAGATCGCCCCGGCCCTCGCCGCCGGCTGCACCGTCGTGGTGAAGCCCGCCGAGCTCACGCCGCTGACGACGCTCGCCTTCGCGGCCCTGCTCGCCGAGGCGGGGGTGCCGGACGGCGTCGTCAACGTGGTCACCACCTCCGCGGCCGGAGCGGTGTCGGAGCCGATCCTGTCGGACCCGCGGCTGCGCAAGCTCTCCTTCACCGGCTCGACGCCGGTCGGGCGGACGCTGCTGCAGCAGGCGGCCGAGGGCGTCCTGCGCACCTCGATGGAGCTCGGCGGCAACGCGCCGTTCGTGGTCTTCGAGGACGCCGATCTCGACCGCGCAGTCGAGGGCGCGATGCTCGCGAAGTTCCGCAACATCGGCCAGGCCTGCACGGCCGCCAACCGCTTCTTCGTGCACGAGTCGCTCGCCGAGGAGTTCGCAGCCCGCGTCACGGAGCGCGTCCGCGCGCTGACCGTCGGCCGCGGCACCGAGTCGGGCGTCACGATCGGTCCGCTGATCGACGACCGCGCCGTCGAGAAGGCCTCCTCGCTGGTCCGGGACGCCGTCGAGCGCGGCGCCGAGGTCCGGGTCGGCGGGCACGGCATCGACGGAGCGGGGCACTTCTACGAGCCGACGGTGCTCGCGGGGGTCGCGGCCGGCAGCGAGATCCTGCGCACCGAGATCTTCGGCCCGGTGCTCGCGATCGTTCCGTTCCGCGACGAGGACGAGGCGGTCGCCCTCGCGAACGACACCGAGTTCGGGCTCGTCTCGTACGTCTTCACCCGCGACCTCGCCCGCGGCCAGCGGATGATCGAGCGGCTCGCCACCGGGATGATGGGCCTGAACGTCGGCGTCGTCTCGAACGCCGCGGCGCCCTTCGGCGGCGTCAAGCAGTCGGGGCTCGGCCGCGAGGGCGGGCTCGAGGGCATTCACGAGTACCTCAGCACGAAGTACACGCTCACCCCCGACCCCTTCGCCTGATCCGTGGAGCTGATCGAGGTCCGCTCGCTCGAGGATCCCCGGCTGCGCGACTACGCGCACGCCACGGACGTCGCGCTGAAGAACGCCCGCGGCCCGCACGGGCTCTACCTCGCGGAGTCGGCGCTGGTCCTCGAGCGGGCGCTCGCCGCCGGTCACCGGCCGCGCTCGGTGCTCTCGCTCGGGGGCTCGGTCGAGGAGGCCGAGCGGCTGCTCGGCGACCGCGACGTGCCGGTGTTCACCGGGCCCGGTGAGCTGCTGGCCGAGCTGACCGGCTACACGCTGCACCGCGGCCTGATCGCTGCGCTGGACCGTCCCGTCCTGGCCGACCCGGCGGCGCTGCTCGCCGACGCGCGCCGCGTGGTCGTGCTCGAGAACGTGGTCGACCCGACCAACGTCGGCGCGATCTTCCGCTCGGTCGGCGCGATCGGCGCCGACGCCGTGCTGGTGACCCCGCGCTGCTCCGACCCCTTCTACCGCCGGGCGATCCGCGTCAGCATGGGCACGGTGCTCCAGGTGCCGTGGACGCGGGTGGGCGACTGGCCGAGCACGCGCGCGCTGCTGCACGGGGCCGGCTTCTCGATCGCCGCGATGGCGCTGACGCCGGAGGCGGTGCCGCTGCGTGACTTCGCGGTGGACGCCCCGGAGCGGGTCGCGCTCGTCCTCGGCACCGAGGGGGAGGGGCTCACCGCCGAGGCGCTGGCCGCCGCGGACGTCGCGGTGCAGATCCCGATGCGGCACGGGATCGACTCGCTGAACGTCGCGGCGGCGAGCGCGGTGGCGATGTGGGCGCTCGCGGCGCCCTGACCCCCCGTCAGGGCCGCGGCCCGTCGTTCCGCGCACCCCGGACGCCCCGGTCCGAGCGCCTGCGCTACGCTCGCCACGAACCCGGCCGGCACCGCTCCTCCGGCGCCCTGCCGTCCTCCGCCGTCATCCACTCCCGAGGTCGTCCATGCCCGAGCGCTCCCGGCTCCGCGCCGCCCGCCTGCCGTCGGCCGTCGCGGCCGTGCTGCTGCTGGCCCCGCTCGCGGGCTGCACGCTGGACCCGGCCGAGGTGCCCGACTCCGGTGCCACGCCCGCGCGGACCATCCGGGCGACCGAGCCGACGCCCGTCGCGACCGGAGCGGTGACCGAGGGCGACACGGTCTCGCAGCTGATCACCCGGTGCCTCGCGCGCTACGGCCTCAACGAGCGGCCCCCGGCGCCGGACGGCTCGCTCAGCGAGACGGAGTGGCTGGCCGCGCAGGAGGCGATCGCCGACTACGACCGCACCCTCACCGACTGCTCCGCCGAGGCGCTCTCCACCGACGCGCCCGCGCCGACGATCGCCCCCTGATGCGCGTCGAGGGCTGCGCGGCGCTGGTCTCCGGGGGAGCCTCGGGGCTCGGGGCCGCAACGGCGCGAGCCCTCGCCGAGGCCGGAGCGCGAGTCGTCGTGCTCGACCTGCCGGCGGCGCTCGACAGCGCCGACCTGCCGGAGTCGGTCCTGCGGATCTCGGGCGACGTCCTCGACGCCGATGCGGTCCAGCGGGCCGTGACGGCTGCCGAGGGACTGCGGATCGCGGTGACCTGCGCCGGCGTCGCCACGCCGGGTCGGCTCCTCGGCCGTGACGGGCCGCTGGCGCTCGACGCCTTCGAGCGCGTCCTGCGGATCAACACCGTCGGCACGCTGAACGTCCTGCGGCTCGCGGCGGCCGCGATCGCCGAGGGCGAGCCGGTCGACGGAGAGCGCGGGGTCCTGATCACCACGGCGTCGATCGCCGCCTTCGAGGGGCAGATCGGGCAGGCGGCCTACGCCGCCTCGAAAGGCGCCGTGGCCGCGCTGACCCTGCCGCTCGCGCGCGAGCTGGCGTCCGCGCTGATCCGCGTCGTCTCGATCGCGCCCGGCACCTTCGACACCCCCCTGCTCGCCGGGCTGCCGGAGGCGGCGCGCGCCGCCCTCGGCGAGGCGGTGCCGCACCCGGCCCGGCTCGGCCGGCCGTCGGAGTTCGCCGCGCTCGTGCGCCACGTGATCGAGAACCCGATGCTCAACGGCGAGGTGATCCGCCTCGACGGCGCGCTGCGGATGCCGCCGCGCTGACCGGGCCGGGGCCGCGCTCAGACCAGCAGCTGGTGCTTGGCCAGGTCGCGGTAGAGCGGCGTCGACTCGACGAGCTCGGAGTGCGTGCCGATCCCGACGACCTCGCCCTTCTGCAGCACCACGATCTGGTCGGAGTCGACGACCGTCGAGAGGCGGTGCGCGATCACGAGCAGCGTGCGGTTCTCGGCCACGGCGTCGATCGCGAGGCGCAGGCGCTGCTCGTTGAGGCCGTCCAGGCTCGAGGTGGACTCGTCGAGCAGCAGGATCGGCGGGGCCGCGAGGAGCGCGCGCCCGATGGCGAGGCGCTGGCGCTCTCCGCCCGAGAGCATGACGCCGCTCTCGCCGACGGGCGCGTTCAGTCCGAGCGGGTTGCGCTCGAGCACGTCGGTGAGGTTCACGGCCTCGAGCACCCGCAGGCAGTCCTCGTCGGAGGCGTCCGGTCGGCCGAGCACGAGGTTCTCGCGGAGGGTGCCGGCCAGCACCGGCGCGTCCTGCTCGACGTAGCCGATCTGGGCGCGGAGGGCGTCGCGGTCGATGGCGGTGATGTCGACGCCGCCGAGCCGGACGACGCCGGCCTCGGGGTCGTAGAAGCGCTCGATCAGCGCGAGGATCGTGCTCTTGCCGGCGCCGGACGGGCCGACCAGGGCGGTGCGCTTGCCGCGCGGGACGGTGAACGAGACGCCGCGCAGGACGGTGCGGTCGCGGGCGTCCTCGTCGGCGTCGAGGGCCTTCTCGTCGTAGGAGAAGACGACGTCGTCGAAGGCGATCGCGGAGTCCGCGACGCCCGGGCCGAGCCCGCCGCCGTCGCGCTCGCCGTCGCCCTCGATCGGCAGATCGATGATCTCCTGGATCCGGCCGAGCGCGCCGAGCGCCGAGTTGACCGAGGTGATCGCGCCGATGAAGTTGCCCAGCGGCATCACCATCATGAAGAGGAAGAGGATGAACGAGACCAGCTGCGCGATGTCGATCGCGCCCGAGGCGACGCGGTAGCCGCCGACGCCGAGGACGGCGAGGAAGGCGACCTGCATCGCGATGCCGGCCACCGGGACGACGAGCGCGGAGATGTGCGCGACGCGGATGCCGAGGCGGTAGGCCTCGGTCGCGTGGGTGTCGACGACGGCGATCTCGCGGTCGGTCGCGCCGGCGGCGCGGATGGTGCGGACGGCGCTGATCGCGCGCTCGACGGCGGCGGCGAGGTCGCCGACCTTCTCCTGCGCCTTCCGGCTGGCGACGCGGATGCCGCGACCGAGGGTCAGCGCGGCGCCGAGCGCGACGGCGACGACGACCACGATGATCAGCAGCAGCACCCAGTCGATGATCGCCATGGCGACGATCGCACCGACGAAGAGCAGCGAGCCGGCGATCGAGTCGACGAGGCCCTGGGTGAGCACGGCGCGCAGCAGCGTGGAGTCGGAGCCGACGCGGGAGACGAGGTCGCCGGTACGGCGGGCGTCGAACTCGCGGATCGGCAGGCGAAGCAGCCGCGCGACGAGCCGGCGGCGGCTGGAGAGCACGATGCCCTCGCCGGTGCGCTGGAGGAGGTAGTGCGCGAAGCCGGAGATGAGGCCGGAGGCGACGACGAGCACGAGGAGCGCCCAGACCAGCGGGCCGAGGTCGAGACCGTCCTGCACGCGGGTGATGACCTGGCCGACGACGAGCGGCTGGGCGAGGCTGGCGGCGGCGCCGAACAGGCTGAGCACGACCACGACCGAGAGGATGCCGCGGTGCTCGAGCAGATAGGGGACGAGCTGCGAGAAGGAGGCGCGGGGTCCGTCGTCCTTGCCGCGGCGGGGGCGCCGTCCGCCGCGCGTGCTCTCCGTGGTGCTGCTCATCGCTCGTTCGTCCTCGCTCACGCCTTGCCGTACTTCTTGTGGACCGCCGTCCATCTTGCCCCTTCGTGGCTGCGAACCGGCCCTCGATCGGGACGGGAAGCCGTGCTGATCGAGTGGCCCGCGGAGCGGGCGCATCGAGATCCACCGGCGTCTGAACGCGAGTCCGCAGACCGGCCCTGTCGGGGACGGTGGGTCTCGATACGCCCCTGCGGGGCTACTCGACCAGCATGAAGGGTCGACCAGCATCAAGGGTCGACCAGCATCAAGGGTCGACCGGCATGAAGGGTCGACCGGCATGAAGGGTCGACCGGCATGAAGGGCCGGCGCCGCGTCCTTTCGCACGGGCCCGGAGACAGGTCCGGCCCGCCGGGGGGACCGACGGGCCGGACGTGCAGGGCAGGAGCGTCCTACGACACGTTGTCGTGGTACGCCGTGTGCTGGGTCTCCTTCGAGAGCAGCAGCGCGATGAGCGTGAGCACCGCCGCGCCGCTGAGGTAGAGGCCCACCAGCAGCGTGCTGCCGCCGGCCGACTGCCAGAGCGCCACCGCGATGATCGGCGCGAGCGCCGCTCCGAGGATCGACGCCAGGTTGTACGACATCGCCGAGCCGGTGTAGCGGACGTTGGTCGGGAACAGCTCGGGCAGGACGGCGCCCATCGGGCCGAAGGTGAGACCCATCAGCGTGAAGCCGAGGATCAGCACCGCCATCACGCCGGCGAAGCCGCCGCTGAACAGCGGGACGAAGAGCAGGCCGAAGACGAGGATCGCCGAGGTGACGACGAGCAGCGTGCGGCGGCGGCCGAACTTCTCGGCCAGCGGGCCGGAGACGAGCGTGAAGATCCCGAAGAAGACGACGCCGACGATCAGCATGATCAGGAAGTCGTTGCGGCTGTAGCCGAGGCCCGGGGTCGCCGCATCGGAGGGCGTGGTGCCGTAGGTCAGCGTGAACGTGGTCATCAGGTAGAAGAGCACGTAGGTCGCCAGCATGATGAACGTGCCGAGGATGAGCGGGCGCCAGCTCGTCTTGAAGACGCGGGCGAGCGGCAGCTTGGCCACCTCGCCGTTGTCGACGACCTTCTGGAACGCGGGGGTCTCGACGAGCTTGAGGCGCACGTAGAGGCCGACGATCACCAGCACGGCGCTCGCGAGGAACGGCACCCGCCAGCCCCAGGCCGCGAAGGTCTCGTCGCTCATGGTGCTCGCCAGCACGAGGAAGAGCACGTTCGCGACGATGAAGCCGATCGGGGCGCCGAGCTGGGGGAACGTGCCGTAGATGGCGCGCTTGTTGGCGGGAGCGTTCTCGGTCGCGAGGAGCGCGGCGCCGGACCACTCGCCGCCGAGGCCGAGGCCCTGGCAGAAGCGCATCACGACGAGCAGGAACGGGGCGAGGAACTCCCAGCCGGGCGTGAGGGCGGTCGGCAGGCAGCCGATCAGGAAGGTCGCGATGCCCATCGTGAGCAGCGAGGCGACGAGGGTCCCCTTGCGGCCGACGCGGTCGCCGAAGTGGCCGAAGATGATCGACCCGATCGGGCGGGCGATGAAGGCGACGCCGAAGACCGCGAAGGAGGCGAGGAGGGCGACCGCCGGGTCCTCGTTGACGAAGAAGAGCGAGGGGAAGACCAGGACGGCGGCCGTCGCGTAGGCGTAGAAGTCGTAGAACTCGATCGAGGTGCCGATGAGGCTCGCCAGGATGACCCGGCCCCGCGAGTTCTGCGGGGCGGCGGCGGGAGCGTCGGCTGCGGTACGGGAAGAAGACATGGAAGAGGGCTGCTCCGGTGGAGGGGTCTCCCGGTGCCGGCGGGGGCGGCGTCGATCGGGCGCTGCGGGCCGCGGGGGCCGAGGGGGAGGGAGGATAGGGCCGCTCGTGACGACCCGTCCACTTTACTCCGGGTCTTCTCAGCAAGAGCGCCTCTCCGCGAAGTGCGCCGACGCCCCCGACAAGGGGGGCGTCGGCGCTCGGGGTCGCGGCTAGCCGCGCAGCTCGCGGAGGACGAGCGCGGTCGCGATCGCCGCCTCCGCCGCCTCGCGGCCCTTGTCCTCCTTCGAGCCGGGCAGGCCGGCGCGGTCGATGCCCTGCTGCTCAGTGTCGAGGGTGAGCACGCCGAAGCCGACCGGCTTGCCGGTCTGGATCGAGACGTTCGTCAGGCCCGAGGTCGCCGCGTCCGAGACGTACTCGAAGTGCGGGGTGCCGCCGCGGATGATGACGCCGAGGGCGACCACCGCGTCGGCGCCGGCCTCGAGGGCGGCCTTCGCGGCGACCGGCAGCTCGAACGAGCCGGGGACGCGCACGAGCGACCAGGAGGCGCCGGACTCGTCGAGCGCGGCCTTCGCGCCGGCGATCAGCCCGTCGCTGATCTGCTGGTGCCAGGTCCCCGCGACGACGACGACGCGGAGGCCGCTCCCGTCGACGGTGGAGGTGGTGGGGGCGCCGCTACCGGCCATGGCTTACTCCTTCGGTGTCGCGCCGGAGGGTCCGGCGTCGAGGGGGTCGAGTCCGACGAGGGGGTCGAGATCGCTGAAGTGGCCCATCCGGTCGCGCTTGGTCGCGAGGTAGCCCTGGTTGAAGGCGCCGACCCCGGCCACCAGCGGCACGCGCTCGGACACGGTGATGCCGCGGTCGGTGAGCTGGCGCACCTTCTCCGGGTTGTTGGTGAGCAGGCGGACGTCGGTGACGCCGAGGTCCTCGAGGATGCCGACGGCGGCGCCGTAGTCGCGGGCGTCGGCGGGCAGGCCGAGGGCGAGGTTGGCGTCGAGGGTGTCGAGCCCGTCCTCCTGGAGGCGGTAGGCGCGGAGCTTGTTGATCAGGCCGATGCCGCGGCCCTCGTGCCCGCGGAGGTAGATCACGACGCCGCCGTCGCGCTGGATCGTGTCGAGCGCGGCGTCGAGCTGCGGTCCGCACTCGCACTTCAGCGAGCCGAAGGCCTCGCCGGTGAGGCACTCGGAGTGCACCCGCACGAGCGTGCCGTGACCGTCGCCGATGTAGCCCGCCACGACGGCGACGTGGTCGGCGCCGGTCTGGCGGTCGCGGTAGGCGCGCAGCTGGAACGGCCCGTGCGTGGTCGGCACGGTCGTCTCGACCTCGAAGATCACCCGCGGGGTGTCCCGGGCGGGCTCCACGCTCGAGGCGTCCAGCTCGGCGTGGTGCTCCTCGAGGTAGGCGATCAGGGCGGCCACCGTGGTGACCGGCACGCCCTCGCGCTCGCCGAGCGCGATCAGGCCGGGGAGGCGCATCATCTCGCCGTCCTCCGCCACGATCTCCGAGATGGCGCCGACGGGCTCGAGCCCGGCGAGCTTCATCAGGTCGACCGCCGCCTCCGTGTGGCCGTCGCGCTCGCGCACGCCGCCCTCCACGGCGCGCAGCGGCAGGATGTGGCCGGGCCGGTGCAGTCGCGCCGGGGTCGCCTCCGGGTCGGCCAGCACGCGGAGCGTGTGCGCGCGGTCGGACGCGCTGATGCCGGTGGAGAGGCGGTCCGCGGCGTCGACCGAGATCGTGTACGCGGTGCCGCGCGGGTCCTCGTTGTCGACGACCATCAGCGGAAGCTCCAGGCGGTCGGCGATCTCGTTCGTCATCGGCGCGCAGATGAAGCCGGAGGAGTGGCGCACCATCCAGGCGATCGTCTCCTGGCTCGCGAGCTGGGCCGAGACGATGACGTCGCCCTCGTTCTCGCGGCCCTCGTCGTCGGCGACGATGATCGGGCGGCCGGCGCGGAGGGCAGCGACGGCCTCGGGGATCGTGGCGAGGCTCATGCCCGGCCTCCTTCGTCGGCGGCGGACCGCAGGGCGAGCATCCGCTCGACGTGGCGGGCGAGGATGTCGGTCTCGATGTTGACGCGGTCGCCGACGACGCGGGCGCCGAGGGTGGTGGCGGCCAGGGTCTCGGGGATGAGCGAGACCTCGAACCACTGCTCCGGCTCGGTGGCGGGACTGATCGCCGAGACGGTCAGCGAGACGCCGTCGACCGCGATCGAGCCCTTGTCGGTGACGAGCGGGGCGGCCTCGGCGGGGAGGGAGAAGCGCAGCACGCGCCAGGCGTCGCCGGGGGTGACCGCGAGCAGCGTCGCGGTTCCGTCGATGTGGCCCTGGACGATGTGGCCGCCGAGGCGGTCGCCGACCAGCGCCGCGCGCTCGAGGTTGACGGGGTCGCCGACCGCGACGCCGTCGAGCGTGGACATCCGCAGGGTCTGCGCCATCACGTCGGCGGTGAAGCCGTCCGCCGACTGGTCGACGACGGTGAGGCAGACGCCCGAGACCGCGATGGAGTCGCCGTGCCGGGCGCCCTCGACGGCCAGCGGGCCGCGCACGGTCAGGCGGATCGCGTCGCTCCCTGCCGAGACGGCCGTGACGACGCCGACCTCCTCGATGATTCCGGTGAACATCAGGACTCCTTCTGCGGGGCGAGCTGCCGGCGGGCGGGGGAGCCCGGCCGGGCGGTGACGAGGAGGTCGCCGCCGAGGACCTCCACGGAGCGGAGATCGAGGCGGTGCGCGCCGGCGATGCTCTCGACGCCCAGGTCGTCGAGCGCGAGCCGCGGGCCGCCGAGCAGCGCGGGGGCGAGGTAGACGAGGAACTCGTCGACGAGCCCGTCGGCGACGAGTGCGGAGGCCAGCGTCGGGCCGCCCTCGACGTAGACGTGGCGGATCTCGGCGTCGTAGAGGCGGTCGAGGACCGCGGCGAGGTCGTGGGTGCGCTCGAGGACCGGGGGGCGCGGGTGCTCGAGGACGCGGGCGCCGGCGGGGACGGCGCGGGTGCCGACGACGACGGGCAGCGGCTGCTCGGCGAGGAGCTCGCCGGCGTCGCCGCGGGCGGTGAGGCTCGGGTCGTCGGCGAGGACCGTGCCGGTGCCGACGAGGATCGCGTCCGCGGTGGCGCGCTGCTCGTGCACGCGCTGGCGGGCCGCGGCGCCGGTGATCCAGCGGCTGCTGCCGTCGGCGGCGGCGGTGCGGCCGTCGAGCGTGGATGCCCACTTGAGGGTCACCCAGGGGCGGCGGCGGCGGGTCGCGGCGAGCCAGACGTGCAGGAACTCCTCCGCCTCCTCGGCGAGGACGCCCTCGATCACGTCGACGCCGGCCGCGCGCAGGGTGTCGCCGCCGCCGGCCGAGCGGTCGCCGGGGTCACCGACGGCGTAGACCACGCGGGCGACGCCGGCGTCGATCAGGGCACGGCTGCAGGGGCCGGTGCGGCCGGTGTGGTTGCAGGGCTCGAGGGAGACGACGGCGGTGGCGCCGGTCGCGGCGCCGGGGGCGAGGGCGGAGAGGGCGTCGACCTCGGCGTGCGCGGTGCCGGCGCCGTGGTGCCAGCCCTCGGCGAGGACGGTGCCGTCGGGCGCGAGGAGGACGCAGCCGACACGCGGATTCACGCCGCGGGCGGGGCCGCGCTCGGCGAGGGACAGCGCCCTGCGCATCGCGTGCTCGAAGTCGATCGTCATTCCCGGTTCCGTTCGTCGCCGAACTCCGGGGTGCGAGCGGCGGTGCGCGGGCACCGCCGTTCAGCGCCGCGCTCGCGCGCGACGCTCGTGCTGCCTCCCATCCGGACTTTCACCGTCGGTCCCGGAATCCCACCAGGTCAACCGCCTCCCACCGAAGTGGTCAGCGGCTCGCGGACTGTCACCGCCGGTTCGGACTCTCACCGACCCCGGAGCACGTTGTATCCCCGCCAGCCTACTCACCGCGGCTGGGAGCGGGGTCTCGCGGCGTCATGCTCGCCGGCGGCGGGGTCTCGATACGCGCTTCGCGCTACTCGACCAGCATGGGGCGCTCATGCTGATCGAGTAGCCCTCGGAGAGGGCGTATCGAGATCGACCGTCGGTCGGTGGGCGGGTCTCGATACGCGCTTCGCGCTACTCGACCAGCATGCTGCCGCCGCGACCAGCATGCTGCCGCCGCGCGGGTCAGGACTGGTCGGCGGCGGCGACGTGCTCGGCGTGGGCGCCGTGCTCGTCGTAGTGGTCGCCGTGCAGGGCGTGGCGGTGGGTGCCGTGCGCGTAGTCGACGTGGTCGTCGTGCTGGACGGTGGTGTGGCCGCAGCCGTCGCCGTGCTGGTGGTCGGTGAGGTCGTGCTCGGCGTGGAGGTCGGTGCTGCTCATGGTGCTGCCTTTCGAGGAACGCGGCCACCGGTCGGCGGCCAGGACCAGTGGACCAGATCCATAAACACATCGCAATACATTCTGGTAATCGAGAGTGATGATCATCCGCAGCAGCGGGCTACCCTCGAGGCGATGGACGAGGACAGGTACGGGCAGGACGTGCTCGCCGGGAACTGGCGGGCGAAGAACACGGTCGAGGTCGCGGTGGTCGAGGCCGAGCGCGATCTCGTGGTCGAGGAGGTCGCCTCCGGCTTCGTCGGCGCGGTCGTCGGCGTCGAGCTGCGGATGGTGAAGCTCGAGGACCGCTTCGGCAAGGTGCGCGTCTTCCCGATCGGACCCGGCTTCCTCATCGACGGCAAGCCGGTGTCGCTCAAGGCTCCCGGCCTCAAGCGCGACGCGAACCTCGGCCGCGCGCGCTCCGCCTCCGGCTCCTTCCACGTCGCGGACGCGAAGGCGCGCGTCGCGCTGCCGAGCCGCATCTACGTCGAGGGCCGGCACGACGCGGAGCTGGTGGAGAAGGTCTGGGGCCACGATCTGCGGATCGAGGGTGTGGTCGTCGAGTACATCGAGGGCGTGGACAACCTCGACGAGCTGGTCCGAGCCTTCGCTCCCGGCCCGGGACGGCGGATCGGCGTGCTCGTCGATCACCTCGTCCGCGGGTCGAAGGAGTCGCGGATCGCCGACGCGGTCGCCGCCGGCCCGCACGGCGCGCACGTCCTCGTCGTCGGCCATCCCTTCGTCGACGTCTGGCAGGCGGTCAAGCCGGCCCGCGTCGGCCTCGAGCGCTGGCCCGACGTCCCGCGCTCGATCGAGTGGAAGAAGGGCATCTGCCAGGCGCTCGGCTGGCCGCACGACGAGCAGGCCGACATCGCGCGCGCCTGGCAGCGCATCCTCGGGCAGGTCCGGACCTTCAAGGACCTGGAGCCCGCGCTGCTGGGCCGGGTCGAGCAGCTGATCGACTTCGTGACGGAGCCGGCATGACCCGCCGCGCCGGGCTCGGCCTGGCGGTGGACGTCCTCCTCGTCGCGGTCTTCGTGCTGATCGGGCGGCGGACGCACGACGGCGACTCGGTGCTCGAGGGCTTCCTCGTGACGCTCTGGCCCTTCCTCGCGGCGCTGCTGCTCGGCTGGGTGCTCGCGCGCGCCTGGCGGACGCCGGATCGCATCCTCGTCTCCGGAATCGTGGTCTGGGTCGTGACGGTGGCCGGCGGGATGCTGCTGCGGGTGCTCTCGGGGCAGGGCGTGCAGCTGAGCTTCGTGGTCGTCACGACGATCGTGCTCGGGGTGTTCCTGCTGGGCCGCCGCGCGCTCAGCCGGCGGATCGGGCGACGGCGCGCGTAGAGCGGGCGGCGGGCTTCAGCCGAGGATCCGCACGCCGAAGTGCTCGGCGAACAGCGGCAGCATCAGGCTGAGCTGCAGCTCCGTGAGCGCGACGCCGCGGAGCCCGTCGAGACCGCCGAGCACGTGCAGCTCGGCGCCGCGCAGGTCGAGGTCCTGGATCCTCGCGCCGGGCAGCTCGAGCGAGCGGACGTCGCAGTCGGTGAAGGCCACCCGCGAACCGGTGGCCCCGCCGAGGTCGAGCTCGTCGATCGTGCAGCGCTCGAAGAGGACGTCGCGCAGGGTCGCTCCGCGCAGGTTGACGTAGCCGAGCTTGCAGTCCGTGATGCGGACCTGCTCGAAGGTGCTCTCGTAGAGCTCGGCCGAGCCCAGCCGGGAGGACGCGAGCTCGATCGAGCGCCAGCGGCTGCGGGGCGCGGACAGCCCCGGCACGTCCAGCCGCTCGAGCCGCGATTCCACGAGGGAGGCGGCGCGCAGCTGCGCCCGCTCGAGGACCACGCCGTCGAGCACGCACTCGCTGAAGGAGGCGGCCGTCAGGTCTGCTCCAGTGAGGTCGACGCCGTCGAAGCGGAGCCCCTCGGCGTGCTCGCGGGCGCCGGTGTCGCCGGCGTAGCCCTCCGCGAGGCCGTCGAGGAGGAGCGGATCGAAACGGGGAGCGGGGAGGGCGGCGCGCACCCGGCGAGCCTACGGGGCGAGCACCCGCGCATCGCCCACCGGCGAGCCTCTGCGCGCGAGCGGGGCTGTGCGGTGAGAGCATGACCGCATGCCCCGACTCCTCGCCGTCTGCCGCGTCGACCGCCTGCTCCCGGACCCGGGCCTGGTCGGCGTGACCGCCATCGACAAGCGCCCCGTCGAGGGGCCGGTCGTCATCCGCGATCTCGGCGTCTACGCCGACGTGCAGGCCGACCGCGCGCACCACGGCGGCGAGGCGAAGGCCCTCTACGCCTACGCCCGCGAGGACGCCGAGTGGTGGGCGGAGCGGCTCGGCTACGAGATGCCCCCCGGACGGTTCGGCGAGAACCTGCGCGTCGAGGGGCTCGATCTCACCGGCGCCGTGATCGGCGAGCGCTGGCGGATCGGCGAGAAGGTCGAGGTCGAGGTGACGATGCCGCGGACGCCGTGCGCGACCTTCCAGCGCGTGCTCGGCGAGCCGCACTGGGTCAAGCGCTTCGCCGACGAGGGGCGCACCGGCGCCTACCTGCGGGTCCTGCACCGCGGGAGCATCCAGGCCGGCGACGCGATCGAGCTGCTCTCGCGCCCGGAGCGCGCCGTGCCGCTGCGCCGCTGGTTCGTCGAGCGCCGCGCCGACGACGCGCAGACCCTCCTCGACGCCGAGGCCGCCGGCGAGCTGCACCTCGCCGCCGACCTGCGCCCGTACGTCGAGCGCGCGCTCGCCTGACCCGCGGTCTCGATACGCCGCTGCGCGGCTACTCGACCAGCATGGAGGGGCCGCTGCGCGGCTGCTCGACCAGCATGGAAGGGCCGCTGCGCGGCTGCTCGCGCGGCAGGGACGGCCGCTGCGCGTCCGCTCAGCGGCATCAGCATGCTGATCGAGTAGCCCTCGGAGAGGGCGTATCGAGATCCACCGTCGTCCGGTGGGTGGGTCTCGATACGCCGCTGCGCGGCTACTCGACCAGCATGGAAGGGCCGCTGCGCGGCTGCTCATCCGGCAGGGACGACCGCTGCGCGTCCGCTCAGCGGGATCAGCATGCTGATCGAGTCGCCCTCGGAGAGGGCGTATCGAGATCCACCGTCTTGCAGGACGTGGGTCTCGATACGCCGCTGCGCGGCTACTCGACCAGCGTGGAGGGGCCGCTGCGCGGCTGCTCGGCCGGCGTGGAGGGGCCGCTGCGCGGCTGCTCGACCAGCATGCAGGGGCGGCTGCGCGGCTACTCGACCGGCGTGGAAGGGCCGCTTCGCGGCTGCTCGACCAGCAGGGAGGGGACCCGGCGCAGGAAACTCCGGGAGGATGGGGGGATGAGTCTGACGCTGCTCGAACGGATGCCGACGCCCGACGCCGACGGGCGCGTCGACGACGACGCGGTGTACCTGGCGTTCACGGAGTGGGCCGAGGCGCGCGGGCTGCCGCTGTACCCGGCGCAGGACGAGTCGATGATCGAGATCTCGTCGGGGGCGAATCTGATCCTGTCGACGCCGACCGGCACCGGGAAGTCGCTGGTCGCGATCGGGGCGCACGCCGCCGCGCTGGCGAACGGCCGGCGCAGCTACTACACCGCGCCGATCAAGGCGCTCGTCTCGGAGAAGTTCTTCGCGCTGGTCGACGTCTTCGGCGCCGCGAACGTCGGCATGGTGACCGGCGACTCCTCGGTGAACCCGGACGCGCCGATCATCTGCTGCACCGCCGAGATCCTCGCCAACCTGGCGCTCCGGCACGGCGCCGAGACCGACGTCGACCAGGTCGTGATGGACGAGTTCCACTTCTACGCCGACCCGGCCCGCGGCTGGGCCTGGCAGGTGCCGCTGCTGACGCTGCCGCACGTGCAGTTCGTGCTGATGTCGGCGACGCTGGGCGACGTGACGGCGCTCGCCGCGGACCTCACCCGGCGGACGGGGCGCGAGACCGCGACGGTCACCGGGGTCGAGCGGCCGGTGCCGCTGCACTTCTTCTACGAGATCGCGCCGATCCACGACTCGATCGAGGAGCTGCTCTCGACGAACCAGGCGCCGGTCTACATCGTGCACTTCTCCCAGGCCGCCGCGCTCGAGCGCGCGCAGGCGCTGACCAGCGCGAACATCGCCACCCGCGAGCACCGCGATCGCATCGCCGAGGTGATCGGCGGCTTCCGCTTCACGACCGCGTTCGGCAAGACCCTCTCGCGCCTGCTCCGGCTCGGGATCGGCGTGCACCACGCGGGCATGCTGCCGAAGTACCGCCGCCTGGTCGAGCAGCTGGCCCAGCAGGGCATGCTGCGGGTGATCTGCGGGACGGACACCCTCGGCGTCGGCATCAACGTGCCGATCCGGACGGTGCTGCTCAGCGCACTGACCAAGTACGACGGCGTGAAGAGCCGCCAGCTCTCGGCCCGCGAGTTCCACCAGATCGCCGGGCGGGCCGGCCGCGCGGGCTACGACACCGCGGGCACCGTGGTGGTGCAGGCGCCCGAGCACGAGTCGGAGAACCGCAAGGCGCTCGACAAGATGGGCGACGACCCGAAGAAGCGGCGCAAGTGGGTGGGCAAGCGCGCGCCGCAGGGCTTCGTCAGCTGGGGCGAGCCGAGCTTCCGCAAGCTCGTCGATGCGGAGCCCGAGACGCTCACCTCGCACATGACGATCACCTCGGCGATGCTGCTCAACGTGATCGCGCGCGGAGGCGACGTCTTCGCGAACGTGCACGCGCTGATCTTCGACAACCACGAGCCGTGGAAGCGGCAGCTGCAGCTGGCCCGCCGGGCGCTGGGCATCTACCGCACGCTGCGGACCGCGGAGGTCGTCGAGCAGATCGTCGACGCCGACGGCGTGGTCCGCATCCGGCTGACCGTCGACCTGCAGCCGAACTTCGCGCTCAACCAGCCGCTCTCGCCGTTCGCGCTCGCCGTGTTCGACGTGCTCGACCCGGAGTCGCCGACCTTCGCGCTGGACGTGATCTCGGTGCTCGAGGCGACGCTCGACGACCCGCGGCAGATCCTCGGCGCCCAGCAGTTCCAGGCGCGGGGCGACGCGGTCGCCGCGATGAAGGCGGACGGCATCGAGTACGAGGAGCGGATGGAGCTGCTCGAGAGCGTCACCCACCCGAAGCCGCTCCAGGAGCTGCTCGAGGCGACCTTCGAGACCTACACCGCCGTGCAGCCGTGGGTGCGCGACTTCGAGCTCTCGCCCAAGTCGGTCGTGCGCGACATGTACGAGCGCGCGATGTCGTTCGGCGAGTACTGCGCGTTCTACAAGCTCTCCCGCTCGGAGGGCCTGGTGCTGCGCTACCTCTCCGACGCGTTCCGGGCCGCCCGGCAGACCATCCCGGACGAGATCAAGAACGAGGAGCTGCACGATCTGATCGAGTGGCTCGGCGAGCTGGTGCGCCAGGTCGACTCCTCGCTGGTCGACGAGTGGGAGGAGCTGGTCAACCCGGCGCTGCACGCCGCCGATCAGGCGATCGTGCCGCCCGCTCCGCGCCGGCTGACCGCGAACCAGCGCGCCTTCCGGGTGCTGGTGCGCAACGAGCTGTTCCGGCGGGTCACGCTCGCGGCGCTGGACGACCACGAGGCGCTCGGCGAGCTGGACGCGGCGGCCGGCTTCGACGCCGACGCCTGGGGCGAGGCGCTCGACGACTACTACGACGAGCACGACTCGATCGGGATCGGGCCGGACGCCCGCGGACCGAAGATGCTGCTCGTCACCGAGACGCCGACCGAGTGGCGGGTGCGGCAGATCCTGGACGATCCGGCCGGCGATCACGACTGGGGGATCTCCGCCACGGTCGATCTCGCGGAGTCGGACGAGGCGGGTGCGGCGGTCGTGCGGGTCACCGCGGTCGGGCGGCTCGACGGCGGGAGCTGACGGCGCGAACCGACGGCCGGCGCGCGGTCGAACGCCGCGCGCCGCCACCGCGAACCGACGCCGCGCGCCGCACGTCGCGTTTTCCGCGACGCATCGAGCCCTCATACTGGGTCGCGTGACAACGGGATCAGGGGACGCGCTCGTCGCGCGCGAGCGGCTCGCCTGGATCGACACGACCCGCGGCCTCGGCGTCCTCGCGGTCGTCCTCTTCCACGTCCTGATCTGGAGCTTCGCCACCGTCGCCGATCCGGGATCCTCTGTCGCCGCGCTCTGGGACCAGGTCGGCGGCTCGCTCGGACGCATCCGGATGCCGATCCTCTTCGCGCTGGCGGGGCTCCTCGCGCAGTCCGGTCTGCTGCGCGGCTGGCGTCGCGGCTCCGCGCGGGTGCGACTGGTGTCGAACTACTACCTCTACGCGGTGTGGGTGGTGCTCTACGCCGTGTTCTTCGCCCTGCTCGCGCGCCCCGACTTCCCGCACTCGATCGACTCGCTCGACCGCGTCCTCCTGCAGTTCGTCTTCCCGACGACCACGCTCTGGTTCCTCTTCGCGCTCGCGCTCTACCCGCTCGTGCTCGTGCTGCTGCGGGCGCTGCGGGTGCCGTGGTGGGGGATCCTGCTGCTCGGCACCGCGGCCTGGTTCCTCGCGACGAACCTGCGGGTGATCCTCTTCGGCGACGCGCTGCTGGCCAACTTCGTCTTCTTCGCGCTCGGCGTCCTCGGTGCCGAGCAGCTGCGCCGCTTCTCGCGGCCGGGCGTGCTGGTGCTGCTCGTGCCGCTCGGGGTGTTCCTGGTGGCGGTCGTGGGCGGGCGCGTCGTCGACGGGGCGGCCGGGCAGATCGCGGGCTTCGTGGTGAGTGCGAGCGCGATCCCGCTCGCCGTGGCCTGCGCGGCTCTGCTCTGCCGCTGGGCGCCGGCGGCGCGGGTCGGCTCGGCGATCGGGCGGCGGACGCTGCCGATCTACCTGCTGCAGGTGCCGCTGCTCGGGCTGTGGTCGCTCGTCGCGAACCCGGATGCCGCCTGGCTGACGGGGCTGCTCGAGAAGCCGGTGGCGGCGCTGCTCTACCCGCTGGTGCTCACGGCGGCGATCGTCGCGCTCTCGCTCGGGATCCGCCGGGCGCTGGCGCTGATCCCGGGGGATCCGCTCTTCACGGTGCCGGCGCCGCTCGTCGCGCTGACTCGTCCGGCGCGGGCCGGGCGGCACGCGGGCTGAGCGCCGGCAGCCGCGCGCTCAGGCGGCCTGTCGGTCAGGCGGCCGGGTGATCAGGCGGTCGGCTGCTCGGCCGGTCAGGCCCAGATCTGGGCCAGGTACTCGCTCGTCACCTGCGGGCTGCGCTCGTGCACGTCGTCGGCGCTCCACTCGAGGATCGACTCGTCGATGATCCACTCGCCCTCCTTCGGTGCCGCGCCGCTGGTCTCGTAGCCGGCGGTCGAGTTCGTCACCGACGCCCAGGTCGCGGCGCCCATCGGCCCGATGAAGGTGCTGTCGAGTGCCGAGCAGCCGAACTCGACGCCGGGGCCGTTGGAGGCGCCGAAGCTGCCGTCCTGGTCGGCCTCGTCCGGCACCGGGAAGACCCGCTTCACGACGTCCGCTCCGACGACCAGGCAGTGCTGGTAGCGCACGTTCTCGGCCGAGCCGATCTGGAACGCGGTGTTCGTCGAGGCGAAGTCGATGCAGTCGATGCTCGTGATGTCGCCGTAGTAGTTGCCGCCCTGGCCGGAGAACTGCACGGTGTCGGTGTGCGCGCCCGAGCCCTTCTCCTTGTACGCCGGGGCGGTGTAGCAGCCGATGCGGAAGATGTGGCGGAGGCCGCCCGCGCCGTCGGTGGGGGTGCGCATGCTCGAGACGTCCTCGTCGCGGAGCTGGGCGTCCGGGACGACCACCTCGACGAGCTCGACGTTCTCGGTGAAGTCGGTGCCGTCGACGCCGTAGACGTTGTAGGCGTTGGTGGTGATCCGCGCGAAGGCCGAGCTGCTGCAGCCGGAGGCGAGGAAGGCGCCGTTGGTGACGATGCCGACGAGCGCGACGTTGTAGACGCGGAGCAGGCGCCAGGAGTTGGCGGTGGTGACCGTGCCCCAGCCGTCGCGCGGGTAGACGAGGACGCGGGTGTCGCGATCGAGCGTGCCGATGTCCTGCATCATCGGGGACGAGCTCGAGCCGGCGCCGCCGCCGGGCAGCTCGCCGGGTGCGACGAGGATGCGGACGGTGTCGGCGGGGCCCGCGGTGTCGAGCGCCGTGGTGATGGCCTCGCTGATCGCCGACCAGGAGCACTCCACCTCGACCTCGAGGTCGACGTCGCCGGTGAACCACGGGGTCCGCGAGGGCCAGTGGGTGCCGTTCGGGCCGAAGGAGGGCGTCGGAGTCGGGACGCCGGCCAGCAGGTCGAGCTCGGCGGCCGGGGTGCCCGGCTCGCCGGAGACGCCGGGCTGGTCGGGCTGCAGGGCGCGGTAGGCGGCGTAGCCGCCGCCGCCGAGGGCGACGAGGCCGAGGCCGGCGCCGACCGCGCCGAGCACGACGGCTCGGCGGGAGGGCCGCTTCGGCGGGAGCTCGTGGAACTGCGACGCGTCGAAGGGAGGCTGCGCGGAGGAGGGCGGGGAGGAGTCGGCCAAGGGTGTCCAAACCGTCAGTGGGCGGTGCCGGAGGCGGCACGCCTCGGGTCCGGCGCGCCACGCTGTGCCGTGAGCGCAGCCGTCGGGACGTCGGCGCGCTCGACACGCACCCTAGCAGCCGGGGTCGACGGGACTCCTGGGAGGGGGGTGCCGGGTGGGGCCGGGCTGTCGGTGGGTGGGTCTCGATACGCCGCTGCGCGGCTACTCGACCAGCATGGTGCGGGCGTGAGGCCTGCGCGGAGGGGGTGGGTCTCGATAGGCCGCTGCGCGGCTGCTCGACCAGCATGGTGCGGGCGTGCGGCTGCTCGACCAGCATGCAGGCGGGCGTCTCCTCCGAGGCGACCGGCCCTCAGCGGCCGCGGAGCTCGCGCTTGCGCATCTGGGCGGCGATGTCCGCCTCGGTGATCTCCTTCTTCGCCGGGCCCCAGAGGGCGGCGGCCTGGCTGGCCACGCCGATGCCGATGCCGAGCATCGGCCAGATCGGCCAGAAGTAGCCGTCGGCGCCGGTCGCGAACCAGACGCCGGTGCTGATCGCGGAGACGGTCATCCAGCCGCCGACCGAGCCGGCGAAGTCGCGACGGCGCTTGAGGTCCTTGACGGCCTGCGCCCGCTCGATGTCCTCGGGGCGGGCGAGCTCGACCTCCGCCGGCTTCTCGGCGGCGTTCTCGGCCGGCGGCTGAGCCGCGGAGCTCCGCTCGACCCCGGTCACCGACGGCTGATCGCGCCGGGCCGACGGGTCCGGGGACCCCCAGACGTTGTCGCTCATGACACCCCTCCGCTCGTTCCGCCCAGCCTACGCAGGCGGGCGGTCGAGGGCACGGCCCGCCTCAGGGGAGCTCGGGCTGGCAGTGCGGGCACCACCAGGTGCGCCGCTGCTCCGGGTCGTCGCGGACCTCGGCCCGGACGAGGACCGTGGTGCCGCAGCGCAGGCACGGCCGGCCGGCGCGGCCCGCGACCCAGTGCCGCTCGCCGCGGCGGGTGTCGCCGGTGGTGGTCTGGAACATCCCGGGCACCGTGACGGACGCACGCAGGCCCCGGGCGGCGGTGGCGACCAGGGCGCGGACGTCGACGGTGCCGACGGGCCGCCAGGGGAAGAGCCCGCGGAGGAAGCAGACCTCGTTGGCCCAGAGGTTGCCGAGGCCCGCCATCAGTCGCTGATCGAGCAGGGCAGCGACGACCGGCCGCTCCGGCGATCGGGAGAGGCGGGCGACGGCCTCCTCCGCGCTCCAGTCGGCGCGGAGCGGATCCGGCCCGAGGTGGCCGACCGCGCGCGCCTCGTCGCGGGTCGGCAGCAGCTCGACGACGGGGAGGTCGACGCCCCAGAGGGTGACCCCGTCGTCGAGCCGGAGCCGGACGCGGACGTCCTTCTGCACGGCCCGCGGGACGGAGCGGCCGGGCGTCGTCACCGTCCAGGAGCCCTGCATCCGCAGGTGGGTGTGCAGGGTCAGTCCACCGGAGAAGCGGGTGAGCAGGTGCTTGCCGTGGGTCTCGTGCTCGAGGATCCGCAGGCCCTCGAGCGAGCTGCCGGCGGCGTCGCCCGAGCGCAGCTCGCCGTCCGCCACGGTCCGGCCGTCCGCCGCCCGCCTCAGACGGGCGGCGAGACGGTGGACGCTGTCTCCCTCGGGCATGCTCCGCACTCTAGGAGCCGGGACCGCGGGGCGTCAGGGGTGGCGCGACGAGGGCGGGCCCGCTTCTCAGCGGGCCCGCCCCGGCGGTCGGTCGTGCGCGGTGCTCTAGCGGGCGCTGTACGCCTGCTGGTAGGTGCGCTCCGTGCCGTCCTTCGCGGTGACCTCGATCGTCGCGGTGCCGGCCTTGATCGGGCGGAGCACCGTGAGGTAGGAGGTCGTGAACGACTGGCCCGGCTTCACCGAGCTCTTCGTCCGCGTGCCGTAGGGCGTCGAGATCTCGATCGCGACCGCCTCCGGGCCGTTGTTGACGGCCGTGACCGTCAGCGTACGGAGCACGGCGAGGCGCGTGGTCTTCGCGCTGGTCGCGACGTCGATCACGGTCGCCGGCGCGGTCTCGGGCAGGTCCAGGCCGACGACGACCGGGTCGTGGTCGCTCGAGCGGTAGGCCGAGGTGTCGTAGAAGATCGTCGCGTTGTAGTCGTAGCGGCTGTACTCGAGCGCCACCGACTCCCCGCTGTTGATGTTCCAGGTGTCGACACCGGTCACGGTCGCGTCGGCCGCCGGGGAGGCGAAGACGTGGTCGAGCGAGCCGACCGCGCCGTCGAAGGAGTAGGAGTACTTCCCGTCCTTCGCGCCCTGGTCGATGTAGCCCGCGTCGCGCAGGACCTGGATCGGGTCCTCCTGCGAGTAGGCGTTGAAGTCGCCGAGCAGGTAGACGAGGTCCGTCGCCTTCTCGGTCTTCAGGCGGTCGGCGAAGGCGACGAGCGCGGTGGCCTGGTTGACGCGGGAGGCGTTCGAGGCGCCCTGACCGTCGCCCTGATCCGCGTCGACTCCGGAGCCGGAGCCCTTCGACTTGAAGTGGTTCACGATCGCGACGAACTCGCTGGCGCTGTCGCCGATCAGGCGGAACTCCTGGGCGAGGGGCTTGCGGGCGTTGGAGAAGGCGACGCCGTCGTTCAGGATGACGGACTCGCCGACCGGCTCGATGACGGCCTTCTTGTAGATGAACGCGGTGCGGATGACGTCCTCGTCCGCGAGCGCGGGGAGGGCGGCGGGCGAGGGCACGTACGCCCACAGCTCCGAGCCGGCGGCGGTGTTCAGCGCGGCGGTCAGCGTGGCGAGGGCCTCGTCGCGCGGCTTGCCGAACTTGGCCGAGTTCTCGATCTCCTCGAGCGAGACGACGCCGGCGCCGAGGCTGTTGATCGCGGTGACGATCTTGGCCTGCT
Organism: Rathayibacter festucae DSM 15932; assembly: GCF_004011135.1. Taxonomy (NCBI): domain Bacteria; kingdom Bacillati; phylum Actinomycetota; class Actinomycetes; order Micrococcales; family Microbacteriaceae; genus Rathayibacter; species Rathayibacter festucae. The sequence continues at coordinate 2,411,078 of NZ_CP028137.1, read as the reverse complement.
GGCGCTCGAGGTCGTCCGCGTTCGCGGCGCCGCGGGCGTCGCAGCCGCTGTTGACCGTGACGGGGTCGCCGTCGCGGTCGGTGTAGAAGGTGCAGCCGGCGATCGAGTCACCGGTGGTGGAGAAGTAGTTGAGCACGTTGAAGGACGCGATCGAGAGGTCGCCGCCGACGGCCTCGGGGGCCGCCTCGCGGGTGTTCGCGAAGGTCGCGGGCTGGACGGTCGCGGCGTTCTCGACGGTCAGCTGCGTCGTCGGCTGGAAGGACCAGCCGCCGTTGCGGTAGTCGAGGACGACCGGGGTCGTGAAGGTCGCCGGGGCGCCCACGCGGATCGGCTCGGTCGGGGTGAGGTAGGGCAGCGGGATCGCCTTGTTCGCGGCGGCGCCGAGGAAGTTGATCGAGGCGCCGTCGTCGAGGACGATCGCGCGGGCGGCGTTGTCGGCGACGACCGCGGCCAGCTCGGGCGTTCCGGGGCGGGCGACCTCGGTCGGGGTCAGCAGCGGCGAGTCGCCGGCGGCGAGGCCGACGGAGCCGAAGCTGTTGAGGTCGAAGGTGTCGGTCACGGTGAACGCGCCCTGCGGGGCGATCAGCATGCTCTCGAGCGTCTCGCGCTCCTCCGTGGAGCGCGGCAGGCCGACGGCGGCCGGGATCGGCGCGACGGCCGGGGTGCCGAGCTTCTCGACGGTCGCGGCCGAGGTCGGGGTGAGCTCGGTGAGGCCGTTGAACTCGCTGACGGCGCCGGTGATGCGCACGTTGTCGCCGATCGCGACCGCGCCGACCGAGGCGGAGGAGTAGACGAAGACGGCGTCGGAGGCGGTGCGGCCGCTGGTCTGCGCGCCGGTGCCGGCGGTCTGGATCACGTAGCCGCTGTAGCCGCCGGTGGCGTAGCGCGCGGTGACGACGCCGGTGGTGGTGACGGTCTGCCCGACGAGCGGGGACGCGGCTCCGGTGCCCTGGATCTCGGCGATCGAGACGGTCGGCGCGGTGGTGGGCGGCGTCGTCGGCGGAGTGGTCGGCGGGGCGGTCGGGGTCGCGGTGGGGGTCGGCGTCCCGGTCGGCGCGGGCGTCGGCTCCGGGGTGCTGCCGCCGGCGGCCTCGGGGGTCATCGCGCCGACGGTGAAGTCGGCGGCGTTGGAGTCGGTGTCGCCGGTCGCGGTGTCGGCGCGCGCGATCGACTCGGTCAGCGTCGGCGCCGTGGCGGCCGCCGACTCGAAGGTGTTGGAGGTGCCGTAGCCGAGCAGGTCGAGGACCGCGTCGGGCTGCTCGGCGGTGCCGGTCGGCGGGGCGACGAGGGTCGCGGTGCCCTCGACCAGGAAGAGCGTGCCGCCCGCGGCCGCGATGTTGAGGCCGTTCGCGGTCTGATCGGCGGCGGGGAGCGGCGCGCCGTTCGTGCCGTTGCTCGCGCCGGCGATCAGGAAGTGGCCCTCGGCGGGGACTGTGCCGGTGAGCGCGACGGTCGTCGTCGGGTTCGCCGTGCCGGTGGCCGAGCGGTACTGCAGCGAGAGGCCCGAGAGCGCGACGTCGGCGCCGGTCGGGTTGTAGAGCTCGACGAAGCGGTTGCTGTAGGTCGCGCCGGCCGAGCCGCCGCGGGCGAAGACCTCGCTGATGACCAGCTCGTCCCCGCTCGGAGCGGCGGTGGCCGGAGCGGCGACCAGCGGCGAGGCGACGAGGGCCAGTCCGGCGAGGGCCGCGAGTGCGAGGCCTCTCCGGGGGGCGCGGGCGCGGGGCCTCTGCGCGGGGAGTTCGGGGGAGTCGGGCATGGTGGTCCTCTCGATCGCCGCTCCGGGGAGCGGTGGTGCGTCACCGCACGTCGACGGCGACCCTCGCCCCTGAAAGGGGCACAGTGAGCCACGCTATGCAGTGCGGGTGCCCGGCCTGTGAACCGGACGTTTCATGAACGTAAACTCACCCACCGACATCGGGGCCGCGGTCCCGTCTTCGCGGCCTCCGTCCGGGAACGCGCGCCATGATCGGGGGATGATCTCCTTCGAACTGGCCAGGGCGCTGCGCACCGCGGGACTGCGCTGGGCACCGGTCACCGGCGACCGCTTCCGCATCGAGCGCGAGGGGTTCGACGGCGACGTCTTCACCGTGAGCGACATGACCATCGAGGCGCACGAGTACGAGACCGGCACCGTGCTCGGCTTCAACGGCACGACCGAGTGGGCGCTCGACTCCGTCGCGCTCGACGACTCGCTCTGGCTGCCGCGCGAGGACCAGCTGCGCGAGCTGCTGCGCGGCACGTTCCGCGCGCTGCGCCGCGTCGCGGACGGCGGGCCGGTGCGCTTCGCCGTGACCGTCGAGCTCGCCGGCGAGCAGCGCGACTTCGAGGACGAGATCGCCGAGAACGCCTATGCGGAGGCGCTGCTCGCGCTGGTCAGCTCGGTCGCGGTCGACCTCGACGACGTGGACGAGCTCGCCTGAGCCGGCGGGCACCTCTGCCCGTGGGGAGACGTCCCCATTCTTCGCGGCCCGCCCGCTCTCCACGATCGGTCTCGTCGGAACAGACGCTTCCGAGTCGAGGAGAACCCCATGCGAGACCTGCAGCAGCGACCGTCGTCCGGCACCACCGGGCGGACCACCGGACTGATCGCCTCGGGCGGCGTCCCCGTCCCCGGAGCCGAGGAGGCCTACCGCCGCTTCCTCGAGCTGCGGCGCGAGATCTACGTCGACGAGGCCGGCTTCCTCTCCGCCGAGCACGGGAGCGACGGCCGGGAGACCGACGAGGACGATGCTCGCTCGCTCGCCTTCGCGGTCGTCGAGGAGTGTGCGGGCGAGCTGCGGATCCGAGCCGCTCTCCGCCTGATCGTCAAGGGCCGCGCGACCCGCGCGGTGACCGACGACCGTCTCCCCGTCGAGCGGTACTGGCCGGAGGTCTTCGGCTCGAGCCCCGCGCCGGAGCCCTCCGTCGAGGTCTCGCGCCTCATCGCGCGGCACGAGGACCGGGCTGCGCAGCACGCGAGCGTGCTGGAGCTGTACGCCGCAGTGCTCGCCTTCCTCGACGAGGCCGGGATCCGCTCCGCCTACGGGCTGATCGACCCGGTGCTCGAGCGGTTGCTGCGCCTCTCGCTCACCGCCACGAGGATCGGCGAGCGGCGGTGGATCGGCGCGTACCGGAGCCACAACGTCGCGATCGTGATCGAGGTGCCGCCGATCAGGCGGCTCAGCCGCTGGCTGCCCGGCAGCTTCCTCACGGCGCGCGACATCCTGGTCGGGATCGACGACGAGCAGGAGCTGGCGGCGTGAGCACCGACGTGACGGCCCCCCGGTTCGCCAGGAACCTCGGCTTCTGGAGCGAGGCGGAGCAGAAGGCGCTGTGCTCGGCGCGGATCGCGCTCGCCGGCGTCGGCGGGGACGGGTTCCAGCTCGGGCTGAAGCTCGCGCAGATGGGCGTGCGCTCGTTCGCGGTCGCCGACCCGGAGGTCTTCGAGCCGGAGAACGCGAACCGGGTGCCCGGGGCGACGCTGGCGGCGGTGGGCCGGAACAAGGCCGAGGTGTTCCGCGAGTCGGTGCTCGCGCTCGACGCCGACGCGACGGTCGACGTCTTCCCCGCGGGAGTGCTCCCGGAGACGGCGCTCGGCTTCGCGCGCGGCGCGGACCTGGTCGTCGACGAGACGGAGGTGACGACCCCGGAGGTGGGCGTGCTGCTGGCGCGGACCGCCCGCGCGCTCGATCTGCCGGTGCTCTGGGTGATGAACGTCGGCTGGGCCGCGCAGGCGACGTCGTTCCACCCGAGGTCGCGGCACACCGTGGAGCGGATGCTCGGCTTCACGGAGGATCTGCCGCTCGAGGAGATCGCGCGGCGCCCGGCGGTGCTGGGCAGGACGCTGCCCGTGATCCCGCCCTACACCGACCTCCGGGTGCTGCGAGCCGTCACGGCGGCCGCTCCGGCGCCGCTGCCCTCGATCGCCCCGGGGGTCGACGCGGCCTCGGCGCTCGGCTCCGCGCAGGCGTTCCTGCACCTCACGGCCACCGTCGGCAACCGCCGGCCGAGCCCGACCTGGGCACCGGCGTTCGCGCACGTCGACGTCTACGGGCGCACCGCCGGCACGGTCCGCAGGCCCCGGCTGTCGGCGGTCCTCACCCTCGCGCGCGCGGCGGCCCGGGACGCGCTCGCGCTCAACCCGCGGGTGCAGTACTCGGACGAGGACCGCGAGCGGCGCGCCGTCTAGCGGACCTCGAGGTGCAGGCCCGGTTCGGTGTCGGCGACGACGGTCGCGACCGCGTCCCGGCCGGGCGGCAGCAGCCTCACGGTGACGCACCCGAAGCCGATCTGCTCGAAGGCGCGCGCGGCGGTCGCGGCCACGCGGTCGAGGGTGGGCTCGTCGAGGTCGCCGTCGGAGTCGTCGAGGAGCACCACCTGGACCCCGCGCAGCCGCGCGGCGCGGACGCTCGCGACCAGCGGGTCGCGCACGAGGCCGAAGGCGCGGAGCCCGTCGCGGATGCCGGCCTCGACGTTGGCCGCGTCTCGTGCAAGGGCGGGGGAGTAGGGCTCGCCGGCGGCCGCTCGCGCGAGGAGCGGCTCCGCGAGGTCCGCGACCAGCCGCACGCGCTTCTCCCGCTCGGCGAAGCGGCCGTCGGCCTCCGCCGTCTCGATGGCGAGGCGCTCGCGCTCGGCCCGCACCTCGCCCATCCGGCCGATGGCGTAGCGCAGGCCGAGGCGGAACAGGACGCCGCAGACGAGCAGGATCGCGTAGCGCGACATCGCCTCGAGGGCGAAGAGCGCGCTGTGGCCGCTGCCGAGGAGGCAGGCGAGCGTCACGGCTCCGACCGCGAGGTGACCCGCGACCGCCGCGAGGATCCGCCCGCGGAGGCAGAGGGCGAAGAGCGGGAACGCGGTGCCGCCGAGGAACCAGGTGGCGAAGCTCCCCTCCCAGCCGGTGGGCTCGAGGGCCCACCAGCCCAGGGCCGCGGCGACCGGCGCGCCGGCCGCGATCAGGAGGGTGCCGGGGAGCGGGAGCGGATCGCGGGGGCGCCGGACGACCAGCGCGACGAGGAGGGCGACGATCAGCACCGCCGCCGCCGTGAGCGCGGGGCGGCGGGACCAGTCGAGGTTCAGCGTCGCGAGGAGGACGTTGGCGCCGACGAAGAGGAGCCCGATCACCCGGACGTGGCCGCCGCCGAAGCCGAGCAGGTCGGAGACGTCGGCGCTCTGCTCGAGACGGCGCGGGCGGGTCACCGGCGCCACTCCAACCGCACCACGGTGCCCGCCTCGGAGGCGATCTGCGCGGTCGCCCCGGCGATCTGGGTCACCCGGCCGAGGATGCTCGTGGTCAGTCCCATCCGGTTCTGCGGCACGGCGGCGGCGACGAACCCGCCGCCGTCGTCGCCGACCTCGATCGAGAGCCCGCGCTCGTCGACGGCGAGGGACGCGCGGACGGCGGCGGGGGCGCCGTCCGTCGAGCGGGCGTGCTGAACGGCGTTCCGCGCGGCCTGCACGGTCGCGTCGATGAGCGCGTCGGCGACGGGGGAGGGGACGGCCACGGCGCCCGCCGCGATCCGGGTGCTGAGGACGGCGAGCGGCGCGGCCTCGGTGATCCGGACGGAGGCGGCGCGCACGAACTCGCCCGCGGTCAGCATCGCCCGGCTCGGGGTCGGGCCCGTCGGATCCGTCCGCCGGAGCTCCGCGAGGTGCGCGAGGGCGATCCGCGCCGCGGCCCGGGAGCGCTCGGCGGAGTGGCTGATCTGCTCCACGTTGAGCAGGAAGGAGAGGATCTCGTCGTGCACGAGCGCGCCGACCCGGATGCGCTCGCTGCGCCGCCCCGCTCGGCCGGCGGCACGGGCGGCCGCGAGCACCGACTCGCGCGTCGCGCGCTCGAGCGACCGGCCGGCGCCGAGGACCGCCTGGGCGAGCCCCGCGAAGACCGTGCCGATCATCGCCATGTCGACCGCCTCCTCGATCGCCACGACGGGCGATCCCGAGGTGGCGGCGCGGACGGCGAAGAGCAGGAGGCAGACGCCGGCCACGGCGAGCGGCACGAGGCGCGCGGGGAAGGCGACGGCCGCGGCGGTCATCGCCACGGGCACGGCGTCGATCAGCCAGGAGGTGGCGGCAGGGCCGCTCCCGGGCGGCACGGCCGGGATCAGCGCGAGAGCGAGGACGGCGAACAGGACGACGTGCGCGCGGAGCACGGTCCGCACCGCGTCGAGGCTGCCGCGCATCGCGACGAGCAGGGTGACCAGCGGGGCGGGCAGCACCAGGACGGATGCGGTGACGGCCCAGAGCGGGGAGACCCCGAGACCGGTGGCCGCGTAGCCGAGCGCCGCGACGGCGTGGAACGCGATGCCGCCGATGCTGAACGCGACCACGAAGATCCGCTCGAACCGGTCGCCGATGCCGAAGCTCGGCTCCTCCGCCGCCGCGGCTCCGGACCTCACATCGGGCCTTCGAGCAGGCCGTCCTCGATCGCGCGGATGTAGAGCTCGACCTTGGTCCCCGCATGGCGGCCGACCCGCGCGTACTTGGCGCGGATCCGCCCGACGTAGTGGGTGACGGTGTCGCGGGACAGACCGGTGAGGGAGGCGACGCGCTGCGCCTTCTCGCCCGCGGCGTAGAGTGCCAGCACCTCGCGCTCGCGGGCGCTGAGACCGGCGTCGGCGAGCTCGACGTCCGCGTCGAGGGCCGCGGCCCAGTCGGTCGAGGCGACCGCGACGCCGTGCGCCGCCGAGCGGATCGTCTCGAGGAGCACGGAGTCCTCCTCGGACTTGCGCACCATGCCGAGCGCGCCGGCCCTGGCCGCGGCACGGACGGAGTCGGGGTCGTCGCCGGCCGAGAAGATCAGGACGCGGGTGCCGCGGCGCATCAGCCGGGAGACGTTCTCGCCGGCGTCGCTGCCGTCGCCGAGTCGCAGATCGAGGATGACGAGGTCGAAGTCCGCGGCGTCCTCCTCGATCTCGGCGACGGTGGCGGCGACGGCGTCGGCGCGCAGGTCGTCGGTCCCGCGCAGCAGCTCGGCGATGCCGGACCGGACGATGGCGTGGTCGTCGATCACGCAGATCGAGCGCACGGGGTCGACGGCGAGGGGAGCGGCCGGCTCGAGGGGAGCGAGGGGCTCGGGAGAAGCGAGGGGCTCGAGGGGAGGCGCTGACTCGAGGGGTCGGGAAAGGGTGCTCACGGCGGCGGGCATCGGCGTCCTGGATCGTCAGGGGAGAGGCGAGCCGTCGGGTGGTCGGCATCGATGGCTGAAGTGTGCGATGCGCGCCGGGACGTCGCAAGGCGAAGCGACACCGCGTCCCAATCCGTGGCGCGGCGGGCCTGGAGTGCTAGGGATCGGCGCGATTCCGCGGGGCCGGGCCCGGCGGTGCCGTCGGCGGACGCTCCCCGCCGGTCTTCGGCGGGCACACGCCGTGACCCCCGGACGGGTGCCGCGACAACTGACGGCTGGTGGCCGGAGTGGCCGGCGGACACGATGAGCACGTTCCGCCGGACGGCCCGCCGCCGACCGGACGACCCCGCCCCCCCACTCCCGAGAGGAACGGTCCGAGCGTGTTCTCACGGCTGTCCCGCCGCACCCGTTCCGCCGCCTCCGTCGCGTCGGTGACCGCCGCCGCGCTCGTCGTCTCGACGATGGCCGTGCTCTACCAGGGGGTGACCACCCAGGACGTGGATCTCAACGACGCCGGGGTCTGGGTGACCAAGCCGACCGCGCTGCTCGCGGGCCGGCTCAACTACCCCTCCGAGGTCCTCGACGCGGCCCTGCGCACCCAGGGGACGAGCTTCGACGTCGCGCAGGAGGCGGGCACCGTCGTCGTCCACGACCAGAGCAACGCGACCGTCTCGCTCGTGGACACCTCGTCGGTCGCGCTCGGCGAGGCGGTCGCCGTGCCCGCCGACTCCTCGGTCGTGCTCGGCGGCGGCGTGCTGGCGATCCTCGACGCGGCCACGGGCGCGCTCTGGGTGCGGGCCGTCGACGCGCTCGCCTCGTTCAGCGTCGAGGCCGACGAGCCCACGGCCGAGCTCGGCGCGGATGCGGCGGCCACCGTCGCCGCCGACGGCACGGTCTTCGCCTACTCGCCCGGCGAGCAGGAGCTCGTCACGGTCCGCACCGGCGGCGCCCCCTCGACCTCCGCCGTCTCGGGCTTCGCCGAGGGAGCGACACCGGCGATCACCGCCGTCGGCTCCACCCCGGTCCTCCTCGACGCGGGGAGCGGCGCGGTGTCGATCGACGGGGACGACCCGGTGCAGCTCGGAGTCGCGGACGGGCTGACGCTGCAGCAGCCGAGCACGAGCGGCGAGGACGTCGCGATCTCGACCGGTGCCGCCCTGCTCCTGCAGCCGCTGGACGGCTCGGCCGCGCGGACGGTGGACTCCGGCGGGACCGGCGCCGCCGTCGCGCCGGTCCGGGTCAACGGCTGCACCTACGCCGCCTGGTCCGGCTCGGGGCGGTACCTGCGCGACTGCGGTGGAACCGCGGACGACGTCGCGAAGGAGGTGCCGGATCTGGGCGCCGACCGGCAGGCGGTCTTCCGCGTCAATCGCAGCGCGGTCGTGCTGAACGAGCTGACCGTGGGCTCCGTCTGGCTGGTGAACCAGGACATGAAGGAGGTCTCCGACTGGGAGGACGTCACGCCGCCGGAGGACGACGCCACCAAGGACGACGACAACACCAGCACCCAGCAGCAGGTGCAGGACACGATCCCGGAGCGGTCGGAGGAGAACACTCCGCCGGTCGCCGTGGACGACGAGTTCGGCGTGCGCGCCGGGCGCAGCGTCATCCTGCCGGTGCTCGACAACGACAGCGACCCGGACGGGGACGTGCTCACCGCGTCCGTGACCGGGGCGCAGCCCGGACTGGGCGCGGTGTCGCCGATCTACGGCGGCAGCGCCCTGCAGATCACCCTGCCCCCGGAGGCGAGCGGGTCTGCGACGTTCGCGTACACCGCCGACGACGGACGCGGGCAGACCGCGGACGCCGTCGTCACGCTGACCGTGACGCCGGCGGGCAGCAACGCGCCTCCCGAGCAGAAGCGCGAGGGGCGGATCCTCCTGGAGCAGGGCGCCTCGGTCTCCTACAACGTGCTGCCGGATTGGATCGACCCGGACGGCGACGAGCTCTTCCTCCGCGCTGCGATGTCGACCAGCGACGACCAGGTGCGCTCGACCGCCGACGGACTCGTCACCTTCGACGCGATCGGCGCCGAGCTCGGCCGGAAGGACGTCGACCTGCTCGTCTCGGACGGCACGGCGGAGATCCCGGGGGTGCTGCACGTGGACGTCCGCGCGCCCGGGTCGACCGTTCCCGTGACCAATCCGGACCACGTGACGACCCTCGCGGATCAGACCGCGACGGTCGCACCGCTCGGCAACGACCTCAGCCCGTCCGGCGCGCCCCTGCTGCTCGCCGAGGTCGAGCAGCCCGCCGGCGCGACCGTCACCCCCGACTACACGGCGGGGACCTTCACCTTCACATCGCCGACACCCGGCAGCTACTACCTGCAGTACCGCGCGAGCGACGGACCGGACTCGACCCCGGGACTCGTCCGTGTCGACGTCCTCCCGGCGACCAGCGAGGCGAAGAACCCGGTCGCCGTGCGCGACGTCGCGCTGCTGCCCTCGGGCGGCACCGCGCTCGTCGACGTGCTGCAGAACGACTCCGACCCCAACGGCGGGCTGCTCGTCGTCTCCTCGGTGACGGTCGACGCCGGCGTCGGTGTCGCGGTGGCGATCCTCGAGCACGAGGTGCTGCGCGTCACCGACCAGCCGGGCATCACCGAGCCGGTGACCTTCCGCTACACCGTCTCGAACGGCACCGGGACCACGACCGGCGAGGTGCTGGTGGTGCCGACACCCGCTCCGGCGACCCTCGAGCCGCCGATCGCGACCGACGACTCGGCAGCCGTGCGCGTCGGCGACACCGTCACGATCGACGTGCTCGCCAACGACGTCTCGCCCGGCGGCGGGCTGCTGACGGTGGTGCCCGACCTCGTGGCACCGCTGCCCGACGCCGCCGACGGCGTCGCGTTCGTCTCGGAGGACCGCGTGCGGTTCCGGGCGGGCGACACCGCGAAGACGGTCTACGTCACCTACGAGGCGATCGACGCCTCGGGCCAGAAGGACGCCGGTTACGTCAGCATCCAGATCCTGCCGATGAACCGCGAGGCGAACTCGCCGCCGCGGCCCGAGAACCTCGAGGCGCGCACGCTCTCGGGGACGACCGTCTCGATCCCGATCCCGCTGGACGGCATCGATCCGGACGGCGACAGCGTGACGCTGGTCGGTCAGGCCAGCGCTCCCGGCAAGGGGCGGATCGACGAGGTCGGGGCGGATCACCTCACCTACACGGCCTTCGACGACTCCGTCGGCACCGACTCCTTCCGCTACGAGGTGAGCGACGCTCTCGGCAAGCGGGGCACGGCGACGATCCAGGTCGGCATCGCGCCTGCGTCGACGGAGAACCAGGCGCCGGACGCGGTCAAGGACGTCGTGACCGCGCAGCCCACGCGCAGCATCGCCGTCGACGTGCTCGCGAACGACACCGACCCCGACGGCGACACGCTCTCGCTGGTCGCGGACGGCCTCACCGCTCCGGAGGGAGTGACGGCGCGGCTGTCGGCCGGCCGCGTGCTGGTGACGACTCCCGAGGCGGAGGGCGACTACGCCGTCCAGTACACGGTCGGCGATCCGCGCGGCGCGACCGCCGTCGGCAGCCTGCTCGTGACGGTGGCGGAGGAGGCGGCGCTGCTGCCGCCGATCGCCCGCGACGACACGGTCACGACCGCGCAGATCACGACGGCGCAGACCGTCGAGGTGCCCGTGCTGAAGAACGACGAGGATCCGGACGGCGTCGCGAGCGAGCTCCGGGTGGCGCTGCTCGGCGAGCCGGCGGGAGCCGGGGTCGGGACCGGCGGAGTCGTGACCGTGACCCCCGGCGAGGAGGCGCAGCTCCTCACGTACACGGCGACCGACGCCGACTCGCAGGTGGCGACCGCCTTCATCCGGGTGCCGGCGCTCAGCTCGACCGGCCCCTCGCTCAAGCCCGGTGTCGAGCCGCTCGAGGTGAAGGCCGGCGAGCAGGCGACGATCCCGCTGACCGACTGGGTCGTGGCTCCCGAGGGGAAGACCGCTCGTCTCACGCAGGCCGACCGGGTGTCGGCGCTGCACTCGGCCGACGGGGTGCTCGTCCGGGACGAGTCGACCCTGCTCTACACCGCGGCCCCCGACTACTTCGGCTCGGACGCCCTGACCTTCGAGGTCACCGACGGCACCGGGCCCGACGACCCCGCCGGGGTGAAGGCGACGCTGAGCATCCCGATCACGGTGCTGCCGCCGGAGAACCAGCCGCCGACGTTCGCCGGGGGAGCGATGGAGGTCGCGGCCGGCGAGGACGCGTCGACCCTGGATCTGCGGGCGCTCTCGAGTGACCCGGACAAGGGCGACCTGGCGAAGCTGAGCTACAGCGTCGCGGGCGCGCCCACCGGGATGACCGCCTCCGTGTCGGGCTCGGTGCTCTCCGTCGCGGCCGACGAGTCGGTCGCGAAGGGGACGCAGGAGACGCTGGCGATCACCGTGACCGACGGCACCACGCAGCCCGTGCAGGGCTCGGTGGTCGTGCGGGTGACCGCGTCGACCCGCCCGCTGACGGTCGCGAACGACGACGTCGTCGCGAAGGCGCCCCAGGGCCGGCCGACCACGGTCGACGTGCTCTCGAACGACGTGAATCCGTTCCCCGAGACGCCGCTGACGCTGGTCGGCGATCCGATCGTGGACTCCGGGGCCGACACCGGCACGGCGAGCGCCCAGGGCGGCTCCGTCGTCGTCACACCGAACGCGGACTTCGTGGGCACCATGACGGTGCGCTACCAGGTGGCGGACGCCACCGGCGACGCCGAGCGCCGGGTGTTCGGCACGATCCGCGTCACGGTGCAGGGCAAGCCCGCCGCGCCGGGGACGCCGTCGGTCAGCTCGGTGCAGGACCGGACCGTCGTGCTCAGCTGGTCCGACGGCGCCAGCAACGGCGCCGAGATCACCAGCCACACGGTGAAGTGGTCGGGGGGCAGCCAGGACTGCGCGGCGACCACCTGCACGATCGCGAACCTCACCAACGACCGCGAGTACACCTTCACGGTCACCGCGACCAACGAGATCGGCGAGTCCGACGCGTCGCCCGCGTCGGCCGTGGCGCGGCCGGACGCCCGCCCGGGCGCCCCGACGATCACGAGCCTGGACTACGGCGACGGCTCGCTCACGGTGACGTGGGCGGACGGCGCGAACCCGGGGTCCGCGGTGACGGGGTACGAGGTGCAGCTCAGCGGGGCCGGCAACGACACCTACCCGGTGCCGGGCGGCACGCGGACCACGCAGCTCACCGGGCTGACGAACGGCTCGAACTACACGGTCGCCGTGCGGGCGTCGAACCGCTCGCCGGAGCCCTCCGACTGGTCGGGCTCGATGTCGATGAGCCCGGCGGGCTCGCCGAGCGCGCCGGCGGCGCCGATCGTCGGTGGATCGGTAGAGCTGGGCGCGCAGACCCAGCTACCGGTGAACTGGATCCCGCCGACGACGGCGAACGCGGAGGTGCTGACCGGTTACACCCTCGTGGTGAAGAGGGGTGGGTCCGAAGAGCGTCGTCTTGAATTGGCTGCCGGAGTCACCTCTCAGAACATCACGGTCGACAACTCCGAGTCTGGCTACACGTTCTCCGTGTCCGCGAAGAACAAGTCGACGGACGCGGGGAAGACCTCCGTCGCGTTCAGCGCTGATTCCGCCGTCCGCCGTGCATTCGGCACGCCGGGCGCGCCTCAGAACGTCTCCGTGGTCCCCGATGGGAGCGAGGAGGTGCTGATCACTTGGAATCCTCCGGCAGTTCTCAACGGCGCGTCCCCATCCGAAGTCACCTACGACGTCACGATGTCGACGAATGACTACTGGGCTCACGGCGTCACCAGTGGTGTCGGTATCGGCGGGCTCGAGAACGGTGTCACCCACACGGTGTACGTGGCTGCGTTCTCGGTCATCGATGGCCGGGAGAGTCAACTGAGCGAGAAAGTCGCCGTAGACGTCATCCCGTTCGGCCCCGTGATTGCCCCGACCACATCGGCGTCCAGCGGCGCAAAGAACGTGACGCTGAATTGGGCGACGCCTCCGTCGAACGGACGCGCCGTCACTCGGGTCGAGATCCGCATCGATGGAGGCGGCTGGATGGACGGCGGGCTCAACGGAGGCAGTCGAACGGTAGGTGACGCCTACAACGAGAACCACTCGATCACAGCACGCGCTTTCGACACCGAGGGCCAAATGAGCGCAGAGAGTACGTCGCAGGCCTCCAGCGGTGCGCCGCCGGCTCCGACGAGCTGGGTCGTTTACGTGCCCGACAGCTCATGCTCCGAGGACAGAGACGACACTGCGTTCCACTTCAGCAGCGGTCCTCCGGCGAGTTGCTCGAGCCAATGGATCCGGGGTGACACGACGGTCTACTGCTACTCCGACTGGTCTCGGAAGCAGGTCGTCGGCAATTACCGCTGGTACCGCATGAGCAACGGCTGGTTCGTGTCCGCCGCCTCCACTGACACCACCGTGCCGGGAATGAAGCCGTGCTGACCCCGCGTCGGCACCGAGAAGAGGGATCGCACTGATGACCATGACACCCGACCAGGCCGCGTGGTTCGCCGCCACGTTCGAGAAGCTCGTGCAGAACGTCGGGCAGGCCGTGCTCGGCAAGTCCGAGGTGGTCTCGCTCGTGCTCACGGCGATGCTCGCCGAGGGGCACGTGCTGCTCGAGGACGCGCCGGGGACCGGCAAGACCAGCCTCGCGAAGGCGATCGCGGCGACCGTGCAGGGCACCAGCAACCGCATCCAGTTCACGCCCGACCTGCTGCCCAGCGATGTCACCGGAGTGACCATCTACGACCAGAAGTCGAGCCGCTTCGACTTCCACCGCGGCCCGATCTTCGCGTCGATCGTGCTCGCCGACGAGATCAACCGCGCCTCGCCGAAGACGCAGTCGGCGCTGCTCGAGGTGATGGAGGAGTCGCGGGTCACGGTCGACGGCGTCGGCCACGAGGTCGGGCGGCCCTTCCTCGTCATCGCCACGCAGAACCCGATCGAGCAGGCCGGCACCTACCGCCTGCCTGAGGCGCAGCTGGACCGCTTCCTGATCAAGACCTCGATCGGCTACCCCGACGCGGCGTCTGCGGAGCGGATCCTGGCGGGTGCGGGGGAGCGCAACCCCTCCGCCGGGCTCCGCGCGATCATCACGACCCAGGCCGTCGCCGACATGGCCGATCTCGCGGCGACCGTGCACGTCGACGGCGCCGTGCTGCGCTACGTCGTGCAGCTCGCCGAGGCCACCCGCTCGGCGCCGGAGACGCGGATCGGCGTCTCGGTCCGCGGCTCGATGGCGCTGATCCGCGCCTGCAAGGTCTGGGCGGCGGCGAACGGCCGGCACTACGTGCTTCCGGACGACGTCAAGCAGCTGGTCGCCTCGGTCTGGCTGCACCGCTTCGTCCTCGACCCCGAGGCGGAGTTCGCCGGTGCCACGGCCGACGGCGTTCTCGGGCGCGTGCTCGCCGAGGTCGCCGCGCCGCAGGAGCGTCAAGCGGCATGACCGGGATCGGAGTGCTCCGGAGGGAGGGGCTCGCGCGACGCGCGGGCGCCGCCGTCGAGCGGTCGCGCCACGTGGTCGAGACGGCCGTCGTGCTGCTCGCGCCCGTGCGCGCCCGCGCCGTGCCCGTGGTCGCGGTGGCGACCTCGTTCGCCTGGGTCCTCCTCGCGCTGGCCGGCCTCGCCTGGATCGTCGGCGCGGTGCAGGGCTGGAGCGAGCTGGTCCTGCTCGCGGTCCTGGCGCTGGCGGTGCTGATCGCCGCCGCTCCGTTCATGATCGGGCGCTCCGCCTACTCCGTCGACCTCGATCTCGCGGCCACCCGGGTGGTCGCGGGGGAGCGGGCGGTCGGCCGCGTCGAGGTGCGCAACGCCTCGGCCCGCTCGCTCCTGCCCGCGCGGGTCGAGCTGCCGGTCGGCGGCGGGCTGGCGGTGTTCCCGCTCCCGCGGCTGGAGGCGGCGGCCGTGCACGAGGAGCTGTTCACCATCCCGACGGCGCGGCGCGGCGTGATCCGCGTCGGACCCGTCCGCTCGGTCCGCGGCGACGGTCTCGGGCTCTTCCGCCGCGTCGTGCCGCACACCGTGCCCGGCGACCTCTTCGTGCACCCGCGCACCGTCGCCGTCGGCGGCTCGTCCTCGGGCTTCCTCAAGGACCTCGAGGGCCGGCCGGCCCCGGAGCTCTCCAACAACGACGTCTCCTTCCACGCCCTCCGCGCCTACGCGCCCGGCGACGACCGCCGCTACGTGCACTGGAAGACGACGGCGCGCACCGGCACGCTGATGGTGCGCCAGTTCGAGGAGACGCGCCGCTCGCACCTCGCGATCGGCCTCTCGCTCGATCCCGCCGACTACCGCGACGACGAGCAGTTCGAGCTCGCCGCCTCCAGCTGCGCCTCCCTCGGCCTCCAGGCGCTGCGCGACGGGCAGCAGCTCAGCGTGCTCGTGCAGGGCCGGTCGCTGCACACGGGCCTGGGCAAGCGCCTGCTCGACGACCTCTCCGGGGTGGAGCTCGGCCAGAGCAGGGGCGACCTCGTCGGCCTGTCGCGCTCGCTCGCCCGCTCGGTGCCGCAGGCGTCGGTCGTGATCCTCGTCGTCGGCTCGGAGGTGACCGCGGCACGGTTCCGCTCGGCGGCCCGGCAGCTCCCGCCCGACGCGCGCGTGATCGGCATGAGCTGCGACGAGGAGCGGCCCGCCGCCCGCCGCAGCATCGGCGAGCTCGCGCTGCTCAGCGTCCCGGCCCTTGAGGAGCTGCCGGCGGCCGTGCGGCGAGGTGCCGCGTGAGGGGCCGTGCACCGGCGGCCGTCGCCGTCGATCTGGTCGCCCTCGCGGTGCTGCTCGCCGTCGGTGTGGTCGGCTTCGGCAAGGTCTTCGCCGGCGCGGACCACCTCGTCGCGGGCGGCCTCGGGATCGTCGCCGGTCTCGCGGTCGGCGCCCTCGCGGCGCGGGCCCGCTGGGGCCTGCTGACGACGACCGGGGTGACCGCCGCCGCCTACTTCCTCGTCGGCACCGCGGCGGCGTTCCGCTCCGCGGGCCTCTTCGGCGTGGTCCCGAGCCCGGAGAGCCTCCTGGGCCTCGCGACCGCGCTGGTCACCTCGTGGAAGAGCCTGCTGACCGTCGAGCCGCCGGCGAACGGTTTCCCGGAGCTGCTCGTCGTGCCGTGCTGCGCCGCGCTGGTCTGCGCCGTCGTCGCGGCGACGATCGCCCTGCGCGCCCCGCGCCCGGTCTGGGCGCTCGCGCCGGCCGCGGCGCTGGTGCTCGTCTCGATCCTCTTCGGCACCGCGGACGCCGTCGCCCCCCTCGCCCAGGCGATCGCCTTCGGCGTCGTCGGGCTGGCCTGGGCGGCCTGGCGCCGCCAGTCGGAGCAGACCTCCGCCGCCGGCGGCGACGGGGCGGTCGACCCCTCCGCGGTCCGTCAGCTGCGGCTGCGCCGGATCGGCTCCGGCGCCCTCGTCCTGGCGCTCGCCGCCGCGGTCGTCGGCGTCTCCGCCGGCGCCGTCGCCCCGGCCGGGTCGCGCTCGACGCTCCGTGAGGACATCGTGCCGCCGTTCGACCTCGACGACTACCCGACGCCGCTCGCCTCGTTCCGCAAGACCGTCCGCGATCAGAAGGACGCGACCCTGTTCACGGTGTCGGGCCTGCAGGAGGGCGTGCGGGTGCGCCTCGCGACCATGGACGCGTACACCGGGACCGTCTTCGACGTGACCGGCGGCGGAGGCGGCTCCGGCAGCTTCGCCCGCGTCGGCAGCACCATCGCCGGCGAGCACGAGGGCACGCCGGCCGTGCTCCGCTTCACTGCGGCGGACCTCGGCGGGGTCTGGCTGCCCGACGCGGGCTACCCGTCGTCGATCGAGTTCGCCGGGCCGCGGGCCGAGGCGCTGAGCGGATCGCTGCACTACAACGACGAGACCGGCGTCGCGGTGGTGACCTCGCGGCTCGCGGCCGGCGACTCCTACACGCTGACCACGACCCTCCCCCCGGTGCCGAGCGACGAGGAGCTCGCCGACGCCGTCGCGGCGCCCGTCACCGTGCCGACGCCGGTCGACGTCCCGGAGGCGCTCACCGACGCGACGCTCGCCGCGGTGGGCGAGGCGACCACCGCGCTCAGCCAGGTGCGGGCGATCGCGACCACGCTCTCGACGCAGGGCTACTTCAGCCACGGCCTCGAGGGCGAGGCGGAGTCCCGCCCCGGTCACGGCTCGGAGCGGCTGCAGCTGCTGCTCACGGACGAGAGGGGCATGGTCGGCGACGACGAGCACTACGCGACCACGATGGCGCTGATGGTCGACGAGCTCGGTCTCCCGGCCCGCGTGGTGATGGGCTACTACCCGGCGGCCGGGTCGGATCTCTCCGGCGACGTCGCGATCACCGGCGACGACCTGCACGCGTGGGTCGAGGTGGCGTTCGCGGAGCACGGCTGGGTGGCCTTCGATCCCACGCCGCCGAAGGAGCAGATCCTGCAGGATCAGCAGCCCGAGCCGGCGGCCCAGCCGAAGGCCCAGGTGCTCCAGCCGCCGCCGCCCCCGCAGGAGCCGGCCGTCGTGCCGCCGGACGTGGTCCAGGAGGACGAGACCGAGGACGACCGGGGCCCGGACCTGGGCTGGATCGGCGTCGTGCTCGCGGTCGCCGGCGGAGTCGTCGGCCTGGCGGCGCTGCTCTTCGGCCCCGCGCTGCTCATCGCGGCCCTCAAGCGCCGACGCCGCCGGGCGCGGGTGGGCGCCGAGCATGCGGCCGACCGGATCAGCGGCGGCTGGGACGAGGTGCTCGACCGCGCCGCCGACCTGGGGACCGTCGTCCCGGCCGGGGCCACCCGCCTCGAGGACGCGGCTCTGCTGCACTCCGAGTACCCGAGCGCAGGGGTGGCGGTCCTGGCCCGGCGGGCCGATGCCGCGGTCTTCGGGCCGCTGGATCCGGTCGACGCCGAGGTCGCCGCCTTCTGGGAGCAGACCGACGCGCTCGTCGCGGAGCTGCACGCCACCGTCTCGCCCTGGCGGCGGCTCCGGGCGCGCCTGTCCCTGCGCTCCCTGCGGCCGGCCTGGCTGACCCGCGCCACCACCGCCGCCCGCGGCGCCCGGACGAACACGACGGGGCGACCCGCGAGGAACGAGGATCTCCATGACTGACACGACGACGTCCGGCTGGGTGTGCTCGCGCTGCTCGACGACGATGGACGCGAGCGCGGCGTTCTGCCGCGGCTGCGGGGCGGCTGCCCTCAGCGCCGGGACTCCGCGCCGGACAGCGGCCGTGCCGTTCGGCGTTCCGGCCGCGCTCGGCCCCCGGGTCGGGGCATACATGCTGGACAGCGTCATCGTCGGCGTCTGGTTCTTCCTCTCCTACGTGATCGTCTGGCTCCTCACCTGGGCGCTCTGGCAGACGGCCTCCACGACCGGCGCCTACAGCGCGATCGCGTACTTCGGAGCGTTCGGGCCGGCCGTTCTGATCCTCGCCTTCGGCCTCTTCTACACGAAGGCGCAGGGCGGGCGGGGCACCCCGGGGATGCGGATGCTCGGTCTGCGCCTCGTGCGCTACGACAGCGGGGAACCGCTCGGATTCTGGAAGGCGGCCGGCCGGAACGTCGTCTTCAACCTCTGCGCCGCGATCATCGTCGGCTACTTCTCGCCGCTGTTCGACACCTCGGGGGAGAACCGCGGCTGGCACGACCAGGCCACGGGCACCTGGATGATCGACACCCGCTCGGCGGGCGCCCTGCGTCCCGTCTCGTCCGTGCGGGAGGCGCCGGTGCCGACCTCGTCGGTGGCCGTGGTGGCCGACCTCGACGAGCCGGTCGTTCCGCGTGCGACAGCGGAGTCGTCCGTCGCCGCTGCCACTCCCGCCGTGTACTCCGCGCCCCTCGCCTCCGCGCCCGCGACCGCCGCGCCCGCCGTGTACTCCGCGCTGGCCGCCGCGCCGGCGAGCTTCGCGGGACCGCCCGCAGGCGGCGTGATCTCCGCCGTGCCCGGCTCCGCCGCCCCGGCTCCGTCCCGGCCGAGCGCCCCCGCGCACGAGCCGGAGGACCTCGAGCTCACCCGGATGAGCGCCGGCGCCCCCGCGCAGCCGCGCCCGCGCGCGGTCCGGCTCCGCTTCGACGACGGGACCGTCGTGGTCGTCTCCGACTCCGCGCTCGTCGGCCGCAACCCCGCGCCGCGCACCGGCGAGGCGGCGGGCGAGCTGGTGGCGCTCGCCGACACGACCCGCTCGATCTCGAAGACGCACGCGCGGCTCGAGCTCCTCGGCGACGAGCTCTCGGTGATCGACCGGCACTCGACCAACGGGACCGGGGTCGTGATCGACGGCACGGCGACCCCGGTGCCGCCCGGCGGCCGCGCCGCGGTGCCCGTCGGCGCCACGCTGACCTTCGGCGACCGCACGGCGGCGGTGGAGTGGGCATGAGCGCTGCGGGCAGCCCGATCGCCGTGCAGTGGGGCAGCGCCACCGACCGCGGGATGAAGCGGGCGATCAACGAGGACTCGCACGTCGCGGAACCCCCGGTCTTCGTCGTCGCCGACGGCATGGGCGGGCACGACGCCGGAGAGGTCGCCAGCGCGATCGCCGTCGACGAGTTCCGCAGCCTGGTCGGCCACGACACGGTCCGCGTCTCCGAGATCGAGGAGTGCTTCGCCGGCGCCCAGGTCCGCATCGCGGAGCTGGCCCTCAGCACCGAGCGCAGCGCCGGGACGACCGTCAGCGGACTGGCCATCGCCGAGATCGAGGACCTGGGCTACTGGCTCGTGTTCAACCTCGGCGACTCCCGCACCTACCGCATGGCGCACGGCGCCCTCGAGCAGGTCAGCGTCGACCACTCGGTGGTGCAGGAGCTCGTGGAGGCGGGCGAGCTCGACGCCTCCGGGATGCAGACCCACCCGCAGCGCAACGTGATCACCCGGGCGCTGGGTGCGGGCAGCGCCGGTGCGCCCGACTTCTGGCTGCTGCCCGCCGCGACGGGCGACCGGATGCTGGTCTGCTCCGACGGGCTCACCACCGAGCTCGACGACGCCCGCATCGCTCTCGTCCTGCGCGACGAGGCAGACCCGCAGGCCGCGGCCACCCGGCTGCTGCACGAGTCGCTCCTCCACGGCGGCCGCGACAACCTGACCGTGCTGGTCATCGACGCGACGGCCGTCAGCGCCGGCGACGACCTCGACCGCACCGTGCCGAGCGACCGGCTGCCGCTCGCCATCGCCGTCAGCGACGACACCGTGCCCCGCGAGATCGTCGCGCGCGAGATCGTCGCGGCACCGCCCGTCACCGGCACTCCCGACACCGAGGGGGCTCGCCCGTGACCGAGATCCGCTACCGACCCGGCCGCTGGTTCGGCGTCGTCTCCGACCGCGG
Organism: Rathayibacter festucae DSM 15932; assembly: GCF_004011135.1. NCBI lineage: Bacteria > Bacillati > Actinomycetota > Actinomycetes > Micrococcales > Microbacteriaceae > Rathayibacter > Rathayibacter festucae. Next base: position 2,390,717 of record NZ_CP028137.1, on the reverse strand, counting down.
GATGGCGCTGCTGCCCGACGTGCTGGGCGAGGAGGGCGTCAAGCAGGTCTCCGAGGCGTTCGCGGCGGGCCGCGGCCTTGCGGGCGTGCTCGAGTCGCTCACCGGAGTCTTCGGGGCCAGCCTGCTGGCGCTCCCGCCGTTCGCCGTCGTCTCCCTCGAGGACGACCTGTCGCGGGTCGCGGTCCGCGGCGATCTGCTCGTCGAGGTGATCGAGGAGCTCGGCGACGACGCCCCCGTCGTCGCACTCTCCGGCGAGGGGGTGACCACCTGGAACGAGCGGATGATCGCCGCTCCGGTCTCGATCAGCCTCCGTGTCAAGGCGGGCCGGCGCGGGGCGGCGCTGAGCCTGCCGATCGGCAGCGGGGTCGTGCTCTGCTCGCGGCTGACGGCGACGTTCCGTGGCGCGACCCTCGAGGCGCGGCCGGTCGGCGCGGAGGCGGGCGACGCGGCCGATCCGACCGAGGAGGAGCCGGTCGTCGAGGTCGTGCCGGTCGTCGAGGCGGCGATCGTCGAGCCGCAGGTCGTCGAGCCGCAGGTCGTCGGGGTCGCTGCCGTCGAGGCTCCCGCCGCGGCGCCGCCGGTCGAGGAGGCCGTCCCGGCGGTGATGGCGCCTGCGGTCGCGCCTCCGGTCGCCGTCGAGCCGGTGCTCGTCGAGCCGGTCGTCGTCGAGCCGGTGGTCGTCGAGCCGCCGGTCGCGGACCCGGCGCCGGTCGGGCGGATCCTCGCCGCCGAGCCCGCGGTGCCGCCCGCGGCCGTCGCTCCGCCCGAGGCACCGTCGGCGCCGCCCGCGGCCGAGACCGGCGAGCTCGACGAGTGGGGCTACTCCGCCCCGCCCGCCGCAGCGCCCCCTGCCGCGCCCGCGCCGGCCGCCGCGCCTGCGCCCGTTGCCGTCCCCCTCGGCCACGACGAGACCCGCGTGCCCGTCTCCGACACGGTCCGAGCCGCCGACGACGAGTACGACCACCTCTTCGGCGATACCGTCGCCCGGGTCGTCGAGGACGCCGCGATCCGCGAGCCGGAGGACGAGCACGGGCTGATCGACCTCGTCCCGGCCGCATCGCCGCCTCCGGAGCTCGGAGACGGCGACCACGACGGCCACACGATCTCGATCGCCGAGCTGCGCGCCCTCGCGCCCGTCCCGGCGATCCCGACGCCGACGAGCGCGATCGCCCGCCTCGAGCTCTCCACCGGCGACGTCGTCGAGCTCGACCGTCCCGTCGTGATCGGCCGGCGCCCCTCCGCAGGCCGCGTGGCCGCGCACGAGCTGCCGCGGCTGATCACCGTGCCGAGCCCGCTCCAGGACATCTCGCGCAGCCACGTCGAGGTCCGCGCGGAGGGCCGGTTCGTCGTGGTCCGCGACCTGGCGTCGGTGAACGGCACTCTCCTGCTCCGCTCGGGGCAGGTGCCCGTGCGGCTCACCGGGTCGGAGTCGATGGTGCTCGCCGGCGGCGACGTGCTCGACCTCGGCGACGGCGTCACCGTGACCATCCGGGAGCAGGCATGAGCGCGCCGCGGTCGTCCCCGCCCCCCGCGATCCAGGGCTTCGAGTTCCAGCGGCCGCTGGGCTCCGGCGGCTTCGCCGACGTCTTCCTCTACGAGCAGGCCCGCCCCCGGCGCACCGTCGCGATCAAGGTGCTCCGCGCAGGGCTGACGACGGATCGCGAGCGCGACGCCTTCGAGGCCGAGGCGAACCTGATGGCGTCCCTCTCGACGCACCCGTCGATCGTCACCATCTACCAGGCCGACATCGCCGCCGACGGCCGGCCCTACCTGGCGATGGAGTACTGCCCGAACCCCAACCTCGCCGTCCGGCTGAAGAGCGGCCGGCTGGCCGTGGCCGACGCGCTGCGCATCGGCATCCAGGTCGCCGGCGCGGTCGAGACCGTGCACCGCGCGGGCATCCTGCATCGCGACATCAAGCCCGCCAACGTGCTCGTGACCGCCTACGACCGGCCGGCCCTCACCGACTTCGGCATCGCCGGAGCGCTCCTGGACGGCTCCGCCGACCTCGCCGGACTGTCGATCCCGTGGTCGCCTCCCGAGGCGTTCGGCGCCGAGATCCCGAACGAGGTCGCCCTCGACGTCTACGCCCTCGGCGCGACCGTCTACTCACTGCTCGCCGGGCGCTCGCCGTTCGAGCTGCCGGGGCGCTCGATCAATTCGCACGAGCTGATCGAGCGGATCCGCTCGGCGCCGCTGCCGCCGCTCGGGCGCGCCGACGCCCCGGCCTCGCTCGACCGGGTGCTCGCCATCAGCATGGCGAAGGCGCCGCAGGGCCGTTTCACGACCGCCCTCGAGTTCGGCCGCGCCCTGCAGCGGATCCAGGTCGAGCTCTCCCTCGCCGTCACCACGGCCGACGTGCTCGACGACGCCCTGCCGCAGGAGCGGGTGGAGGAGGAGGACGACGGCAACACCCGCATCCGCGGCATCGTCAGCATCGACCCGGTGCCGCGACCCGTCGCTCCTCGCGCGGCCGCGCCGGCGCTCGCCGAGATCTCCGGCGTCCCGGCGTTCGACCTGGAGCGGACGATGGCGCGCGGGTCCGCCGCCTCCTTCGTCGCCCCGGCTCCGCTGTCGGAGCCCCGCGCACCGGTCCAGGAGCCGCCGCGGAGCGCACCGGCGCCCGCGCGCCGTCGCCGGCCGCTCGTGCTCACCGGGATCGCGGTGCTCGCCGCCGCCTCCGTCGCCGGCGGGGCCGCCCTGGTCGCGGCGATGCCGACCTCGACCGCGGACCCCCGCCGCACCACGGCGCCCGAGGCGCCCGCCGATCCGGTCGGCCGGGTCGACGTCCCCGCCGTCACCGGACTCACCGGCGCGGTCGGTGCCGACGGCGTCGTCTTCACCTGGACCAACCCGCAGCCGGAGGACGGCGACCGCTTCCTCTGGGCCCCCGCCGGCACCGGCTCGATCCCCGATCCCCGCACTCAGGAGGAGAGCACCGTGACGGTCCCCGCCGACGCCTCAGGACAGACCTGCCTCGAGGTGACGCTGCTCCGCCAGAGCGGCCGCGCCTCGGCCCCGACGACGGCGTGCGCGCCGTGAGCGGCACCGTGCCGATGCCGGTCGTCGCCGACGCCGAGCTGAGCGTCGAGTTCTGCGGCGAGTGGTTCCCGCTCGGCGACGAGCCCTTCGAGATCGGCCGGGAGGGCGCCCTCGATCTCGACGACAATCCGTTCCTGCACCGGCGGTTCCTGCAGATCGTCCGCGCCGAGGGTCTCTGGTGGCTCTGCAACGTGGGGAGCCGGCTGTCGGCGACCGTCACCGACGGCTCGGGCGGCATCCAGGCCTGGCTCTCGCCCGGCAGCCGCCTGCCGATCGTGTTCGGCACGACGATGGTGGTGTTCACGGCCGGCCCGACCACCTACGAGCTGACGCTGTACTCGAGCAGGCCGACCTTCGACTCCGTGCTCGCACCGCGCGCCCTCACCGGGGCGACGACGATCGGCGTGACCCCGTTCACGGCGTCGCAGCGGCTGCTGATCGTCGCCCTCTGCGAGCCCATGCTGCGCCGGGAGGGCACCGGCACGAGCGTGATCCCGAGCTCGGCCAAGGCGGCGGCGCGGCTCGGCTGGACGCAGACCCGTTTCAACCGCAAGCTCGACAACGTCTGCGAGAAGCTCGCCCGCGTCGGCGTGCAGGGCGTGCGCGGCGAGACCGGCTCGCTGGCCACCCACCGCCGCACCCGCCTGGTCGAGTACGCGGTCACCAGCCGGCTGGTCACCCGCGCCGATCTCCCGCTCCTGGACGCGCCGCAGGACGAGCCGGACGAGGACGGGACCGACTGATGCGCCTGAAGCTGACACTCCGCCGCGCCTCCGGCACGAGCACGGACGTCGTCGTCACCGTCGACGCGACCGTCTCGGTCGGCGCGGTGGCCGCGGCCCTGCTCGAGGCCGACCCGCTGCGGACCGACCGCGAGCACGCGGGATCCGGCGGCGCCGGACCGGTCACCCTCGACGTCCTCGGCGCGAGCGGCCTCGACCGCCCGCGCTCGATCCACCCCGATCTCGCGATCGTGGAGGCCGGCATCCGCTCCGGGGGGACCGTGCAGATCTCGCGCGCCGCCGCGGGCGCGGACGGCGCCGACCGGGACCGCGGCCCGGCGGTCGCCGTGCTGCGCGTGCTCTCGGGCCCCGACGCGGGCCGCGAGTTCCCGCTCCCGGCCGGCACCAGCCGTCTCGGCCGGGAGCGCGGGGTCGACGTGCGGCTCTCCGACCCGCTGATCTCGAAGCGGCACGCGAGGGTGAGCGTCGGCGAGACGGTGGAGATCATCGACACCAACTCCGCGAACGGCCTCAGCATGGGCGGGCGGCTCGTGCAGCGGGCGATGCTCACCCCGGCCGACGTCGTCGTGATCGGCGACAGCGCCATGAGCGTCGTCCCGCTCGCCCGGCTCGGCGGCGCCCCGCCCACCACTCCGGTGATCGACTTCACCCGCTCCCCGCGGGTCGTCGTGCGGTTCGAGGAGCGAGTGCTCCCCGCTCCGACGCCGCCGTCCCGGCCGACGCCCCAGCGGTTCCCGCTGCTCGCGCTCGTCGCCCCGCTGATCATGGGCGCCGTGCTCTACGTGCTCACGCAGCAGCTGCTGAGCGTGATCTTCGTCGCCCTCAGTCCACTGCTCGCCATCGGCACCTGGATCGACCACACCGTCACCGAGCGGCGGACCCGGAAGGCGCAGGTCGCCGCCTTCTCCCGCTCGCTCGAGGCCCTCGAGGAGGACGTCCGGGCCGCGCAGGCCGTCGAGCGGGCCGTCCGCCTCGCCGAGCAGCCGTCGGCGGCCGACGCGGTCACCGCGATCGCCCAGCGCGGCGAGGACCTCTGGACCCACCGCCCCGAGCACCGCGGCTTCCTCGCGGTGCGGCTCGGCGTCGGCTCGCTCCCCTCCCGCTGCCGGATCGAGCAGACCGCGGGCAACGACACCGAGCCGGAGTTCCTCCGCGAGCTGGCCGCGACCGTCGAGCGTCACCGCCTCGTGCACGGCGTTCCCGTCGTCGCCGAGCTCCGCAGCAGCGGCGCGCTCGGGATCGCAGGGCCGGCCGCCGTCCGCGCCGACGTCGCCCGCGCGATCGCCGTGCAGCTGGTCGGCACGCACTCGCCCGCCGAGCTCGCCGTCGCGGCTCTCACCTCGCCCGCTTCGCGCTCGACCTGGTCGTGGCTCGAGTGGCTGCCGCACACCGGCTCGGTGCACTCGCCCCTCGCGGGGGAGCACCTCGCCGACAACCCCGGGTCCGGCGCGTCGCTGCTGTCCCGGCTCGAGGAGCTCGTCGAGGAGCGGCACGAGGAGGGGCCCGCCCTGCGCGGCCCGGTCGGCCCCGAGGAGGCCGACCGCCTGCCCGATCCCGTGACGCCCGCGGTGATCGTGGTCGTCGAGGACGACGCTCCCGTCGACCGGGCTCGGCTGATCCGGCTGGCCGAGCGCGGGCCGGACGCGGGCGTCCACGTGCTGTGGTGCTCCGCGAGCATCGCCGAGCTCCCCGCCGCCGCCCGCAGCTTCCTGCTCGTCGCCGACCCGGGCTCGCCCGCGACGACCGGGCAGGTCCGCCTCGGCGAGCACTCGCACCCGGTGGTCTTCGAGACGGTCGACGCGAGCACGGCCCTCGCGCTCGCGCGCTCCCTCTCGCCCGTCGTCGACGGCGGGGTCCCGGTCGAGGACTCCTCCGACCTGCCGCGCGAGGTCGCCTACGCCGCACTGGCGGGTCCCGAGCTGATCGCCGCGTCCGGCGCGGTCATCGACCGCTGGCGCGAGAGCAAGTCGATCACCGTGCGCGACGGGTCCGCCCCCGTGCGGCGCCGCTCGGCCGGCTCGCTGCGGGCGCTCGTCGGCTCGGCCGGCACCGAGCCGTTCTACCTCGACCTGCGCAGCCAGGGACCGCACGCTCTCGTCGGCGGGACCACGGGAGCCGGCAAATCGGAGTTCCTGCAGTCCTGGGTGCTCGGCCTCGCGTCCGCCTACAGCCCCGACCGCGTCGCCCTCCTCTTCGTCGACTACAAGGGCGGCGCGGCCTTCGCCGACTGCGTGCAGCTGCCGCACACCGTCGGCCTGGTCACCGACCTCTCGCCGCACCTCGTCCGCCGCGCGCTGACCAGCCTCCGGGCCGAGCTGCGCTACCGGGAGCACCTGCTCAACCGCAAGAAGATGAAGGACCTCGTCTCGCTGGAGAAGACGGGCGACCCGGAGACCCCGCCGAGCCTGCTGATCATCGTCGACGAGTTCGCCGCGCTGGTGAACGAGGTGCCGGAGTTCGTGGACGGCGTGGTCGACGTCGCCCAGCGGGGCCGCTCGCTCGGTCTGCACCTGATCCTCGCCACGCAGCGGCCGGCCGGCGTCATCAAGGACAACCTCCGCGCGAACACCAACCTGCGCATCGCCCTGCGGATGGCGGACGCCGACGACTCGACCGACATCCTGGGCACGCCGATGGCGGCCTCCTTCGACCCCGGCATCCCCGGGCGCGGGGCTGCCAAGACGGGACCGGGCCGGATCGCCGGCTTCCAGACCGGCTACGCCGGCGGGCGGACCACCGGTGAGGCGCCGCCGCCCCGGATCGACATCGAGGAGATGGCCTTCGGCTCCGGCGCCGCCTGGGAGCAGGACCAGTCCGAGGCGGAGGAGACCGGCGACCCTGGCCCGACCGACATCGCCCGCATGGTGGCGACGATCGGGCGGGCGGCGGCCGAGGCGCGCGTGCCGGCGCCGCGCAAACCCTGGCTCGACGAGCTCGCGCCGGCCTACGACTTCTCCAAGCTGCCGCACCCGCGCACCGACGACCGCCTGCTGCTGGGAGTCGTCGACAGCCCCGAGACGCAGAGCCAGCCGACCGTCTTCTACGAGCCCGACCGCGACGGCAACATGGCCGTCTTCGGCACCGGCGGCTCCGGCAAGTCGACGACCCTGCGCTCGATCGCGGTCGCGGCGGCCGTGACGCCGCGCGGAGGCCCCGTGCAGGTCTACGGCCTCGACTTCGGCGCCAACGGCCTGCAGATGCTCAACGACCTGCCGCATGTCGGCGCGATCGTCCGCGGCGACGACGACGAGCGCGTCGTGCGCCTGCTCCGGATGCTCCGCGACCTCGTCGCGGACCGCGCCGAGCGCTTCGGCGCCGTCGACGCCTCGACGATCGGGGAGTACCGCCGGCTCGCGGATCGCCCCGACGAACCGCGGATCCTGCTGCTCGTCGACGGCATCGGCGCCTTCCGGGAGGCCTACGAGTACGCCGGCACCAGTGCCTGGTTCAGCGTCTTCACGCAGATCGCGACCGATGGGCGGCAGCTCGGGATCCACATCGTCGTCGCGGGCGACCGTCCCAACTCGGTGCCCACCTCCCTCAACTCGACCATCCAGCGCCGCGTCGTGCTCCGGCTCGCCGCCGAGGACGACTACCTGCTGCTCGGCGTGCCCAAGGACGTGCTCTCCGCCACCTCGCCGCCGGGACGCGGCGTCAGCGAGGGCAGCGAGGTGCAGATCGCCGTGCTCGGCGGCGAGGCGAACGTGGCGATCCAGGCCCGCAAGATCGCCAGCCTGGCCGACGCGATGCGCCGGCAGGGCGCTGTGGCTGCTTCGCCCATCGAGCGCCTCCCGGAGGTCGTGCCTCTTGCCGGCCTGCCGGCCGTCGCATCGTCCGGCGTCTGCATCGGACTCGCCGACGAGGATCTCGCCCCGATCGGAGTGGACGCCTCCGGTGCGTTCCTGGTCGCAGGGTCGCCGGGGGGAGGACGGACGACCGCGCTCGCCTCGCTCGCTGCGGCACTGCGGCGAGGTGGGCGCGGAGCGCGCGTCGTCCACCTCGCCTCCCGGCGGTCCGGTCTCGGGGCCAGGCCCGCCTGGAGTGCCAGCGTCGTCGGGGTCCCCGAGGTCGCGGCGGCGGCCGATTCGCTCACCAGCGAGATCGAGCTCGGACGCTTCGGGCCGCCGGGCAGCGCCCTCGTGATCGAGGGGCTCACCGACTTCACCGGGACCGAGGCCGAGATGGCGCTCGACCGGCTCGTGCGAGCCGGTGTCCGGGCCGGCGTCTTCGTGGTCGGCGAAGGGGAGTCGTCGACATGGAGCCAGTCCTACACGCTCGCGCAGCCCTTCAAGGCGGGCAGGCGGGGCCTCCTGATCGTTCCGGGCGAGACGGACGGCGACACACTTCTCGGCACTCCACTCGGCAGGATCCGCCGCGCGGATCTTCCGCCCGGCCGGGGGTTCCTCATCGGTCGCGGCCGGTCGGTGAAGCTGCAGATCGCCACGGACTCGGGCTGAAGCACCCGGGGGAGGCATGGGCACCCGTGCCCATCGACCCCCCGTCCAGCCCTCGATAACTTCTCCACAGGTCGACCGGGAACCCGCCAGCGGGAGCCGGACGGCCGGAGAACCAAGCCTCCGGATGCTCCGGAGCAACGACGAAAGGACGAACACCATGGCCGTTTGGGGACTCGACGTCGAGCAGGTCCGCCAGCTCTCGAGCAAGCTCAACCAGGAGGCGAGCACGATCCAGCAGGTGCTCTCGACCCTCACGAACCAGCTCGGCAACACGCAGTGGACGGGACCGGACGCGGAGCAGTTCCGCAACGACTGGTCGAGCACGCACGTCGCGGCGCTCAACCGCGTCATCAACGCCCTGCAGGACGCTTCGCAGCGCGCCTCGCAGAACGCGTCGGCGCAGGAGAGCGTCTCGAACGGATGACCCGACGGGGGCGGGTTCCGGCAGGATCCCGCCCCGTCCGGTCGTCCGAGAGTGTCGAGGAGGAGAAGTGATGAGCAGTGGGATGTACGGCGCCGATGTGGCGCAGCTGCGCGACCTGGCGCGGCGGCTCCAGTCCGCCAGCGACCAGCTGAACGGCTCGCGCCAGCGCATCGGGAGCGGCATCCGCATCGCCGCCTGGGTGGGCCCGGTGGCCGTGCGGTTCCGGATGCTGTGGGACAGCGAGTACAGCCGCCAGGTGCAGGGGGCGTCGGACGCCCTCGAGCGCATCTCGCGGGACGTCCTGAAGCAGGCCGAGCAGCAGGAGCGCGCGAGCGCTCGCGACGGCGGTGCGGCCGGGTCGCGCGGCGGGGGGAACGTCTCGGTCGCCGACCTCGTGCGTCAGGGAGGGAAGGCTCTCGAGCGCACACGGGAGGCCGTCCTCGCTCTGATCGCGGCTGGCGCCACGACCCTCGACGTGCTCCGGAATCTGCAGGACCTCGAGAAGGTGATGATCGCCGGCGACAAGGTCCTCGAGAGCAGGTTCCTCGCGTCGCCTGCGCTCGGCAAGGTGCTGCTGCCCCTCGGCGCCCTGCTCTCGGCCCGCGCGGTATCGGAGGCAGCAGGCAAGGGCGACGTGCTCGGCGCGTTCGTCGAAGGCGGTGCCGGTATCGCGAGTACCGGAGTCGGCATTGCGGGCGCATCAGCTCCGGCCGCGGCGGCGGCGGGATGGGGAGTGATCGGGCTCGGAGTCATCGCCCTGAAAGGCCTCGTCGACGTCTCCATCCCCTACACCGCGCAGGCGCAGGACGCAGCGATGGCGCAGGGCATCAGGGATCGCTTCCCGAACGCCGACCGGGCGAACCGCACGCAAGAGCAGTCGGACTACATCGCCCGCCGGTACGACTCGCCGCTCGGACCCATGGCGATGATCAGCGACACGATGCGGGCATCGGGCGAACCGCTGAGGAAGGCGCTCGTGAGCGTACTTCCGATCACCACGAACAGCGCCCTCGCGGGCAGGGAGGCGATCACTCGTGTCCTCCACCCCTGACCGGACCCGCGTCGGGTCCTCCGTTCCCGAGCTCATGGCCCTCGTCGACGCCGCAGGCGGCGGCACCGGTCTCTTCCGGTCGACTCTGCCGGGCGAGTACGTCGATATGCGCTCGCCGCTCGCGGAGGCGGCCGCGCTGCTTCTCCTCGAGCGCAGTCGAGTCGCAGCGCCCGCGTTCGCACCGGTGGTGGAGGGGCTGCTCGACGTCCTCGTCGGCGCGGTCTCGACGATCCAGGTCTGCGCTCGCGGTACACGGGAGAGCACCGTGATCTACGCCGTCGGTGCGGACTGGAGCGTCGACGTCGTCGTCGGAGCGGAAGGGGAGTGCACGATGGGTCTGCTCCCCACCGGCGCCGTCCCGACCGACCTGGTCCGGCAGCACCTGGGGCTCGACGCGGAGCTCGACCTCACCCTGCTGATCAGGGGCGCCGCGGGCCCGTTCGATCTTGTCTTCGTCGACGGAGCGCTCGTGAACGGGAACGGTGATCGAGCGATGGTGCGAGGCTCGGGCGTCCCGCCGTCGGAGTTCGCGGCTCTGCTCGAGTCGGCCGTCGCGGATCGTCTCTCCTCTTCGCGCCACGCAGGATCTGCGGTGATATGACGTGCTCGCAGGACTCCAGGGGTGGCATCTCCTCCTCCTCGCTGCTCTGATTGGCGGTGCTTGCGCACTGGGAGCGCTGCTCAGGAACCGGAGGCGGACCGGCGAGCGGTCGGCCGCACGCTCTGCTCTCGTCGTCGTCCTCGCCGCGTCCGCTGCAGTGCTGGTCGGGGCCGCAGCCTGGGCAGCCGTCACGTCGCCCTGGGGCGGGAACCTGCTGCGCTCCGCGACGGCGGGCGGAGCATCCGTGTCACCTCGCGGCCTCGAGGGAGGCGAGGTCTACCTGGCCTCCGAGCTGGACCGGCTTGTAGTGGACGGCGAGGTGGCAGGTTTCGAGTCCGGCGACCTCGGTCGTGAGTTCGTCACCGGAGTGGGACTGCAGCTTGAACCCAAGGGATGCGCACCCCTCGTCGGCGGCGAGGTCCTGCGGCCGGCCGGCTACCGGTCGAGAACCGGTCCGGGTTTCGAGAGCGAGTTGTTCCTCCTCTCTAGCGTCACGGCGGCCGAGGACCGCTTCGGCGATCTGCTGGGCTCCTCGGGCCGGTGCAGTCGCGTCGAGAGTCGTAGCGAGGACGGAAGCCTCGCCGCGACGACGATCTGGTCGGAGGCGGCCGTCGAAGGCTCGATCTCGAGCGGAGCCGACGGTACGGCCGTGCACTGGTTAGCGGGGGTAGCGGCCGACGAGATCGGCTCAGCGACGATCGTCGTTGCGGCGAGCACAGGCAACCTGCTCCAGACCTTCCGCACTGCGTCGACGACCCTGAGCGCGCCGGCCGTCGCGGTCGAGCTCGGGCACGCGATCTCTCAGCGGCTCGGGGAGTCGGCGCTCGCAGCACTGCAGGAGCGCGCGGATGACGCGATGGCGTTCGGCTACTCGTCGGGAGCCCCCGTGCCGCCCTCTCCGGCGCCCACCAGCCGCTTCGCACTGGGGCCGGTCGGCTCACCGGAGACGCTGGCGGCACCGCTCTCGGACGATTTCTTCGCCTCTGCACCGGTACCGGCTCTGTGCTGGTTCGACGCGGGCACCCTCGTCGACGGGGTCCTACCCGGCATCGCAGAAGCGGACGGCGGCGTCTACTTGCGCGACGAGGGTCCGGCAGTGGCTTCCCCCGTCGCGGTCGATCCCTCGCCGAGCCTCGCCTCGGCCGCCGGTGCCGCGGTCGTCGGCTGCAACCACGGTGGCGTGAGTTGGCCGGACTCGCTCGTCCTCTACTCGGCGGAGGGCAGCGTCCTCGACGCCATCGGGGTCGCCGACATCGTCCCCGGCGGATACCGCGACTGGATCACGGGAGTGGTCTTCGACGGCGATGCCTACCAGGTGACCTGGGCTTGGGAGGACGCCGACGGCAGCGCTGCGACACGACCGGTGAGCGCGTCACTCCGCTGGGACGGCCTGAGGACCGTCGTCAGCGACGTCGTGATCGGGGATCGGTACACATCGTGAACCTCCGGAAGCCTTCGACCGAAGAGACCGACCAGAGACGAGGAGCCGTCGCATGACCTCACGATCCACGGGCCCCCGAGCCTGGATGATCGCCACTGCTGCAGGCGCGCTCGTCGCTGTCTTGGCGGGTACCACGACGCTGATGGTCGTGGGACCCACGGTCGTCGACGCTCTGCCCGCCCTCCTCGCAGGCGCCGCGCAACCGGTGCCCTCCCTCGCAGAGACGTCGTCCGGGGTATCACCGCACGAGAGCGGTGCAGGGGCCGAACCGTCCGCCGCCGCCGTCCCCGCCGCGGCCCCGGACCCGGGCGGCGTCCCGACGATGCTCATCCTCGACGCCTCCGGCTCGATGGTCCGCGACGTCCCGACGGGCGGCACCCGCATGGACGCCGCCCGGGCCGCCGCAACGACCCTCGTCCAGGGACTCGATCCGGCGAGCGAGCTCGGGCTGACGGTCTTCGGCACCGGCACCGGCAACTCGGACGCCGAGCGGGCGGCCGGCTGCTCCGACGTGACCGTCCTCCAGCCGGTCCAGCCCGTCGACCCCTCCGGCTTCACGGCGGCGATCGCCGGCATCGTCGAGTCGGGCTTCACCCCGATCGGCCCGGCGCTGCGCTCGGCGGCCGAGCAGCTGCCCACCGACGAGCCGGCGACGATCGTCCTCGTCAGCGACGGCGTCGACACCTGCTCGCCGCCGTCCTCCTGCGAGGTCGCGGGCGAGGTGCTGAAGGCGCATCCGCTGCTCTCGATCGAGGTCATCGGCTTCGCGGTCGACGCCGACGAGCAGGCGCAGTCGCAGCTGCAGTGCATCGCGACCCTCGGCTCCGGCAGCTACGTCGACGCGGCCGACGCCGACCAGCTCGCAGCACGGCTGCGGGCGGCGACGGCGACCGGCGACCTCGTGACGGCCGAGGGCTACGGCAGGGCCCGCCTCGGGATGACCCTCGAGCAGGCGCGCTTCGCGCTCGACGGCTTCTCGGTGACGAGCGAGACCGTCGAGGTCGTCCTGGTCGAGTGCTCCTTCGCGACGCTCGAGTTCCGCGGTGGCGTGCTCACCGCCATCACCCCGAGGACCGGAGCATCGACCGCGGACGGGGTCGCGGTCGGCGCCGATGTCGCCGCCGCGCAGGCGATCTACGGCGCTCCGTCCGCGCCGGTCGCCGTCGACGACGGCTGGTCGGCCGACTTCGCCGCCGCCCCGGGCAGCGCGAGCGGCTACCGGATCGTCTACGACGGCTCCAGCGGCGGAGCGGTCGCGGGGACGATCCGCCGCATCGTCGTCTGCACCTGCGGACCCGACGCCTCGGCGGCCAGCCTCACGACGTCGCTCGTCTCGTCCTGGGAGGTGACGCTCGACGCCGTGGGGCCGATCGGGCTCGGCGAGTCGTTCGACGACGTGGAGGTCGACGTGCCGCTCGTCAGCGAGGGGCTGCCCGAGTACTGCACGTGGGTCCGGTACATCGACACCGGGAGCGACGCCGTCTCCGTGGACGTCGTGGCCCGGGCGGACAGCGACGAGCACCGGGTCCTGATGGTCGTGGTCCAGGGCTCGTCGGCCTTCGCGCCGGCCCCGCGCAGCTGGCGCGACATCGGCTTCGGCTCGTCCCTCGCGGAGCTGCTGGCCGCGCACCCCGATGCGGCGGTGATGCGCGACGAGATGTACGGCGACTACGCCGTGGTCAGCGGAGCGTCCGGCAGCTCGCTCTTCTTCCACCTCGAGCGGGACTACGTGGACGGCATCACCCTCGCCGAGGGCTCGGTCCCGCCCTACGAGTGGTGCGCGTGAGTCGCGCGGCGGTCCGTCTCAGCTGAGGTCGAGGGGGAGCGGGGGCTCAGGACGCCGCCTTCTCCTCCTCCGCTTCGGCCGTCGAGGCCGCCTTCTTCGCGGCGGGCTTCTTCTTCGGGGTGATCTTCTTCGGAGCGGCCTTCTCGTCGTCGGTCTTCGCGGCGCTCTTCTTCGCCGGCGCCTTCCTGGCGGCGGTCTTCTTCGGCGCCGAGTCCTCGTCGGCGGAGGCGTCCTCGTCCGCCTTCTTCCTCGTCGCCTGCTTCTTCGCCGGCGCCTTCTCCTCGGAGTCCGCGGACGCCCCCGCCTTCGCCCCGCGGCTGCGCTCGACCGAGCGCTTCAGCGCCTCCATCAGGTCGAGCACCTCGCCACCGCCCTCCTCCTCGGGCTTCTCGCCGAAGGTGGCGGAGGTGTCGAGCGCGTCGCCCTGCTCGATCTTCGCGTCGATGAGGGTGCGCAGCTCGGCCTGGTACGAGTCCTGGAACTTCGACGCGTCGAAGTCCTCCGAGTAGGAGTCGACCAGGTGCGAGGACATCTCCAGCTCGCGGGCCGCGATCCGGGTGGTGCCCTCGAGCGACGGGAACTCGACCTCGCGCACCTCGTCCGCCCAGAGCAGTGTCTGCAGCATCAGCAGCTTGCCGCGCACGCGGAGCGCCGCCAGCCGGGTCTTCTGCCGGAGCGCGAACTCGACGATGGCCGTGCGGTCCGTCTCCTCGAGGGTGCGGCGCAGCAGCACGTAGGCCTTGGGGGAGGAGGAGTCCGGCTCGAGGATGTAGGCGCGGTCGAACATGATCGGGTCGACCTGCTCGCTCGGCACGAACTGCACGACGTCGATCTCGCGGTCGCGCTCCTCCGGCAGCGCCTTCAGCTCGTCCTTGGTGAGCACGACTGTGCGCTCGCCGTCGTCGTAGGCCTTGTCGATGTGATCGAAGGTGACGACCTCGCCGCAGATCTCGCACTTGCGGGCGTAGCGGATCCGGCCGCCGTCCTTGTCGTGCACCTGGTGCAGGGGGACGTCGTGGTCCTCGGTCGCGCTGTAGATCTTCACCGGCACGTTGACCAGGCCGAAGGTGATCGCGCCCTTCCAGATGGCTCGCATGGCCCCAGTGAACACCGTGCGCCGCCGCGGCGGGAAGCCCCGCCCCTCCCGCGAGATGCCACTTGTGCACGCGACACGCCGAGGAATCGGGTCACAAGTGGCATCTCGCGGCAGGGGACGGAGGGCGGCACTCGACGTCCTTTCGGGCGGCGGGTGTCGAATGGACGGCGATGACTGACGAGAACCGGCCCGCCGACAGGCTCCGCGCCGCCCTGACCGCCCCCGACGCGTCGTCCCGGCTGCAGGCGGCGATGACCGCCGGCACCCGGCCCGCCGGCGAGTATGCGCCGGTGCTGGTGGAGCGCTGCGCCGTCGAGCCCGACTTCGGTGTGCGCGAGATGCTGACCTGGGCGTTCACCCGCCACGATCCGGCGGTCACCGTCGACCTGCTGCTGCCCGAGCTCGAGTCCGGGACGCCGCAGGCCCGCAGCCAGGCGCTGCACACGCTGTCCAAGGTCGGCGATCCGCGCGCGTTCCCGGCGATCACGCCCGCGCTGCTGCACGACGAGCACCCCGCGGTCGCGCACGCCGCCTGGCGCACCGCCGCCCGGCTCGCCCCGGACTCCGAGCGGCCCGCGCTGGCCCGGCAGCTCGCGGAGCACCTCGGCGAGCGGGACCGCCCGGACCAGCGCGCCCTCACCCGCGCGCTGCTGATGCTCGGCGACGCCGCGGCCCCCGTCCTCGAGGCCGCCGCGCGCTCGGAGGAGGACCCCCGCCGCTTCCACGCCCTCGCGACCCTCCGCCTCCTCGCCGACCCGGACGAGGACGTCGAGGAGGCCTTCGCCCGCGCCCGCCGCCCCTGACGCGCCCGACCGCTCGGAAGCGGACCGGCAGGACCCTGCTGATCGAGCAGCCCGCGCAGCGGGCGTATCGAGATCCACCCGCGTCAGAAGTCGGGCCTGCAGTCCCGCCCTGCCGACGACGGCGGGTCTCGATACGCCCCTGCGGGGCTACTCGACCAGCATGGTTCGCCCAGGCGGCTGCTCGACCGGCGGGCTCTGCTCAGAGGGCTGCGCGTCCGGTGTGGAGGTGGCCCACGGCTCTCCTCCATGCTGATCGAGTAGCCCGCGGAGCGGGCGTATCGAGATCCACCAGCGTCAGAAGGACGAGTCTGCAGACCCGCCCAGGCTGGGGACGTGGGTCTCGATACGCCCCTGCGGGGCTACTCGACCAGCATGTCTGCGGGCGTCTCTTCCAAGTAGACGAGAAGCGGCTTCTTCCACTCGGCCCCCCGGGAACGAGCGAGGCGTCCCGCCCCCGTCGAGGCGTCCTGCAGGAGCGGGACGCGTCGACCGGAGCGGGACGCCTCGGGTGGTGCGGTGGCTACGCGCCGATGAGCACGCCGCGGTCGGCGAGGTACTCGCGGATCAGGCGCTCAGCGCTCGCCCGGTCGGTGATGCCGTAGCGGTCGATGATCTGCTGCACGTAGGGACGCGCGATC
The DNA here is from genome assembly GCF_004011135.1 of Rathayibacter festucae DSM 15932. Classification (NCBI taxonomy): domain Bacteria; kingdom Bacillati; phylum Actinomycetota; class Actinomycetes; order Micrococcales; family Microbacteriaceae; genus Rathayibacter; species Rathayibacter festucae. Next base: position 2,374,635 of record NZ_CP028137.1, on the reverse strand, counting down.
GCCTCGGTGATGCCGAGCTCGGCCGCGATCTCGCGCGGCGAGAGGCCGGCGGCGATCAGCCCGAGGACCTGCTCCCTGGTGGGGAGCACGAACGGCGGGGTGGTGGGCTCCGGCTCCGGCGTGGTCGGGTCCTTCTCGGCGTCGATCGCGGAGGTGTCCTCGGCGAAGGAGGCGGTCACGAAGGCGATCGCCTTCGAGGTGATGCCGAGCGCCTCCTGGTTGATGTTCGCCAGGTCGTCGCCGGCCGAGTGGTAGTTCGGGTCGTGCGCGATGCCGACGGTGCCGCCGAAGAGCGCGGCCTCCTCCTCGGTCTTGATGTCGTCCGCTCCCGTGAACAGGCCCGAGGCCGGAATGCCGGCGGAGATGAAGCCGTCGTAGTCGCTCCGGCCGTCGAACGCGGTGTCGATCCAGGGCTGGTCGATCGAGTCGAAGTAGTCCGTGAACGCCTTCTCGGTGGCGATGGAGCCCGCAGGCACCTCGACCGGAGCCTCGAAGGTGGACTCGTTCGCGTCGTAGACCGAGACGACGTAGTTCGGCGAGGCGACCATGTCGAAGTTCAGGTAGGTCGCGATGTCGCCGGCCTCCTCCTCCGAGAGCGAGTCGACGTAGGTGTACGAGCCGACGAGCCCGACCTCCTCGGCGCCCCACCAGGCGAAGCGCACCGCGTTGGTGGTCTCGCCCGCGTCCGCGAGCTGGACGGCGGTCTCGAGGAGCGTGGCCGATCCCGAGCCGTTGTCGTTGATGCCGGGACCCTCGGGCACGCCGTCGAGGTGCGCGCCGAGCATGACCACGTTGTCGTGGTCGCCACCGGGCGTCTCGGTGATGATGTTGAAGGTGTCGGTGTCGGTGGTCGTCTGCTCGAGGATCAGCGTCGCCGTGCTGGGCAGCGCCGCGATCAGCGACTGGCCCTCCTCGAGCGTCACGCCGACCGACGGGATGTAGCTGTCGTCGGGCGCGCCGAGCGTGCCGTTGAGCGCCTCGCCGGGAGCGTTGTTGTAGATGATCACGGCCGAGGCCCCGGCGGCGCCGGCGGCGGCCGACTTCTCCGAGAAGCTGCAGGTGCCGCGGCTGACCAGGGCGACCTTGCCGGTCGCGTCGAGTCCGGCCCAGGCGTCCGCGTCGCAGCCCAGCGGGTCGACCGGCTGGATCAGCTCGCCGGTGACGCCGCCCTCGGGGGTGGAGGGGGTGAACGACATCGGGATGCCCTCGACCGCGGGGGTCGTGGTCAGCGAGAACTCGTCGATCGTCTGGGTGGTGGTGGTGAAGTCCTGGCGCTCGGTGGTGTAGCCGGCGGCCTTCAGCACGGCCTCGACGTACTGGCCGCTCTGCTCGTAGCCCTCGGTGCCGATCGCGCGGTTGCCGTCGTTGGCGTCCGCGATCGCCTGGAAGGCCTCGAGGTGGTTCATGATGCCGTCGACGGTCACCGCATCGGCGAAGTCGACGGGCTCGACGGCGTTCGCCGCGGGAGCGAAGGCGAAGCCGGCGACCAGCGCACCGGCGCCGATCATCGCGGCGGAGCCGAGGAGTGGACGTCGACGTCGTGCGCCGGAGGTGTCTTCAGTGGTGGTAGCCACAGGTGGTCCCTTTCGTCGAGGGCGGCGGCCGTCGGACCGACGGCCTCCGTCGCCCTCGCTGTGCTGAGAAGCGGCGGTGCCCTCTGCGAGCGTATTCACAGGTCGCGCGCGAATGACACCCCTTCGCGGCACTTGTCACCCGGTGGAAACACGGAGCGCCGTCCGCGGTCGGAGCGCTGCTCAGGCCGTCGCGTCGCTCTCGGCCCACTCGCGGAGCATCGCGATCGTCTCCGCAGGCCGGTCGCGGTGCGGGCTGTGACCGGCTCCGGCGACCACCGCGTAGCGGACGCGCGGGTTCGCGTGGAGGACCCGTGCGGCGAGGGACGGCGGGAAGAACGTGAACACCTGCGGGTCGCCCGCGAGCACGAGCGCGGGTGCGCGCAGGGCCGGGACGTCGGCGAGCAGGTCCCAGGAATCGTTGTCGTCGACGGTCGCGGCGACGGCGGACGGATCGGCGGCGTGCGCGGCGCGGAGCTTCTCGGCGCGGTCGCGCTCGTCCCAGTGCGGCTCGGCGGCGGCGAGCTCGCCGGCGGTGACGGCGAGGGCGGCGAGCTCCTCCGCGCGGACCTCCGCCCGCGACTCGGCCGGCAGCTGCAGCACCGGATCGAGCAGCACCAGCCGGGCGGCCCAGCCGGTGTCGCGCGCCGCCGCCCGGACCGCCACCGCTCCGCCGAGGGAGTGGCCGACCACGAGGTCCCAGGTGCCGGGAGCGCGCAGGGCGAGCACGTCGTCGGCGTAGTCGTCGTGCCGGGAAGACCCGCCGCGGGCGCCCGCACCGTGCCCGCGCAGATCCGGTGCCGTCACGCTCCAGCCGGCGGCGGTCAGCGCCTCGGCGACCCGCCACCAGGTGCCGGAGGCGCCGCCGAGTCCGTGCAGGAGGAGGGCGGTTCTCGTCTCCGGGGCTCGCGTCGTCATGCCGCCAGGCTAGGGCGCGTCAGTCGAGGCTCGGGTCGCGGCCGGTGCGCTCGCCGGTCGCGAGGGCACTGATTCCTGCCAGATCCTCCGCGTCGAGGGCGAAGCCGAACAGGTCGAGGTTCTCCCGGATCCGCGCGGGCGTCACCGACTTCGGGATCACGACGACTCCGAGCTGCACGTGCCAGCGCAGGACGACCTGCGCGGGCGAGACCCCGTGCTTCGCGGCGATCGCGGCGAGCGCGGGCTCGTCGAGCAGGCGGCCGCGGGCCAGCGGCGACCAGGCCTGGGTCACGATGCCGTGCGCGGTGTCGAAGGCGCGCAGCTCGTCCTGGGGGAGCCGCGGGTGCAGCTCGACCTGGTTGATCACCGGCACGACCTCGGTCTCGCCGAGCAGCCGCTCGAGGTGCTCGACCGCGAAGTTCGAGACGCCGATCGAGCGGGCGCGGCCCTCCTGGCGGATCCGCTCCAGCGCGCGGTAGGTGTCGACGTAGCGGTCGCGGGAGGGGATCGGCCAGTGCACGAGGTAGAGGTCGACGTAGTCGGTGCCGAGGAGCTCGAGGCTGCGGTCGAAGGCCTCGAGCGTCTCGTCGAAGCCGTGATCGTCGTTCCAGACCTTGGTGGTGACGAAGACCTGCTCGCGGGGGAGGCCGCTGGCGCGGATCCCCTCGCCGACGCCGCGCTCGTTGCCGTAGAGCGTCGCCGTGTCGATGTGCCGGTAGCCGGCCTCGAGCGCCGTGGCGACCGTGCGGGCCGCCTCGTCGTCGCCGATCTTGTAGACGCCGAGCCCGATCTGCGGGATCGCCCGCCCGTCGTTCAGGGGAACCAGGGGAACGCTCATCCCCCCATTCTTCCCCCTCCGCGAGATGCCACTTGTGTGCACGACACGCCGAGAGAACCGGTCACAAGTGGCATCTCGCGGCGAGCGTCAGAGGTGCCGGCGCTCAGAGGTGCCAGTGCAGCTCGCCGTGCGGGCCGACGCGGACGGTGTCCTCGATCAGGGCGGCGAGGCCGGCGACGCCGAAGAGCAGGCGGCGGTCGTCGCGCGCGGCCTGGCTGGTGTGCACGAAGCGGCGGACGGCGAAGTAGTCGTCGTGTCCGGGCTGGAGGCCGTCGACGAGGCCCTGCTCGCCGAGGGCGCGCAGTCCGCGGCCCGGTCGGCGGGCGGGCCCGAGACCGAGCCAGAGCGTGCCGGTCTCGAGCAGCACGACGGTGCTCGGCACGATTGCGCCGGCCCGCAGGCGCCGGGCCGTGATCTGCCAGCCGAAGCCGAGGTGGTGCACCCGGATCGGATGCGGACCGCGCCAGGCGTGCGAGGGGTCCTCCGCGCGGTAGTAGACGGGGCTGGGGCGGAACGAGCCCTGCCAGAGCGCCGCGGCCAGCTCGCCGGCCCACTCGGGCGTCTCGGGGTCGGCCCAGGGGTCGAGGACGTGCGCCTCCTCCGCCTCGCGCTGATGCTGGCGGACGAGTTCCTCCGCGTCGTCGCGCAGTGCCATCGGCAGCCCCTCCGTCCCGTGCGAGCCCCACCCTAGGGGGGCGCGCCTGGGAGCCTCAAGGGAGCGGGGTCCGAGCCGAGTGGGAGACGCCTCCGCGAGAGCGACGTCGGGGCCGCCGACTCAGGTCGGCAGCTCCACCGGCTCGGTGTCCGGCAGCGGGCTCGCGTCGCGGCCGCGGAGGTCCGGGTGGAAGCGGCGGCCGAGCGCCGGGACGACGAAGCCGACGAAGGCGAACACCGCGGCGACCACGATCGCGGCCGTCGGGCCGGATCGGTCGATCTGCACGCCCGCGATCGCCGAGCCGAGCGCCGCGCCGATCAGCTGCCCGGTGCCGACCCAGCCGTAGGCCTCCGCCGTGTCCGAGAACTTCACGCTCGCGGCCGTGATCGTGAAGAGCGCGGCCAGCGCCGGTGCGATGCCGACGCCGGCCAGGAACAGCGTGATCGAGAGCCACCAGAAATCGGTCGAGAACGCCGCGAGGCCCATGCCGACGGTGACGATCAGCATCCGCCGCGCGGTCGCCCAGCGGCTGATCGGGATGTGGCCGAGGGTGAGGCCGCCGAGCAGCGAGCCGGCCGCGAAGATCGCCAGGACGACGCCCGACTCCACGCCGCCCTCGCCGAAGACGGCGACGACGCCGGCCTCGACCGCGGCGCAGGCGCCGACCAGCAGGAAGCCGACGACGGTCGCGAGCAGCACCGGCGGCTTGGTCAGGACGACGCCGAGCTTACGACGCGAGCGCGGGATGCGCACCCGGCCGACCTCGGGTGACGCGATGAACCAGATGCCGCCACCGACCAGGAAGAACGCGGCGGTGAGGATGCCCGCGACGGTCGAGATCTGGATCGAGACGAACGTCGTCAGCACCGGGCCCAGCACCCAGATGATCTCCTGCGCCGACGCGTCGAGGGAGAAGAGCGGGGTCAGCTGCGAGCTGGGCACCATCTTCGGGTAGATCGTCCGGACCGCCGGCTGCACGGGCGGCATGCTGAGGCCCGAGACGAAGCCGATGACGACGAACTGCCAGATCTCCAGCGGCAGCACCGCCATCGCGATGATCGCGGCCGCGCAGACGATGAGGGTGGCGGTGAGCACCCGCCGCATCCCGAGCCGCCCCATCAGGCGGCTGGTCAGCGGGCCGGCGATCGCCTGGCCGATCGACATCGAGCCGAGCACCAGGCCGGCCGCGGCGTAGGAGTCGTGCACGCGCTCCACGTGCAGCAGGAACGCGAGCGAGAGCATCCCGAACGGGAAGCGCGCGGTGAGCTGGGCCGCGATGATGCGACCCACGCCGGGGGTTCTCAGGAGTTCGGTGTAGCTGCCCACCGGACGACACTAGCGGCCCGCGGCGGCCCGCCGGCGTCGTCCGCCGAACCGGCCGCCGGCGGCCCCGGTCAGCCCGCGAGGACCTTCCGGATCCGCTGCAGCGAGACGCTCTCGACGGTGCCCAGGCTCTGCGCGAAGAAGCTGATCCGCAGCTCCTCGATCAGCCAGCGCGCGCGCACGAGACGCTCCGGCGCGTGCGGCGGCAGCGGGATCGTGCCGCCCGCGGAGCGGTAGAGCTCCTGCGTCGCCTGCACCTCGTTCAGCCAGACCCGGTCGCGGCCGACGTTCTCGCCGATCTTGCCGAAGCGCTCGGTGATGCCGGCGAGGTAGCGCGGCAGGTGCCGGAGCCGCTCGAGTCCCGTGGCGGAGACGAAGCCGGGGTGCACGAGCCCGGTCAGCTGCTCGCGGGCGTCGGTCAGCGCCGGGAGCAGCGCCATGCTCGTGGAGGCCTTGAGCGCCTTCTCGACCCCGCGCGCCGTGGTCAGGATCGTGGTGACGGTCTTCACGGTCTCGAACATCGAGTCCATCACGCTGCCCGAGACCCGGTCGCGGACCGCGTCGAACTCGGCGCGGAGGAAGAGCATGCCGTCCGGCTTCATCCGCCAGAGCACCGCGTCGACGCAGGCGAGCAGGCAGTCGCCGAACAGCGCCGTCGTGTTCTGGTACGGGCTCTGCGCGAGCACGAGCTTCTCGTTCGCCGTCAGGTACTGCTGCACGTAGGCGACCGGGCTGGGCGTCGCGAGCAGCAGCAGCCGGCGGACGCCGCGCGGGTGCTCGCGCGCCTGGTCCTCCGCTGTCGCGAGCAGGCGGATCGAGACGGAGTCGCCGTCGTCGATCAGCGCCGGGTAGGCGCGGATCGTGTTGGCGCCCTGGCGGGTGTCGGTGACGCGGGGGAGCTCCGCCATGTCCCACGTCCTGATCCCGCGGCGCTCGAGGGCGTCCGGCACGCGCGCCTCGACGACCCGGGCGACCTCGTCGCGGACCCGGCCGCGCAGGCGCTCGGCCAGCGGCGCGAGCTCCTTGCCGACGGCGACGGTGCGGCCGCGCTCGTCGGCGATCGCGAAGGTGACCCGGAGGTGCGCGGGGATGCGCTCGAGGTCGAAGTCGGAGGCGTCGATCACCACGCCGGCCTCGCGGCGGATCGCCCCGGCGAGGGTCGCGGCGAACGACTCCGTCGGCGGATTCGGCACGTCCTGGGGGAGCGCGGCGGTGAGCTTGCGCGCCCAGTCGTTCGCCGGGACGACGTTCCGGCGCAGGTGCTTGGGCAGCGCCTTGATCATCGCGGTGACGAGCTCGGCGCGGAGCCCCGGCACCAGCCAGTCGAAGCCGAGCGGCGTGACGCGCGGCAGCAGCGCGAGCGGCACGTGCACGGTGACGCCGTCCTCCTCCGTGCCCGGCTCGAACCGGTAGGAGAGCCGGAAGCGCTGGTCGGCCTGGCGCCACTGGGTCGGGAAGGCGGTCTCGTCGATCTGCTCCGCGTCCTCGGGCAGGAGGGTCTCCTGCGTCATGGTTAGCAGGTCGGGCTCGTCGTGCTGGGCGGTGCGCCACCAGGAGTCGAAGGAGCGGACCGAGGTGATGTCGCGCGGGACCCGGCGGTCGTAGAAGTCGAAGACGGCCTCGTCGTCGACGAGCAGGTCGCGGCGGCGGGTGCGCTCCTCGAGCCGCTCGAGCTCGGCGCGCAGGGCCCGGTTCTTCCGGTCGAAGGCGTGCCGCGCGTCCCACTCGCCCTCGACGAGGGCGTGCCGGATGAAGAGCTCCCGGGCGTAGCCGGCGTCGATCCGGGAGAACTGCACCCGGCGCCGGGCGATGATCGGCACGCCGTAGAGCGTGACCTTCTCGTAGGCGACGGCCGCGCCCTGCGCCTTCTCCCAGTGCGGCTCGCTGAACTGCCGCTTCACCAGGTCGCCGGCGATCGCCTCGGCCCAGGCCGGATCGATGGCGGCGTTGGAGCGGGCGAAGAGCTTGCTGGTCTCGACCAGCTCGGCGCTCATCAGGGCGTCGGGCTGCTTCTTCGCCAGTGCGCTGCCGGGGAAGATCGAGAACTTCGCGTTGCGGGCGCCGACGTACTGGACGCTCTGGCGCTCGCGGTTCTTCGCCGCGCGCTGCGCCTGCTGCGAGGTGGTGTCCTTGATGCCGAGGTGCGAGAGCAGACCGGCGAGCAGGCTCCGGTGGATCCCGTCGGGGTCGACCTTCGGCTCGCCGAGCTCGAGCTTGAGCGGCCGGGCCAGCTGGCGCAGCTGGCGGAAGACGTCCTGCCACTCGCGCACGCGGAGGTAGTTGAGGTACTCGGCCTTGCAGAGTCGGCGGAAGGCGCTGGAGGAGAGCTCGGCCTGCTTCTCCTCGACGTAGTTCCAGAGGTTGAGCAGGGTGAGGAAGTCGCTGGTCGGGTCGACGAAGCGGGCGTGCTGCTGGTCGGCCTGCGCGCGGCGCTCGAGCGGGCGCTCCCGGACGTCCTGGATCGTCAGCCCGGCGACGATCGCCATCACCTCGCGGCTGACGTCGTGCTTGCGCGACTCGATCACCATCCGCCCGAAGCGCGGGTCGATCGGCAGCCGCGCGAGGTCCCGCCCGATCCTCGTGAGCTGGGGCGCCTTGTCGGCCCCCCGCGAGATGCCACTTGTGCTCGCCTTCTCCGGCGTGTCGCGTGCCGAAGTGGCATCTCGCGAGGGGGAGTCGGCGGGGGCAGCGGGGGAGCGGAGGGCGCCGAGCTCGGTGAGGAGGTCGAGGCCGTCCTTGATGCCGCGGGAGTCGGGCGGGGTGAGGAACGGGAAGCCGGCGATGTCGCCGAGGCCGAGCGAGATCATCTGCAGGATGACGGCGGCGAGACCCGTGCGCAGGATCTCGGGGTCGGTGAACTCCGGGCGACGGGCGAAGTCCTCCTCCGAGTAGAGCCGGATCGCGATGCCCGCACTGGTGCGGCCGGAGCGGCCGGAGCGCTGGTTCGCCGATGCCTGCGAGATCGCCTCGATCGGCAGGCGCTGCACCTTCGAGCGGGCGCTGTAGCGGGAGATGCGGGCGGTGCCGCCGTCGATCACGTAGCGGATGCCGGGGACGGTGAGGCTGGTCTCGGCGACGTTGGTCGCGAGCACCACCCGGCGCCGGACGCCCGGGGTGCGCCCGCGCTCGAAGACGCGGTGCTGGTCGGCGGCCGACAGCCGGCCGTAGAGGGGGAGGACCTCGGTGCCGGGGAGGTTCCGGCCGCGGATCGCGTCCTCGGCGTCGCGGATCTCGTTCTCGCCGGAGAGGAAGACGAGGACGTCGCCCGGGTCCTCGCGCGCCAGCTCGGCCAGCGCGTCGGCGATGCCGGTCATCAGGTCGCGGCTGCCGCTCGTGGCGTCGGGGACGTCGGTGTCGTCCTCCTCCTCGGGCTCCTCGGCGACGAGCGGGCGGTAGCGGATCTCGACGGGATAGGTGCGGCCGGAGACCTCGATGATCGGGGCCGGCTCTCCGGCGGCGTCGCGGAAGTGCTCGGCGAAGCTCTGCGGGTCGATCGTGGCGGAGGTGATGATCAGCTTGAGGTCCGGGCGGCGGGGCAGCAGCCGGTGCAGGTAGCCGAGCAGGAAGTCGATGTTGAGGCTGCGCTCGTGCGCCTCGTCGATGATGATCGTGTCGTACCGGCTGAGCATCCGGTCGTGGTTCATCTCGTTGAGCAGGATGCCGTCGGTCATCAGCTTGATCCGGGTCGACGCGCTCGCCTTGTCGGTGAAGCGGACCTGGTAGCCGACGATCCCGCCGACCTCGTCGTCGAGCTCCTCCGCGATGCGCTCGGCGATGGTGCGGGCGGCGATGCGGCGGGGCTGGGTGTGCGCGATGCTCTCGCGGCCGAGCTCGAGGCAGATCTTGGGCAGCTGCGTCGTCTTGCCGGAGCCGGTGGCGCCGGCGACGATCACGACCTGGTGGTCGCGGATGGCGGCGGCGATGTCGTCCCTGCGCGCCGAGACGGGGAGTTCGGGAGGATACCGGATGCTGAGGACGTCTGACATGAGCCCTCCATCCTACGGCGCCGTGACATGATGCCCAGGTCTCCCGGCGGAATCCCGCGGGCGGCTGCCCGCGCCGAGCGGGCCGAGCAGAGAGCCGAGTGTGAACACGCAGTCCCTCCTCGTGATCCTCAACATCGTCCTGCTGATCCTCGCGATCCGGGGCGTGCTGGCGAACGGGCGGCTGTCGAAGGTCGCGAAGGTCGGCTGGGTGGCACTGATCGTGATCCTCCCGTTCGCGGGGAGCATCGCGTACCTGGTCTTCGGCCGGCGGGCGAGCGGCGGCGGGTCGTCGTCGGGGCCGCAGCGGCCGACCGGGTGGTTCTTCGAGCGCTGACCCTTGCCGTGCTGACGGGTGGGGCGGACGTGGTGCCTCGTCGCGGCTCCTTCCCGCGCGCCTGCGGCGCGCCCGCCAGACCCGAGCCAGGAGCCGCGACGAGGCACCGCGTCCACCCCGTCGGGGTGAGACGGGGGCGAGGGGGCGTCCATCCCTTCGGGATGAGACTCGACGTCGTCAGCTCTGAGGCCGGTGCCTCCATGCCAAGGAGGTGCCCATGAAACATGTTGGTCGAGTAGCCCCGGAGGGGCGTATCGAGACCCACGGTCGTCTGGAGGCCGGGTCTGCAGACTCGGCTTCCGGCGGTGGTGGATCTCGATACGCCCGCTACGCGGGCTACTCGATCAGCATGGGCAACTCCGCGCGGAGCGTGGGCCTCATCTTGGATAGCTGTTCGCGCGGAGCGTGGGGGCGGCTGTCAACGCCCCGGACGGCGGCGGGCGGCGCGTCTAGCGTGGGAGGCATGGCCGAGAGACTTCGCAGCAGTGTCAGTCCGTACCTCCGCTCGCACGCCGACAACCCGGTGGACTGGTGGCTGTGGGGGGAGGAGGCGTTCGCCGAGGCGGTGCGCCGGGACGTGCCGGTCATGGTGTCGATCGGGTACGCGACCTGCCACTGGTGCCATGTGATGGCGCGGGAGTCGTTCTCGGACCCGGTGCTCGCGGCGCGGTTGAACGACGGGTTCGTGGCGGTCAAGGTGGACCGCGAGGAGCATCCGGACGTCGATACCGCCTATCTGACGGCGGCGAGCGCGTTCACGCGGAATCTGGGCTGGCCGCTGACGGTGTTCACGACTCCGGCCGGGGAGACGTTCTACGCGGGGACGTACTTCCCGCCGCGGGCCGTCGGCGGGGTGCCGGCGTTCTCGGACGTGCTCGACGCGGTGTCGGAGGCGTGGCGGCTGCGGCGCGACGAGGTGCAGGCGACGGCGGGGTCGCTCAGCACCGCGCTGCGGGAGGCGACCGCGGTGGTGCCGACGGGAGACGCGCTCCCGGACGACGCGGCGCTCGCGGCGGCCGTCGGGGCGCTCGCCGCGGAGGAGGACCGGGTGCACGGCGGTTTCGGCGGGGCGCCGAAGTTCCCGGTGGCGCCGGTGCTCGGCTTCCTGGCGTCGCGGGACGACGGCGCAGGGCTGGCCGAGCGGACGCTGCTGACACTTGCGGGCTCGACGCTGCGGGATCGCGACGGCGGCTTCTTCCGCTACGCCACCCGCCAGGACTGGAGCGATCCGCACTACGAGCGGATGCTCTACGACAACGCCCAGCTGCTCGACGTCGCGGCGGTGCTGCTCGGGCGCGACGGCACCGACCGGGGGGCGCTCGCCGGGGTGGCGGAGGGCGTCGCGTCGTTCCTGCTCGCGACGCTGCGGCGGCCGAGCGGCGGCTTCGCCAGCGCGCAGGACTCCGAGAGCATCGTCCACGGGCAGCGCTCGGAGGGCGGCTACTACCTGGCCGAGGACCGCACGGATCTGATTCCGCCCGCGCTCGACGAGAAGGTCGTCACCGGCTGGAACGGGCTGGCGATCGGAGCGCTCGCGCGAGCCGGGCGGGCCCTGGGCCGGGAGGACTGGATCGCTGCCGCGCGCGACGCCGCCGATCTCCTCCTGGAGCGGCACCTCGTCGACGGGCGCGTCGGCGTCCGCGCCTCGCTCGGCGACTCCGTCTCCGCCGCGCGCCCGGCGCTGGAGGACCTCGGCATGCTCGCCGGCGGACTGCTGCAGCTGGCGCTCGCCGAGGGGGCGCCGCGCTACGCGGTCGTCGCCCGAACGCTGATCGACGGCGCGCTGGACGCGGCCCCGTCCTGGCCGCCCTTCGCGCTGCCCGGCGGCGGGGACCCGGCGCTCACCGCGCGCGGGCTGCTGCTGGCGGCGGATCCGTCCGAGGGCGCCTACCCCTCGGGCCTCTCGGCGGCGGCCGACGCGGCCCATGTGCTGTACCTCCTGACGGGGGAGCGGCGCTACCGGGACGCGGCGGAGGCCGTGGTCGCGGGCATCGCACCGGGCGCGCTCGGGCAGCCGATGGGGTTCGGCGGAGTGCTCGCGCTCGCCGGGCGCCTCGCGCGGCCGGTCACGCAGCTCGTCGTCGTCGTCCCGGACGACGGCGCACGGGCACCGCTGCAGCGCGGCGCCCGGGAGACCGGGCTGGGCGTGCTCGCGGTGGTGAGCGACGACGCGGCGGCGGAGTGGGCCCGCGCCGGCTTCGAGCTCTTCGAGGGCCGGACGTCGCGCGACGGCCTGCCGACGGCCTACTCCTGCGAGGCGTTCGTCTGCGCGCTGCCGACGACGGAGCTGCCGGAGGAGCTGCTCACGCGGCCGTGACGACGAGCGGGGCGTCGGGATCGGCGGCCCACTCGTTGAGCGAGCCGTCGTAGACGACCGCGGTGTCGACGCCGAGGACGGCGAGCGCGAGCGCGTCGGCCGTCGCGGCGATCCCGCCCGCGCAGTAGAGGACGATCCGCTCGGCCTGGAGCGTCTCGCCGAAGAGCGCCCGAAGCCGCTCCGGCGGGAGGAGCGTGTTGTCCTCGCGGTCGATCAGCCGGACGGCCGGGACGCTGACCGAGCCGGGGAGGTGGCCGAGGCGCGGCCGGCGCCCCTGCTCGCCGGTGAACTCCTTCGGCGGCACGGCGCAGACCAGGGCGCCCGGCTCCTCGCCGCGGACGACGCGCTCGACGCCGGCCTTGTCGATCCAGAGCGGGCGCTCGGGGCGCACGGTAATGCCCGCGGCCGCCCGCGGCTCGACGTGACCGGTCTCGATCGGGCGCTCCTCCCGCCGCCAGGCGCTGAGGCCGCCGTCGAGCACCGCGACCGCGTCGTGCCCGGCGGCGCGCAGGAGCCACCACAGGCGCGACGCCCACTGGCCCACCGCGGAGTCGTAGACGACGACCACCGAGTCGTCGTCGATGCCGAGGGCGGCCGTCGCCGCGGCGAAGCGCTCGGGGTCGAGCCGGGTGAAGGGGAGGGCCGCCTCGGGATCCGAGAGCTGCGCGAGCAGGTCGCCGAACACCGCACCGGGCACGTGGCCCTCGAGGAGGTACTGCTCGTCGCCGCCGAGGTAGCCGGGCCGGCCGTCGAAGCCGGTCACCAGCAGGACGCTCGCGTCGACCACGACGAGGTGCTCGCGGCCGAGCTGGTCGGCCAGCCACTGGGTCGAGACGATCGGCCGGGCGAGGTAGGGGGCTGCAGGGCTGCTCACCTGCACCACGCTAGGCGCGACCCCCGACGCTCCGCAGGCCGGTGCGTCATCGTGGTTCATCCGGCGTCACAGTCCGCTCGCCGCGGCCGTCCCTCCTGCGGCACCGACCGCCGCCCTCAGCACTCGATGACGTTGACCGCGAGGCCGCCCTCGCTGGTCTCCTTGTACTTCGAGGACATGTCGATGCCGGTCTGCCGCATCGTCTCGATCACGGTGTCGAGCGAGACGCGGTGCGTGCCGTCGCCGTGCAGCGCCAGCCGCGCCGCGCTGACCGCGGTCGAGGCCGCGATCGCGTTGCGCTCGATGCACGGGATCTGCACCAGCCCGCCGACCGGGTCGCAGGTGAGCCCGAGGTGGTGCTCCATCGCGATCTCGGCCGCGTTCTCCACCTGCCGCGGGGTCCCGCCGAGCACCGCGCACAGCGCGCCCGCCGCCATCGCGCAGGCCGAGCCGACCTCGCCCTGGCAGCCGGCCTCCGCGCCCGAGATCGACGCGTTGGTCTTGCAGAGCGAGCCGATCGCCGTCGCGGTGAGCAGGAACCGCCGGATGCCCGCGCGATCGGCGCCCGGCACGAAGCGGAGGTAGTGGTGCGCGACGGCCGGGATGATGCCCGCCGCCCCGTTCGTCGGCGCGGTGACGACGCGTCCGCCCGCCGCGTTCTCCTCGTTGACGGCGAGCGCGAACGCGTGCAGCCACTCCACCGAGGTCGCCCGCGCGCGGTCCAGCGGATCGTCCTCGAACGCCTCGAGCCGCCCGCGCAGGACGGAGGCGCGGCGCTGCACGCCCAGGCCGCCGGGCAGGACGCCCTCGGTCGCCAGGCCGTGCTCGACGCAGGCGGCCATCGCGTCCCAGATCGCATCCAGCCGCGCGTCGACGTCGAGGCCGGGGTGCAGCGCCCGCTCGTTCGCGGCGGCGATCTCGTCGATGCTCGAGCGGGTCCGATCGCAGGTCGCGAGCAGGTCGAGCGCGGAGACGAAGGGGTAGGGGTGCGGAGCGAGCGAGGCCAGCTCGGCGCGCTCGCCGGCCCGGCGGATGAAGCCGCCGCCGATCGAGTAGTAGGTCTCCTCCCACTCGGGCAGCGCCGCGTCGCCGAGCCAGACGCTGAACGTCAGGGCGTTGGGGTGCTCGGGGAGCCGGGTGCGCGGCTCGAAGGCGATGTCGTCGCGCGTCATCGGCAGGTGCGCCTCGCCCGCGAGCGCGATCGCACCGTCCTCGTCGAGCCGCCGCCACGCTCCGCGGACCTCCTCCGGGTCGCAGGTCTCCGGGTGCAGCCCGGACAGCCCGGCGACGATCGCGTCCGGCGTCCCGTGGCCGATGCCCGTGGAGCCGAGCGAGCCGTAGAGCGTGCAGACCACGCGGCTCACCCGGTCGAGCAGCCCGGCGTCGCGCAGCCGCTCGGCGAGGGCCAGGGCCGCTCGCATCGGTCCGACCGTGTGCGAGCTGGAGGGGCCGATCCCCACGCTGAACAGGTCGAAGGCGGAGACGTATGCACTCATCTCCCGAGACTACGCCTCGCGCACGGAAGGGGGCGGGCGCCCGATCGAGCGCCCGCCCCTGTCGTTCCGAGTACCGGGACCGAGGTCCCGAGCGTCAGAACTCGCAGTGCACGTGGTCCGAGTGGCCCGCGTCGCCGGGGCCGAGCGTGAGCGTCGCGCCCATCTCGGCGCAGGCGTTCTGGATCGCCTGGTGGTCGGCGCCCTCGTAGACCCGCACGCCGTCGATCAGGTCGATGTCGACCGCGTCGCCGGTGTAGTGGCCGGAGCCGGTGGAGTGGTCCTCACCCGCGATGGAGGTGACCCGCAGGGTGTGGCCGTACTGCGTGTTCAGCTTCAGCAGCGCGTCGAGCATGGCCGGGTTCAGCGCGACCGAGGTCACACCGGCGTCGCCCTCGGGGCTCGTCTTCGCCGGCTGGCCGGCGGCCGTGTCGCGGATGTTGGCGAGCGAGGTGGAGGCGGCGTCCGAGCCGAGCTCGTAGAGCTCGATCCCCGGGTTGTCGAGGATCGCCTGCGCGGTCGCAGCGGCGTCGCCCGACGGGGGAGGCGTGGTGCCGCCGCCCGTCCCGGCGATCAGGGCCTTCCAGGTGGCCGGTCCGACGATGCCGTCGGCGGTCAGTCCCGCAGTGCCCTGGAAGCTCTGCACCGCGGCGGTCGTCGCCGCGCCGAACGCGCCGTCGACCGCGACGGACGCGCCGTTCGCGTTCAGCTGCGTCTGCACCGCGCTGACCGCGTCACCGGAGGCGCCGCTCTGCACGGTCACCGTCAGCGCACCCCAGGTGGCCGCGCCGATCACGCCGTCGGCCGCGAGGCCCGCGCCGGACTGGAAGGAGGTGACCGCCGACTGCGTGCCGGCGCCGAACGCGCCGTCGACCGCGAGCGACTGGCCCGACGAGCGGAGCAGGTACTGCGCGGTGGTCACGTCCTCCCCGGTCGAGCCGGAGGAGAGGACGGGCCAGTCGGCCGCCTGAGCGCTGGTCGCGGTCCCGACGCTGACGCCGAGGGCGAGCAGCAGGGCGGTGACGACGGCGACGACGCGGGCGCCGATGCTCCGCCGGTGCCGGGCCCCGGGGGCCGTCGTGGTGGTGCCGGTCGTGCTGATCTCTGTCGTGCTGATCTCCGTGGTGCTCATGATCCTCATCCCTCGCTCTCGACGGCCTCGCGCGCCAGGGTCTCCCACTGCGCGTAGGCGTCCGGGTAGGCGGAGACCTGCACGGCCTGCGCCGCCTCGGTCACCGACATCGACTCCCAGCCGGCGATGTCCGTCAGGCCGGTGTTCGTGGTGGGGCTGTTCGCCGCCCCGTAGAACGCCCTCGAGGCGTAGACCGGGTCGACGAGGTCGGCCGGGTCGCCCCAGCCCGCCGACGGGCGCTGCTGGAAGAGGCCGACCGAGTCGCGGTCGCCGCCGGAGAGGTTCCGCAGTCGCGACTCCTGCATCGCCGTGGCGATGGCGACGACCCAGCCGTACTCGGGGACGCCCGCCGTCTTGCCCTCCGCGATGATCGTGCGGACGTTCGCGAGCTGCTCCTCGCTGAGGGTCGCGAAGGTCTCGCCCGGCTGGCCCGGGTCGGGCGTGGTGCCCGAGCCGGCGCCGACGAGCGACTGCCAGGTCTGCGGACCGACGACGCCGTCGACCGTGAGCCCGGCCGCCGACTGGACGCTCTTCACGGCGGCGAGGGTCGCGGCGCCGAACGCGCCGTCGACCGTGAGGCTCGCGCCGACCTTGTTCAGCTGCACCTGGAGCGCGCTGACCGCCTCGCCGGAGTCGCCGGAGGACACCGTCGTGATCAGGGCGGCCCAGGTCTGCGCGCCGACGATGCCGTCGGCGGAGAGGCCGCGCGCGCTCTGGAAGGAGGTCACCGCGGCGGCGGTGGCGGGGCCGAAGACGCCGTCGGCGTCCACGGAGGCGCCGGCGGCGTTCAGCAGGTGCTGCACGGTCCGGGCGTTGGCGCTGTTCTCGCCCTCGGCGACGACGGGCCAGGCGGCGGCCGACGCGGCAGCGGCGCTGACCGGCGCCTCGGCCGCGAAGACGGCCGGGGCTGTGGCGACCGACCCGAAGGCGAGGGCGCCGCAGGCGATCCCTGCGATCAGGAGGCGCCTCGGGCGCTGGGCGATTGGAGTGGGACGGGTGGTTCTCATCGTTTCGTACACCTCTTCGTGGCCGCCGGGCGGCCGGATTCGTTGTCACGATCGGCGGAGTTCGCTTCTCCCTTGCCCGTCCTGCCTACTCCTGTCGCTGTCACGGATCCGGGGACACGGAGGGGTCGCCCAGAGAGCGCCCACGCGATGCGGAGGAGACTCCGCCGAGAGGGGGAGGTGCTCAGCGGACGGCAGGAGGATCCTTCGCCGCTGGGCTCCGACGTCCCGCGCCGCGCGACACGCCCGGGTTGCACGGCTCCAGCGGCACTGCTAGCTTCGGCGGGCGCGCCACCGGAGTGCGCACCCCCGACGCCCGGAAGGAGCAGCCCGTGACCGCGTCTCGATGGACCCGCGACGAGCTGCTCGTCGCCGATCGCCCCCGCGCCCTCGTCGGCGCGGTCGAGCTCGAACGCTCGAAGCGCGATCTCGCGAACCTCCAGCCCGGCGTCGTCCGGCACCCCTAGGCATCCGCCGCGGGCTCCCGGACGACATCGTCTCGGGGCCCTCGTACGTCGGCACTCCTCTGCAGGGGAGGGGCCTCGCGGTCGGCTCGCGGCATCCCGCCGCCCCGAGCGCGTCCCACCCCGATCCCGGCGACCGCCGGGCCTTCACGAGAGGAAGGACCATGCAGAGAATCACCGAGCGGCTCGTCTCCTGGGCGAGCATCCTGGACGACAACGCGCGGCAGCAGGCGCTCGCCGCGTCCGAGATGCCGTTCATCCACCCCCACCTGGCGCTGATGCCCGACGCCCACCTCGGACTCGGCGCGACGGTCGGCTCGGTCATCCCGACCCTCGGCGCGCTCATCCCGGCGGCCGTGGGCGTCGACATCGGCTGCGGCATGATCGCCGTCCGCACGCAGTTCTCCCGGAGCGACCTCGCCGGCCGCGACCTGGGCGAGCTGCGGCGGCAGATCGAGCGGGCGGTGCCGCTGTCGGCGGGCGCGGCGAACCGGAAGATCGTCGCGACCGCCGAGCCACGGGTGGCCGAGCTGGAGGCGCTCGCCGTCGAGGCGGGCTTCGACCCGGCGCGCTCGGCGAAGCACTGGCGGCTGCAGGTCGGCTCGCTCGGCAGCGGCAACCACTTCATCGAGGTGAGCGTCGACGAGACCGACGCGGTCTGGCTGTTCCTGCACTCCGGCTCGCGGGGCGTGGGCAACCGGATCGCGACGGCGCACATCCGGGTCGCCCGCGAGTACTGCGAGCGGCACTGGATCGCGCTGCCGCACCCCGACCTCGCCTACCTGGTCGAGGGGACGGAGCAGTTCGACCGCTACGTCGCCGAGCTGCGCTGGGCGCAGCGGTTCGCCCTGCTCAACCGCGAGGAGATGATGATGGACCGGGTGATCCGCCAGCTCGCCGAGTGGAGCGGTGTCGCGGTCCAGGAGCGGGAGCGGATCAACTGCCACCACAACTTCACCGAGAAGGAGCGCCACTTCGGCCGCGACGTCTGGGTGAGCCGGAAGGGCGCGATCCAGGCCGACGCCGGACGGCCGGGGCTCATCCCCGGCTCCATGGGGACCGCTTCGTACGTGGTGGTGGGGCGCGGTGACGCGATGTCGCTGAACTCGTCGCCGCACGGCGCCGGCCGCGAGTACTCGCGGTCGGCGGCGCGGAAGGCCTTCAGTCGCGAGCAGCTGCGGGAGGCGATGGCCGGCATCGAGTACCGCGACACCGACGCCTTCCTCGACGAGATCCCGGCGGCCTACAAGCCGATCGACCGGGTGATGGCCGACGCGGCCGACCTCGTCGAGATCCGGCACACCCTCCGCCAGCTCGTCAACGTGAAGGGCGACTGACCCCCTCCGCGAGATGCCACTTGTGCACGCGACACGCCGTGGAAAGCGTGCACAAGTGGCATCTCGCGGGGGCGTCTGACGGTGTCAGCGCAGGGTCTTGCGGGAGGTGATCTGGCCGGTGTCGAAGCCGAGGAGGTGCAGGCCGCCGTGGAAGCGGGCGTGCTCGACCTTGAGGCAGCGGTCCATCACCACGGTGAGGCCCTTCGACTCGCCGTACTCGGCGGCCTCCTGATTCCAGATGCCGAGCTGCACCCAGACCGTCGGCGCGCCGATGGCGACGACGTCGTCGATGACCGAGGGGATGTCGCTCGCCTTGCGGAAGACGTCGACGATGTCCGGCACGACGGGGAGATCGGCGAGGCTCTTGTAGACCGGCTGCCCCAGGATCTCCTTCGCGTTCGGGTTCACGAAGTACAGCTCGTAGTCGCTCGACTGCTGCAGATAGGTCGACACGAAGTAGGAGGAGCGCGCCGGGTTCGGCGAGGCGCCGACGATCGCGACGGTCTTCGCGCGGCGAAGGATGTCGAGTCGCTTCTTCGCGTCCGGCCCGACCCAGGTGCGCTGCGACTTGAGCAGCTTCGCCAGGGGCGAGTTCGTCGGCACGGAGCAGCTGAGCCCGTTGGACAGGTGCGCGACGACGGTGTCGTCGGCCTCGGTGGTCGCGGCGGTGCCGGCAGCGATGGCGGTGCCGGTGGCGGTGTCGCTCATGGTCAGACCTCCACGGTCGGGGAGTCGATGGTCACCGAGACGTCGTCGGGCAGCTCGGTCGGTGCGTCCGGCGTGCCGTGCTCCTCGACCGCGCGGGTGAGCGCCTGGTCGAGGTCGTAGATGATGTCGTCCGCGTCCTCGATGCCGACCGAGAGCCGGACGAGGCCCGGCAGCACCCCGGCGTGCAGCAGCTGCTGCTCGGTGAGCTGGGCGTGCGTCGTCGAGGCGGGGTGGATCACCAGCGTCTTCGCGTCGCCGATGTTGGCGAGGTGGCTGGCGAGGTCGACCGACTCGATGAAGGTCTGGCCGACGGCGCGGCCGCCCTTGACCACGAAGCTGAAGACCGAGCCGGGGCCCTTGGGCAGGTACTTCTGCGCGCGCTCGTGGTGCGGGTGCGCGGGAAGGCCGGCCCAGTAGACCTCCTCGATCCGCGGGTCGGCGTCGAGCCACTCCGCGACGCGGCGGGCGTTGTCGACGTGCGCCTGGATCCGGTAGGGCAGCGTCTCGACGCCCTGCGCGAGCAGGAAGGCCGAGTGCGGGGCGAGGACCGGGCCGATGTCGCGCAGCTGCTCGGCGCGCAGGCGGGTGAGGAAGCCGTACTCGCCGAAGTTGCCGTCCCAGGAGAGACCGCCGTAGGACGCGACCGCGTCGTGCAGCAGCGGGAACTTCTCGTGCGAGTAGTGGAAGCGGCCCGATTCGACGACGACGCCGCCGAGCGTGGTGCCGTGCCCGCCGAGGAACTTGGTGGCCGAGTGGATGACGATGTCGGCGCCCCACTCGATCGGGCGGACGAGGTACGGCGTCGCGACGGTCGAGTCGATGATCAGCGGGATGCCGGCGGCGTGCGCGACGGCGGCGAGGCCCTCGATGTCGGCGATCTCGCCGGAGGGGTTCGCGATCGTCTCGGCGTAGAGCACCTTGGTCTTGTCGGTGATCGCGGCGGCGTAATCGGCCGGGTCGCTCGACTGCACGAAGGTGGTCTCGACGCCGAAGCGCCGCAGTGTCACGTCGAGCTGGGTGATCGAGCCGCCGTAGAGGTTGGCGGAGGAGACGACGTGGTCGCCCGCGCCGACCAGTGCCGCGAAGGTGATGAACTGCGCCGACAGGCCGGAGGCGGTCGCGACGGCGCCGAGGCCGCCCTCGAGGCTCGCGACCCGCTCCTCGAACGAGGCGACGGTGGGGTTGGAGAGCCGGGAGTAGATGTTCCCGTACTTCTGCAGCGCGAACCGGGCCGCCGCATCGGAGGTGTCGTCGAAGACGAACGCGCTCGTCTGGTAGATCGGCAGCGCTCGCGCGCCCGTCACCGGGTCGGGGATGTTGCCGGCGTGGATTGCCCGCGTCTTGAAGCCGTACTCGCGATCTGCCATGCGATCGACGCTAGCGGGCGCCGCCGACACCGGACCGCCGGAGCGACGCATCCCGTAACAGTCCCAGGCTCCGAGCACTCGAAGCGTCGCGCCTCGACGAGCGTCACACCGTCACAGTGTGGCGTGCACCGCCGCCAGCGACATCACCGCGATCGCGAACCACGAGGCGAGCGCGACGACCAGCGCCCGCCAGCCGGTCGTCAGCAGCGCCCGCAGCCGCACCCCGCTCCCGAGCGCGAAGAGCGCCGCCGCCAGCAGCCAGGTCTGCGCCGTGTCCGCCGCGACCAGCACGCCCTCGGGCAGCGGTAGCAGCGTCCGCAGCAGCACCGCCGCGAGGAAGCCGACCACGAACAGCGGCACGATCGCGGGGCGCGGTCCGCCCGCGTCTCCGCCGCGTCGCGTCACGGCAGCGGCGACCGCCACCATCGGCGCGAGCATCACCACGCGGGTCAGCTTCACGACCACCGCGATCGCGAGGGCCGACGCCCCCGCGACCTGCGCCGTCGCCACCACCTGGCCGACGTCGTGCACCGACGCGCCGACCCAGTGCCCGAACTGCACGTCCGTGAGGCCGAGCGGATAGCGCAGTGCCGGCAGCACCGCGATCGCGAGCGTCCCGCAGAGCGTGACCAGCGCGACCGGCACGGCCTGCTCCTCCTCCTTCGCCCGGGTGGCTCCCGCCATCGCGCCGATGGCCGAGGCCCCGCAGATCGAGAAGCCCGCGGCGAGCAGCAGCGGCTCGCGGCCGGGCAGGCGCAGTGCGCGCCCGAGGCCGTAGGTCAGCCCGAAGGTCGCGAGCACGATCGCGACGACGATCAGGATCGCGCCCCAGCCGAGCGCGGCGATGTCGACGAGCGAGAGCTTGAGCCCCAGCAGGACGATGCCCGTGCGCATCAGCGTGCGCGAGGAGAACTTCAGGCCCGGAGCCAGCCGACCGCTGAGCAGCGGGCGGGCGGCCGGCAGCTGGGCGACCAGGATCCCGAGCGCCACGGCGGCCGTCAGCATCGGCACGGCGGGGATCGCCAGGTGCACCGCGAACGCCAGGACCGCCGCGGCCGCGCAGGCCGCGAGTCCGGGCCCGATCCGGGCGATCAGACCCATGAGGGCAGCCACATGTGCGCCTGCCAGAACGAGAAGGACGTCTGCTGCCCGGTCCAGAGCGGGTAGAAGTAGGCGGTCAGGGCCGCCGCGAGCACCACGAAGATCAGCACGATCACGATGCCGCGGGTCCGCCTGCCGCGCTCGTCACCCCGCTTGCCGATCACCACCCCGGCCGTCAGGGCGAGCGCCAGCATCATGTAGGGCTCGAAGACCACGCAGTAGAACTGGAAGACGGTGCGGTCCAGGTACAGCATCCAGGGCAGGTACCCGGCGACGATGCCCATCAGCACGAAGCCGGCGCGCCACTCCCGGTAACGCGCGAGCCGGTAGAGCAGGTAGACCAGCGCGAGCACGCCGGCGTACCAGATCAGCGGGTTCGCGACCGAGGTGATCGCCTCGTCGCAGCGCACCGCCGCGCAGCCGTCGACCCCGGTCGCCTGGTCGACGAAGTACATGCTCGTCGGCCGCAGCATCAGCAGCCAGGTCAGCGGGTTCGCCTCGTAGGGGTGCGTGGCGCGCAGATTGATCGAGTAGTCGTACATCTGCACGTGGTAGTGCCAGAGGCTCTGCGCCCAGTCCGGCACCCAGGCGAGCGCGCCGGTCCAGGCGTTGCCCGGGGCCTCCGTCGCCCACTGCCGCGCCCAGCCGCCCGAGGTGCGCAGCCAGCCGAGCCAGGTGCCGAGGTAGGCGATCAGCGCGATCGGCACGACCAGGAGGAAGGTGACCGGCCCCTGCTTGAGGATCGCGCCGCTGACCCAGAACGGCACGCCCGCGCGCCGCCGCAGCAGCGCATCGACGACCACCGCGTAGACGCCGTAGGCGGCGAGGAAGTAGATGCCCGTCCACTTCACGCCCGCCGCGAGGCCGAAGATCAGACCGGCGGTCAGCAGCCAGGGCCGCCACCAGAGCACCGGTCCCCAGCTCGGCAGATCGCCCGCGGCGACCTTCACGGCCATCCGCTCCTCGGCCCAGCGCCGGTCGAGCAGGATCGCGGCGACGCCGCAGAGGGCGACGAACATCAGGATGCCGTCGAGCAGCGACACCCGCGACATCACGATCGCGTGGCCGTCGATCGCGAGCAGCAGGCCGGCGAGCGAGGCGAGGAAGGTGGAGCGGAAGAGCAGCTTCCCGATCACGATCACGAGGGCGACCGCGAGGATGCCGACGATCGCGGTGGCGAGGCGCCAGCCGACGCTGTCGTCCGCGCCGAGCAGGCCCATGCCGAGCCCGATGATCCACTTGCCCAGCGGCGGGTGCACCACGAAGGACGGCGCTCCGGTGAAGACGTCGACGGCGCCGGTGGCGAAGCCCGGGTCGGGGTTCTCGGGCCAGGCGCCCTCGAAGCCGAGGTTCCAGAGGGTCCAGGCGTCCTTCACGTAGAAGGTCTCGTCGAAGACCAGCGAGCGCGGGTGCCCGAGGTTCCAGAGGCGGAGCACGGCGGCGACCACGACGACGAGGACCGGCAGCCCGAGCTCCCAGAGCCGGCGGCGCGCGGTGGTCGCGACGAGGCGGTCGTGCACGTCGTCGAACCAGGAGCCGCGGGGCAGGTCCGGCGCGCTCTCGCGCACGTGCGTCGTCGGGGCGCTCTCGGTGGCCGCGGCAGTGACGCGGGCGGTGCTCCCGTCCGCGGGCCCGACCGGCACGGCGCGCGAGGCCCCCGCGGAGTCGAGGAGCAGGTCGTCGAAGTCGCGCTGCGGTCGGTCCGTCACCCGGCCATGCTAACGGCGCGCGGATCCGCCGTCGGGCCGGGTTCGGCCGTCGTCGCGCGCCGACTGGGAGGATGGACGGATGATCATCCTGGCCGGCACGCCCATCGGCAATCTCGGCGACGCGACGCGGAGGCTCGTCGAGGCTCTCGAGAGCACCCGGCACATCGCCGCCGAGGACACCCGCGTCACCATCCAGCTGCTCCGCGCCCTCGGGATCGAGAACCGCCCGCAGCTCTACGCCCTGCACGACCACAACGAGCGCGAGCGCTCCGCCGAGCTGGTCGAACTCGCCCGCGAGGAGGACCTCCTCGTCCTCAGCGACGCCGGAATGCCGACCGTCTCGGACCCGGGCTACCACCTCGTCGAGACCGCGGTCGCCGCCGGCGTCCGCGTGACCGCTCTGCCCGGCCCGTCGGCCGTGCTGATGGCGCTCGCCGTCTCCGGTCTGCCGACCGACCGCTTCAGCTTCGAGGGCTTCCTGCCGCGCAAGCACGGCGAGCGGGTCACGCTGTTCCGCTCGCTCGTCGACGAGCGCCGGACGATGGTCTTCTTCGAGTCGCCGCACCGCATCGGCGACTCCCTCGCCGATCTCGTCGAGGCGATGGGCCCCGAGCGGCGGGTCGTGGTCTGCCGCGAACTGACCAAGATGTTCGAGGAGGTGCGTCGCGGCACCGCGGCCGAGCTCGCCGAGTGGGCGGCCGACGGCCTCCGCGGCGAGATCTGCCTCGTCGTCGAGGGCGCGCCCGAGCGGGAGGCCTCCCTCGAGGACGGGCTCGCCGACGTGCTCGAGCGTGTCGCGGCGGGCGCGCGGCTCAAGGAGGCGTCGGCCGAGGTCGCGGAGATCACCGGCCTGTCCAAGCGCGCGCTCTACGAGGCGGCCCTCGCCTCCCGTCGCGGCTGAGCTCGGGCCCGGGTCGCGTCCGGCACCGCTCCGTCACACAGCGGGAGGCCCCGGCGGCGAACCCTAGGATGGTCGCCATGTCCGACGGCGCCTCCTTCTATCTCACGACCCCGATCTTCTACGTGAACGACGTCCCCCACATCGGGCACGCGTACACCGAGGTCGCCGCCGACGTCCTCACCCGCTGGCACCGCCAGGCGGGCGACGACACCTGGCTGCTGACCGGGACCGACGAGCACGGCCAGAAGATCCTGCGCACCGCCACCGCGAACGGGACGACCCCGCAGGAGTGGGCCGACCGGCTCGTGCAGAACTCGTGGAAGCCGCTGCTGTCGACGATCGACATCGCCAACGACGACTTCATCCGGACCACGGAGCAGCGCCACGAGGTCAACGTGCAGAAGTTCCTGCAGAAGCTCTACGACGAGGACGCGATCTACACCGGCGAGTACGAGGGCTACTACTGCGTGGGCTGCGAGGAGTACAAGCAGCTCTCCGACCTCGACGAGGGCACCGGCGAGTACGAGGGCCAGTACGTCTGCAAGATCCACTCGAAGCCGGTCGAGCTGCTCAAGGAGAAGAACTACTTCTTCAAGATGAGCGAGTACACCGAGCGCCTGCTCGCGCTCTACGAGGAGCGCCCCGACTTCGTGCAGCCCGAGTCGGCGCGCAACGAGGTCGTCAGCTTCGTGCGCCAGGGCCTCGCCGACCTGTCGATCTCGCGCTCGAGCTTCGACTGGGGCGTCAAGGTGCCCTGGGACGACTCGCACGTCGTCTACGTCTGGTTCGACGCGCTGCTCAACTACATCACCGCCGTGGGCTACGGCCAGGACGAGGCGGAGTTCGAGCGCCGCTGGCCGGCGACCCACATCGTCGGCAAGGACATCCTCCGCTTCCACGCGGTGATCTGGCCCGCGATGCTGATGGCCGCCGGGCTCGACGTCCCCAAGCAGGTCTTCGGCCACGGCTGGCTGCTGGTCGGCGGCGAGAAGATGTCGAAGTCGAAGCTCACCGGCATCGCGCCGGAGCAGATCACCGACACCTTCGGCTCGGACGCGTTCCGCTACTACTTCATGAGGGCGATCACCTTCGGCCAGGACGGCTCCTTCTCCTGGGAGGACCTCGCGGCCCGGTACCAGGCCGAGCTCGCGAACGGCTTCGGCAACCTCGCCTCGCGGGTCATCGCGATGCTGCACCGCTACTACGACGGCGTCGTGCCCGAGGCGTCGGCACTGACCGAGGCGGAGGAGCGCGTGCAGGCGACGGTCGCGGAGGCGGCGGCCGCGGCCGACCGCTCGATCGAGACCCTCGCGATCCACGACGCGATCACCGCCGTCTGGACGATCGTCGACGAGCTGAACGGCTACATCACCGAGCAGGAGCCGTGGGCCCTGGCCAAGAAGGACGAGCGCGAGCGCCTCGGCACCGTGCTCTACACGGCGTCGGAGGGGCTGCGCGCCCTGGCGGTGCTGCTCTCGCCGGTCGTGCCCCGCGCGACCACGGCGCTCTGGGAGGCGCTCGGCGTGCAGGACGCGCTCGGCGCCCTCACCGCCCAGCCGCTGCGCGCGGCGGGGGAGTGGGGGCAGCTGCCCGTCGGCACCACCGTCGGCACCCTCGCCCCGCTCTTCCCCCGCATCGAGGTCCCGGAGTCCTGAGCCGCCCGGGCGGCTGATCGAGGAGACCGCTCCGCGGGCGCGCACTTGCCGATCACGGAGCCCGCTTCGCGGGCGCCCTCCAAGATGATCGAGCCCGCCTCTCGGGCGCCCTCCAAGATGATCGAGCCCGCTTTGCGGGCGCCGTCATGTTGATCGAGTAGCCCGCTGCGCGGGCGTATCGAGATCCACCGTCTGCAAGCGCGGGGTCTCGATACGCCGCCTGCGGCGGCTACTCGACCAGCATGGTGCTGCGGCTGCGGCTGCGGCTGCGGCTGCGGCTGCGGCCGCCGTCGCCTGCGGCTGCGGCCGCCGTCGCCTGCGCCTGCGGCCGCCGTCGCCTGCGCCTGCGGCCGCCGTCGCCTGCGGCCGCCGTCGCCTGCGGCTGCGTCGCCCCCTCCTGCTGATCGAGTAGCCCGCGCAGCGGGCGTATCGAGATCCAGCTTCTGCAGGCGCGGGTTCTCCGGATCCACCCGCCGGGGCCCCGCCGCCCGGCCCCGGTAGCCTGGAGCCATGACCGACAGCCAGCACGTCCGCGCCCGCGAGAACACGTCCGGCCGCGACCTGACGTACCCGCCGCTGCCCGAGGCGCTCGTCGTCCCCGTCTACGACAACCACACGCACCTCGAGATCAGCGACGGCCTCGAGCCGTTGGACTACCGCGAGCAGCTCGACCGCGCCTCCACGGTCGGCGTCCGCGGCGTCGTGCAGGTCGGCACCGACGTCGAGACCAGCCGCTGGTCGGCCGAGCGCGCCGCCTCCGAGCCGCGCATGCTCGCCGCCGTCGCGATCCACCCCAACGAGGCGCCGGCGCTCGAGGAGCGCGGCGAGCTCGACGACGCCCTCGCCGTCATCGCCGAGCTGGCCACCCAGCCGCGCGTCCGCGCCGTCGGCGAGACCGGTCTCGACTTCTTCCGCACCGGCGAGAGCGGCCGCGCCGCCCAGTTCCGCTCCTTCGAGGAGCACATCCGCATCGCGAAGGAGACCGGCACCGCGCTGCAGATCCACGATCGCGACGCGCACCGCGAGGTGATGGAGACCCTCCGCCGGGTCGGCGCCCCCGAGCGCACCGTCTTCCACTGCTTCTCCGGCGACGCCGAGATGGCGCGGATGTGCGCGGAGGAGGGCTGGTACCTCTCCTTCGCCGGCACCGTCTCGTTCAAGAACGCCGAGTCGCTGCGCGAGGCGCTGGTCGCCACTCCGCGGCACCTGATCCTCGTCGAGACCGACGCGCCCTACCTCACTCCGGAGCCGTTCCGCGGCCGCCCGAACGCGCCCTACCTGATCCCGCACACCCTCCGCTCGATGGCCGCGACGCTGGAGACCGACGTCGGCCACCTGGCCGCCACGATCGCGTCGAACACCGAGCAGGTCTACGGCGAGTGGGGCGGCGAGGTCGGCTCGGAGCCGTCGGAGCCGGTCGGGCAGCTGGCATGACCGGCTGGCACGCGGCGGAGGCGGCGGCCGAGGAGGTCGCCGTCCCGAAGCTGCTCGGACCCGCCGAGATCCGCGATCTCGCCCAGCTGCTCGACGTCACGCCGACCAAGAAGCTCGGCCAGAACTTCGTGCACGACGCCAACACCGTCCGCCGCATCGTCAAGCTCGCCCGCGTGGAGCGGGGCGAGAGCGTCGTCGAGATCGGCCCGGGCCTCGGCTCGCTCACCCTCGGCCTGCTCGAGGCGGGCGCCGGGGTCGTCGCCGTCGAGATCGACGGCCGGCTCGCGGAGCAGCTGCCCCGCACGGTCCAGCTGATGGCGCCCGCCGCCGACCTCACCGTGATCCGCGCGGACGCGATGAAGGTGCTCGAGCTGCCGGGCGAGCCCGTGCGGCTCGTCGCGAACCTCCCGTACAACATCTCGGTGCCGGTGCTGCTGCACTTCCTCGAGCACTTCCCGAGCATCCGCTCCGGCGTGGTGATGGTGCAGTCCGAGGTCGGCCTCCGCCTCGCGGCCGGCCCGGGCTCCAAGATCTACGGCGGCCCGAGCGTCAAGGCGTCCTGGTTCGGCTCGTTCACGACCGGCGGCACCGTGTCCCGGCAGATCTTCTGGCCGGTGCCCAACGTCGACAGCGTCCTCGTCTCGTTCGAGCGCGGCGAGGAGCCGGGCGACGAGACCCTGCGCCGCGCCGTCTTCGCGGTGGTCGACGCGGCGTTCGCGCAGCGTCGGAAGATGCTCCGCCAGTCGCTCGCCGCGCTCTTCGGCGACAGCACGGCCGCGATCGCCGCGCTCGCATCGGCCGGCGTGCCGCAGACGGCCCGCGGCGAGGAGCTCGACGTCGCGGCGTTCACCGCCCTCGGCCGGGCGCTCGACCCGGCGCTGGTGCCCGTGCGCGGCGGCGCGGTGCGGACCGCGACGGGGGCCGAGGACGACGGCGAGAGCATCGACGAGGATGCCGGCGAGGCCGTCGACGAGAGCGCTCCCGCCGCGGACGAGCGCGGCTCCGCCACCCTGTAGCGTGGTCGCATGGCCCATCGCGCGACGACGTCGAACCGGGTCCACGCGCGAGCGCCAGGCAAGATCAACGTCTACCTGAAGGTCGGTGCCGTCCGCGAGGACGGCTACCACGAGCTCGCGACGGCGTTCCAGTCGCTGTCGCTCTACGAGGACGTCCGCGCGAGCGACGCCCCCGACTTCTCGGTCGAGTTCTCCGGCTCGATCGACACCCGCGGCCTCGCCGTCGACGGGTCGAACCTCGCGATCAAGGCGGCGCGGGCCCTCGCCCGGGCGACCGGCTACCGCGGCGGCGTGCACCTCGAGATCGAGAAGAACGTGCCGATCGCCGGCGGGATGGGCGGCGGCTCGGCCGATGCCGCCGCGACGCTGCTGGCCTGCGACGCGCTCTGGGGCACCGCGTGCACCCGCGAGCAGCTGCTCGGGATCGCCGCCGGGCTCGGCGCGGACGTCCCGTTCTCCTTCACCGGCGGCACCGCGATCGGCGTCGGCCGCGGCGACGAGCTGAGCCCCGCGCTCGCCAAGGGCCGCTTCGAGTGGGTGCTCGTGCTCTCGGAGCAGGGGCTGTCGACCCCCGAGGTCTACCGCGAGCTGGACCGCCACCGCGAGCGGCACCTGCACGACTTCCGGCCGATCTCCGCGACGCCGAGCATCGAGCCGAACGTGCTGCAGGCTCTCCGGGCGGGCGATGCCGCGATGCTCGCCGATGCGATGCACAACGACCTGCAGGCGCCCGCCCTGCACCTGCAGCCCGGCCTCGCGCGGATCCTCGAGCGCGGCGAGGAGAGCGGCGCCCTCGGCGGCCTCGTCTCCGGCTCCGGCCCGACGGTCGCCTTCCTCCTGCCCGACGCCGACGCCGCGCTCGACCTGCAGCTCGAGCTGACGTCCGCCCGCCTGCGCGCCGTCCGCGTCTCCGGCCCGGTCCACGGCGCCCGCCTCCTCTCCACCTGAGGCGTGCCGTCGGGGCATGCTGGTCGAGTAGCCATGCTGGTCGAGTAGCCGCGCAGCGGCGTATCGAGACCCGCCCTGCTGGACACGGTGGATCTCGAGACGCCCTCTGCGAGGGCTACTCGATCAGCAGGGGTGGGCCGCCGCGCCGTCCGCAGAGAACGCTCGATCTCGTGGCCTAGAGTGCCGCTCATGGCCCCCAGACGAGTAGCACTGTTCGCGATCCTCACCGGACTCGTCTCGGCCGCCGTCACCCTCGCCACCGCCGAGCTCGTCGCCGTCTTCACGGGCGCCGGCGGCAGTCCGCTCGTCGCGGTCGGCGGCTTCGTGATCGACATCGTCCCGCCGGGCGTCAAGGACACGGTCATCGCCCTGTTCGGCACCGGCGACAAGCTCGTCCTCCTCGTCTCCCTCGGGATCGCGGTCGCCCTGCTCGCGATCGCCGCCGGGCTGCTCGAGTACCGCAAGACACCGCTCGGCGTCCTGGTCCTCGCCGCCGTCGCGGGCCTCGGCGCGCTCGCGGCCGTCAGCCGGGAGGGCGCCTCCGGCATCGACGCCGCGCCGAGCGTGGTCGGCATGGTCGCCGGCGCCATGGTGCTGCGCGCCGCCTCCGCCCGCTTGCGCGCCTGGGACGAGGAGCCCGCCCAGGGCTCGACCGACCGCCGCTCCTTCCTCCGCCTGGTCGGCATCGCCGGTGCCGCGGCCGTCGTCGCGGGCGTGGGCGCGCGGGTCGTCACCGCCGCCGCCTCCGCCGTCACCGCGGTCCGCGAGGCCGTCGTGCTGCCGACCCCCGCCGCCACCGCCGCGCCGATCCCCGCGACCGGTGTCCTCGACGACATCGAGGGCATCAGCTCCTACGTCACCTCCAACGACGACTTCTACCGGATCGACACCGCGCTCTCCGTACCCAGCGTCGACCCGGCGGACTGGTCGCTGAGGATCACCGGGATGGTCGAGGAGGAGATCACCCTCACCTGGGACGAGCTCCTCGCCCTCCCGCTCGAGGAGCACCTGGTCACCCTCTCCTGCGTCTCGAACGAGGTCGGCGGCGACCTGATCGGCACCGCGCTCTGGCTCGGCTACCCGATCCGCGAGCTGCTCGCCCGCGCCCGCCCGACCGCCGGCGCCGACATGGTGCTCTCCCGCAGCATCGACGGCTTCACCGCGTCCAGCCCGCTCGAGGTGCTGACCGACGAGGGCCGCGCCAGCCTCCTCGCGGTCGGCATGAACGGCCAGCCGCTCCCGGTCGAGCACGGCTTCCCGGTGCGGATGGTCGTCCCGGGCCTCTACGGCTACGTCTCGGCGACGAAGTGGGTCACCGAGCTCAAGGTCACCACCTTCGAGGACGACGTCGCCTACTGGTCGACCCGCGGCTGGACCGAGCGCGGCCCGATCAAGGTCGAGTCGCGGATCGACGTCCCGCGCCAGGGTCAGGCCGTGCCGGCCGGCACGGTCGCGGTCGCGGGCGTCGCGTGGGCGCCGCACACCGGCATCTCGAAGGTCGAGGTCCAGATCGACGGCGGCGCCTGGCAGTCCGCGCGCCTGGCCGAGGCCGTCACCGCCGACACCTGGATCCAGTGGGTCTACGAGTGGGACGCGATCGCCGGCGACCACGTCGTCCTGGTCCGCGCCACCGACTCCGAGGGCCTGGTGCAGACCCAGGACGAGGCGCCGCCCGCCCCCGACGGTGCGACCGGCTGGCACATGCGCACCGTGACGGTCGCCTGAGCGCACCGCGTCCGCCCGTGGGGATCCGCGGAGGCGGCCCCCGGTAAACTCGGCCCCTATGGCACATCTCCTGGGCGCTGAGTCGCTCCGCCTCGAGTACCCCACGCGGGTCATCTTCGACGACGTCTCCCTCGGCATCGAGGAGGGCGACCGCATCGGCATCGTCGGCCGGAACGGCGACGGCAAGTCCACCCTCCTCCGCCTGCTCGCCCAGCGCATCGAGCCGGACGGCGGCCGGGTGACCCACCGCCGCGGCGTCACGCTCGGCATGCTCGACCAGGCCGATACCGTCGACGAGGAGCTCACCGTCGCCCAGGCCGTGGTCGGCGGGCTCGAGGAGCACGAGTGGGCCGGGGACGCGCGGACTCGCGACGTCATGGCCGGGCTGCTGCGCGACGTCCCCTGGGACGGCGTCGTCGGCGCGCTCTCGGGCGGCCAGCGCCGCCGCGTCGCCCTGGCCAAGCTGCTCGTCGGCGACTGGGACGTCGTCTTCCTCGACGAGCCCACCAACCACCTCGACGTCGAGGGCATCGCCTGGCTCGCCGAGCACCTCAAGCGCCGCTGGGCCGCGACCTCGGGCGGCCTCGCGGTCGTCACCCACGACCGGTGGTTCCTCGACGAGATCTGCACCGCGACCTGGGAGGTGCACGACCGCCTGGTCGAGCCCTTCGAGGGCGGCTACGCGGCGTACATCCTGCAGCGCGTCGAGCGCGACCGGATGGCCTCGACCATGGAGTCGAAGCGGCAGAACCTGATGAAGAAGGAGCTGGCCTGGCTCCGCCGCGGCGCTCCGGCCCGCACCGCCAAGCCGAAGTTCCGCATCGACGCGGCGAACCAGCTGATCGAGAACGAGCCGCCCGTCCGCGACTCCGTCTCGCTGTCGCAGCTCGCCGTCTCGCGGCTCGGCAAGGACGTCGTCGACCTGCTCGACGTCACCGTCCGCTACGGCGAGCGGACCGTGCTCAACCGGATCGAGTGGCGGATCGCTCCGGGCGAGCGCACCGGCGTCCTCGGCGTGAACGGCGCCGGCAAGTCGACCCTGCTCGGCCTCGTGGCCGGCAGCGTGCAGCCGACCAGCGGCAAGGTCAAGCGCGGCACGACCGTCCGAGTCGCGATCCTCGACCAGCAGCTGCGCGAGCTGACCGAGGTGCAGCACCAGCCGGTCCGCGAGATCATCGCCGAGCAGCGCACCAGCTACTCGATCGGCGGCAAGGAGATGACGCCCGGGCAGCTGCTCGAGCGCCTCGGCTTCTCCAGCGCGCAGCTCTCGACGCCGGTGAAGGACCTCTCCGGTGGCCAGCGCCGTCGGCTGCAGCTGCTGCTGATCCTGCTCAGCGAGCCGAACGTGCTGATCCTCGACGAGCCCACCAACGACCTCGACACCGACATGCTCGCCGCGATCGAGGACCTGCTCGACTCCTGGCCCGGCACGCTGCTCGTCGTCTCGCACGACCGCTACCTGCTCGAGCGGGTCACTGACCAGCAGTACGCCGTCATGGACGGCGCGTTCCGCCACCTGCCCGGCGGGGTGGAGCAGTACCTCGACCTGCGCCGCGCGCTGGAGAAGGGCGCGCCCGCGGGCGGCTCGACCGGCGCGTCCGCTCCGGCGCCGTCCGGCCTCGGCGGCGCCGAGCGGCGCACCGCCGAGAAGGAGGTGTCGGCGATCGACCGGCGCCTGCACAAGCTCACGCAGCTCTCCGCCGCGGTGCACGAGAAGATGGCGACCCACGACCCGGACGACTACGACGGCATCCTGGGCCTGAACGCGAAGCTGCGCGAGCACCAGGACGAGGCGGCCGGGCTCGAGCTGCGCTGGCTGGAGCTGTCGGAGCTGCTCGAGGGCTGAGCGGCGCAGAACATCAGCTGAGAAGGGGGTGCCTCCGCTGTCGGGGGAGGGACCCCCGTCTCAGCTGATGTTCTGCAGTGGAGTCAGCCGAAGTCGAGCGAGAGCTTGCGGAGCAGCTGCGCGAGCCGCTCCTGCTGCGCGTGCGTGAGGGCTCCGAGCAGCTCCTGCTCGGCGTCGACGAGGCGGGTGATCGCCGCGTCCACCCGGGACAGGCCGGACGGCGTCATCTGCACCAGCACGCCGCGGCCGTCGTTCGGATCGTCGAGGCGCTCGACGAGGTCGCGCTCGACCAGGCGGTCGATCCGATTGGTCATCGTGCCGCTGGTGACCATCGTCGCCTGGAGCAGCTGCTTCGGGCTCATCCGGTAGGGCGCCCCCGCGCGGCGGAGGGCGGAGAGGACGTCGAACTCCCAGGTCTCGAGCTCCGAGCGGCCGAAGGCACTGCCGCGCGCCCGCTCTAGCTGCTTGGCGAGCCGGCGCATCCGGGAGAACACCTGCAGGGGAGTGAAGTCGAGGTCGGGCCGCTCGCGCACCCAGGCGTCGACGATGCCGTCCACCTCGTCATTCGCGCTCACCCGTCCATTCTGGCGGGTGCGCGCCCCGGGAGTCGCCGGGAGCCGCCCGGCGGGGACGCCACGGCGACGGCGGGTGCGGGCGGATGGCAGGATGGACGGCGCGCGAGAGCGCGGTCCGCCATGGTGTAACGGCAGCACGGCAGCCTTTGGAGCTGTCCGGTCCAGGTTCGAATCCTGGTGGCGGAGCTCGAGCACCGAGCACCGGTGCCGGACGGAGGAGCACGCGCACCATGGTCGACAGCACGCTCGCGGTGGTGATCCTGGCCGCCGGTCAGGGCACCCGGATGAAGTCCCGCACCCCCAAGGTCCTGCACCGCCTCGCCGGGCGCCCGCTGCTGGGGCACGTCCTCGACACGGCCGCCTCGCTCGACGCCGGCCACGTCGTCACGGTCGTGCGGCACGAGCGCGAGCGGGTCGCCGCCGCGGTCCTGGACCACTCGCCGGCGGCCCTCGTCGTCGATCAGGACGAGGTGCCCGGCACCGGCCGCGCCGTGGAGCTCGGCCTCGCCGCGCTGCCGGACGACTTCGACGGGACCGTCGTGGTGCTCAGCGCCGACGTCCCGCTGCTGGACGCCCCGACGCTGCGCCGCCTGGTCGACGAGCACCTCGCCGCGGCGAACGCCTTGACGATGCTGTCCTGCGTGCTCGAGGACCCGACCGGCTTCGGCCGGATCGTGCGCGGCGTCGACGGCGGCTTCGCCTCGATCGTGGAGCAGAAGGACGCGAGCGACGTCGAGCTCGCGCTCACCGAGACCAACGCCGGCGTGTACGCCTTCGAGGCCGCCGCCCTGCGCGCGGTGATCGGCGCCATCGGCACCGACAACGCCCAGCAGGAGAAGTACCTCACCGACGCCGCCGCCGCGCTGAAGGCCGCCGGCCGCGCCATCGAGGCCGTCCCCGTGCAGGACCGCTGGCTCGTCGCCGGCATCAACGACCGCGCCCAGCTCGCCGACGCCGCGCTCGAGCTGAACGCCCGCATCGTCCGCCGCTGGCAGCTCGAGGGCGTCACGATCCAGGACCCGGCCACCACCTGGATCGACGTCGACGCGGTGCTCTCGCCCGACGTCGAGATCCTCCCCGGCACGCAGATCAAGGGGCCGACTGTCATCGCCTCCGGGGCGATCATCGGACCGGACACGACGCTCGACTCCTGCGAGGTCGGCGAGGACGCGGTGATCAAGCGCTCGGACGCGACTCTCGCGGTGATCGGCGCGCAGGCGCAGGTCGGCCCGTTCTCGTTCCTGCGCCCGGGCACGGTGCTCGGCGAGCGCGGCAAGATCGGCGCCTACGTCGAGACCAAGAACGCGACGATCGGCGCCGGCTCGAAGGTGCCGCACCTCTCCTACGTCGGCGACGCGACGATCGGCGAGGAGTCGAACATCGGCGCCGGCTCGATCTTCGCCAACTACGACGGGGTGAACAAGGCGTCCTCCGTCGTGGGGTCGCACGTGCGCGCCGGGTCGCACAACGTCTTCGTCGCCCCCGTTAGAATCGGTGACGGAGCGTACACGGGCGCCGGCACGGTCATCCGCAAGGACATCCCCGCCGGAGCCCTCGGCATCACCGTCGCTCCGCAGCGCAACATGGCCGGATGGGTGCAGACCCATCGTCCGGGAACCGCGTCGGCCACCGCCGCCGAGGCCGCCCAGGCGTCGGAGCCCGAGGGCACCGACCGCGCGACCGGAGGAAGCGGAGCACAGTGACGGGCATCACCGCCAGCAACAAGAAGAGCCTGGTCCTGGTCTCGGGGAGGGCGCATCCGGCACTGGCGGAAGCGGTCGCCGACGAGCTGGGCACCGAGCTGGTCACCACCGAGGGGCGCACCTTCGCGAACGGCGAGCTCTACGTCCGCTACGGCGAGTCGGTCCGCGGCGGGGACGTCTTCGTCCTGCAGTCGCACACCTCGCCGATCAACGAGTGGCTCATGGAGCAGCTGATCATGGTCGATGCGCTCAAGCGCGCCTCGGCCAAGCGGATCACCGTGGTCGCGCCGTTCTACCCCTACGCGCGCCAGGACAAGAAGGGCCGCGGCCGCGAGCCGATCTCGGCCCGCCTCGTCGCCGACCTGTTCAAGGCCGCCGGCGCCGACCGCATCATGTCGGTCGACCTGCACGCCGCGCAGATCCAGGGCTTCTTCGACGGCCCCGTCGATCACCTCTTCGCGATGCCGGTGCTGCTCGAGCACTTCCGCGAGAAGCTCGACCCCTCGACCCTCACCGTCGTCTCGCCGGACATGGGCCGCGTGCGCGTCGCCGACATCTGGAGCGACAAGCTCGGCGTCCCGCTCGCGATCATCCACAAGCGCCGCGACCCCAAGGTCGCCAACCAGGTCTCCGTGCACGAGATCGTCGGAGAGGTCAGCGGCCGCGTCTGCCTCCTCGTCGACGACCTGATCGACACCGGCCGCACCATCGCCAAGGCCGCCGAGGCGCTCAAGGCCGCCGGCGCGATCGGCGTCGTCGTCGCCGCGACCCACGCCGTCTTCTCCGACCCGGCCCGCGAGCTGCTCAGCTCCGAGTTCATCGACTCGGTCGTCGTCACCGACACCCTGCCGCTGCCCGAGGAGAAGAAGTGGGACCGCCTGACGATCCTGCCGATCGCCCCGCTGCTCGCCCGCGCGATCCACGAGGTCTTCGACGACGGCTCCGTCACCTCCATGTTCGACGGCGACGCGTAGGCCGCAACCGGAGATGTCCGCGCTCCGCGCGCCACATGCTGGTCGAGTAGTCGCGGAGCGGCGTATCGAGACCCGGCGTCGTCCGCGGGGTTGTCTGCAGACCCGCGTCTGACGGTGGTGGATCTCGATACGCCCGCTGCGCGGGCTACTCGATCAGCATGAGGCGGCGCCCTCTCCAGAGAGCTGCTCGACGCAATCTGCATGCTGGTCGAGCAGCCGCGGAACGGCGATTCATGCTGGTCGAGTAGCCGCGGAGCGGCGGAGTCATGCTGGTCGAGTAGCCGCGGAGCGGCGTATCGAGACCCGCCGTACTCAGCAGGGCGGTCTGCAGACCTCGACGGCTGACGGTGGTGGATCTCGATACGCCCGCTGCGCGGGCTACTCGATCGGCATGACGGAGCCCCTCGTCCTCGGGTCCGCTGCGGTCGGCGGCCTTCGGCTCGCTCGGGGGAGCGCCCGACGCCTTAGCATGAGTGAATGCGCATGCATGGTGATCAGACCCGGACGGGGGGTCTGCTGCGCGCCTCCGAGCTGTCGCGGGCGTCGATCGCCGTGGCCGCGCTCTTCCTGGTCTGGTCGCCCGCGGCCCTCGAGGCCGGCTGGTGGCTGCTGCTCGGCCTCGGGCTCGCGGCGGCGATGGCCGTCGTCGGCGCAGTCGCCGACTCCGGCCGCGAGGTGCACGACGGACCGACGGGGGAGTGGCTCGGGCTCGCCGGCCGCGCCCTCGCGGCGTCCGCCCTCGCACTGACCGCCGCCGACTCGATCGTCGGCGCGAGCGCGCGCCCGGTCGCCGTGCTCCTGATCGTCGGCACCACCCTCTTCGTGCTCCGCGGCGGTGCCGTCCCGCCCGGGCTCGCGCGCCTGCTCCTGGGCCTCGTGCTGCTCCTCCTGCTGGCCTCCGCCGTGATCGTCGCCCTCGCGGACCCCGTCGCGACCCCGTCCGAGACGGTGATCGGCGGTGCGGAGGGTGCCGGAACGGCGGCCGCCCTGCTCCTCTTCCTCTTCGCGCCCGCCTCGCCCGGCGAGACGCCGACGCTCGGCCGATCGCTGCTCGGGATCGGCGTCACGACCCTCGTGGCGGCCCTGATCGGCGCCGGGCTGCTCCTGCTCGTCGGTGCGCAGGAGCTCGCCGACGTCCCGGCCTCGCTCTCCGCGGTCGCCGCTGGGACCCCCGCCGCCGCCCTCGTCGGCATCGCGGCCGTGCTCGCCGCCCTCCTCGCGCTCGTCGCCCTGACCCGGCTGGACGCCTCGGCGCTGGTCCGGCTCGCGGACGCGGGCGAGATCCCCGGCCCCTTCGCCCACCGCAACCGCCGCACGGGCGTGCCCGCGGCCGGTCAGCTCGCCGTCTGCCTCGTGTCGGTGCTCGCCGTGGTCGTCCTCGACGCCGACGCCCTGCTCGCCTTCGCGGTCGCCGCCTCGCTGATCGCGCTGATCCTGCGCCGGCTGGACCGCGGAGTCGCCGGTGCGCGCTGGCCCGCGATCGTCTCCGCGGCGGGCGCGCTCGTCCTCCTGCTCGCGCTGCCCTCGGCGACGGCCGCCGCGGTCGCCGTCCTGCTCGCACTGCTGCTCATCGTCCGCGCCTTCCGGCGCTAGCGGCCCCTAGGCGAGCGCGGCGGCCTCGACCGGCCGGCTCGGCAAGTGCAGCGCGAGTGGGTCCGCCCGCACCCGCCCGAGCCCCGAGCGGACCGCGCCGAGCGCGACCGCCTGATCGCCGAGCGTCGACGGCAGGATCCGCGGCGCCGGGGCGTGCACCTCGCCCACCAGGCGCTCGGAGACCGCCGCGAGCAGCGGACCGGCCGAGGCGGCCAGCGCTCCGCCGACGACGATCAGCGAGACGTCGAGCAGATTCGCGACGGTCGCGGTGATGGCGGTGAGGCGGTCGGTCAGCCGCGCGACGACGGCGGAGGCCAGCGGATCGCCCGCGTCGGCCGCGGCCAGCACCTCGGCGGCCCCGGGTTGTGCCACGGCGTCGAGGAGCGACGCCGGCCGGCCCGCCACGGCCAGCGCCTCGCGGGCCCAGGTGCGCGCGAGGGCGGCGATGCCCTCCGCCGAGCCGACGCCCTCGACCAGGTCGAGGTAGCGCATCTCGCCGGTGAGCCCGCGGGCGCCGCGCAGCAGCGAGCCGCCGAGCACGATCCCGCCGCCGAGCCGCTCGCCGGAGAGCAGCGCCAGGTAGTCGTCGCAGCCGATCGCCGCGCCGCGCCAGCCCTCGGCCAGCGCGGCGAGGTTCGCGTCGTTGTCGACCACCGGCGACCAGCCGCGGCCGGAGTAGTGGTCCACGAGCCCGGGGTTCATCGCGCCCCAGAAGCCGTTGTCGCTCGCGGGGGAGTGGCCGAGCGCATCGACGGGGGCCGGGACGCCGAGGGTCAGCGCGAGGACCTCGTCGTCGGTCACGCCGGTGAGGAGGAGGGCGCGGTCGAGGACCCGGTCGATGTCGGCGACGCGGCGCTCGTGCGGGAGGTCCTCGACGCGCTCGTGATCGACGTGCTCGACGTGCCGGACGAGGGTCTCGCCGAGCAGGTCGGCGACGAAGACACCGACGCTGTGCTGGCCGGCGTCGACACCCACGACGACGCCCGCGCGGCGGCGGAGGGCGTACCGGCGCGCGGGCCGGCCCTTGACGTAGTCGCCGGCGGCGCGCTGGTTCTCCAGCTCCTCCAGCCAGCCGAGCTCGATCAGGTCGTCGCAGACGGCGATGACGGTCGAGCGGGTGAGACCGGTGCGCTCGATCAGGGCGGAGGCGGTCATCGCCTCGCCGGTCCAGGCGCGCTCGAGCACGTCGAGCGCGCTGCGCCGGCGCTGGAACGAGCCGGTGCTCACGGAGAGCCTGCTCTCGAACATCGCGTCCCCCTTCCCCTTGACCTCGGCCGGATCGGCTGCAACAGTACATCGCGTACTAGATCTACTACCTAGATTTAGTCACCGAAGCAACTCATCCGCAACCCGGGAGACGACGACGTGCCCCTCACCACCACCGCCCTCAGCCGGCGCACCCTGCTCACCGCGGCGGGTGCCGGCGCCGCCGCGCTCGGCCTCGCCGCCTGCGCCTCCCCCTCCGGTTCGGGCGGGGTCACCGAGATCACCTTCTTCCAGTCCAAGCCCGAGGTGATCGGCTACTTCGACGAGGTCATCGAGCGCTTCCACGCCGCTCAGTCGCGGGTGCGGGTCGTGCACGACTTCTCCTCGAACCTCTCGGCCGGCTTCGTCCGCACCAACCCGCCGGACCTCGGCTGCCTCAACTACAACTTCGAGGTCGCGCGGTTCGTCGAGCGGGGCGCCCTGAGCGACCTGTCCGACATGGCCGAGGCGAAGCGGATCAACCCCGACCTGCAGCCGCTGATCGAGCAGACCGCGACCTACCCGGGCCGCACCAGCGTGCTGCCCTACTCGCTGATGATGTCGGCGGTGCTCTACAACCGCGAGATCTTCGCCGCGCAGAACCTCGAGGTGCCGACCACCTGGACCGAGTTCCTCGCGGTCTGCGACGCGCTGACCGCGGCGGGCATCACTCCGATCTACGGGACGTACAAGGACCCGTGGACGGTCGCGCAGGGGCTGTTCGACTACTCCGTCGGCGGGACCGTCGACCTCGAGGCCTTCTTCTCGCAGCTGAAGGAGCAGGGCGCCGACGTCGGCCCCTCCTCGCCGGTCTCGTTCGAGAAGGACTTCGCCGCTCCCGTCGACCAGATGGTGCAGCTCGCCGGCTATGCGCAGCCGAACGCGGCCAGCCGCGCCTACGGCGACGGCAACCTCGCCTTCTCGAACGGCGAGGCGGCGATGTACTTCCAGGGCCCGTGGGCGCTGAGCGAGATCGCGAAGACCGCCCCGGACCTCTCGATCGGCGCCTTCCCGCTGCCGATGACGGACGATCCGGACGAGCGCCGCGTGCGGGTGAACGTCGACCTCGCGCTGTGGATCCCGGAGGCGTCGACCAAGAAGGCGGCGGCGCGCGAGTTCCTCTCCTTCCTGATGCAACCGGAGATCATCGACGCCTACAACGCCGACAACAACGCGTTCGGCGTCACCACCGACGCCCCTGCCGTCACCCAGCCCACCCTCGTCGAGCTCCAGGAGTTCTACGACCGGGCGGCGTTCAGCCTCGGCGCCTCGCAGCTCGTGCCGCAGAACATCCCACTGCAGAACTACGTCCAGGGCGTCGCCCTCGGCTCCGACCCCGCCGCGACGCTCCGCACGATCGACGCCGACTGGGCGCGCATCGCGTTCCGCTCCTAGACCTCCCCGACCACCTCTCAGAGACGAGACACCATGGCCCTCTCCGCCCCCGCCCGCCCGGAGGAGCGCACCGTCGCGACTCCCCGCGCGGCCGTCGCCCCGCGCCGGAAGCCGCGCACCGACCGCACCTTCCTGCTCTACCTGCTCCCCGCGCTCGTGCTCTTCACGCTCGCGATCACCCTGCCCGCGCTGATGGGGATCTTCTTCAGCTTCACCGACTCGATCGGCTTCGGCGAGTGGAGCTTCATCGGCCTGACCAACTACGTCGCGCTGTTCTCCGACCCGGCGATCCTCGCCTCCTACGGCTTCACCGTGGGGCTCGCGCTGGTCACGGTGCTCGCGGTGAACGTGATCGCGTTCCTCCTGGCGATCGCGCTCACCTCGCAGATCCGCGGCAAGGTCGCGCTGCGGGCCGTGTTCGTGCTGCCGATGGTCGTCTCGGGCATCATCATCGCGTTCGTCTTCAACTTCCTCTTCTCCAACTCGCTGCCCGCCTTCGCGCAGTCGGTCGGAGCGACGCCGCTGGCCAGCAGCATCCTCGCGGACCCGAATCTGGCCTGGCTCGCGATCGTGATCGTGACCGCCTGGCAGGCCGTGCCCTCCGCGCTGCTGATCTACATCGCCGGCGTGCTCTCGATCCCCGGCGACGTCTACGAGGCCGCCGCGCTCGACGGCGCCTCGAGCTGGGGACAGCTGCGCTCGATCACGCTGCCGCTGGTCGCGGGCTACGTCGTGATCAACCTCGTGATCGGCTTCAAGAACTTCCTCAACTCCTACGACATCATCGTCGGCCTGACCGACGGCGGCCCCGGGACGTCGACCCGCAGCGTCGCGATGACGATCTTCTCCGGCTTCACCAGCGGCGACTACGCCTACCAGATGGCCAACGCCACGATCTTCTTCCTCATCGCGCTCGTGATCGCGCTCGTACAGCTGCGCGTCTCGCGCGGAAAGGCGGCCTTCTGATGACCAGCCAGGTCCCCCTCGCCCCGTCCCTCCCCGGCACCCGCGCCGCCGTCGACGCCGACGCCCGTCGCGGGGGGAAGCGGCGGCGCTCGAGCCTCCTGCTCACCCTCGTCCTCGTGGTCTGCGCCCTCTCGGTGATCGGCCCGCTGTGGGTGACGCTGACGATGGCCTTCAAGACCGGCGCCCAGGCGGTGGACGGGAACGCCTTCTCGATCCCGCTGCCGTTCTCGGTCGACGGCTTCGTCCAGGCCTGGAACCTGACCGACTTCCCCCGCGGGTTCGCCGTCTCGGTCTTCGTCTCGGCGATCACGGTCGGCGGCACCATCGTCCTCTCGGCCCTCGCCGCGTTCGCGATCTCGCGGAACTGGAGCAAGCGCTTCTACCGCTGGTCGTTCTTCTACCTGCTCGCGGCGATGTTCCTGCCGTTCCCGGTGCTCGCGCTCTCTCAGGTCTCGCTCACCGGACTCGTCGGGCTCGACAACCCGCTCGGCGTCGCGATCCTGCACGTGATGTTCCAGCTCAGCTTCAGCGTGATGCTCTTCACCGCGTTCCTCCGCTCGCTGCCCGAGGAGCTCGAGGAGAGCGCCCGGCTCGACGGCGCGACGACCAACCAGGTCTTCTGGCGGCTCGTCTTCCCGCTGCTCGCCCCGATGAGCGCGACGGTCGGCATCTTCGCCTTCCTCGCCTCCTGGAACGACTTCATGATGCCGTCGCTGATCACCTCCGACCCGTCGCTCCAGACGCTCCCGGTGCTGCAGAAGATCTTCCAGACCCAGTTCAGCAACGACTACAACGTCGCCTTCGCCTCCTACCTGATGGCGATGGCCCCGGCGATCATCGTCTACCTGTTCACCCAGCGCTGGGTCATGTCCGGAGTCACTCAAGGTGCTATCAAGTAGGGCTCGCGGGCCTCGGGGCGGTCGTCTGCGGCGTTGTCGTCGGTCGCCGTAGCTCCGCTACGCCTCCCTCCTCCGCCTTGCAGCCGACCACCCCGAGACCCGCGGGCTCGACTTCGGGAGGCGAGGGTGCCGTGCTGTGCACGAGCCCGCCCCAACATGCTGGTCGAGTAGCCCCGGAGGGGCGTATCGAGACCCGCCGTCACCGAGCGCCCGGCCCCGGCCGACGACGAACCACGACACCAGACCATGCACCACGACGAACGGAAGGACACCCGTGACGGACACGGTACTCAGCAGGAGCGGCACGACCGAGGACGCCCAGTGGTGGCGGCAGGCGGCCGTCTACCAGATCTACCCGCGGAGCTTCGCGGACGCGAACGGCGACGGGATCGGTGACCTCGCCGGCATCCTCGAGCGGATCCCGTACCTGCGGGAGCTCGGGATCGACGCAGTCTGGCTCAGCCCCTTCTACCCGTCGGCGCTGGCCGACGGCGGCTACGACGTGGCCGACTACCGCGACGTCGACCCGCGGATCGGCACTCTCGCCGAGTTCGATGAGCTGACCGCCCGCCTGCACGAGAGCGGCCTCCGCGTGATCGTCGACATCGTGCCCAACCACTCCTCCGACCTGCACCCGTGGTTCCAGGAGGCGCTCGCCGCCCCGAAGGGCTCGCCCGCCCGGGAGCGCTACGTCTTCCGCGACGGCCTTGGCGAGGACGGCGCCCTGCCGCCGAGCGACTGGGAGTCCGTCTTCGGCGGCCCCGCCTGGGAGCCGGTCGGCGACGGCCAGTGGTACCTGCACCTCTTCGCGAAGGAGCAGCCCGACTGGAACTGGGCGAACCGCGAGATCCGCGACGACTTCCTCGAGACCCTCCGCTTCTGGTCCGACCGCGGCGTCGACGGCTTCCGGATCGACGTGGCGCACTCGCTGGTGAAGGACCTCGCCGAGCCGCTCCCCGCCGCGGCGGAGATCGACGGCCAGCGGATCGACGGCAGCCACCCGTTCTGGGACCGCGACGAGGTGCACGAGGTCTACGCCGAGTGGCGCGCCCTCTTCGACTCCTACGACCCGCCGCGCACCGCCGTCGCGGAGGCCTGGGTCGACGCCTCCCGCCGCGCCCGCTACGCGAGTCCCGAGGGGCTCGGCCAGGCCTTCAACTTCGACCTGCTCGAGGCCGACCTCGACGCGGAGGAGTTCCGCCGGCTGATCACCTTCAACCTCGAGCTGGCGGCCGAGTCCGGTTCCTCGACGACCTGGGTGCTCTCCAACCACGACGTCGTCCGGCACGCGACCCGCTACGGGCTCCCGCAGAAGGGCGCGGCCGAGACCGCCCCCGCGAAGCAGTGGCTGCTCAGCGGGGGAGCGGAGCCGGTCCTTGACCGCGCGCTGGGCCTCCGCCGCGCCCGTGCTGCGACCCTCCTGCTGCTGGCGCTGCCCGGCTCGGCCTACCTGTACCAGGGCGAGGAGCTCGGTCTGCACGAGGTGGCCGGCATCCCGGACACCGACCGCCAGGACCCGACGTTCTTCCGCAGCGGCGGCACCGACGTCGGCCGCGACGGCTGCCGCGTCCCGCTGCCCTGGGAGGCGACCGGCGACTCCTTCGGCTTCGGCCCCGGCGGCGCGCACCTGCCCCAGCCCTCCTGGTTCGCCGACTCCTCCGTCGAGGCGGAGGAGCTCGCCGAGGACTCGACGCTCGCGCTCTACCGCAGCGCCCTCGCGCTCCGGTACGAGCTGCAGACCGACGAGAGCCTGGAGTGGCGGGACGCGCGGCCCGGCGTGCTGCACTTCGCGCGCCCGAACGGCTGGCGGTCGGTGACGAACCTCGGCGAGGAGCCGGTCGAGCTCCCCGAGGGCGAGGTGCTCCTCTCGAGCGCGCCGCTCGACGGCGGCCTGCTGCCGCCGGCCACGACGGCCTGGCTGCGCTGATCCGGCGCTGAGTCGCTCCGCACGACGAAGGCGCCCCCGCCCGCGGGATCCGAGGATCCGACGGGCGGGGGCGCCTTCTGCGTGTGCACCCGTGGGCGCGTCCGCGGGTCAGTGCGTGGACGGGTCCTGCTCGACCTCGGAGCGGTCGCCCGACCACAGCGTGTGGAAGGTGCCCTCCTTGTCGACGCGCTGGTAGGTGTGCGCGCCGAAGAAGTCGCGCTGGCCCTGCACGAGGGCGGCGGGCAGGCGCTCGGAGGCGAGCGAGTCGTAGTACGACAGCGCGGCGCCGAAGCCGGGGATCGGCACGCCCGAGAGCGCGGCGGTGGAGACGATGCGGCGCCAGGCGGCCTCGCCGTTGGCGACGGCCTCGGCGAAGTACGGGTCCTCGAGCAGCGTCGTGATCTCCGCGTTCTCGGCGTAGGCGTCGACGATGCGGTTGAGGAACTGGGCGCGGATGATGCATCCCGCGCGCCAGATCTTCGCGACGGCTCCCTTGTCGATCTCCCAGCCGTACTTCTCGGCGCCGGCGATGATCGCGTCGAAGCCCTGCGAGTAGGCGACGACCTTGGAGGCGTAGAGGGCGGCGCGGACGTCGTCCTCGAAGCCGTCGTAGAGGGCGACGGGCGTGGGGCGCGTGGTGACGCGCTTCTGCACGGCGGCGCGCTGCGCGGGCTTGGAGGAGACGGCGCGGGCGAAGACGGCCTCGGCGATGCCGCCGACGGGCACGCCCAGGTCGAGCGCGTTCTGCACGGTCCAGACTCCGGTGCCCTTCGAGCCGGCCTGGTCGAGCACGATGTCGAGGAAGGGCTTGCCGGTGTCGGCGTCGACCTGGCGGAGCACCTCGGCGG
Source organism: Rathayibacter festucae DSM 15932 (assembly GCF_004011135.1). NCBI lineage: Bacteria > Bacillati > Actinomycetota > Actinomycetes > Micrococcales > Microbacteriaceae > Rathayibacter > Rathayibacter festucae. Next base: position 2,329,854 of record NZ_CP028137.1, on the reverse strand, counting down.
TGATCTCGATGAGGTACGACTCGAGGTCGCCCTTGTTCCAGGCGTCGAAGACGTCGGCGATGGCGGCGGGCTCGTGGCCGCCGACCGTGCGGAGCAGGTCGTAGGCCTCGGCGATGAGCTGCATGTCGGCGTACTCGATGCCGTTGTGGATCATCTTGACGAAGTGGCCGGCGCCGTCGGTGCCGATGTGGGTGACGCAGGGCTCGCCCTCGGCGACCGCCGCGATCGAGGCGAGGATCGGGCCGAGAGTCTTGTACGACTCGACCGAGCCGCCGGGCATGATCGACGGGCCCTTGAGCGCGCCCTCCTCGCCGCCGGAGATGCCGGTGCCGACGAAGTGGATGCCGGTCTCGCGGACGGTCTTCTCGCGGCGGATGGTGTCGGTGAACAGCGCGTTGCCGCCGTCGACGATGATGTCGCCCGGCTCGAACGCGGCGGTCAGCTGCTCGATCACGGCGTCGGTGCCGCGGCCGGCCTGGACCATGATGATCGCCGTGCGCGGGGTCTTCAGCGAGGCGGCGAAGGCCTCGATGGTCTCCGAGGCGACCAAGCCGGCCTCGGGGTGCTCGGTGATCAGCGTCTCGGTGCGCCCGTAGGAGCGGTTGTAGACGGCGACGGTGTTGCCCTCGCGGCTGGCGAGGTTGCGGGCCAGGTTCGAGCCCATCACCGCCAGACCGACGACTCCGATGTTGGCTGTGGCGGTGGGCTGGTCAGACACGGTTCTCCTCGACGTACACGTTCAGGGTTGACGGATCCAGGCTAGCGCCGGGGTCGGACGCGCAGCCGGGAGCGGCCGTGCACGGAGGGGGAACTCAGCGCGCACGGCCGTTCAGGAGGTCAGGCGCCGTGGCCCTCGGGGACGACCTCGGCGGGGATCGGCGGGCCGGGCGGGGTGCCGTCGCCGAACGGGCGGCCGCCGAGCTCCTCGCGGTGCGAGGGGACGAGCCAGCCGGACAGGTCCGGGCCCTTCGGCACGACGCCGGTCGGATTGATGTCGCGCTGCACCTCGTAGTAGTGCGATTTGATGTGCTGGAAGTCGATCGTGTCGCCGAAGCCCGGGGTCGCGAACAGGTCGCGGGCGTAGCCCCAGAGGGCCGGCATCGCCGAGAGCAGGTTCCGGTTGGCCTTGAAGTGGCTGTAGTAGACGGCGTCGAAGCGGGCGACCGTCGTGAAGAGGCGGACGTCCGCCTCGGTGATCGTGTCGCCGACGAGGTAGCGCTGCGTGCTGAGGCGCTCCTCCAGCCAGTCGAGCCGGGCCCAGAGCGCGTCGTAGGCCCGCTCGTAGGACTTCTGCGAGCCCGCGAAGCCGCACTTGTAGACGCCGTTGTTGACGTCCTGGAAGACCAGCTCCGCGACCTCGTCGATCTCGTCGCGGTGCTCCTCCGGATACAGGTCGGGGGCGCCGTCGCGGTGGAACTCGGTCCACTCCCGCGAGAAGTCGAGCGTCATCACCGGGTAGTCGTTGGTGACGACCTGGCCGGTGGGGACGTCGACGATCGCCGGCACGGTGATGCCGCGCGGGTAGTCGGGGAAGCGCGCGAGGAACGCGTCCTGCAGGCGCGGGATGCCGAGCACCGGGTCGACGCCGCCGGGGTCGAGGTCGAAGGTCCAGCTGCGCTTGTCGTGCGTCGGGCCGCAGATGCCCATCGACAGCGCGTCCTCGAGGCCGAGCAGGCGGCGGACGATCACGGCGCGGTTCGCCCACGGGCAGGCGCGCGAGACGACGAGCCTGTAGCGGCCCGCCTCGACCGGGTAGCCGTCGCGGCCGTCCGCGGTGATGCGGGTCGGGATGTAGTTGGTGTCGCGGTGGAAGCCGTTCTTCTCGACGTAGGAGCCGAAGTCGTCAGAAGTCATGCCCGCACGCTAGCCAGCCCGGCTGGGGGCGCGGTAGGGGCGCCCGCGGGTGGCGGCTCGGCCGCGCGGCCGGTAGGGTGGGCAGCTGAACTTCGGCGAGGGATGCCCCGTGCATCCGTGATCGACGCGGTGGAACCAGGTGGGGCTCCGGAAGGAGCGCCGCGGACCTTTCCTCACGCAGACACGCGTTCGAGTCGAAACCCCGTCCGCGGCCCCAGGCCGGGACCCGAGCAGGCGGCGCACGGCGCCGTCCAGGAGAACACCATGGCAGAACTCACCAACAAGGTCGTCGCCGAGGTCCGCACCTCGTTCGGCAAGGGAGCGGCCCGCAAGATCCGCGCCCAGAACAAGATCCCCGCGGTCCTCTACGGCCACGGCACCGAGCCCGTGCACGTCACGCTGCCCGGCCACCAGATCCTCCTGCTGACCCGCAAGGCGAACGCGATCCTCGAGCTCGACATCGAGGGCGTCGCCCAGACGTCGCTGGTCAAGGACATCCAGCGCGACCCGGTCCGCCAGATCATCGAGCACATCGACCTCGCGGTCATCCGTCTCGGCGAGAAGGTCTCGGTCGACATCCCCGTGCACGTCGAGGGCGAGGCCGCTCCCGGCACGCTCGTCTCCACCGAGGCGAACACGCTCTCGCTCGAGGTCGACGCCACGAAGATCCCGCAGAACGTCGTCGTCTCGGTCGAGGGACTCGAGGCCGGCACGCAGATCACCGCCGCCGACGTCACCCTCCCCGAGGGCGCGACGCTGCTCACCGACCCCGAGGCGCTCATCGTGAACGTCACCGAGGAGGTCGAGCAGGACCTGGGCGAGGAGGGCGAGCCCACCACGCCGGCCGAGCCCACCGAGGCCGCCGAGTAGTCGGAGCACCACCCGCACGAACGGGCCCGCCGCGATCGCGAGCGGGCCCGTTCCGCGTCCGGGGGCTGCGCCCCGCGGAGGACGTCGCTGCTGAGCGCATCGAGAAGAGGGAACGAGATGGGCGAGACCTGGCTGGTCGTCGGACTGGGCAACCCGGGCGCGCAGTACGCGCGCAACCGGCACAACGTGGGGCAGATGGTGCTCGACGAGCTCGCGACCCGGATCGGCGGCTCGTTCCGCCGGCACAACCGGGCGAACGCCGTGGTCGCCGAGGGCTTCCTCCGCCCCGGCGGGCCGAAGCTGATCCTCGGCAAGCCGAACAGCTTCATGAACCTCTCGGGCGGCCCGACCGCGCAGCTGCTCGACTTCTACTCCCTCGCGCCCGAGCGCCTGATCGTCGTGCACGACGAGCTCGACATCCCCTTCGACACCCTGCGCCTCAAGAACGGCGGCGGCCACGGCGGCCACAACGGCATCCGCGACATCCTCGCCGCGACCGACGGCGCCGACTTCCTCCGCGTGCGCGTCGGCATCGGCCGCCCCCCGGGCCGCCAGCCCGCCGCCGACTTCGTCCTCAAGGACTTCGCCGGCCCCGAGCGCGAGAACCTGCCGATCCTGATCGCCGACGCCGCCGACGCCGTCGAGCTGATCGCCGACGCCGGCCTCCAGGCCGCCCAGCTGAAGGTCCACACGACCCCGTAGCGCCGCCCTGCGCGAATCCCGATACGGGCCCGCTGGGCGGCTCATGCTGGTCGAGTAGCCCCGGAGGGGCGTATCGAGACCCACCGTCTGCAGCCCGATGGATCTCGATACGGCCGCTGCGCGCCCTACTCGATCAGCATGCAGCGGACGCCCGTCAGACGGCGACGTCCCCCCCCATGCTGGTCGAGTAGCCCCGGAGGGGCGTATCGAGATCCACCGTCCCCAGCGCGGCGGCCTCGCCTGCGCTTCCGTGCGCCGCCCGTCGCAACCGGCTGCTCCAGCCCCTCCCGAGCGACCACTCCTGACGACTCGACGTCGCCCCTGTCCCGAACGCGGACCCCATCCGTCAAGAACGCTCCCCTCAACCGCTCCCGGACAACCACCCCTGACGGATCGAGATGCAGCACCCGGCAGACCAGCCGACCGCCCCGGAGGCGAATTCGAAATCGCGTGCCAAGCGATTTCGAAGAGCCGAACGCAGGACGCTCTGCGGAACGCGCGCCGTCGCACAGCCGACTGCGCTGCGCCGGCGAAGACCGGCGCAGAGAGACGGCACCTCGACCGCGCCGCGCCGGGCAGGGACCGGCGTGGACCGACGTCCGACACCGGCCGAGGCCGGTGTCGGAGGTCGGCAGTAAACTCCTCCGGTGCCTCTCAACCGGATCATCTCGGCGCTCTCGCGCGCCTCCACGTTCGACGACGCTCTCGCGTTCGCGATCCGCGACGCCGATTTCTCCGTGGCCGACGGCCTCCGCGTCCCCCTGCTGGCGGGCCTGCTGGAGCGCCGCGCTGAGGCCGACCGTCCGCAGGCCGCGCTCGTCGTCACCGCGACCGGCCGCGACTCCGAGAACATCCGCGCGTCGCTCAGCTGCGTGCTGCCGGACGCCGAGGTCGTCGAGTTCCCGGCCTGGGAGACGCTGCCGCACGAGCGCCTCAGCCCGAGCGCCGAGATCGTCGGCCGCCGCCTCGACGCTCTGCGCCGGATGAAGACCTGGTCCGGTGAGAAGCCGCTCGTCGTCGTCGCCTCGGTGCGCGCGGCGCTGCAGCCCGTCGCCGACAACCTCGCTGACATCGCGCCGATCCGCCTGGTCAAGGGCGGCCGCGGCTACGACCTCGGCCGCATCTCGTCCGAGCTGGTCGACCTCGCCTACTCGCGGGTCGACATGGTCACCCGGCGCGGCGAGTTCGCGGTCCGCGGCGGGATCCTCGACGTCTTCCCGGCCGTGGCCGAGCACCCGAGCCGCATCGACTTCTTCGGCGACGAGGTCGACTCCATCCGCGGCTTCTCCGTTGCCGACCAGCGCTCGCTGCCGGGGGAGGCCGACTCCGTCGTGCTGCCGCCGAGCCGCGAGCTGCTGCTCGTGCCGGCCGTCCGCCAGCGCGCCCGGGAGATGCTGCACGAGTTCCCGAGCCTCTCCGCGATGCTCGCGAAGATCGCCGAGGGCATCCCCGTCGAGGGGATGGAGTCGCTCGCGCCCGCGCTGCTGGAGCGGCTCGTCCCCATCTCGCACTACCTCCCGGCCGGCGCCGCGGTGGCCGTGCTCGCTCCGGAGCGGGTCGCCACCCGCGCGATCAGCCTCGCGGAGACGAACCGCGAGTTCCTCCAGGCCGCGTGGAGCGCCGCGACCGCCGGCGCCGAAGCTCCGATCGACCTCGCGTCCGGTGAGTTCATCTCCCTCGGCGCCCTCCGCGGCGCCGTGAAGTTCAGCGCCCCCGGCGCCGAGACCCCCGACCACCCGTGGTGGACGATGAGCACCTTCCGCCAGGGTCCCGCCGCAGGCGAGGCCGAGGTGCTGCCGGAGGACCTCGGGATCGACGAGATCCTCGCCGTCCGCGTCGACGGCGAGCCCGTGCCCGGCTTCGGCGGCGCGGTCGAGGGCGCGCTCGCGCACGTGCGCGCCCGCCTGGCGGACGGCTGGAGCGTGGTGCTGACCGCCCCCGGCAACGGCACCGTCGAGCGCACCGACCAGGTGCTCGCCGAGCACGAGGTCGCCGCGCGCATCGTCCCCGATCTGCCCGCCGAGCTCGAGCCCGGCCTCGCCTACGTGCTCCAGGCCAACGTCGACCACGGCTTCGAGGTCGACGGCGCCAAGGTCGCTCTGCTCACCGACACCGAGTTCTACGGCCGCACCGTCGGCTACGACTCGCGCGCCGTGAAGAAGCTCGCCTCGCGCCGGAAGAACGTCGTCGACCCGCTGCAGCTCAGCCCCGGCGACTTCGTCGTGCACGCCACCCACGGCATCGGCCGCTTCGTCGAGCTCTCGCAGCGCGAGGTCTCCAGCGGCGGGCGCAACGCCGTGAAGACCCGGCGCGAGTACCTCGTCCTCGAGTACGCGCCCAGCAAGCGCGGCTTCCCGGGCGACAAGCTGCTCGTCCCGACCGATCAGCTCGACCTCCTCTCCCGGTACGTCGGCGGCGAGGCCCCTGCGCTGAGCAAGATGGGCGGCAGCGACTGGGCGCAGGCGAAGAGCAAGGCGCGCCGCGCGGTCCGCGACATCGCGGTCGAGCTGGTGAAGCTCTACTCCGCCCGGATGGCCTCGCGCGGGCACTCGTTCCCGCCGGACACCCCGTGGCAGCGCGAGCTGGAGGAGGCGTTCCCGTTCGCGGAGACGCCCGACCAGCTGACCGTGATCGACGAGGTCAAGGCCGACATGGAGCGGCCGATCCCGATGGACCGCCTGCTCTCCGGCGACGTCGGCTTCGGCAAGACCGAGGTCGCCGTGCGCGCCGCGTTCAAGGCGATCCAGGACGGCAAGCAGGTCGCGATGCTCGTGCCGACCACCCTGCTCGTGCGCCAGCACCTCGAGACCTTCCAGGAGCGCTTCGCCGGCTTCCCGGTGCACCTGCGCGCCCTCAGCCGCTTCCAGAGCGCGAAGGAGTCGAAGGAGACGATCGAGGGTCTCGCCGACGGCACGGTCGACATGGTCATCGCGACGCACCGCCTCCTCAGCGACAACATCGTCTTCAAGGACCTCGGCCTCCTCGTGATCGACGAGGAGCAGCGCTTCGGCGTCGAGCACAAGGAGAAGCTGAAGGCGCTGAAGAAGAACGTCGACATCCTCTCGATGAGCGCGACGCCGATCCCGCGCACGCTCGAGATGGCGGTCACCGGCATCCGCGAGATGTCGACGCTCGCCACGCCGCCGGAGGAGCGCCACCCGATCCTCACCTTCGTCGGCCCGTACTCGGAGAAGCAGGTCTCGGCCGCGATCCGCCGCGAGCTGCTGCGCGAGGGCCAGGTGTTCTTCGTGCACAACCGCGTCTCGACGATCAACCGGGTCGCCGCGCAGCTCGCCGAGCTGGTGCCGGAGGCGCGCATCGCCGTCGCGCACGGCAAGCTCAGCGAGTCGCAGCTCGAGCGGATCATCGTCGACTTCTGGGAGCGCAAGTTCGACGTGCTCGTCTCGACGACCATCGTCGAGACCGGCCTGGACATCCCGAACGCGAACACGCTGATCGTCGACCGCGCCGACAAGTACGGCCTCTCGCAGCTGCACCAGCTGCGCGGCCGCGTCGGCCGTGGCCGCGAGCGCGCCTACGCCTACCTCCTCTACGACGAGATGAAGCCGCTGTCGGAGACCGCGCACGACCGCCTGCAGACCCTCGCCGCGAACTCCGACCTCGGCGGCGGCATGCAGATCGCGCTGAAGGACCTCGAGATCCGCGGCGCGGGCAACCTGCTCGGCGGCGAGCAGTCCGGCCACATCCAGGGCGTCGGCTTCGACCTCTACCTGCGGATGATCGGCGAGGCCGTCGACGGCTTCCGCGGCGAGGTCGCGGAGGGTCAGACCGAGCTGCGGCTCGAGCTGCCGGTCGACGCGCGGATCCCGGAGGAGTACGTCGACAGCGAGCGGCTGCGCCTGGAGGCGTACCAGAAGCTGTCCGCGGCGACCTCGCCGACCGCGAAGGAGGGCAGCGTCGACCTCGTCGTCGAGGAGCTGACCGACCGCTACGGCGAGCTGCCCGAGGCGGTGGAGAACCTCGTCCTGGTCTCGCGGCTGCGGATGCGCGCCCAGCGCGCCGGCCTCAGCGACGTGGTCGCGATGGGCTCGAACGTCCGCGTCGCGCCCGCGCACCTCGCCGACTCGATCCAGGTGCGCCTGCGCCGGATGTACCCGACCGCGAAGTACCTGCAGCAGGCGAACGCCGTGGTCGTGCCGATGCCGGTGCTCGACGGCGTCCCGCTCGGCGACCGCGCGCTGATCGACTGGGTCGCGAACCTGCTCGACGCGCTCTTCCCCGAGCCCGCCGCCGTCGCGAGCTGACCGCCGGCACCCTCTCGGTCGGGCGGCGCCACCGTTCCGGACGCCGCCCGACGACACCGATCTCGACGACACCGATCTCGACGACATCGATCCCGACGACACCGACCCCGACGACACCGACCCCGAACGAAGGACGATCATGACCGCCTCCGACGAGCACTCCGTCCCGCCGCGCATCCCCGCTCCCGACGAGCCGAGCATCCCCGAGCTCGAGGAGGACGAGACGATCGCCCCCCGCCCCGAGGAGGAGGCCGCCGACCTCGATCGCGCGACCCCCGACCTCGCCCCGCACCCCGAGGGCTAGCCCTCCCCGCGAGATGCCACTTGTGCGCGCCTTTCACGGCGTGTCGCGTGCACAAGTGGCATCTCGCGGCGGGGATCAGGACGCGAAGTGGGCGCGGACCTCGGCCTGCCAGCGGGTGCGGTCCTCGTCGGAGATGAAGGCGGCGTCGAAGGAGTTGAGGGCGAGGCGCTCGAGCTGGGCGTCGTCCATCCCGAGCTCCTCGACCAGAACGCGGTAGTTCGCGTCGACGTAGCCGCCGAAGTAGGGCGGGTCGTCGCTCGAGACGGTGACGATCAGCCCCGCGTCGAGCATCGCCGGCAGCGGGTGGTCCTTCATCGTGTCGACCGCCCGCAGAGCCACGTTCGACAGCGGGCAGACCGTGATCGGCACGCCCTGCACGCGGAGCATCGCGACGACCGCCGGGTCCTCCATCGCGCGGATGCCGTGGTCGATCCGCTCCACCTTCAGCAGCTCGAGCGTCTCGGCGACCGTCTCCGGACCGCCCTCCTCGCCCGCGTGCGCGACCAGGTGCAGGCCCTCCGCCGCGGCCCGCGCATAGACGTCGATGAAGAGCTCCGGCCCGAAGCCGACCTCGTTCGAGTCGAGCCCGACCCCGATGATGTGCTCGCGGTAGGGGAGGATCGCGGTCAGCATCTCGTCCGCCGCGTCGGCGCCGAGGTCGCGCAGGAAGCACATGATCAGGTCGGTCGAGATGCCGTGCGTCTCCTCGCTCCGCCCGAGCGCGCGGGTGAGCCCGGCCATCACGACGTCGAGCGGCACGCCGTTGCCGAGGTGCGTCTGCGGATCGAAGAAGATCTCGGCGCGGCGGACGTTGGCGAGCTTCGCGCGGTCGAGGTAGCCGGTGGCCAGCTCGAAGAAGTCGCGCTCCGTCTTCAGGACCGTGAGGTTCGAGTAGTGCAGCTCCAGGAAGGACGCGAGGTCCTGGAAGGCGTAGCGCGCCCGCAGGGCGTCCAGATCCTCGGTCGGCAGCGCGATGCCGTTGCGGCGCGCCATCTCGACGATGTGCTCGGGCTCGATCGTGCCCTCGATGTGGATGTGCAGCTCGGCGCTCGGCGGCGCTCCGCGATCGAGGGCGGTGCCGGTGGCGGGAGGCGTGAGGGTCACGGTGGCGTTCCTGTTCCGGGCCGCGGTCGCGCCCCGCGGTCACCGTAGTCGGCGCGTGTTACGCGCCGATGACCAGCGGATGTGCGGCCCGCGACGGCGCCCGCCCGACCGGCTCCGCGGGCCACGCCGCAGACCCGGATGCGAGGATGGCCGGGTGACCGCGCATCCCCGGCTCGACGAGCTCATCCGCACCGTCCACGTCCTCCGCGCCCCGGGCGGCTGCCCGTGGGACGCCGAGCAGACCCACGAGTCGCTCGTGCGCTACCTGATCGAGGAGTCGCACGAGCTGGTCGACGCGATCGAGGCGGGCGACCGGGCCGACCTGATCGAGGAGCTCGGTGACGTGCTCTACCAGGTGCTCTTCCACTCCGACCTGGCCGCCGACGGACCGGAGCCGTTCACCATCGAGGACGTCGCGGCGCACATGAACGCCAAGATGATCGGCCGCCACCCGCACGTCTTCGGCGACGCGACCGCGGAGACCGCCGACGACGTCATCGCCGTCTGGGACGAGCTGAAGAAGACCGAGAAGCCGCACCGGACGAGCGTCCTCGACGGGATCCCGCAGGGCATGCCGGCTCTCGCGCTGGCCGACAAGGTGATCGGCAAGGCCACCACGCTCGGCATCGTCGACGCGGGGGAGGGGCCGCTGCCGATCGAGTCGGAGGAGGACCTCGGCCCGCTGCTGCTGGCGATCGTCGCCTCGGCGCGGGCGCAGGGGCTCGACGCCGAGCGCGCGCTGCGGACTGCGACGCGCGACCTGCAGGAGGAGATCCGCGCAGTGGAGCAGGAGCGCCGGGAGGGGTAGCTGTCGCCTCGAGTGCTGATCACGGGGATCTCGATACGCCCGCTCCGCGGGCTACTCGATCAGCAGAGGTGGTGGGCTCTGCGCGGTGTGGCGAGATTCATGCTGGTCGAGTAGCCGCGGAGCGGCGTATCGAGACCCCACGTCTCCAGAGCGGTGGATCTCGATACGCCCGCTGCGCGGGCTACTCGATCAGCATGGTCGGCCCGCTGCGCGGGCTGCTCGATCAGCATGAGGCGCGGGCCGCCCGATCAGCAGGAAGGCCGCCGGTCAGGCGACGCGGCGCCCGCGGGGCAGGCGCGCCGCGGGCGTCGCCGTGCGGCGTATCGCGCCGAGCAGCAGGCCGACCGCGAGCACCAGCTGCAGCGTCAGACCGACGAACCAGGACGGGACGGTCGCGTCGAAGACCTCCTCCGTAGTGCTCGGCCGCGTCGAGCCGGTGTAGCCGGAGCAGGACAGCTCGACGACCGGCTCCGGCGCGATCTGAGCCTGCCGCACCAGCAGCGAGAGCCCGGTGAACAGGTCCTCCGGCGAGCCGTACTCGTCGAGCTGCGGCGGGACGGCGTCGGCCAGCACCACGAACGGGTTGAGCGCGAGCAGCCCCCAGTAGTAGTCGGCCCGCGCCACCTGCGTCTCGTAGTCCGGTCCGCAGATCCCCTCGTCGTCGTCGACGAAGACGGTCTGCTGCTCCGTGGTCGTGACGGCCGTCAGCAGCCCGAACGCGATCAGCGACCCGACGCTCATCGCCGCGACCACCAGGTAGGTGGTGACGACCGACATCAGCGGCCGGTCGAGGATCCCGCTGAGACCCACTCCGATCGCCGCGACGACGCCCAGCTGCACCGCGAGCACGAGCACCGAGACCGACGCGGAGGCGAGCGACACCCCGCCGACCCCGACGGCGACGAGCAGGAACGGCACGGTGCTCGCGAGGAACGCCAGCGCCACCAGCCAGGCCGAGACGAACTTGCCGAGCACGAGCTGCGCCGTGGTCACGAGGGTGACCTGCGTGGTCGCGAGGGTCCCCGCGTCGCGGTCGCCGTTCACGGCCGTGCCGGAGAGCGCGGGCGTCACCAGGCTGCCCAGCAACAGCACGAAGTAGACGAGGGTCGAGTAGAGGAAGCCGCCCACCACGGCGCCGCTGCCCGAGAAGACGCCGGTCGCGACGACCAGCAGTCCGGTGACCGCGCCGACCAGCAGGAAGAACAGCCCGAGCAGGACGAAGGACGAGGTCCCGCGCACCCGCTGCGCGAGCTCGAGCCGGAGGACGATGCCGACGCCCTGCAGGAAGGGCAGCGGCCGGGCGGTGGTCTCGGTGCTCATCGGGCGTCCTCCTCGTTCTCGGTGCGCGGTTCCGCGGCACTCCCCGGCCGCGCGGCACTCCCCGGCTCCCCGGCCGAGCGGGTCAGATCCGAGAAGGTGTGCTCCAGCTCGCCCACCGCCGGCGCGAAGCGGCTGACCGCGACCCCGGCCGACACCAGCCGCGAGAGCAGCTCGGCCGCCGCCGCATCGTTGACGACCGGCACGAGGGCCGCGTCGCGCTCCACCCGGACAGGCACGCCCGTCAGCCGCTCGACGACCTCGGCGAGCTCCGCCCCGCGCGGCCGCACCGCGTCGATCCGCCAGGCCCGCAGCGCCCGCGACGCGCGCGCGACCGCCTCCTGCGAGGCCGTCACCCCGCCGTCGAGGTAGACCGCCGCGGTCGCCATCTCGTCGAGCTCGGAGAGCACGTGACTCGAGACCAGCACCGTGCGCCCCTCGCCGGCGAGCCGCAGCACGAGGTCGCGCAGCGCGATCCGCGCCCCGGGATCGAGCCCCGAGGCCGGCTCGTCGAGCACCAGCACCGAAGGGTCGTGCACGAGCGCGCGCGCCAGGCTCAGCCGCTGCTTCTGCCCGCGCGAGAGCACCCGGGTGGGCCGGTCGCCGAACTCGACCAGGTCGACGAGCCCGAGGAGCTCGTCCGCCCGGGCCTCGGCGTCCGGGCGCGGCCGCCCGTACAGCTGCCCGGTCGTCCGGAGGGTCTCCCGGCAGGTCAGGCTCGCCCAGGAGCCGAGGACGTCGGGCATCCAGCCGAGCGCGGCCCGCACCGCGGCGGGCTCCTCGACCGGATCGTGCCCGGCGACGCGGAGCCGCCCGGCGTCGGGGCGCAGCAGCGTCGCGAGCAGCAGCATCAGCGTCGTCTTGCCCGCGCCGTTGGGCCCGATCAGCGCGGTGACCTCCCCGGGCCGGGCCTCGAAGCTGGCGTCGCGGACGGCGTGCACCGGCCCGAACGCCCGCGACACCCCCTCCGCGACGATGCCGGCATCAGCGTGCGTGTCCATCGAGTCCCCCTCGTCGGTCCGCGGCGATCCCCCTGACCGCGCGAGCGCCGCGAGCCTAGCCGACACCCCCGACCGGCCGGATGCCCGCGGCGCGGAGGGCCGGAGAACACCGGTCGACGGTCTGGGAGAATCGCCGCATGGCTTCTGCGATCACCCCGCCCCGCGGCATGCGCGACTTCCTCCCGGCCGACAAGGCGAAGCGCGAGCACGCGCTCGGAGTGATCCGCCGGGTCTACGCGGCGCACGGCTTCGACGAGATCGAGACCCCGGTCGTCGAGGACTTCGAGCGCCTGCACTCCGGCCTCGGCGGCGACAACGAGAAGCTCGCCTTCAGCGTGCTGCGCCGCGGGCTCTCGCACGACGACCTCGCGGCGGCGGCCGCGGCGGACGACGCCTCGGGCCTCGCCGACCTCGGCCTCCGCTTCGACCTCACCGTCCCGCTCGCCCGCTTCTACGCCAGCCACCGCGCCGAGCTGCCGACCGTCTTCCGCTCCGTCCAGATCGCGCCGGTGTGGCGCGCGGAGCGCCCGCAGAAGGGCCGCTACCGCCAGTTCGTCCAGTGCGACATCGACATCATCGGCGAGCAGGGGCAGCTCGCCGAGGTCGAGCTGATCACCGCGACGGCCGCCGCCCTCGACACCCTGGGCCTGCGCGACTGCACGATCCGGATCAACGACCGCCGGATCCTCACCGGCATCCTCGAGCACTGCGGCTTCGCTCCCGAGCGCTTCGGCCCGGCCCTGATCTCGATCGACAAGCTCGACAAGATCGGCGCGAGCGGCGTCGTCGCCGAGCTCGAGGCCGACGGACCGGACGCCGCGGCCGTGCTCGGCGGCTACCTCGCCCGCATCGAGGCGGCCGTCGCCGCCGGGGGAGTGGCGCTCGCGCAGTCCGCGATCCTCGGCGTGCTGCCCGAGGGCATCGACCCGGAGGCGGTGCTCGCGCTCGAGACGCTCGCCCGGTCGCTGCGCTCGCTGCCGACCGGCGTCTCGCTCCGCTTCGACCCCACGCTCGTGCGCGGGATGGGCTACTACACCGGCACCATCTTCGAGATCGCGCACCCCTCCTCCGGCTCGTCCGTCGGCGGCGGCGGACGCTACGACGGCATGATCGGGCGCTTCCTCGGCCAGGACGTGCCGGCCTGCGGCTTCTCCATCGGCTTCGAGCGGATCGTCGAGCTGATCGACGTGCCGCTGGACGAGCGGCCGGACGCGGTCGTCCTCGTGCACGAGCGCGACGCGGCACCGGAGGTGCTGCTCGCGCTCAAGCAGGAGCTGATCGCCGGCGGCTCCCGTGTGCGCCTCGAGCGCCGCGCGAAGAACCTCACGCCGCTGCTCGACCGGGCCGCCGCCGCCGGATTCACGCGCTTCGCACTCGTGCCCCGCGACGCCGCAGCGGCCGCGGATCTCGCCTTCAAGCCGCTCGGCTGAGCTGAGAGGGGCCTCAGCCGATCCGCCGGGAGGGGCGGGCGGAGCGGTCAAGTAGTTGTCGGATCCGTGAGACCCTTAATACCCGCGAAATCTGCGGACACACCGGAGAAATCTCCCGAGGATAGCGTCGAGGCACCCCGATCGGCGCGGCTTGGCGCGCCCCCTGGGGCACCCGTCGCGAACCGCGCACCACAGCAGCTTCCACCGCCTTACCCGAGGAGTCCCCCTTGCCCCTGTCGCCCTTCCGCACCTCGCAGACCTTCGACCGCCGCAGCGTCCTGCGCATGGCCGGCGTCGCCGGTCTCGCCCTCGGCGGCGTCTCCGTCCTCGCCTCCTGCGCCTCCGACTCCTCCGGTGCCTCGGCCGAGGACGGCGGCGACCTCGGCACCCTGAAGGTCCAGCTCTCCTGGATCAAGAACGAGGAGTTCGCGGGCGAGTTCTTCGCCGACTCCAAGGGCTACTACACCGAGGCCGGCCTCTCCGGCGTCACGCTGACCGCGGGCCCCTCGACCGGCACCGCCGAGCTGCTCTCCGGCTCGGCCGACGTCGCGCTCAGCGACGCCGTCTCGGTCGGCACCGTCGTCGCCAACGAGCAGGCGCCGCTCAAGATCATCGGCGCGACCTACCAGAAGAACCCGTTCACGGTCCTCTCGATCGCGACCGCCGGCAACATCGCCACCCCCGCCGACCTCGCCGGCAAGAAGATCGGCGTCCAGGCGTCGAACACCTCGCTCTTCCAGGCGCTGCTGAAGGCGAACGGCCTCGCCGAGTCCGACGTCACCGTCGTCCCGGTCGAGTACGACCCCTCGGTCCTGATCAACGGCACCGTCGACGGCTTCATCGCCTACCTGACCAACGAGGCGATCACCGTCGCCGCCGAGGGCTACGAGGTCGTCAACCTGCCCTTCGCCGACAACGGCCTCCCCTTCGTCGCCGAGACCTTCACCGTCACCGACATGGCCATCGCCGACAAGCGCGAGGCGCTCAAGGCCTTCCTCGTCGCCGAGATCAAGGGCTGGACCGACGCGGTCAACGACCCGGAGGCCGGCGCGATGCTCGCCCTCGAGACCTACGGCAAGGACCTCGGCCTCGACGAGGAGTCCTCCAAGAAGGGCTCCACCATCCAGTCCGAGGAGCTCGTCGTCTCGGACGAGACCGTCGCGAACGGCCTCTTCACGATCTCCGACAGCCTGCAGGAGGAGACGCTCGCGTCGCTCTCGGGCGCCGGCATCGACGTCGACGCCGCCGACCTCTTCGACATGAGCCTCCTCGCCGAGGTCTACGAGGAGAACCCCGACCTCGTCAAGTACGCCGCCTGACCGCGGCGACCGGAACAGCTCCACCACACATGCAGCACCACGGAGGGCACCACTCGTGACCGACACGACCGACGCCGGCACTCTGCGCGAGCAGGGTGCCGGCGGCACCGGCATCCAGATCCACGGCCTGTCGAAGACGTTCCGGATGGGCTCTCGCAGCGTCACCGCGCTGCAGGACACCGATCTGCACACCGACCAGGGCAGCTTCCTCGCGCTCCTCGGCCCCTCGGGCTGCGGCAAGTCCACCATCCTGCGCATCCTCGCGGGGCTGGAGGAGCCCACCTCGGGCTCCATCCGGGTGGACGGCCGCACGCCGAAGGAGCTGCGCCGCGACAACAAGCTCGGCATCGCCTTCCAGGACCACGCGCTCCTGCCCTGGCGCAGCGTGATGTCGAACATCCGCCTCCCGTTCGAGATCGCGGGCAAGTCGGTGGACCAGTCCTACATCGACGAGCTGATCGACCTGGTGGGCCTGCGCGGCTTCGAGAAGGCCAAGCCGGCGCAGCTCTCCGGCGGCATGCGCCAGCGCGTCTCGATCGCCCGGTGTCTCATCCTCAAGCCCGAGGTGCTGCTGCTGGACGAGCCGTTCGGCGCGCTCGACGACATGACGCGGCAGAAGCTCAACCTCGAGCTGCTGCGGATCTGGACCGAGAAGCCGGCCACGACCCTCCTCGTCACCCACGGCATCTCGGAGGCGATCTTCCTCTCCGACCAGGTCGCGGTGATGAGCCCGCGGCCCGGCCGGGTCAAGGAGATCATCGAGATCGACCTGCCCCGCCCGCGCACGCCGGAGATGCAGCGCACCCCCGAGTTCCACGCCTATGTCGACCAGGCGTCCGAGCTGCTGTTCGGCGACGGCGGCGCGGCCGCCGACGACCACTGAGGCGCCCCGTGGCCACCCTGCTCCCCGCTCCCGCCCCGACGACCGAGCGCCGCTCGCGCTCCCTCCCGCCCTGGGCCTCCGGGCTGATCGGCATCGTCGGCATCGTCGCCGTCTGGTGGCTGATCGCCCTGGTCACGGCCCCGACCGGCGGCACGACCTACGCCCCGGTCCCCACGCCGATCCAGGTCGCGCAGACCATCGCGGAGGACGGACCCGCCTTCTACTGGGCCAACTTCTCGGTGACGATCGGCGAGGCCGCGGTCGGCTACTTCTGGGGCAACCTCATCGCCCTGGTGCTCTCCGCGCTCGTCCTGATCGTGCCGTGGCTGGAGGGGATCGTCTCCCAGCTCGCGGTCGTCACCTACTGCGTGCCGATCGTCGCGATCGGGACGCTCGTGCTCCTCATCCTCGGCGGCTCCGACGCGCCGGGGCGGCCGAGCGACACCGCGATCTTCCTCGCCGGGCTCTCGGTCTTCTTCACCACCGTCGTCGGCAGCCTGCTCGGCCTCAAGGCGGCCGACAAGGCCTCGCTCGACGTCGTGACCGTCTACGGCGGCACGAAGTTCACTCAGCTGCGGAAGGTCCGCGCCATCGCGGCGCTGCCGAACATCCTCTCCGCGCTGCAGATCGCCGTTCCCGCGGCGTTCCTCGGCGCGATCCTGGGGGAGTACTTCGGCAAGATCGAGACCGGGGTCGGGCCGATCCTGGTCGCGGCGCAGGTCTCGCTGAACTCGCCGCGCGTGTGGGCGCTCTTCCTCCTCTGCGCGGCCGTGGCGCTGATCGGCTACGGCCTCGTCGGCCTGATCGGGCGCCTCGTCGCCCCGTGGTCCTCCGGAAAGCGGGCATGACATGACCTCCACGATCCCCGACCGCACCGAGCAGTCGAGCCCGACGCAGATCATCGCGGTCGACGAGCTCCGTCGTCAGCTGCGCAGCGCCGCCCTCGGCGCCACGCTGAAGAGCCTGCGCAAGAGCCTCCTGATCGCACTGTCGACCGTCGCGATCGTCCTCGCGATCTGGATCGGCGTGATCCTCTTCAGCGGCGTCTCGCCGTATGTCATCAAGGGGCCGTGGGACGTCTGGGCGCACCTGGTCACCGACGAGTCGGCGGCTGAGAACCGCGCCGAGCTCGGCGGGCTGTTCGCCGTCACCATGGTCGACTCGTTCATCGGCTTCGCGGCCGGCCTGATCGTCGCGATCCTGGTCGCGATCCTCTTCCGGCTGTCCAAGGGCGTCGAGCACGCACTGATGCCGTTCGCGCTGCTGCTGCGCTCGGTCCCGCTGATCGCGATGACGCCGCTGATCATCCTGGTCTTCGGCCAGGGTACGGTCGCCTCGGTCGCGGTGGTCGGCGGCATCGTCGTGCTCTTCCCGGCGCTGGTCACGATCGCCTTCGGCCTCAACAACGCCTCGCCGCAGATGCTCGACGTCGTCTCGGTCTACGGCGGTTCCACGCTCACGGCGATCCGCAAGGTCGCCATCCCCGGTGCGCTGCCCTCGCTCTTCGCGGCGATCCGCGTCTCCGTCCCCGGAGCGATCACCGGCGCGCTGCTGGCCGAGTGGCTCTCGACCGGCGACGGCATCGGCGGCGGCATCGCCGGCTGGACCGCGCAGGCCCGCTTCGACGACATCTGGTCGGCCGTCGTCCTCGTGACCGGCGTCTCGCTGATCCTCTACATGGTCGTCCAGGTCATCGAGACGTTCGTCCTGTCCCGGATGTCCCTCTCCCTCTCCTGACGCACGTCCGCTCCCCTCCGCGAGATGCCACTTGGGTACGCGACACGCCGTGTCGTGCGTACCCAAGTGGCAGCTCGCGGGACGGGGGAGGGACGGGTCAGACGGTGACGATCGCGTCGATGCGGCGCGGGGACAGCAGGTCGCGGCCGCCGAGGCCGTCGAGCTCCATCACCACGGCGATGCCCTCGAGGGACCAGCCGGCGCGCTCGATCAGGCGGCAGCTCGCGTCGAGGGTGCCGCCGGTGGCGAGCACGTCGTCGACGAGCAGCAGGCGCGCGCCCTTCGGCACCGCGTCCTCGTGCACCTCGAGCTGCGTGCTGCCGTACTCGAGCGTGGCCTGCTCGCGCAGCACGGTCCGCGGCAGCTTCCCGGGCTTGCGGATCGTCACGACTCCGAGGCCCGCGGAGTAGGCGGCCGCCGCGGCGAGGAGGAAGCCACGCGCCTCGACCCCGGCGATCGCGTCGATCCGGCCGCGATACGGCTCGATCAGTGCGTCGGCGACCGCGCGGAGCGCCTCACCGTCGCCGAAGACCGGCGTGAGGTCGCGGAAGAGGATGCCGGGCTTCGGGAAGTCGGGGACGACCTCGGTGAGGCGCTCGACGAGGGCGGCGGCGGTGCTGGTCACGGGGTCCTCCGGTGGGGCGGGAGCGGATCGGCGGCCGTGCGGCGCGGCTGCCGTCAGGGCCCTGGGAGTCTACCGACGCCTCGCGGACGCCTCCCGTTCCGAGGCGGTCAGTAGACTCCTTCCCGACCGCTCCCGCCCTCCGGGAGCCCACCCGTCAAGAGGAGATAGTTGTGGCCCTTATCGAGGCAGTCGTCGCCCGAGAAATTCTGGACTCCCGTGGCAACCCCACGGTCGAGGTCGAGGTCCTGCTCGAGGACGGCGCGTCCTCGCGAGCGGCCGTCCCCTCCGGTGCCTCCACCGGCGCCTTCGAGGCCTACGAGCTGCGCGACGGCGACGCCGAGCGCTACCTCGGCAAGGGCGTGCAGAAGGCCGTCGACGCCGTCATCGACGAGATCGGCCCGGCCATCGAGGGCTTCGACGCCACCGACCAGCGCCTCGTCGACGCCGAGCTGATCGAGCTCGACGGCACCGAGAACAAGTCGCGCCTGGGCGCGAACGCGATCCTCGGCGTCAGCCTCGCGGTCGCCAAGGCCGCCGCGCAGTCGGCCGACCTCGACCTCTTCCGCTACGTCGGCGGCCCGAACGCGCACACCCTGCCCGTCCCGCTGATGAACATCATCAACGGCGGCGCGCACGCCGACACCGGCGTCGACATCCAGGAGTTCATGGCCGTCCCGCTGGGCGCCGAGTCCTTCTCCGAGGGCCTGCGCTGGGGCGTCGAGATCTACCACGCGCTCAAGGCGCAGCTGAAGAAGGCCGGCTTCGCCACGGGCCTCGGCGACGAGGGCGGCTTCGCCCCCGACCTGCCCACCAACCGCGAGGCGCTCGACTTCATCCTCAAGGCCGTCGAGGCCGCCGGCTTCACCCCCGGCAAGGACATCGGCCTCGCGCTCGACGTCGCCTCCTCCGAGTTCTACGAGGACGGCAAGTACACCTTCGAGGGCAAGAAGCTCTCGGCCGAGGAGCTCTCCGCCTACTACGCCGACCTCGTCGCCAACTACCCGCTGGTCTCGATCGAGGACCCGCTGGACGAGGACGACTGGGCCGGCTGGACCCACCTCACCGCCGAGATCGGCGACAAGGTGCAGCTCGTCGGCGACGACCTCTACGTCACCAACCCGGTGCGCCTGGCCCGCGGCATCGCCGAGAAGGCCGGCAACTCGATCCTGGTCAAGGTGAACCAGATCGGCACGCTCACCGAGACGCTCGACGCGGTGGCCCTCGCCCAGCGCAGCGGCATGACCGCGATCCTCTCGCACCGCTCCGGCGAGACCGAGGACACCACCATCGCCGACCTCGCGGTCGCGGTGGACGGCGGCCAGATCAAGACCGGCGCCCCGGCGCGCTCGGACCGCGTCGCGAAGTACAACCAGCTGCTGCGCATCGAGGAGATCCTGGGAGGCGCCGCGACGTACGCGGGTCGCTCCGCCTTCCCGCGCTTCACCGCGTAGTCTCTTCCCGCCGGAGCGGCCCCGGAGCCCAGCACCTCGGTGCGGGCACCGGGGCCGCTCCCGTTCCGCCCTCATCCGATCCACCGCTCGAGGAGGCACCCGCCCATGGCCCGACCGCCCCGCCGGCCCTCCACTCCCGGGAGCGCGCCCCGCCGCCCGGCCGCCGCCGAGACTCCGGACTCGACCGCCTCGGTGCCCGGGTCGTCGAAGACCGCTGCCGCGAAGCCCGCCGCGTCGAAGCCGAGTGCCTCGAATACGTCCGCATCGAAGAAGCCGGCGTCGAAGCCCGCCGGCTCGTCGTCCGCCGCCTCGAAGCGCCCCGGCGCGAAGCCCGGCTCCTCGGCCCCGAAGTCCTCGCGCACCCCTCGCGCGAAGCAGCCCCCCGTCACGCCGTCCTCCGCCTGGGTCGCCGGCGTCCGCGGCTCCGGCTTCACGCTGCTCGTGATGGGCATCATGATCCTGGCCGTCGTCGTCCTGGCGCCCAGCGTGAAGAACTTCGTCGAGCAGCGCGCCGAGATCGCCGAGCTGCAGCGCTCCGTCGACGCGGCGAAGACCCAGTCGCAGAACCTCGACGAGCAGCGCGTGCGCTGGTCCGACCCCGCCTTCATCCGCGCCCAGGCCCGCGAGCGCCTGTACTTCGTGATGCCGGGCGAGGTCAGCTACCTCGTCCTCGACGACATCGCCGTCGCGCAGCAGGCCGCGCAGCCGGCCTCGAACTCGGTGCAGAAGACCCCGAGCGACTGGGCGGGCTCGCTGCTCTCCTCGATCGCGGTCTCCGGCCTCGGCGACCCGACGACGGCGGAACTCACGCCCACTCCCTGACCCCGGCCCCCCCGCCCGGCCCCCGCCTACACTGGAGAGTTCCCTCCGGTCCCCGCGCCCCCTGGAGTCCTCCGTGACCACGCCCCCGTTCGACCCGCCCACCGAGCACGACATCGCCGTCGTCTCCGCCCAGCTGGGCCGCCCCGCCCGCGACGTGGTCGGCATCAGCGCGCGCTGCATCTGCGGCAACCCGACGGTGGTCTCCACCAGCCCCCGGCTGAGCGACGGCACGCCGTTCCCCACCTTCTACTACCTGACCCACCCCGCCGCGACCGCCGCGATCTCGCAGCTCGAGGCGACCCAGGTCATGGTCGAGTACAACGCGCTCCTGGCCGAGGACGAGGCGCTGCGCGACGCGCACGCGGCGGCCCACCGCGCCTTCCTCGCCGACCGCGAGAGCATCGCCGTCGTCCCCGAGATCGCCGGCATCTCCTCCGGCGGCATGCCGACGCGCGTCAAGTGCCTGCACGCCCTGGCCGGCCACGCGCTCGCCGCGGGCCCCGGAGTGAACCCGATCGGCGACCTGGCGCTCGCCCGCGCCGACTGGTCGCCCGAGCGCTGCGAGTGCCGGCCGCTCGAGGTCTGACCGACTCCGCGGACCGGCGGGTCGACGCGATTCGACGCGCGGTTCGCTAGGCTGATTCACAGTCGGGGTCAGTGCTGCCACCCGCATCGAGAGCGGGCACTTCGCGAGTAGCAGGGTGTTCGCATTGTCCATCCCTCTGGAGTGTTCACCGTGCCCAAAATCCTGATCGTCGGAGGCGGCTACGCCGGCTTCTACACCGCGTGGAAGCTGGAGAAGTACCTCCGCGCCAACGAGGCCGAGGTCACGATCGTCGACCCGCTGCCCTACATGGCGTACCTGCCCTTCCTCCCCGAGGTCGCCGCCGGCTCCATCGAGCCGCGCCACGCGATCGTCTCGCTGCGCCGCCACCTCAAGAAGACCGCGATCCTCGCCGCGAAGGTCACCAAGATCGACCACGCGTCCAGGACCGCGACGATCACCCCCACGGTCGGCGAGCCCTACGAGTTCGTCTACGACCAGATCGTCGTCACCGCGGGCTCCGTCTCGCGTACCTTCCCGATCCCGGGCGTCGCCGACAATGCGATCGGCCTCAAGACGATCGAGGAGGCGACCGCGATCCGCGACCGCATCCTCACCAACTTCGACAAGGCCGCGACCCTGCCGGCCGGCCCCGAGCGCTCGCGCCTGCTGACGGTCACGGTCGTCGGCGGCGGCTTCGCCGGCATCGAGGTCTTCGCCGAGCTGCGCTCCTTCGCGAGCGCGCTGCTCAAGCGCTACCCCGAGATCGACTTCGAGGAGACCAAGTTCCACCTCGTCGAGGCGATGGGGCGGATCATGCCCGAGGTCGCGCTCGAGACGAGCCACTGGGTCCTGAAGAACCTCGACCAGCGCGGCGCGACCGTGCACCTCGACACGCAGCTGAAGTCCGCCGAGGGCGGCGTCATCGAGCTGTCGACGGGCGAGACCTTCGAGTCCGACCTGATCATCTGGACCGCCGGTGTCATGGCGAACCCGTCGATCAAGAACTCCGACCTCCCGATCGAGGAGCGCGGCCGTCTGCGCGTGCGCGCCGACCTTCGCGTCGGCCACGACGACGTCATCGTCGAGGGCGCCTGGGGCGCCGGCGACGTGTCGGCCGTCCCCGACCTCACCGGCGGCGGCGTCGGCGGCTTCTGCGTGCCGAACGCCCAGCACGCCGTCCGCCAGGGCAAGCTCATGGCGACCAACATCATCGCGGTCCTCCGCGGCGAGGCGCCCAAGGACTACTTCCACAAGAACGCGGGAGCGGTCGCCGGTCTCGGCATCGGCATCGGCGTCTTCCAGTCCGGCAAGATCGCGATCAAGGGCTTCCCGGCCTGGGTCATGCACCGCGGCTACCACGGTCTCGCCATGCCCTCGTGGGAGCGCAAGTTCCGCGTGGTCTGGGGCTGGTGGAACAACCTCTGGCTCGGCCGCGACATCGCCTCGATCGAGGCCCGCGAGTACCCGCGTGGCTCCTTCGAGACCTACGCGTCGCGCCCCCGTCCGGCCGCTCCGGCCGCCGAGTCGGCTCCGGCCGGCACCCCCGGCCCGGCCGGCGCGCCGGTGACCGTGGGCGGCGAGCCCGCCAAGGCCTGACAGCACCGTCGGGTGGTGCGCGAGAGCGCGCCGCCCGGTGGTCGCCCCCATAGCCCAATCGGCAGAGGCAGACGACTTAAAATCGTCTCAGTCTGGGTTCGAGTCCCAGTGGGGGCACTCTCTCCGCGGCTGTTACGCCGCGCGCGCGTGCGCGGCCTTCTCGAGCGCCGCAGCCGGCAGCGCCCCTTCGAGGCTCGCTTCGTCGAGCAGGGCCGCCTCGAGGGCGGCGGTGATCTCGCCGGGGGCGCACTCGGCGCAGAGGACGACGAGCTCCTCGGAGCTCACACCCTCGGAGTCCTCGCCGCCGGAGCGGTCCAGGACGACGGCATCGGTTCCGCAGCTTCCGCATTCGATCATGCGGGTACCGTACGTCCGACCTCCGACATCGCCGCGATGCGCGGACGGTGAGTCGCGCGGGAGTGCAGGAGTTCCGATCCGGGCCATCCGGTCGTGTCCGTTCCTGTCAATCGCTACGCCGGCGCCCGCCCTCGCATAGAGTCGTGGCCGGGCGGTCCTCGCCCGGACGGAGCGCCTGCGCCACCGTCCCGGGGGCGGTCGGCCCGGTGGCGCCTCGTGGCGTCTCCTTCTTCTCGTGCCCTCGGGCACTGTCATGCATCACCCGGCGACGGGTGGTCGGGAGGCCTCCATGGGGAAGCTGCTCTACGGAGCCTCGGGTGTCGAGATCGAGTTCGACGACCGCACGCTCACGCACGTCCAGATCGTCATCGCCAACAAGCTGCGCCGCCGCGAGAGCTTCTTCTTCTCCTGGCGCGACGACCCCGCTGTCGGCGACGGCCGCTCCAGCATCTGGCTCGACCCGTCGGTCCCGCTCTACTTCAAGTACTTCGGCGGCCGGGTTCCGTCGATCAACCGCACCTGGATCGACCTGCTGACGGTCTCCGCGAACTCCTCCGGCGGGCTGCAGCTCGTGCAGGAGCCGGACGCCGCTCCCACCCCGCCGCCGAAGGGCGAGCAGGGCGCGTGAAGCGCGACGTCTCCGCCCGGCTGACCCTCGACGTCGCGCGCCCCGCGACGCTCGTCTTCTCGATCGCGGTCGCGGAGGCCTACGGGGCTCCGGAGCGGCTGTCCCTCGAGCTGGACGGGCGCGAGGTCGCCGCACGCGAGGTGCTCGACCAGCACGGCACCCGCCTGCACGTCCTCGAGGCGGGCGTCGGACGCCTCGTCGTCGACTACACCGCGAGCGTCGACGGCGTGCTGGAGCCGCTGCCCGGCGAGGAGGTCGACCGGCTGCGCTACCTGCGACCCAGCCGCTACGCCGAGTCGGACATCCTCTGGGCGACCGCGCGCGCCGAGTTCGCGGGCCTCGAGGGCGCCGCCCTGCTCGCCTCGGTCAGCTCCTGGGTCGGCACCCGGCTCGCCTACGTGACCGGCTCGAGCCTGCCCACCGACGGCGCGGAGCGGACGCTGCTCGCCCGCCGCGGGGTCTGCCGCGACTTCGCCCACCTCGTGGTGGCGCTGCTGCGCGCGCTCGACGTGCCGGCCCGGCTCGTCGCGGTCTATGCACCGGGGCTCGCGCCGATGGACTTCCACGCGGTCGCCGAGGCCTGGATCGAGGGCTCCTGGCGGGTGGTCGACGCGACCACTCTGGCGCCGCGGTCCAGCCTGGTGCGGATCGCCACCGGCCGCGACGCGGCGGACACGGCGTTCCTCAGCGTCTACGACGGCATCGCGACGCTGACCGACATGACCGTCGGCGCCGTGGTCGACGTGCTGCCGGACGACGACGTGCGCGAGCTCGCCGCGATCGGCTGAGCCCGGACCCTGGTCGCCGGGGCGGAGACCGCTCCGGCGCTACTCGCCGACGTCGACGAAGCGCCGCCAGGCCCAGATCGACGTGCAGACGACCGTGAAGGCGACCACGGCGAAGAGCGCCGGACCGCCGCCGCCGTCGGTCGCCCAGGCGGCGATCGTCGGCGTGAGGAGCAGGAAGAGGACGGTGCTCGCCAGCAGCGTCAGCCCGAGCCAGAGCACGGGCGACCAGCGCAGGATGCTCTGCCCCGCGGGCCGGCCGACCGGGAAGAGCAGCACGACGCTCGAGCCGACCGAGAGCAGCGTCGTCGCGCTGAGGATCTCGGTGGTGAGGACCGCGGCGAAGGAGCCGTCGGCGGGGACGGCCGCGGAGGCTCCCCAGGCGACGGCGGCGAGACCGAGCAGGGAGACGACCCGCACGGTCGCGAGCTTGGCGCGTGCGACGGTCGAGGCGCCCTCGGGCAGGACGAGCCCGATCACCACTCCGAAGAGAAAGGCCGGGTCGAGGCCCGCGAAGCGCGACAGGAGTGCGGCGCCGGCCACCAGCAGCAGCGCGCGGGGCGAGGCGACGATGCGGATGCCCGGCAGGCCGAGGCGGTGCCCCACCAGCGCGGGAATACCCGCGGCGACGGCGTTCACGACGGCGACCGCGACGATGACCGCGATCAGCAGGCGGAGGTAGGCGGGCTGCCCGTCGACCCGGCCGGAGAGCAGCACGAGACCTGCGGCGCAGCCGATCATGCCGACGACCATCGTCCGGGCCGAGAGCGGGGCGGGCTCGGGCCGGTCGTCGTACTCCACGCTCGCGCGGTTGCGGCCGGTCAGGCGCCAGGTGCGCGGCTCGCGCGGCACCCGGCCGGCGACGGCCAGGCGGGCGGGGACGACGAGCAGGGCGAGGGAGGCGACCGCCAGGGCGAGGGAGCGCATCCAGTCGGCCATGGTGCCGAGGGGTGCACTGGAGGAGAGCGCGGTGGTCATCCCGGTGGCGGCGCTCCAGCCGCCGGGGACCGAGCCGCCGTCCGGGGCGGGTGCGGCCGGCGGCGGGTCGCTGGGAGCGGCTCCGGGTGCCGGGGCGGCCGTGGCGCCGTCGGTCGGCAGGGGCTCGGGCGCGGGCGCCGTCTGCCCGGGTCGAGTCGGCGCGGCGGTCGCGGTGCTTCCCGGCGTCGTCGGCCGCGCGGTCGGCGAGCCGGGCGCGGTGGTCGGCGTGCTCCCGCCCGGAGTCGCCGCGCTCGTGCCGGGAGCGGTCGCGGTGGGGGAGGCGGAGGGAGTCGTGGTCGCCGCCGAGAAGGTGGCGTCGATCCACGGGCTGCGCGAGCTGTAGTTGCCGGCCGCGTCGCCCGCGATCGCCGACACGCGGTGCGCTCCGGCCGTCACCGTGCCGCCGGTGCAGCTCCAGGCACCGCCGGTGATCAGCGCGTCGCAGGTGTTGACGAGGTCGACGTAGACGTAGACCCGCGTGCCCTCGGTCGCGGTGCCGGAGTAGACGGCGCCGGTGAGCGGCAGTGCGGCGCCCGGGCCGGGGGAGGCGAGGGCAGGCGCGACCGGAGCCGCGGTGTCCACGACGAGCGAGACGGCCGCGCTGGCCGGCGAGACGGTGCTCCCGGCGAAGGAGGCGGACTGGGTCGCGGTCACGCGGTAGCTGCCGGGGGAGGGGGTGGGCGCGAGCTGGCAGAACCAGCGGCCCGCGCCGTCGGCGGTGGCGAGGCAGGAGGCGCCGCCGTCGGAGGTGACCGCGACGCTTGCTCCCGGGTAGGCGGTGCCGCTCACCGATCCGGCGGACGTCGCCGAGCCGTCCACCGACTCGATGACGGGTGCGCTCAGCACGGCGATCTCGGTGCGGGCCGAGGTGGTGCCGCCGGCGGCGAGGAGCTCGACGGCGGTCAGGCGGATCCGGCCGTCGTCGAGGTCGAGCGCGCAGCTCCAGGTGTCGTCGGCGCCGACGGTGGTGATGCAGAGCGGCTCGCTGCTGCCGGTGAGGCCGATCTGGATCTGATCGCCGGCTGTGCCGGTGCCGGTCGCGGTGACCGCGCCGCTCGGCAGTACGGTGCCGGAGGCCGGGGAGGTGATCGCGAGGGGCGCGGCGGCCTGCGCGCTCGGCGCGGTCAGGCCGGCGGCGGCGCCCAGCGCGACGAGCAGCACGAGCAGGAGGGCGGCCGGACGGCGGCGCGACGAACGGGGGGAGCGGCGAAGGCGACCTGACGGCACGGCCGACGGACCCCTCGTCGCGGAACCCCCCGGAACAGACGCGGCGACACTCGGAATCACGGTGCGTCCATTGCACGGGGGCGCACGGGTGGTGTCAAGCGCGGCGCGCACCCGTTGCCGGATGTACACCGAAGGGCGGAGCGGGCCTCCTCCGAGCGGGGGAGTGGCTGGTCGGAGCGGGAGAGCGCTTCCGCGACAATATACCCATCGACGAGTCGGAGGAAAGATGAGCGAGGACGCAGCGCGCGGACGCGATCGGCAGCAGGTGCGCGCCGAGACCGCGCGCTTCGACGACCCGCGGGAGCTCGGGCGGCTGCTGCCTCCGGGACTGCGGATCGGGCTCGCACAGAGCGCCTTCCAGACGGAGGGCTCGCTCGAGGCCGGCGGTCGCGGCCGCTCCGTCTGGGACGACTTCGCCCTGCGGCGCGGCACGATCGCGGAGGAGGCGACGCCCGAGTTCGCCACCGACTTCGTCCTGCGCTGGCGCGAGGACCTCGCCCTGCTGGTCGACCTCGGCGTCGACGAGCTGCGGCTCTCGATCTCCTGGACCCGGCTGCAGCCGGACGGGCGCGGACCGATCGACCGCGGCGGCCTCGGCTTCTACGACCGCCTGCTCGACGAGCTGGCGGGGGTCGGGCTGCGGATCGCGCTCACCCTGCAGCACCGCGACACCCCCTCCGCGCTCAGCGGGGGCTGGATGAATCGCGACACGGCCTTCCGCTTCGGCGACGTCGCCTTTGAGATCGGCTCTCGGCTCGGCGACCGGGTCGCGGACTGGATCACGCTGGATCAGCCGTCGACCGTCTTCCTCGAGGGCTACGCGCTGAAGAACCAGGCCCCGGGAGCGGGGCGGCTGTTCAGTGCGCTGCCCGCTCTGCACCACCAGCTGCTCGGGCACGCCGTCGCGGTCGAGGCGCTCCGCTCCGCCGACCTCGCCGGGCGCATCGGGCTCGTCGACGCGCAGGCCGTGGTCGAGCCGGCGAGCGAATCGGAGCGGGACGGCGCGTGGGCGGCGCTCGCCGACGTCCTGCAGAACCGGGTGGTGGCGGATGCCGTGCTCACCGGCGTCTATCCGTCGGGGCCGGAGGAGCTGCCGCCGTTCCTCGCGCCGCTCGCGGGCGTCGACCCGGTGGACCTCGCCCGCATCAGTGCCCCGCTCGACTTCTACGGGGTCGCGCCGCTGGCCCCGCAGCGGATCGCCGCCGGCCGCGATCCGGCGCTGCCGACCGGGCCGGGTGCTCCGCCGGCTCTGCCGTTCCACGCCCGGCCGTGGCCGGAGCTCGACCGGACCGGTGACGGCTCGCCGTTCGCGCCGTGGGCGCCGGTGGCGGTGCTGCGGAGTCTCGTCGAGCGCTACAGCGACGCGCTGCCGCCGCTGGTGCTGACGGAGCTCGGCGCGAGCTACCCGGATCTGCCGGACCGGCAGGGCGCGATCGTCGACACGGAGCGGATCCGCTGGCTGGGGGCGCACCTCGGGGCGCTCGCCGAGGCCGTGCACGAGGGCCTGCCGCTGGAGGCCGTCCAGCTGTGGACGCTGGTGGACGCCTTCGAGTGGCAGCACGGCTACACCCGGCCGCACGGGCTCGTGGCGCTGGACTCCCGCAGCCGCGACCGCGTGCCGAAGGCCTCGTTCGACTGGCTGCGGCGCGTGCTGGACGAGCGCTCCTGACGGCGACTGCTCACCGAGCGGCGGGGGCGGCCGCATGCTGATCGAGTAGCCCGCGGCGCGGGCGTATCGAGATCCACCACCGTCGGAACGCGAGTCTGCAGACCCGCCCTGCGGGGGATGGTGGGTCTCGATACGCCCCTGCGGGGCTACTCGACCAGCATGGTCTGCACGCTGATCGAGTAGCCCGCGCAGCGGGCGTATCGAGATCCACCACCGTCGGAACGCGAGTCTGCAGACCCGCCCTGCGGGGGATGGTGGGTCTCGATACGCCCCTTCGGGGCTGCTCGACCAGCATGAGGCGGGCCTGCGGGGCTGCTCGACAAGCAGGAGGCGGGGCTGCTTGAGCAGCAGGGGGTCCGGTCCGGCGTGGGAGACTGCCGCGATGCGCAGCCTTCTCGCCCTCGCCTCGATCCTGCACGCGGAGCCCGCCGTGGTGCTCGCCGCGCTCGCCGACGTGCTCGCGGCCGACGACGGGCCGGCGTTCGAGCGCTCGGCGGACGAGCTCGAGCGGCGGCTGCCGGTCGTCGGCGTCGAGCAGTGGCGGGTGCTGGCGGACGAGGAGGGCTCGCGGGTCGAGTGCGAGTTCGTCGCGTCCGGCGCCTCGTCCGCGCTCGCGGGGGTGCTGGCCCGACGCCGGATCCGGGACGCGCCGGAGCGGTTCCGACGCGTCGTCACGGCCGTGGCGGACGCGGTCGAGCCCCGAGCCTGAGTGCCCCCCGCACGGGGAATGTGCGGGCCTCGCGCGCTGTTGTCTTGAACAGCGGGGTGGGGCCCGAGTGCCTCGCCCATCGGATCGCTCGGAGGAGCTCGAGGCAGATGGCAGGAACAGGAATGAGCAAGGGACGGGGAGTGCGCGGCGCCGACGAGGAGATCGTCTACCGCCGTCACGCGAACGGACGCGGCATGGTCGCTCCGGGATCGCGCGTCTCCGCGTCGGCGTACGTCGAGACCGGCGCCTACGTCGAACCCGGCGCCACCGTCGGGGAGCGCGCGTGGATCGGCGCCGGCAGCTGGGTCGACCGCGACGCGATGATCGGGCACAGCGCCTTCATCGGCGCGAACGTCC
Organism: Rathayibacter festucae DSM 15932; assembly: GCF_004011135.1. NCBI lineage: Bacteria > Bacillati > Actinomycetota > Actinomycetes > Micrococcales > Microbacteriaceae > Rathayibacter > Rathayibacter festucae. Next base: position 2,300,509 of record NZ_CP028137.1, on the reverse strand, counting down.
ACGTCGGCCCGGAGGCCATCATCGGCCCCGGTGCCCGCATCGGCAGCTACTCGCGAATCGGCGGCTCGGCCGTCGTCGCGACCGGCGCGCGGGTCGACCGCGACACGGTCATCACCCCGGGCAGCCGGTTCGGCACCGACGACGGCGTCCGCGAGATCGGCCGCCGCGCCGCGTAGGCCCGCACGACCCCACGACCCTGTTCCGCCCGACCTCGGCGCTCCCAGAGCGGCACCGAGGCGGCGGAATAGGGTCGTTCCATGTTCGAACTCCATCACCTCAGCGCCCAGGAGCAGTGGGACTGGCTGCAGCGCGGCGAGATCACACCGCTCGAGCTGACCGAGCACTACCTCGCCCGGATCGAGCGCTGGAACGGGGAGCTCGGCGCCTTCACCACCGTGACCGCGGACGCGGCGCGGGCCCGGGCGGCCGCGATCGACTCCGTGCCGCGCACCGCGCTGCTCTGGGGGCTGCCGAGCGGCGACAAGGACCTCTGGCGCCGGGCCGGCGTCCGGACCACCTTCGGCTCGCGGCTGCGCGAGTCGTTCGTCCCCGACGCCTCCGACGAGATCGTCCAGGTGCTCGACGCGGCGGGGGCGATCAGCCTCGGCAAGACGGCTGCGCCCGAGTTCGGCATGCCCTCCTACACCGAGAACCTCGTCGGATTGCCGACGGTCACGCCCTGGGACACCTCGCGCGGCGCGGGCGGGTCCAGCGGCGGCGCGGCGAGCGCGGTCGCGGCGGGACTGCTCCCGTTCGCACCCGGCTCCGACGGCGGCGGCTCGATCCGCATCCCCGCCGCCGCCTGCGGTCTGGTCGGTCTCAAGCCCTCCCGCGGCCGGGTGCCGGCGCTGTCCGGAGTGGGGGGAGTGGGCGGCCTCGTCGTCGCAGGTCCGCTGACGCGCTCGGTGGCGGACGCCGGGATGCTGCTGGAGGGGATGCTCGAGCGTCGCAACGGCGTCGTCCCGCAGCGCACGGCGCTGACCGCGCCGGGCGACGGCGACGGCTCCTTCCTCGGTGCCGCCGTGCGCGGCGAGGGCCGGTTCCAGATCGGCGTGCTGACGGCCTCGCCGTGGGACGAGGAGTACGACATCGGTCTCGCTCCGGAGGCGCGCGCCGCGCTGGACGAAGGCATCGCCGCGCTCTCGGCGCTCGGCCACGGTCTGGACGACGCGGTGCTGCCGCCGTCCGCCGCCTACCCCGATGCGTTCCGGCTGCTCTGGCAGAGCGGGGCGTCGACGCTCCCGATCGAGGGCGACGAGCTCGACCTTCTCGAGCCGCTGACGCAGTGGCTGATCCGCGAGGGGCGGAAGCGCTCGGCGCGCGAGATCGTGGAGGCGGCGGGCGTGCTGTCGGCCTACGAGCGCGCGGTGATCGCCGCCTTCTCGCCGTTCGACGCGATCCTGACCCCGTCGATGACGATGACGCCGCGGCCGGTCGGCTGGTACGACGCCGAGGATCCGGAGCTCAACTTCGAGCACCAGGTGCGCTACACGCCGTACACCTCGTTCGTGAACGTGAGCGGCCTGCCCGCGATCGCGCTGCCGCTGAGCGTCACGGCGGACGGCCTGCCGATGGGGATCCAGCTGATCGGGCGCCCCGGCGGTGAGGCGGTGCTGCTGTCGATCGGTGCGCAGCTGGAGCGCCGGGCGCACTGGCAGCGGCGGCACCCGCCGCAGTGGTGAGGCAGGGGGAGCCGGGCGCCGCCGACACCCGGCGAACGGGCAGCTCCGCACCCTTGGCCGGTCAGGTTAGGCATGCCTATACTTACTTCCGATGTGCATGTTCGAGGGACGAGACGGCTCGGAGCCGGTCGACGTCAAGCAGTTCCTGATCGCGGGTGACGAGACCGTCGTGCCCTGGATCCAGAGCATGCTCGACGCGCTCCCCGCGAACGCCCGGGGCCAGGTCTTCGTCGAGGTCGACGACGCCCGCGGCCTGCCGCCGCTCTCGGCGCCCGGCCGCGTCTGCGTCACCTGGCTCGGCCGCTCGCAGCGCTCCGGCGCTCCCGGCACCGGCCTCGCCTGCGCGCGCGGCGTCGCGCTCGACCGCGCGGTGCGCGCCTGGATGGGCGAGATGTCCGTCGTCGACGGCGACTACCCGTGGGCGGACGACCGGCACGACTTCTGCGCCTGGATCGGCGGAGAGGGCGCCGTCGTCGCGGAGCTCGCCGCCGATGTCGACGCCCGCCTGCGGGTCTCCGCGGAGCACGCCGCTCGCTGAGAGCCACTCAGGATTAGGTAAGGCTTACCTTCTCTGCGAGACTGGACAGGTGCCTCCGCTGACCGAAGCCCCCGCCCGCCCGGCCTACCGGCCGTATCTCGCGACCGTCGCCCGCGCGACCCGGATCGCGCCGCACTTCATCCGGATCACGCTGACCGGTGACGACCTCGGCTCGGTCGGCTGCACCGGCCCGGACCAGCGGATCAAGCTGGTCGTGCCGACGCCGACCTCGAGCGCGCACGACTTCATGGCTTCGGTCGCGGACGAAGACGGGCCGGACGGCCTCGCCCCCGACTGGTACACCCGCTGGCGCGAGCTGCCGGACGCGCTGAGGAACCCGCTGCGCACCTACACGATCCGCGCGACCCGCCCCGAGCTGGCCGAGGTCGACGTCGACTTCGTCGCGCACGGCGACACCGGCCCCGCCTCCGCCTGGGTCGAGTCGGCCCGCGTCGGCGCGCAGGTCGTCATCATCGCGCCCGACACGCGCTCGGAGCTGGCCGGCGGCGGCGTCGAGTGGCACCCGGGTGCGGCGACGACGCTCCTGATGGCGGGCGACGAGACCGCGGTCCCCGCGATCAGCGCGATCCTCGAGAGCCTCCCGGCCTCGGCGACCGGAGCGGCCTTCCTCGAGGTGCCGAGCGCGGCGGACGTCCTGTCGCTGCAGCACCCCGTCGGCGTCCAGGTGCACTGGCTGGTGCGCACCGGGACGACCCCGGGTGCGCACCTCGGCGACTCCGTCCGCGGCTGGGCGACCCGCTTCCTCACGGCGCATCACCGCGGGGTCGAGGTGTCCGACGTCGACGTCGACAGCGAGATCCTCTGGGAGGTGCCCGCGGAGCGCACCGACCCCGGCCTCTACGCCTGGATCGCGGGCGAGGCCGGCGCGATCAAGCTGATCCGGCGCTGCCTCGTCACCGAGCTCGGCGTCGACCGGACGCGCGTCGCCTTCATGGGCTACTGGCGGACGGGACGCTCCGAGGCCAACTAGCCTCGCGCCGCGTCCCCTCCGCCCTCAGAGCGCGGCGGGGACGCCGACCAGGCGGCTCGAGAGCGTCCAGAGGTCGCGGCCGAGCTGCCGGTTGCGGGCCTGTGCGGCCACCGCGCCGCCGGGCCGGAGCCCGTCGAAGTAGCTGCCGCTCGCCGCGCCGACGTCGGGCTCGGACGCCAGCGTGATCAGCGGGACGGCGCCCGCCTCGGCGGAGATGCCCGGCGACCCGCTCAGCGACAGCAGCGACATCAGCCGCGAATCGGTGCCGAAGCCGGTCGCGACGACGCCCGGGTGGAACGAGTAGGCGTCGACGGCGGTCGGCAGCAGGCGCTCGGCCAGCTCGCGGACGAAGAGGATCGTGGCGAGCTTCGAGGTGCCGTAGGCGCGCCAGCCGCCCAGCCACGGGCCCCGCCGGCGGTCGAGGTCGTCGAGCGAGAGCCGGCCGATCCGATTGGCGGCGCTCGCGGTGGAGACCACGCGGGCACCGGGGCGCTCGCGCCCGGTCTCGATCAGGCGGGGGAGCAGGAGCCGCGTCAGCAGGAACGGCGCCAGGTGGTTGCTCTGGATCGTCCGCTCGTGCCCGTCGACCGTCTCGCCGCGGTGCGAGACGAGCCCGCCCGCGTTGTTCGCGAGCACGTCGATGCCGTCGTAGCGGGCGAGGAGCGCGTCGGCCAGGTCGCGGACGTCGTCGAGACGGTCGAAGTCGGCGAGGAACGGATCGCCGCCGATCTCCGCCGCGACCGTGCGGGTCCGCTCCGGGTTCCTCCCGACGACGGCGACGCGGGCTCCGGCCGAGGCCAGCGCGCCGGCGGCGACCCGTCCGATGCCGGAGCTCGCCCCGGTGAGGACGACGACGCGCCCCGTCTGATCAGCGACCACGGACGTAGCCGCCCTTCTCGAGGCCGGCCTCGATCTCGAAGCGGTTCCGCAGCGGGTCGCGGCCGGCGACGAAGTACATCAGCGGGAACCACATGCCGAAGGTGCGCCACTGCACCTTGTGCACGGCCTCGTGCTCGAGCACGCGGTCGGAGACGTTGCTGTCCGTCAGATAGCTCGTGCCGACGCAGGAGCCGCCGCGGCCGAAGGCCCACGAGGGCAGCCCGGTGAAGACGACGAGCCCGTTGCGGCGCTCGATCGGGCCCGTGCTCCAGAGCGCGCCCCAGGCCAGCCCGACCGCGCAGGCGAAGAGGTAGCCGGGCCGGGTGATCGCCGGGTCGAGGGCGACGACCGCGACCGCGCGCCGCAGGGCGCTCACGCGCTGTCGCGCCCGTAGGTCTCGAGCAGGCGCAGCCAGACCTCGCTGATCGTCGGGTAGGAGGGGACCGCGTGCCAGAGGCGGGACAGCGGGACCTCGCCGACGACGGCGATCGTCGCGGAGTGCACGAGCTCGCCGACCTCCTTGCCGACGAAGGTGACGCCGAGCAGGACCTTGCGGTCCTCGTCGACGACCATCCGGGCTGTGCCCTTGTAGCCGACGGCGGCGAGCGAGGCGCCGGCGACGGAGCCGATCTCGTAGTCGACGACCCTGGTGCGGTAGCCCGCCTTCTCGGCCGCGGCGGCGGTGAGGCCGACGGAGGCGACCTCCGGGTCGGTGAAGACGACCTGCGGCACGGCCTCGTGGTCGGCCGTGGCGACGTGCGCGCCCCAGGGTGCGTCCTTCACCTCGCCGCCGGTGCTGCGGGCGACGATCACGTCGCCGGCGGCGCGGGCCTGGTACTTGCCCTGGTGGGTGAGCAGCGCGCGGTGGTTGACGTCGCCGACTCCGTAGAGCCAGGGCGAGCCGGAGCCGACCGGGGAGCCGTCCTCGCCGAGCACGAGCATCGTGTCGTCGACCTTCAGAGAGTCGCCCGGCTCGAGCCCGACGACCTCGAGGCCGATGTCGCGGGTCTGCGGGGCGCGGCCGGTGGCGGCGAGGATCTCGTCGGCCTCGACGACGTCGCCGCCCTCGAGGGTCACGGCGACGGTGCCGTCGGCGCGGCGCTCGACGGACGCGGGGGAGCCGCCGATCCGCACGTCGACGCCCAGCTCGCGGAGGGCGTCGCCGACCAGCTCGCCGGCGAACGGCTCGAACGGGGCGAGCAGCCCGCTCCGGGCGAGCAGGGTCACGGTGGCGCCCATGCCGGCGTAGGCCGTCGCCATCTCGCAGGCCACGACGCCGCCGCCGATGACGACGAGGCGGTCGGGGACGATCTCGGCGCTGGTCGCCTCGCGGCTGGTCCACGGCGAGGCGGCGCGCAGCCCCGGGATGTCGGGGACGACGGCGCTGGTGCCGGTCGCCACGGCGACGGCGCTCCGGGCGTGCAGGACGCGGACGGAGCCGTCGGGGGCGGTGACGCTGACCTCGCGCACACCGCTGAGCCGGCCGTGGCCGCGGACGAGCTCGATGCCGGCGCCCTCGAGCCACTGGACCTGGCCGTGGTCGTTGAAGCCGCTGGTGACGGAGTCGCGGTGCGCCAGGAGCGCGGCGATGTCGACGCCGCCGGTGACGGCCTGCGCCGCTCCCGGCAGGTCGCGGGCGGCCCGGAGCGCCATCGGGGCGCGCAGCAGCGCCTTGGACGGCATGCAGGCCCAGTAGGAGCACTCACCGCCCACCAGCTCGCTCTCGACGATCGCGGCGGTGAGGCCGCCCTGCACGGCGCGGTCGGCGATGTTCTCGCCGACCGGCCCCGCGCCGATGACGATCAGATCGAAGGTGTCGGTCGCTGCGGTCTCGCTGGCGGCGTCGGTGCTCGGCGTGGTCATGGTGTCTCCGGATCGTTCTCGGGGGCGGATCGCCCGTTCTGTCCTGGACTCCGGCGCCGTGCGGCCCGGAGGTCGTTCTCAGTGCGCGGGCACGATCTCGGCGCGCCAGCCGTCGTAGCGGCCGCCCTCGCGCTCGACGACCTCGATCACCTGGCGGAGGAAGGCGGTCGTCGCCTCCTCGTCCACCGCGGCGTGGTGGCTCGCGACCAGCACGAGGCGCAGCCGCAGGCGCGAGATCGCGATCTCGAAGCCGGAGGCGACGAGCGCCCGGCCGGCCCGGCGCGCCCTCGAGCGGCGGGAGAAAACGGCGAAGTGGTCGACCTCGCGCAGCTCCCAGACCTGGTCGCCGTAGCGCAGGCGGACCTCGAGCTGCTGGGCCGCGCGCTCGCGCTGGGCATCGAGGACGGACAGCTGCCGGGCCGCGGGATCGGCGGTGCCGGTGGTGGTCGGGACGGACGTGGTCACGGGTGCCTGCTCGCTCATCGGCCGGTGAACTCCGCTCGCGTGCGGGATAGGAAGGCCTCCATGCCGATCCGCGCGTCGTCCGACGCGGCGAGGCGTGCCAGCTCGGCGGGCAGCGCAGCGGCGGCCTCGGCGTCGGAGGAGGCGACGGCGAGGCGGGCGCTCGCGAGCGCCGCCTGGACGGCGAGCGGGGCCTGCGCGGCGATCCGCTCGGCGAGCGCTCGGGCCGCCTCGGCGACGGTGCCGTCGGGCACCACCTCCTGGACCAGGCCGATCCGGTGCGCCTCGCGGGCGTCGAACTCGTCTCCGGTGAGGATCCAGCGCATCGCGTCGCCCCAGCCGGCCGCGCGCGGGAAGCGCAGCGTGGCGCCGCCGAAGGGGAGGATGCCGCGCGCGACCTCGATCTGGCCGAAGCGGGCCGACTCCTCGGCGAGGACGACGTCGCTCGCGAGCGCCAGCTCGATGCCGAGGGTGAGGCAGGTGCCCTGCAGGCCGATCACGACGGGCTTGGTCACCGGGCGGGTGCGGATCGCCCACGGGTCCAGGCCGCCCTCGGGCACGAAGTCCAGGCCGTCGCCGCCGAGCCGCGGGCCGATGTCGGCCAGGTCGAGGCCGGCCGTGAAGTGGGCGCCTTCAGCGAGGACGACGCCCGCGCGCAGCTCCGGATCGCGGTCCAGCTCGCCGTAGGCGGCGGCCAGCTCGCTCAGCAGCCGGAAGTCGGCCGCGTTCCGCTTCTCGGGCCGGTCGAGGACGATCTCGAGCACGTGCCCGCGCCGTTCGGTGCGCACACGTCGCCGGTCGTCGCTCATCGGTCCTCCGCTCGGGTCGCGTCCGTCCATCTTGCCCGCTGCCGCCGACACCGGGTCGCGGCGGGGCGCCGATTCGGAGTCGCCGCTCAGGCCGGCGGCGCGCGGGCCGGTGCTCGGACGCCGCGGAGTGCTCAGACGCCGCGGGTCGTCGCGCCGACCAGGCGGAGGATCGTCGGCAGGTCGTCGACCGCGGCGGTCGGCGAGGACGGCGCGAAGGAGGTGAGGCCTGCGCCCGCGAGCGGGAACCGGGCCCGCAGCGCGGCGAGGCACTCGACCAGCCGCGAGGCGGGGACGCCGAACGGCACGGGGTCGAAGAGTCCGGCGACCTCGGCCGGGTCGAGGACGTCGAGGTCGATGTGCACGTAGACCGAGCCGGCACCGGTCGCCTCGACGGCGGCGACGAGCGCCTCCGGATCGAGCGCGTCGACGCCGAGGTGGGTGGCGCCGCGCTCGAGCAGTCCCTCGAGCTCGCCCGGGTCCGAGGCGCGGACGCCGGCGAGCACGACGTGCTCGTCCGCGATGCGGTCCGCGGCCGAGGCGCTGAGCAGTCCGACGCCGCGGCCGAGGACGGCCGACAGCACCATGCCGCAGAACGCGCCGCTCGGCGAGGTCTCCGGGGTGTTCGCGTCCGGGTGCGCGTCGAACCAGACCAGCGCGACCGGCTCGGGGGAGGAGCGGACCGCGTGCCCGATCGCCGCGAACTCCACGCCGCAGTCGCCGCCGATCGTCACGATCGGCCCGGGGCGGCCGACCAGCGCCTCGTGGACCCGCTCGGCGGTCACGGCGACGGACGCGTAGCGACGGACTCCGGTGTCCTGCGCGTCGCCCGCCTCCGGCGGGACGTCGACGACGACCGTGGCGGAGGAGGGCAGATCGCCGCGGATCGCCTCGGCTCCGTCGACGAGGCGCATGGCCCGCGTCGAGGCGGACCCCTGCCACTGGGGGACGACGAGGAAGGAGGCCATGGCTCTCACTATGGCACGCGGCTCGCGGGGGTCGAGGCCTCGCCGGATCAGGCGGCCGGGAGCTCGCCGGGCGCGCCCGCGAGCGGATCCGCGGACGGCGCCTCGGGGCCGTCGAGGTCGAGCAGCGCCTCGTCCAGCGCGGAGCGGGCCCGGTCGTCGGCGGCCCTCGCCTGCTCGAGTGCGGCGGACGGGTCGGCCGCCGCGAGGTGCAGGGCGGCGTCCAGCTGGGAGCGGGTCTCCTCGGCGAGGATGCGCGGCGCGGCGGTGATCCGCTCGCCGTGCACGGCCGCCAGCAGGGCGACCGCGTCCGCCCCGAGCAGGGCGACGGTGCGGGCCCCCTCGACGAGGAGCAGCTGCCGCTCGGCCTGCGCCCGCGGCTCGCGGTAGCCCGCGACCACCGCGTCGAGGGCGGCGTCGGCCTCGAGCAGCAGGGCGAGCACGGCGGAGGGGTCGTGCCGGACGTCCGAGGCGCGCGCGTCGTCGGCGCTGAGCAGCAGGGCGGTCGCGGCGGCGCAGGCGGTCGCGACGTCGGCGGCGGAGGCGAGCTGCGCGGTGGTCCGCACACCGGTCAGGGTGGCTGCGCGGTCGAGGTCGTCGCGCACCGAGCGCTCCAGAGCGCTCAGCTGGGTCTCGGCGCGCTCCAGCAGCACCGTCTGCGCCTCGACGGCGTCGAGCAGCGCGGCCGCGGCGGCGTCGTCGCGCTCGGCGGCCGCCTCGATCGCCTCGCGGAGGGGGCGCACCTGGCGCTCGGAGGTGGTGCCCGCGAGGACGGAGACGTCGGCGCGGGAGCGGTGCAGCCGCTCCGGGAGGGACGGGGTCGGCGAGGTCACTCCGTGATCGTACGGGCCCTGTGTTACCGAGCGTGTCGTCGCGACTCGACCCGCTGCCCGCCCGTGCCCAGGATGGAGGCATGCCAGGAACGCTCGCCATCGTCGAAGTCGCCTCGACGCGCCCCGGACGCGACGAGTACCACGCCTACGTGCAGATGCTCAACGGCCGCATCCTGGGCCTCGCCCGCGAGCTCGGCTGGGAGGCGGAGCGCTTCGCGGCGGAGGACCTCGGCACCGCGCGGCTGCTCGAGCGCACGCTCGGCGCCGACGCGATCGTGCTGGCCGGCGGCGAGGACGTCGCCCCCGAGCGCTACGGCGTCGCCCGCGGCTACGCCGGCGAGGGCCCGCACGCGGAGCAGGCCGACGCCGCCCAGATCGCCCTGGTGCGCCGGGCGCTGACCCGCCGCACCCCGCTGCTCGGCATCTGCCGCGGACTCCAGATCGTCAACGTCGCCCTCGGCGGCACGCTCGTCCCCGACCTCGGCCCGGAGGCCGCGCACCTCAACGCCGACGCGCCGGTGCACGAGCGCATGCACCGCCACGACGTGGTGCTCGCCGCGGACTCGACCCTCGGCGGCCTCTTCGGCGCGGAGGCGCTCGCCGTGCAGAGCGCGCACCACCAGGCGGTCGACGCCCTCGCCCCGGGGCTGCGGGTCGTCGCCCGAGCGGAGGACGGCGTCGTCGAGGCGCTCGAGCACCGCGACGCGCCGATCGTCGGCGTGCAGTGGCACCCGGAGGATCCGGCGGCGCCCGCCGGGCAACTCGCCGTCCTGCTCGAGGGGCTCGCCCGCGCCGTCGCCCGGCAGAACCCGGCCGAGGCCGTCGCCGCCTGAGCGACACCGACCTCGACCCGGATCCGTCCGGATAGGGCCTCAACCGGCCAGCCGCGCCATCCACGCCTCGATGTCGTCGGCGGACCGGGGGATGCCGGCCGACAGGTTCTCGGCGCCGTCGGCGGTCACGAGGACGTCGTCCTCGATCCGCACGCCGATGCCGCGCAGCTCGGCGGGGACGGTGAGGTCGTCGGGCTGGAAGTAGAGGCCCGGCTCGATCGTGAAGACCATGCCGGCCTCGACGATCCCGTCCAGGTACATCTCGCGGCGGGCCTTCGCGCAGTCGTGCACGTCGAGGCCCAGGTGGTGGCTGGTGCCGTGCACCATGTAGCGGCGGTGCTGCTGGTTGTCGGCCTCGAGCGCCTCCTCGGCGCTCACCGGCAGCAGGCCCCACTCCGCGGTGCGCCGGGCGATCACGGCCATGGCGGCGGCGTGCACCTCGCGGAAGCGGATGCCGGGCCGGACGATCGCGAACGCGGCGTCGGCCGCCTCCCGCACCGTCTCGTGCACGCGGCGCTGCGCCTCGGTGTAGCGGCCGTCGACGGGGAAGGTGCGGGTGATGTCGGCGGTGTAGTAGCTCTCCTGCTCCACGCCGGCGTCGAGGAGAACCAGGTCGCCGGGGCGCACCGGCCCGTCGTTGCGGGTCCAGTGCAGGATGCAGGCGTGCGCACCGGCGGCGGCGATGGTGTCGTAGCCGACCGCATTGCCGTCGGCGCGGGCGCGGCCGTTGAAGACGCCCTCGATCAGGCGCTCGCCGCGCTCGTGCCGGACGATGCGGGGCAGGTCGGCGAGGACGTCCTCGAAGCCGCGGGCGGTGGCGTCGACGGCCGCGCGCAGCTCGGCGATCTCGTACTCGTCCTTGACCAGGCGCAGCTCGGAGAGGTCGCGCTCGAGGGCGTCGCCGTCGGACTCCGCATCGGCTGACCGCGCGTCCACGCGCGCGGTGACCACGGGGTCCGCCTCGCGGAGGACCGCGACCGGCGCCTCGCCGGCGTCCAGGACGGCGTCGAGCTCCGCGATGCCACGGGTCTCTAGTCCGAGGTCGGCCGCGACCTGCGCGAGCGAGGGGCGCGGGCCGATCCAGAACTCGCCGATCTCGGAGTTGGCGTAGAACTCGTCGGAGTCGCGGCCGGCCCGCTCGCGGAAGTAGAGCGTCGCGGTGTGGCTCTCGCCCGCGGGTTCGAGCACCAGCACGGCGCCGGGCTCCGAGTCCGAGCCCCAGCCGGTCAGCCAGGTGAAGGCGGAGTGCGCGCGGAACGGGTAGTCGGTGTCGTTGGCCCGCTGCTTCAGCCGCCCGGCCGGCACGATCAGGCGGACGCCGGTGTGCAGGGCCGAGAGGCGCTCGCGGCGGCGCGCGGCGAAGGCGGCCTGCTCGCGCGGCGCGGGGAGGGTCTCCTCGCGCTCGGCCCAGCCGGACGCGATGAAGTCGCGGAACCGGTCGGAGCCGGGGGTCGTGGAGCGGTTCGTGGTCGCGCGCGGTGCGGGGGCGGCGACGGTCTCCGGTGCGGCGGTGGTGGTCTGCTCGTCCGTGTTCGTCATGCCGCCATTCTCCTCCCTGCGCCCGACACGGCGGCCGGGGCAGGGTCAGGGGGCAGGGGTCAGGACGACTCCTTGACCATCCCGCGGACCGAGAGCTGCGCGAGCACGGGGCGGTGGTCGCTGCCGGCGTCGTCCTGGTCGTCCAGCACGTCGAAGCCGGAGACGTCCCAGCGACCGGAGAACAGCACGTGGTCGATCGGAGCGGCGAGGGCCGGCGGGAGGCTCGTCGGCCATGTGCCGACGGCCGCGGCGTTCGCGAGCCGTCCGGCGTCCGTGCAGCCGCCGAGGTCGGCGTCACCCGGGAGGGCCGACCAGTGGTCGAGCGTCGAGTTGAGATCACCCAGGACGACGAGGTCCTCCTCGGCGGTGCAGAGGTCGGCCAGCCTGGCCAGGTCGCTGCGCCACTCGGTCGCGTGGGCGGGCAGCGGGGCGGTGGTGTGCACGGCCGCGATCACCGGGCGCTCCGGGGTGTCGGGGCGGGCGACGAGGGAGGCGCTGGTCGCGGTCGGCGTGCTCGCCGCGTCGACCGAGTAGCCGCCGAGGGCGGGCGAGAGCAGCAGCGCCGTGCCGTCGCTCGGCCCGGTGCCCGGGACCAGGTGCAGGATCATCGGGCGGCCGGCGGCGGCGAGGGCGTCCCCGACCTGCTCGGCGCGCTCCTGCGACACCTCGAGCAGGGCGACCGCGTCGGCGGCGTTCGCGTCCGCGAGCGCGGCGACGGTCTCGGCGGGGACGCCGTCGTGCAGGAGGTTCCAGCTCAGGACGCGCAGGTCGCCGAGGCGGTGCGCGCGGGGCGGGGCGGAGTCGTCGCCGCGGACCGCCTGCAGGCCGCCGAGGACGAGCGCGAGGGCGACGCCGAGGGCGCCGAGGACGAGGGCGAGCCGGCGCACGGGCTCGACGAGCACCGCGACGACGACGAGGACGACGGCTCCGGCGACCCCGGCCAAGGCGGTGGCCGCGCGGAACGAGACCAGCTGCGCGAAGGGCGTCTGACCGGCGAGGCCGAAGAAGCCGGGTGCCGCGACCACCAGCAGCACGATCGCCACTGCGAGCGCCACCGCGAACTTGACCAGTCGTGTCCCCATCCCGGCCCAGGCTAGGGCATCGGTCCCGGGGAGTCCGCAGGACGCGCGTCTACGATGGCCGGATGCATGTCCCCGGAGGCGGGTACGACCTCCACACCCACTCGCTCGTCTCCGACGGCACCGAGCCGCCCGAGGTGCTCGTCCGCGCGGCCGCCTCGGCCGGTCTCGACGGCGTCGCGCTGACCGACCACGACACCACCCGCGGCTGGGCGGCGGCGATCGCCGCGGCCGAGGAGGCGGGCATCGACCTGCTGCCCGGGATGGAGCTCTCCTCGCGGGTCGGCTGGGCGAGCGTGCACGTGCTCGCGTACCTCCCCGATCCGGAGGACCCCGGCCTCGTGGCCGAGACCTCGCGGATCCGCTCGGAGCGCTCCCACCGCGCGCAGGCCATCGTCGCGGCGATAGCGGCCGACTACGACCTCACCTGGGACGACGTGCTGGCGCAGACCAGCCCCGGCACCACGATCGGGCGGCCGCACATCGCCGACGCCCTGGTCGCCCGCGGGCTCGCGACCGACCGCTCGGCGGCGTTCGCGGGGATCCTCGACTGGCGCGGGGGCTACTTCCAGCCGCACTACGCCCCGGACCCGGTCGAGGCGGTGCGGCTCGTGCGGGCCGCGGGCGGCGTGCCCGTGATCGCGCACCCCGCCACGAGCACCCGCGGCATCGCGATCGAGTCGATGCTGCCGGAGCTGGTCGACGCGGGGCTGTTCGGCCTCGAAGTCGAGCACCGGGAGAACACCGCCGCGGGCAAGCGGCGGCTGCGCGAGCTGGCCGCGCGGTACTCCCTCGTCACGACCGGGTCGAGCGACTACCACGGCACCGGCAAGCCGAACCGGCTCGGCGAGAACACGACGGAGCGCGCGACCGTCGACGCGATCCGCGGGGCGGCGCGGGCGGGCTGAGCCCTGCGGTCGGACTGGCGGGGTGGGTCTCGATACGCCGCTGCGCGGCTACTCGACCAGCATGGAGCGGCGCAAGTCAGAGGCGGTCGCGCCCGGCATGCTCCGCGGCGGTCGCTGGCAGTCGCGCCACGTCATGCTGATCGAGTAGCCCGCGGAGCGGGCGTATCGAGATCCGCCGGCGTCAGAAGCTCGCGCTGCTCAAGGCCGGGTCTCGATACGCTCCTGCGGAGCTACTCGACCAGCATGAAGCGGCTGCTACGCCGAGCCGTCCGGGCGGGGGCTGCGGCGGCGCTGGCGGGTGCGGCGGCGGGGCTCGCTGTTGCCGTCGTGGTGCTCCTTGCTCTCGCTCGAGGGGGCCTGGCCGGTCTGCACCGGCTCGCCCTCGGTCGCGGCGGGAGTGGTCTCACCGGAGTCTCCGCGGCTGCGGCGGCGCGGCTCGCGGCCGCCCTCGCGCGGCTCCCGCGGCTCGCGCTGACGGGGAGCGCGCTCGGGGCGGGCGTCCGCCTTCGCCTCGGCGGGGATCGGGGTCGGCTTCAGCCGGCCCTTCGTGCCGACGGGGATCGCCAGGTCCTCGTAGAGGTGCGGCGAGGAGGAGTAGGTCTCGACCGGGTCGGGCTGGCCGAACTCCAGCGCGCGGTTGATGAGGGCCCACTTGTGCAGGTCCTCCCAGTCGACGAAGGTGACGGCGATGCCGGTCTTCCCGGCGCGGCCGGTGCGGCCGACGCGGTGCAGGTAGGTCTGGTCGTCGTCCGGGATCGTGTGGTTGATCACGTGGGTGACGTCGTTGACGTCGATGCCGCGGGCCGCGACGTCGGTCGCGATCAGGATGTCCTTCTTGCCGGCCTTGAACGCGGCCATCGCGCGCTCGCGCTGCTCCTGGTTGAGGTCGCCGTGCACGGCGGCGGCGTTGAAGCCGCGGTCGTTGAGCTCCTCGACGATGCGGGCGGCCGCGCGCTTGGTGCGGGTGAAGATGACGGTCTTGCCGCGGCCCTCGGCCTGCAGGATGCGCGCGATGACCTCGTCCTTGTCGAGCGAGTGCGCCCGGTAGACGATGTGCTTGATGTTCGCCTGCGTGATGCCCTCGTCGGGGTCGGTCGCGCGGATGTGGATCGGCTTGTTCATGAAGCGGCGCGCGAGGGCGACGATCGCGCCGGGCATCGTCGCCGAGAAGAGCATGGTGTGGCGGGTCGCGGGGGTCTGCGCGAAGAGCTTCTCGATGTCCGAGAGGAAGCCGAGGTCGAGCATCTTGTCGGCCTCGTCGAGGACCATCGTCTGCACGCTCGCGAGCGAGAGCAGGCGCTGACCGGCGAGGTCGAGCAGGCGGCCCGGGGTGCCGACGACGATCTGCGCGCCGGCCTTGAGCTGCTCGATCTGACCCTCGTAGGCCTTGCCGCCGTAGATCGAGACGATCTTGGTGGGCCGGTTCGAGGCGGCGAGCTCGATGTCCTCGGTGACCTGCACGGCCAGCTCGCGGGTCGGCACCACGATCAGCGCCTTGACGCCGGGCTCGGGGTCGTTGCCGAGGGCCTGGATGAGGGGGAGGCCGAAGCCGAAGGTCTTGCCGGTGCCGGTCTTGGCCTGCCCGATGATGTCCTGCTTCTGCAGGGCCAGCGGGATGGTCTGCTCCTGGATGGGGAACGGCTCGAGGATGCCCTTGGCGGCGAGTGCGGCGACGATGTCGTCGTCGATGTTGAGGTCGGAGAAAGTCACGGAGTGAAGCGCCTGTCGTGTCGAACGGTCCACGCCCCTGTACGACTCGGGCGCAGGGTCACCGATCCAGCGCCGGTGACATCCCGGCGAGTCTACCGCCACGGGGGTCCTCGGGCCCGGAACCGCGGGCGGTGCGCGCTCTACACTGATCGGATGGCAGCCTGGTTCCGACGTCGACGTCCGCTCGGCGAAGCCCCCCGACTGACCCCGCGCGGAGAGTCGACGAGCAAGCGCGACCGCGTCGATCTCGCCGACCTGAGCCCCCAGCTGCTGCCCTACCTCGGTCAGGTGGCCTACCTCCAGCTCGCCGTCTTCGAGGCGCTGGCCCGCGGGGTGGCGGGCACGGACGACCTCGCCGACAAGGAGGCGATCTCCGCGGCGGCGGGCACGGCGCTCGCGAAGCACCACGCGGTCGTCGCCGAGCTGCGACGCCGCGACGTCGAGCCGAGCGAGGCGATGGCGCCGTTCCGGCCGGCCATCGACACCTTCGAGCACCTCACCCGCGGCGCCGACCTGCACGAGACGCTGCTGTCGGCGTACATCACCGCCGGGCTCCTCGACGACTTCTTCATCCGGCTCACCGGTGGGCTGCCGAACGACGTCGGCCCGCGGATGGCGCAGACGCTGGGCGCCGACACCGGCGTCGACGGACTGGTCGCGATCCTCCGCCGCGAGATCGCCGCGGACGAGCGCCTCGGCTCCCGCCTCGCGGTCTGGGGGCGCCGGCTGGTGGGCGACACGCTGCTCGTCGCGCGCTCGGCGCTGATGGGCTCCGGCAACCCCGACTCGGACGAGTCCCGGATCGAGCCGGTCTTCACCGAGTTGATCGCCTCGCACACCCGCCGGATGGACGCGCTCGGGCTGACGGCCTGAGGCCCCGGCGCCGGTGGGGGCCGGGGCTCCTACGCCTCCGGCTCGCGGAATCGCCTCCGGCTCGCGGGATTCGCCGGTTCCCGCGTGCCCGAGGGAGATCCGCGTGCCGGAGCTCGGCCTGTGCCGCGCCTCATGCTGGTCGAGTAGCCCCGGAGGGGCGTATCGAGACCCGCCGTCGCAAGCAGGGCGGGTCTGCAGAGTCGTCCTGCCGGCGGTGGTGGATCTCGATACGCCCGCTTCGCGGGCTACTCGATCAGCATGGTGTGCCCGCTTCGCGGGCTACTCGATCAGCATGGTCCGGCCGCTGCGTCAGTCGTCGATGAAGCCGGGGACGTGGGCCAGGGTGGCGACGGTGCGGGCGCGGCCCCACTCGACGTGGGCGTGGGCGACGGAGACGGCGAGCGGGGCGTCGCCGGCGGCGATCGCCTCCGCGAGGCGCACGTGCTCGTCGTGCCGGACGCCCGGCTCCGCCTGGATGTTGGCGATGTTCAGGCGGTTGCTGCGCTCGTCGAGCGGCTGCATCGTGGTGATCAGGAGCCGGTTCCCCGCGATCGCCTCGATCGCGCCGTGGATGCGGCCGCTCTCGGAGTGGAAGCGCGCGAGGTCGCCGGCGGCGAGGGCGGCGCTCGCGTCGGCGACGACGGCGGTCAGGGCCGAGGCGTCGGCGCCGCGGGCCACCGCCTCTGCGGCCTTGCGGGCCACGAGCGGCTCGAGCGCCGAGCGGATGTCGTAGAGCTCCTCGACATCGCGCCGCCGGACGATCGAGACGACGGCGGTGCTGCGCGGGCGCACCGTGACCAGGCCGGCCAGCTCGAGCCAGGGTAGCGCCTCGCGGATCGGGACGCGCGAGACGGCGAGCTCGGTGGCGAGATCGCGCTCGCGGATCGGCTCGCCCGCCGGCAGCCGGCCGTCGAGGATGCGCGTGCGCAGCTCCTCGTACACCCGCTGCGACATCGTCTGCGCGGGACTCTTCGTCGGCATCGGTGCTCCTGTCGGTCTACCCGTTCTCCGTCCTCGAAGGGTAGCGGGCGGTGCAGGAGAGACCCGTCGGCCCTTGTAACGCCGTCTTCATCTGCCCGAAACACCCTGGCGCCGGATCGGATCTACCGTGATCGACGTGCCTCGGTATACCGAGCGCCTCCCACGCCACTCCGCCGGAAGGACCCGCCCCATGAGCACCGTCACCAATCCGCCCCCCGCCACGACGATGGGCGACCGCATCGAGGCCGCCTATTCGCGCATCGGAGTCACGAGCGCGCACCTCGGCATCGTCGCGATGATCCTCTTCGGCGTCTTCTTCGACGCGATCGAGCAGAACACGGTCGGCGTCGCCGGCCCGATCCTCGCCGCCGACTGGGGACTCGCGGGCGCGCAGATCGGCCTGCTCAACACGGCGACCTTCACGGCGGTCGCGCTCGGCCGCGTCCTCGCCGGAGTGGTGATGGACCGGATCGGGCGGCGCACCCTCCTCGGCGCGAACCTGATGATCTTCGCGGTCGGCTCGCTGCTCTGCGCCTTCGCGCCCAGCTACGAGATCCTGGTCGCCGCGCGATTCCTCGTCGGCCTCGGTCTCGGCGGCGAGATCGCGACGGCCGTCATCATGCTCGCCGAGTTCTTCTCGGCCAAGCACCGTGGCACCGCCGTGGGCCTGATCAACGTCGCGGCCGCCGGTCTCGGCAACATGCTCGCCCCGCTCTTCGGCGTCATCGTCTTCTCGGTCTTCACCGGCGACGACCGCTGGCGCTGGCTCTTCGGGATCCTGGTGATCCCCGCGCTCGCGGTCGTGGTCTACCGGCGCGCGCTGCCCGAGACTCCCCGCTACCTGGCGGCCCGGGGCCGCGTCGCCGAGGCGAACACCGTGATCAATCGTCTCGCTCAGGGCCGGCTGCACCGCCCCGTGACCGACGAGGTGGACTACCTGGGCGGTGCCGCCGATCAGCCCGTCACCGCCGTCAGCACCCCGCGCTGGACCGAGCTCTTCGGCCGCCGCCACCGCCGGACCACGATCGCCCTGGGCGTCGCGGTCTGCATGTCCTACGCCGCGCAGATCTCGATGCTCACCCTCATCCCGCTGATCCTCACCTCCCGCGGCTTCGACATCACCAGTGCGCTCTGGTATACCCTCGTGATGCAGTCGGGCTCCCTGGTCGGAGCGCTGGTCGCTGCCCTCGCCGCCCGCCGGCTGCCGCGCAAGCTCACGCTCACGGTCGCGGCCCTGCTCGGGATCGGCGCCGGTCTCGGCTTCGGCTTCCTCGGCACCACCGTCGCGCTGGTGCTCGTCTTCGGCTTCCTCTTCAACTTCTCGGTGATCGTGCTCAACACCACCATCTGGCTGTTCGCTCCGGAGCAGTACCCCACGCGGATCCGCGGCCTCGGCACCTCGGTGATCCTCGCCCTCGGCTCGCTCTCCGGCGGACTGTTCCCGCTCCTCGCCGGCGCCGTGCTCGACGCCTCGGGGGTCGGCGGGATGTTCGCCCTGCTCGCCGGCCTGTTCGCGATCTGCGCGATCGCCGTGCAGTTCCCGCGCGAGACCGTCGGCCGCCCGATGGCGGAGGACTGAGCGTGCAGCGCACCGTCGTCGTCGTGAATCCGAACACCTCGGTCGCGACCACCCGGCTCCTCGTCGCGGTCGCCCGCGATGCGGTGCGCGGGGAGGACGTCCGGGTCGTGGGGGAGACGGTGGCGCAGGGGCCGTCGATCATCACGACGCCCTCCGCTCTCTCCGCCGCGGCGGCGCACGTGGTGACCGCGGCTCGACGCGCGGTGCTGCTGCACGCGCCCGACGCGATCGTGGTCGCCGCGTTCGGCGATCCGGGTGCCGCCGAGGCGGCGGAGGCCACGGGGCTGCCGGTCGTGGGCATCGGAGCCGCGGCCGTGCGCGCCGCGAGCGCGGGCGGCCGCCGGTTCGCGATCGCGACGACGACCGGCCGGCTCGAGCCGGTGCTCCGGGCGCTCGTCGCGGACGCGGGGAGCCTGGACGCCTACGCGGGCTGCTTCCTCACGGCGTCGCCGGCGGAGGAGCTCGAGGACCCGGACCGGCTGCACGGCGAACTGCACGCCGCGGTGCTGCGGGCGCAGGCGGGCGGGGCGGAGGCGGTGATCATCGGCGGCGGGCCGCTCAGTGCGGCGGCCGAGCGGCTGGCCGCGGAGTTCGCCGGGGTGCTGCCGATCGTGGAGCCGATCCGCGCGGCGGTGGCGGAGGCGCTCGCCGCGACGACCCCGGTCGGAGCGCTGCCCGCCTGAGGAGGCGGCTAGGGAACGACGAAGGCGCGGGAGTCCGGGACTCCCGCGCCTTCGCGTGGTGGTGGGCGGCGCTCAGGGAGCGACGCGGTCCGGGGCGACGCGGCCGGCGAGCATCGCCTCGAGGGCGGCGTCGTCGCGGCGGGTGCGCGCCCGGCCCAGCGCGACGTCGGCCGCGAGGACCGCGACGGCCGCGAGACCGAGCGCGAGGATCCAGATCAGTCCGCCGTCCCAGGGCAGACCGGCCCAGGTCAGTGCGACCCAGACGACGGCGGCGACGACGCCGCCGAGCGCCGGGATCAGGACCGACCCGTGCAGGTGCCGGTGCGGCAGCCCGTACCGGGCGGCGAGGCCCAGGAGGATCCCGCCGAGCGTGACGAAGAGGAGCTCCACGACGTGACCGTGCGGGAGGGGCTAGGCGACGAAGCCGACGCGGCGCGACTCCTCGGAGCCGACCTCGACGAAGGCGATGGTCTCGGTGGGGACGATGTAGATCTTGCCCTTCTCGTCGCGCAGGCGGAGGACCTTGGCGCCCGCCTCGAGCGCGGTGGTCACCGTCTTCTCGACCTCGGCCACGGACAGCGAGGACTCGAAGTTGAGCTCGCGCGGGGTGTTGACGATTCCGATACGGATTTCCACCAGCAGTGCCTTTCGGGAGGGGACGTGGCTGTCAGGATACGGGACCGCGCGGCGCGGCCGACGCCGGTTTCGCGCTGAGCGGACCCGGCTCGGGAGGGGCCGCCCGAGGGCGCGCGGCAGTGTCGGCGGTCTTCGTTAGCGTGGTCGCGTGAGCGCTCCTCGAACCCCGGCACCCGCCTCCGACGAGGCTCCCGCCCGCGACGGCTCGGCCGGCGGGGGGCTCGTCCTCGACCCGTCGCAGCGCGCGGTCCTCGCCCTGCCGGACGGCCGCAGCGCCGCCGTGCTCGGCGCCCCCGGCTCGGGGAAGACGAGCACGATCGTCGAGCTCGTCGCCGAGCGCGTGCTCGAGCGCGGCTACGAGCCGGAGTCGATCGCCGTGCTCGCCGCCAGCCGCACGGCGGCGACCGCTCTGCGCGACGTGCTCGCGCTGCGCCTGGGCGTCCCGACGCGGGGTCCGCTGGCGCGGACCGCCACCTCGCTGGCCTTCGAGGCCGTGACCGCCGCCGCCAAGGAGCTCGGGATCGACCGGCCGACCCTCCTCACCGGTGGCGAGCAGGACGTCATCCTCTCCGAGCTGCTCGAGGGGCACCTCGAGGAGGGCACCGGGCCGCGCTGGCCCGACGAGTTCAGCCCCGAGGTGCTGCGGCTGCGCACCTTCCGCACCGAGCTGCGCGAGTTCGGGATGCGGGCCACCGAGCACGGCCTCGACACCGCCGCGATCCGCCGGCTGGCCGTGGACGCGGACCGCGGCGAGTGGTCGGCCGCCGCCGCCGTGCTCGAGGAGTTCCGCGACGTCGTCGACTGGATGGCCCCGCAGGCGGGGACGAAGCTCGACGCCGCCGAGTTCGCGGCCTTCGCGGCCGAGACGATCCGCGACGGCGGCGGGGGCGAGCGGATCCGGGCGCTCCGCCTCGTCGTCGTCGACGACATGCAGGAGGCGAGCGAGTCGACGGTCGTGCTGCTGCGTGCTCTCGCCGCGCGCGGCGTCACCGTGCTCGCGTTCGGCGACCCGGACGTCGCGACGAGCGCCTACCGCGGCGCCGCCTCCGACACCCTGGGCCGCTTCGGCCCCGCGATCGGCGTGCGCGACGCCGAGACCCTGGTGCTCGGCCGTGTGCACCGGCACGGCGCCGCCCTGCGCGCCCTCGTCTCCGCGGCGACGCAGCGGATCGGCACCGCTGCGGCCGGTCGGCAGCGCGCCGCCGAGGCCTCCGCCGACGAGGAGGGGGCGCCCGCCCCGCTGCTGGTGCTGCACGCTCCGACGGCGGCGCGCGAGGCGGCGACGGTGGCGCGACTGCTGCGCGAGCGGCGGCTCCGGGACGACGTGCCGTGGCGCCGGATGGCCGTCGTCGTCCGCTCCGGCGCGGCCGTGCAGCCGCTGCTGAAGGCGCTCGCCGTCGCCGAGGTGCCCACGCGCTCCGTGCTGGCCGGCCGTGCCCTGCGCGACGACCACGCCGCCCGGGCGCTGCTCGTGCTGATCGGCGTCGCAGTGGGCGAGCGCCCGCTGGACGCGGAGCTGGCGGCGGAGCTGCTGCTGGGTCCGTTCGGCGGGGTCGACCGGCTCGGCCTGCGGCGGCTGCGGCTCGCTCTGCGCGCGGAGGAGCTCGCAGGCGGGGGCATCCGCGCGAGTGATCCGCTGCTCGTGGAGGCTCTGGAGGCACCGGGCCGCTTCGCCACGATCGACTCGGGGCCGGCCCGACAGGCCGAGCGCCTCGCCGTCACGATCGACCGGGTCCGCCGGCTGCACGCCGAGCAGGGCTCGATCGAGGAGCTGCTCTGGTCGGCCTGGGAGTCGAGCCGCGTCGCCTCCTCCTGGCGCGAGCTGGCGCTCGGCACCGGTCTCACCGCGGCCGAGGCGAACCGCAACCTCGACGGCGTCGTCGCGCTCTTCAGCGCGGCGCGGCGCTTCGTCGAGCGGGCGCCCGGTCACTCGGCGATCGGCTTCGTCACCGAGATCCTCGAGGCGGAGGTGCCGGAGGACACGCTGGCGCCGCGCTCGGTCGAGGACGCGGTGCTGATCGGCACGCCCTCCTCCGTCGTCGGTCTCGAGTTCGACGTGGTCGTGGTCGCGCGGCTGCAGGACGGCGTCTGGCCGAATCTGCGGCAGCGCGGCTCGCTGCTCGACCCGGACGGGCTGATCCGGCACGCGCGCGGCGAGGGCGACCTGCCGCTCGACGGCCGGAAGGCCACCCTCGACGACGAGCTGCGGATGTTCGCGCTCGCCGCCTCCCGCGCCCGGCGCCAGCTCGTGCTCAGTGCCGTCGCGGGCGAGGACGAGACGCCGTCCCTCTTCTTCCGGCTCACGCCGCCCGACGCGCCCCGGCTCGACGCGGCCTCGGCCGTGCCGCTGACCCTGCGCGGGGCGGTCGCGGGGCTCCGCCGGACCGCGACGACGCCGAACTCGGCCGAGGCGCCCGGCGCGATCCGCGGGCTGCGCGCACTCACGCTGGCCGAGGTGGCGGGGGCCGACCCGGCCTCCTGGTACGGCGTCCTCGAGCCCTCCACCACCGAGCCGCTCTTCGACCTCGACGATCCCGAGCGGCCGGTCTCGGTCTCGCCCAGCCGGCTCGAGGCGTTCGAGCGCTCGCCGCTCGACTGGTTCGTCGACGCCGTGTCGGGCTCGACCACGAGCACCGCGATGGGGGTCGGCACGCTCGTGCACTGGGTGCTCGAGAACGCGGCGAGCACCGAGCCGGAGGCGCTCTGGGCCGAGCTGGAGTCGCGCTGGCCCGAGCTGGTCTTCGAGTCGCCCTGGCTCGGCGAGCGGCAGCTGCGGGTGACTCGGCGCCTCGTCGAGGGCCTCGCCGCCTACCTCGCCGACTTCGAGCGCGGCGGCGGAGCAGTGCTCGGGCGCGAGCAGCAGTTCGAGATCGACGTGCCGCCGGCGCGGATCCGCGGCTCGATCGACCGCGTCGAGCGCGCGCCGGACGGCTCGGTCGTTATCGTCGACCTCAAGACCGGCCGGAGCACCCCGCGCCAGGCCGACATCGCCGAGCACGCGCAGCTCGGCAGCTACCAGCTCGCCGTGGCGAGCGGCGCGATCGAGGCGGCCGGCGCGGACGAGGGCGGCGGCGCGAAGCTGCTCTTCGTCGCGAAGGGCGTCCGCGGGTCGCTCTACCGCGAGGTGGTCCAGCCCCGCTTCGGCGAGGAGGAGCTCGAGGCGCTGCGCGAGCGGGTCCGCGCCGCCGCCCGGGGGATGGCGTCGGCCGGCTTCTCGGGGCTGCTCGACGCGGTCCCCTTCTCCCCGGGTGACGCCCTGCGGTACCGGATCCACGCGGTGCCGGAGGTCTCGGGCGACGGACGGCTGGCGCTCGACGAGGTCGAGACGGACGAGGAGGAGACCGCGGCTCCCGAGGACTCCTCCCTGGACGCCGCCGACCCCGACCCCGCCGCCGACCCCGCTCGGGCCGCCGACCCCGCTCCCGACTCCGCCGCGACCCCCGAGGAGGGACCCCGCCCGTGATCGACGCCCTGACCATCGCCGAGGCCCTCGACCTCCGCCCGCCCACCGTCGAGCAGCGCGCCGTCATCGAGGCGCCGCTCGCCCCGGCCCTCGTCGTCGCGGGCGCCGGCAGCGGCAAGACCGAGACGATGGCGAACCGCGTGCTCTGGCTGCTCGCCAACGGGCTCGCCGCTCCCTCCGAGGTCCTCGGCCTCACCTTCACCCGCAAGGCCGCCGCCGAGCTCGGCGAGCGGATAGGCCGCCGCATCGACCAGCTCGGGGCCGCGGGCCTGCTGCCGCTGCGCGAGGGCCAGACCGAGCCCGACCCGTTCGAGGCCGCCACCGTCTCGACCTACAACGCCTTCGCGAACACGATCTTCCGCGACAACGCGGCGCTGATCGGGCGGGAGGGCGATGCGACCGTCCTCTCGGAGGCGTCTGCCTGGCACCTCGCGCGGGGGGTCGTCGCCGACACCGCCGACCCGCGCATCCTCGAGGTCGAGGCGAGCATCGACCGCCTGACCGACCTCACCGTCGCGCTCGCGCACGACCTCGCCGACAACCTCGCCGACCCGGCCGAGGTGGCCGGCTTCGCGGAGGACTTCCTCCGCCTCGGCGAGCTGCCCCGCGGGTCCAGCGGCTCCGGTCTCTACCGCGAGCTCGAGAAGGCGCTGCAGGCCGTCGGCGCGCTGCCGGTGCTGACGGCGCTCGCCGAGCGGTTCCAGGAGGCGAAGGCCGAGCGCGGCTTCGTCGAGTTCTCGGACCAGGTGGCGCTCGCGCTCCGGATCATCGAGCGCGTGCCCCGCGTCGTCGACGAGCACCGCGCCCGCTACCGGGTCGTGCTGCTCGACGAGTACCAGGACACCTCCGTGCTGCAGACCCGCCTGCTCGCCCGGCTCTTCGCCGAGCAGGGCGTGATGGCCGTGGGCGATCCGCACCAGTCGATCTACGGCTGGCGCGGCGCGAGCGCGGAGGGCCTCGGCCGCTTCGCCCTCGACTTCGGCTCCGCGGCCCGCTTCTCGCTGTCGACCAGCTGGCGGAACGGACACGGCGTCCTCGCCGCGGCGAACGCCGTCGTCGCGCCGCTCACCGCGGGCAGCGCCGTCCCGGTCGACCGCCTCGCCGCCGGGCCGGGCGCGTCCGACCACGCCGTCGAGCTCACCTTCCCCGAGACGATCGAGGACGAGGCCGACGACGTCGCGCGCTGGTTCGCCGGCCGGCTCGCCGAGAGCGCCGAGCGCGGGGAGGCGCCGCCGTCGGCCGCGGCGCTCTTCCGCGTCCGCGCGCACATGGACCGCTTCGCCGCCGCGCTCTCCCGGCACGGCGTCCGGTACCACATCCTCGGCATCGGCGGCCTGCTGCGGCAGCCCGAGATCGCCGACCTCGTCGCCGCGCTGACCGTGGTGGAGGACCCGGCGGCGGGCAGCGAGCTGGTCCGCCTCCTGGCCGGAGCGCGCTGGCGCCTCGGCGTCCGCGACCTGCGCGCACTCCGCGATCTCGCCTCCTGGCTCGCCTCGCGCGACCACGCGCACCGGCTGCTGCCCGAGGAGGTGCGCGAGCGGATGCGCGCCTCGGTCACCGAGGGCGAGGGCGGCTCGATCATCGAGGCCCTCGACTTCATCGCCTCGCGACGCCCCGGCGAGGACGGCCGGCTCGACCACTCCGCGCTGTCCTCGTTCAGCGACGAGGGCCTGCGCCGCCTGCACGACGCCGGCACGCTCTTCGCCCGCCTCCGCGCCCGGGCGGGCCTCGACCTCCTCGACTTCGTCACGCTGGTCGAGCAGGAGCTCGGCCTCGACATCGAGGTGGAGGCGAACGAGTCGCGCAGCGACGGCCGCGCCAATCTCGAGGCGTTCCGCGAGGCGGTGTCCGGCTACCTGCAGACCGACGACCGCGGCGCGGGCACCGGCTCGTCGCTCCGCGGCTTCCTCCGCTGGCTCGTGCTGGCGGACAAGCGCGACGGCCTCGCGCCTCGGCCCGAGGACCCGGAGCCCGGCACCGTCCAGCTGCTGACGATCCACGGCTCGAAGGGCTTGGAGTGGGACTTGGTCGCCGTGCCGCGGATGGTCGACGGCGAGCTGCCCGGCACTCCGGTCGAGGGCTTCCGCGGCTGGGTGCGCCTCGGTGCGATGCCGTACGCCTTCCGAGGCGACGCCGCCGAGCTGCCGGACCTCGCCTGGCGCGGCTGCGCGACGCAGAAGGAGGTCGTCGACGCGATCGCCGACTTCGGCGACACCCTGCGCGAGCGCAACGAGTCCGAGGAGCGCCGGCTCGCCTACGTCGCGGTCACCCGGGCCCGGCACCACCTGCTGCTGAGCGGCTCGTGGTGGGCGGGGCAGGCGAAGCCGCGCGGACCCGGCGTCTTCCTCCGCGACCTCGCCGAGGCCCGCACCCTCCCGGAGCTGCCGGTCGAGCCGTCGAACCTCGAGAACCCGCTCGAGCAGGCTCCGCGCACCTTCCACTGGCCGCACGACCCGCTCGGCGCCCGCGGCGACCGGGTGCGCGCGGCGGCCGAGCGCGTGCGCGTCGCCGAGCCGGCGCTGCTCGGCGCCCGGGGCGCGGACATCCGCCTGCTGCTCGCCGAGCGCGCCGTGCGCCTCGCGGGCGGCGAGCGCGTCGGCCTGCCGACCCGCATCCCGGCCTCGCGGTTCAAGGACATCGTCAGCACGCCCGCCGAGGTCGTCGCGCAGCTGCGCCGGCCGATGCCCGAGCGGCCGTACCGGCAGACCCGGCTCGGCACCACGTTCCACTCCTGGGTGGAGAACCGCTTCGGCATCCAGGGCGAGGCGGAGTCGGTCGACACCTTCCCGGACGAGCTCGACGACGGCGGAGCGACCGCGGCCGGAGCGGAGGGCGAGCAGCTCGCCCGACTGATCGAGACGTTCGAGCGCTCGGAGTGGGCCGACCGCCGCCCCGAGGCCGTCGAGATCGAGATCCACCTCCAGCTGGCCGGGCACGTCGTCGTCTGCAAGCTCGACGCGGTCTACCGGACGGAGGACGGCTTCCAGATCGTCGACTGGAAGACCGGCCGCGCCCCGAAGGACGCGGCCGATCTCGAGCTCAAGCAGTTCCAGCTCGCGCTGTACCGGCTCGCCTACTCGCGCTGGAAGGGCGTGCCGCTGGAGAGCGTCGACGCGGTGTTCTACTTCGTCGCCGACGACCTCGTGCTGCGGCCCGAGCGCTTCTACTCGGAGCGCGAGCTCTCGGAGTCGCTCTCCTCGGCGACCGGGGCGAGCCCGCGGCCGTGAGCGGAGGAGCCGGTCCGCGCGCCGGGCGTGCGGTTCAGCAGCTCCTCGACCTCGGAGACCTCGAGCACCGGTCCGGTGTCGGTGGACAGCGGCGCGGACAGATCGCCGAGGACGCTGTCGACCAGGAGGTCGAGCATCCCGACCGCGTCGTCGACGATCGCCGAGTCCTCGGTCTCGGTGCCGTGCAGCAGCCAGCGGGCCAGCTCGAGCTCGGCGTAGAGCTGAGCGCGCTGGCGGAGGGTGCGGTCGACCGCGCCGGCGCGCATCCGCGAGTACGCGGCGAACGCCGTGCCGGCCCCCGGGGCGCTGAGCAGCCAGTGCAGATCGCGGGCCGGGTCGCCCACGCGCAGCGCCGCCCAGCCGAGCACGGCACTGACGGAGTCGCCGGAGCGGAGGAAGGAGTCGGAGGTCATCGAGCCGTTCACGACCGTCGGGTCGAACTGCCAGAGCGCCTCGTCGGAGGAGGCCGACTCCCAGCGTGCGACGAGCGCGGCGGGCACGTGGCCGGTGTCGGCGGCGCGCTCGATGACGGCGACCGTCTCGTTGACGCTGTCGCGGGCCGAGGCGACGGGCAGCCCCGCCTCCTGCACGAACGACGCCGGCAGCGAGTGGATCGCGCCGATCGCGCGCCCGACCGAGTCCGCGAGACCGCTGGAGGCCTCGACGTCGTCGATCAGCACGCGGTCGCCCTCGAGGTACTCGTAGACGACGCCGCGGGTGCCGTCGAACGGCGTCTGCCCGATGCTCTCCTGCAGATCGAACGGCAGGCGGCTGCGGATGCCGGCGGTGAGCGCGCGCAGGGCGACGAGGTCGCCGAGCTGCTCCTGCTCGGCCAGCGGCGAGGTCGGCACGCGCACCACCAGGCGGGCGCCGTCGCGCGTGGTCAGCAGCGCGGAGTCGAAGTCCCCGTGCGTCGAGTGCGTGAATTCGCGCGCGGTCCGGACGTCGAGGCCCTCGACGGCCGAAGTGGCCAGCGCGGCTAGAGTGAGATGGGATCTGGCCATGCTCACCAGGGTAGGTCGCCGGGCGCCCGACCGGCCGGTCGCCACGCGCTGACCAGCCGATGCCGTCGAGGAGCCGCGCTCCTCCCGGCCGCCGCCCGACCCGCCACCTCCTCGGCCCCGCACCGGCCGTCCCCCCGGCACCGCTTCGAAATGAGCCCGCATGATCCCGTCCTTCTCCGACCGCCTCCCGCTCGCCCGTCAGGCGGTCGACCGGGACTACCTCGCCCGGGCGCGCCCCGAGCTCTTCGACGAGCTGGACGCCGATGCGGCGACCCGGGTCGTCCTCCTGCGCGGCGACCGCGCCCTGGTCGACGGCGAGCGCCTCGCCCTGCGCCCCGCGGCCGACGTGCCGGCCGGCGCCCTCCGCCTCTACCTCGGCCGCACCACCGTCGACGCCGAGGGCGAGCCCGCGGGCACTCCTGTCGTCGCCGCGGTGCTGACGGACGAGCAGGCGAGCGCCCTCGAGCCCGACGACGCCGCGTGGGGCGCCCTGCGCACCCTCGCCGAGCACCTCAGCGACCGCGACGCCGGCCTCTTCACCGAGGCGCTCGCGATGGTCAACTGGCACGCCTCGCACGGCTTCTCGCCGCGCAACGGCGAGGCCACCGTGATCGAGCAGGGCGGCTGGGTCCGCCGCTCGCCCGCCGACGGCAGCCAGGTCTTCCCGCGCACCGACCCGGCGATCATCGTCTGCGTCCTCGACGCCGACGACCGCCTGCTGCTCGGCTCGAACGCGATGTGGGGCACCGGCCGCTTCTCGCTGCTGGCCGGCTTCGTCGAGCCGGGGGAGTCGCTCGAGGCGGCGGTCGTCCGCGAGATCTTCGAGGAGTCCGGGATGCGCGTCGTCGACCCGCAGTACCTCGGCTCGCAGCCCTGGCCGTTCCCCGCCTCGCTGATGATCGGCTTCACCGCCCGCCTCGCCGAGGACCAGGCCCCCGCCGACCTGCTCCCGGACGGCGAGGAGATCGTCGCCCTGCGCTGGTTCACCCGCCAGCAGCTGCACGACTCGCTCGAGTCGGTGCTGCTGCCCGGCCGCTCGTCGATCGCCCGCGCGATGATCGAGGACTGGTACGGGGGAGCGCTCGAGAACGGCCCCATCGTCGCGTGACCCTGCTCGACGGACTCGACGAGGGGCAGCGCGAGGCGGCGGAGGCGCTGCTCGGCCCGGTCTGCGTCCTGGCCGGCGCGGGCACCGGCAAGACGCGGACCATCACCCACCGGATCGCGCACGGCGTCGCGACCGGCGTCTACACGCCGGCCCGGGTGATGGCGCTCACCTTCACCAGCCGCTCGGCCGCCGAGCTGCGCTCCCGGCTCCGCGTCCTGGGGGCGGGCGGCGTCATGGCCCGGACGTTCCACGCCGCCGCGCTCTCGCAGCTCGGCTTCTTCTGGCCGCAGCTGGTCGGCGGCACGATGCCGCAGCTGCTCGACGGCAAGGCGCGGCTGCTCGGCCATGCCGCGGAGCGGCTCCGGCTGAAGCTGGACACCGCGACCCTGCGCGACCTCTCCGCCGAGATCGAGTGGCGGAAGGTGTCCGCCCTCTCGCTCGAGCAGTACGCGGTGGCCGCCCGGACCCGTGCGCTGCCCGGACGGCTCACCCTCGAGCAGACCGTCGCGATGGTCGACGAGTACGAGGGGCTGAAGGACCAGCGCCGGCAGATCGACTTCGAGGACGTCCTCCTGGTCACCGCGGGGATGCTCGAGTCCGAGCCGGCGATGGCGATGCAGGTCCGGGAGCAGTACCGCTTCTTCGTCGTCGACGAGTACCAGGACGTGAACCCGCTCCAGCAGCGGCTGCTCGAGCTCTGGCTCGGTGACCGCAGCGACCTCTGCGTGGTCGGCGACGCGAGCCAGACCATCTACTCCTTCGCCGGCGCCCGCGCCGACTACCTGCTCGACTTCGGCTCGCGCTGGCCGGCCGCGACGGTCGTCCGCCTCGAGGAGAACTACCGCTCGGCACCGCCGATCGTGCAGACCGCGAACCGGCTGATGCGCGGCCGGCCCGGCGCCCTCGTGCTGCACTCCGTCGCGAGTGCCCCCGCCGCCGCCGAGAGCCCGGAGCCGGCGATCGACGCCTACCCCGACGACGTCGCGGAGGCCAGGGGAGTGGCTGCCCGCGTCGCCGCCGACATCGAGGCGGGCGTGCGCCCCTCCGCCATCGCGATCCTCTTCCGCACCAACTCGCAGTCCGCGATCCTCGAGCGCGCGCTGCACGAGCGCGGCGTCGCGGCGCACCTGCGCGGCGGCAAGCGCTTCTTCGACCTGCCGGAGGTGAAGCAGGCGGTGATGCAGCTGCGCGCGGCCTCGGTCTCGATCTCCGGCGAGCCGCTGTTCAAGTCGGTCAGCGACGTCCTCCGCTCGCTCGGCTGGAGCGCCGAGCCGCCGTCGGCACCGGGCGCCGTGCGCGAGCGCTGGGAGTCGCTGGACACGCTCGCCCGGCTGGTCGACGAGGCGCCCGCCGGCTGGAGCTTCAAGCAGTTCACCGACGACCTCCTCGCCCGCCAGCAGGTCCACCACGAGCCGGACCGCGCGGCCGTCACCCTGGCCACCTTCCACTCCGCCAAGGGCCTCGAGTGGGAGTCGGTGCACCTGATGGGCCTGACCGAGGGCCTGCTGCCGATCTCCTACGCGAGCGGCCTCGAGGCGATCGACGAGGAGCGCCGGCTGCTCTACGTCGGCATCACCCGCGCGCGTCAGCGGCTGCGGCTCTCCTGGTCGCAGTCCACCGTGGGCCGGGTCACGCGGCGGGAGCCGTCGCGCTTCCTCGCAGAGATCGGCACGCGCACCCGCGGTGCGGCTCCAGTCGCCGCTCGCTGAACGAGCCGGAGGCGTCGGAGTAGGTGCGCTCGACACTGCGCAGCCCGGTCCAGCCGGCGTGCAGCCGCCGGAGCGCCGCGTCGGCCGCCGCGACCGCGATCGCGGCACTGGAGAGGGCGGTGCGCGTCGATGCGGTGGTGCCGAGGACCTGGATCACCAGCCGCGGCCACTCCGGGTCGAGGTCGATCCGGTCGCGGTAGGCGCAGTGCAGGCAGGGCCCGCCGCCCGGCTCGACGAGGGGGCCGATGCGGACCGCCTCGTCGCCGAAGACGACGGCCAGGTGGGGCACGTCGCTCGAGAGCCAGTGCGCGGCGCGCGCCGGAGCGACGGCGTAGTCGGCGACGAGCACCGCGAGAGCGGGCACCGCGTTCTCGGCGACCAGCTCGCAGCCCTCGTCGCGGAGCAGGCTGCGCAGGGCGTCGGCCGCCGAGCCGACACCCTCGACGACCACCCGTGGCGGCGCGGGCGGATCCGGGTCGATGCTCCGCAGGAGCACCGGGCGCAGCGTGGCGAGCAGCTCGTCGACGCGCGCGTCCGAGGCGCCGGCGCGCGTCGCGATCAGCCGCGCCGTGCCCGCGCTGGTGCCCACCCGCAGCGCGTGCACCAGCAGCTCCTCGGCGTAGCCGACGCCCTCCAGCACGACCCGCGGGTGGTCGAGTCCGACCTGCATCGCGGTCGCGGAGCGCCAGACGAGGGGGAAGCGGGGATCGAGCCGGAGGACCATCGGGCGATCATGGCCGAGAGCGGCCGGGCGGCGCGGGAGTTGTCCACAGGTCGTGGACCCCTCCCGCGCGGGGATCAGACCGGTCGGTCGCCGGTGGGAGCGGTGCCGTCGTCGTCCGGTCGGCCGCCGTCGGTGCCTGCCTCGGGCTGCTCGCCCTCCGGCGCCGCGGGCGTCGTCCCGTTC
Source organism: Rathayibacter festucae DSM 15932 (assembly GCF_004011135.1). NCBI lineage: Bacteria > Bacillati > Actinomycetota > Actinomycetes > Micrococcales > Microbacteriaceae > Rathayibacter > Rathayibacter festucae. The sequence continues at coordinate 2,269,251 of NZ_CP028137.1, read as the reverse complement.
AGCAGCTCCTCGAGCGCGCGGTCCATCTCGTCGGGTTCCGGGGTCTCGCCGCGGGCCTCGGCGCTCAGCCGCGCGACGAGGGCCGACGGGTCGTCGAGGTCGTCCGAGCCGGGCAGCACGTCGGGGTGCGACCAGAGCGCGTCGCGCGCCTCCGGACCGACCGCGTCGGTGACGGCCTGCCACATCGCGGCGGCCTCGCGGAGGCGGCGCGGCCGCAGCTCCAGGCCGACGAGCGTGGCGAAGGCCGACTCGGCGGGCCCGCCGGACGCGCGACGGCGGCGGACGGTCTCGGCGATCGCGCCGGCACTGGGCAGGCGGGTGGTCGCCGCGGCGGTGACCACGTCCACCCAGCCCTCGATCAGCGCGAGCATCGTCTCGAGGCGGCCGTGCGCGGCGAGCTGCTCCTCCGTCTTCGGCGGGATCAGCGCGCCGGAGGTCATCGCGTCGCGCAGCTCCTCGGGGTTGGACGGGTCGAAGTTCTCAGCCAGCTCCTCGAGGCGGGTGGTGTCGATCGTGATGCCCCGGGCGAAGTCGGTGATCTGCGAGATCAGGGCGAGCCGGACCCACTTGCCGTGCCGGAACAGCCGCGCGTGGGCGAGCTCGCGCACCGCGAGGTAGATCTGCACCTGATCGATCGGGATGTCGAGGCCCTCGCCGAACGCGGCGACGTTCTGCGGCAGGATCGCCGCGTCGTTCTCCTCGAGCAGCGGGATGCCGATGTCGCCGCCGGAGACGACCTCGGCGGCCAGCTGGCCGACCACCTGGCCGAGCTGGAGGGCGAAGAGGGTGCCGCCGATGCCGCGCATCATGTCCTCGGCGCCGGCGATCATCGCCATCATCTCCTCGGGGGCCTGGTCGCGCATGACGCCGGTGAGCGCGTCCGAGATGCTGAGGGCGACCGGCTCGGCGAGCTGCGTCCAGACCGGCATGGTGAGCGTGATCCACTCGAGCCGGCTGATGGTGCGCGGCGGACGGCTCAGCTCGGAGACGTAGGCGACCTCGTCGAGCCAGAGCGCCGCGACGCCGAAGGCGCCGTCGAGCGGGGCGCGGACGGCGTCGGTCACCGGGACGGAGTCCGCGCGCGCCAGCTGCTTCGCCTGCTCGAGCGCGAGCGACCAGTTGATCCCGCCGCCCGACTGCTGCATCGCGCTCTGCAGCTGCGAGAGCAGGTTCTGCAGCGCGACCGGGTCGTTCGGCAGACCGGCGGCGCCCGCGAGCTGGCTCGGGTCGATCGGGCCGTTCCCCGAGAGGAACTGCCGGAGCATGTCGCGGAACTCGTCCTCCGAGCCGCCGCCCGGTCGGTCCGCGTTGTCGCCTTCGGCCATTCGGGGAGCCCTCTCTCATCGCACGGAGCCGGCCTCTGCACACCCGGTTCGGGCGACGGATCGTGACACGACTCCCAGTCGTGCAAGCTACGTTAGCCCGAGCGTCCGGAGCCACGACGTGAAGTCGACCGCCCGGCCCCGACCCGCTTCCGCCCGCCGCGAACACGCCGGCGCCGCCGCCCCGCACGTCCCCAGAGAGGCCCCCGTTTGCTGTTCTCCGTCGACCCGCGCCCCTCCTCCCCGCGCGGCCGGCGCGCCTGGGTCGGGCCCGCGGTCCTCTTCTCCGGCGTCGCACTCGTCGTCGGGCTCGGCGTCACCCCCGCCCCCTACGTGATCGAGCAGCCGGGCCCGGTCTTCGACACCCTCGGCACGAGCGGCGAGGACGTTCCGCTGATCTCGATCCCGGACGAGACGACCTATCCCACCGAGGGCACGCTCGACATGCTCACCGTCTCGGTGGTCGGCAACCCGCAGAGCCTGCCGACCTGGATCGAGGTCGCGAGCGCCTGGTTCGACCGCACCAAGGCCGTCGTGCCCGTCGCGCAGATCTTCCCGCCGTCCTCCACGGTCGAGGAGCGGGACCAGGCGAACCAGGCCGAGATGACCGACTCGCAGCAGGAGGCGATCGCCGCGGCGCTCACGGAGCTCGGCTATCCGATCGGGCAGCGGGTCGCGGTCGCGCAGGTCCCGGACGACTCGCCCGCCGCCGGTGCGCTCGAGGCCGGCGACGAGATCCTCGCTGTCGCGGGGGAGCCGGTCGCCGACGTCCCTGCCCTCCGCGCGGCCGTGCAGGCCTCGGGCACGCAGCAGCCGGTGACCCTCTCCATCGAGCGGGACGGGGCCGAGCAGGACGTGCAGGTCACCCCGGTCGACAACGACGGAGCGGCCGTGATCGGCATCGTCGCCGGTGCGGCCTTCGACTTCCCGTTCGAGGTCGACATCCAGCTGGACGACGTCGGCGGGCCGAGCGCCGGGATGATGTTCGCGCTCGGGATCATCGACAAGCTCACCGAGGGCGCGCTGAACGGCGGCGCCTCCGTCGCCGGCACCGGCACCATCGACGCCGCGGGCGAGGTCGGCGCGATCGGCGGCATCCGCCAGAAGATGTTCGGCGCGGTCGACGCGGGGGCGCAGTACTTCCTCGCGCCCGCCGACAACTGCAACGAGGTCGTCGGCCACGTGCCCGACGGCCTCCAGGTCTTCAGCGTCGCCACCCTCGACGACTCCCTCGCCGCGCTGAAGGGCGTCGCCTCGGGCGACACCGACGCCCTGCCGACCTGCGACGGCGCGACCCCCATCAACTGACGGCGGGCGCCGGGCCGGCCGGCGACGGTGGGTCTCGATACGCCCCTGCGGGGCTACTCGACCGGCATGCGGCGGTGCCGGCGTCTCCGAGTCGCATCGAGTCGCGACGCGCCCCCTTCATGCTGATCGAGTAGCCCGCGCAGCGGGCGCATCGAGATCCACCGCCCGCCCGAGCCGCCCTGTCCGCTCAGGGCGGAGCCGCCGAGCCGCTCCCTGAGGGCGACGCTCAGGTCCCCTCGCTGGTCGTCGCCTACCATGGGGAGCCTCCCGTCACATCTCCACATCAAGAGGCTTATCCGTGAGTTCTGCAGCAACCGAAGCCCCGCCGCGCAAGAGACGGAGCGTTCTCGCCGTCACGGTCGTGGTGGTCGCCGTGCTGGTGGTGGCGTTCTTCGTCTTCGCCGGTCTCTACACCGACATCCTCTGGTACGACCAGCTCGGGTTCCTCTCGGTGCTGACGACGCAGTGGTTCGCCGCGGGCGGGCTCTTCGTCATCGGCTTCGTCGCGATGGCCGTCCCCGTGTTCGTGAGCCTGACGCTCGCCTACCGGCTACGCCCGGTCTACGCGAAGCTCAATTCGCAGATCGACCGCTACCAGCAGGTCGTCGAGCCGCTCCGGCGCCTGGCCACCTTCGGCATCCCGGCGGTCCTCGGCCTCTTCGCCGGCGTCTCCTCCTCCACCCGGTGGCAGACGAGCCTGACCTTCTGGAACCGCACGCCCTCGGGCGACGTCGATCCGCTGTTCGGCCTCGACACGTCGTTCTACCTCTTCGAGCTGCCCTTCTACCAGAGCATCGTCGGCTTCGCCTCGGCCGTGCTCATCATCTCGGCGCTCGCCACCCTCGCCACCGGCTACCTCTACGGCGCGATCCGGATCAACGGCCGCGAGATCCGCATCTCGAAGTCGTCGCGCATCCAGCTCGCGATCATCGCGGCGCTCTACCTGCTCGTGCAGGCGGTCAGCCTCTGGCTCGACCAGTACGCGACCCTCAGCCGCCAGGGCACCCGGATCACCGGCGCGACCTACGCCTCCGTGAACGCCACGATCCCCGGCCTGCAGATCCTCGCCGCCATCTCCGCGCTGATCGCCGTCCTCTTCATCATCACGGCCTTCATCGGCCGCTGGCGCCTGCCCGTCATCGGCACCGCGCTCCTCATCGTCGCGAGCCTGCTCGTCGGCTCGCTCTACCCGTGGGTCGTCCAGAAGTTCCAGGTGGAGCCGAACGAGCGCACGCTCGAGTCGACGTACATCCAGGACAACATCGACATGACGCGGCAGGCCTACGGCGTCTCGGACGTCCAGGTCATCCCGTACGACGCGACCACCGACGCCGAGCCGGGCGCGCTCCGCTCCGATGCGGAGACCACGGCGAACATCCGCATCCTCGACCCCGCCGTCGTGACCGACGCGTTCTCGCAGCTGCAGCAGTTCCGCCAGTACTACTCCTTCGGCGACCAGCAGAACGCGCTCGACGTCGACCGCTACTCGATCGACGGCTCGACGCAGGACGCCGTCGTCGGCGTCCGCGAGCTGAACCTCAACGGCCTCGGCACCAACCAGACCTGGTACAACCAGACCCTCGTCTACACCCACGGCTACGGCCTGGTCGCCGCGTACGGCAACCAGCGCTCGTCCGACGGCGAGCCGGTCTTCATCGAGTCCGGCGTCCCGACGACCGGTGACCTCGGCGACTACGAGCCGCGGATCTACTTCGGCGAGAACTCGCCCGGCTACTCGATCGTCGGCGGCGACGGCGACCGCAACATCGAGCTCGACTACCCCTCGGGCACCGAGGGCGAGCAGCAGACCTACACGACCTTCGACGGCAACGGCGGCCCCTCGCTCGACAACGTCTTCAAGAAGCTCGTCTACGCGATCAAGTTCCAGTCCGAGCAGATCTTCCTGTCGGACGGCGTCAACGACCAGTCGCAGATCCTCTACGACCGCGACCCGGTGCAGCGCGTCCAGAAGGTCGCCCCGTACCTGACGCTCGACTCGGACGCCTACCCGACCGTCGTCGACGGCCGCGTCGTCTGGGTGGTCGACGGCTACACCACCTCCGCGGACTACCCGTACTCGGAGGTGCAGAGCCTGTCGCAGGCGATCGCCGACACCAACACGCAGCAGCAGTTCCCGACCGACGACGTCAACTACATCCGCAACTCGGTCAAGGCCACGGTCGACGCCTACGACGGCAGCGTGACGCTCTACGCCTGGGACACCGAGGACCCGATCCTGCAGACCTGGCAGAAGATCTTCCCGAGCACCGTGGAGCCGATCAGCGAGATGTCGGCCGGCCTGCTCAGCCACGTCCGCTACCCGGAGGACCTCTTCAAGGTGCAGCGCGCCGTGCTCGGCACGTACCACGTGACCGACGCCGGCTCGTTCTACTCCCGCGAGGCCGCCTGGTCCACGCCGAACGACCCGACCTCGGGGGGAGCGAGCACGGCCGCCGTCGGCGGCGGGGACACGCTGCAGCCGCCGTACTACCTGACGCTGCAGACCCCCGACGTCGAGACGCCGTCGTACTCGCTGTACTCCACGTACATCCCGGCGAGCACACCCGGCAGCGCGGCGAGCCGCAACGTGCTGACCGGCTACCTCGTCGCCGACTCGGACGCGGGCTCGACGGAGGGCGCGGTGGCCGACGGCTACGGCACGCTCCGGCTGCTCGAGCTGCCGAGCGACGACACGGTGCCCGGCCCCGGCAAGGTGCAGAACGCGTTCAACACCGACCCGACCGTCGCGAACCAGCTGGCACTGCTCCAGCGCGGCGACACCACGGTGACCCGCGGCAACCTGCTGACCCTGCCCGTCGGCGGCGGTCTGCTCTACGTGCAGCCGATCTACGTCAGCTCGAACGGCGACACGAGCTTCCCGCTCCTGCAGAAGGTGCTCGTCGCCTTCGGTGACGACATCGCCTTCGAGGACACCCTCGACGCCGCCCTCGACAGCCTCTTCGGCGGCGACTCGGGAGCGGACGCGGGTGACACCGGCACGGTGGTCACTCCGACCCCGACGCCGACCGACACGGCGGATCCGGGCACGGGCGATACCGGGACCGGCGACGCGGGCACCGGCGGGACGGCTCCGACGGGCGACCAGACCGAGCTCCAGGCCGCGCTGAGCGACGCGAGCACGGCTCTCGCCGCCCGCGAGACCGCCCTGAAGGCCGGCGACCTGACCGCCTTCGCGGCGGCGGACGAGCAGCTCACCGAGGCGCTCCAGCGGGCGCTGGCGGCCGAGGGGCAGCAGTAGGCCGATGGTCCAGGTCGATCGTGGCGAGCACCTGCGCGCAGGGGAGTGGCTCGATCCGAACCGGGAGTACTGGGAGGGGCGTGCCGGTGACGGCGCGCCCCTCCGGGCGTTCGGGGCGGCGGTCCCGGCCGGGGCGCGGGTCCTGCACCTGCAGTGCGGTGCCGGGGGCGACGCGCTCCTGCTCGCCGAGCGGGGCGAGGACGTCATCGGCGTCGACTTCTCGATGCCGGCGATCCGGCTGGCCCGCGAGGCGGCCCGCGAGCGCGGTCTTGCCGAGCGGACCCGCTTCGTCTGCGCCAACCTCTACGAGCTGCGGCACATGCTGCCCGAGCCCGACGCCTTCGACGCCGTCGTGACGACCCTGGACGCGGTCGCCTGGCTCCCCGACCTCGAGGAGTGGGCGCGTGTCGTCGAGTGGTTCGTCGCACCGGGTGGGACCGCGGTGATCGGCGCGCAGGCGCGGCCGCGCGTCGACGACCCGGCGGTGCGCACCTGGGAGCGCTCGGGCGAGGACGTCGCGGAGGCTCTCCGGGCGACCGGTCTCGAGGTCGCCGCGAGCGCTCTCGACGGCGTCGCGTGGACGGCGACGAAGCCCGAATGAGCCGCCGGGCACGGCACTGCCTGCTCCGGGTTCCCACTCGATTTGCATCGCTCCTGATCCCCGTGTAGTGTCTCTTCTTGTGCCGCGGGGTGGAGCAGTTCGGTAGCTCGCTGGGCTCATAACCCAGAGGTCGTAGGTTCAAATCCTGCCCCCGCAACAAGAAGACGGAAGCCGGTCGCGAAAGCGGCCGGCTTTCGTCGTTAACGGCGGCGTCCGACGGCGCTACGAGGCCGCGTCGATGACGCTCAGCACGTTGCCCGACGGGTCGCGGAACCAGGCGATCGTCGGTCCCCGCCCGCGCATCACGCCGTTCTCGTCCGTCGGCATCTCGCTGTCCGAGTAGATCTTGGTGACGACACCGGAGTCGTTGAGTGCCGCGACCGCCGCGTCGACGTCCTCGACGGCGAAGTTGAGGATCGTGAACTCGGCCGGCACGTGGCTCGGCTTCGGGTAGGCGATGGCGCTCCCGCCGCCGGGCAGGGCGATGTCGAGGATCCCCATCGTGTTGACCGACACCTCCAGCCCGAGGACGTCGCCGTAGAACGCCCTCGCCGCCTCGACGTCCCGCACACTGAAGCCGCTGAAGGCCCACTCGCTCCGGATCATGACCGCACTCCCGTCCGCGCAGCGCCGTCGCCGCGTCCTGCGCGCGACGCTACTCCGCCGGTCGGTGGATCTCGATACGCCCGCTGCGCGGCCTACTCGATCAGCATGGCTTCTCCCTGCGCACTGGGTGATCCTTCCCAGGAGGCTCCACCGCCGCCGGACCTCCGGCCCGACGCCGAGTCGCTCGGTGTGTCGGGCCGGGGTGCACGCTATCCTCGTCCGGGATGCGAAGGGTGCTGGTGTGAGCGACGAACAGGTGGACGAGACCGCAGGAGCGACCCGGGACGGGTCTCCGAGCGAGGGGGTCCACCTCACCCGCCGGAGCCGGCGGGACGCCGAATCCGCCGCACAGACTCAGCGTCCGACTCCCCGCACCCGCCCGGTGCCCGTCGCCCCCGTGGCGGTGCGCACGCCCGTCCTCGCGACGGTGGCGCCCGTCCGCCGCCGCCGCGGTCGCGTCCTCCGCACGACGGTCAGCACGGTCGCCGCCGCCGCGATCGCCGGCATGGTCGCCGTGATGGCCCTCCCCGCCTACTCCTTCGACCCCGCGCCCGACTCGCAGGCCGCGATCGAGGCCGCCGCCCGCATCCAGGCGCTCGGCAACCAGAAGCTCACGGTCGCGTCGACCGCCGTGCAGGAGCAGGTCATCCGCGACTCCTTCACCGCCCCCACGCAGGCGCAGCTCGACGAGGCCGCCGCGCAGGCGCGCGCCCTCGCCGCGGCCGCGGAGAAGGCCGCCGCCGATGCCGCGGCTGCCGCCGCCGCAGCCGCCGAGGAAGCCTCCGGCACGTCCTCGGCCGCCGCCTCCCCGAGCCGCTCGGGCGGCACCAGCAGCTCCGTCACCCCCCGCGAGGAGGGCGACGACTACCCCTGGCGTGACGCGCTGACCGACGACCAGGGCGGCGGGCTCTCGCCGCTGCGCTACTACTACCGCGAGTGCGTCGACTTCGTCGCCTGGCGCCTCAACCGCGACCAGGGCTCCACCGGCGCCCCGTTCAAGTGGACCTGGGGCAACCTGACCCCCGGCGGCGGCAGCGCCTACGCCTGGGCCGGCCAGTGGGCCTCGCACGGCTGGGAGACCAGCACCACGCCCGTCCCCGGCGCCGTCGCCTGGTTCAACGGCAACCACGTCGCCTACGTGCAGTCCGTGAACGGCGACGGCACCGTCTCGCTCGAGGAGTACAACTGGGGCAACGACCACGCGTACCACGCGCGGACGATCCCGGCCTCGAGCGTCCCGCTCTTCCTCTACCCGCCGAGCTGATGGCGGCGCAGCGCAGGGCCTCCACGCGCAAGGCCGCCCAGCCCGCGAGCGCGGCGGCCGTCGGCTTCGCCGTCGCGCAGTTCGCTCCGACCGACGACCGCGCGGCGAACCTGGCGGCGATCCGCCGGCTCGCCGGCGTCGCGGCGCAGCGCGGCGCGAGCGTCGTCGTCCTGCCCGAGTACAGCTCGTTCTTCGTCGACCCGCTCGGCCCCGAGCTCGTCGCCGCGGGCGAGGCGCTCGACGGCCCGTTCGTCCAGGGCCTCGGCGAGATCGCGCGCGAGCTCGGCGTCCACCTGGTGGCGGGCATGGTCGAGTCCGTCGACGACGGCGAGCGGATCGCCAACACCCTCGTCGCGGTCGAGCCCGGGGGAGCGGTCGTCGCGACCTACCGCAAGCTGCACCTCTACGACGCCTTCGGCCAGACCGAGTCCGACTGGGTCGCGCCCGGCGAGATCGGCGTGCCGCAGACCTTCGAGGTGGGCGGCCTCGTCGTCGGCCTGCAGACCTGCTACGACCTGCGCTTCCCGGAGGTGACCCGCTGGCTCATCGACGCGGGCGCCGACGTGGTCGCGGCCCCCGCCGAGTGGGTCCGCGGCCCGCTCAAGGAGGCGCACTGGCGCACCCTGGTCACCGCCCGTGCGCTGGAGAACACGATCTACCTCGTCGCCGCCGACCAGACCCCGCCGATCGGCGTCGGGACGAGCATGATCGTCGACCCGATGGGCGTCGAGATCGCCACGCTCGGCGAGGTCGAGGACGTCGCGGTCGCCTGGCTCTCGCAGGAGCGCATCGCCTCGGCGCGCGAGAAGAACCCCGCGCTCGCCCTGCGGCGCTTCGAGGTCCGCCCCGTCCGGGCCGGCCGCCGGTCAGCCGCGGCGCGCGAGTCCCGCTAGCCCCTCGGCCGCGCTGTCGAGCACCTCGAAGCGCTTGCAGAACGCGAACCGCACCAGCGAGCGGTAGGCGTCCGCGTCCTCGGCGCTGCAGAAGGCCGACACCGGCACCGCCACCACCCCGGCGAGCCCGGGCAGCGCCCGGCAGAAGGCGACCCCGTCGTCCCAGCCGAGCGGAGCCGCGTCCGCGACGACGAAGTACGACCCCGCCGACGGCGACACCGTGAAGCCGGCCGCCGCGAGCCCGGCCGCGAGCACGTCGCGCTTGCGCTCCAGCGTCGCCGCGATGCCGGTGAAGAACGCGTCGGGCAGCTCGAGGCCGACGGCGACCGCGCCCTGGAACGGCGACCCGCTGACGTAGGTGAGGAACTGCTTCACCGCGAGCACCGCGGTGATCAGCGCGCGCGGCCCGGTGATCCAGCCGATCTTCCAGCCGGTGGTGCTGAAGGTCTTGCCCGCGGAGGAGACGGTGAGCGTCCGCTCCCGGGCGCCGGGCAGCGTCGCGATCGGCACGTGGCCGCCGTCGAAGCGCAGGTGCTCGTAGACCTCGTCGGTGACGATCAGCGCGTCGTGCCGGTGCGCGAGCCGCACGATCAGCTCCCGGGTCTCGGCGGGCAGCACGGAGCCGGTCGGGTTGTGCGGGTCGTTGACCAGGATGACCCGGGTGCGGTCGGAGACGGCGGCCGTCAGCTCCTCGTGGTCGACGTGGAAGTCCGTCCCCCGCAGCGGGACCGTGCGGTGCACGCCGCCGGCCAGGGCGATCAGCGCGCCGTAGGCGTCGTAGTGCGGAGTGAAGGTGACGACCTCGTCACCGGGCTCGAGGAGCGCGAGCAGTGTCGCCGCGAGCGCCTCCGTGGCGCCGGTGGTGACCAGCACCTCGCCGTCCGGGTCGACGGCGAGGTCGTAGAACCGCCGCTGGTGCGCCGAGACGGCCTCGCGGAGCACCGGGAAGCCCGGCCCCGGCGGGTACTGGTTGAGGCCCGCGGAGATCGCCGCGCGCGCCGCCTCGAGCACCTCCTGCGGCCCGTCCTCGTCAGGGAAGCCCTGGCCGAGGTTGATCGCCCCGGTCCGCGCGGCGAGGGCGCTCATCTCGCTGAAGACGGTGGCGGCGACCTCGCCGCTCGGGCCGAGAAGACCGGCGCCGGCGGCGGCGCGGGTCCAGGATCCGTGGATGCTCACCCCGCCAGTCTGGCGGCTGGAGCCCCCGCGGGCGCACCGGCGGGCATTGGCGTGCCGCTCGCAGGCGCGTCATAAGGAACGCACAGGTTCCCTGGTCAAGCTATCCCCGCTTGGAAGGAGCACCACCCATGACCGAGAGTCACGACGGTCCTCGTCAGCCGGAGGATCCCCGCACGCCGGAGGATCGCCGCCACGAGGCGAACCAGCCCATCTCCGGCGAGCACACCCCCGGACAGCCCACGTACCCCTCGGGCACCGGAGCGCCGTCGTCGTCCACCGGGCCCACCGAGCCCCTCCCGTCCTACACGTCGAACTCGGCGGAGGGGAACCAGGCCCAGCCGGTCCCGCCGACCCCGCGCTACGGCCAGTTCGCCCCTCCCGCCGCGCACACCGTGCAGAGCACCGAGCAGCCGCCCGTCGGCGAGCAGGGCTCGTTCGGCGGCGGCCAGCCCCCGGTCGGCCCGCCCACCGCCACCAAGCGCCGCGCCGGTGTCGGCGTCGTCGCCGCCCTCGCCATCGGCGCGGTCGTCGGCGGAGTCGCCGGGGCCGGCGTCTTCGGACTGTGGTCCGCCTCCAACGGAGCCGGCACCCGCGTCGTCTCCTCGAGCGGCTCGCAGACCATCACGGTGAACAACGCCGAGGACGCGACCACCGCGACCGCCGTCGCCGCGAAGGCCACTCCGAGCGTCGTCACGATCGCCGTCGCCGGCAGCTCCTCGTCCGGCACCGGCTCGGGCATCGTCCTCTCGAAGGACGGCTACGTCCTCACCAACACCCACGTCGTCACCCTCGACGGCCAGATCTCGGACGGAGCGGTCACCGTCACCACCTCGGACGGCCGCATCTTCACCGCGACCATCGTCGGCACCGACCCGACGCTCGACCTCGCCGTGATCAAGCTGGCGGACGCGACCGACCTGGTCCCGATCACCTTCGCCGACTCCTCCGAGGTCAACGTCGGGGACACCGCCGTTGCGATCGGCGCGCCGCTCGGCCTCTCCGGCACCGTCACCGACGGCATCGTGAGCGCGCTCAACCGCAGCATCCAGGTCGCCTCCTCCGCCGCCCCCGACGACTCGGGCGACAGCTCGAGCGGCGGCGCGGAGAGCCCGTTCAACTTCGACATCCCGGGCCAGACCCAGCAGACGCCGGCCACGAGCACCATCTCGCTGCCCGTCATCCAGACGGACGCGGCGATCAACCCCGGCAACTCGGGCGGCGCGCTGCTCGACAGCGACGGCGAGCTGATCGGCGTCAACGTCGCGATCGCCAGTGCGGGGCAGTCCTCGAGCTCGGGAGGGCAGTCCGGCAACATCGGCGTCGGCTTCGCGGTCCCCAGCGCGGTCGCCGAGCGCGTCGCGAAGGAGATCATCGCGAACGGCTCCGCCACCCACGGCCTCCTCGGCGCGAGCGTCTCGGACTCCACCCAGGACGTCCTCGGCGCGAAGATCCAGGAGGTGACCAGCGGCGGTGCCGCGCAGGCCGCCGGTCTCGCCGCGGGCGACATCGTCACCGGAGTGGCCGGGACGCCGATCACGAGCGCCTCGGACCTCACCGCCCAGGTGCGCGCGCAGGCCGCGAACGCCGACGTGAAGCTGACCTACGTGCGCAACGGGAAGACGTTCGAGATCGACGTCACGCTCGGCACCATGGCCACCAGCTGACTCCTTCCGCAACGAGCGGCAGCCCCCGGGGATCCGTCCCCGGGGGCTGCTCCGCGTCCGCGGGGCGGTGCGCGGCCCGCTGGTAGTGTGGGGCGCCCGCGTCCGGCCAGGACGCCCGGCCCCGCCTCACGAACTGGACCCATGCAGCCCGAGACCCCGACGGACGACCTCCCCGATCTGCCCGGCGTCTCCTACGTGATGCCCGTGCTCAACGAGGTCACCCACGTGCGGGCGGCCGTCGACTCGCTGCTCGCCCAGGACTACACCGGGCCCTTCGACGTCGTCCTCGCGCTCGCGCCCAGCATCGACGGCACCGAGCGGCTCGTCGCCGAGCTCAGCGCGGCCGACGAGCGGATCCGCGTCGTGGCGAATCCCGTCGGCTCGACACCGGCCGGACTGAACGCCGCGATCCGCGCCTCGCGGCACCCCGTCGTCGTCCGCGTCGACGCGCACTCCGTCCTGCCGCCTGACTACGCGCGGATCGCCGTCGAGGCGCTGCAGCGCTCGGGTGCCGCGAACGTCGGCGGAGTGATGGCGGCCGAGGGGCTGACGCCGTTCCAGCGCGCCGTCGCCCGCGCCTACGGCTCGCGGATCGGCCTCGGCGGCACCCCGCACCACGTCGGCGGCGAGGAGGGCCCGGCCGACACGGTCTACCTCGGCGTCTTCCGCCGCTCCGCCCTCGAGCGCGCCGGCCTCTTCGACGAGCGCTTCAAGCGCGGTCAGGACTGGGAGCTCAACCGCCGGCTGCGCGAGGCGGGCGGACTCGTCTGGTTCACCCCGCGGCTCACCGTCACCTACCGGCCCCGGCCGTCGATGCGGGCGCTGCTGCGGCAGTTCCTCTCCACCGGGATGTGGCGGGGCGAGCTGACCCGGCTGTTCCCGGCCTCGCGGTCCCTCCGCTACTTCGCACCCCCCGTCCTCGTGGCGCTGCTCGCCCTGGGTCTGCTCGCCGGCATCGCCGGAGCGCTGCAGGCGCTGCTCGGCGCCGCGCCCTGGTTGCTGCTCGGCCTCGTCGTCCCGGTCGGCTACCTCGCCCTCGTGGCGGCGGCCACGATCGCCGTCGCCCGCGTCGACGGACCGCGCACGATGCTGTGGTTCCTCGTCGTGATCCCCGCCATCCACGTGGCCTGGGGCACCGGCTTCGTGCTCGGCTTCGCGGGCCTCACCAGCAACATCGCGGCGCACCGCCACCACCCCGCGGCCGACCCCGCCGCCGACTCCGCGAGGGACGCATGACCAGCACCGACAGACCGCGATCGATCGCCGAGCTCCGCGCGGTCGCCCAGCCCCCCGAGGTCCGCGGGCGGCGCAACGCCGAGCACTGGACGGCGTCGCTCTACCTGCGCCGCTTCTCGCCGTACCTGACCATGCAGCTGCTGCGCACCTCGATCTCGGCCAACGGCGTGACCGGGCTGATGATCCTCGTGGGCTGGAGCGCGGCCGCGGCGCTGCTGATCCCCGGGATCGCCGGCGCCGCCCTCGCGCTGATCCTCGGCCAGCTGCAGATGCTCGTCGACTGCTGCGACGGCGAGGTCGCGCGCTGGCGCCGCACCTCGTCGCCCGCCGGCGTCTTCCTGGACAAGGTCGGCCACTACACGACCGAGTCGCTGATCCCGATCGCGCTCGGACTGCGCGCCGCCGGGATCCCCTTCGACGCTCCGGAGGACTTCCTGTGGACCTCGATCGGCCTCGCGCTCGCGCTCGTGATCGTGCTGAACAAGGCGCTCAACGACATGGTGCACGTCGCCCGGGCGAACGCCGGGCTGACGAAGCTCGCCGACACGAAGGGGGAGGCGACGCCGTCCTCCTCCGCTCTCGCGCGCCTGCGCCGTGCCGCGCGGTTCGTGCCGTTCCACCGGCTGTACCACTCGGTCGAGCTGACCATGCTGGCCTTCGCCGCGAGCCTGGTCGGGCTGGTCGTCGGCGCCGGAACGGCCGACCGGGTGCTGGTGTCGGCGCTGCTGCCGCTCGCGCTCCTCGCGCTCGTCGGCCACTTCGTCGCGATCATGGCCTCCAAGCGTGTCCGGTCCTGAGCCGGGCGGACTGCCGCGCGTCGGCGTCGTCGTCCTGACCCAGGGCACGCGTCCCGACGACCTCGCGGCCGGGCTCGCGAGCGTCCTCGCCCAGGAGGGCGTCGAGCTCGACGTCGTCTGCGTCGGCAACGGCTGGGTGCCCGAGGGACTGCCCGAGGGGGTCCGCGCGCTCGCCCTCCCGGAGAACCTCGGCATCCCGGCCGGCCGCAACGCCGGCGTGCCGGCCGTCGCGGGGGAGTACCTGTTCTTCCTCGACGACGACGCGCGCGTGCCCTCGCCGAGCTTCCTCCGCGACGCGATCGCGCTGCTCGCCTCGCCGCGCCGGATCGGCATGGTGCAGCCGCGAGTCGACAGCGTCGACGGCACTCCCGCCCCCCGGCGCTGGACCCCGCGCATCCTCAAGGGCGACCCGCGCCGCTCCGGACCCGTCTTCTCGGTCTGGGAGGGCGCGGTGGTGCTGCGCCGCGACGTCTTCGAGCGGACCGGCGGCTGGGCCGCTCCCTTCTTCTACGCGCACGAGGGCATCGAGCTGGCCTGGCGGGTCTGGGACACCGGGCGCAGCACCTGGTACGCGGGCGAGCTCGTCGCGCAGCACCCGGTGATCCAGCCGACCCGGCACGCCGACTACTACCGGCTGAACGCCCGCAACCGGGTGTGGCTCGCCCGCCGCTCGCTGCCGGCTCCGCTGGCGCTCGCCTACGTCGGCTCATGGACCGCGATCCAGTGCCTGCGCTGGCGGAACGACCGCCCGGCGCTGCGGGCCTGGTTCGCCGGCTGGCGCGAGGGCTGGACCGCCGACCCCGGGGAGCGCCGCATTCTGGCAGGCCGGACGCTGCTGCGCATGACGGTCGCCGGGCGTCCCCCGATCGTCTAGCATCGGGGAATCCGCCCCCCGCCGGGCGGACGCCCCTCGGAAGGACGACGGTGTTCGATTCGACGCAGCCCCCCTCGACAGCTCTGCCCGGTGCAGTGCTGGACGAGCCGGTGCCCACCCCCGACGACCTGATCGCGGCCGTGCGCTCCCGCGTGGACGCCCTCGGCGGGCCGGTCGCCGATCCCGAGTTCCGGTCGCGCCTGGACGCCCGCCTCCCGCGGCTGGTCGATCTGCTCGCCGCGGTCTACGCGCGTCGCGACGACCTCGTCGAGCAGATCGTCGCCCTGGTCGAGCTCGCCGCGACCTCCTGGCAGGAGCGCCCGGAGGACCTGCGCGTGCTCGATCGTGCCCGCGGGCAGCACCCGGACTGGTTCCTCTCGAACAAGGCCCTCGGCGGCGTCTGCTACGTCGACCGCTTCGCCGGCGACCTCGCGGGGCTGCGCGCCGAGATCCCGTACTTCCGCCAGATCGGGCTGAACTACCTGCACCTGATGCCGGTCTTCGACGCTCCGGAGGGGGAGTCGGACGGCGGCTACGCGGTGTCCAGCTACCGCCGCGTGCGCCCGGACCTCGGCGACATGGACGATCTCCGCCTGCTCGCGGCCGAGCTGCGCGAGCACGGCATCGCGCTCGTCGTCGACTTCGTCTTCAACCACACCTCGAACGAGCACGAGTGGGCGCGGAAGGCGCTCGCGGGCGAGCAGCGCTACGAGGACTACTACTGGATCTACCCGGACCGCGAGCAGCCGGACGCCTTCGAGCGCACCACCCGCGAGATCTTCCCGGACGACCACCCCGGCTCCTTCGTGCAGCTCGAGGACGGGCGCTGGGTGTGGGCGACGTTCCACCGCTACCAGTGGGACCTCAACTACTCGAACCCCGAGGTCTTCCGCGCGATGGCGGGCGAGATGCTCTTCCTCGCCAACCAGGGCGTCGACGCGCTGCGGATGGACGCGGTCGCCTTCATCTGGAAGGAGCTCGGCACCACCTGCGAGTCCCAGCCCGAGGCGCACCTGCTGCTGCGCGCGTTCAACGAGGTCTGCCGGCTCGCCGCGCCGTCGCTGCTGTTCAAGTCCGAGGCGATCGTGCACCCCGACGAGGTGATCGAGTACATCGACCTCGAGGAGTGCCAGCTCTCCTACAACCCGCTGCAGATGGCGCTGACCTGGGAGGCGCTCGCGACCCGCGACGTCCGGCTGCTCGCCCAGGCGCTCGAGCGGCGGCACGCGCTTCCGGCCGGGACGGCGTGGGTCAACTACGTCCGCGGGCACGACGACATCGGCTGGACCTTCGCCGACGAGGACGCCGCCGAGCTCGGCATCGACGCGGCCGGGCACCGGCGCTTCCTCAACGACTTCTACACCGACCGCTTCGAGGGGACCTTCGCCCGGGGCGTGCCGTTCCAGGAGAACCCGCGCACCGGCGACCGCCGGGTGTCCGGCACGACCGCCTCGCTCGCGGGCGTCGAGGCGGGCGACCCCTACGGGATCGACCGGGTGCTGCTCGCGCACTCCATCGCCCTCAGCACCGGCGGTCTCCCGCTGCTCTACCTCGGCGACGAGGTGGGACAGCTGAACGACCACACCTACCTGGACGATCCGAGCACCGCGGGCGACTCCCGCTGGGTGAACCGACCGCGGCGGCCCGCCGAACGCTACGCCGAGCGCGAGACTCCGGGGGCCGACGCGGCCGAGATCTTCGGCGGGCTCCTGCACCTGATCGCGGTGCGCAAGCGGACGGACCTCTTCGCGGGCAACGCGCTCACGGTCTTCGACGCGGTCAACGACCACGTGCTCGGCTACCAGCGCCCCGGCGACGGCGAGGCCGTGCTCGTCCTGGCCAACGTCTCCGACGAGGCGCAGGAAGTCGCGCCGGAGCGCTTCGGCGGCTTCGCGCCCGAGGCGGTCGACCTGGTGACCGAGATCGCCGTCGACCTCCGCGAGGGCTTCCGCCTCGCCCCCCTGCAGTTCGTCTGGCTCCGCGTGACCCCGGCCTCCGCCTCGCCGGCCGAGTAGTCCGCAGAGCCTTGCTGGTCGAGTGGACCCGCAGCTCCATGCTGGTCGAGTAGCCCCGGAGGGGCGTATCGAGACCCACCGTCGCGCACGGGCGATGCATCCATGTTGGTCGAGTAGCCCCGCAGGGGCGTATCGAGACCCACCGTCGCACGGAGGCCGGTCTGCAGAGCCGGCCTTCCGGCGACGGTGGATCTCGATACGCCCGCTGCGCGGGCTACTCGATCAGCATGGTGGTCGCTGCTCGGGCTGCTCGATCAGCATGCTCGAACCCGGCTTGTAGCCTGGTCCGATGACACCCGCCCCCCGCGCCGTCCTCTCCCGCCTGCTCCGGGACGCGACGCTGGCGCGCGGAGTGGCCCGCGACCTGCTCACCGCGCGGCGGGCCCGCCGCGACGTCGCCCGCGAGCTCGCGGCCCGGGCGCCGCTGACACCCGGCGTCTTCGAGATCGGCGTCTACTTCGCCGACGGCGACATCAACCTCTACCAGCTGCGCCAGTGGTACGCGCCGCTACAGGAGCTCGCCAAGACCCATCCGGTCGTCCTCCTCTCCCGGAACGCCACCGCCACCCGGGCGCTGCTGCGCGAGAGCCCGCTCCCGGTCGCGCACGTGCGCTCCGTCGCCGACCTCGAGACCGCCATCGACGAGCAGCCGCTGCGGATCGTCCTCTACGTCAACCAGAACGCGCGCAACTTCCAGATGATGCGCTACGGGCGCCGCTGGCACGTCTTCGTCAACCACGGCGAGAGCGACAAGATGTACATGACGACCAACCAGTTCAAGGCCTACGACTACAGCTTCATCGCCGGCGACGCCGCGCTCGCGCGCCTGCGCCGCGTGCTCTGGGACTTCGACTTCGACAAGCGCGCGATCGCCATCGGCCGCCCGCAGGCGGACCACGTCTCCGGCCGCACCCCCTACCCCGCGGACGAGCGCCGCGTCGTGCTCTACGCGCCCACCTGGGAGGGCGACCGCCCCGCCGCCGGCTACGGCTCGATCCGCACCCACGGCGTCGCGCTCACCCGAGCCCTGCTGGCCGACCCGCGCTACCGCCTGGTCTACCGGCCGCACCCGCGCAGCGGCGCCGTCGACCCGGCCTACGGGGCGGCGGACCGAGAGATCGTCGCGCTGATCGCGGCGGCGAACGCGGCGGATCCGGCGGCCCGGCACGTGCACGACACCTCCGCCGAGCTCGGCTGGCAGCTCACCGCCGACATCGCGGTGCTGGACGTCTCGGCCATGGTCTACGACCGGCTCGCGACCGGCCGACCGCTGCTGGTCACCCGGCCGATCAGCCCGGCGGCCGAGGTCGACGAGTCCGGCTACCTCGGCGATGCGGAGTGGCTGCGCGCCGAGGACGCGGCCGCGATCGTCCCCCGGCTCGAGAGCGTCGAGCACGACGAGGCGGCGGTCGAGCGCCTCGAGCGCTGGGTCGCCCACTACTTCGGCGACACGAGCCCCGGAGCCGCGACCGCCCGCTTCCACGCGGCCATCGAGCAGCTGCTCGCCGAGTGGGACCGGCACGCCGAGCTGCACCGCGACGACGCCGCCGTCGACGAGCACGATCCCGAGCACTGAGCGGGCCGTCGGCCACGCTGCCGGGCACCCCTCCGGCGCCCGTCCGTCAAGCCTTCTCCCGCGGCGCGGGCGGCCGTCCGGGCCCCGCTACGCTCGACGCATGATCACCCCGCGCGCCTTCGCCCGCTCCCGCCGGCGTGCCGCCGCGCCGGCCCAGCCCGTCGTCGAACCCGACATCGTGGTGTCGAGCGACCCGGAGCGACCGCAGTTCACCATCCGCTCGTTCCGGATCGGCCTCTTCGGCGGTCTCGGCGTGCTCGTCGCCCTCGTGGTCGGCGGACTGGTCGTCTCGCTGGGCACCGTGCTCACCTACGTGTTCGTCGCCCTGTTCTTCGCCCTCGGCCTCGACCCGCTCGTCTCCTGGCTGGAGAGCAAGAGGATCCCGCGCGCGCTGGCGATCACGATCGTGCTGGCCTCGGTGCTGCTGATCTTCGCCGGGCTGCTCCTCTACATCATCCCGATCCTGATCGAGCAGCTCACGATCTTCGTGACGAGCGCTCCCCGGATCGTCTCCGACATCGCCTCGCAGCCGTGGGTGCTCGACCTGGAGCGGCAGCTCAGCGGCGTCGTCGACGTCGACTCGCTCATCGGCAGCGTGCAGAGCTTCATCGGCAACCCGAACAACCTGCTCTCGCTCGGCGGCGGCATCCTCGCGGTCGGCAGCGGCATCGCGAGCGGCGTCACCGGCGCGATCATCGTGCTGATCCTCACCCTCTACTTCCTCGCCTCGCTGCGCTCGATGAAGTCGGTCGCGTACCGCTTCGCGCCCGCCTCCCACCGCCCGAAGGCGCGCGAGGTCGGCGAGGAGATCACCGGCGCGGTCGGCCGCTACGTCGTCGGCCAGGTCTCGCTCGCGGCGGTCAACGGCGTGCTGACCTTCATCCTGCTGCTGATCATCGGCGGCCCGGTGCCGGCGCTGCTGGCCTGCGTCGCCTTCCTCGGCTCGCTGATCCCGCTCGTCGGGACGATCTCGGGCGCCGTCATCATCTCGCTCGCCTGCCTGCTCGCCTCGCCGGTGACGGCGCTCGTCGCGGCGATCTACTACCTCGTCTACATGCAGGTCGAGGCGTACGTCCTCAGCCCGCGGATCATGAACCGCGCCGTGTCCGTGCCCGGCGCCGTCGTCGTCATCGCGGCCGTCGCGGGCGGCACGCTCGCGGGCGTGCTGGGGGCCCTCGTGGCGATCCCCGTCGCGGCCTCGGTGATCATCGTGGTGCAGAAGGTCGTGTTCCCGAGGCAGGACACCAAGTAGGGTCCTCTGGCGCGTCGCTTCGCGACGGCGCGGGGCGGCTCGGGGCGCGTCACTGCGTGACGGCGCGGGTGCGGTACCTCGCCGCGGCTCCCTCCCGCGCGCCTGCGGCGCGCCCGCCAGACCCGAGCCAGGAGCCGCGACGAGGCACCGCACCCGCGCCTCGTGCTCGGCGGCGGGCCTCAGCATGCTGGTCGAGCAGCCCCGGAGGGGCCCGTCCATGCTGGTCGAGTAGCCCCGGAGGTGCTCATCCATGCTGAGCGAGTGGGCCCTTAGGGGCCCATCCATGCTGGTCGAGTAGCCCCGGAGGGGCCCATCCATGCTGGTCGAGTAGCGCCGCAGGCGCGTATCGAGACCCATGGTTGTCAGCAGGGCAGATCTGCAGACCCGCCTGCTGACGCCGGTGGATCTCGATACGCCCGCTGCGCGGGCTACTCGATCAGCATGACGGCGCCGCAACCATGCTGGTCGAGTAGCCCCGGAGGGGCGTATCGAGACCCGCCGTCCTCAGCGGGGCGGGTCTGCAGGCTCGTCCTCCCCTGACGGTGCGGGATCAGCGGAAGGGCGGCACTGTGCTGTCGATCGTGCTGGTGAAGGCGGTCGCCGACGCCGGGAGCTCGGGCGCGGACCCGGGGGCCCGCACCGCGGGGAGAGTGCGGGTGACCAGGGGGACGGTGCCCGCCCAGACGCCGGGGGTCTGAGCGTCGTCGTCGGAGGGGCCGGCGGCGCGGATCTTGAGGCTCGCCTCGGCGAGGGGCAGGCGCAGGACGAGGGTGGCGGCGATCTCGCGGGCGGTGCTCGGGCGGGTCTCGGCGGGGCGGCCGGGGAGGAGGCGCTCGGTCAGCAGGTCGAGGGCACGGGCCTTGCCGGGGCCCTCGACGGGCTCGGCGCGGCCGAGGATCATCGCGGAGCGGTAGTTCATCGAGCTGTCGAAGGCGGAGCGGGCGACGACGAGGCCGTCGACGAGGGTCACGGCGACGGTGAGCAGCGAGCCGCGCGCCGCCTCGCGCAGGAGGCCGCCGCCGCTCGAGCCGTGCAGGAGGAGGTCGTCGCCGTCGCGGGCGAAGAGGATCGGCAGCACGATCGCGGCTCCGTCGCGGACGACGGCGACGTGCGCGATCAGCGCTTCGTCGAGCAGGGCGTCCAGGGCGCCGCGGTCGAGGACCTGGCGGTCGCGGAGCCGGGTGACGCGGGTGCGGTCGGTGGTGTCGAGGGTGTCCATGGTCCGAGGATCGCGTCCGCACTGGATCTGCGAGAATGCCAGGGAGCCACGGGTCGAGTGGTCCAGAACGGGGGAGTCCATGGCGTCCGGTGATCTCGAGGTGCCGCTGCTGCTGCGTGCGCCGGAGCGCGGAGCGGTCCGCTCCGGGCTGGCCGAGGCGCTGCGGGCGGCGGTGCTCGACGGGCGCTACGGGGCCGGCGATGCCATCCCGTCCAGCCGGGTCCTGGCGCAGCAGCTGGGGGTCTCGCGCGGCTCGGTCGTCGCGGCGGTCGATCAGCTGGTCGGCGAGGGCTACCTCGTGGCGCACCCGCGCGCGGCGGTGACGGTGGCGGCGGACGGGGTGGTCGTGCCGATCCGGTCCCGGGTCGAGCGGGCGGAGCCGGCGGTGTTGCCGGCGACGGCCCGGCTGGATCTGCGGCCGGGGCGCCCGGACACGCGCGATCTCGACGGGCCGGAGTGGCGGGCCGCCTGGCGGCCGGCGCTCTCGGCGCCGCCCTCGGAGCTGCCGTCGGCGGCGGGGCACGCGGGTCTGCGGAGGCGGATCGCCGAGCAGCTGCGGCGCTCGCGCGGGATCGACGTCGAGGCGGAGGACGTCCTCGTGACGAGCGGGACCGCGGATGCGGTCGCCCTGCTGGTGCGGGCGGCCGCCATCGCGCTCGGCCGTCCGGTGCGGGTCGCGGTCGAGGACCCGGGCTACCCGGCGGTCCGGCGGCGGCTGCGCGCCGAGGGGCACGAGGTCGTGGGGGTGCCGGTCGACGCGGACGGCATCGACCTGGACGCGCTCGCGACGAGCGGCGCGGACGTCGTGGTCGTCACGCCTTCGCACCAGTACCCGACCGGGGGCCGCCTGGCGCTCGCCGCCCGGCTCGAGCTGGTGCGCCGCGCGGCGACGGAGCGGCTGCTGGTGATCGAGGACGACTACGACAGCGAGTTCCGCTACGTCGGCGCACCGCTGCCGGCGCTCGCGTCGCTCGACGGCGGCGGGGGAGTGGCGCACGTCGGCTCGTTCTCGAAGACGGTGTCGCCGTGGCTGCGGGTGGCGTATCTGACTCTGCCGCCCTCGTCGTGGCTGCACGGGGCGGTGCGGGAGGTCGACGCCGAGCGCGACGCCTCCGTCTCGGGCCCGACGCAGGAGGCGCTCGCCGCGTTCATGGCGGGCGGCGGCTTCCGGCGGCACCTCACCCGCTCGCGGCGCCGCTACGCGCACCGTCGCGGGCTGGTCCGCGACTTCTCCGAGGCGATCGACTGGGGCTCGGCGCGCGGACTCGACGGCGGGCTGCACGTGGTGCTCGGGCTGCCCGCGCCGCTCACGGCGAGGGCGGTCGTGGCGGCGCTCGCGGCGGAGGGGCTCCTCGTCGCTCCGCTCGACGACTACGCCCTGGCCGACCGCGCGGAGCAGGAGGCGCTGGTCCTCGGCTACGGCAGCGCGAGCGATCTCGAGCTGACCGCCGCGCTGAGCACGATCGACCGGACGGTCCGCGCTCTGCTCGGCGGCGACGCCGGTGTCCGTGGTATCCCTGGAGGATGACCGCCGACTCCGCCCTGCACATCACCGACGACGCCGACGCCGACGCGCTGCTCTCCCGCGACCCGCTCGCCCTGCTGATCGGCATGCTGCTGGATCAGCAGGTCGCGATGGAGACGGCGTTCTCGGGACCGCTCAAGCTCGAGCAGCGCCTGGCCGAGGAGGGGTCGTCCTTCGACGCGGCTGCGATCGCGGACTTCGACGAGGACCGCTTCTCGGAGCTGTCCCGGACACCCCCGGCGATCCACCGCTACCCGGCGAACATGGCCGGCCGGGTGCAGACCCTCTGCCGCGCGATCGTCGACGACTGGAACGGCGACGCCTCGGCCATCTGGACCCGCGACGACCCCGACGGCCGCGAGGTGCTCGCCCGCCTCAAGGCGCTGCCCGGCTTCGGCGACCAGAAGGCCCGCATCTTCGTCGCCCTGCTCGGCAAGCGCCGCGGCTTCGAGGGCGAGGGCTGGCGCGAGGCCGCCGGCGCTTACGGCGAGGAGGACTCGTTCCGCTCGGTCGCCGACATCGTCTCGCCCGAGTCCCTCGCGAAGGTCCGCGCCACGAAGCAGGCCGCCAAGGCCGCCGCCAAGGCCAAGAAGTAGTGCATCGCAGCTCGCGCCCCGGCTTCTGAGCGGACCGCGCCGTCCATGCTGGTCGAGTAGCCGCGCAGCGGCGTATCGAGACCCCGCGTCGTCCGGTGGGTGGATCTCGATACGCGCCCTGCGGCCGCTACTCGATCAGCATGCTGCGGCGGCCGCCACGCATCCGACTGCTGCGGTTGCGGCCGCGCCTGCGACTGCACCTGCGACTGCGCCTGCGCCTGCCGCGCCTGCTGCGCCCGCTGCGTCTGCTCGACGGCCTGCTGAGCGGGACGCAGCCCTTCATGCTGGTCGAGTAGCCGCGGAGCGGCGTATCGAGACCCCGCGTCGTCCGAAGGGCGGATCTCGAGAGGCGCCGCGCAGGCGCTGTTCTATCAGCGGGGAAGCGGTGGACCGAGAGGCGCGGGAGCATGTCCTGCCGGTAGCGTGACGCCGATGCTGCCGTCCGACACCGCGCACCTGCGCTTCCGCGAGATGACCGAGGCGGACCTCGATCTCCTGGCCGAGCTGCTCGGGGATCCCGAGGTGATGCGCTACTACCCGGCCCCGAAGACGCGCGCAGAGGCCGCCGACTGGATCGCCTGGAACCGGCGCAACTACGAGCGCGACGGCGTCGGGCTGTGGGTCATCGAGACGGCGGACGGCGACTTCGTCGGGGACTGCGGCCTGACCTGGCAGAGCGTGAACGGCGTCCCCGAGCTGGAGGTGGGCTACCACGTCCGCTCCTCGCTGCAGGGGCGGGGTTACGCCACGGAGGCCGCGACCGCCTGTCTCGAGCTGGCTCGACGGTGCGGCCTCGCGGAACGCCTCGTGGCGATCATCCATCCCGAGAACAGCGCCTCCCAGCGCGTCGCCGAGAAGATCGGGCTCCTCGTCGCCGGTGAGGACCGCGACGGAGGCCCGCTGGTGCGGATCGTCCTCGCGACGCCGCTCGACGGGTCCCGGTCCCGTCCCGAGGAGGGTTGAGAGACCGGAGAACGGTTCGGCCTGAGCTGCGCGGCCGAGGTCGTCCGGTGGGTGGATCTCGATACGCGCCCTGCGGGCGCTACTCGATCAGCATGCTGCGGCGGTTGCCACGCCTTCGACTGCTGCGGATGCGGTGGCGGCTGCGACTGCTGCACCTGCTCGACGGCCTGCTGAGCGGGCCGCGCCCTCCCCTGCTGGTCGAGTAGCCGCGCAGCGGCGTATCGAGACCCCGGAAGCCGGATCGACTCGTCGATTCCGTTCGGCAGGTGGCCGGCGTCCTCACAACGAAGGCTGAGTGCGTCGAACACGAGCGGGTCCGCTCGTTCGAGACGCTCAGCCTTCGTCGTGCGGGCGCCGAAGGCTAGAGGCGGTCGGCGAGGGCCGAGATGAGGGCCGCGCGGTCCTCGCGGAGGATCGAGGCGCCCGCGCCGGGGATCGTGCGGACCTCCGCGCCGTGGTCGGCGAGCACATCACCGAGCGAGGAGTGGCCCAGCGGGTCCTCGGGCAGCACGACGAGCGTCGGCACAGGGAAGGCGTCCGGAGCGTCGGCGGCGCCGCGCGCCGTCAGGCCGGAGGCGGACTCCGGGTCCCAGAGCGCGTGGGCCGAGACGTCGAGCTCGATCTGCTCGTCGGTCCAGATCGGGTGGCGGTGACGCAGGTCGTCGGCATCGCCCTTCTCGACGTGCGCGATCGAGCCGCCGCGGCGCAGAGCGCTGCCGAGCCCCTTCGCGTCGGAGAAGGCGGGGTCGAGCAGGATCAGCCGTTCGGCGCGGTACTCCGGGGCGAGCCGCGCGGCGACGACCGCGCCGAGGCCGTGGCCGATCACCAGGTCGGGGGTCTGCAGCACCGAGGCGCGCACGTCCTCCGCCCAGTGGTCGACGGAGTAGGCGGGCGACTTCGGCGAGCCGCCGTGCCCGGCGAGATCGGGCGCGACGACGCGGTAGCCGTGCTCGTGCAGCGTCGGCACCAGGGCGTACCAGACGCGCGAGTCCGTGCCGAGGCCGTGCAGCAGCAGGGCGACCTTCTCGCCCGTTCCGCCGTAGTCGCGGACGTGCAGCTCGAGCGGTTCGGCACCGGCCGCGAGCGCCTTCCGCTCGGCCTTGGTCGGCGGGAGCACGAAGGTGTTGCCGAACTCGCGCGGGGCCGGACCGAAGGCGTCCCGCGCGCTCTGCACGACCTTGCGGCCGAGCATCGCGTTGCCGACGCCGCCCAGCGCGGCGCCGATCCCGAACGGCATCGCCCGCCCGACCAGCCCCGCGCCCTGCTGCGCGAGGAAGTGCTTGGCGAAGGACTTCTTGGCCCGGTCGGCCAGCTCGCCGACGAGGAACGACGGCAGCCCCTTGGTCACCACCGAGCCCCAGTACTGGTTCATCCCGGTGCTGGTGCCGGTCGCGTGCCCGGCGACCTGGCGCACCAGCTCGCTGCCGGAGGAGCCCATCATCAGCGTGAGCACGAGGGCGCGGGCGCGGTCCGGGTCCTCGAGGCGGATGCCGTGCACCTCGGTGACCGACTGCGCGAAGAGGGCGCTCGCCTCGAGGAAGCCGATCGCGCCGGCGCCGGAGAGCGCGACGGACGCGGCGGTGCCGATCCCGGGGACGACCGCGGTCGCTCCGATGGCCGCGCCACCGGCGGCGACGCTGGAGAGGTACTGGCGCTCGAGCGAGGTGATCAGCTGCTCGGGAGTCGCGTTCGGCCGGCGACGCCGCAGCGCCCGGATGTTCGCGAGGACCGCGGGCCGCTGGACGGCGAGGACGCGGTCCAGGATCCGGGCCAGCTGCGCGTTCTCGACGTCGGCGGTGCCGGCCTGCTCGAGCTCGTCGCGGTCCTTGCGGTCCTTCTTCGAGGACATGTCTGCACTCCTGCGTCGTGAGGACCCGCGCGTCGCGCTGTCACGGCGAGCTCCGGGCCGTGCGGCTCGGACTGCCGGTCACTCCGCGGCGGGCTGCGCTTTCGGCGCGTAGTCCTCAGAATACCGGGCGAGAACCTGATCGATCGGTGCGTCGAGCACCAGCGCGCCCTTGTCCAGGTAGAGCCCGCGGGTGCAGAAGCGGCGGAGGTCGCGCTCGTTGTGCGAGACGAAGAAGAGCGTCCGGCCGGCCGCGAGCAGCTCCTCGATCCGGGCATAGCACTTCTCGCGGAACGCCTTGTCGCCCACCGCGAGCACCTCGTCGACCAGGATGATCGGCTCCTCGAGCCGCGACACCACCGAGAAGGCGATCCGCACCTTCATCCCGCTGGAGAGGTGCTTGTACGGGGTGTCCAGGAAGTCGCCGATCTCGGCGAACTCGATGATCGAGTCGAACCGGTCGTCGACCTCGCGCTTGGACATGCCGTGCAGCCCCGCGGTCAGGTAGACGTTCTCCCGGACGCTGAGGTCGGCCACGAAGCCGCCGGTGATCTCGATCAGCGGAGCGACCCCGCCGCGGACCTCGACCACGCCCTCGTCCGGCAGCACGACGCCGGCGACGAGCTTCAGCAGCGTCGACTTGCCCTGGCCGTTCCGGCCGACGACGCCGATCGCCTCGCCCGCGTGCACCCGGACGTCGAGCCCGCGCAGGGCCCAGAACTCGCCGGGCCGCGAGCGTCGCGTCCCGCGGGAGAAGAGGTCCTTGAAGGAGCGACGGCCGCGGCGGTTCCGCCGGAACCGGATCCCGAGACCCCGGCACTCGATCACGACGGGCGAGTCCCCGGCGGGAGCGCGGCCGGCGGGGGAGTCGCCGCCGGAAGCGCGGTCGGGGGCGTCCATGCTCACAGCTCCTTCAGCACCGCGCGCTCGGAGCGGCGGAAGACGATCAGGCCGAGACCGAGCACGAGGAACGAGATCAGCACGGAGGTGAGGATGAGCGGCAGGTCGAGCTCGCTCGCGAAGAAGGTGGAGCGGTAGAGCGCGAAGATCCCGCTGAGCGGATTGAGCGCCGCCCACGGCCGGATCGCATCGGGCAGGTTCGCCGTCGAGTAGATGATCGGC
This sequence comes from Rathayibacter festucae DSM 15932, assembly GCF_004011135.1. NCBI lineage: Bacteria > Bacillati > Actinomycetota > Actinomycetes > Micrococcales > Microbacteriaceae > Rathayibacter > Rathayibacter festucae. The sequence goes on along the minus strand of NZ_CP028137.1, from coordinate 2,242,137 downwards.
GAGGCGTAGAAGAGGAAGCGCAGCACCAGCTTGATCGCGCGCTCGAGGTCGCGGAAGAACACGACGAGCGGGGCGACCAGCAGGCCCACGCCGAGCGTGAGCACGCCCTGAAGCAGGATTGCGAGCGGGAAGAGCAGGATCGCCGGCGTCACTCCCGCTCCCGCGACGACCGCGAAGAGCACGAGCACCGGCAGGCTCGCCACGAACTCGATGCCCTTGGAGAGCACGATCCGGCCGACCCAGATGGTGCGCGGGATCGACGTGGAGCGCACGAGCTTCGCCTCGCGGAGGAAGGCCCGCGTCGCGTCGGACGTCGCCTGGTTGAACCACATCCACGGCAGCAGGCCCGCGAGCAGGAAGACGATGTACGGGTCCTCGCCGACGGTGCGCTGGAACACCACGGTGAAGACGAAGTAGTAGATGCCCGACATCACCAGCGGGTCGAGCACCGACCACACGTAGCCGAGCGCGCTGGTGGCGTAGCGGACTGTGAGGTCGCGCTTGGTCAGCAGCCAGAGCGAGTGCCGATAGCGCCAGGCCCGCGAGCGGTGCGGACGCAGGGCGGTCGCACCGGCGTCGACGCGTGCGGGGCTGCTCACGGCAGGCGACTCCTCTCGACCGGCTCGGATCGAGCCGGACGAGACGCGAGCCTCAGACGAAGAGGTTCGCCCGCTCGAGATCCTCGGCGAAGTCCACCTCGACGGCGTAGAGGTCGGAGATGTCCATCGGCTCGACGAGCAGTCTGTCCTGCTCGATCGCCAACTCTATTCCACGCTCGAAGTAGTCCTGGGCGTCGACCCGGGCCAGCTGGCGGATGAGCGCCGGCTTGTCCGCGGCCGAGACGTAGTTGATCCCAACGGCCTCGCCGAGACCGCGCTTGACGGTCTTGGACAGTTCGTCGATGTAGCCCTCGGCGCTGGTCGTGTACTTGACCTCCTCGTCGGACACCTTCGCGGTGTTGACGGTGACGAAGGAGACGTCCTTCGCGATGAGGTCCGCGGTGCGGTCGAGGATGCGCGGGTCGAAGACGACGTCGCCGTTCATCCAGAGCACGCCGCCCTGGCCCGAGGCCTGCAGCGCGCGGAGGAGGCTCTTGGACGTGTTGGTCTGGTCGTACTGCTCGTTGTAGACGAAGGTCGCCGAGGGGAACGCCTCGATGATGTGCTCGAGCTTGTAGCCGACCACGATGCTCACCGGCACCTTCGTGCCGAAGGCGTGATGGATGTTGTCGAACTGCTGCTGCATGATCGTGCGGCCGTCGCTCAGCGGCGTCAGCGGCTTCGGCAGGGAGCGGCCGAGCCGGCTCCCCATGCCCGCGGCGAGGATGACGACGGAGGCGGGCGCGCCGGTGGAGCCGCCGGCGGAGGCGGTCGGGAAGGGCTTGCTCGTCATGTGTTCTCCTCGCGTCGATCGCGGCGGAACGATGTGTTCACCGCCGCGTAGCGATCCTTAACCGGCGTGCAGCGACCTGATCGCTTCCTGGGTCGCCACTTAGTGTACTGTGCACGCCTTCGAAGGCCAGGGGTTGCCAGGAGCCGTGTCGGGGAGGCGGATCCCAGGCTCCTCTCCACAGGGTCCGGCGCGCCCCGTCCCCGTCCGGAGCGACTTGGTACCGTAGCCGGATGACGTCCGCGACGAACGCCGAGGAATCCGAGCGCGACGGCGCTCCGCCCGCCGAGTCGCCGACTCCCGCAGAACCCGTCGCGACGGAGACCGCGGATCCGGCCGCTCCCGCGCAGACGGCCGACCCCTCGCCGCAGCCCGAGACCGCCCAGCCCGCCGACCCCGAGCACCCCGTCGTCTTCGAGCTGCACGCCCTCACCCGCACCTTCGGGCGCACGGTCGCGGTCGACCGCATCGACCTCGCCGTCCGCGCCGGGACCTTCTACGGGATCATCGGCCCGAACGGCGCGGGCAAGACCACGACGCTGTCGATGATGACCGGCCTCCTCCGCCCCGACACCGGCCGCGTGCTCGTGCACGGCGTCGACGTCTGGAAGGACCCGCGCGCCGCGAAGCCGCTGATCGGCGTCCTGCCCGACCGCCTGCGCCTGTTCGACCGGCTGACCGGCGCGCAGTTCCTCTACTACTCCGCCGCGCTGCGGGGGATCGACCGGAAGACCGCCAAGCAGCGCACGGTCGAGCTCGCGGAGGCGCTCGGCCTGACCGACGCGCTCGAGCGCCTGATCTCCGACTACTCCGCGGGCATGGCCAAGAAGGTCGCGCTCGCCGGCGCGATGATCCACGCGCCCCGCGTCCTGGTGCTCGACGAGCCGTTCGAGTCGGTCGACCCGGTCTCCTCCGCGGCCGTGATCACCGTCCTGCGCCGCTTCGTCGCGGGCGGCGGCACCGTCGTGCTCTCCAGCCACGGCCTCGACTTCATCGAGCGCGTCTGCGACGACGTCGCGGTGATCGTGGGCGGCAAGGTCCTCGCCGCCGGGTCCGTCGAGGAGGTCGCCGGCACCGCGACGCTCGAGGAGCGCTTCCTCGAGCTCGCGGGCGGCAAGCAGATCGCCGAGGGGCTGCAGTGGCTGCACGACTTCTCCGGCTGAGGCTCGACGTCTTGCTCGGCGCCTTCCGCTCGGGCGCGCGGCACACGGGCGGTGCCCTGCTCGGAGTGCTCGTCGTCGTCGTGGCGACCGCGGCGCTCCTGGCCGGTCTCGGCACGCTCGAGCCCGGCTCCTGGCTCGCGGACGACGCCGTCGTCGCCGGGGGAGCGGTCGTCACGCTCGGCTTCCTGGTGCTCCCGTTCCTGCTCGGGCCGAAGGATCCGATGGACCCGCGAGCGTTCCGGCTCTTCGGCATCCCGAGTGGCCGGCTCGCGGCCGCGCTCGCGCTGGCCGGGCTCGTCTCCCTCCCCGTGCTCGCGCTCGTCGTCCTCGGCGCGGCGTCGATCCGGCTCTTCCCGGGCGCCGGACTCCTGGCCGTGCTCGGCCCGCTGCTCGGCGTGCTGACCGCGGCGCTGCTGGCCAGGATCGGCCTCGCCGCCTCCTCGGCGCTGGTGCCCTCCCGCACGGCGCGGGAGCTGCTCGCGGTGCTCGGCCTCGTCCTCCTGCTCACCGCGCCGGTCGCGCTCGTGCTCACCACCGGACTCGACTGGGGCGGCGAGGGCTCCGAGGCGCTGGAGCGGCTCGCCGCCGTCCTCGCGCCCACCCCGTTCGGCGCCGCCTGGGCTATCGCGCCGAGCGCGGCCTCCGGGGCGGCCGCCGGCCCGCTGCTGACCGCGCTGCTCACCCTCGTCGTCGCCGGGGCGCTCTGGTGGCTGGTCGTCCGCGCGCTGACCGTCCGCCCCGAGCGCACCTCCCGGCCGCCGCGGGGGCTCCGCCTGGGCTGGTTCGACGTCCTCGGCGGCAGCCGCACCGGTGCCATCGCCGCTCGGAGCACGACCTACTGGCTCCGTGACCCCCGCTACCAGGCGTCGCTCGTCGCCGTGCCGCTGCTCCCGGTGCTCGCCGTGGTGCTGCTGGCCCTGGTGGGAGTGCCGTTCCCGCTGCTCTCGCTGCTGCCCGTCCCGCTCGTCGCGCTGTTCCTCGGCTGGTTCCTGCACAACGACGTCGCCTACGACGGCTCGGCCTTCTGGCTGCACGCCGCCGCCGGGGTGCGCGGCTGGTCGGACCGGCTCGGCCGCGCCTTCCCGACGCTGCTGCTCGGCCTGCCGGTCGTCGTGCTCGGCTCGCTCGTCAGCAGTGCCACCTCCGGCTTCGACGATGCGCTGCCGGTCCTGCTCGCGGTGAACGCCGCGCTGCTCCTGGTGCCCGCGGGGGTCGCCAGCGCCCTCTCCGCGCGGCTCGCCTATCCGGCACCGCGTCCCGGCGACAGCGCCTTCGTCCAGCCGCAGGCACCGGGAGCGAGCGGGGCCGGCTCGCAGGCGCTCGCGTTCGGCCTCGGGCTGCTGCTCTCGGCACCGGCCGTCGTGCTGGCGGTGCAGACCCTGTTCTTCGAGGGCGACCGGGACCAGGCGATCCTCGCGGGCCTCGGCAGCGCGGTCGGCGTCTTCGCCCTGGGCGTGCTGCTCGGCGGCTTCCTGTTCGACCGCCGCGCAGCCGAGCTGGTCTCGTTCACCAGCCGCTACTGAGCCTCAGCGGGCCCCGCCCGCTCCCGCGCTCCGAGCGTAGGATCGGAGCCATGACGTCCCGATTCGAGAACAGCAGCACCGACCCCCTCGAGGGAGGCGGAGGAACCGCCACCCTCGACCGCGAACTCGAGGAGCTCCTCAACCAGGAGACGATCGAGCCGGGCGACCACGAGCGCTTCTCCCACTACGTCCCGAAGGACAAGATCCTCGAGAGCGCGATGACCGGCAAGCCCGTCCGCGCTCTCTGCGGCAAGAAGTGGCTGCCGGGCCGCGACCCGGAGAAGTTCCCGGTCTGCCCCTCCTGCAAGGAGATCTACGCCCGGATGAAGTAGGGCGCCGGCCCGGCCCCGCAGCGGGAGCCGGGCCCGCCCCGTCCGGGCGCTCCGCGCTCAGGCGTAGCGGGTTGGGATCACCGGGTCGCCGCGGCCGAGGCGCAGCGCGTCCAGCGGCAGCTCGAGCACCGCGTTCGCCCGGTGCTCCCGCGCCGCGACGACGCCGGCTGCGCCGAGGTGCTCCTCGCGGATCCGGCCGTCCTCGATCAGTGGCACCAGCAGCGCGCGCTCGTCCTCGCCGACGGCGCCCTTGGGCCCGGCGCCGACGTGCACGACCTCCTCGACGGCCACGCCGTCCTCGGTGAGGCGCCGCCCCGCGGACTTGCGCCCGCCGATGGAGGCCTTCGCCGCCGACTTCTTGGCGACCGAGACCCACTCGCCCGCGTCGTCCTCGTGCGCGACGAGCTTGTAGACCATGCCCGCGGTGGGGTGGCCGGAGCCGGTCGCGACGGAGGTGCCCACGCCGTAGGAGTCGACGGGGGAGGCGGCCAGCGCCGCGATGCCGTACTCGTCCAGGTCGTTCGTGACGGTGATCCTGGTGCCGGTGGCGCCGAGCCCGTCCAGCTGCGCGCGGACGGCGGCGACCTGCTGCGGCAGATCGCCCGAGTCGATCCGCACTGCGCCGAGCGAGGTGCCCGCGACGCGGACCGCGAGGTCCACCGCGGCGGTGACGTCGTAGGTGTCGACGAGGAGCGTCGTGCCCGGCCCGAGCGCGGCGACCTGCGCGCGGAAGGCGTCCTCCTCGGAGTCGTGCAGCAGGGTGAACGCGTGCGCGGAGGTGCCCATCGTCGGCACGCCCCAGCTGCGGCCCGCCTCGAGGTTCGAGGTCGCCCCGAAGCCGGCGATGTGCGCGGCGCGCGCGGCGGCGACCGCCGAGCGCTCGCCGGCCCGGCGCGAGCCCATCTCGGCCAGCGGGCGGCCGTCGGCGGCGGAGACCATCCGGGCGGCGGCGCTCGCCACGGCGCTGTCGTGGTTGAGCACGCTCAGCACCAGCGTCTCGAGCAGTACGCCCTCGGCGAAGGGCGCCTCGACGATCAGCACGGGGGAGCCGGGGAGGTAGACCTCGCCCTCGCGGTAGCCCCACATGTCGCCCTGGAAGCGGTAGTCGGCCAGCCAGTCCAGCGTGCGGGCGTCGACGACGCGGTTCTCCCGCAGCCAGTCGAGCTCGGCGTCGCCGAAGCGGAAGCGGGAGATCAGCTCGAGCAGGCGGCCGGTGCCCGCGAGGATCCCGTAGCGGCGGCCCGGCGGGAGGCTCCGGGCGAAGACCTCGAACGTGCAGCGCCGGTCCGCGGTGCCGCTGCCGAGAGCGCCCTCGACCATCGTCAGCTCGTAGCGGTCGGTGAGGAAGGCCGTCGCGTCCATCCGACCAGTGTTCCATGCACCGTTCCCCGCACGGGGCACCCTCCCCGGGCGCGGGTAGGCTCTTCCTCCGTGACGGACGCACCCCTCGGCATCTTCGACTCCGGCGTCGGCGGACTCACCGTCGCCCGCGCCGTGATCGACCAGCTGCAGAACGAGTCGATCGTCTACCTCGGCGACACCGCGCACTCGCCCTACGGGCCGAAGCCCCTCGCCGACGTCCGCGCCTACGCCCTGGACACCCTGGACACGCTGGTCGACCAGGGCGCGAAGCTGCTGGTGATCGCCTGCAACACCGCCTCGGCCGCGATGATGCGGGACGCGCGCGAGCGCTACACGATCGGCCGCGGCATCCCGGTGATCGAGGTCATCCAGCCCGCCGTCCGCAGCGCCGTCCGCGACACCCGCAACCGCCGCGTCGGCGTGATCGGCACCGTCGGCACGATCCGCTCGCGCGCCTACGACGACGCGTTCGTCGCCGCACCGGACCTCGAGCTGGTCACCGCCGCCTGCCCGCGCTTCGTCGAGTTCGTCGAGGCCGGCGTCACCTGGAGCGACGAGCTGCTGGCGCTCGCCGAGGAGTACCTCGCGCCGCTGAAGCAGGCGGGCGTCGACACCCTCGTGCTCGGCTGCACGCACTACCCGCTGCTGCGCGGCGCCATCGCCTACGTGATGGGCCCCGACGTCCGGCTGGTCTCGAGCGCCGAGGAGACCGCGCTCGACGTCTACCGCACGCTGGTGGCGCACGGACTGCAGCGCACCGCCGCCGCCCCGCCGACCTACCGCTGGGAGGAGACCGGCTCGAGCGACTTCGTCCGCCTCGCCCGGCGCTTCCTCGGCCCCGAGGTCTCGAGCGTCGACCTCGTCGAGACCGGCACGATCAACCTGCGCGAGCTCGACCGGGCCGCGCGCCGCACGACTCCAGGGAGCCCCGAGTGACCGACAGCACCGCCGCCCAGCCCGCCGCCGCCCAGCCGACCGTCAAGCGCAAGGACGGCCGCGCGCCCGACGAGCTGCGCGCGATCACCATCGAGCGCGGCTGGAGCACCCAGGCCGAGGGCTCCGCGCTGATCTCCTACGGGAACACCAAGGTGCTCTGCACCGCGTCCTTCACCAACGGCGTCCCGCGCTGGCTGCAGGGCAAGGGCAAGGGCTGGGTCACCGCGGAGTACGCGATGCTGCCCCGCGCCACCAACTCCCGGATGGACCGCGAGGCCGTCAAGGGCAAGGTCGGCGGGCGCACCCACGAGATCTCCCGGCTGATCGGCCGCAGCCTGCGCGCCGTCGTCGACACCAAGGCCCTCGGCGAGAACACGATCGTGATCGACTGCGACGTCCTCCAGGCCGACGGCGGCACCCGCACCGCGGCGATCACCGGCGCCTACGTGGCGATGGTCGACGCGATCGAGTGGGCCCGCGGCAAGAAGTACGTCGGCCAGAAGGCGCAGCCGCTGATCGACAGCCTGTCGGCGGTCTCCGTCGGCATCATCGACGGCGTCCCGATGCTCGACCTGGCCTACGTCGAGGACGTGCGCGCGGAGACCGACATGAACGTCGTCGTCACCGGCCGGGGCCTCTTCGTCGAGGTGCAGGGCACCGCCGAGGGCGCCCCCTTCGACCGCCGGGAGCTCGACGCGCTGCTCGACCTCGCCGTCGGCGGCGCGGCCGACCTGGCCCGCTTCCAGACCGAGGCGCTCGCCGCGGGGCAGGACGCGTGAGCCTCGACCTCGTCCTCGCCACCCACAACGCGGGCAAGGTCGAGGAGTTCCGGGCGATGCTGGCCGGAGCGCTGCCGGGCGTCTGCGTCCGCGCCTACGACGGGCCGGAGCCCGTCGAGGACGGTGTCTCCTTCACCGAGAACGCGCTGATCAAGGCGCGGGCCGCGGCGGCGCACACCGGCCTCGCGGCGCTCGCCGACGACTCCGGCCTCTGCGTCGACGTGCTCGGCGGCTCGCCGGGCATCTTCTCGGCGCGCTGGTCAGGCCGCCCGCACGACGCGGTCGCGAACCACGAGCTGCTGCTCGCCCAGCTGGCCGACGTGAAGCCGGAGCACCGCGGCGCGCACTTCGTCTGCACGATCGCGCTGGTCGTCCCCGAGTCGGTCCTGCCCGGCGGCCGCGAGGTCGTGGTCGAGGGCCGCTGGGACGGCGCCATCGCCGCCGGTCCGCGCGGCACGAACGGCCACGGCTACGACCCGGTCTTCGTCCCCTCGGACTCAGCTCTCTCAGCCGCGGAGATCGCCCCCGCCGAGAAGAACGCCCGCAGCCACCGGGCCCGGGCTTTCACCGCCCTCCGAGCCGAACTGACCACCCTGGCGACCACCCTCTCCTGATCGGGGGCGCAGCCTCCCGACCGCGAGATGCCACTTGTGCACGCGACACGCCGTGTCGAGCGTGCACAAATGGCATCTCGCGGGATCGGTCAGTGCTTGCGGCGCTTGTCGTCGACGGCGGTGGGGTCGAGGACGAGGGCGCTCGCCTCCGACGCGTCGGTGTCCTTGTCGGCGGCGAGGCGGGCCTTGCGGCGCTGCTGGAGCAGGTGGAAGACCGTCGGGATGATCGCTAGGGCCACGGCGCCGATCAGGATCACGTCGATGTAGTGCGAGACGAAGTCGGCGACGGGCGGGATGAAGGCGAGCAGCCAGCCGATCAGCGTCACGCCGCTGCCCCAGATCAGGGCGCCGATGGCGTTGTACAGGCTGTACTTGCGGTAGTTCATGTGGGCGACACCGGCGGCGATCGGCGCGAAGGTGCGGACGATCGGCACGAATCGCGCGAGGATCACGGCGAGGCCGCCGAAGCGCTCGAAGAAGGCGTTGGTGCGCTTGACGTTCTCGACGCTGAAGAGGCCCGACTCCTTGCGCTCGAAGATGCGCGGACCGGCCTTGTGCCCGATCAGGTAGCCGACCTCGCCGCCGAGGAACGCCGAGAAGCCGACCGCGAGGCAGATCAGCCAGATCGGGACGCCCAGCCCGCCGTTGGAGGCGTTCTCGTGCGCGAGCAGGCCCGTGATGATCAGCAGGGTGTCGCCGGGGAAGAGGAAGCCGATCAGCAGGCCGGTCTCGGCGAAGACGATCAGGCAGACGACCAGCACGCCCCACGGACCGAAGGAGGTGAGGATCGTCTCCGGGTCCAGCCAGGGGATCAGGGCGGCGTGGTTCAACGGTTCTCCAGTCGATCAGTGCCGTGCGGCCGGCCGACGCCGCAGCCGATCCTCGGTCTGCGGCGGCTCGACCGCGCTCACTGTACCGGCGAAACCGGGAAGACGGCCGGGGCGGCCCCCGAAGGTGGCGTGCCACGCCGGTCACTCCGGTCGCCCCTGGTGCGGAAGGTGGGACTCGAACCCACATGCCTCTCGGCACAGGAACCTAAATCCTGCGTGTCTGCCATTCCACCACTCCCGCGTGCGCGCTCCAGTGTAGGAGGGGAGCGCGAGCAGGGGCCCGCGCGGAGACCGCGTGGCCGCCGGCTGCGCTGCCGGTCAGGTGCGCGGGCGCCGGTGCGGCAGGTACCGCGGGATCCAGCGCGAGAGCGCGGCGGCACCGGCCAGCCCGAGCACGCCCATCGCTCCCGCCGCGAACGGCAGCGAGACCGCCGCGGTCAGCGCGGACACCGCGATCGGGGCCGCGGCGTTGCCCGCGTCGCCGGTGAAGCGGAACGCCCCGAGGAAGGGCGCCGGATCCTTCGGCGGTGCGAGATCCGCGGCGATCGTCATCAGGATGCCCGAGCCGATCCCGTTCGCCACCGCGAGGACGCAGGCCACCGCGATGAACCAGGGCACCGGGTCGGCGGCGAGGAGCGTCGCCACCAGCAGCAGGTGCCCGACTCCGAGGCCGATCATCGACGGGATCGCCGTGGCGCCGCGGCCGAAGCGGTCCATCACCTGCCCGCCCGCGTAGAAGAGGGCGAAGTCGAGGGCCCCGGCGATGCCGATGATGATCGCGGTGTCGGTCTCGGCGAGGCCGAGGCTGACCGCCCAGAGCGGGAGGATCAGCGTCCGGCTCGCGCGCAGGGCGCCGATCACGGCGGCGCCGGAGCCCATCCGCGCGAGCACGCCGCGGTGTGAGCGGAGGGTGCGGACCAGGCCGGGGGAGGACTCCGGCACGGCCGCGGCCTCGGCGGCGGCGTCGAGCACTGGGTCGGCGGCGGCGGAGGCGGCCGCCGCGCGGCGCAGCACCGTCGCCGGGTCCGGCACGAGCAGCAATACGACGACCGCGGCCACGCAGCAGGCGATGTGCACCCAGAAGATCGACTCGACCGAGCCGCTGAGGTGCACGACCCCGGCAGCGAGGAACGGGCCGATCAACCAGCCCGCGCGGAACACCCCCGCGAGGGAGGACAGCGCCCGCGCCCGGTGGCTGATCGGCACGAACGAGGTCATGAAGGCGTGCCGGGCGAGCGCGAAGACCGCCGTCGCGAGGCCGATCAGGAAGACGCCCACGGTCAGCGTCACCCAGGAGGTGGAGACGAGGCAGATCACCAGGCCGAGGATCGAGGCGGCCGAGGCGCCGAGCATCGCGCCGCGCTCGCCGATCCGCGAGACGATCCACCCGCTCGGGATGTCGCCCGCGAGCTCGCCGATCATGATCATGCCCGCGACGAGGCCGGCGATCGCCAGCGTCGCCCCGAGGTCACCGGCGACGGCGGGGAGGAGGGGGATGATCGCGCCCTCGCCGACCGAGAAGAGCAGTGTCGGCAGGAAGGTCGAGAGCAGGAGGGGCCCGACGGGGAAGGGGCGCTCGGCGGTACTGCTCACCAGCCCCATCCTAAGCGCCGCCCGGGCGGCCGCCCGCGGTGAGCCCCGGCGCCCCCGGTAGTCTGGAGCCACCATGCTGGACAACGACTTCACCGAGCAGATCACTGCTCTCCGCTCCACCTTCTCCGACATCCTCGCCGTCATCGACGTCGACGAGCTCCGCTCGAAGATCGAGGAGCTGAACGAGCAGGCGGGCGTCCCCGATCTCTGGGACGACACCGACAACGCGCAGAAGGTGACCAGCGCGCTGAGCCACCGCCAGTCCGAGCTCGCCCGGATCACCGCGATCGAGCGCCGCCTGGACGACCTCGAGGTCCTGGTCGAGATGGCCAACGAGGCCGATGACGCCGAGTCCGAGCAGGAGGCGATCGCCGAGCTCGACGCCCTGCAGAAGACCATGGGCGAGCTCGAGGTGCAGACCCTCCTCGACGGCGAGTACGACGACCGCCCGGCCGTCATCACCATCCGCGCGGGAGCCGGCGGCGTCGACGCCTCCGACTTCGCCGAGATGCTGATGCGGATGTACCTCCGCTGGGCCGAGAAGCACAAGTACCCCGCGACCGTGATGGATGCGAGCTACGCTGAGGAGGCCGGCATCAAGTCCGCCACCTTCCAGATCGACGCGCCCTACGCCTTCGGCACCCTCTCCGTCGAGGCCGGCACCCACCGCCTCGTGCGGATGAGCCCGTTCGGCGCCGCCGGCAAGCGCCAGACGTCCTTCGCCGCGGTCGAGGTCATCCCGCTGATGGAGGAGGCCGGTGCGATCGAGATCCCGGACAACGACATCCGCGTCGACGTCTTCCGCTCCTCCGGTCCCGGCGGCCAGTCGGTCAACACGACCGACTCCGCGGTGCGCCTGACCCACCTCCCCACCGGCCTGGTCGTCTCGATGCAGAACGAGAAGAGCCAGATCCAGAACCGCGCGGCCGCCATGCGCGTGCTGCAGTCGCGCCTGCTGCTGCTGCAGAAGGAGCAGGAGGCCGCGACCAAGAAGGAGCTGGCCGGCAACATCACGGCGAGCTGGGGTGACCAGATGCGCAGCTACGTCCTCGCGCCGTACCAGATGGTCAAGGACCTCCGCACCGACCACGAGGTCGGCAACCCCTCGCACGTCTTCGACGGCGACCTCGACGGCTTCATCGCCGCGGGCATCCGCTGGCGCAAGTCCGCCTGACCCGCGGCGGCCCGGCGCGAGCCGGGCCGGCCCCCTCCGCCCGGGAGCCCCACTCGAGCACGGGCGCGAGGCGGAGCCGACGTTCCGCGAACCCGGAAGGGCCTGAGCGTCGACCGGTTCTACCCTGAGAACGTCTCGATCCGAGACTCTCTCAAGAAAGGTGGAACCATGTCGAAGACTCCTCTCCTGATCGCTGCCGGGGCCGGCGCCGTGCTCGCCCTCGCGGCAGCCGCTCCGGCACAGGCGGACGAGCCGATCGCCGGCCTCCCGCTGTCCTCCGAGACGTCGCTCTCCGACGCCCTCGGGGAGGACATCGCGCTGCGACTCGGAGAGACCCCCGCGAACCCGCTCGCTCCCGCCCGAGCAGCGGACGCCGTCGGGGGTGCCTCCGCGGGAGCGGTCGCCGGCGCCGGGCTCCGAGTCGACGGAGCCGCGCTGCTCGACGGCGTCGAGCTGAGCACACTGGTCCTCGAGGACGAGTGGGCGTCCCTCCCCGTGGAGGGCGACCTCGCGCTGCCCTCCGAGCCCACGGGCTCCGTCGTCGCCGGCGGTGCCGTCGCGGACGCCGCCGCCGTCCTCGACAGCGCCGCTCGCGTCGTCCCGACCGGGGCGGTCGACGGCGATGCGGGCGACGCCCCCTCCGCCGACCGCCGCTGAGCACGTCTCCCCGCCGGCCCGCCGCCCAGCGGACCGGCGGGGAGACCCCCGGGAGCACTCCGGCCGAGCGCCCGGTGGGGCTCGCGCTCCTCGGGCTCGCTGCGCTCGGTGCGGCGGCGGCCGCGTTCGTCGTCGCGTCCGTTATCGGCAACCGGACCGGTGCGTTCGACGCCGTGCCGGACGAGGGGTGGCGGGTCGGCTTCGCGGTGGCGTCGGCGCTCGCCGGTCTGCTGCTGCTCGGAGCCGCCGCGCTGCTCGGACGGGCCTGGGGTGCCGAGCGAGGGGGGTACGTCCTCGCGCCGTACCAGATGGTCAAGGACCTCGGCCGACCACGAGGTCGGCAACCCCTCGCACGTCTTCGACGGCGACCTCGACGGCTTCATCGCCGCGGGCATCCGCTGGCGCAAGTCCGCCTGACCCGCAGTAGCGACGCTCGACGCAAAGCTACGGACGGCTCGCGCCGATACGTCGAGCCGATCGTTGCGGTGCGGCGGATCAGGGTGCTCCTGGTCGAATCAGGGGCGGACAATTCAGGCTCACCGCCCTATCTTCGAGGAGTCCTCATAGTGAGGATCGTTCACGAGGGAGTGAGTCATGTTCAACAAAATGATGAAGATCGGGGCAGGTGGCGCCGGGCTGGCGCTCGTGTTTGGTCTCGTTCCACCAGCCCAAGCTGACGAGCAAGGCGTCCTCAGCGATCTAGCGTCAGTGTCATCGTTCTCCGATAGCGTCGCGACAGACGTCCTTGCTCGGGTCGCCGACGTCTCCGCCCGAGAGGGCGGAGCGGCGATCATGGAGGCGACAGTCGACGGCGTCGAGCTTTCGCTCCCTAGGGATCCTGAGACGCCGATAGAGCTGACGACGACTGGCGATGGAACCATCGAAGTCCTCCTGCCGTTCTCGGAGTCGGCAGCCGACGCAAACGTCGAGACCGATGGGGTCGTCTCGTACGACAACGGCAACCAGTCGACCACCGTTCCGATCCTCAAAGAGGACGGCTCCGTGCAGATCACGACCCTCATCGAGGACGCGTCGTCGCCCACCACTTACGACTACGGTCTCGTCCTCCCCCCTGGAGGATCAGCATCCCTCCAGGACAACGGCGCAGTGCTGCTTGCCGCTGAGACCGGCGACTTCGTCGGCATCGTCGCTCCTGCCTGGGCCACGGATGCGTCAGGGGCGAGCGTTCCGACGCACTACGAGATCGGCAGCGGCATCCTTCGTCAGGTCGTCGAGCACTCCGCCGCTGATACCGCATATCCGGTCGTCGCTGACCCGTGGTTCGGCGTCAATCTGATCGACAGGTTCGCCTGGTCCAAGCCTGACCACCCGACCAATCACGGTCGGGGCTGGACGATCTCTGTCGCTGTCACGCCGATGATGGCTTTGGTCAACGAGCTCGTTGCATCAACGGCAGGGTGGGACGAGCTCGTCTCTCGGATCAGTGCCGACAATCCTGCCGGAACCAACTTCCCGAACCGCTCTTATCAGCTGCAATGGCAATGCCATTCCCTGGGGAAGGCCGCGATCGGGCTGAGCGGATGGCTCGGCATCGACCAGCGTCCGACCTGGGATCTGGAGAGCTGGCGACGAGAGATCAGCGTCCCCGAGGCCTGGGGCGGCGTCATCGACAAGCACTGCAACTGGTAGGGAATCTCCCATGAGCTCTCCGATCGTACGTCCGGTCCGCCCAGCTGTGCTCGGGCTTGCGGTGTTCGCGGCGGCGGCGGCCGCGTTCGTCGTCGCGTCCGTCATCGGCAACCGGACCGGTGCATTCGACGCCGTGCCGGACGAGGGGTGGCGGGCCGGCTTCGCGGTGGCGTCGGCGCTCGCCGGTCTGCTGCTGCTCGGAGCCGCCGCTCTCCTCGGGCGTGCGTGGGGTGCCGAGCGAGGGGGGAGCACTGCCCCCGTGATCGCGACGACGGCGGCCGCGGCGGCGGTCTGCCTCCTCGTCGGGCTGTCGCTCGTGAGCGTCGGGACGGAGGCGGCGACGTCGATGCCGGCTCCTGAGTCGCAGAGGGCGTCCTCGGCTCTCGCGATCGCTCTCCTCGCCTGCGCGGCCGTCTCCGCCTGCTCCTTCGTCGTCGCCCTGGTGCGGCGGCCGGGGGAGTCGCGGGGCGCCTGACTCCCGGGTCATCACCGCCGGAGCGCGCTCGGCTCGACGCGCCGGGCGGCCGGACGGGTCACTCTCCGGGATCGTCGCTTACCCTCGTACCGACATGATTCGCTTCGACAACGTCTCCAAGCAGTATCGGGGTGGCACGAGACCCGCCCTCAACGCCATCGATCTCGAGATCCTCCGGGGCGAGTTCGTCTTCCTCGTGGGCGCCTCCGGGTCCGGCAAGTCCAGCTGCCTCCGCCTGATCCTCAAGGAGGAGCGGCCCTCCTCCGGCTCGATCCACGTGCTCGGGCAGAACCTGGGCAAGATCTCGAGCCGCAAGGTCCCCTACTTCCGCCGCAACATGGGCGTGGTGTTCCAGGACTTCCGGCTCCTCCCGAACAAGTCGGTCTTCGACAACGTCGCCTTCAGCCTCCAGGTGATCGGCAAGTCGAAGGGCTACATCCAGGAGGCGGTCCCCGACACGCTCAAGATGGTGGGCCTCGCCGGCAAGGCCGCGCGCCTGCCGCACGAGCTCTCCGGCGGCGAGCAGCAGCGCGTGGCCATCGCCCGCGCTGTCGTCAACAAGCCCGCGGTCCTCCTCGCCGACGAGCCGACCGGAAACCTCGACCCGACGACCAGCGCCGGCATCATGGCGCTGCTCGAGCGGATCAACGCCGGCGGCACGACCGTGATCATGGCCACCCACGAGGCCGGCATCGTCGACCAGATGAAGCGCCGCGTCATCGAGCTCTCGGCGGGCAGCATCGTCCGCGACGAGAGCCGGGGCGGCTACGGCCAGACCGAGAGCATCACCGTCGTGCACGACGGCGTCGTGGTCGTCGCGGCCGACGACCACCCGACCACCACGTCCTCGATCGCCGTCCCCGTGATCACCGAGAGCGCCCTCGCGCCCGCCGAGGTCCCGGAGGTCGACCTGCGCCACGCGCCGGCGCCCGCCGCCGCCGCGCCGGAGCTCCCCGAGCACGGCGCCGCGTTCGCGCGCCCGCGCCTGCAGCAGACCGCGCCGCAGCCCCGCGTCCCGGAGGGCCGCCGCTCGGCCGCCGCACCCGAGACCCACGTCGCTCCGGCGCGCCCCACCACCCAGTCGAACCCGGTCGTCCCGCCGCCGCCGCCCGCCCCGACCGAGGCGCCCGTCTCGCCGCGCGTGGTCGAGCTGCAGAGCCAGACCGGCCCGATCTACCTCCCCGCCGACACCGGGGCCCTCCCCGAGGAGTCCCTCGCGGCCCGCCTGGGCCTGCGCGCCCACGCGGGCGAGGGCGACGAGTCCGGGGACGACCAGCAGGATGTAGGACCCGTCAAGTGAGATACGCACTGATCTGGTCGGAGGTCTCCAGCGGCCTCCGGCGCAACGTCTCCATGGTCGTCTCGGTGATCCTGGTGACCTTCATCTCGCTCACCTTCGTCGGCACCGCGATCCTGCTGCAGATGCAGATCGGCCAGATGAAGAACTTCTGGTACGACAAGGCCCAGGTCGCGGTGTACATGTGCACCGCCACCTCCGGCGGCGCGAACTGCAGCGGCTCCGACGCGACGCAGGAGCAGATCGACACCGTCGAGTCGCAGCTCGCGGGCGCGACGCTCGCCCCGTACATCGACCGCTCCTACTTCGAGGACCACGACCAGGCCTACGCGAACTTCCAGGAGCAGTTCGCCGGGAACCCGGTCGCCGAGTACGTCACGCCCGACCTGCTCAACCAGACCTTCTGGATCAACCTGAAGGACCCGACGCAGTCGGACGTGCTCGTGGAGAGCCTGTCCAGCGTCTCGGGGGTCGAGAGCGTCACGGATCAGAAGCAGTACCTCGACCAGATCTTCTCGATCCTCAACGCGGCCAGCTACACGGCCATCGGCATCGCCGTGCTGATGCTCGTGGCGGCGGTGCTGCTGATCGCGACGACGATCCGATTGTCGGCGTTCTCGAGGAGACGGGAGCTGGGCATCATGCGGCTCGTGGGCGCCTCGAACCGGTTCATCCAGACCCCCTTCATCCTCGAGGGCGTGTTCGCGGCGCTGCTCGGCTCGATCCTCGCGGGGGTCGCGGTCGTGGCGATCGTGGTCTTCTTCGTGCAGGGGTTCCTCGCGTACCGGATCCCGCTGACGTCGTTCGTGGGCGTCGACGACGCGCTGATCGTGGTGCCGATCCTGATCGTGGTGGGCATAGTCCTGGCGGCGATCTCCGCCAACGTCGCGATCGCGCGGTACCTGCGGGTCTAGACCGCCCGGCGCTCTCGGCCGCGTGCGGCCGTATACTGGTGGGCTGCCCCGATCGGGGCGGCCCACCATCGCTCTCGGACCGAAGGAGCAGCCGTGCCCAGGGAACAGGGACAGAAGGTCGTCGCGACCAATCGCAAGGCGCGCCACGACTACCTCATCGAGGACACCTACGAGGCGGGACTCGTGCTCTCGGGCACCGAGGTCAAGTCGCTCCGCAACGGCCGCGCGTCACTGGTCGACGGCTACGCCTTCGTCGACGGCGGTGAGGCGTGGCTCGACGCCGTGCACATCAACGAGTGGGCCCAGGGCACCTGGACCAACCACCCGCCGCGCCGCAAGCGCAAGCTGCTGCTGCACAAGGCGCAGATCCTCAAGATCCACAACAAGGTGAAGGAGGGCGGGTACACGCTGATCCCGCTCTCGCTCTA
This sequence comes from Rathayibacter festucae DSM 15932, assembly GCF_004011135.1. Lineage (NCBI taxonomy): Bacteria > Bacillati > Actinomycetota > Actinomycetes > Micrococcales > Microbacteriaceae > Rathayibacter > Rathayibacter festucae. Next base: position 2,225,021 of record NZ_CP028137.1, on the reverse strand, counting down.
CTTCAGCGACGGCAAGGCCAAGGTCGAGCTCGCGGTCGCGAAGGGCAAGAAGGACTACGACAAGCGCCAGGTGCTCCGCGAGCGCCAAGACCGCCGCGAGGCCGACCGCGCCATGTCCACCCGCCGCCGCATGGGCGAGTAGGCCGTCCGCGCCGATGTCCCGCAAGCGGGGGAGGCGCGCGCTCCGGTCCTGAGAGACTGGAGGACGTGACCTCTCCCGACAACGCTCCCGACGCGCCGCCCACTGCCGCAGAGGAGCGGACGCGCTGGCGGGCGTTCGCGGTCGCGGTGTCGGTCGCCGCCTTCACGATCCTCGACCTGTCGAAGGTCAACGTCGGGCTGCCCTCGATCGAGAAGTCGCTCTCGGCCGATCCGAGCCAGCTGCAGCTGATCGTCGCCGGCTACGCGCTCGCGTTCGGCCTCTCGCTCGTCCCGTCCGGCAGGCTCGGCGACATCAAGTCGCGGCGCCTGCTGTTCCTCGTCGGTCTCACCGCGTTCACGCTCGCGAGCCTGCTCTGCGCCGTCGCGCCGACGATCGAGCTGCTCGTCGTCGCCCGCTTCATCCAGGGCATCGCCGCGGGCATCCAGATGCCGCAGGTGCTCGGCCTGGTGCAGCAGCTGTTCACCGGGGCCGCACGGGCCCGCGCCTTCGGCGTCTTCGGCGCCGTGATCGGCCTCTCCACGGCGTTCGGGCCGACCCTGGGCGGACTGCTGATCGCGATCGGCGGCGAGCAGGACGGCTGGCGGCTGCTGTTCTGGATGAACATCCCGCTCGGCATCGCCGCGCTCGTCTTCGCCTGGAAGCTGCTGCCGAAGGTCCAGCGGACACCGCAGGGCGACACCTCGCTCGACCCGGTCGGCCTGCTGCTGCTGGGCGTGACGATCTTCGCCTTCATGCTGCCGTTCCTGCTGACCACCGGTGCCTCGACGGACTCGCCGTTCCGCTGGTTCTGGCTGCTGCTGGCGGTCGTCGCCGCGTACGCCTTCGTGAAGTGGGAGGCGCACTACGCCGCGAAGGACCGCACCCCGGTCATCGACTTCCGGATCTTCCGCACCAGCTCGTACCGCAACGGGATCCTGGTCGCGACCTCCTACTTCGCGGCCATCCCGGCGACCTTCCTGCTGACGACGCTCTTCCTCCAGCAGGGCCTCGGCCTCGCGCCGGTGTTCGCGGGAATGGTCAGCATCCCGTTCGCGCTGACCTCGGCGGTGACCGCCTGGTACGGCGGCAAGCTCGTCCAGCGCTACGGGCGCGCGCTCGTCGTGCTGGGCATCGTGCTCGTCGTCATCGGCTTCACGCTGGTGCTGCTGGCGGCCGAGCTGCTGCCGGCCGAGACGGCCGCCTACGGGATGGGCGCGGCGATGCTCGTCGCCGGCGCGGGCGGCGGCTTCGTCGTCTCGCCGAACCAGACGCTGACGCTCGCCGAGATCTCGCCCGAGCAGGGCGGCGTGGCGGGCTCGGTCGGCCAGCTCGGTCAGCGCGTCGGCACCGCGGTCGGCACGGCCTGCGCCTCGGCGATCTTCTTCGCCACCCTCGCCAGCGAGGCGGGGATGGCGGAGGGGCTCGACCGGTACCACGACGCCTTCCGCAACGGCTACTTCGTCACCCTCGGGCTGATCGCACTCGCCCTCGTGCTCGGACTGCTCGATCTGCGCCGTCGACGGGTCACCGCCCGCGCGACGAGGTAGACTCTTCTCTCGTAACTCCACAGTGTGCGACGACGACCCACTCCACCCGGCCCAGTGTCGGCCAAGGCTCAGTGCCGGTGAGTGCTCGCGGGGATGATCGGTTTCGACATTGCCTGCGAAACTGCGAGAAGCGGGTCGAGGATTCAGGGTTATCTCGTTAACGATCTCTGAAAAACACAGGTGCCGAACAGAAGCGCACCGACTTCGCTCTCGCTGCCTAAGCCAGAGTAGATAGTCCGTCAGCCCGTGGGTGCGTCCTCGCCCCGGATCCTGGCGTCATCTAGAGGACTTGCTGCGTCGTTACGCCTGAGGGCGACGCGGGACTTGAACTCGGGCTGGGCCCGTCGACCGATGCGCCAGTGGTAACGGTCGGGGCCGAGTAGAACGCTCTCACTGGCTACACCCGTAGAAGGCGCAGAATCACAGCGATGGACGGGGGTTCGATTCCCCCCATCTCCACCACCGGTCGTCGTCGCACACAGGAGCTGCCGCTCCGAGCCGCTGCCGCTCCGAGCCGCCGCTGCCCTGAGCCGCTGATGCTCCGCGCCGTCACTCCGGACGCACGTCGAGCTGGCGGACGCGGCCGTAGAGGGTCAGCAGCGCGAGGCGCTCGTCGTCGTCGCGCTCCGCGCCGTTCTCCGGACCCTGGAGCGTCTCGGGAGGCGTCCACGCGCGGTAGAGGTTCTCGGGCGTGACGACCGTCGCCATCGCCCCCTCCGGGTAGTTCGGGTGGGCATCGAGGGGCAGCTCGGCGAATCCGCTCGGGAGCATCCGCGCGAGTGCCTGCGTGAGCGGTGCGAGGCGCTCGGCGCGCTCGTCGTCGACGGTCAGCGTCACCGCGTTCATCGCCGCGAGAGCGGCAGCCAGGTGCTCGACGGCATGGTCGTCCGCGCACTCCTCCGTGACCAGGAGGGCGACGACGCCGCGGGGTTTCAGCCAGCCCAGCACGGCCTCCTCGGCGCCGCCGTGCACCGACACGACCCGGTCCGAGGTCAGCGCGTAGTCATGGATGAGCCGGGACCAGCGCCGGACGGAGTCCTCGGTCGAGTCGGCCAGCGCCTCCGCCGCCGAGAGCAGCGCGCACTGCCGCTGCAGCCGGGTGAAGAGGCTGTCCGCCGGCCGGAACTCGTGCTCCGCCGTCGCCGAGCGCTCCGGCTCCGCGCTCTCCGGAACGTCTCCTGCGTGCTCGTGCATCTTCGACTCCTGCAGCGCTTCGCGGCACCCCCGAGCCGTTCGCCGATCGTGTGTGATCGTCCTCCCACAGTGCGCGTGCGCCGCGAACCTGTCAATCGAGGTGCGGAGGGGATTGACCCCGACGCCGGGCGTCCGGGCTGGTCGTCAGCGCGCGGCGCCGAAGAGGCTGCCCGCGGTCTCGCCGGTCGCCGGGTCGAAGACGGCGCAGAGCACGGCGCGGTCGCCGTGGCGCCAGCTGACCTCGGACGGGACGAAGCTGCGGTACTCGAGGGCGGAGTCGCCGTAGGCGATGCCCATCACCGCACCGAACTCGGGCTCGCAGCCGGCGTCCGCCTGGGCCAGCAGGGTGTTGCGGCTGGTGTAGTCGTCGCCGGGCTGCGCGAAGACGTGGAAGACCTCGAGGTCGTGGCTGTCCGCGCAGGGGACGGCCACGAAGTCGGCGACGCGGTCGTCATCCGGCTCCCGGAGGCAGTCGCCCTTCGCCACCGAGAAGGCGTCGACGACGCCCGCGGTGGTGACCGTGCCGCCCTCGTCGCGGAGCGCTGCCGGATCGTCGGAGCCCACGACGGACGAGCACGCCGCGAGCGGGAGCACGGCGGTGAGGAGTGCCGCCGCGAGGAGCGCCGAGCGCCGGCTCATCGGCGGGCGGCGATCGCGAGGACCTCGTCGTGCAGGAGGCCGTTGGTCGCGACGGCGCTGCCGTGCCAGGGGCCGTCCTCGCCGTCGGCGGAGGTGAAGCGGCCGCCCGCCTCCTGGACGATCGGGACCAGGGCGGCGAGGTCGTAGGGCTTCACGTCGAACTCGCCCGCGCCGTCGATGAGGCCCTCGGCGACCAGCATGTAGGGCCAGGCGTCGCCGTAGGCCCGGTCGCGCCAGACGGTGCGGGCGAGCTCCAGCAGCTGCTCGAGCCGGCCGGCGCCGTCCCACTGCTGGATGCTGTTGTAGCTGAAGGTGGCATCGGCGAGGGACGCGACTCCGGAGACCTGGAGGCGGCGCGGCTCCTCGGCGGCGGGGGCGACCAGGACGCCGCGCAGGCCGTCCGGCAGGTCGAGGCTGCCCAGGGGAGCGCGGCTCTCGTCCACCCAGGCGCCGGCACCCTTGGAGGCCCACCAGCGCTTGCCGAGGGCGGGGGCGGAGACGACGCCGACCACCGGGACGCCGTCGATCGCCAGCGCGATCAGGGTCGCCCAGATCGGGACGCCGCGGACGAAGTGCGCCGTGCCGTCGATCGGGTCGAGGATCCACTGGCGAGAGGCCTCGCCGGAGGTGCCGAACTCCTCGCCGAGGATCGCGTCGTCGGGGCGCTCGGCGGCGAGGAGCGCGCGGATCGCCTCCTCGACGGCGCGGTCCGCGTCCGAGACGGGCGTGCTGTCGGGCTTGGTGTCCACGACGAGGTCGAGGGCGAGGAAGCGCTCGCGCGAGATCGCGTCGGCGGCGTCGGCGAGGCGGAGGGCGAGGCGGAGGTCGTCGTCGAGGGTCACGCGTCCACGATACTGAGCGCCCCCGCTGCGCGCGGGTCTCCCCGCCGGTCGAGCGGCGCGCAGCGCGTATCAAGACACGCGTGTGCAGAAGGAGGATCTCGATACGCCCGCTGCGCGGGCTACTCGATCAGCATGGCGCGAGTGTCGATTTGACGAAACGGGGGTGGGCGCTGGTAATGTGATCCCTCGGTTCGGCACGCACGATTCGCCGGTCGCCACGCACCTCTAGCTCAATCGGCAGAGCAACTGACTCTTAATCAGTGGGTTCTCGGTTCAAGTCCGAGGGGGTGCACCACATCGAGACGCCCGCCACTCCGGCGGGCGTTTCGTCGTTTCCGGAGCGTCCGACGTCGTCGCGCTCCGCCTGGGCATCCCCGCAACGTGCGGCGTCGCCCCGTGCGCTCCCCGCCGTGTCCATGGGAGGCTGCCCTCTTCGTCCGATCCGCTCGATGGTGCGCGCCCCTTCCCCCACCCGAAAGGACCGCCGTGCCAGAAGACGCCCTGCAAGAAGTCGGCTCCATCGCCCTCGCCGTGCTGATCGCCGTCGTGATCGCCGTCGTCGTGACCGCGGTCGTGGCGCTGATCATCCGCTCGATCGGCAAGCGCAAGACGTGGGCCCGGCTGCTGATCCGCCGGGTGCGCATCCCGTTCCGCGTGCTGCTGCTCACGATCGCCGTCTGGGCCGCGCTCGCCGCCACCGTCTCCGGTGACACCTGGCCGGGGCTCGTCGACCGGATCTTCCAGATCGCCACGATCGGCGCCGCCGCCTGGCTGGTCGGCGCGACCTTCGTCTTCCTCGAGGACCTCGGCGCCGAGCGCTACCGCACCGACACCGCCGACAACCGGCGCGCCCGACGCCTGCGCACGCAGATGACGATCATCCGGCGGGTGGCCGTTGCGGCCGTCGTCGTGATCGCGATCGGCGCCTCGCTGCTGACCTTCCCCGAGGCGCGGACCGCCGGAGCCTCCCTGCTGGCCTCGGCCGGTGTGCTCTCGATCGTCGCCGGTCTCGCCGCGCAGTCGAGCCTGACCAACATCTTCGCGGGGATGCAGCTCGCCTTCAGCGACGCGATCCGCCTGGACGACGTGGTCATCGTCGAGAACGAGTGGGGCCGGATCGAGGAGATCACCCTGACCTACGTGGTCGTGCACCTCTGGGACGACCGCCGCCTGGTGCTGCCGACCAACTACTTCACCACCCAGCCGTTCCAGAACTGGACCCGCACCGGCTCCGAGCTGCTCGGCGCCGTCGAGCTCGATCTGGACTGGCGCGTGCGCCCCGACGAGATGCGCGCCGAGCTGCACCGGATCCTCGAGGAGACCGACCTCTGGGACCAGCGGGTCAGCGTCCTGCAGGTCACCGACGCGGTCGGCGGCTACGTCCGCATCCGCGTGCTCGTCACCGCGAAGGACGCTCCGACGCTCTTCGATCTGCGCTGCTACGTCCGCGAGGGGCTGGTGAGCTGGCTGCACGAGAGCGACCCGATCGCCCTGCCGCGCCAGCGCGTGGAGATGCAGCACGAGGAGGCGGGCACCGCCCCCGCACCGCGCAGCCGCACGAAGTCGGCGCCGGACAACCTGTTCTCGGGCGACCCGCAGTCCAACGAGCGCGGCGCGCTCTTCACCGGGCTGATCGACCTCCGCGAGACACCCGACCGCGACGGCCGCCGGCACGACTGATCGCCACGGCGGGCGGGACCGGGCCTAGCCCCGCTCGCCCGCGAAGGCGAGCAGCGCCTCGGCGATCTGCGCGTCGGCCTCCTCGTGGCTGATCGTGGCCGTGCCGTCGCCCGGCTGCGGGCCGTACCAGCCGAAGTCGGCGTGGTTCGTCCCGTCGATCTCGACGAAGCGCGCGTCGGCGGGCAGCTGGTCGCTCGCCGCGGAGACCTTCTCCGGGGTGCTCAGGCCGTCCTCCGAGCCGCTCACGCTCAGCACCGGCAGTCCCGACGCGGACAGGTCGTTCGCGCAGTAGCTGCCGAGGAGCACGAGGCCCGCTACCTCGGGGTCCTCGCCCCACTGGCAGGCCTTCACGCCGCCCAGGGAGTGGCCGCCGACCAGCCACTCGTCGACGCCGTCCGCCTGCGCCGTGAAGCTCTCGAGCGAGCGCAGATCGAAGAACGCCAGGTTGAGGATCGGCCGGGTGATCACCACGCTCGCACCCTCCTCGACGAGCGGCGCGAGGGTCGCCTCGTAGGAGGCCGCGTCGACCTTGGCGCCGGGGACGAAGACGAGGCCGACTCCGTCGAGGTCGGTGCCCGCGTCGTCCCTCGGGGTGAGCACGATCGCGGTGTCGGTGCGCTCGACGGCGACCGCGGGGTCCGCGTCGACGCGGGCGAGCGCCTCCGGATCGGGGCCCATCACGATCGAGGACCAGGTCAGGAAGCCGAGGACGGCGACGGCCACGAGGGCGCCGAGGCTCACGAGGACGATCCGCAGCGGGCGGCGGCGCCTCCGCGCGGAGGTCGCGCGCGCGGCTCCGGCGCTCATCGGTGCCGCGCGATCGCGTCGGCGGCCTGGACCAGCGCGAGGTGCGAGAGCGCCTGCGGGGTGTTGCCCGCGTGGCGCCGGTTCTCGACGTCGTACTCCTCCGAGAGCAGGCCGACGTCGTTGCAGAGCCCGACGAGGCGGTCCATCAGGGCGCGGGCGTCGTCGAGGCGGCCGGAGTCGGCGTACTGCCGCACCAGCCAGAACGAGCAGGCGAGGAACGGGTGCTCCCCGCCGGCCAGGCCGTCGACCGAGGACTCGGTGCGGTAGCGGTGCAGCAGGCCGTCGTGCATCAGCGCCCGCTCGAGCTCGGCGACCGTGCCGAGCATCCGCGGGTCGTCGGCGGCCACGAAGCCGACCATCGGCAGCACGAGCAGCGAGGCGTCCACCTCGGTGGAGCCGTAGGACTGCACGTAGTGGCCGCGCTCGGAGTCGAAGCCCTGCTCCTCGATCTCGGCGCGGACGGTGTCGCGCAGCCGCTCCCAGGTCTCGACCGGGCCGTCGAGCCCGTGCTCGCGGACGGCGCGGACGCCGCGGTCCAGCGCCGCCCAGACCATCACCCGGGAGTGGGTGAAGTGCCTCGGCTCGCCGCGGATCTCCCAGATGCCGTTGTCGGGCCGCTGCCAGTTGCTCTCGACGAAGCCGAGCAGCGCGCGCTGCAGCGGCCAGGAGAACTCGGTCTCGTCCACTCCGGCCACGCGCGCCTCGTGCAGCGCCACCATCACCTCGCCGATCACGTCGGCCTGGTACTGGTCGACGGCCGCGTTGCCGATCCGGACGGGGGAGGCGCCGTCGTAGCCGGGCAGGCTCGGCATCTCCCGCTCGGCCAGGTCGCGCTCGCCGGCGAGGCCGTACATGATCTGCACGTCCTCCGGCGAGCCGGCGACCGCCCGGAGCAGCCAGGCGCGCCACTTCTGCGCCTCCTTCTCGAAGCCGTGCGCGAGCAGGGCCTCGAGGGTGAGGGACGCGTCGCGGAGCCAGACGTAGCGGTAGTCCCAGTTGCGGCTGCCGCCGAACTCCTCCGGGAGGGAGGTGGTCGCGGCGGCGACGATGCCGCCGGTCTGGTCGTCGGTCAGCGCGCGCAGCGTGAGCAGCGAGCGGACCACCGCGTCGCGGTGCGGGCCGTCGTAGCGGATCGCGCCGGCCCAGTCCGTCCACCAGCGGACCGTGCGCTCGATCGCCTTGTCGACGTCGAGCACCTTCGGGGCGCGCTGGTGCGAGGGGAACCAGGCCATCGAGAGGTCGACCGTCTCGCCGGCTGCGACGTCGAACTCGGCGGAGTGCACGTGGTCGGTCGCCGAGAGGCGCACGCCGCGGACGACGACCGCGTCGGGGCCGGCGACGGCGACCAGCAGCGGATCCTCGTCCGTGCCCTCCTGGCGCACCCACGGCATCGTGCGGGCGTAGTCGAACCGGATCCGCAGCTCCTGGCGCATCCGCACCGAGCCGAAGACGCCCTTCACGCGGCGGACCAGCTCGGCGCGGTCGTCGCGCAGCGGCATCACGTCGGTGACCTCGACGACGCCGGTCGCGGTGGTCCAGGTGGTGACGAGGGCGAGGGTGTCGCCGAGGTAGTGCCGCTCGACCGTCGCCTCCGCGTCCACCGGCCGGAGCGACCAGCGGCCCTGGTCGTCACCGCCGAGGAGCGCGCCGAAGATCGAGGCGGAGTCGAAGCGGGGGAGGCAGAGCCAGTCGATGCCGCCGTCACGGGAGACGAGAGCGGCGGTGCGGCAGTCGGAGAGGACGGCGTAGTCCTCGATCGGGGAGACCATGCGCTGATCCTGGCAGCAGAACGCTGGGCGCTCCTGCGAGCGGGCGGGGCCGGCCGACCGTGGCGCACCACCGTCAAGGCCGGGAAACGGTCGGCGGGGGCGCCGTAGGGTGTGGCGCATGCCTCAGTCGGTCCACACGCTGCTCATCCTCGGTGCGACGGGCGACCTGTCCGCCCGCCTCCTCCTCCCCGCTGTCGGTCAGCTCCTGACCCGCGAGCCCGATCGCCGCCTGCACCTCGTCGGCGCCGGTCAGGAGGACTGGACGCAGGAGCACTGGCACGAGGTGGTGTCCACGTCGTTCGCCACGGAGACCGCCTCGGGCGCCGGCATCGACGCCCTCGTCTCGGGCACGCGCTACCAGCAGGTGGACGTCACGGATCCGGAGGCGCTCGCCGCGCTGCTCGCGAGCTGCGAGGGACCCGTCGCGATCTACTTCGCCCTGCCGCCGGCGATCGCCGCGAAGGCCTGCGACGCGCTCGCCGCGCACGAGCTGCCGGAGGGGACGGTGCTCGCGCTCGAGAAGCCGTTCGGCACCGACGAGAAGAGCGCCCGGGACCTGAACGCACGCGTCGCCGCGCTCGTCCCCGAGGACCGCGTGCACCGCGTCGACCACTTCCTCGGCCGTGCGACCGTCATGAACCTGCTCGGGCTGCGCTTCGCGAACCGCATCCTCGAGCCGCTGTGGTCCGCGGAGCACATCGAGAGCGTCGCGATCGTCTACGACGAGCAGCTGGGCCTCGAGGGGCGCGCGGGCTACTACGACGGCGCGGGCGCGCTGATCGACATGATCCAGAGCCACCTGCTGCAGGTGCTGGCGGTCGTCGCGATGGAGCCGCCGTCGACCCTCGGCGCGGCGGACCTGCGCGACGCCAAGGGCATCGTGCTGCGGGCGACGCGGCTGCACGGCGAGGACCTGAGTGCGAACTCGCGTCGGGCGCGCTACACCGCCGGCTCGGTCGACGGGCGCGAGCTCCCCGCCTACACGGACGAGAAGGGCGTCGACCCGTCGCGCAAGACCGAGACGCTGGCCGAGCTGACCGTCGAGATCGACACCTGGCGCTGGGCGGGCGTGCCGTTCACGTTGCGCTCGGGCAAGGCGCTGGGGGAGCGGCGGCGCGAGATCGTCATCCGCTTCAAGCCGGTGCCGCACCTGCCGGCCGGCTTCCACGGGACGGCGGAGGCGTCGGTGCTGCGGCTGTTCCTCGCGCCGGACCAGATGGCGCTGGAGCTGAACATCAACGGCCCCGGCGACCCGTACACGCTCGAGCGCGCATCGCTCGAGGCCACCTTCGGCGCGGGGGAGCTGCTGGCCTACGGCGAGGTCATCTCCGGGATCCTCGACGACGACCCGTCGCTCTCGGTCCGCGGCGACGCGGCCGAGGAGTGCTGGCGCATCGTCCAGCCCGCGATCGACGCCTGGCGCGCAGACGACGTGCCGCTCGACGAGTACCCGGCCGGCAGCGAGGGCCCGGAGAGCTGGCCGGCGGTCTGAGCGCGTCCTTGGTGGTCGAGCAGCGGCGGAGCGGCTTCGCGTCTCGGTGGTGAGGGAAAGGACGCGGCTGCGCCGCGACATGCTGGTCGAGTAGCCCCGCTGGGGCGTATCGAGACCGACCGTCACCAGAAGGGCGGGTCTGCAGACTCGTCTTGTGACGATGGTGGATCTCGATACGCCCGCTCCGCGGGCTACTCGATCGACATGGGGACATGCTGGTCGAGCAGCCGCGGAGCGGCGTATCGAGACCCGGCGGCGGGCGCGCAGGGCGTTTCGCGCCACAGCACGGCCGGGCTCCGCTCCGACCTACTGTGATCGGCGACCGGTGCCGAGTACGAGCCGGTCTCCGGTTCGAGGGAGTCTCCGTGGTCGTCGTCCTGTCCCCACTCGCCGGGCGCGCCGTGCCCCTCTCGGCCGTGCCCGATCAGCTCTTCGCGGCCGGCGTGATGGGAGCCGGAATGGCGATCGAGCCTCCCGCGGAGCGCGTCGAGGTCCTCTCGCCGGTCCGCGGGGTCCTGCTCCAGGTCCTGCCGCACGCCTTCGTGGTCGTCGCGGACAGCGGACGAGCGGTGCTCGTCCACCTCGGGATCGACACGGTGGGGCTGAAGGGCGCCGGCTTCACGGTCCTCGCCGCCAAGGGCGACCGCGTCGAGGCCGGGACCCCGGTCCTGGAGTACGACGTCGCGGCGGTCCTCGCCGCGGGACTCCCGACGGTGGTGCCCGTCGTCGTGCTGGAGCGGACCGCGGACCACGTCGACGCCCTCGTGGAGGACGGCGCGTCCGTCCTCGCCGGTGATCCTCTGCTCTCCGCATGACCACCCGCCCTCGGAGCGCGCCCGCCTCCCGCCGTCGCCTCGTCGTCCCCGGCTTCGCCGGTCTGCAGCGCCTCGGCAAGAGCCTCATGCTCCCGATCGCGGTGCTCCCGGCGGCCGGGCTCCTCCTCCGGATCGGACAGCCCGACCTGCTCGGGCGGATCGATCTGCCGGTGATCGGCCCGTTCTTCCAGGCGATGAGCGCGGCGGGCGGTGCCCTCTTCGAGAACCTGGCCCTGCTGTTCGCCGTCGGCGTCGCCATCGGCTTCACCAGGAGGCCGGACGGGTCGACCGCGCTCGCGGCCGTCGTCGGCCACCTCGTGCTCGCGAAGGTCTTCACCGTCCTGTCGCCGATCGTCCTGGCGGGGCGGACGACGGCCGCCGGCGACCAGGTGCAGATCGACTACAGCGTCTTCGGCGGGATCGTGGTCGGTCTGCTCACGGCCGTGCTGTTCGACCGGTTCCACACCATCGCGCTCCCCGCCTACCTCGGTTTCTTCAACGGCCGGCGGTTCGTCCCGATCGTCGTCTCGCTCGCGTGCCTCGTCGTCGGCTTCGGTCTGAGCTGGTTCTACCCGGTCTTCGAGTCCGGCCTCACCGGTCTCGGCGCCTTCATCGGCGGCACCGGGGCGCTCGGCGCCTTCGTCTACGGCTTCGCCAACCGCATGCTGATCCCGCTGGGGCTGCACCACATCCTCAACTCGTACGTCTGGTTCCTCCAGGGCTCGTTCACGAACGCCGACGGCGGCGTCGTCACGGGGGAGCTGACCCGGTTCGCCGCGGGCGACCCGACGGCCGGCGCGCTCACCTCGGGCTTCTACCCGGTGCTCATGTTCGGACTCCCGGCGGCGGCGCTGGCGATGATCCACGTGTCGAACCGCTCGCAGCGCGCGGCCGCGATCGGCATCCTCGGTGCCGCCGGGCTGACCGCCTTCCTCACGGGCATCACGGAGCCGCTGGAGTTCGCGTTCATGTTCGCGGCGTTCCCGCTCTACGTCGTGCACGCCGTGCTGACCGGGCTGTCCCTCGCGATCGCTGACCTCCTCGACATCCACCTCGGCTTCTCGTTCTCCGCGGGGCTCGTCGACCTGCTTCTCTACGGCACGGCGCCCGCCGCGAGGAACGTGGGGCTGCTCGTGGTGATGGGAGTCGTGTACTTCGCCGTGTACTACCTGCTGTTCCGGGTGGTGATCAGGAGGTGGAACCTGCGCACACCGGGGCGGGAGGAGGTCGTCTCCGGAGTGGACGAGGGTGAACCCGTCGCGGTCGCGGCGGAGCCGATCTCCGCGGCGGACGCTCCGCCGGAGTCCGAGGCCGAGTCGCTCATCGCGGCCTTCGGCGGGCGCGGCAACCTCGTCCACGTCGACGCGTGCATCACGCGGCTGCGCGTCCAGGTCGGCGACCGGGCGCTGGTCGATCCCGCGCGGCTGAAGGCTCTCGGCGCGGCCGGTGTGCTGGAGGTCGGCGAGAGCGTGCAGGCCGTCTTCGGCCCCCGCGCGGAGGTGCTGAAGAACGACATCCTCGACGTCCTCTGACGGACGCGGGATCTAGATACCCCCTCTGCGAGGGCTACTCGATCAGCATGCGCGGCCGCGCTGAACATGGTGGTCGAGTAGCCGCGGAGCGGCGTATCGAGACCCGACGGGTCAGCGGGTGGCGTCGGCCGGGGTCGCGACGGAGGCGGCGTCGGGCTCGGCCCAGACGGCGATCGGCTTGGGGTCCCAGGTGAGGGCGGCGGGCTCGGCGACAGGGGCGGCCGACTCCGCGGTGACGGGGGGAGTGGAGGCGCGCATGACGGGGATGGCGGAGGTGATGGGGTTCGCGGTGGCCTCGACGCCGGCGCGGAGCTGCTCGGCCTGGATGGCGGCGGAGAGCTCGTGGGCGAGCGAGCGGGCGAGCATCCCGTGGAAGATCGGGTCGCGGTCGTCCTGGCTGCGGCGGGTGACGACCCAGGCTCCCTCGGCGCCGACGAAGGCGGAGAGGCGCTCGTGCACGACGGCGAAGAGCTCGTCCTGCGTGAGCACGGGGGCCGCGACGACCTCGGGGGCCGGCTGACGGCGCCTCAGACGAAACCTCATGACGAACCCCGTTTCCCGTGCCGCGTGCTGGACCTCCAGTGTCCAGGGGCGACGGTGCCGGAGCGCGCTGACACGCCGCGGCCGGTGGCGCGCGGCGTGTCAGAAGGCGGTCAGCGGTCGCGCTTCTTGCCGTTCTGCTCCTTGACGAGCTCCTTCGAGTCGTAGGAGACCGAGCCGATGGCGACCGCGAGAGCGATCGCCCAGCTGACCCACTGCAGGGCCAGCCGCCAGTCGCGCGGACCCTTGCGCGTCGTCTGCAGGATGGACCAGCCTCCGACGATCGCGCTGATGACGCTGGAATTGAGGATGAACTTGCGCATCGATTGCCTCCTGTGTTCACCACGACGCTAGTGGCCCGGCCCCGTTCCCTCCCAACGGTTGACACCGCCGACGGCCAGCGGACGGCTCCGTCGTCGGTCCCGCCCGCTACGGTGAACCGCTGCTCGGCGCCGGGCCGCGGCAGGGACCGAGGAGAACGGATACGAGATGCGCACGGCTGTGATCGGGGCGGTGCTCCTCGTGCTCGGCGTGATCGCCGCTCTCACCGGGGTCCTGCCGATGGACGCGCTCGGCGAGCTGGTCGAGCGCACCGCGCCGATCCTCGCCTTCGTGGTCGCCGTCACCGTGGTGGCGGAGCTGGCCTCCGAGGCCGGAGTCTTCACGGTCGTGGCCGAGCGGGCGGCGATCTGGGGCCGCGGGCGGACCGCTCTGCTCTGGCTCCTGGTGGTCGCGATGGCGATCGTCAGCACCGTCTTCCTCTCCCTCGACACCACCGCCGTGCTGCTCACGCCGGTCGTCGTGCTGCTCGCCGCGCACGTCCGGGTGTCGCCGCTGCCGTTCGCGATGGCGACCGTCTGGCTCGCCAATTGCGCCTCCCTGCTGCTCCCTGTGTCGAACCTCACCAACCTCCTGGCAGAGAGGCGGCTCGGCGTCGACGGGCCGCTCGCCTTCGCCGCGCTGACCGCCGCGCCCGCGCTCGTCGCCGCGGTCGTCCCAGTCCTCGTGCTCGCGATCCGCTACCGCCGCGAGCTGGCCGGTCGCTACCGGACGGGGGAGCGGACCCCGGTCGAGGACCGCGTCCTGCTGATCGTCGCCGGCGTCGTCGTCGCGCTGCTGCTGCCCGCCCTCGTCTCCGGGCTCGAGGTGTGGATCCCGGCGGCCGTCGCGGCGCTCGCCCTCGTCGTGCTCTTCGCGGTGCGGAGGCCGTCCGCCCTGAAGGTCTCGCTGCTGCCCTGGCAGCTGGTCGTCTTCGCCTCCGGTCTCTTCGTCGTGATGGAGGCGGCGCACCAGCTCGGCCTCGGCGCGGCGCTCGCCGTGGTCGCGGGCGACGGGAGCGGCGTGGGCGAGCTGCTCCGGCTCGCCGGCTCCGGTGTCGTCGCCGCGAACCTCGTCGACAACCTGCCCGCCTACCTCGCGCTCGAGCCGGTCGCCGCCGACCCGGTGCGCCTGGTCGCCCTGCTGATCGGCGTGAACGCCGGTCCGCTGATCACCCCGTGGGCCTCGCTCGCCACCCTGCTCTGGCACCAGCGGCTGACCGCGCTCGGTGTGACGATCTCGTGGCGGCAGTACGCGCTGCTCGGCGCCGTCGCGGTGGTGCCGACGGTCGGCGGTGCGGTGCTCGCGCTGGCCCTCGCCCAGGGCTGAGCCCGGCCCCCGTTCGAGTGCGGCTGGTAGCCTCGGCGGGTACGAAGACGGGCACGACCGACGATCGGGACCACCATTCCTCCGCACTCCGCCTCCGCCCCCGCACCCCTCGAGGACAGCGCCGACGGGACGACTCCAGCCGCCGCCGACCACGCCGCCGGAGCGCGCAACGCGTTCGTCGTGGTCTCGAACCGCCTCCCGGTCGACCGCGTCGTCGACGCCGACGGCACCGCCTCGTGGAAGACGTCGCCCGGCGGGCTGGTCACCGCGCTCGAGCCCGTGATGCGGGCCAACGAGGGCGCCTGGGTCGGCTGGCCCGGGGTCGCGGACGAGGAGGTCGCGCCGTTCGAGAACGACGGCGTGCTGATCGTCCCGGTCGCCCTCAGCGCTCAGGAGCTCGAGGACTACTACGAGGGCTTCTCCAACGACACCCTCTGGCCGCTGTACCACGACGTGATCGCGCCGCCCACCTACCACCGCGAGTGGTGGGACGCCTACGTGCGGGTGAACCGCCGCTTCGCCGAGGCCGCCGCGGCGGTCACCGAGCAGGACGGCGTGGTCTGGGTGCAGGACTACCAGCTGCAGCTGGTGCCGAAGATGCTCCGCGAGCTGCGCCCGGACGTCACGATCGGCTTCTTCAACCACATCCCGTTCCCGCCCTACGGCATCTTCGCCCAGCTCCCGTGGCGCAGGCAGATCGTCGAGGGCCTGCTCGGCGCCGACGTGATCGGCTTCCAGCGCCAGGGCGACGCGGGCAGCTTCCTCCGCGCGGTCCGCCGCCTGCTCGGCTACGACACCCGCAGCACCGTCGTGGAGGTGCCGGTCGAGGACGACGCGGTCGACGGCACCCGCCGGGTCAACCGCTCGCGGCGCGGCGCCAGCGTCCGCCCGGTCGTGGCCCGGCACTTCCCGATCTCGATCGACTCCGCCGCCTTCGAGGCGATGGCGCGCACCCCCGAGATCCAGGAGCGGGCGCGCCAGATCCGCTCCGACCTGGGCGACCCCGAGACCGTCATGCTCGGCGTCGACCGCCTCGACTACACGAAGGGCATCGGCCACCGGCTGAAAGCGTTCGGCGAGCTGCTCGCCGACGGCCGGCTCAGCACCAAGGACGCGGTGCTCGTGCAGGTCGCGAGCCCGAGCCGCGAGCGGGTCGAGACCTACAAGCAGCTGCGGGACGACATCGAGCTGCAGGTCGGCCGGATCAACGGCGACTACGGCACGATCGGCAACCCGGCGATCAGCTATCTGCACCACGGCTACCCCCGCGAGGAGATGGTGGCGCTCTACCTCGCCGCCGACGTGATGCTCGTGACGGCACTGCGCGACGGGATGAACCTGGTCGCCAAGGAGTACGTCGCCTCCCGCTTCGACAACGACGGCGTGCTCGTGCTGAGCGAGTTCACCGGAGCGGCCGACGAGCTCAAGCAGGCCGTCCAGATCAACCCGCACGACATCTCCGGCCTCAAGGACGCGATCGAGAGCGCGGCCCGCATGCCGCGCGCCGAGCGCACCCGCCGGATGCGGGCGCTGCGCCGCCGCGTGCTCGAGAACGACGTCTCGCGCTGGTCGGCGAGCTTCCTCGATGCGCTGAGCGAGCACGCCGCGGGCCAGCAGCTCGACGTGCATCCGGCCGCGCGCGGCCAGGAGGCGCCGCTCGGCCAGGAGGCGGAGCACCACGAGGACGGCGTCCGCGGACGCGCCGCCGAGGACGCGCACCACCAGGACGCCCGCCGCGACGAGGCGGAGGCGTCGCGATGACCGCCGTCATGCCGACCCCCGGCGAGCACCTGCCCGGAGTGCCCGACCGCCTCGTCGCCGCGCTGCACGAGCTGGCCTCTACCGGCCGTCTGCTGGTGGCGCTCGACTTCGACGGGACGCTCGCCCCCGAGGTCGACGACCCGGCGCACGCCCGCGCCCTGCCCGAGGCGCGCGAGGCGGTCCTCCGACTGCTCGCGCTGCCCGGCACCCGCGTCGCACTGGTCTCCGGCCGTGCCCTCGGCAGCCTCGAGGAGGTCGCGCAGCTGCCCGACGAGGCGCTGCTGGTCGGCTCGCACGGCATCGAGATCCGCCTGGACCCGGGCGACGACGCCGTTCGCCTCGACGAGACCGAGCTGGCGAAGGTCGGCGTGCTCGAGGACGTGCTGAAGGGCATCGCCCGCGGGATCGACAACGTCTGGATCGAGGACAAGCCGGCCGGCTTCGCCCTGCACACCCGCCTGGCCACCGACCGGCACAGCCGCGTCGCGCACGTCGTCGCCCTGTCGGAGGCGCGCGCCGAGGTCGAGGGCGTCACTGTCCGCGAGGGCAAGAACGTGCTCGAGTTCTCGGTCCGCTCGACCACCAAGGGCGAGGCCGTGCAGCACCTGCGCCGCTACACCGGCGCGACCGCCGTGCTCTACGCCGGAGACGACGTCACCGACGAGGACGCCTTCGCGGTCCTCGGCACCGGCGACGTCGGCGTGAAGAGCGGTCCCGGCACGACCTCCGCCGCCTACCGCGTCCGCGGCCCGGAGCAGATCGCCCACGTGCTGTCGCTCCTCGCCGACTTCCGCGCCACCGCGGACTGAGTCGTCACCAGCCGCGGCGGGGGTCCTCGCGGTGCAGACGGCGGAGCTCCCCGCTCGCCGCGGCGAAGGACGGATACGCGGCGTCGATCCGGCCCAGGATCGACAGCATGTCGTTCAGTCGGTGCGGGAGTGCCACGTCGAGCAGATCGTCGTGATGGGCGACCCGGTTGCGGAGCCGCCGGAGTGTCTCGAGCTGGTGCCCGAGAGCGACGCGCGACGCGTCGTCCCGAGGCGCGAGCGGGAACGCGCGGTGCAGCGCCTCCGACCAGAGCAGGGACTGGCGAGTCGGGTCGGACGTCGCGTGGAGGAGGCCCACCCACGCCCCGAAGGTCAGCCTCGACACGACATCGTCGTGCTCGGGTGTCGGAGGGCCGGGACGTCCCGATCGTGATCGCCTGTCCGTCTCACCGTGGGAACGTCGCCGTGCCGTCGTGAGCGGAGCGCGAAGCAGGCTGTAGAGCGGGTCGCCGGTCGCGTGCGGCGACGTCCAGTCGGGGCCCGATCCTCGGTCCGCGTTCCACGTGCGCAGCTCCCTGTCCATCGCGTTCCGCACCGCGATCTCGACGAAGAGGAGCTGGGAGTGCAGTGCTCCGGCCACCCGAGTCGCCCACTGACAGAGCTCGACGGCCCGCTCGTACTCGCCGCTCGCCGCCTCGAGGTGAAAGTCGAACCGCGTTCGTCCGAGCAAGGCGATGA
The DNA here is from genome assembly GCF_004011135.1 of Rathayibacter festucae DSM 15932. Classification (NCBI taxonomy): domain Bacteria; kingdom Bacillati; phylum Actinomycetota; class Actinomycetes; order Micrococcales; family Microbacteriaceae; genus Rathayibacter; species Rathayibacter festucae. The sequence goes on along the minus strand of NZ_CP028137.1, from coordinate 2,207,109 downwards.
GGGAGGCTCGGGAAATCACGAGAGGGATGCTATTCTGGTCGCCGAGCGCCGGGCTTGGATCGGCGCGTAATACCCCGGGAACCCCCGTCTCTGACGGGGGTTCCCTGTTTCCTCTGACGGGGGTTCTCTGTTTCTCCGCGAGCCGCTTCCACACGTCGCGGCGCCGCCGCGGCAGCGCCGGAGCACCGCGCGCGAGGCGGTAGCCTCGTCACATGCCGGAAATCGATTGGAAGCCTCGTTCGCGCACCGTCACGGACGGCATCGAGGCCACGACGTCGCGCGGGATGCTGCGCGCCGTGGGAATGGGCGATGACGACTGGGAGAAGCCCCAGATCGGCATCGCGTCGTCCTGGAACGAGATCACCCCCTGCAACCTCTCGCTGGAGCGCCTCGCGCGCAGCGCGAAGGAGGGCGTGCACTCGGGCGGCGGGTACCCGCTGCAGTTCGGCACCATCTCCGTCTCGGACGGCATCTCGATGGGCCACGAGGGCATGCACTTCTCGCTCGTCTCACGCGAGGTCATCGCCGACTCCGTCGAGACCGTGATGATGGCCGAGCGCCTCGACGGCACCGTCATGCTGGCCGGCTGCGACAAGTCGCTGCCCGGCATGCTGATGGCCGCCGCGCGGCTCGACCTCGCCGCCGTCTTCGTCTACGCCGGCTCGATCGCGCCGGGCTGGGTCAAGCTGTCCGACGGCACCGAGAAGGACATCACGATCATCGACTCCTTCGAGGCGGTCGGCGGCGTCAAGGCCGGGATCATGTCCGAGGAGGACGCCAAGCGCATCGAGTGCGCCTTCGCCCCGGGCGAGGGCTCCTGCGGCGGCATGTACACCGCCAACACGATGGCCAGCGTCGCCGAGGCGCTCGGGATGAGCCTGCCCGGCTCCGCGTCGCCCGCCGCGGCCGACCGCCGCCGCGACTACTTCGCCCGCAAGTCGGGGGAGGCGGTCGTCGAGCTGCTGCGCAACGGCACCACCGCGCGCGACATCCTGACCAAGGAGGCGTTCGAGAACGCGATCGCCGTGGCGATGGCCTTCGGCGGCTCGACCAACGTCATCCTGCACCTGCTCGCGATCGCGAACGAGGCGGAGGTCGACCTCACGATCGACGACTTCAACCGCATCGGCGACACGATCCCGCACATCGGCGACCTCAAGCCGTTCGGCAAGTACGTCATGAACGACGTCGACCGCCACGGCGGCGTCCCGGCCGTGATGAAGGCCCTGCTCGACGCGGGCCTGCTGCACGGCGACTGCCTCACGGTCACCGGGAAGACCGTCGCCGAGAACCTCGCGGCGATGGACATCGCGCCGCTGGACGGCGAGGTCATCCGCACCCTCGACAACCCGATCCACGCCACCGGCGGACTGACCGTGCTCAAGGGCTCGCTCGCTCCCGAGGGCGCGGTCGTCAAGACGGCCGGCTTCGACGCCTCGGTCTTCGAGGGCCCCGCGCGGGTCTTCGAGCGCGAGCGCGCCGCGATGGACGCGCTCACCGACGGCGAGATCAAGAAGGGCGACGTGGTGGTCATCCGCTACGAGGGCCCCAAGGGCGGCCCCGGGATGCGCGAGATGCTGGCCATCACAGCCGCCATCAAGGGGGCCGGCCTCGGAAAAGATGTACTACTGTTGACCGACGGACGATTCTCAGGCGGCACAACCGGCCTGTGCATCGGCCACATAGCTCCCGAATCGGTGGACGCAGGTCCCATCGCATTCGTTCGCGACGGAGACCCGATTCGGGTCGACATCGCCGCTCGATCGATCGACCTACTCGTCGACGAATCCGAGCTCGCCGCCCGCCGAGAAGGCTGGGCGCCCCTCCCTCCGCGCTACACCCGCGGTGTCCTCGCCAAGTACGCCAAGCTCGTCCGCTCGGCCGCCGAGGGCGCCACCACGGGTTGATCCCGGCCCGCTCGGGCCGGCCGCGCACTCGCGCCTCCCGGGCACCGCTCGCTCGCACTCCGAGCTCCCGGTGCCCGCCGCCGCACACCGCTTCGAAGGAATCGACACCCGCATGACCCCGGACCCGTCCGCCGCGCCTCCCGCCCCGACCCCCCAGCCACCACGCTCCGCCGCGTCCGCGTCCTCGGTCGCTCCCGTCGCCGAGTCGCTCACCGGAGCGCAGGCGGTCGTCCGCTCGCTCGAGATGCTCGGGATCGAGGACGTCTTCGGCCTGCCCGGCGGAGCGATCCTCCCCGTCTACGACCCGCTGATGGACTCGTCCAAGATCCGCCACATCCTGGTCCGCCATGAGCAGGGCGCCGGCCACGCGGCCGAGGGCTACGCCGCGGCGACCGGCAAGCTCGGCGTCTGCATCGCGACCTCCGGGCCCGGTGCGACCAACCTCGTCACGGCGATCGCGGACGCCTACATGGACTCCGTGCCGATGCTCGCGATCACCGGTCAGGTCTTCTCGACGCTGATGGGCACCGACGCCTTCCAGGAGGCGGACATCGTCGGCATCACGATGCCGATCACCAAGCACTCCATCCTGGTCACGCGCCCCGAGGACATCCCCTCGGCGCTCGCCTCCGCCGTGCTGATCGCGACGACGGGCCGCCCCGGCCCGGTGCTCGTCGACATCACCAAGGACGCGCAGCAGGACCAGGCGCCGTTCGTCTGGCCGCCCAAGGTCGACCTCCCCGGCTACCGTCCGGTGACGAAGGCGCACGGCAAGCAGATCCAGGCCGCGGCGCAGCTGCTGGCCGAGGCGAAGAAGCCCGTGCTGTACGTGGGCGGCGGCATCATCCGCGCCCGTGCGGCGGCCGAGCTCCTCGCGTTCGCCGAGGCCTGCGGTGCTCCCGTCGTCACGACGCTGATGGCGCGCGGCGCGTTCCCGGACTCGCACGAGCAGCAGCTGGGCATGCCAGGCATGCACGGCACCGTCCCCGCGGTGCTCGCGCTGCAGGAGTCGGACCTGATCCTGGCGCTCGGCTCGCGCTTCGACGACCGCGTCACCGGCAAGGCGGCGCTCTTCGCGCCGAACGCCAAGGTCGTGCACGTCGACATCGACCCGGCCGAGATCTCGAAGATCCGCACGGCCGACGTCCCGATCGTGGGCGACCTCAAGGACGTCCTGCCGGACCTCACCGACGCGTTCGCGAAGGCGATCGACGGCGCCGCGCCCGACACCGCCGACTGGTGGACCTACCTCAAGGGCCTGCAGGAGGAGTTCCCGCTCGGCTACACCGAGCCGGTCGACGGCCTGCTCTCCCCGCAGTACGTGATCAAGCGCATCGGCGAGATCACCGGACCCGAGGGTGTCTTCGCCTCGGGCGTCGGCCAGCACCAGATGTGGGCGGCGCAGTTCATCAAGTACGAGCGCCCGAACTCCTGGCTCAACTCCGGCGGCGCCGGCACCATGGGCTACTCCGTGCCCGCGGCGATGGGCGCCAAGGTCGGCGAGCCGGACCGCACGGTCTGGGCGATCGACGGCGACGGCTGCTTCCAGATGACCAATCAGGAGCTCGCCACCTGCACGATCAACGACATCCCGATCAAGGTCGCGGTGATCAACAACTCCTCGCTCGGCATGGTGCGCCAGTGGCAGACCCTGTTCTACGAGGGCCGGTACTCCAACACCGACCTCAACACGGGGCACGACACCGTCCGCGTGCCGGACTTCGTGAAGCTCGCGGAGGCCTACGGCGCCCTGGGCATCCGGGTCACCAAGCCGGAGGAGATCGACGCGGCCATCGAGCTGGCGATCGCCACCAACGACCGGCCGGTCGTCATCGACTTCGTGGTCAGCCGCGACTCCATGGTGTGGCCGATGGTCCCGCAGGGCGTCTCGAACAGCTACGTCCAGTACGCCAGAGACCACAGCCCGACCTGGGACGACGAGGAGTAGACCGCATGACCCACCACGTTCTCTCCCTGCTCGTCGAGGACAAGCCGGGACTGCTCACCCGCGTTGCGGGACTGTTCGCGCGCCGCGGCTTCAACATCGAGTCGCTGGCCGTCGGGCCGACCGAGCTCGAGGGGCTCTCGCGCATCACGGTCGCCGTGGACGTCGAGGACCTCCCGCTCGAGCAGGTGACCAAGCAGCTGAACAAGCTGATCAACGTCATCAAGATCGTCGAGCTCGACCCCGACCAGTCGGTGCACCGCGAGCACCTGCTCGTGAAGGTGCGCGTCGACAACGTCACCCGCTCGCAGGTGCTCGAGGCCGTGAACCTCTTCCGCGCCCGCGTGGTCGACGTCGCGACCGACGCCCTCGTGATCGAGGTCACTGGCGACTCCGGCAAGACCACCGCGTTCCTCCGGGTCATCGAGCCCTACGGGATCAAGGAGATCGCCCAGTCGGGCCTGCTGGCCATCGGCCGCGGCTCGAAGTCGATCACCGAGCGCGTCTTCAAGAACTGACGGCTCCGCGCCGTCCCCTCTGCTCCGCCCACTCCACAACCAGAAAAGGAAGCATCACGTGACCGAGCTCATCTACGACGCCGACGCCGATCTCTCCATCATCCAGTCCAAGAAGGTCGCGATCGTCGGCTACGGCTCGCAGGGCCACGCGCACGCGCAGAACCTCCGCGACTCCGGTGTCCAGGTCGTCATCGCTCTCAAGGAGGGGTCGAAGTCGACCGCCAAGGCCGAGGACGACGGGTTCGAGGTCAAGAGCGTCGCCGACGCCGCCGAGTGGGCCGACCTGATCATGATCCTCGCGCCGGACCAGCACCAGCGCGCCATCTACAGCGAGCAGATCGCGGACAAGCTGACCGAGGGCAAGACCCTCGCCTTCGCTCACGGCTTCAACATCCGCTTCGGCTACATCGAGGCCCCCGCGGGCGTCGACGTGATCCTGATCGCGCCGAAGGCCCCCGGCCACACCGTGCGCCGCGAGTTCGTCGCGGGCCGCGGCATCCCGGACATCATCGCCGTCGAGAACGACGCGACCGGCACCGCCTGGGAGACCGCGAAGTCCTACGCGAAGGCCATCGGCGGCACCCGCGCCGGCGTCATCAAGACGACCTTCACCGAGGAGACCGAGACCGACCTGTTCGGCGAGCAGGCCGTGCTCTGCGGCGGCACCTCGCAGCTCGTCCAGTACGGCTTCGAGACCCTCGTCGAGGCCGGCTACCAGCCCGAGATCGCCTACTTCGAGGTGCTCCACGAGCTCAAGCTGATCGTCGACCTGATGTGGGAGGGCGGCATCGCCAAGCAGCGCTGGTCGGTCTCCGACACGGCCGAGTACGGCGACTACGTGTCGGGCCCGCGCGTCATCGACCCGAGCGTCAAGGAGAACATGAAGGCCGTCCTGGGCGACATCCAGAACGGCGCCTTCGCGAAGCGCTTCATCGCGGACCAGGACGCGGGAGCGCCCGAGTTCCAGGAGCTGCGCGCCAAGGGCGAGAAGCACCCGATCGAGGAGACCGGCCGCGAGCTGCGCAAGCTCTTCGCCTGGAAGCAGACCGACGAGGACTACACCGACGGCAGCGTCGCGCGCTAGTCGCCCGATTCTGACGACCTGGAGCCCCGGGCCGTCGGCGGACACCGCTTCTGCGGTGGACGTCGGCGGGGCCGGGGCTCCTTCGCGTCCGGGGGCGATCCGCCTCGGTTGGGCGCCATGCTGGTCGAGCAGCCCCCGAGGGGCGTATCGAGACCCGGTGTCGCCGGCAGGGGTGCTCTGCAGACCCTCGTTCCGGCGGTGGTGGATCTCGATACGCCCGCTGCGCGGGCTACTCGATCAGCATGAAGCGGATGCGGTCCGCCGTGGGGTCGAGCCGACTTCCTCGGAGGGGCTCCACTCATGGTGGTCGAGTAGCCGCGCAGCGGCGTATCGAGACCCGGTGTCGTCAGCAGGGCGGGTCTGCAGACTCTTGTTCTCGCGCGGGTGGATCTCGATACGCCCGCTGCGCGGGCTACTCGATCAGCATGCGCGGAGGCATCTCTCGGATGCGGTCCTCCCATGCTGGTCGAGTAGCCGCGGAGCGGCGTATCGAGACCCGGCGTCATCAGCAGGGCGGGTCTGCAGACCCTTGTTCTTGTGCGGGTGGATCTCGAGACGCCCGCTGTGGGCTGCTCGATCGGCGTTCGCAGCGCGGGAGAGCTCACGGGGGGCGCGGGTAGCGTGGGGCGGATGGAGCGACGGGCGCGGCGGCTGCGGCAGTGGGACGAGGGCGTGGCGGCGGCGCGGGACGGGCTGTCGTACGAGGTGTCGGCGGGGATCGTGCTGTGCGGGGTGGCCGGCGGCGGGCTCGCGGCGGCGCTCGCGCTGGCGTCCGGCGGGATCCTCGAGTCGGCGCCGGTCGCGCTGCGGACGGTGACGGCCTTCGCGCTCGCGCTGATCGCCGGCACGGTCCTCGTGGCGACCGCCACCGCCCTGCGTCGACGGACGGAGGCCGCGGGAGCCCGCTTCGCCCGGGGCGCGTGGCCGGTCCCCGCCGACCTCGGACGGGACGACCTCGAGGAGACCGCCGATCTGCCGTCCGACGTGCGACTGCCGGAGGACGCGCTCTCGCCGACGGACCTCGTCGGCATCCTCGCGCCGTCGCGTGCCGCACGGGCCGAGGCGATGAGGAGGGCGGCCACGCGGGATCTGCGGGCCCGCTCCCTCCTGTTCTCGGCGCTCTCGCTCGTCGGCATCGTCCTCGCGCTCGTCGGCGTGCTGCTGATGATCGCGGTGATCGCCCTGCAGGCCTCGGAGGGGGCCGTGGTCACCGCCGCGGTCGTCGTCGCGACCGGAGCTGCGGCCGGGATCGGCTCGTCCCAGGCGAACGGGCTGCCGCTGGCGGTGCTGCGGGCGTCCGACGCCGCTTTGGCGCGGAGCCGCGGGCTGCTGGTCGAGCGCTGGCCGGGGGATCTCGAGGAGGGACCGCTGTCGGTGCGCGGGGGAGTGGCGGCGATCGACCGCCGTCGGCTGACCGGACTGGCGCGGAGGCCGGCGCCGTCGAGCGCGGGTGCGGGACGGGTGGCGCCGATCGTGATGCTCGCGGTGGCGCTGCTGCTGGTGGCGGGGCTGCCGCTGCTGTCCTAGCGGCCCGCGCTTCGGGGGCCGAGCGACCCCTCGCGCAGAACATCAGTGGAGAGTGCTGCTCATCGCCGATGGCCGATGACGAGTGCTCTCGGCCGATGTTCTGCGCGCGAATGCTCGTCAGCGGGCGGCGTCGCGGGCGAGGCGGCGCAGGCCGCCCTTCGGCGGGACGAGCACGGGATCCGGCCAGCGCGGCGAGAGGTGGTCGCCGAGGGTCACCCGGCGGATCTTCCGGCCGACGAGGGGGAGCACCCAGTCGTGCGCCCAGCGGTACTGGTCGCGCAGCAGCTCGCGCGGCGTGAGCGGCTCGGGCGGGTCCCACGGGCCGGCGGAGATGGTGTGCGGCACGCCGAGGACGTCCAGCACCTGGGCGGCGAGCACGCGGTGCCCGCGCTTGGAGAGGTGCATCCGGTCGCTGGACCACATCGCGGACTCGCGGAACGCCTGCATCCGCCAGTAGTCGACGAGGACGGCGCCGCGCTCGCGGGCGATGCGGCGGACGGCGCTGTTGTAGACGCGGTTGCGCTTCACGAACATCCGCGGGGCGGGCAGCCCGGGGATGTCGAAGCCGGTGAAGAGCACGAGCGACGCGCCCGTCGTCGCCAGGGCGTCGACCAGGTGCTCGTAGCCGTCGATCAGGACGCGCATGTCGGTGCCGAGGTCGAGGATGTCGTTGCCGCCGGCGTAGAGGGTGACGAGGGTCGGCCGCAGTTCGAGCGCGGGCGTCAGCTGCTCCGCGGTGATCTGGGCGAGCCGCTTGGAGCGGATCGCGAGGTTCGCGTACTCCCAGCCGGGTTCGGCGCGGGCGAGCCGGTCGGCCACGCGGTCGGCCCAGCCGCGCACGCCGTTGGGCAGGAGCCGGTGCGGGTCGCCGACGCCCTCGGTGAAGGAGTCGCCGATCGCGACGTAGCGGCGCCGGCCGCCCTCCACCCCTCGTTCGTCCGTCCCCGACTGCTCCGCCATCCCCGAAGGGTCGCCCGCCGGGGAGGCCGGGCGGTGACGCAGCGGTGGCGGGGAGGTGTCGGGCTGCTCCGAGCCGACGGCGAGGCCGCGCGGCTAGGGTGTTGCGGTGATCGACAGCAGACCCGAGGACGACCGGGACGACGACGCGCTCAGCTGGGCGGGCGAGGGCGGCGACCCCACCCTGGTGGCGGGCGACGCTCCGGTGCGGCGCCGGACGCCCCGTGCCGTGCGCTCGGCTCCGGAGGTCCGCGCGGCGCGCGAGGGCGACGTCGACGAGCTGCCGGACGAGCTCCGCGAGGACGACGACGAGCTCGAGGACGACGACGAGCTGGAGGACGACGAGCGCGACGCCGCCGACGCGGCGGCCGCCTCCTCCGTGCTGCTGGTCGCGATGGGCGTCGCCGCGGGCCTGTACCTGCTCTGGACGATCGGCTGGATGATCACCGCGACGCGGCAGAACGCCACGGTCGCCGGGACGTTCGGGGGCGACCCGCTCGGCGGCGGACTCTACGGCCTCGGACTCTGGCTCGCGGTCGCGGGGCCGGCGGCCTGGTTCGCCGCCGTGCTGCTCGGCACGCGGAGCGCCCGCACGCGCACCCGGGTTCTCTGGCTGATCGCCGGGCTGATCCTGCTGGCACCCCTGCCGTTCCTGAAGGGGGCGTGATGAGCGACACCGCATCGACCGGCTCCGCCGCGACCGACTCCACCTCCACCGACTCCGTCGCGACCGACATCTCGGCGAAGGCGACCCTCGGCGGCGGCGCGCGCCGCAGCGACCCGCGCCGGCGCCTCCTCCTCTCGGTGCTGATCGCCGCGGTCTTCGCCCTGTTCTTCGCCTGGGACGTCTGGGAGGGGATCGGCAACCTGGTCGGGCTGCGCACCTACGCCGCCACGCTCGGCACCGACCTGAACGGCACGGGCTGGACGGTGCTGCTGCTCGGGCTGGCGCTGCCGGTGGTCTGCTTCGTGCTGGCACTGGTGCTCGGCCGCCGGCGCGGGCTCCTGGCGCGGACCGGGCTGCTGTTCGCGGCGCTCTGCCTCTCCGCGGCGCTGTCGCTCGACGTGCAGCTGATCCTCGGATTCGAGAGCCTCGTCTCGCTGTAGTCCGCGGTCGCGCGCGCGGTCGAGGCCGGGCGTCACACGGCCGGGGACGACTGCGGCCCTCCGCTACAGTGGCGGGGGCTCCACCGGCCCTCGTGCTCGGTGCCCGCTCCGTCCCCTCCCCGAAGGAAGCGCCTCTCGTGACTAAGCCGGTCGTCCTGATCGCCGAAGAACTCTCGCCCGCCACCGTGGACGCCCTCGGTCCCGACTTCGAGATCCGCTCCGTGGACGGCACCGACCGCCCCGCGCTGCTCGAGGCGCTCGGCTCGGCCGACGCGATCCTGGTCCGCTCCGCGACGCAGGTCGACGCCGAGGCGATCGCCGCGGCCCCCTCGCTGAAGGTCGTCGCGCGCGCCGGCGTGGGCCTCGACAACGTCGACATCACCGCCGCGACCGCCGCGGGCGTCATGGTCGTGAACGCGCCGACCTCGAACATCATCTCCGCCGCCGAGCTCACCGTCGGCCACATCCTGAGCCTCGCCCGGCACATCCCTGCGGCGCACAGCGCGCTCGCGCAGGGCCTTTGGAAGCGCTCGAAGTACACCGGTGTCGAGCTCTACGAGAAGACGGTCGGCATCATCGGCCTCGGCCGCATCGGCGCGCTGATCACCGCGCGCCTGCAGGCCTTCGGCGTGAACGTCGTCGCCTACGACCCCTACGTCACCAGCGCCCGCGCGCAGCAGCTCGGCGTGACGCTCCTGCCGCTCGAGGAGCTCCTCGCGCAGAGCGACTTCATCACCATCCACATGCCGAAGACCCCGGAGACCACCGGGATGATCTCGGACGCGCAGCTCGCGCTGATGAAGCCGACCGCGTTCCTGGTGAACGTCGCCCGCGGCGGGCTGATCGACGAGGACGCGCTGCACCGCGCGCTCGTCGCCAAGACCATCGCCGGCGCCGGGCTCGACGTGTTCGTGAAGGAGCCGCCGACCGACTCGCCGCTGCTGGCCCTCGAGAACGTGGTCGTCACTCCGCACCTCGGTGCGTCGACGGACGAGGCGCAGGAGAAGGCGGGCGTCTCGGTCGCGAAGTCGGTGCGCCTCGCGCTCTCGGGCGAGCTCGTGCCGGACGCGGTGAACGTCGCCGGTGGGGTCATCGATCCGTACGTCCGCCCGGGCATCCCGCTGGTCGAGAAGCTGGGCCAGGTCTTCTCCGGCCTCGCCGCCTCGCCGGTCACGTCGATCGACGTCGAGGTGCGCGGCGAGCTCGCCGGCTTCGACGTCAAGGTGCTCAAGCTCGCGGCGCTCAAGGGCGTCTTCAGCAACGTGGTGTCGGAGACGGTGTCGTACGTCAACGCGCCGGTGCTCGCGGAGCAGCGCGGCATCGAGGTGCGCCTGATCACGGACGCGGTCTCGGACGAGTACCGCAACGTGATCACGCTCCGCGGCGCCCTCTCGGACGGCTCGCAGATCTCGGTCTCGGGCACGCTGACCGGCACCAAGCAGGTCGAGAAGCTCGTCGCGATCAACGGCTACGACGTCGAGGTGCCGCTCGCGAAGCACCACGTGGTGATGAGCTACGTCGACCGTCCCGGGATCGTCGCCGTCTACGGCCGCGAGTTCGGCGAGGCGTCCGTGAACATCGCGGGCATGCAGATCGCGCGCACCGAGGCGGGCGGCAAGGCCCTCTCGGTGATCACGATCGACTCGCCGGCGCCGGACGGACTGCTGGAGAAGGTCCGCGTCGCGATCGACGCCGACCTGATGCAGGAGATCGACATCACCGAGTAGGTCCGAGCGCGGCGGAGGAGACGGCAGCATGGAGCGCAGATTCGCCCAGGTCGACGTGTTCGGTGCGGAGCCGTTCCTCGGCAACCCGGTGGCGGTGGTCGTGGACGGCGACGGGGTCTCCGACGCGTCGATGGCCGTGTTCGCGCGCTGGACGAACCTGTCGGAGACGACGTTCCTGCTGCCGCCCACGACCCCGGAGGCCGACTACCGGCTGCGGATCTTCACGCCGCGGCGCGAGCTGCCCTTCGCGGGGCACCCGACGCTCGGCAGCGCGCACGCGTGGCTCGCGGCCGGCGGAGTGCCGCGCGACGCCGGAGTGCTGGTGCAGGAGTGCGCGGGCGGGCTCGTGCGGCTCCGGGTGTCGGACGGGGCGATCGCGTTCGCGGCGCCGCCGCGGCAGCGCACGGGGCCGGTGGACGAGCCGGCGCTGGCGCGTGCGGCGGCGGCGCTGGGACTCGCGCGCGAGGAGATCCTCGGGCACGAGTGGGCCGACAACGGGCCGGGCTGGCTGGCGCTGCGGCTGGAGTCCGCGGAGCGGGTGCTCGCGATCCGGCCGGAGTCGGCGCGGCTCGGCGGGCTCGCGGTCGGCGTGGTCGGACCGCATCCGGCGGGGGCGGAGTGCGCCTTCGAGGTGCGCGCGTTCATCCCGGACGCGGGGGTGGCGGAGGATCCTGTGACGGGCAGCCTGAACGCGGGGATCGCGCAGTGGCTGATCGGGGCCGGGCTGGCGCCCGAGCGGTACGTCGCGGCGCAGGGGACCGCGATGGGGCGCGCGGGACAGGTGCTCGTGGAGCGCGTGGGCGACGACGTGTGGATCGGCGGGGCGACGGCGACGCTGATCGAGGGGACCGTGCGGCTGTAGGCGGCGGGTCTCGATACGCCGGCCTTCGGCCGGCTACTCGACCAGCATGATTTTCGGCATGGCACGGCACGGCATGGCAGGGCAGCGCGTGGCAGGCGCGGCAGGGCGCGGAAACGCGGCGCAGGCGCGGCAGCGGCTGCTCCTTCTCGCTGATCGAGTAGGTCGCGGAGCGGGCGTATCGAGATCCGGCGTGCTGGCGGTGGTGGGTCTCGATACGCCGGCCTTCGGCCGGCTACTCGACCAGCATGCTCCGCGGTCTGCGGCCGACTACTCGGATAGGAAAGAGGGCGGGCGGCCGGGACGGCGCCGCTCCTCCGGGGTCAGCTGGGGAGGAGGCGGGCGATGACGGCGAGGACGTCGGCGGCCTCGCCGCGGGGGCTGTCGCCGGTGGGGAGCAGGGCGGAGTTGTAGTAGAGGCCGTCGCTGAGCAGGACGATGGCGCGGGCGACCAGGGGGTCGCCGACGGCCTCGGCGACGACGGCGTACCAGCTGTCGTGGATGCGGGCGAGGCCGGCGCTCGCGCGCTCGTCGTGGCCCTGGGCCACGCGCGAGACGGCGAGGATGGTGCGGTCGAAGGGGGTGTCCGCGGCGAACGAGGTGCGGATCAGGTACGGCACGACGCCCTCGTCGGACGTGCGGATCCGGTCGATGTCCTCGGCGAGGCGGTCGTCCAGGCGTCCGACGAGTCCGTCGACGAGGGCGTCCTTCGAGGGGAAGTGGTAGAGCAGCCCGCCCTTGGAGACTCCGGCGGCCTTCGCGACGGCGTCGAGGGTGGCCGAGCGCTCGCCCTGCTCGATCAGCAGGGCCTCGAACGCGTCGAGGACGCGGTCGCGGGCGGGGGCGGCGGGCATGGGCTCCATCCTAGGGACGGATCCCGGTTCCGCCCCTGGCTACTGTACCGGCTGGACGGTATACTCGGTCGCGATCACCCCGTTCGAGAGAGAGCACCACTGTGTCCGCCCGCACCGCACCCGTCAGCACCATCACGACCCCCGGCCCCGCCTCGCGCGCCGCCGTCGAGCCCGACGGTCCCCGCGTCGGGCGCCGCGCCTGGTTCGCGCTGGCCGTGCTGATGCTGCCGGTGCTGCTCGTCTCGGTCGACAACACCGTCCTCAACTTCGCGCTGCCGCTGATCGCCGAGGACCTCGGTCCCTCCGGCACCGAGCTGCTCTGGATCGTCGACGCCTACCCGCTCGTGCTCGCCGGACTGCTGGTGGCGATGGGCAGCCTCGGCGACCGGGTCGGCCGGCGGAAGCTCCTGCTGATCGGCGCGGTCGGCTTCGCGGTCGTCTCGGTCGCGGCGGCCTTCGCGCCGACGGCCGGCGCCCTGATCGCCGCGCGCGCCGCGCTCGGTCTCTTCGGCGCGACCCTGATGCCCTCCACCCTCTCCCTCCTGCGCAGCCTCTTCCCGAACCGCGACCAGCGCCGGATGGCGATCGCGATCTGGGCCACCGGCTTCGCGGTCGGCTCGGCCGTCGGCCCGCTGGTCGGCGGCGTGCTGCTGGAGAACTTCCCCTGGGGCTCCGTGTTCCTGCTCGCGGTGCCGGTCCTGCTGCCGCTGGTGGTGCTCGCGCCGATCCTGGTGCCGGAGTCGCGTGACCCGGAGCCGGGCCCGGTCGACGTGGTCAGCATCGTCCTCTCGCTCGCGACGATGGCGCCGATCGTCTACGCGATCAAATCGGCCGCCGAGCACGGGATCGACGCGGTCGCGGTGCTCTCGCTCGTGGTCGGCGTGGTCAGCGGCGTGCTCTTCGTGCGCCGGCAGCAGCGCCGCGAGGTGCCGATGCTCGACCTCTCGCTCTTCCGCCGCGGCTCGTTCAGCGCGGCGATCGTGGTCAACCTGCTCAGCGTCGTCGCGCTGGTGGGCGGTCTGTTCTTCGTCTCGCAGCACCTCCAACTCGTGGTCGGCCTCTCGCCGCTCGAGGCGGGGCTGGTGCTGGTGCCGGGACTCGTCGTGATGATCGGCGCGGGGCTCGGCGTGGTGCCGATCGCCCGGCGGATCTCGCCGCGGATCGTCGTGCCGGCCGGACTCGTGATCTCGGCGGTGGGCTACGCGCTGCTCGCGATCGGCAGTGCGGCACCCGGCGGCGCCTCCGCGCTGACCGTCGCGGTCTCGTTCGCATTCCTCGGCCTCGGGATCGGCGCGGCCGAGACGGTCTCCAACGAGCTGGTGCTCGCGAACGCGCCGGCCGACAAGGCCGGGTCCGCCTCGGCGGTGTCGGAGACGGCGTACGAGCTCGGCGCGGTGCTCGGCACGGCGACGCTCGGCACGGTGCTGACGGCCGCCTACCGGAGCGGCGTGGTGCTGCCCGAGGGCCTCGACGCCGGCCAGGCGCAGCGCGCGGGGGAGACCCTGGGCGGCGCGGTCGCGGTCGCGGGCGAGCTCCCGGCCGAGTCCGCGTCGAGCCTGCTCGCCTCGGCCGGAGCCGCGTTCGACGCGGGCGTCGGCTGGTCGGCCTGGATCGGCGTCGGGCTGGTGCTGCTTGCCGGTGTCGTCGCGGCCTGGCGCCTGCGCCGGAGCTGACGCGGCGCGACCGGCGCGGGCGGCGGCCCGAGAGTACGCTGGGCTGGTCTCCTGCCCCGCACGCTCGAGCGCTCCGCGCGCCCAGTCCTCTGGACGCGCAGCACTCCGGCCCGTGCCCCCCGCACGTCTGAGGACCGCCATGACCCGCACCGTGAAGCTCGCCGTCATCCCCGGAGACGGGATCGGACCGGAGGTGATCGCCGAGGCCGTGAAGGTCCTCGACGCCGTCACCGCCGACTCCGACCTGGTGATCGAGAAGACGCCGTTCTCGCTCGGCGCCGGCCGGTTCCTCGAGACCGGTGACGTCCTCACCGACGAGGACCTCGCCTCGATCTCCGCGCACGACGCGATCCTGCTCGGCGCCGTCGGCGGCGTGCCCGGCGACCCGCGCCTGAAGGACGCGAACATCGAGCGCGGGCTGCTGCTGCGCCTGCGCTTCGCGCTCGACCACTACGTGAACCTCCGCCCGACCCGCCTCTACGCGGGCGTGTCGTCGCCGCTGTCGGCGCCCGGCGAGGTCGACTTCGTCGTCGTCCGCGAGGGCACCGAGGGGCCGTACGTCGGCAACGGCGGGTCGATCCGCCAGGGGACGCCGCACGAGATCGCGAACGAGGTCTCCGTGAACACGGCCTACGGCGTCGAGCGCGTCGTCCGGCACGCCTTCGAGCTGGCCCGCAAGCGCCGCTCGAAGCTGACGCTGGTGCACAAGACGAACGTCCTGGTCTTCGCGGGCTCGCTCTGGAAGCGGCTCGTGGACGAGGTGGGGGCCACCTACGAGGACGTGGCCGTCGACTACCTCCACGTGGACGCGGCGACGATCTTCCTGGTGACCGATCCTGCTAGGTTCGACGTCATCGTCACCGACAACCTGTTCGGCGACATCCTGACCGATCTGGCCGGCGCGATCAGCGGCGGCATCGGACTCGCGGCCTCGGGCAACATCAACCCCGACGGCGCGTTCCCCAGCATGTTCGAGCCGGTCCACGGATCCGCGCCCGACATCGCCGGGAAGCAGCTCGCCGATCCGACCGCCGCGATCCTGTCGGTGGCGCTGCTGCTCGACCACCTGGGTCGCGGCGACGAGGCCGCCCGCGTGACGGCCGCCGTGACCGCCGACATCGAGTCGCGCGACGGCACCCCGCGCTCCACGGCCGCGATCGGCGACTCCGTCGTCTCGCGGCTCCGCTGACCCTCCTCTCCGGCCCCCGCCCCCGGGCCCCACACCACTCCAGGAAGAACCCCTCATGACCGACACCCTCCCCGCGCAGGACCTCGCCTTCGAGGTGACCGCCAACCCCGCGCCCCGCTCCGACGAGGAGCGCGCCCGCATCCTCGCGAACCCCGGATTCGGGGTCCACTTCACCGACCACATGGTCGACATCCGCTGGTCGCGCGCCGGCGGCTGGGACCAGGCGCGCGTCGAGCCGTACGGCCCGATCCAGCTGGACCCGGCCGCGGCCGTGCTGCACTACGCGCAGGAGATCTTCGAGGGGATGAAGGCCTACCGTCACGCGGACGGCTCGATCTGGACCTTCCGCCCCGAGGCGAACGCCGGCCGGCTGCAGCGATCGGCCCGCCGGCTCGCGCTGCCCGAGCTGCCGACCGAGCTGTTCGTCGAGTCGCTGCGGCAGCTGATCGCGGCGGACGGCGCCTGGGTGCCGTCCGAGCCGGAGACGAGCCTGTACCTGCGGCCGTTCATGTTCGCCAAGGAGGCGTTCCTCGGCGTGCGCGCGGCCGAGGAGGTCGGCTACTACGTGATCGCGAGCCCGGCGGGCGCCTACTTCTCCGGCGGCGTGGCCCCGGTGTCGATCTGGCTGTCGACGTCCTTCGCCCGCGCGGGCAAGGGTGGCACCGGTGCGGCGAAGACCGGCGGCAACTACGCCTCGTCGCTGCTGCCGCAGCAGGAGGCGTACCAGCACGGCTGCGCGCAGGTGCTCTTCCTCGACTCGCAGGAGTCGCGCTGGATCGAGGAGCTCGGCGGCATGAACGTGGTGCTGGTGAAGAAGGACGGCACGCTCGTCACGCCGGAGTCGGACTCGATCCTCGAGGGGATCACCCGCGACAGCGTGCTGCAGCTCGCCGAGGACCGCGGCCACCGCGTGGAGCGCCGCCAGGTGTCGATCGACGAGTGGCGCGACGGGGTCGAGTCCGGCGACGTGGTGGAGGTGTTCGCCTGCGGGACCGCGGCGGTCATCACTCCGATCGCCGAGCTCAAGGGCGACGGCTTCTCGGTGGGCCACGAGGGCGCGCCGGCCGGCGCTCTGACGATGTCGCTGCGCGAGGAGCTGACCGACATCCAGTACGGACGTCGCGAGGACACGCACGGCTGGATGACGAGGTTGGACGCATGAAGATCGCACGATTCGCCACGCAGCGCTCCGGGGACAACGGGGGCGCGATCCACTTCGGGATCCTGGACGAGGACGACCTGGTCGTGCTCGCCGGGGACCCGATGTTCGCGGGCTTCGAGACCACGGGGGAGCGGATCCCGCTCGCCGAGGCGAAGCTGCTCGCGCCGGTCATCCCGCGCTCGAAGGTGATCGGGATCGGCAAGAACTACTCCGACCACGCCGCCGAGATGGGCGGCGACGCTCCGGCCGAGCCGCTGATGTTCCTGAAGCCGAACACCTCGGTGATCGGGCCGGACGAGGCGATCGTGCTGCCCGAGGACAGCCAGCAGGTGGAGTTCGAGGGCGAGCTCGCGGTCGTGATCGGGGCCATCGCGCGGAACGTGCGGGCGGAGGACTACGAGGACGTCGTCTTCGGCTACACGATCGCGAACGACGTCACGGCGCGCGACCTGCAGAAGTCGGACGGGCAGTGGGCGCGGGCGAAGGGCTACGACACGTTCTGCCCGATCGGGCCGGTCATCGAGACCGAGTTCGTCTGGAACGAGAGCGCGCTCGAGACGCGGGTGAACGGGCGGCGGATGCAGTCCGGCAACACGGGCGACATGATCCACGGGGTGCCCGAGATCATCGCCTACGTCTCGCGGGTGTTCACGCTGCTGCCGGGCGACATCATCCTGACCGGGACGCCCGCCGGCGTCGGACCGATCGCCAACGGCGACACGGTCGCGATCGACATCGAGGGCATCGGCACGCTGTTCAGCCCGGTGGTGTCCCGAGCCTGACGCTCGTCGCGAGATGCCACTTGTGCACGCTTTTCACGGCGTGTCGCGTGCACAAGTGGCATCTCGCGGTCGGTGACGGGCTCGAGTCAGTCGGCGGAGGCGCGGTCGTCGGTGACGGGGCCGTCGGTGTCGTCCGGGAGGTCGGCGTCGCCGGAGACGGTGTCGCCGGCGCTGTCGCCCTCCGTGACGGTGTCGGAGACGCCGCGGTCGATGGCGGTGCCGCCGGGAGCGGCGCCCGCAGCGCTCGCGTCGGTCGCGTCCTCGTCGGGCAGCACGGTCTGGGCGCCGCCGGTGTTCGGGGTCAGGTCGGACTCCTGCTCGGGCAGGTCCTCGTTCACGTTCTCGGGCACGGGGGCTCCTCTCGTCGGTGGATCCATCGGAGCACGCGGGTGGTCGCGGGCGGCAGGGTCTTGACACGTTCCGGCGGTAGGTAGGTCTCGATACGCGCCTGCGGCGCTACTCGACCAGCATGGTTGGGCTGCAGCGCTGCTCGAACAGCATGGGGGCGCTCCGGCGCTCTGCGACCGGCACGGGGCGGGGCCGTGGCTTCACCGTGCTCCCCGGAGCTGTCAAGTGGAGACGCTCGACGGGGACGGAGTCGTAGCGTCGAAGCATGAGCTCGTCCCGCACGACCCGCAGTTCCGATACCACCGCCACGACCAAGAGCACTGCCACGACGACCGCCGCCGCCGAGAAGGGCCGCGCGAAGAAGACCGCAGCGTCGACCGCCAAAGCGGAGAAGAGCGCTGCGAAGAAGACCACTGCGAAGGTCGCCACCGCGAAGACGACCACCGCGACGAAGAGCGCTGCGAAGACGAGCACCGCGACGAAGGGCGTTGCGAAGACGACCGGCGCGAAGGCCGCTTCCGCGAAGAAGACCACCGCGAAGAAGAGCACGCGCGGCACGATCGATCGGATCGCTCGCGAGGACTTCGGCTGGACGTCGCTGCTGCCGGGGCAGCGCGAGGCGATCGAGTCGGCCGCCGCGGGCCGGGACACGCTGCTCGTGCTCGCCACGGGCGGCGGCAAGTCCGCCGTCTACCAGATCGCCGGCGCCGAGCGCGGGGGCGTCGTGCTCGTCGTCTCACCGCTCGTCGCGCTGCAGGCCGACCAGCTCGCCTCGATCGAGGCCGCGCCGGCCGCGCCGCCCGCCGTCGCCATCAACTCCGCGCAGGGCACGGCCGCCGTCGCGCGGGCCTGGGAGCGCATCGACGAGGGCGGCCCGCTGTACGTGCTGCTCGCTCCGGAGCAGCTGGCCAAGGAGGAGAACGTCGCCCGGCTCGCCGCGGCCGGCGTCTCGCTCCTGGTCGTCGACGAGGCGCACTGCGTCTCCTCCTGGGGCCACGACTTCCGCCCGGACTACCTGCGGCTGAAGGACGTCCGCAGTGCGCTGGGCGACCCGCCCGTGCTCGCGATGACGGCCACCGCCTCCCGGCCGGTGCGCGAGGAGATCATCGACCGGCTCGGCATGACCGACCCCGAGGTGCAGGTGCACGGCGTCGACCGCCCCGAGATCCGCCTCGTGGTGCACCGTCACGAGAGCGAGAACGAGAAGCGCGCGGCCGTCGCCGAGGAGGCTCGGAGCTGGACCGCTCCGGGGCTCGTCTACGTGGCCACGCGCAAGGAGACGGAGACCTACGCGGCGGAGATCGCTGCCGAGGGCCGCTCCGTCGCGGCGTACCACGCGGGGCTCAAGACGAGCGAGCGGCGCGATGTGCACCGGCAGTGGCGCGACGGCGAGCTGGACGTCGTCGTCGCCACCTCCGCCTTCGGCATGGGGATCGACCGCGGCGACGTGCGCTTCGTGCTGCACGCGACGACGTCCGAGTCGCTCGACGCGTACTACCAGGAGATCGGACGGGCCGGTCGCGACAGCGAGCCCGCGACGGCCGCGCTGCACTACCGGCTCGAGGACCTCGGGCTGCGCCGGTTCTTCGCCAAGCGCCGGGTCGAGCCGGCCGCGCTGCGGGTGGTGTGGGCGGCCGTGTCCGACAAGCCGGGCGTGCAGGTCGACGAGCTGGCGGAGGCGCTGGGCAAGTCGCCGCGCACCGTCGCGCGGCTGGTGAACGATCTGGCCGAGGCGGACCTGCTCGAGACTGACGGCGGCCTGCGGGCCGTGAGCGACGCCGGCGGGGACGACGCGGTCCGCGCGGTGAAGGAGGAGCTCTCATCCCGCGAGCGCATCGCGGAGTCGCGGCTGTCGATGATGCGGGCCTACGCGGAGACCTCGCAGTGCCGGCGGCGCGTGCTGCTGGACTACTTCGGCGTCGAGGGTCCGGAGTGGTGCGGCAACTGCGACGGCTGCGAGCGGCACGAGGCGCGCCAGGAGGCGGCCGACGAGGCGGCGTCCGCGGCTCCCTCCGAGGCGCCGATGAGCGTCGACGAGGCCGTCGAGCACCGCGAGTGGGGTGCAGGGACCGTCATGAGCGTCGAGGACGACCGCGCGACGATCTTCTTCGAGTCCGAGGGCTACAAGGTGCTCTCGTTCGCGGCGCTGGAGTCCGGCGTCCTGCGGGAGCGCGAGGCCGTCTCGGCCTGAGTGCGGGCGGGGCGGGGTCTCGATACGCCGTCCTGCGGACGGCTACTCGACCAGCAGGGATGGGCGGCGTCTTCGATGGAGAGGACGCCTTGTCCGGAAGCGACGTTCATGCTGATCGAATAGCGCGCGCGGCTGGCGCCTCGAGATCCACCTGAGTCAGGAGACCGGGTCTGCAGGCCGTCCTGCTGAGGACGGGAGGTCTCGATACGCCCTTTCGGGGCTACTCGACCAGCTTGAAAGGGCAGCCGCACCGCAGTGCGACCTTTCATCGTGACGCGGGGTGCTCGATCAGCGTGAAGGGGCAGCCGCACCGAAGGTGCGACCTCCGCGCGCGGGTGCTGTCCGCGCCGAGCCCCACATGCGAGATGCCACTTGTGAGCGGGCGACACGGCGTGTCGCGCTCACAAGTGGCATCTCGCGGAGGGGGTCAGACGTTCGAGACGGCCGAGCTCACGTCGGTGGGCTTGTCGTAGTCGCCCTCGGGGATGGCGCGGAGCGCGTCGAGGACGTCGCTGTCGGCGCCCTCCTTCTCGGCGGTCTCGACGATCGTGTCCTTCGAGGCCGGGTAGTCGATCCCGGAGAGGTACTTCTGGACCTGGATCGGGTTGGGTGCATCCATCGTGCTGTCCTTTCGTCGTTCGGTCAGTGCTGGTGCTCTTCGGTGAAGAGCCGGTCGAAGGCGTCCACGCGCCGGTCGGTGACCGTCGTGGGCGTCTCGAGGTGCACGGCGCCGCTGGGGACGAGCCCCGCGCCGCCGAAGCGCTCCATGACGCGCCACTGCGCGGCGACGTCCTCGCCGCTGTGCTCCGGGGGCAGCTGCTCCCAGAAGTCGAAGCCGCCGCAGGCGACGAGCGCCTCGCGACGGTAGAGCACGCACGCGCCGAGCCAGGCGACGCGGTAGGCGCGCCAGGCGCCCTCCGGCACGTCGAGGCGGGCGGCGACGTGGGTGAGGTTCGCGGCGTTGTGCAGCGGCCAGCGCTCGAACTCCGGCGTGCCGCGCCGGATCCGCTCGGGCTGCACGCCGTCGTCCCAGGGCTCGAAGGCGGTCTGCTCGTGCGGCCGCTCGTCGCGGAGGTAGGACAGCCCCTGCACGGCCGAGCCGACGAAGCCGCAGCCGAGGCGCCCGAGTGCCTCGTGCAGCCGCGCCAGCGTGCCCGGCTCGAGCCAGACGTCGTCGTCGAGGTAGAGGACCGCCGGGGCGGTCGCGAGCGAGAGGAGGTAGTGCCGCTGCTCCGCGAGGCCGCGGCGGGGGAGGTGCCGGCGCACCAGCGGAGCGCGGCCCTGCGCGGCGAGGATCCGCAGCATCGAGACGACGGTCGGGTCCGTTTCGGTCACGACCGCGTCGGACTGGTCGCTGACGACGACGCGGAACGGCGGATCGTCCTGCGCCGCGAGGCCCGCGAGGGTCGCCGCCAGCTCGGCCGAGCGGCCGGCCGTCGGGATCAGGACGTCGACGGCCGGGGTCTCCGGGGGCAGGTCGCGCCCCCAGAGCCCCGACCAGCGCCGGCTGCTCACGGCGCCGACGACGAGCGGATGCGCTGGACCATCTCGGTCGTCGAGTGCTCGGAGACGTAGCCCACGGTGGTGACGGTGCCGCCGTAGGAGCGGACGACCACCGCCTCCGCGAGCATGTCGGGGGCGTAGTCGCCGCCCTTCACGTAGACGTCGGGCTGCACGCGCTCGAGCAGCGGGATCGGGGTGTCGCCGCTGAAGAGCGTGACGTAGTCGACGCAGCCCAGCTCGGCGATGACGCCCGCGCGGTCGCCCTCGGGGTTGATCGGGCGGCCCTCGCCCTTCAGCCGGCGGACGGAGTCGTCGTCGTTGACCGCGACGACCAGCACGTCGCCGAGCTCGCGCGCCTGGCGGAGGTAGGCGGTGTGGCCGCGGTGCAGCACGTCGAAGCAGCCGTTGGTGAAGACGATGCGGCGGCCCCGACGGGCCTCCTCGGCGAGCACCTCGACCAGCCCGTCCTCGCCGAGCACGACTGCGCCGGGGGCGGCGAGCGAGGCGAGCAGGTCGTCGGCGGTGCAGACGGACGTGCCGGGGCGCTGCACGACCACGTCCGCCGCGGCCTGCGCCAGGTCGACGGCGGTCGCCAGCGAGCGGCCGGCGGCGAGGGCGAGGGTCGCGGTGGCGGCGAAGGTGTCGCCGGCTCCCGAGGCCTGCTTCTCCTCCGCGGGCTGCGCGAAGGTGCGGGAGACGGTGCCGTCGGCGTCGAGGGCGGTCGAGCCGTCGCGGTCGAGGGTGACCACGACGTGGCGGGCACCGGAGCGCTCGCGGAGTCTCTCGGCAGCGGTACGGACGGCGGCGGCGCGCTCGGTGCCGCGGCCGAGCGCGGTGCCGAGGAGTCGCTCCGCCTCCTTCGCGTTCGGGGTGACCAGGTCGGGGGCCGCGAAGGCCCAGTCGGCGAGCTCGTGAGCGTCGATCACGAGGAGGCCGGGGCGCTGAGCGGCGAGCACGCGCTCGACGGCCTCGCGGAGGATCCCGGAGCCGTAGTCGCAGACGAGCACGGCGTCGGCGCCGTCAGCCGCGCGGACGGCGGCCTCGGCGAGCTCGGCCAGCTCGGGGTCGGACGGGCGGTGCGGGCCGGAGTCGACGCGCAGCATCACGCTGTCGCCGCCGACGACGCGGGTCTTGATCGTGGTCGCGGCGTCGCTCCGGACGATCGCGCCGGTGTCCAGGCCCGCGCGCTCGAGCGCGGCGAGGAGGCGGTCGCCCTCGGGGTCGCGGCCGGCGACTCCGACCGTGCGGACCACGGCGCCGAGCGCGCAGAGGTTCGCCGCGGTGTTGGCCGCGCCCCCGGCGACGTCGACGACGTCCTCGAGGCGCAGCACCGGGGCGGGCGCCTCGCGGGTCACCCGCTCGGCCTCGCCGAGCCACCAGGAGTCGAGGATGAGGTCGCCGACGACGGCGACGACCGGCGGCCGCTCGCGCACGTGGGCGACCAGCGCGCTCGCCCGCTGGAGCGCGGAGCCCTCGAGGCTCATCGCCCGGCGCCGGGGAGGACGGGGAGGCCGAAGTGCACGACCGTGGTGGTGGTCATCTCGTCGAGCAGCTCCGGGCCGTAGCCGAAGCCCGAGCCGCTGGTGCCGCGCGGCTGGGCGCTGCCGCCGGGGGCGCCACCGAAGACGCCGTTGATCTTGACGGTGCCGACCGGGAGGGTCGCCGCGGCGCGGTGCGCGTGCTCCATGTCGGCGGTGAGGACGGTGGCGGCGAGGCCGTAGGGACCGGCGGCGGCGCGGGTGAGCGCCTCGTCGAAGTCGTCGACGACGAGGACGGGGGCGACGGGGCCGAAGGTCTCCTCGGTCATCACCAGCATCTCGTCGGTGCAGTCGGCGAGGACGGTGGCGGGGTAGAAGGTGCCGTCGCCGGGCTCGCCGCCGGTGAGGACGCGGGCGCCGTCGCGGACGGCGGAGGTGACGTGCTCGTGCACGGCGTCGCGCATCCGGGCGTCGACCAGGCGGGGGAGCGGGCCGTCGCGCCAGCGCTCGGCCTCGACGACCAGTGCGGCGGTGAAGGCCTCGGCGACGTCGCGGTGCACGTAGATCCGCTCGACGGAGGTGCAGATCTGGCCCGCGTTGGCGAAGGCGCCGAGGGCGGCCTGCTCGGCGGCCCAGACCGGGTCGACGTCGCGGTCGACGACGAGCGCGTCGTTGCCGCCGTTCTCGAGGATGGTGTGCGCGCCGGTGACGGCGGCGATCCGGGCGAGGGCGCGGCCGGTGGCGGTCGAGCCGACGTGCGCGAGGACGTCGACGCCGTCGGTGCGGGCCAGGGCGTCGCCCACGGCGCCGTCGCCCTCGACGAGGGTCAGCACGCCCTCGGGCAGGGCCTCGGCGAGCAGGCGGGTGAAGAGCGCGCCGGTGCCGGGGCTGCGCTCGCTGGGCTTGTGCACGACGACGTCGCCGGAGACGATCGCGGCGCCGAGCATGCCGGCGGCGACGGCGACCGGGTCGTTCCAGGGGGTGAGCGCGAGGACCACGCCGCGCGGGTGCGGCAGGGCGAGGTCGACGTTGAGGGCGCCGCCGCGCAGGCTCTTGCCGCGGTGCAGGGGGCCGAGCTCGGCGTACTGCAGCAGGGTGTCGACGCCGGCGCGGACGCCGCCGAGGGCTTCGCCGGCGGGCTTGCCGGTCTCCTCGGTGTTGAGGTCGGCGAGCTCCTGCTCGCGGGCGGCCACGCGGTGG
This sequence comes from Rathayibacter festucae DSM 15932, assembly GCF_004011135.1. Taxonomy (NCBI): domain Bacteria; kingdom Bacillati; phylum Actinomycetota; class Actinomycetes; order Micrococcales; family Microbacteriaceae; genus Rathayibacter; species Rathayibacter festucae. The sequence goes on along the minus strand of NZ_CP028137.1, from coordinate 2,183,098 downwards.
GCGGCGGCGCGCAGCAGGGCGCCGCGCTCGGCGGGCGCAGTGGCGGCCCAGGCGGGGAAGGCGGCGCGGGCGCGGGAGACGGCGTCGGCGGCGAGGTCGGCGGTGGCGCCGGTCGTGCCGGCGGCGGGGGTCGCGGTGTCGATGGTCACGGTCACCTCTCGGTCGGAGGCGTCCGCAGGGGTCGCGGACGCGCGTGCAGACGTCCGGTACCCGCGCGGCGGCGGCTCAAACGGATACCGCCGCACAACATCAGCTGAGAAGGGTGGGCCTCCTCTGTCAGCCGAGGCCGACCACTCTCAGCTGATGTTGTGCGCGCACCGGGGGGTCAGGCGGCGCCGAGGCGGGTGACGGCGGAGGTGATGGCGGGGGTGGTCTCGCCGTCGGGCCAGCGGAGGGTGACGCCCTCGCCGGGGACGACGCGGCCGATGGCGGCGGTCGTCGTGTGCGGCGTGCCCATGCGGGAGGCGCCGGGGCGGTCGGCGGTGAGCATCGCGAAGCCGGGGAAGCAGGAGAGCCAGTCGGCGAGGCCCGCGGCGGCGGGGCGGGGGATCGCGGCGACCTCGAGCTCGGCGCCCGCGCCGGACGCCTCGGCGAGCATGCCGACGGTGCCGACGAGGCCCGCCATGCTGACGTCCTTCGCACCGTCGGGCGCGCCGGCGCCGACGCTCGCCGCGAGCGCCCGCAGCACCTCCGGTGAGCGGCCCGAGGTCGAGTCCCACTGCAGTCCGGCGTAGCCCGGGCGCCAGACACCGGCGAGGTCGGCGGTCAGGCTCAGCTCGTGGCCGATCGGGGCGCTGCCGGGGACCGGGCGCGCGGTGCGGCCGAGGCCGGTGACCGAGAGTGCGGCCGGGACGCCGAGCTGGGTGTGCCCGCCGAGCAGCGGCACACCCCAGGCCTCGGCGCCGGCGCGCAGTCCGCGGAGGACGCGGGCGGCGAAGGAGGCGTCGCGCGCGGCGACCGCGTCGAGCAGGCCGACCGGATCCGCGCCCATCGCCGTGAGGTCGTTGACGTTGACGAGCACTGAGCACCAGCCCGCCCACTCCGGGTCCCGCTCGACCATCGAGGGGACGATCGCGTCGCAGACGGCGACGAGGTCGGAGCCGGGCACGGGCGCGCCGTCGTCGCCGCGGAAGCCCGGGCCGCCGAGCTGGCCGGCGAAGGCGTCGAGCAGCGGACCGAGCGCGGCCTTCGCACCGCGGGCGAGGCGGTCGAACCGGTCGATCGGCCAGCGCATCCGCACGTGGGGAGTCCCCGCGACCTCGACGGCGCCGAGCCGGTCCCAGCCGAGCCGGCGGAAGAGCACCTCGTTCTGCGTCTGCACCGTCGCCTCGAAGCGGATCACGCCGCGCGCCTCGGCCTCGGCGCAGGCGGCGCGCACCAGTGCGGCGCCGATTCCGGCCCCGCCTCGGGCGCTGCGGCGGACGACCAGCCGACTGCCGGTCCACCAGCCGAGATCCTGCTCGAGCGCGGGCGCGATCCGCACCCCGCCGAGCACGCCGTCGGCCGAGCGGGCCACCAGCACGACGGTGCGCGGATCCTCGTCGAGCGCGTCGCGGTCGTCGGCGTCGAAGAGGCCCTGCTCGCCGACGAAGACCTCGCGGCGCAGCGCGCGGTAGGCGGCCACCTCGGCCGGGTCGGCGACCACGACCACGAAGGTGTCGCGGGCGGCCGGCGCGACCGCGCGGACCCCCTCGAGGATCGAGAGCTCCATCAGGCGCCGGCGGTCTTCAGCACGCCGCAGGCACCGCAGGCCGCGCAGCCCGCCTTCTGCCCGGAGGAGAGCATCCCCGCGGCGATCAGCAGCGCGGCGACCTGCTCGCTCACCTTCTCCAGCAGCGAGCCGGCCGGCGGCAGGACGTGGTCCACCTCCGTCGCGAGCGTCCCCTTGAGCGGCCGGAACGGCACCACGAACGGGTAGATCCCGCGCTCGATCAGCTCGCCGGCGCTGGCGACCAGCTCGTCCGGGTCCTCGCCGAGGCCGACCAGCAGGTAGGTCGAGACCTGGTTGCGGCCGAAGATCCGCACCGCCTCGTCCCAGGCCTCCCAGTACTTCGCGGTCGAGACGCGCGCCTTGCCGGGGGTCCAGCGGCGGCGGATGTCGTCGTCCATCGACTCGATGTGGATGCCGATCGAGAGGGCGCCGGCGTCCTTGAGCTCCTGCAGGGCGGCGAGGTCCTCCGGCGGCTCGCACTGCACCTGGATCGGCAGCCCGGGGACGGCCTGGAGCACCGCGCGGACGCAGCGGGCGAGGTGCCGGGCCCCCCGGTCGCGGCCCTTGGAGGTGCCGGTGGTCATCACCATCTGGCGGATGCCGTCGAGCCGGGCGGCCGCCTCGGCGACCTCGGCGAGCTGCGCAGGGGTCTTCACCGCGATGGTCGAGTCGTTGGCGAGCGAGGCCTCGATCGCGCAGAAGCGGCAGCGCTCGGCCTCGTCGTAGCGCATGCAGGTCTGCACGACGGTGGTGGCCAGGATGTTCCGGCCGTGCAGGCGGGCGATCTTCTCATAGGAGACGCCGTCGGCGGTGCTCAGGTCGTAGAAGCGCGGGCGCTTCACCGGCTCGACGTCCAGGCCGATGTCGGCGCCGTCGAGCAGGAGGCGGCCGTTCGTGACGGCGTAGGGGCTCTTCGGGTTCACCGGGATGGCGGCGCCGAGCCCGCCGAGCATCACGTGCCCGTCGTCGCTCGGGCCGGCGCCGGCCTCGCGGTGCACGGGGGCGTCGACGCGGATGCCCTGGAGGGCGATGTCGACGCGGGTGCGCAGGGCGGAGGAGCCGGTGCGGCGGACGGGGGCCGAGCCGCAGGCGTCGGGGCCGCAGGAGGAGTCGGCGGAGTCGGAGGGGGCGGGATCGGCGGTGCGGAGGCGGGGCGTCTGCAGATCGGTCATGGTGCTCCTCGGAGTCTCGAGTCGAGCGGTGCGCGACGGCGGAGTCCGACGTCGTGAGCCTCCATTAGGTCAACGCGGTGTTTCGGAGCGATGACATCGGGAACGCGATCGTGTTACATCCGTCGGCGGCCCCGACGTGCACCCGACGCCCGCCCGGCGTCACGCAGGCTTCTTCTGGCCGAAACCACTCCGAAACACGAGCGGCCTTGACTGGACGCAGTCGGGACGAACGCTCCCGACCCGGCCCCGTCGCTCCGCTCGTCCTCGCACCGCCCCGAGCGACGCCGGCCTCTGCATCACAGCACCGCCCGTTCCACCCGGCACTCCTGTCCCTGCACCACTCGCTCGCGCCCCGCCCGGCGCGCTCCTCACCGAACCCCGGAGGTTCTCATGACCGACGACCAGACCACCCCCGCCGACCACAGCACCGACGACCAGGCCGCGATCGAGGAGCAGATCAGCGCCAACATCGAGAAGTCGCGCTCCGAGATCGCGCACCCCTCGCTGCCCAAGGGCAGCAACCTCTACGGCTCCACCAAGGTCTTCCCCGACTACCAGGCCGAGCCCGGCCAGTCCTACTTCACGCTCGTGCACGGCATCGCGCACGAGTCCTCGGTCAGCTTCGTCGCGATCCTGCAGGCGACCCGCGCGGCTCGCAAGGGCTTCGAGTCGGCCGTCTACTTCTACGGCCCCGGCACGATCAACGCGATGGCCACCCGCGGCTTCCCGACGGTCGGCGACTCCGGCTTCCCGGGCGAGCAGAACATCAACGACGCCCTGAAGACCTTCATCGACGAGGGCAACCGCGTCTTCGTCTGCCGCTTCGGCATGGCGCTGCACGGCCTGCGCGAGGAGGACCTGATCGAGGGCACCATCCCGTGCCACCCGCTCGACGTCCAGGACGCCGTCATCCACTACGCCCGCAAGGGCGCCATCATCAACTCGACCTACAACCTCTAGGCGCCCGCCATGACCGTCGTCGGATCGGTCGCGGCGAACTTCACCCGCGACCTCGATCAGAACTACGCGCTCATCGCCGCGCTGGCCGAGGAGGCCCGCGAGAAGCGGGTCGAGTTCCTCGTCCTGCCCGAGGCCGCGATCGGCGGCTACCTCTCCTCCCTCGGCAATCACGGCGACACGGTCAAGACGACCACCCGCTCGATGCCCCCGGCGATCGCGCTGGACGGGCCGGAGCTGCGCCGGGTGCAGGAGATCGCCGGCGACCTGCTGGTCGCGATCGGCTTCTGCGAGCTCGACGCGGACGGCGAGACCCGCTACAACGCGGCCGCCCTGCTCGACGGCGGGCAGATCTACGGCAGCTACCGCAAGGTGCACCAGCCGCTCGGCGAGCACATGTCGTACTCGCCCGGGCCCGGCTACTCGGTCTTCGAGACGCCGGTCGGCCGGGTCGGGCTGCAGATCTGCTACGACAAGGCCTTCCCGGAGGCGGCCCGCTCGATGGCGCTGGACGGGGCGGAGATCATCGCCTCGCTCTCGGCCTGGCCTGCCGCCCGGACGGCGACGGCGGAGAACCTGCAGGAGGACCGCTGGACCTACCGCTTCAACCAGTTCGACATCGCGCGGGCCCTGGACAACCAGGTGTTCTGGCTGGCGTCGAACCAGTCGGGCACCTTCGGGTCGCTGCGCTACGTGGGCAATGCGAAGGTCGTCGATCCGGGCGGCAACATCCTGGCGACGACGCTGCTCGGCTCGGGCATGGCGGTCGCCGACATCGACGTGCGCGGCACCTTCGAGGCGATGCGCGGCGGGATGTTCCACCTCCGCGACCGGCGGCCGGACGCCTACGACATCGACCGCGTCTGGAGCGAAGGGCTGGTCCATGCCTGAGATGACCTTCCACGTCCGCTGGCCGGACGGCGTCGAGGAGCGCTGCTACTCGCCGAGCCTGGTGATGCACGACTACCTCGCCGAGGGCGAGAGCTACCCGATCGAGGACTTCGTCGGCCGCTCGACCGAGGCGCTGCGGCTGGCGAGCGAGCGGGTGCGCGCGAAGTTCGGCTTCGCCTGCACCTCCGCGCTGCAGCAGGAGTCGGAGATCCTCGCGGCCGCCGCGCGCTTCGACGGCGGGCGGGTGCGGGTGCTGGCGATGGATCCGCCGCTCCCTCCCGCCTCCGTCCCCGCGTCCGCGCAGGGGGCCCGCGCATGACCGCGCTCGAGAACGGCCGGCACCTCCCGGTCGCCGTGATCGGCGCCGGCCAGGCCGGGCTCTCCATCAGCCGCCTGCTCACCGACCAGGGCGTCGAGCACCTCGTGATCGAGCGCGACACGATCGCGCACGACTGGATCGACCGCCGCTGGGACAACTTCACCCTCGTCACGCCGAACTGGCAGTGCCGGCTGCCCGGCTACCCCTACGACGGTGACGACCCGGACGGCTTCATGACCCGCGCCGAGGTGCACGCCTGGGTGCGGCGCTACGCCGAGTCGTTCGGCGCGCCGGTGGCCGAGGACACCGAGGTGCTGCGGATGCGCGAGAGCGCGGACGGGGCGTTCGAGATCGTCACCTCGCGCGGCACGATCACGGCGGACCAGGTCGTCGTCGCCACCGGCGGCTACCACCGGCCGGTGCTGCCGGCGGTCGCGCACCGCATCCCCGACTCGATCGTGCAGCTGCACTCCGCCGACTACCGCTCCGCCGCGGCGCTGCCCGTGGGCGGCGTGCTCGTGGTCGGCTCCGGCCAGTCCGGCGCGCAGATCGCGGAGGACCTCTTCCTCGAGGGACGCGACGTGCACCTGGCGCTGGGGACGGCTCCGCGGGTCGCCCGGTTCTACCGCGGGCGCGACTGCGTCGCCTGGCTCGCCGACATGGGCGTCTACGACGTTCCGGTGCACGCGCAGGTGGGCGGGCTCTCCAAGCGGGAGTCGACCAACCACTACGTCACCGGGCGCGGCGGCGGCCGCGACATCGACCTGCGGGCGTTCGCGCGCGACGGGATGACGCTCTACGGCCGGCTGCAGCAGGTCGACGGCGGGTCGCTCCGCTTCGCGCCGACGGCCGAGGCGTCGCTCGACTACGCGGACTCGGTCGCCGAGTCGATCAAGAACGACATCGACGCCTACATCGAGCGCTCGGGTGTCTCGGCGCCGACCGAGGCCCGGTACGCGCCAGTCTGGCGGCCGGAGCGCGAGATCGAGGAGCTGGATCTGGCGGCCGCCGGGATCACGAGCATCGTCTGGGCGGTCGGCTTCCGCTCCGACTACTCCTGGATGCAGATCGGCGTCTTCGACGGCGCCGGGCACCCCACCCACCGGCGCGGCGCGACCGCCGTGCCCGGGCTGCACTTCCTCGGGCTGCCGTGGCTGAACACCTGGGGCTCCGGGCGGTTCGAGGCGATCGCGCGCGACGCGGAGCACGTGGCGGAGCAGCTGCTCGGCGGCGCGCGGATGGACCGGCTCGAGGGCGCCGCGGTACGGTGACGGCCACGCGCTCGGCCCGAGCGCACCGCTCTGCCGCGCGGGGCGGAGGAGAGCGGAGGCTCTCCCTCCGCCCCGGCGCACCGTCCGCCCGCAGAGGGCGGGAGAGAAGGACCATGTCGACGATCACGATGGCCGCGGTCGCGGCGCACTTCGGCCGCGACATCGAGCGCACCCTCGTCAAGCTGCCCGGCATGATCGCGAGCGCGCAGGAGCGCGGGATCGACCTGCTGGTGCTGCCGGACGCGACCCTCGGCGGCTACCTCCTCGACATGCACCACCCCGGCCCCGACGACCTGCCGCAGGCCGTGGAGGTCGACGGACCGGAGGTCGCGGCCGTCGCGGCGATGGCGGGCGACACCACGGTCTGCTTCGGCATCGCGGAGCGCGCGCTGGAGGGCGGCGAGGTGCGGCGCTACAACTCGGCGGTCTGCGTGCAGGGCGGCGAGGTGGTCGGGACGCACCGCAAGGTGCACCTGCCGCTGGGCGAGTCCGAGGCGTACGCCGCGGGCGACTCCTTCCGCTCGTTCGACTCGGCCGTGGGGCGGATCGGGATGATGATCGACTTCGACAAGACCTTCCCGGAGTCGGCCCGCTCGCTCGCCCTCGACGGGGCCGAGATCCTGTGCTGCCTCAGCGCCTGGCCCGCGAGCGTGACCGACCGCTCCGACCGGATCCGCAACGACCGCCAGGCGCACCTGTTCGACCTCTACGACTGCGCGCGTGCCGCGGAGAACCAGGTCTACCTGGTCTCCTCGAACCAGACCGGGGTGCTCGGCGGGCTGCGCTTCCTCGGGCAGGCGAAGGTCGTGGACCCGGCCGGCGAGATCCTCGCGAAGACCTGGGCGAAGGGCGGGCTGGCGGTCGCGACCGACGACGTCTCGGCCTCCGTCGCCCGCGCCCGCCGCAGCATGGACCACCTGCGCGACCGCGCCGAGCACGCGTACCACCGCGCGGCTCCCACCGTCTGAACCCGGGGCCGCCCGACCGACCGGTGCCGCCTTTGGGCGCCGCCCCGCCTGAAGGAGACCCCGTGCGGATCGCGCAGCTGACCTACTCCACGAAGCCCCGCGGCGGCGTGGTGCACACGCTCGCGCTCTCAGAGGCGCTGGCCCGGCGCGGGCACGAGGTGACCGTCTGGACGCTCGGCCGCGGCGGCGACTCCGCGTTCTTCCGTGCGGTCGATCCCGCGGTGGCGGTCCGGGTGGTGCCGTTCGCGGCGCGCGACGGGGAGGACGTCGGCGACCGGATCGTCCGCTCGCTCGATGCGATGGCTGTGGCGCTGGGGGAGGACGGCGGGGAGTGGGACGTCGTGCACGCGCAGGACTGCATCTCGGCGAACGCCGCGCTCGACGCCGGCTTCGCGGGGGCCGGCGGGCTGCTCCGCACGGTGCACCACCTGGACGCCTTTACGACGCCGGCGCTGATCGCCTGCCACGAGCGCGCGATCACCGGTCCGGCCGGTCTGCTCGCGGTGTCGCGAGCGGTCGCCGACGAGGTGGCGGTGGGCTGGGGGCGGGCTCCGGCGGTGATCCCGAACGGCGTCGACGCGGCGCGGTTCGCGGCCGCGGACGGCGGTGCTGCGGCGGGGGAGTGGCGGGCCCAGCTCGGCCGCTACGTGCTCGCGCTCGGCGGGATCGAGCCGCGGAAGGGCAGCATCGACCTGCTGGAGGCGTTCGCGGGGCTGGCTCCGGGGACCGCGCTCGTCTTCGGCGGCGGGGAGACGCTGTTCGACTACCGGGGCTACCGCGAGGAGTTCGAGCGCCGGGCGGCCGAGCTGGGCGTCGTGCCGGTCGTGCTCGGCACGGTGCCCGAGGAGCGGCTCGCGGCCCTCGTCGCTGGTGCGGCGGTGCTCGGCTTCGTCTCGACCAAGGAGGGCTTCGGGCTGGCGGCGATGGAGGCGCTCGCCGCGGGGGTGCCGGTCGTCGCGCGCGATCTGCCGGTGCTGCGCGAGGTGTTCGGGGAGACCGTGGCGTACGGGAGCGACGTGGCGGGGATTCGGGCGGCGCTCGCCGCGGCGCTCGCGGGGGAGGCGCCGGAGCCCGGGCCCGGGCGGGAGCTGGCGTTCTCGCACTCGTGGGACGACGTCGCGGTGAGTCACGAGGCGCTGTACCGGGCGCACGCGGGCGCCGCCTGATGCGCCGGTCGTTCTCGCGCTGCTTCTCGGCGCTCGCCGAGCAGGACCCCGAGCGCGTCGTGGTCGTCGCGGACGACGCGACCCTCAGCGCGGGCGCCCTGGACCGGGCCTCGAACCGGCTCGCGCGCGCCTACGCGGCGCGGGGCGTCACTCCGGACTCGCTCGTCGCGGTCTCGCTGCCCAACAGCGCCGAGCTGGTGCTGGCCTGCGCGGCGATTTGGAAGGCGGGCGCGACACCGCAGCCGCTGTCGCGCGGGCTGTCGGCGCGGGAGCTCGCCGAGGTCGGCGCGCTCGGGCGGCCGTCGCTGAGCATCGGCGTGGAGCTGGAGGGCGTGCCCTTCGTGCCCGCCGGGTTCGCGCCCGATCCGGCGCTGCCGGACGACGAGCTGCCGGATCTCTGGGCCTCGTCCTGGAAGGCGCCCGCCTCCTCCGGCAGCACCGGGCGGCCGAAGATCGTGCTCGTGGCGGCGCCGGCGCTGATGGATCCGACGCAGCCGGTCGCAGCGTTCCTGCCGCGGGAGGGGGTGCAGCTCGTGGCCGGGCCGCTCACGCACTCCGCGACCTTCACCTACGCCTTCCGGGGGCTGCTGACCGGGCAGCGGCTGGTGATCCTGCCGCGCTTCGACGAGGCGCGGGTGCTCGCGGCGATCGCGGAGCACCGGGTGACCTGGGCGCTGCTGGTGCCGACGATGATCCACCGGCTGCTGCGCGCGCCCGGGCACCGGGACGCGGATGTGTCGTCACTCGAGACTGTGCTGCACCTCGGCTCGCCGTGCCCGCCCGCGGACAAGCGCGCGCTGATCGACTGGATCGGTGCCGAGCGGGTCGTCGAGGTCTACGCCGGGAGCGAGTCGAACGGGCTGACCATGATCCGCGGCGACGAGTGGCTGGACCGGCCCGGGAGCGTCGGGCGGCCGATCGGCGGGACGGAGCTGCGGGTGCAGCGGCCGGACGGGTCGGAGTGCGCGGCCGGTGAGCCCGGGCTCGTGCAGCTGCGCCGCGGGGAGCCGACCTACCGCTACCTCGGCGGGGAGTCGAAGCGGACCGACGACGGCTGGGACACCCTCGGCGACCTCGGCTTGGTCGACGCCGACGGCTTCCTGACGGTGCTCGACCGGGCGGACGACCTGATCCTGCGCGGCGGGGTGAACATCTACCCGGCCGAGATCGAGCGCGTCCTGGAGGAGCACCCGGCGGTGCGCGGCGCGGTCGCCTTCGGCGTCCCGGACGCCGAGCTCGGCCAGGCGATCGAGGCGGTGGCGGACATCGCGGACGCCGTCGTGACGGCGGAGGAGGTGCTCGCCTTCGCCCGCGAGCACCTCGGCTCCCGGGCACCGCGGGCTCTGCGACTCCAGCGGACCCCGCTGCGCGACGACGCGGGCAAGATCCGCCGCGGGGCGCTCGCCGGCGACTGAGCAGCCGCGCAGGCGGGCCCGCGCGGGCCGGCTGCCCGCCGCCCGCCGCACAACATCAGCTGAGAGGGGGGTCCCTCCCCCCACAGCGGAGGCCCTCCCTTCTCAGCTGATGTTGTGCGGGGCTCGACGGCTGCCTCCGGTTTCGGATCGCCTCGGACGGGGAAGAGGAGGAGTGCCCCTTCCCCGGAGCCGCCCCGCGCGACTCCGCCCCATCGAGAGGAACGACCGTGGTCGCCATCGCCCCGCTCCGAGACCGCTTCGACGGAGTCGAGAGGATCGCCGTGCTGCGCGGCGGCGGACTCGGCGACCTGCTGTTCGCGCTGCCCGCCGTGGACGCGCTCGCCGCCGCCTACCCGGGCGCCGAGATCGTGCTGCTCGGCACTCCGGCGCACCGCGTGCTGCTGCAGGGCGTGGAGTCGCCGGTGAGCGACGTCGAGATCCTGCCGGTGGCGCAGGGCGTCCGCGACGGCGAGGGGGAGGACCCGCAGGTCGTCGAGGACTTCACCGAGCGGATGCGCGCGCGCCGCTTCGATCTCGCGGTGCAGCTGCACGGCGGCGGCCGCTTCTCCAACCCGTTCCTGCAGCGCCTCGGCGCGCGGCACACGATCGGCTCGCGCACCGACGACGCGGCCGAGCTGGAGCGCACCATCCCCTACGTCTACTACCAGCACGAGATGCTCCGGGCGCTCGAGATCGTCGGGCTCGCGGGGGCCCCGGCGGTGCGCCTCGAGGCGTCGCTGCAGGTCGATCCGGAGCGCCGCGACCGCCTCGCTGCGGCCCTCCCCGCCGGGGGGCCGCTGGTGCTGATCCACCCGGGCGCGACCGACGTCCGGCGCCGCTGGAGCTCCGCGAACTTCGCCGAGGTGGCCCGCGCGCTGCTGGCCGACGGCGCGCGCGTGCTCGTCGTGGGCGACGCCTCCGACGCGCCCGCCGCTGAGGCGATCGTCGCGGGCGCTCCAGGCGCGGTGTCCTGGGCGGACCGGGTCGAGCTCCCGGATCTCGGTCCGCTGCTCTCGCTCGCCGACCTCGTCCTCGGCAACGACAGCGGACCGCGGCACCTCGCGGCGGCGGTCGGTGCTCCCACGGTCGGCGTCTTCTGGGTCGGCAACGCGATCAACGCGCAGCCCCTCGGCCGCCAGCGCCACCGCGTGCAGCTGAGCTGGACGACCCGCTGCCCGATCTGCGGGATCGACGTCACCCAGGTCGGCTGGACCGCCCCGCGCTGCGAGCACGAGCTGTCCTTCGTCGACGACGTCCCCGTCGCCCGGGTCCTCGAGGACGTCCGCGGCGTCCTGGCCTCCACCCGCTGACGTCCCCCAGGCCCTGCCCTCCAACTGCGAGATGCCACTTGAGTACGCGACACGCCGAGGCGTGCGTACTCAAGTGGCATCTCGCGGAGCCCCGACGGGGGCGTCAGCTCACGGCCAGGAGGGCTCCTCCTCGTGGGTGATGACGAGCTCGCGGACCTCGCAGCCGCGGGGCTGGCCGAGGACGAACATCACGGCGTTGGCGACGTTCTCCGGGTCGTTGAGGAGCGCGTCGGGGCCCGGCTTGTACTGGGCGTCGCGGTCGTCGAAGAAGCGGGTCTTCATGCCGGAGGGGATCAGCGTGGTGACGCCGATCTCGCCCTTGGTCTCGGCCGCGAGCGCACGGGTGAAGCCGAGCACGCCGAACTTCGACGCGCAGTAGGCGGTGGCGTCCGAGACGGCCTTGATCGCGAGCGAGGACGCGACGGTGACGACGCGGCCGTGGGTCTCGGTGAGGAACGGCAGCGCCGCGCGGACGACGGCCGCGGTGCCGAGCAGGTTGACCGAGATCACGCGCTCCCACTCCTCCGGGTCGACGTCGACGAGGCGGCCGCAGCGGTCGATGCCGGCCGCGGTGACGACGGCGTCGAGACCGCCGTGCTCGCGGGCGATCTCGACGACGGCCTTCTCGGCCTCACGGGTCTTGGCGACGTCCACCTGGTAGGCGGCGACGCCCTCCTGGACGTTCGACACGTCGCGGTCGAGGACGATCGGGGTGCCGCCCGCGGCCGTGACGGCGGCGGCGACGGCGGCTCCGAGTCCGGAGGCGCCTCCGGTGATCAGGACGCGGCCGATGGGGGTGGGGGTGGTGGTCATGGGTGTCCCTTCCAGGATCGTCAGCGCCGACGGGATCGGCGCAGCGGGGCGGTGGTCGGCCGGAGCCGACGCGGTCAGCCGACGCGCGCGAGCGCGGCGGCGAGATGGGTGGTCGAGCGGCCCGCGTGGTACGGCACCGTCAGGACGCGGCCGCCCCACTCGGCGACCGTGGCGGTCTCGGGCAGCGATTCGGCGGAGTAGTCGCCGCCCTTCACCCAGACGTCCGGGCGGATGCGGCGCAGCGCCTCGTCGGGGGTGTCCTCGCCGAAGACGAGCACCGCGTCGACGCACTCGAGCGCGAGCAGCAGGTCGACCCGGTCGTCCTCGGGGATGATCGGCCGGGCCGGTCCCTTGAGCCGGCGCACGGAGTCGTCCGAGTTCAGGCAGACGATCAGGCAGTCGCCGAGCGCCCGGGCGGCCGAGAGCGTGCGGGCGTGGCCGGCGTGCAGCAGGTCGAAGCAGCCGCCGGTCGCGACCACGGTGCCGCCGCCGCCGCGGACGGCCTCGGCGACGCGCAGCGCGTCCACTCCCGACGCCCCGTGCAGGGCGGCGGTGTCGGCCGGAGCGCCGAGGGAGACGACTCCGCCCGCGAGCAGGTAGGCCCCGGCCGCGGCGACGGCCGCGCCGACCGCCTCGGAGGGGCTGGCCCCGCCGGCCAGCGCGACGGCGGCGGAGGCGGCGAAGCGGTCGCCCGCCCCGCAGGGATCGGTCGGCGGCACGGCGGCGGCGGGGTGCACGACCGGGACGCCGGCGCCGCGCGAGCGGACCAGAGCACCGCCGGAGCCCATCGTCACGGCGACCGCGCCGCAGCCCCAGCGCTCGAGCAGCGTCGTCGCGGCGGTCTCGGCGAGGGTGACGCCGCGGCCACTCGCCCCGGAGAAGCCGGTCGCCTCGCCCAGGTTCGGCGTCGCGAGCGTCGTCCCGGCGACGGGCTCGGTCCCGCGCGGATGCGGATCCCAGACCAGCGGCACGGTGAGAGCGTCGAGGGCGGCGCGGAGCGAGGCGTCCTCGGTGAGCCGGCGGCCGTAGTCCGCGACGACGACCGCGTCGACCTGGCCGAGTGCGGCGAGCATCTCCTCGGTCACGGTCGGCACCGGCGGGCGCTCGCAGCCGCGGTCGAAGCGGACGACCGCCTGACCGGAGGCGGTGACCCGGGTCTTCACGGGCGTCGGCGCGCCGGAGGGCCCGGCGACCACTCGGACGCCGTCGAGGGCGGCGAGCAGCTCGGCCGCGTCGGGATCGGCGGCGTCGGCCAGCGCCGTCACCAGCACGACCTCGTGGCCGTCGCGCACCAGCATCCGCGCGACCAGCCCGGCACCGCCGGCGCGCACCCCGCGGGTCGACACGTCGACCACCGGCACCGGCGCGTCGGGGCTCAGCCTCTCGGCCGGCCCGGAGAGGTCGACGTCGAGCATCACGTCGCCGACCACGGCGATTCGCAGGCGGCTCACGCGGCCGCCCCCGTCCGCACGCGGATCCGGTGCTCGAAGGCCCGGCAGAGCGCGTGCACCAGCACGAGCTGCGCCTCCTGCACGTTCGAGCCGTGGCCCTCGAGCGCGATCGACTCGTCGCAGGCCTCGGTCAGCGGGTTGGGTCCGTCGCCGGTGAGCGCCCAGGTGCGGGCGCCGGCCGCGCGGGCCGCCTCGGCCGCGTGCAGCAGGTTGGCGCTGCGGCCGCTGGTCGAGAGCAGCACGACGACGTCGCCGCTGCGGGCGTGCGCGGTGACCTGGCGGGCGAAGACGTGGTCGAAGCCGTAGTCGTTGCCGATCGCGGTGAGGCTCGAGGTCTCGGAGTGCAGCGAGATCGCGGAGAAGGGGATGCGGTCGCCGTCGAAGCGGCCGACCAGCTCGGCGGTGAGGTGCTGGGCCTCCGCGGCCGAGCCGCCGTTGCCGGCCGCCAGCAGCCGGGCGCCGGTGTGCAGGCGGTCCGCCAGCTCGACGCCCCAGGCGACGATCCGGTCGGAGTGCCGCTCGAGCTGCGCGACGACGTCGAGCGCGCGGGCGACGTGGTCGTCGACGAGGCGCCGGGCGGCGTCCGTCGGGGTGTCGGACGGCGTGTCCGTCGGGGTGTCCAGAACGGTGTCGATGCTCATCTGCGCGGGGCCGCCTTCCGGGGGGTGGAGGAGAGGGAGGTGCGAGCGGTGCCGCTCCTGGCGGCATCGCCGTCGCCGAGTCCGGCGAGGGTGGTCAGGTAGGCGCGCTCGGTGTCCGCAGCGACGCGGTCCCAGGAGTAGCGCGACTCGACGCGGGCGCGGCCGGCGGCTCCGTAGGCGCGGGCGCGCTCGGGGTCGGCGATCAGCGCGGCGAGGGCCTCGGCGAGGGCGGCGGGGTCGCGCGGCGGCACGTGCACGCCGGTGACGTCCTCGACGACCGTGTCGATCAGCCCGCCGACGGAGGAGGCGACCACCGGCACGCCGCAGGCCATCGCCTCCAGCGGGGTGATGCCGAACGGCTCGTACCAGGGCGCGCAGATCACGATGTCGGCGGAGCGGAGCATCGCCGGCATCTCGGTCTGCGAGAGCTGGCCGGCGAAGACCACGCGGTCGGCGACTCCGAGGCCCTCGGCGACGCCGTGCAGGCGCTGGTACTCCGGGTCGGCGATGAGCGCGTCGCCCGAGCCGGAGCCGCCGACGACGACCAGCTCGGCGTCGCAGCCGTCGGCGACCAGGCGGGCGAGCGCCTCGATCGCGTGGCCCATGCCCTTGCGGGGCACGAGGCGGCCGATGCTCATCAGGCGCACCCGCCCGGTGCGCTCGGCGACCGGCCCGTCGGGCGTGAAGCGCTCGAGGTCCACGCCGCAGGGCACCACCGAGATGCTCGAGGTGGGCACGCCGAGGCCCTTGAGCTCGAAGGCCTCGTCGGAGCAGGTGGCGACGACGCCGTCCGCCCGCTGGCCGACGCCGGGCTCGAGCCAGGCGCGCTCCTCGGGGCTGGTGTCGAGCGCGCCCTGCTGGCGGCGCTTGACCACGCCGAGCGCGTGGAAGGTGTGGAAGACGGGCACGCGGCGCCCGGTGGCCCGCTCGACCCGCTCGGAGGCGTCGAGCGCGGCGACCCCGGACATCCAGAAGTGGCTGTGCACCAGGTCGGGTCGGGAGTCGAGCCAGTCGTTCGCGAGGTCGACGGCGAAGTCGCCCATGAACGGCAGCAGCTCGTCCTTCGAGACCTTCGCGGCCGGTCCGGCGTCGATGTGCACGACCTCGACGCCGGAGGTGAAGGGCACCCGGCGGGGGAGCGACGGGTCGTCGCGCCGCGTGTAGACGGTCACGCGGTGGCCGCGGCGCGCGAGTGCGTCGGCGAGGGCCGCGACGTGCACGTTCTGGCCGCCGGCGTCGACGCCGCCGAGCGTCGCCAGCGGGCTGGCGTGCTCGGAGACCATCGCGATCGAGAGGGGTCGGGCGGTGCTCATCGGGTGCTCCCTTCGCGGGTTCCGGCGGTGGAGAGGGTGCGCGGGGCGGCGGCGAGGTCGCCGAGCACCTCGTCCCAGTCGCGGTGGAACCGGCCGAGGCTGTAGCGCGCGAGCGCCGCCTCGCGGGCGACCGCGCCGGCGATCGCGGCCCGCTCCGGATCCTCGATCAGCGCGCGCGCGGCCGCGGCCAGCGCGTCCAGGTCGTTCGAGATCGCGCCCGCCTCGGGCGGCACGGCGCGGCCGGCCTCGGTGGTCTCCAGCGCGACGACCGGCATCCCCAGGTGCATCGCCTCGAGCAGCGCGAGGCCGAGCGAGGTCCAGCGGAAGGGGTGCAGGTAGACGCGGCGGCGGGCGAGCTCCGCGTGCATCGCGCCGGTCTTCACGTCGCCGAGCACGTCGAGCCGGTCGGCGGGCAGCCCGGGGGTCCCGACGAGCCCCTCGGTCTTCATCCCGAAGACGTCGAGCGGGGCGACCGCGGCGAAGCGCGGCAGCAGATCCGTGCCGGTCACCCGCTGGCGGCGCACCGGCTCGTTGATGACGACGCCGAAGCGCGCGAGCTCTCCGGAGTAGAGAGGACCGGGGTCGTTGATCCCGTGCTCGATCACCGTGGTGCGCGTCGAGCCGGTGTCCCACATCAGCGCGTTGAAGTGCGTGACGTGCACGAGGAGGAGGTCGTCGCGGTCGGCGAGCGGGTGGCGGTTGTCGGGCACGTCGCCGCGGGGCGTGTTGTGCTCGACGTAGACCGCCGGGATCTCGCGGCCGAGCCGGCGGCCGAGCAGGCGCTCCGCCTCGGCGAGCTCGTCGGGCCGCTGGAGGAGCACGACGTCGACGTCGGCGTCGCGCAGCTCCTCCGGGGCGATCTCGATCGTGTTCGGCCAGTCGCGGCCGCCGGTGCCGAGGCCCCAGCCGTCGCGGGCGGGAGTGGTGGGCAGCAGGTACTCGTGGTCGCCGCGGACGAACGCGTCCGCCCAGCCGCCGTGCACGTGCCAGAGCAGGATCCTCATGCGAGCGCCTCCGAGGGTGTCGTGGTGGATGTCGTGGAGTCGCGCCGCGGGAGCGCGCGGAGCCGGTGGGCGGCGGCGACCGCCTCCTCGGCGCTCACCCCTGCCAGGCAGGGGTGGCCGGGGACGGGGCAGACGCGGGCGCGCGAGCCGGCGCAGGCGGCCTGCTGGTCGCCGAGCAGCTCGACCGGCACGCCGTACGGCGCCCACCGGATCGCTGGGACGACGGGCGCGAACAGGCTGACCACCGGCGTGCCGACGGCCGCCGCGAGGTGCGCCGGTCCGGTGTTGCCGCTGATGACGACCTCGGCGCGGGCGAGCACCTCGGCCGCACCGGCGAAGTCGGTCGCGCCGCCGAGGTCGATGCCGCGGCTGCCGGCGACGAGGGCGGTCAGCGCACGCTCGCCAGGGCCGCCGGTGACGGCGACCGCGACTCCGGAGTCCGCGAGCAGCTCGACCGCGCGCGCCGCGTTCTCCGCCGGCCAGGCCCGCGCGGGCACTGCCGCTCCGGGGTGCACGACGACGTAGGGTCCGACGCCCTCGAGTGCGGCGGGGAGATCGCCGCCGCGGTTCACCCGCAGCAGCCCGTCGTCGTCCTCGGGCAGCGCGAAGCCCGCGGCCGCCGCGATGGCGAGCGCGCGCTCCGGCTCGGGCTGGTCCTCCTCGAGCGTCTCGCCCGGGACGAGCCGCACGTCGAGCAGCGCGCCGGCGAAGTCGACGGACGCGCCGGAGATCCGTGCGACGCCGGACAGGCGCAGCAGCAGCGCCAGCGGCAGCGGCGACTGGTGGAAGGAGGTGAGGATCACGGCCTCGTCCGGAGCGAACTCCTCGACGATCGCGCGCAGCTCCGCCACGAGGGCGGAGTCGACCGGGCGCGAGGCGTCGCCGATCCACGGGCAGGACCAGGTGCGCACGGCCACAGGCCCCGGCAGCAGCGCCGCGGCGGGCGCGCCCTGCGGTCCGGCGAGCAGCAGCACCTCGGCGTCGGCCGCGATCGCGCGGACGGCCGGTCCGCAGAGCAGCACGTCGCCGGCGCTGTCCAGGCGCGCCACCAGCACGCGGCGGGTCATTCGGCGTCCTCGTCCGGCTGCATCGCCAGCAGCAGCTCGACGGCCTCGAGGAGTGTCGCCGCGCGCAGCGGTGCGGCGGCGACCTCCTCGGCCCGGGTGATCGGGGTGGGCACGAGCACGCCGCGGGCCCCCGCGGCCGCGGCCGCGCCGACGTCGGCGCCGATGTCGCCGATCACCGCGAGGGAGCCTGCGGGCAGTCCGAGGGTCTGCGCGGCGTCGAGCACCATGCCCGGCGCGGGCTTGCGGCAGGCGCAGCCGTCCTCGGGGCCGTGCGGGCAGAGCATCCAGGCGTCGAAGCCGCCGAACAGCTCGTCCACCCGGCGGTTCACGGCGTCGGCCTGCGCGCGGTCGATGATGCCGCGGGCGATGCCGGACTGGTTCGTGACGACACCGAGCTTCAGTCCCGCCTCGCGGGCCCGCTCGACCGCGTCCAGCGCGGTGGGCATCGGCTCGACCAGCGCCGGGTCGCCGTTGTAGGGCACGTCGACCACGAGCGTCGCGTCGCGGTCGAAGAGGATTCCGCGCAGCCGCGCAGCGCGCGGGGCGGGGGCGTCCTCCGCGGTGCGGTGCGCGGAGCCCGGCTGGATCGAGTCGTTCACCTCTCCCTCGTACCCCCCTCCTCCGGGTTCCAAACGCGGGGGAGGAGAAGTGGTCCGCTCGGGCGCGTCGGAGCCGCGGGGCCGCCCGCTCGAGATCCGCGCGTCTGAGGTCGCCGGAGCGGGGTACGGGACCTCCGACAGGAAGGAGGCGCCGTGCGCGCTCTCACCGACCCGGACGGAACCCCGGAGATCCTCGCCCTGCGAGCCCTCAAGCTCGGCGACATCCTCGTGGCCGTCCCCGCCCTCAAGGCGCTGCGCCGCGGCTTCCCCGAGCACCGGCTGATCCTCGCGACCACGCCCTGGCTGGAGCCGATCGTCGACCTCATCGACGGCCTCGACGCCCTGGTGCCGACCCTGCGCGGGCTGGACGATCCGCTGCCCGTCGCGCCCGGCCGCATCGAGCTCGCCGTCAACCTGCACGGCAACGGCCCGGAGTCCCGCGACGCCCTGATCGCGCTCGAGCCCGAGCGCCGCCTCGAGTTCCGCGTCCCCGCCCTCGACCCCGACGCGAGCCACGACGACCCGCGCCCGCTCTGGATCGACGGCGAGCTGGAGCGCGCCCGCTGGGCCCGCCTGGTCAACTCCATCGGCCTGGAC
The DNA here is from genome assembly GCF_004011135.1 of Rathayibacter festucae DSM 15932. Taxonomy (NCBI): domain Bacteria; kingdom Bacillati; phylum Actinomycetota; class Actinomycetes; order Micrococcales; family Microbacteriaceae; genus Rathayibacter; species Rathayibacter festucae. The sequence continues at coordinate 2,164,433 of NZ_CP028137.1, read as the reverse complement.
GCCGACCCCGAGGACGTCGGCATCGCCGTCCCGGCCGTGCCCGCGCCCGTCGACGGCGCCGCGATCGTGCACATCGGCGCCTTCTACGGCTCGCGCGAGTGGCCGGAGGAGCGCTTCGCCGCGGTCGCGCGGTCGCTGGCCGCCGAGGGGCACCGCGTCGTCTACACCGGAGGCGCAAACGAGGCCGACCGTGCCCGCCGCGTCGCCGAGCTGGCCGGAACGGGCGAGGTGCTCGCCGGCGCGATCGATCTGAGTGAATTCGCCGCGGTCGTCGCCGCCGCGGAGGTGCTCGTCACCGTCGACACCGGTGCCGCGCACCTCGCCTCCGCCTACGGCATCCCGTCGGTCGTGATCTTCGGACCGGCGCCGCCCGAGGCCTGGGGCCCGCCGGTCAGCGGACCGCACGTCGTGCTGACCGACGCGTCGCTGCGGCGCGGCGACGTCTTCTCCTCCGAGCCCGATCCGGCGCTCCTCGCGGTGCAGACGGAGCACGTCCTCGACGCGCTCGCCACCCTGCCCTCGCGCGCCGGCGCGCACCTCAGGCGGTCCGCAGCCGCGCCGCAGGGTGGACGGGCGTGACCACGGCGACCGACGCGACCCGCGCGCGGCTCGTCGGCTGATGACTGCGCGACGGGGCGCCGAGGCGGTCGGCGAGCTGCGCGAGGATCCGGCGCTGCAGCCGCGAGACCTGCATCTGCGTGGTGCCGAGCGCGTCGGCGATCTGCTGCTGCGTCATCTCCTCGACGAAGCGCATCCGGAGCAGCTCGCGCTGGCCGTTCTCGAGCTCGGCGAGCGCCCGGGCCAGGCCGTGCCGGCGGTCGATCGCCGCGAGGTCCTCGTCCTCCCCGCCGATCGTCTCGGCCAGCCGGACCCCGGTCTCGCCGACGGTCTCGTCGAGGGAGAGCGGATGCCCGGCCGCGCGCGCGTCGGCGACCTCGGCCGGCTCGACGCCGAGCCGCGCGGCGATCTCCCGATCGCTCGGGTGGCGGCCGAGCTCCTGCGCGAGCTCGTCGGCGACGACGGCCGAGCGGCGGTGCAGCTCCTGCACGCCGCGGGGCGGGCGGATCATCCAGCCGAGGTCGCGCAGGTGGCGCTTGAGCTCGCCGGTGATGGTGGGCACCGCGAAGGCGGCGAAGCTGTCGCCGCGCTCCGGCGTGAAGCGGCGGGCGGCCTTGACCAGCCCCACGTAGGCGACCTGGCGGAGGTCCGCGCGGTCGCCGCCGGCGCGGGATACGCGGTTCGCCATCGCCTCGGCCAGCCCGAGGTGGTCGAGCACGATGCGCTCCCGGATGCGGGCGCCCTCGGCGTCGTCGGCGGTCGCCGCCGCCTGGAAGAGCGAGAGGGTGCGGGCGTCCTTCTCCTCGCGCGGCGAGGCGGGCTCGCTCGGCGAGTCGGTCGCAGGGGCGAGCGCTGAGAGGGCGGTGTCGAGAACGACCGTGCTCATCGGGACCCCTTTCCGGGCATGCTGGCGCGTCCGGGGCGGCGGGATGCGACGCGCTCGTCGTCGAGCGGCCCCGGGGGAGAAGCAGTAGCCACAGGCCACCACTGCTCCTCCCGTTCGAGAAGTCCGTTGACTCGGAGCACTGCTTCGCGCTAAGAGCTCCGCCCGCCCCGGCCGCTTCGCACCCTGCCGCTGCGACCTCCGGCTCGCGATTCCGCCCTCGGCTCGCCGAATCCCCTGATTCCCGCGTGCCCGACCGGATTCCGCGAGCCCGAGGTCGGCCCGAGCCCGCCCGTGTCCAGTACCGGCGCCCCTCCCCGCCCCGCCGCTAGAATCGCCCCGTATGTCTGAGCTCACCCCGCCCTCCGATCGCGCCCACGACGCGCACCCGTTCACGACCGCGACCGGGAGCGACGTCCGCGTCCGCTTCTGCCCGTCCCCGACCGGGACGCCGCATGTCGGCCTCATCCGCACCGCCCTGTTCAACTGGGCCTACGCGCGGCACACCGGAGGCACCTTCGTCTTCCGGATCGAGGACACCGACGCGGCCCGCGACAGCGAGGAGAGCTACGAGCAGCTCATCGACGCGCTCCGCTGGCTGAAGCTCGACTGGGACGAGGGCGTCGGCGTCGGCGGCCCGCACGGCCCGTACCGCCAGTCCGAGCGCAGCGACGTCTACACCGACGTCATCCAGCGCCTGCTCGCCTCCGGCCACCTCTACGAGAGCTATTCGAACGCCGAGGAGATCGACGCGCGCAACGAGGCGGCCGGCCGCGCCAAGCAGCACGGCTACGACAACTTCGACCGCGACCTCACCGAGGAGCAGCGCGCCGCCTTCCGCGCCGAGGGCCGGAGCCCCGCGCTCCGCCTGCGCGTCCCGGACGCCGACCTCTCCTTCGACGACCTCGTCCGCGGCGAGATCACCTTCCCGGCCGGCTCCTTCAGCGACTTCGTCGTCGTCCGCCCCAACGGCCAGCCGCTCTACACGCTGGTGAACCCGGTCGACGACGCGCTGATGCAGATCACCCACGTCCTCCGCGGCGAGGACATCCTGCCCTCCACCGCTCGCCAGATCGCGCTGTACCACGCGCTGATCGACATCGGACTGACGACCTTCGTCCCGCGCTTCGGCCACCTCCCCTACGTGATGGGCGAGGGCAACAAGAAGCTCTCCAAGCGCGACCCCTCCGCCAACCTCTTCCACCACCGCGACCGCGGCTTCATCCCCGAGGGCCTGGTCAACTACCTGGCCCTGCTCGGCTGGTCGCTCACCCACGACCGCGACGTCTTCTCGATCGACGAGATGATCGCCGCCTTCGACGTCGCCGACGTGAACCCCAACCCGGCGCGCTTCGACCTCAAGAAGGCCGAGTCGATCAACGGCGACCACATCCGCCTGCTCGCGGTCGACGACTTCACCGAGCGGACGATCCCCTACCTGATCGCCGCCGGCGTCCTCGAGACCGAGCCGACCGCCGACCAGCGCGCCGTCCTCGACGCCGCCGCCCCGCTCGTCCAGGAGCGCATCGGCCTGCTCGGCGAGGCGCCCGGCATGCTCGGCTTCCTCTTCACCACGGCCGACGCCCTCTCCTACGACGAGGACGCGCTGAAGGGCCTGCCCGCGAACGCCGGCGAGGTCATCGCCGCGTCGATCGGCGCCCTCGAGCTCGTGCCCGAGGGGGAGTGGCTGACCGCCTCGATCCAGGAGGCGCTCGCCGGCGCGCTGATCGAGGGCCTGGGCCTCAAGCCCCGCATCGCCTACGGGCCGCTGCGCACCGCGATCTCGGGCCGCCGCGTCTCGCCGCCGCTGTTCGAGTCGATGGAGATCCTCGGCAAGTCCGAGTCGATCGCCCGCCTCGCCCGCCTCGCCGACACCCGGAGCTGATCGTGGCGGAGGTGCAGGGCGGCCACTACGACGTCGTCATCATCGGCGCCGGTCCCGCGGGGCTCTCGGCGGGGCTGAACCTCGTCCGCGCGCGCCGCAGTGTGCTGCTGCTCGACAGCAACCGGCCGCGCAACGCGGCGACCCTGCACTCGCACGGCTTCCTCACCCGCGACGGCGTCTCGCCGCTGGAGCTGCGACGCCTCGGCCGCGCCGAGCTCGAGCAGTACGACGAGGCCGAGGTGCACAACGCGATGGTCACCGCCGTCGAGCGCTCCGGCGGCGAGTTCGTCGTCACCGCGAAGGGCGTCCGCGGCTCGGCCGACCGCTCGGTGCTGGCGACCGCGGTCGTCGTCGCCGGCGGCCTCTCCGAGCGCCTCCCGACGCTGCCCAGCCTCCGCGCCTACTACGGCACCGCCGTGCACAGCTGCATGGAGTGCGACGGCTACGAGAAGGCCGGCGAGCCGCTGGCCCTGATCGGCGAGACCGCCGACCTCGCCGAGCGCGCCATGCTCCTCTCGCAGTGGTCGACCGACCTCATCGTCTTCACCAACGGCGTCGGAGTCGTCAGCGACACCGACGAGTCGCTCCTGAACTCGATCGGCATCCGCATCGAGCGCCGCCCCGTCGCCGACCTGGTGGGGGAGCGCGCCGTGATGACCGGCGTCGCCCTCGCCGACGGCGACGTGATCCCGCGCACCGGCGCCTTCGTCCGCCCGGTCTGGGTGCCCGTCCTCGACTACCTCGACCCGGCCGGCCCCGAGGTCGACCCCGAGGGCTTCCTCCGCGTCGACGCGGGCGGCCGCACCTCCGTCCCCGGCCTCTACGCCGCCGGCGAGGTCACCGCCCCCGGACCGCAGCAGCTGATCGTCGCCGCCGGCTCCGGCGCGCAGGTCGCCTCGGCGATCAACCGCGACCTCGTCCGCGCCCGCCTCGGCGAGGCCGCGCCCGAGTCGGAGGCCCTCGCCGTGCACGATCGCGGAGCCGATTTGAGCGGCGTGCGTCCGTAGGGTACTGTCGTCTCTCGGCGCCGAGTTCCACTCCGGCCGCTGCCTGGTCCCGGCCTCACCGCCGCATGACCATTGGGGTATGGTGTAATTGGCAACACGACTGATTCTGGTTCAGTTGTTCTTGGTTCGAGTCCAGGTACCCCAGCACTGAAGTGCTCGCGAGAGTCGAAGCATCGCCCGGAATTCGTCGCCGCTGTGGTTCCTCTCGCTGCGATCCCGCCCGTGCGTCCGTTCTTCGCGATCGCGCCGATCCGCCTCGTCGCGCGGCGACCCGAGCGCGGTCCTGCTCTCCGCCCGGCACCTCCGCGCGTCCCGCGCGAACGACCACGCATCCGCCGTCCGGCCGACGCCCGGGAACCCCGTCCATGCCACGATGAACCTGTACATCGCTCAGAAACCCGCCCCGCGCGGGTTCCGAGAAGGGGGTCCCTCGTCCATGAATTCTGATCTGCTCTGGGTCGTCGGCGCCGGCATCGTCGTCGGTGTCGTGCTGCTGCTCGCCATCATCGGCTTCTTCATCTTCCGCGCCTGGTACCAGGTCCCGCAGGCCGACGAGGCCATCGTGATCGTCGGAAAGAAGCAGAAGGGCGACGACGGCCTGACCTCGAACATGACCGTCATCACCGGCGGCGGCGCGTTCGTCAACAAGCTGACCCAGCGCTCCGACCGCATCTCGCTGCGGTCGCGGCAGATCAAGATGGAGCCGGTCGCGCAGACCAAGAACGGCGTGACGATCCACCTCGCGGGCGTCGCCCTCGTCAAGATCGGCTCGACGCCGGATCAGGTGCGCGCCGCTGCCGAGCGGTTCGCCTCGCAGGACCAGTCGATCGACGTCTTCACCACCGAGCAGCTCGAGGGCGCGCTGCGCGGCGTCGTCGCGAAGCTCAGCGTCGAGGAGGTCATGCAGGACCGCCAGAAGCTCGGCGACGAGATCGCCGAGGGCATCAAGGGCGACCTGCTCGCCCAGGGGCTCGTCCTCGACTCCTTCGCCATCCAGGGCGTCACCGACCGCAACGGCTACATCGAGGCGCTCGGAGCGCAGGAGATCGAGCGCGTCCGCCGCGAGGCCGACGTCGCCCGGATCAACGCGGCCCGCGAGGTCAAGGCCCGTCAGCTCGCCACCGACGAGGCGAACCTGATCGAGCAGACCGCCTTCGACAAGAACACCGCCGCCTCGAAGTCCGAGGTCGGCCGCGCCAACGCCGAGGCCGAGCAGGCCGAGAACCTGGCCCGCGCCGAGCGCGAGCAGGCCGTCCTCGTCCAGCGCGCCGAGAACCGGCAGGCCGAGCTCGACGCCGACGTCAAGCGCGTGGCCGACGCCGAGAAGTACCGGCGCCAGACCGAGGCCGACGCCGACGCCTACGGCCGCGCGAAGAAGGCCGAGACCGACCGCCAGGTCGCGCAGCAGGTGTCCGACGCCGAGGCCTACGCCGTCCAGCGCCAGGCGGAGGCCCGCCAGGCGTCGGCCGCGGCCGAGGCGGCAGCGGTCAGTGCCCGCGCCGAGGCGGAGGCCCACGCTCTGCGCGCCAAGGCCGGCGCCGAGGCCGAGGCCCTGCGCGCGAACGCCTCCGCCGAGGCGGAGGCCATCCGCACCAAGGGTGAGGCGAGCGCGGCTGCGATCCAGGCCGAGGCGGAGGCGCTCCGCGAGAACCAGGAGGCGATCCTGGGCCGCGAGCTCATCGGACAGCTGCCGTCCCTGATGGCGGAGTTCGCGAAGGGCTACCAGAACGTCGGCACCATCACCCTGATCGGAGGCGACACCGCGGCCACGCACATCGCCCGCGAGCAGGCGGCGAGCCTCTCGGCCACGTTCGACAGTGTGAAGTCCGCGACCGGCGTCGACCTCGGAGCCATCCTCCAGGGCCAGGCCTTCGGCCGGGGCGTGGCCTCGACCTCGGCCGCCGAGCCCGCCCCGTCGGCCGATCCCACCGCCGTCCCCTCCACGAGCTGACGACCCGGAGTCGCCCGCCCTCGACGCGGGCGGCCCGGCGTGGTGGGGCCGCGGACGCCGGCGCGGGGGCCGCCGGCGCTTCTCCTCCTGCCGGAGGATCCCCGTTGGGCCCTCTGCTTCCTAGGCTGGCCGGATGTTCGCAGGACTCGCCGGCTGGCACGTCGTCATCATCCTCGGCGTCCTGTCGCCGGTCCTCGTCGCCGCGATCGGCGTCCCTGTCGCCGTCGCGCAGGGCCGTGCCCGCCGCGACGCGGGCCTCGTGACGGATCCGCGCGTCAACACCGTCTCGATCGTGGCCTTCGTGGCCGCCTTTGTGGTCGGTCTCGTCGGCCTCGTCCTCGGCCACGTCGCCCGGGCTCAGATCCGGCGCACCGGCGAGGCCGGCTGGGGCTTCGCCACCTTCGCCCTCGTCCTCGGCTACTGGTCGACGGCTCTCGCCGTCCTCGCGGGCGTCTCCCTGCTGGTCTCCGCACTCGCCTGAGCGCCCCGACTCCGCGCCCCGCCCGGCCGTCACCGATCCGTCACCCGCGGTCGCGCCGACCGCCCGCGGACGACCCTCCGCGCCGGATCGACGCCCCCTCGCTCGACGAGCACGCGGCGGGCGATCCGTCCACTCCCCGTGCACTCCGCGGTCCGGACGTACGCTGGCCCGATGGGACAGGGGAGGGCGCGCGGGCTCGGCCGGGCCGCCGTCGTCCTGACCGCGGTGCTCCTGCTGACCGGCTGCAGCGGCGACTCCTTCCGCGCCGACTTCGCGCGCACCTTCGGCAGCGACGAGGCGGTCGCCGACGTCGAGCTCGCGACCGTCGAGGACATGCCGTTCACCGGCGGCGTCAGCGCCGAGATCGTGGCCCGTGGGGACCTGTCCGACGCCGACCTGACGTCCCTCGCCGAGCGGTTGGCCGCCTTCGCCGCGAAGCGCCCGACGGGTGACGTGCGGATCCTCCTCGACGCCGAGGACCTCACGCTGCCCGTGTCCGGCGCCGAGGACCTCACGTCCGGCCGGATCGCCGCCGCGCTCGCGCTGCGCGAGGACCCACGAGTCGAGTCCCTCGCCCTCGCCGCCGACGACAGTGAGGACCGCGTGAGCGGCCTGAGCCTCTTCCTCTCGGAGCAGGCGACCGCCGACGACGCCTTCGCGCTCGCCCGCGACGCCCCCGCGCTCCTCCCCGACGCCCCGCCCCTGCACGTGAGCGTCCAGAGCGCCGACCGCTCCCTGCTCGTGAGCGGCACCCCGGGCCCGTGGCTCGATGACGCCGAACGCCTCTGGACAGCGATCTCGGCCGCGGTCCCCACCACGGGCTTCCGCGCCGCCCCCGACCACCTCGCCGTGACCCTGGCGAGCGACGCCGACCGCGCCGCGGCGACGCTCGCCGCCGCCGCCGTCCCCAGCGGCGCGACCGCGGTCACGTTCTCCGGCCCCTGACCGCCGAGGACGCCACTCCGTCCGCTGCCCATCGCGCAGCGAGGTGCAGGTCGTTACCGTCGGGGGACGACCGATCAGCCGGAGGAGGATCCGTGAAGCGCAAGGACCTGACCGCAGAGGCTCTGCGCCGTGCCGCAGAGCGATCGACGCGGGCTTCGGCGGCTCTGGAGAACCGCTCGGTGCCGACCGATGCGGTCCGCTCCGACAGGGTGACTCGGTTCCTCGCCGCGCGGAAGCCCCGCGCCTGACGGGCGCCGGCCCCGTCTGCCGCGAGACTCCGCCGGAGCCGGACGAACCCGACGCTCTCACCCCTTCGCTCCGCACCTCCTCGGGCTGGTACCCGCGCAGGCTCGACCTGGTCGAGGCGGAGCAGGCGTTCGCGGTCGAGGTCGGTTCCTCGAGCGCGTACAGGGTCATCAGCTCCTGCGCGTCCGCGCCGGACTGCGGGTGAAGGAGCGGATGGCGAGAATCGCGTCTCCGCCGGGGTGCCGTGCGGCGGACCAGGGCTGCCGGACGACCCTCGTGCACGCGCTGTTTCGCGCCGTCAGGACATTCAGAAGTCGTTCTGAACTACGATCGAGCGATGGCCATCACCCCGATCCCGACGTTCCAGTCCTCCGAGCTGAGCCGGAACGCGCGCGCCGTCTTCGCCGCGGCGGAGGAGCAGCCGGTCGACGTCACGCGTCGCGACGGGGACGACCTCGTGCTGATGTCCAAGCGCGAGGCGGACTCGCGCGAGCAACTCCTGCAGCTGGCCGCGCAGCTCATCGCGGTCTCGACCGACGACCGGGGGACGCTCGGCGACCGGATGGCGCAGGTCTTCCCCTGGATGCTCGCGCTGTCCGGCTCGGACCGGGAGCAGTGCGCGAAGGATCTGCTGTCGACGGCCCGCGCGTCCTTCGCCACCGGGCACGCGCACCTCGCCGCGGCCGAGCTGGTCTCCTGGCGGGAGTCGGCCACGGCGATCGCCGACGGACTCGCGATCATGCCGGTCGACTGGCTCGAGACCGGCATCGTCGTCGAGCGTCCCTGACGGTGGCGAGGGACAGCCGCGTCGAGCGGCCGCTCAAGAAGTCCGAGTACGAGATCCGCTTCGCGACGCTGCAGGCGCAGAAGGGCTGGACCGATCTCTGCGCCACCAGCCGGAACGCCGTGACGGAGGCGTGGGACTTCCTGACGCGGACGCCGACGGAGACGACCCCGTCCAACTACCGGTTGCGGGGCGAGCTCGGCACCCTGACGAAGGGCGCCGACGTGCACGAGCGCTGGCAGCACAAGCCGACGCGGCAGGGCGACGCGCGCCTCTGGTTCTTCGTGGTGGGGCGGACGGTGTTCCTCGAGCAGGTGCACACCCGGCATCCGAACGCGACGAAGTGAGTCACGCCTCCGCGGTGCCGAGCTCCTTGCGCATCTGGATCGACGTCGGCTCGTAGCCGAGCGACTCGTACAGTCCCCGCGCCGTCGTGTTGAAGCCGAAGACGTTCAGCGCGAGCGCCCGGTAGCCGCGCGAGCGGGCGTGCTCCTCCGCCAGCAGCATCGCCGCGCGGCCGAAGCCACGGCCGCGCTCCGACGGGTCGACCTCGACGTCCCAGATGTAGGCGACGCCCTCGAGCTCCTGCGGGTGCGGGCCGACCCAGATCACGCCGACCGGGCGTTCGTCGTCGAGGACCCGCAGCAGGTCGTGACCCGGTGCGAGCACTCCGCCAGGGAACAGCCGCTCGTCGTTCGCGTCCGCGTTCCGCAACGCCGCGGCCTCGTCGTCGCCCGCGCGCATCCGGTCCGCGACGTAGGACGCGCGCTGGACGGACATCCACTCGGCGAGTTCGGCGAGCGGGAACGGTGCGAGCGACACGGGCATGCCCCCACGCTCGCACACCCGCCGCGCAACATCAGCTGAGACGGGTGGGCCTCGCCCCACAGGGGAGGCCCACCCCTCTCAGCTGATGTTGCGCGCGGCTCCGGCGCCGAACCGCGATCAGGAGCGGTCCGCGCCCTCGTTCTCCGCCGCCGCGGTCTGCTCCGCGTGCTTCTTCTTGCCGAAGCGCGTCGCCAGGAACAGCAGCGTGCCCACGACCACGTAGCCGGCGGTCCCGAGCCAGACCACGCCGGTCTGCTGCGTCAGCAGCACGACGCTCGTAATGATCGCGAGGACCGGCACGACGCGCGGCACCGAGAAGTGCGGGTGGTCGACGCGGTCCTTCTTCAGCACGAGCACCGAGATGTTCGCCGAGATGAAGACCAAGAGCAGCAGGAGCACGGTCGTCTCGGCCAGCGTGCCGACGTCGCCGATCAGGCTGAGCAGCATGGTCACGCCGCCGACGACGACGATCGAGACCCAGGGGGTGCGTCGGTTCGGCAGCACGCGGCCGAAGGCGCTGGGCAGCAGACCGGAGGACGCCAGTCCGAATCCGACCCGGCTCGCCATCACCATGAACAGCAGCGCGCCGTTCGCGATCGCGATGAGCGCGATCAGGCCGAACAGCCACGGCGGCACCGCCACGCCGCTGGCCGCGACCACGTCGAGCAACGGGCCGGTCGACTCCGCGAGCTCCTCGTTCGGCAGCACGATCACGGCGCCGAGGGCGATCAGCAGGTAGACCACGGCGGCGGTGATCAGCGCGCCGAACAGCGCCCGCGGGTAGACCTTCGAGGGGTTGCGGACTTCCTCGGCCATGTTCGCCGCGGCCTCGAAGCCGAGGAAGGAGAAGAACGCGACGATGGAGGCGGCGAACGCGCCCTGCAGCGGCGCGACCTCGGGGTTGAACTCCAGGACGCGGCCGGCGTCGCCGTTGCCGCCGCCGAAGAAGATCGCCGCGCAGACGATCACGATCACGAGTCCGCTGACCTCGATCACCGAGGCGACCAGGTTCGCGGTCAGCGACTCCTTCACCCCGCGCAGGTTGATCAGCGTGAGCACCGCGATGAAGACGATCGCGGTCGGCACGGGCGGCACGTCGAGCAGTGCGCCGAGGTAGTCGCCGGCGAACGCGTTGGCGAGCGAGGCGGCGGTGGTGATGCCGGAGGCCATCATCAGGAAGCCGACCAGGAACGACAGGTACGGCTTGCCGAACGCCCGGTCCACGTAGCGGGCGGCGCCGCCGGCGTGCGGGTACTTGGTGATCAGCTCGGCGTAGGTGCCGGCCGTCAGCAGCGCGATGACGAGCGCGATCAGCAGCGGCAGCCAGATGACGCCGCCGACGTCGGCGGCCATCGTGCCGACGAGCGTGTAGATGCCGGCGCCGAGCGTGTCGCCGACGATGAAGGCGAAGAGCAGCGGGCCGGTGATGACCTTCTTCAGCGACCCTCCGCCCTTCGCGGGGGCACTGGCGGCGGCGTTCGTCGTTTCGGTCATCCGGCGATTCCAACGAGAACGGGCGCCAGGCGCAACCCCCGCCGCGAGATCGCTTCGGGATTTCTCATGCTGGAAACACGCGGGGGAGTGTCCGGATCCGGACCGGAGCGTCTCCGGAGCCGGGCGGGACGCTCGTTCGTCCCGATTCCGGTCGACCCGCAGGCTGCCGGACGACGCCGCGCCCGTCTCCCCGCTCGCCACCCCGTGCGCCACGATGAGCGGACGCCCCGCGACGGATCGAGGACCCCCTGCACGACAGCACCCCGCGTCCCGGTCTTCCCGAGCGGCTCGCGCGCCTGATCCGCCTCCGCACCGTCTCCGCCGAGCTCGAGACCGTCGACGAGGCGCTCGCGCTGCTCCGCGAGCTCTATCCCCTGACCCACGAGCGTCTCGAGACCGAGCGGATCACCGACCGCGGACTCCTCTACCGCTGGCCGGGCCGCGACTCCCGTGCGGACCCGCTGGTCCTGATGGCGCACCTGGACGTGGTGCCGGTCGAGGACCCCGCCGCCTGGACGCACCCGCCCTTCGGCGGCGACATCGTCGAGGGCGCCGTCTGGGGCCGTGGCGCCCTCGACGACAAGGGCCCGCTCGTCGTCGTGCTCGAGGCGGTCGAGAACCTGCTGTCCGCCGGCGTCGTGCCGGCCCGCGACGTCCTGCTGGCCTTCGGAGGCGACGAGGAGGTGCGCGGGGCATCGGCCCGCGCGATCGCCGAGACGCTGCACGAGCGCGGGATCATGCCCTGGCTCGTGCTCGACGAGGGCAGCGCCGTCGTCGAGGCGCCGCTGCCCGGAGTCGTCGGGCCGGTCGCGATGATCGGCGTCGGCGAGAAGGGCCTGCTCACGCTCCGGCTGACCGCGCGCTCCGCCGGCGGTCACGCCTCCGCCCCGCCGCGACTCACCGCGGTCGGCCGCCTGGCGCGGGCGATCACCCGGCTCACGCCCTCGACCTTCCCCGCCCGGGTCCCGGAGGCGCTGGCCCGCGCGCTCGCACTCCTCGCCGACCGCGCACCCGGCGCCCGCGGCGCGCTCTACCGGCTGCTCGGCGCCCGGCCGCAGCTCGCCGCGCCCGTGCTCGCGGCGCTCGGTGGCGAGACGGCGGCCCTGGTCCGCACCACGATCGCGCCGACGATGCTCCGCGCGGGGACCGCCGACAACGTGCTCGCGGCGGAGGCGTCCGCCGTGCTGAACCTGCGCCTGGCCCCCGGGGAGACCGCGGCCGGGGCCGCCGAGCGCGTCCGCCGGCGGATCCGCGACCGCGAGGTGACCGTCGAGGTGGTGCTGGGGGAGGACCCGTCGCCGCAGTCGCCGAGCGACGGCGCCCCCTTCGCGGCGCTGCGGGCGGCGCTCGCCGTCTCGCACCCGGAGGCGGCGGTCGTCCCCTACGTCATCAACGCGGCGACCGACTCCCGCCACCTGCACCGCTTCGCCCCCGCGGTGTACCGCTTCGCACCGCTCCTGATGACGAAGGAGCAGCGCGCCGGGATCCACGGCGTCGACGAGCACGCCGACATCGCGGCCCTCGAGCGCGGCGAGCTCTTCCACCGCGCCCTGATCACCGGGCTCGACGCGTGAGGGCCCGGTGAGCCGCAGGCCGCGCAGGCGCCGGGTGTAGGTTCGTCCGTCGTGGAGACGGTGCCGATGCAGACCCAGGATCACGAGCGGACCCAGGACGGGCCACCGGCCGGGGACCGCGTGCTCGCCGATCTGCGCGCGCTGCTCGGCGACCGCGTCCTCACCGACGCCGACGTCCTCGAGGCCTACCGCCACGACGACGCCGAGTGGGCGTCCTCCGGGCTGCCGCTGGCGGTCGTCCTCGCCGAGAGCGCGGAGGACGTGGCGCACGCCGTCCGCGTCGCCGCCCGCGCGGGTCTGAGCGTCGTCCCGCGCGGAGCCGGAACCGGCCTCTCCGGCGGGGCCAACGCGCTCGCCGGCTGCCTCGTCGTCTCGCTCGAGCGGATGGACGCCGTCCTCGAGATCGACGCGGACGAGCGCTTCGTCGTCGCCCAGCCCGGCGTGATCAACGACGCGCTGCGGGCGGCCGTCGCCGAGGCTCTACTCTGGTACCCGCCGGACCCGGCCAGCTCCGCCATCTCGACCATCGGCGGCAACGCCGCCACCAACGCCGGCGGCATCTGCTGCGTGAAGTACGGCGTCACCCGCGACTACGTCCTCGGCATGAAGGTCGTCCTCGCCGACGGCTCGCTCGTCAGCCTCGGCCGCCGCACCGCGAAGGGCGTCGTCGGCTACGACCTCACCGGCCTGATGGTCGGCTCGGAGGGCACGCTCGGCATCATCGTCGAGCTGACGCTCCGCCTGCTCCCGCTCGCGGGCCGTGAGCAGCGCGCGATCGTCGGCTCCTTCGGCTCGCTCGAGGACGCCGGAGTCGCGGTCGCCGCGATCTCGGCCGCCGGCATCATCCCCTCCGCCCTCGAGATCATCGACAGCACCTGCCTGCGCGCCGTCGACGACTGGCAGCACCTCGGGCTCCCGCACGGCGTCGACACGCTGCTGCTCGCCAAGGTCGACGAGCCGGGGGAGGCGGGTCGCACCGCCGCCGACCGCGTCGAGGCGCTGATGGCCGGTGCCCGCGCGCTCTCGGTCGAGCAGGCCACCGACCAGGACGAGGTCGACCGGCTCTTCCTCGCCCGTCGCCTGGCCTACCCGGCGCTCGAGCGCCTCGGTCCGGTGCTCACCGAGGACGTCTGCGTGCCGCGCCGGGCGGTCCCGGAGATGCTCGCGCGCATCCGCTCGGCCGCCGCTGACCACGACGTGGTCATCGCGACCATCGCGCACGCCGGCGACGGCAACCTGCACCCGCTGATCATCGCGCCCGAGGGCGACGAGGCCGCGAAGGCCCGGGCGAAGAGCGCCTTCGACCGCATCGTCGAGGACTGCCTCGACCTCGGCGGCACCGTCACGGGCGAGCACGGCGTCGGTCTGCTGAAGCTGCCGGGAGCGGCGGACGAGCTCGGCCCGCGCGTGCTCGGCATGCACCGCTCGATCAAGGACGCCCTCGATCCGCTCGGCGTGCTCAACCCGGGCAAGGCGTTCCCGGGCTGAGGCCCCGCTCTCGGTTCTCCCGGGATCAGCGCGCCAGGAACTCCAGCAGCGCCTCGGTGAAGACCTTCGGCTGCTCGATGTTCGCCGCGTGCCCGTCCTTCTCGATGACGAGGGAGTCGCCGCGCGGGGCGAGCGAGGCAGCGGCGGCCGCGTGCTCGGCCGGCCAGAACTCGCTCTCGCGCCCGGCGACGAAGAGCACCGGCACGCTCGTCCGTGGGATCACCGGCCGCCAGTCCGCCTTCGCGTGGTCGTTCAGCAGCCGCCGCTCGGTCTCGGTCAGCTCCCGGCGCTCGCCGCCGCCGAGTGCCTTCAGCAGCCGCGCGATCCGCACTGGCCCCTTGGACGCGACACTCCAGCGGCCGGGATCCGGGATCGTGGTCGCGAAGAGGGTGTCGCGGTTCGCCTCGGTGTAGTCGTAGAAGCCGTAGGGCCAGTCTTCGCCGTTGAGCATGCGCGGCGTCTGGTCGACGATCACGATGCAGTCGATGCGGCTCTCTCCGGCGCTCTCGTCGGTGCTCTCGTCGGCGCTCTCTCCGGTGCTCTCTCCGGTGCTCTCGTCGGTGCTTCCCGCCGTGCCTCCCGCGGAGTCCGCCAGGAACGCCCAGATCGAGTTCCCGCCCATCGACCCGCCGACCAGTGCCGCGCCGCGCAGATCCAGGTGCCGGAGCAGCTGCGCGAGATCCGCGCCGTGCCGGAGCATCGTCGCGCCGGCCTCCGTCCGCTCGGACAGCCCGTGCCCGCGCCGGTCGAACGAGATCACCCGGTAGCCGGCCTCCGCGAGCGGCCCCTGCTGCGGCTTCCAGCTCGTCGCCGGCGCCTTGAACCCGGCGATCAGCACCACCGGCCGCCCGGCCGGGTCGCCCTGCTCGGTCCAGCTCAGCCGGACCCCGTCGTCCGTGGTGAAGTCCGGCATCGTGGCCCCTCGTCGCTCTCGTCGCGGCCTGCTCCGGCCGCTCCCCGCCACGCTAGTGCGACGGGAGGCGCGCGTCGCCGCCCGCGGGGACCCACTCGCGATCAGGCCTCCTCGAGCACGCTCCGCACCGCGTCGTTGGCCTCCCGCCACTCCTCCGGGTCGGCCTCCTCCCAGAGCTCGGTGAGTTCGCTGCCGGGCGAGTCGGCGGCGGCCAGCGCGGCGAGGGCCAGTGCGACGAGCTCGTCGTCGGGTCGCCCGGCGCGCTGCACGAAGTGCGCGATCGTCTCGGCGTGCGGACCGCCCTCCCGGCCGAGTCCGCGTGCGACCACCTCGGCGGCCGCGATCGCGAGGGTCGCCGCATCCGCGTCCACCTGCGTCGGCGAGACCGCGGCGTCCAGCGCCTCGCGGACGTATTGCCAGTCGCCGGCCTCGTCGAGCTCGTAGACCCAGTCGCTCGCCGTGTCGTTGCCGAACGGCTCTCCACTCCATGCACCCATGGCCCGACGCTACGCCGACGCGCGCGCGGCCGCATCGCCGACGCTCCGATCGATCCGTCGGAGAAGCACCTGTCGACGCGCGCGACACCGCCGTTCGCGACGGATCGACCCGGGAGGTCGCGCTGCCGGGCCCGCGGATTGCCCGTTCCGCGTTCTCCGGGCGTTCACCACGGCGAGCTCCCGGCGCGTGACCCGGCTCGCCCGCACTGGGTAGGCTGTACTGCTCCGTCGTCGAGGGGGAGCGGTCGCGGAGGAACGATGGGCAAGAAGCGCAATCAGGGACGATCCGGGAACGGGCGCTCCGGCGGCTCCGGCGGCCAGGGCGGCGGCCGCACGGCCGAGACCGCGCTGATGGTGCGGTTCCGCAGCTGGTACCGGTCGCACCTCGCCGACGTCGCCGTCCTGCACGAGCACCTCGACGTCGACGAGGCCGTGGAGGTCCTCACCGACCTCTTCGCCATGACCCGCGACCTGCGCCCGCGCGGCTCGTTCGCCCAGCCCGACGCCGAGCTCCTCGAGGCCGTCTTCGACCAGATCGAGGCCGACCTCTCCGGCGAGGAGAGCGAGGCCGACCTGGACGACACCCTCTTCACCGTCGCCGAGGTCGTCGAGCACTTCCTCGACTTCCTCACCGACGAGGACCTCTGGACCGGCACCGACGAGGAGCTCGACGAGTGCCAGGCCGTGCTCGACGAGGTCCTCGACCTCGCCGGCTCCTTCGTCGAGGCCGTCCTCGACGACCTGCTCGAGGTCGAGGAGATCCCGGACGCCGAGATGCTCTCCGCCGCCCGCGCCACCGCCCTCGTGCACGCCGCCGACGTCGTCGTCGAGCACCTCGCCGGCGCCGACGGAGCGACGATCTCCGAGCGCGCCGCCCGCGAGATCGTGGTCGAGGCCGGCGTCGCCTCCGCCGGCTCGTCGCCGAGCGACGACGCCGTCCGCATCCCGGTCTCCGCCTGGTGGGACGCGCTGGTCGCCTCCGACGTGCTCGACGCCGACGGCTCCACCGCGGGCCTCGGTGACGCCGCGCCGGCCTGGCGCAGCTCCGAGGCGCGCGAGGCCACGGTCGAGCGCATCGCCTACATCGCCCGCTTCATCGAGCTCTGGCTCGTCAGTGCGCAGGAGGCGCTCGCCGCCGCCGACACCGAGAACGGCGCGTTCTCGCCGCGCGAGCGCGCGATCACCACCACCGACGCCGTCCTGGCCCGGATCGCGGTCGCCTGCCAGGCGCAGATCCACGAGGGCCTCGTCGTCGGCGAGCTGGTCGACGAGCTCGCCGCCGAGCTCGACGTCTCGCTCGAGGACGCCCTGGACGAGCGCGAGCGGATGGTCGGCGCGGCCGAGCGGATGCTCGACGACGCCGCCGAGCTCGGACTGCTGCTGCACTCGCCCGAGTTCGGCTACGTGCTCCCCGAGGGCCTGCAGCCGGTCCTCGCCTCGGTCGTCCGCGCGAGCATCGTGCTGCTCGGCGCCCGCGACGCCACCCGCCTCGAGATCCTCGACGAGGCGACGGAGGACACCGACTCCGCCTACGCCCTGCACGTGTCGCTGCTCGGCACCAAGCCGGTCGTCTGGCGCCGGCTCGAGCTGTCCTCGGAGTCGTCGCTGCGCGATCTGCACCTCGCCCTGCAGCTCTCGCTCGGCTGGACCGACGCGCAGCCGCACTACTTCAGCGTCGGCGTGCCCGACGAGGAGCAGGCGCCGATCGGCTCGCCGGCCGACGCGGAGGAGCTCGGCTCCGGCCTCGTCGACGAGGGCGGTGTCGCGCTCGCCGAGGTGCTCGAGAGCGTCGGCGACGAGCTGTTCTACGTCTACGACCTCGAGGACGAGTGGCGCCACGTCATCCGCCTCGAGTCGGTGTCGCCGCTCAGCGCAGCCCTGCCGCGCTGCACCGGCGCGCGCGGAGCCGCTCCGCTCGACGCGCCCGGCGGCCCGGCCGCCTGGGCCGACACGGTCCGCGCCGCGACGGACCCGTCGTCCGCCGACCACGCGGAGGCACTCGACGCCCTCGGGCTCGCCCCGGAGGCGGCGTTCGACCCCGCGAGCGTCGACGTCGACGGCATCAACCGCTCGCTCGGCCTGCTCCGCGCGGCGGTCTGACCGGTCCGCGCCGCAGAGCGTCAGCCGAGAGGCCCCGTCATCGCCGATCGCGGCTGACCGGGCCTCTCGGCTGATGCTGTGTCGTCAGTTCCCCGTCACGGGGTGAGCAGCAGCTTGCCGATGTGCCCCGAGGCGGTCATCCGCTCGTGCGCCCGCTCGGCCTCGACCAGCGGGATCACCTCGTCGACGACCGGTCGCACCGTCCCGTCCGCGACGAGCGGCCAGACGCTCTCGCGCACCGCGGCGACGATCGCGCGCCGCTCCTCCAGCGGCCGGGCACGCAGCGTCGTGGCGTGCACCGCCGCGCGCTTGCGCATCAGCGTCCCGATGTCGAGGGAGCCCTGCGCGCCGGACTGGTTGCCGATGAAGACGACGCGGCCGCCGAGCGCGAGCGCCTCGACATCGCGGGCGAGGTAGTCGCCACCGACCGGATCCAGGATCACGTCGACCCCGCCGTCCGTCTCAGCGGCGATCCGCTCGACGAAGTCCTGCTCGCGGTAGTCGATCAGGATGTCCGCGCCGAGCGCCCGGCAGGCGTCGAGCTTCCGCGGGCTGCCGGCCGTCACGGCGACCCGGGCGCCGATGGCCGAGGCGATCTGGATCGCGGTGGTGCCGATCCCGCTGCCGCCGCCGTGGATCAGCACGGTCTCGCCGGCGCGGAGCCCCGCGACCAGGACCAGGTTCGACCAGACGGTCGCGGTCGTCTCGGGCAGCGCGGCGGCCGAGATCAGGTCGACGCCCTCCGGCACCGGCAGCAGCAGCCCCGCGTCGACGACGACGTGCTCCGCGTAGCCGCCGCCGGAGAGCAGCGCGCAGACCTCGTCGCCGTGTGCGACCGTCGTGACGCCCTCGCCGAGGCCGACGACCGTTCCGGACACCTCCATGCCGAGGATCTCCGACGCTCCGGCCGGCGGCGGGTAGACGCCCGCGCGCTGCCCGAGGTCGGCGCGGTTCACGCCCGCGGCGGCCACGCGGAGCAGCACCTCACCGGGTCCGGGGGAGGGGGTGGCGGTCTCCTCGAGCACGAGGCGGGAGTCGGGGCCGGGGTTCTCGACGCGGATCGCAAGCATGCCGCGATGCTACGCCGCGCGCCTCCACGGGCGGTCCGGTCCGATCCGCAGGTGATCCGGCGCTCCGCCGGCGCCTCTGCGCGGACGAGAGCGCGCTCCCGCCGGGATCGCCTGCGGATCGCACGCAGGCGTCAGGCGTGCTCCGCCAGGAACGCCAGCACCGCGTCCTTGAACGCCCGCGCCGGCACGGTGCTCGTGTGATCGCGGCCCGGGACGCTGACGAAGCGCGCGCCCGCCTCCTCCGCCAGCCGCGCCCCGCCGGGCGCGATCGGGTCGGCCCCGCCCGTCACCATCAGCGTCGGCAGCTCCGGGTGCGCGCCGAGCTCCGGATGCGCCCCGCCGCGCACCCCGTCGGCCACGGCCACCAGGGCGGCCAGGTCGTTCCCGGCGACGCCCTCCGCCATGCCGATGAACGCGCGGGTGAACCGGTCGTCGATCTCGCCGCCGTCGGCCACCCGCGCACGCGCCGCCGCCGCATCGAAGTGCCGCAGCGGCTCGCCCACCGTGAGCCCGCCGAGGCTGAGCGTCGCCAGCAGCTCCGGATGCTCCAGCCCGAGCACCCAGCCCATCCGCGCGCCGAGCGAGTAGCCCAGGTAGTGCGGAGCGATCAGGTCGTAGGTCTCGATGACCCGCACGAGGTCGGCGACCATCAGCTCGACCCCGTAGGCGCCGGCCCGGTGCGGCTTCTCGCTGGCGCCGTGCCCGCGCTGATCGAGCGCGACGACCCGGTATCCGGCGCGGCTGAGGGTCCGCAGCCAGCCCGCCGTCTCCCAGTTCAGCACCGCGTTCGACGCGAACCCGTGCACCGCCAGCACGGTCGGCGCCCCCTCGTCGCCGAGCGCGTACGTCGCGATCCGCGTCCCGTCATCGGCGACCACGGACACGGGCGAGGGGAAGGCGATCGGCGTCACCCCACCACCCTGCCATCCCGCGAGCGCCTGCTCCTCCGCGCTCCGCGGTGTCCGGGCCGGCGAGCCCGGTGTCGGACCCTCGGTAGGCGACGAGCCTGCGTCCTACGCCATCCACCCCGCGAAAGCTGCTAGCAAGCCTCGCCTCCACAGCCATGTGCGTATGGTGTGCGAATGACGGAGCCAGAGCACTCGAGTACCCGGCGGAACCGGAGGTCACTGTACGGGGAGCACACGCCGTGGGGCTTCCTCGCGATCCTGTTCGTCGGGATGACCATCGGCGGCGCCGTCGCCAGGGCCGCCGGCGTGACCGATTCCCTGAACATCGCGTCGATCTGCGTCTCCGTCGTGACGACTCTTCTCGTCAGCCGACTGGTGCTCTTCCTCCGGCACCGCAGGCGCTGATCGCAACCGTCGGTGACCGCTGTCGAGGTCGTGGAACAGGACGTCGAATCGCCGTCAGCGCACCGGCCGGGAGGAGCGGACGGACGGCACCGCGATGACGAGGCGGACGCTCCGGCCGCGTCCCGAGCGGACGCCGAGCACGACGCAGAGGACGAGGTGGCTCAGCTGCCGGTCACGGCGACGACGCCGTTGCGATCGCTCCGCCGATTCGGGCGAGCGGACTCCGAGAGAGGCGTGATCGCGCGCCAAGTTCGCGCAAGCGCTCCTGACTTCGGTGGTTTCACAACCATTTCAGTATGGTTCTCAGATGGGTGAGGCAGAGCAGCCGAAAGACGAGCCGAAGCGTGACCCGATATGGGGAACACGCACACCGTGGGGATTCTGCGTGACCGCCTTCGTCGGATCATGGTGCGGCGGCGCCATCTCCCGAGCAGTCGGAGCGATCGACCCGTGGACAGTGGTGATCAATTCCGTCTCCATCGCGATCACGTATTTCATCTGCCGTGCAGTGCTCACCCTTTGGCGCAGTCAGCGCCGATGACACAATCCAGGAAGGTACTCAATGAAGAGCATTCGAACGACACTGACAGTGGTGGCTGTCTGCGCGGCGACCCTCAGCGGAGCCCCCTTCGCCGCAGCATCGGCCGCGGCGGAAGCACCAGCACAGGTGCGGTCCAGCGGACATGTCGAGCTGACCGTGAAGCGAGCGACCGACTCGACCATCACCTTCGACGTCGGCGGTGGAGCCAGGCCAGTGACGTCGAAGGACGGCCGTGTCCGCATCACCGATGGGAGCGTCACCTCGGAGGCCCTGCCCACCAGGATCGGCGCCGCCAACGGGCAGACCGTGAGCGGCAGTTGGACCGTCGACGACTCGGACACGATGACCTTCCACTTCACGCCGTTCGAGATGCGGCGAGCCCTTGCTGGAGTCGCGGTGGCTGGGGCTCTCTCGAGCGACTGGACCTCGAAGGAGTGGGGTCACTGCGTGGCGAAATCGGGAGTCAATGCCGCCGTGCTCGGGGGCCTCGGCGGTGCGATCACCGGGGCGGGAGCGGTCGTCACGGCGACAGGAGGCTTGATCTTCGGAATCCTCGGCGGCGCGCTCAATTGCTGAAGCCCCGGCGGAGGGCCATGTTCGGCTCGCTCAGCGCACCGGCCGGGAGGAGCGGACGAACGGCACCGCGATGACGAGGCGGACGCTGCGGCCCCGTCCCGAGCGGATGCCGAGCACGACGCAGAGGACGAGGTTCAGCACGAAGAGGCCGAGGATGGCCGCGATGGTGAGGGTGGGCCAGCCGCCGCCCCAGGTGTCGCGGACCGAGACGAGCGCGAGGTGCAGCGGCACGAGCATCAGCTGGAGCGCGAGGTAGGTCAGCTGCCAGTTCACGGCGACGACGCCGTTGCGGTCGCTCAGAGTGCCGCCGCGACGCCGGGCACCCCAGGCCAGCACCGTCGCCGTCACCGAGATCAGCGGGGAGAGGATCACGAAGCCTGCGATCGCCGACAGTCCGGCGAGCCAGACCGCGCGGGCCCCGCGGCCGTCGCGGCGACGGCGCAGCGTCTCGTCGTCGTCCATCCGCGGCCGCTCCCTCGCGATCGTCCCGGCGCACCGCCGGTCGTCCCAGTCTCGCACCGGCCCCCGGGAGTGAGCGGGGGGTTCCCCCTCCCGCCCGGGGGTTAGCCGGATGGGGGAGGATCCGCGTCCTCCGTAGCGTGGAGGCATCGCCGGGCGCCCCCGGCACCGCACCCCGCAGAAGGAGCACCGACCATGTCGAACGCCGAGACCACCCCGACCGCCGCCACCCCGACCGCCGCCACCACGTCCACCCGCACCACCGCCGCCGACGAGCAGCCCACCGAGGTCTACGGCTCGACCGCCGTCCTCACCGACCCGGCCCCGGAGTCGCGGCAGCAGCAGTCCGAGCAGCAGGACCCGCCGTTCGAGCGGCCCGTCGCGCAGCACCCGGCCCCCTACGGCGTCCCGCCCGTCTCCGCCGCCCCGGCCCCGTCCACCCCGTTCTCGCTGACCAGCCTCATCCTCGGCGTCACCTCCGTCTTCTTCGGCCTCACCGTCATCGCCCCCGTCGCCGGCCTCGTCTTCGGCATCCTGGGCCTCCGTCGCGAGCCGACCGGCCGCACGCTCGCGATCTGGGGCATCGTCCTCAACGCGGTGATGATCAGCCTCGTCGTGCTCTTCGTCGTCGCCCTGCTCTTCCTCGGCCTGCTCGTGCCGTTCGTCGCGATCGCGACCGGCACCGACGTCAACTGACCGGGCGGGCGCTCCCGACTCAGGTCAGGAACGCTCGCAGCAGCGCCGCGGAGGCGTGCACGTGCTCGGTCATCAGCCGGGCCGCCTCCGCCGCCCGACCGGTGAGGATCGCCGTCACGAGCGCCCGGTGCTGCTCGTCCGCGTGGGCGATGTTCCGCGGCAGCAGCGGGATGTCGTCCAGCAGGGCGTTCACCCGCGTCCGGCTCTCGGCCACGAGCGGCAGGAGCGACGGGACGCCGGCCAGCTCCGCGATCGTCAGGTGCAGCCGGGAGTCGAGCCGCCGATAGTCCTCGGGACTCGCGCCCTCGACGTCCGCGAGGGCTTGGAACAGCTGCTCCCGGTCGGCGGCGGTCAGGTCCGCGCCTGCCGCGAGCCGCGCGGCCCCCACCTCGAGGATCTCGCGCAGCGCCACCACGTCGTCGATCTCGGCCCGGTCGAAGCCGCGCCGTCCGATCGGCGCCGCCGGCAGCTCCTCCGCCACGAAGGTCCCGCCGTACCGGCCGCGCCGCACCACCAGGTAGCCCGCGTCCGCGAGCGACGCGATCGCCTCGCGCAGGGTGTCGCGCCCCACGCCGAGCTGCGCGGCGAGCTCGCGCTCGGAGGGCAGCCGCTCGCCCGGCCCCACGAGCCCGAGACTCACCGTCTGCATCAGCCGCTGCACCGTCTCCTCGAAGGCGTTGATCCGGAGCAGCCGCCGCAGGATCGCCTCCCTGGCGCTCGCCGCGGGAGCCGCCGGCCGGCCGTCCCCGTCGGCGTCCGCCTCGTCCGTCCCGGTGCCCGCGCTCACGTCGTGCTCACTCCGGGGTCACGTAGGCGGAGGAGATGCCGCCGTCGACGAGGAACGTCGACCCGGTGATGAAGGACGCGTCGTCGCTGGCGAGGAACGCGACCGCAGCGGCGAGCTCCTCCGGCTCGGCGAAACGCCCCACCGGGATGTGCACGAGCCGGCGCTGAGCCCGCACCGGGTCCGCCGCGAACAGCTCCTGCAGCAGCGGGGTGTTCACCGGACCCGGGCAGAGCGCGTTCACCCGGATGCCCTGGCGCGCGAACTGCACGCCCAGCTCGCGGCTCATCGCGAGCACACCTCCCTTCGATGCGGTGTAGCTGATCTGCGAGGTCGCCGAGCCGAGCACCGCCACGAACGAGGCCGTGTTGATGATCGATCCACGGCCCTGCTTCGTCATGTGCCGGAGTGCGGCACGGCAGCAGAGGTAGACCGACTTGAGGTTGACGTCCTGCACGCGCTCCCAGGCCGGCAGCTCGGTCGTCTCGATCGAGTCGTCGTCGGGCGGCGAGATGCCCGCGTTGTTGAAGGCGATGTCCACCGAGCCGTAGGCGTCGACCGCGGCCTGGAAGAGCGCGTCGACCTCCGCCTCGCTGGTGACGTCGACCCGGACGAACATCCCGCCGAGCGCCTCCGCGACCTCGGTGCCGCGCGCGACGTCGACGTCGGCGATCACCACGCGCGCCCCCTCGCGGGCGAAGCGCGTCGCGGTGGCGAGGCCGATCCCGCTGGCGCCGCCGGTGACGACGGCGACCTTGCCGGCGAGGCGCTGCGTGAGGTCGATCGGGGTGGTGTCGAGGGGAGGGAGAGCCATGGTGCGGCCTTTCACGGGAGGGTGCGGGGGTGGAACGGAGCGGGTCAGTCGGCCGCGAAGAAGATGTTCTTGGTCTCGGTGAAGCCGAGCGCCGCGTCGGGTCCGAGCTCGCGGCCGAGCCCGGACTGCTTGAAGCCGCCGAAAGGGGTCGAGTAGCGGACCGAGGAGTGCGAGTTGACGGACAGGTTGCCGGCCTCGACCGCCCGTGACATCCGCAGCGCGCGGCCGAGGTCGCGGGTCCAGATCGAGCCGGAGAGGCCGTAGTCGGTGTCGTTGGCGAGCCGGATCGCGTCGGCCTCGTCCTCGAAGGGGAGGACGGAGACGACCGGGCCGAAGACCTCCTCGCGCCAGACCGGGTCGCCGCTCGAGGGCAGCAGCACGGTCGGCGGGAACCAGAAGCCGGGGCCGGCGGGGGCCGAGCCGCGGAACGCGACGGGTGCTCCCTCCGGGACGAAGGCGGCGACACGCTCGTGGTGCGCGGCCGAGACCAGCGGGCCCATCTCGGTCGCCGCGTCGCGCGGATCGCCGACCACGACTCCCTGCACGGCCGGCTCGAGCAGCTCGAGGAAGCGGTCGAGGACGCGCCGCTCGACCAGGATCCGGCTGCGGGCACAGCAGTCCTGGCCGGCGTTCTCGAAGACGCCGTACGGGGCGGTGCTCGCGGCGCGCTCCAGGTCGGAGTCGGCGAAGACGATGTTCGCGCTCTTGCCGCCGAGCTCGAGCGTGACCCGCTTCACCTGGTCGGCGCAGCCCGCCATCACCCGCTTGCCGACGCGCGTCGAGCCGGTGAAGACGACCTTGCGGACCAGCGGATGGGTCACGAAGCGCTCGCCGACGACGTCGCCCCGGCCGGGCAGCACCTGGAAGAGGCCCTCCGGCAGTCCGGACGCGAGGGCCAGCTCGGCGAGGCGGAGGCTCGTCAGCGGCGTCCACTCGGCCGGCTTCAGCACGACGGCGTTGCCCGCGGCGAGCGCCGGTGCGAAGCCCCAGGAGGCGATCGTCATCGGGAAGTTCCACGGCGTGATGATCCCGACGACGCCGAGCGGCTCGTGCACCGTCACGTCCAGCCCGCCGGCGACCGGGATCTGCGCGCCGAGCAGGCGCTCCGGAGCGGCGGAGGAGTACTCGAGGACGTCGCGGACGTGCCCCGCCTCCCAGCGCGATTGCGTGATCGGGTGACCGGAGTTCCGGGTCTCGAGCTGCGCCAGCTCCTCGATCGCACCGTCGACGGCGGCGGCGAATCGGCGGAGGGCGCGGGCCCGGTCGAGCGGGGCCAGCGCCGCCCAGCCGCGCTGCGCCGCGGCCGCGCGCTCGATCGCGGCGTCGACGCTCGCGAGGTCGGCGAGAGCGACCTCGTCGAAGGCGGCTCCCGTCGAGGGGTCGACGAGGGTCTGCACGGTCGTCCGCGCGGTGGTCGTCTGCGGGGTCGTCGTCTGCGGGGTCATCGGTGTGCGTCCTTCGGGGTGCTGGGGGAGGAGCCTTCAGCCGTGCCGGTGCCCGCGCGGTGCGCGAGCGCGGCGGCCACCAGGCCGGTGAAGAGGCGGGTGTCGGCGGTGTCCTCCTCCGGGTGCCACTGCACGCCGAGCGCGAAGCGGCGCCCCGGCAGCTCGAGCGCCTCGATGGTGCCGTCGGCGGTCCGCGCGGCGACCTCGAGGCCGTCGGCGACCCGGTCGACCGCCTGGTGGTGGTAGACCTGCGCGACCACGGCGTCCTCGCCGAGCAGTCCGCGCAGGCGCGACTCCGGCTCGACCGCGACGTCGACGTGCGAGAACACGCCGCCGCCCGCCTGGTAGCGGCGGTCGCCGACCACGTCGGGCAGGTGCTGGTGCAGGGTGCCGCCCAGCGAGACGTTGAGCAGCTGCGCACCGCGGCAGATGCCGAGGAACGGCAGGTCGGCCTCGAGCGCGGCGGTCATCAGGTGGTCCTCCCACGCGTCGCGCTCGGGGCGGGGCGCGTCGGTCTCCGGGTGCGCCTCCTGGCCGTAGCGGGCGGGGTCGATGTCCTTGCCGCCGCAGACGATCAGCCCGTCGAGGCGCTCGACGACGGCACGCGCGGTCTCCGCCGAGGCGGGCTGCGGCGGCAGGAGCAGCGCGACGCCGCCGGCCCGCGTCACCGAGTCGATGTAGTTCGCGGGCAGGAAGGACGCCTCGACGTCCCAGACGCCCGAGACGGCGCGCTCGCGGTAGGTGGTGAGCCCGATGATCGGACGCGGGGCGACGGGACCCTGCTCGGAGTCCGTCCGCAGGTCAGAGCCGCTCAAAGCCGCGCACCCTCTCCCAGTCGGTGACGGCGGCGTCGTAGGCGGCGAGCTCCACCCGGGCGTTGTTCACGTAGTGGTCGACGACCTCGTCGCCGAAGGCGGCCCGGGCCAGGGCGGAGGACTCGAACAGATCGGCGGCCTCGCGCAGCGTCGTCGGGACGCGCGGCGCTCCGGAGCCGTAGGCATTGCCGGTGCAGACGTCCTCGAGCTCCAGCTCGTTCTCGATGCCGTGCAGCCCGGCGGCGACGAGCGCGGCGACGGCCAGGTACTGGTTGACGTCGCCTCCCGGAACCCGGTTCTCGACGCGCATCCCGGCGCCGTGGCCGACGACGCGCAGGGCGCAGGTGCGGTTGTCGAGACCCCAGGCGACCGCGGTCGGCGCGAACGACCCGTCGACGTAGCGCTTGTAGGAGTTGATGTTCGGCGCGAAGAAGAGGGTGAACTCGCGCAGCGCGGCGAGCTGGCCGGCCAGGTAGTGCCGGAAGAGCGGCGACATCCCGTGCTCGCTCTCCGCATCGGCGAAGACGGGCGTGCCGTCGGTACCGCGGAGGGAGAGGTGGATGTGGCAGGAGTTGCCCTCGCGCTCGTTGAACTTGGCCATGAAGGTCAGGCTCTTGCCGTGCCTGTCGGCGATCTCCTTCGCCCCCGACTTGTAGATCGAGTGGTTGTCGCAGGTGACGAGGGCGGCGTCGTAGCGGAAGCCGATCTCCTGCTGGCCGAGGTTGCACTCGCCCTTGATGCCCTCGCAGTACAGGCCGGCGCCCTCCATCGACACCCGGATGTCCCGCATCAGCGGCTCCATCCGGGTCGAGGCGAGCAGCGCGTAGTCGATGTTGTAGTCGCTGGCGGGCGTGAGGCCGCGGTAGCCCTTCGCGAAGGCCTCGCGGTAGGAGTCGTCGAACACGATGAACTCGAGCTCGGTGGCCACGAACGCCTCGAGGCCGCGCTCGGCCAGGCGGTCCAGCTGCGCGCGGAGGATCTGCCGCGGCGCCTCGCCGACCGGAGCGTCGTCGAGCCAGGTGAGATCGGCCGTGACCAGCGCGGTCCCCGGCAGCCACGGCGCGAGACGCAGCGTCGACAGGTCCGGGATCATCTTCATGTCGCCGTAGCCGCGCTCCCAGCTCGAGATCGCGTATCCCGCGACGGTGTTCATCTCGACGTCCACCGCGAGCAGGTAGTTGCAGCACTCGGCGCCGTGCGCGGCGACGTCGTCCTGGAACAGCCGCGCCGAGATGCGCTTGCCGACGAGCCGGCCCTGCATGTCGGTGAAGGCGACGATCACCGTGTCGATCTCGCCGGCCTCGATGAGGGTGTCGAGTCGCTCGAGGGTGAGCATGCCCCGCACCGGGGCGGGGTCGGCGGCACGGCGTCGATCGGCGGCACTGCTCTCGGCGCTGACAGGTGCCATGGGATGCCTCCGGGGGTCACTCCGCCGGGTGGCCGGACGAGGCCGCATGGTCGGATCGGGGTCCATTGAAGCACAGCCGCTGATCCCGAGGGAGTGAGGTTGGCGCTGGTGGCGCGGGATGCGCGTCATCCCTCCGGACCTTCGGATCGCGCCGTTCACACCGTCGTAACGCCATCGGGCTTCCCAGCGTCCATTGAGGTCCCTATGCTCGGACCACCCGAGCCGAGGAGACCCGATGGCAGAGCAGACGAAGCAGACTCCGACGAGCAAGGGTGCGAGGCGCCCGGCGGCGTCCGGGCCCGACTCCGCGAACGTCACCAGCACCGCGGGGGTGACCTACCGCGAGGCCGAGGCCGGCTACTTCGAGAAGCGCACCCTGCGCC
Source organism: Rathayibacter festucae DSM 15932 (assembly GCF_004011135.1). NCBI lineage: Bacteria > Bacillati > Actinomycetota > Actinomycetes > Micrococcales > Microbacteriaceae > Rathayibacter > Rathayibacter festucae. The sequence continues at coordinate 2,136,495 of NZ_CP028137.1, read as the reverse complement.
GCTCCGCGGGCGTCTGGGGCCTGTGGGGACTGGCGGTCGCCGCCGTCATCTCCGGCGACTTCTCCGGCTGGAACTTCGGCATCGACTTCGCCGGCTTCGGCGGCATGCTGATCGCCTTCGCCGTCCTCGTGGTGATGTACTACGGCCTCATCTTCTCGATCGGCGAGATGTCCGCCGCGATGCCGCACACCGGCGGCGCCTACTCCTTCGCCCGCTCGGCCATGGGGCCCTGGGGCGGCCTGGTCACGGGGCTGGCCGAGACCATCGAGTACGTGGCCACCACCGCCGTGGTCGTGTTCTTCTCCGCGCAGTACGCGAACGGGGTGACGAGCGAGCTGCTCGGCTTCGACCTCTCCGGCGCGATGTGGATCTGGTGGCTGGTCCTCTACATCGTCTTCGTCGCGCTGAACTCGGCGGGCGCGGCGATCTCGTTCCGCTTCGCGATCGTCGTCTCGATCGTGTCCATCGCGATCCTCCTGGCCTTCTCCGTGATGGCCCTGCTCTCGCCGGCGCTGGACTGGTCGAGCCTGTGGAACATCGCGCCGGACGCGGGTCAGACCGAGTTCCTCCCGCACGGCGTCCTGCCGATCCTCTTCGCGCTGCCGTTCGCCATGTGGTTCTTCCTCGGCATCGAGGAGCTGCCGCTCGCGGCCGAGGAGGCGCACGACCCGGTCCGCGACATCCCCCGCGCCGGCTTCTGGGCCCGCGGCACCCTGATCGTGACCGGCCTGCTCGTCCTCTTCCTCAACACGGCGCTGATCGGTTCCGAGGACATGGGCGTCTCGACCGAGCCGCTGCTCGACGGCTTCCGCGCGATGGTCGGCGACGGCGCGGCCGCCGTGCTCGCGCTCTTCGCCCTGATCGGACTGCTCGCGTCGCTGCAGGGCATCATGTTCGCCTACGGGCGCAACATGTACTCGCTCTCCCGGGCCGGCTACTACCCGCGGGTGTTCTCGCTGACGGGTAAGCGCCAGACGCCGTGGATCGCGCTCACCGTGGGCGCCGTGATCGGCTTCGTCGCCCTCGTCGTCGTCGACGTGCTCAGCCGGCTCGACCCGGACAACGCCGGCGCCGTCGCGGGAGCGATCGTGCTCAACATCGCGGTGTGGGGCGCGGTCGTCGCGTACTTCATGCAGATGGTGTCCTTCGTGCTGCTGCGCCGACGGTTCCCGAACGCGAGCCGGCCGTACCGCAGCCCGTGGGGCCTTCCGGGGGCGGTGATCGCGGCGCTGATCAACGTGCTGATCTTCCTCGGCTTCCTCTTCAACGACGCGTTCCAGCCGGCGATCATCGCGATCGCCGTGGTCTACGTGGTCATCCTGATCGGCTTCGCCGTCTGGGGCCGGAAGCGCCTCGTCCTCTCACCCGAGGAGCGCTACGCGCTGAGCGGTGGACTGCAGGCGGCGCCGAGCATCCCGGAGCCGGACCGCGTCGACTGAGCGCGGGGCGGGCGGGGGCGCCGCTGTCTCAGCCCCGGCCGCCCCGGCTGTCGTAGGCGCGGTCGAACGCGACGGGGGAGTAGCCGTCGCGCCGGACCGCGAGTGCGAGCGGAACCGCGACGGCGGCGAGCAGGACGGGGACGAGCGCGAGGACGAGGAGCAGGGCGAGCATGGGGCATCCGATCTCGAGGTGATGCTCCGAGAGTGGCCCGGTCCACTCGGCTCTGGGGAGGAGAAGAAGGGCCACCCTGCCGGTAGCGGCCCTTCGGTGGCCGCTTCGATCGGGGTGGCCTGGTCAGTGGTCGAACCGTCCGCCCGGGCGGCCGCCGCCGATCCGTCGGGAGATGGCGCGCCGGAGCGTGCGTCGAACGCCGCCGACCCGGCGGATCGGAGCCCCGGCGTAGGCTGGCCGGGCAGTTCGCGGACCCCCTGCACCCTTCGGGGCCGCACGACGACAGCGACGGAGCTGACGTGACATCCGCCTCGACCACCCTCCCCGAGAGCATCGACCCTGCGAGCAACGACCCCGTGAGCAACGGCCCGCGGGGCACCGCCCCGCAGGCCCCGCCGGAAGGACCCCCCGTGGACGCCGCCACCCGCACCGAGACCGACTCGCTCGGCCCGCTCGACATCCCGGCCGACGCCTACTGGGGCATCCACACCGCCCGGGCGCTCGACAACTTCCCGATCTCCAAGCGCCCGATCTCGATCTATCCCGATCTGGTCCGCGCACTCGCGACCGTCAAGCTCGCCGCCGCGCGTGCGAACACCGAGATCGGCAGCCTCGCCCCGGCGAAGGCCGAGCTGATCGAGCAGGCCTGCCGCCGGATCATCGACGGCGAGTTCCACGACCAGTTCGTGGTCGGCGTGATCCAGGGTGGCGCGGGCACCTCGACCAACATGAACGCGAACGAGGTCGTCGCCAACGTCGCCCTCGAGATCGCCGGGCGGCCCAAGGGCGACTACGCCTTCCTGCACCCGCTCGACGACGTGAACCGCAGCCAGTCCACCAACGACGTCTACCCCACGTCGATCAAGATCGCGATGACCTGGTCGCTGCGCCGCCTGCTCGACGAGCTCGCCCTGCTCCAGGCCGCGTTCTCGCGGAAGGCCGTCGAGTTCGGCAGCGTCCTCAAGGTCGGCCGCACCCAGCTGCAGGACGCCGTGCCGATGACCCTCGGCCAGGAGTTCCACGGCTTCGCGACCACGCTCGGCGAGGACCACGCGCGCCTCTCCGAGACGATCTGGCTGCTCGCCGAGGTCAACATCGGCGCCACCGCGATCGGGACCGGCATCACCGCCGACCCGCGCTACGGCGCCGCCGCCGTCCGGCACCTCAACGAGCTCACCGACCTCGACCTCGAGATGGCGCAGGACCTCGTCGAGGCCACCAGCGACACCGGCGTCTTCATGTCGTTCTCGAGCGCGCTGAAGCGCTCAGCCATCAAGCTGTCGAAGATCTGCAACGACCTGCGTCTGCTCTCCTCCGGCCCGCAGGCCGGGTTCGGCGAGATCAACCTGCCGTCGCGCCAGGCGGGCTCGAGCATCATGCCCGGCAAGGTGAACCCGGTGATCCCCGAGGTGGTCAACCAGGTCGCCTACTCGGTGGCGGGCGCCGACGTCACCGTGACGATGGCCGCCGAGGCGGGTCAGCTGCAGCTGAACGCGTTCGAGCCCGTCATCGCGCACTCGCTCCTGCAGAGCATCACCTGGATGACCCAGGCCTGCCTCACCCTGCGCATCAACTGCATCGACGGCATCACCGCGAACGTCGACCGGCTCGAGGCGATGGTCGCCTCCTCCGTCGGCGTCGTGACCGCGCTGACCCCGAGCATCGGCTACACCGCGTCGGCGGCCATCGCGAAGGCCGCGCTCGCCACCGGCCGCAACGTCGCCGACCTCGTCGTCGAGGCGGGCCTGATGTCCCGCGAGGAGGTCCTGCGCCTCATCTCGCCCGCCCGCCTCTCCGGCATCGAGGCGATGACCGCGGCCCTCCCGATCATCGAGCCCCCCACGGAGTAGCCCGCCCCGCCCCCTCCGCGAGATGCCACTTGTGCACGCCTTCCTCGGCGTGTCGCGCTCACAAGTGGCATCTCGCGGGGAGCAGCTGCTGAGTATCGCTCGGGCGGTTCGCACTCAGCGCCGGCGTGTCGCCATCCGCTGGTCGCGAGATGCCTCTTCGGTACGGCTCCTGCGGCGTGTCGCGTACTCAAGTGGCATCTCGCGGAGATCGTCCTGCGAGGTGGCCGCGGCGGTGCGAAGCCTTCCCGCGAGATGCCACTTGTGCGCGACTCTTGCGGCGAGTCGCGCTCACAAGTGGCATCTCGCGGCGAGGTGGCGGGCGGCGTAGCTGCGCCAGGGCGCCCAGGGGCGAGCGGCCGCGGCGAGGGCTCGGGGAGTCGAGGGGAGGCCGAGTGCGGCGGCGCCGGCGCGGACGGCGCGGTCGTGGGCCGGGAAGACGTCCGGGTCGCCGGTGATCCGCGCCGCGACGGACGCGGCCGTGGCCGGGTCGATGCCGTCGTTGGCGAGCAGGCGCTCCACCAGGTCCTCGCGGCGGAGGCCCGCGTCCAGGCGCAGAGTGCCGTCAGCCAGGAGGGCCGCACTCCGCCGGACCGTCTCGTTCCGGTGTTCGGAGCCACGCAGCACGTCCGCTCCGTTCTCCGCGATCGCCGCGGGGGAAGGGAACGCGTGGGTGACGCCGCCGGCGGCGAGGCCGACGGGCAGCGGCTCGCCGAGCGCCGCGACCAGCCGGGCCAGCGCCGTGCGCGCGACCGCGGTCGGCGCACCGAGCCCGATCAGCGCGCGCAGCAGGGTCTCGGCCGGGTCGACGGAGCCCGCCAGTCGGATCCCGGGAGTCGCGGAGACCAGCGGCGCCAGCACCGGATCGGCGCCGAGCGCCTCGTCGATCGCGGCGGAGTCGGCGTCGAGGTCGAGCAGCCGGCGCACCCGCGCGACCAGGGGGCCGACATCGGCCACCGAGACCAGGGTCGCGGTGCAGCGGATCGCCTCGCCGTCCGGCTCGAGCCGCACGACCGCCGGGCCGCCGGGCAGCGCGAGCGAGCGCGAGTACCGGCCCGGCCCCGCCTCCTCGAGCCCCGGAACTGCGTCGGCGCCGAGGACGGCGAGCACGCCCGGATCGAACGGTGCCCGCACGGCGAGCCGCAGCTCGAGCGTCGTCGCGCCCGCGTGCACGGCCGCCTCCGACCGGCCTCCCCGGGCCGAGGCCCGCAGCGCGCTCGGGCTCCGCTCGTACACCTCCTGGATCGTCGCGTTGAACTGCCGGATGCTCGCGAACCCCGCGGCGAACGCCACCTCCGAGACCGGCAGCTCCGTGCCGGTGAGCAGCAGCCGCGCGGTCTGTGCGCGCTGCGCCCGGGCCAGGGCGAGCGGAGGCGCGCCCAGCTCGACCCGCAGGATCCGTCCGAGCTGCCGGGCGCCGTAGCCCAGGCGCCCGGCCAGCCCCTCGACCCCCTCGCGATCGACCACACCGTCGCCGATCAGCCGCATCGCGCGCGCCGCGGTGTCGTCGCGGAGGTTCCACTCGGGCGACCCGGGCACCGCATCGGGGAGGCAGCGCTTGCAGGCGCGCAGGCCCGCCTCGTGCGCGGCCGCCGCGGTCGGATAGAACCGGACGTTCGCGGGCCGGGGCGTCGTGGCGGGACAGCTCGGCCGGCAGTAGATGCCGGTCGAGTGCACCCCGGTGATGAAGCGGCCGTCGAAGCGGGAGTCGCGCGAGGCGACCGCGCGGTAGCGCTCCTCGAACAGCGGATCCTCGACCATGCTCCGAGCCTGGCACGCCCCGCGCCTGGAGGATCGCGGGAATCGGACACGGCCCCGCGAGCTGCGCCGCTGCCCACCCGCACGACGGAGCCGCTTCGCGACTCGGCGGTGAGGGGAGGATGCGGCGGCGCCCCTCTTCATGGTGGCGGATCTCGATACGCCCGCTGCGCGGGCTACTCGATCAGCATGGACTTCCCACACCGACGAGGTCATGGTGGTCGAGTAGCCCCGGAGGGGCGTATCGAGACCCGCCGTCGATCAGGGCGGGTCTGCAGACTCGACCTTCTGATGGTGGTGGATCTCGATACGCCCGCTGTGCGGGCTACTCGATCACCCTGGCGGTCCCGCGGCGCTCCCCACCCGCACCCGCTGTCAACCGCCGGACCGCGCGCCCGCCGGTGCCCTACTCTCGGAGCCCATGAGCGCCTATCCGCCGCCGGCCCCCGCCCGCCCCTCGATCGTCCCGACGGTGCTGGGCGCGATCGGCGTCGCGCTGCTGGGGGTCCTGCTGCTCCTCGTCCTCGCCTACGTCGTCTCCGGGCTCGGCGCGACCGCGGCCGGGATCTGCGCGGTCGTCGCCCTGGTACCGCTGCTGATCGTGCTGGCCGGCGTCCGCTGGGTCGACCGCTGGGAGCCGGAGGCGCCGCTCGGCCTCTGGTTCGCCTTCCTCTGGGGAGCGGCCGGCTCGGTGGCCATCTCGCTGCTGGTCGACCTCGGCGTGCAGATCGCGGTCTACGCCTCCGGTGCGCAGCCGAGCGAGTCGGACTTCGTCGGCGCCGTGATCCAGGCGCCGATCGTCGAGGAGTCGGCGAAGGGCCTCGGCGTCCTGCTGATCCTGCTGATCTGGCGCCGCAGCTTCGACGGACCGGTCGACGGCATCGTCTACGCAGCGGTCGTCGCCTCCGGCTTCGCCTTCGTCGAGAACATCCTCTACTTCGGCAGCGCGCTGGTGGAGGGCGGCCTCGGCTCGCTCGCCGTCACGTTCTTCCTCCGCGGGGTGCTGTCGCCCTTCGCGCACGTGCTCTTCACGTCCTGCACCGGCGCGGCCCTCGGGTTCGCGATGAGCCGCCCGCCGGCCGCGCGCCTGCCGATCGCGCTCCTGGGACTCGCCCTCGCGGCGTTCCTGCACGCGCTCTGGAACGGCTCGTCCTTCCTCGTCGCCGACTGGTTCGGGTTCTACGGGGTCGTGCAGGTGCCACTGTTCGTCGTCGCGGTCGTGGTCGTGGTGCTCCTGCGCCGGCAGGAGCGGCGGGTCACGCTCGCGCGACTCGGCGACTACTCGGCTGCCGGCTGGCTCTCGCCGACCGAGGTGCGGATGATCGGCACCGCCGAGGGTCGTCGCACCGCGGCGCGCTGGGCCCGGGTGGCCGGGGGCGACCGGCCCCGGGCGATGCGCGGCTTCATCCGCTCTGCGACGAGGCTCGCGCACGTGCGCCAGCAGCAGCTCGCCGGCCGCGGCGGTCGAGCGGCCGCCGTCGACGAGCGCGTGCTGCTCGACGAGCTCGTCGCCCGCCGCGCGGCGCTCACCGGCGGCTGAGCGGTCCGGACCGAGGGATCAGCGGGCCGCGAGGTCCGCGAGAGGACAGGAGCAGGACATGGCGGACGCCATCGAGATCGCGGCCGGCGACGGCAGGACGATCGTCGTCCACGACAGCGGCGACGAGGGGCGGCCGCTGCTCTGGCAGCACGGCTCCCCGCAGACCGGCGCCCTGCTCGCCCCGGTGCTCGAGGCCGCCCGCGCGCGCGGACTCCGTCTCCTCTCCTACGCGCGCCCCGGCTACGGCGGCTCGACCGCGCAGCCGGGCCGCGACGTCGCCTCCGCGGCGGAGGACGTCCGCGCCGTGCTCGACGCGCTGGGACTCGACCGGATCCTCACCGCGGGCGCCTCGGGCGGCGGCCCGCACGCCCTGGCCTGCGCCGCACTGCTCACCGACCGGGTCGACGGCGTCGCCGTCCTCGCCTCACCAGCCCCGGACGACGGCGACCCCGCCTGGTTCGACGGCATGGCCGCTCCGGGCGGCCTCGCCTCGGCGCGAGACGGCCGCGAGGCGCGCGCCCGCTTCGCCGAGACCGACGAGTTCGACCCCGAGTCGTTCGTCGCGGCCGACTACGCGGCCCTCGAGTCGGAGTGGGCGGCCCTCGGCGAGGACGTCGCGCGCTCGGAGCAGTGGGGTGACGGCGGTCTGATCGACGACGACGTCGCCTTCGCCGCGCCGTGGGGAGTCGACCTCGCGGCGATCCGCTGCCCGGTCGTCCTCGTCCAGGGCGGCCTCGACCGCGTGATCCCGGCGCAGCACGCGCGACGGCTCCGGGCGCTGCTCCCGACCGCCGAGCTGATCGAGCACCCGGACGACGGCCACGTCTCGGTGCTGCGTCGGCTGCCCGAGGCGCTCGACCGCCTTCTCGCCCTGCGCTGATCGCTCCGTGCGGAGGGCGGATCGTCGATCGCCCCGTGCCGACCCGGAGTCGGCGGCCTCAGTCGGCGCGCAGCACCCGGCGCTCGCCGGCGGTCACCGCGACGCCGAGGCGGTTCTGCGCGGGCGGCAGCGGGCAGTTGTAGTGCGGCGAGAACCCGCACGGCGGGATGTAGGCGCGGTTGAAGTCGAGCAGCACCGGGCCGGGCGTCCCGGCGTCGGCCGCTCCGCCCAGGCGCTGCACCACGAGGAACCGGCCGACCGGGTAGCTCTTCAGCTCCGGGTCGTCACTGCGGTTGGTCGGGTCGCCGAACGGGACGAGCAGCGTGCCGCCGTCGTCGAACGCGGCGACCGTGTACTCGTGCGCCCGCCCGTCGTCGACGAGCGAGAAGGTGATGTCGCCGGGCACGACGAGGTCGCGCGTCGCCCCGTTGTCGCGCAGGTGCTCGAACGGGATGGTGCGCGCGTCGTCGACCGGCTCGAACCAGGCCTCGAGCACCCAGGCGGCGTCGAAGGGGAAGGTCTCGATCGCGTCGAACGAGCGGATGCCCTCGGAGGCCGCGTCCCAGACGCGGTAGCCGTACTCCTCCTCGCCGGTGTCCAGGCTCGCGCGGCGCATCCGGGTGAGGGTCGCGGTCGGCCCGTAGCCGGCCAGCGCGGCCTCGTCGTCGACGCTCTCGCCCGGCTCCAGCCAGCGGGTCTCGACCAGGGCCAGGTCGCCGCGCGGGCCGGTGACCCGCTCGGCGCGGCGCGCGAGCCACGACTCCCAGCCGGCGCGGGCCGACTCGGTGGTGTCGATCGAGGCGCGGGAGGGGGCGGTGACAGTGCTGCTCGTCGAAGGCATGCACCGTGCAACGCGGGGGCGGCCGCTTCTCTTCCCGAGGGAGTTGAAGGAGCCGAGGGGGACGAGGGACCCGAGGGGATCGAGGGCGCCGCAGATGAGACGGCTCTCATCTTCGTCTCACACCCGGCTTACGCCCCGTCGGGAGGCTGTGAGCACGGGTCGAGGATCCGCCGCGGCCACCGGGCCGCGCTCATCGCCTTCGAGGGGAACGACATGGTCATCCGCATCGCCCTGTACTCGCACGACTCGGTGGGGCTCGGCCACGTGCGGCGCAACGTCGCTCTCGCGCACGCCCTGAACAGCGCGCTGCCCGAGCTGCTCGGCGAGGAGGTGACCGGCCTGCTGGTGACGGGTCAGTCCTCCGCCACCGCGTTCGCCGCGCCCGACGGCTGGGACTGGCTCGCGCTCCCCGGCGTCACCACCGGCGAGCAGGGCTACCGCTCGCGCCACCTCGACGTCGAGCTGCGCATTCTGACCAGCCTGCGCGGCGACGTCGTCCGCGCCGGTCTCGCCGCCTTCGCCCCCGACCTGGTGATCGTCGACCGGCACGCGTTCGGCGTGCACGGCGAGCTCGAGCCCGCGCTGCGCGCCGTCCGCTCTGCGAATCCCGCCGCGGTCGTCGTGCTCGGACTGCGCGACGTGCTCGACCGCCGCTCCGCGACCTCGGCCGAGTGGAAGGCGATCGGCGGGGCCGGTGCCGTCCGCGAGCTGTACGACGCCGTCTGGGTCTACGGCGACCCGACCGTGCACGACCCGGCGGCCACCGGCGAGATCCCGCGCGGGCTGCACGACCTCGTCGCGCACACCGGCTTCCTCGCGAACGGCCGGCTCGGCGCCGGTCACTCCGTGGTCGAGGAGCCCTTCGTCCTCACCACCGTCGGCGGCGGCTCGGACGGCCGGGCGATCGCCGAGGCGGCGGTCGCGGCGGAGGTGCCGGTCGGCTACCGACACGTCGTCGTCACCGGACCGCAGATGCCGGCCGAGCACCGGCGGGCGATCCGCGCCGCCGCCGGCCCCGCGACCACGGTGGTCCGCTCGGTCCCGGACGCGCTCGCGCTGCTGCGCCGGGCCTCCGCCGTGGTGAGCATGGGCGGCTACAACACCGTCTGCGAGGTGATGAGCACCACGGTGCCGGCCCTGATCGTGCCGCGCTCGCACCGCCGCCAGGAGCAGCGGCTGCGGGCGGAGGCGCTCGAGGCCTGCGGCGCCGTCGAGGTCCTCGCGCCCGCCGAGGTCAGCGCCGAGCGGCTCGGCGCCTGGTTCGCGGCGAGGGTCGGCACCGAGGTGCAGCGCACGGGGATCGACCTCGACGGTCTCGCCGCCGTCGGTCCGCTCGCCGCCCGTCTCGTCACCGCCGCCCGCGGCACCGCGGCCGAGGAGGCGGACCGTGCCGTCTGACGCTCCGGCCCCCACCCCGCCCGCCGCCCCTGTCCCGTCCGCCACCGCCCCCGGAGGAGCCCCGATGCCCCGCACCGCCTACGTCCTCAAGGTCTACCCGCGCTTCTCCGAGACCTTCGTCGTCTCCGAGATCCTGGCCCGCGAGGCCGCGGGGGAGGACCTGGTGATCTTCTCGCTGCGCGCGCCCGACGACCCGCGCTTCCACCCCGAGCTGGCCCGGGTGAGCGCACCGGTGCGCTACCTCGACAAGCCGGTCAAGGCGTCCGCCCTCTGGCAGGGCCTGCGGGCCGCCGAGCAGTCGCCGGAGCTGCTGGCCGCCGTCGGCCGGCTGCTGCCGGAGCTGCTGCGCGCGAGCCCGGAGGACGCGGCGCAGGCCGTGCAGCTCGCCGCCGCCGTCCAGCGCGAGGGCGTGACGCACCTGCACGCGCACTTCGCCTCGAGCGCCACCACGGTCACCCGGCTCGCCTCGCTGCTCACGGGAGTGCCCTACTCCTTCACCGCGCACGCCAAGGACCTCTTCCACGAGTCCGTCGACGCCGCGGACCTGGAGCGCAAGCTCGCCGGCGCCCGCTTCGCCGTCACGGTCAGCGACTACAACGTGCTGCACCTGGCCGCGCGCTTCCCGGCAGCGAGCGCCCGGGTGCACCGGGTCTACAACGGGCTCGAGCTCGAGCGCTTCGCCTTCTCGCCGCGGCCCGAGCGCACCGGCGTGCTCCGGGTCGCCGCGGTCGGCCGGCTGGTCGAGAAGAAGGGCTTCTCGGTGCTCGTCGACGCCGTCGCGATGCTCGCCCTCGGCGGGACCGCCGTCCAGGTCGAGATCGCAGGCGGAGGCGAGCTGCACGACGCGCTCGCCGAGCGGATCCGCGCCGCCGGCCTCGACGGGAGCGTCCGGCTGCTCGGCCCGGTGCCGCAGAACGAGGTCGCGGAGCTGCTGCGCCGCGCCGACGTCTTCGTCGCTCCCTGCGTGGTCGGCGCCGACGGCAACGCCGACGGTCTGCCGACCGTGCTGCTGGAGGCGATGGCGACCGGGGTGCCCTGCATCTCGACCGCGGTCACCGGGATCCCCGAGGTGATCCGCGACGGCGACACCGGAGTCCTCTGCCGTCCGGGCCGCGCGGACGACCTCGCCCGCGCGCTGCAACGGGTGGTGGATCCCGACTTCGACACCGCCGGGATCGCCGCCCGCGCCCGCGCGCTGGTGGAGCGCGAGTTCGACTCCCGAGGGCAGGCGCGCACGCTCGCCGCGCTGACCCTCGCGGCGCCCGCGCCCGCCCAGCCCGCGGCGGCGGCGGCCTGATGCGCGTCGCGTTCGTCTGCGCCGACCCCGGCGTGCCGGTCTTCGGCAGCAAGGGCTCCTCCGTCCACGCCCAGGAGATCCTCCGCGCCTACCGCGCGCGCGGCGACGAGGTCCGCGTCTACTGCGCCCGGGCCGGCGACAGCGTCCCCGCCGACCTGCAGGACGTCGAGGTGCTGGAGCACCGCACCCGCGTGCAGGACCCGGCCGCGCGCGAGCGTGCCGTGGAGGAGGCCGCCGCCCACCTCGCCGAGGCGGTCGTGCTCGACGGCTGCGACCTCGTGCACGAGCGCTACTCCCTCTTCAGCCGCGCCTCCGCCCTGGTCTCGCGTGCCCTGGGCGTCCCCGCGGTGCTCGAGGTGAACGCGCCGCTGATCGACGAGCAGCGCGAGCACCGCGTCCTCGTCGACGAGGCGCGAGCGGAGCAGGCGACCCGCGCGGTGCTGTCCTCGGCCGCGGTCGTCGCCTGCGTCTCCGAGCCCGTCGCCCGCTGGGCCGCCGAGCACGGCGCCGCCGCACCGCTGGTCGCGCCCAACGGCGTGAACACCCGCCGCATCCAGCCCGGCCCCGCGCGCTCCGGCGGCCCGCTCGTCGTCGGCTTCGTCGGCACCCTCAAGCCGTGGCACGGCGTCGGCGGCCTGCTCGACGCCGTCGCGCTGCTCGACCCCGAGCGCGTCCGCCTCCTGGTGATCGGCGACGGCCCGGAGGGACCGGCCCTGCGCGAGCAGGCCGGGCGCCTCGGCCTCGACGTCGAGTTCACCGGCGCCGTCGCCCCCGCGGACATGCCGGCGCAGCTCGCCCGCCTCGACGTCGGCGTCGCGCCCTACCCGGCGCGCGAGGGCCAGGACTACTTCTCGCCGCTCAAGGTCTACGAGTACCTGGCCGCCGGTCTGCCCGTGATCGCCACCGCCGTCGGGCAGATCCCCGCGATCCTCCGGCACGGGGTCACCGGCCTCGTCGTCGAGCCGGGGCGGCCGGAGGCGCTCGCCGCGGCCGTCGCGGACCTCGCCGCCGACCCCGCCCGCCGCCGCGCGATGGGCGCCGCCGCCCGGGCTGACGCGGTCGCCGAGCACGACTGGTCGCGGGTGCTCGAGCGGATCCTCGCCGCTGTCCCCGTCGATCGTTCCGCGGGCAGGCGCATCGACGACGTGCGCACCGGCACCGGCACCAGCACCGACAGCACCGAGGAGGCCGCCGCATGAGCCGCACGAGCCGCAGCACCCCCGACCCCGGCGCCCTCCGCCGCAGCCTCGGCATCGTCCGCCCGCACCTGCGCGAGCACCGCTTTCTGATGCTCGGCGGCCTCGTCGCGTTGCTGGCCGAGGTGATCCTCCGGGTCCTCGAGCCGTGGCCGCTGAAGATCGTGATCGACAGCGTCAGCGCGAGCCTGGGCGCCACGGCCGGCGCCAACGCCGGCACCCCGCCCGCCACCATCGGCCTCCTCGTCGCCTGCGGCGCGATCCTGCTCGGCCTGGTGGGCCTGCGCGCGATCACCGCCTACCTCTCCACGATCGCCTTCGCGCTGGTCGGCTCGCGGGTCGCGACCGCGCTCCGCGCCCGCGTCTTCGCGCACGTGCAGGCCCTCTCGCTGCGGTACCACACGGTCTCCTCGGCCGGTGACACGGTGCAGCGGCTGGTCGGCGACATCGGCCGGCTGCAGGAGGTCGCGGTCACCGCCGGGCTCCCGCTGGTCGGCAACGTGATCACGCTGGTCGTCCTGACCGTCGTGATGCTGTGGCTGGATCCGCTGCTCACACTGGTCGTGATCGGCGCCGCGATCGTCTATCTCGTCTCCTCCCGCCGCAGCTCGAGCTCGATCACCAGCGCCTCGCGCTCCACCCGCAAGGGCGAGGGCGCGCTGGCCGACACCGCCGCGCAGACCCTCGGCGCGATCCGCGTCGTCCAGGCCTACGGGCTGGAGAAGGAGGTGGGCGGCGCGTTCGACCGCGGCAACGCGACGGCGCTGCACCAGGGAGTGAAGGCCCGGCGGCTCGCCGCCGCGCTCGAGCGCCGGACCGACGTGATCGTCGGCGCCGCGACCGCCCTCGTGCTGGCCGGCGGCGGCTGGCGGGTGCTCGAGGGGCAGATGACTCCGGGCGATCTCGTGGTCTTCACGATGTACCTCAAGATCGCTATGCGCCCGCTGAAGGACCTCGCGAAGTACACCGGCCGGATCGCGCGCGCCGCCGCCTCGGGCGAGCGGGTCGCCGACCTCCTCGACGAGGAGATCGAGGTGCACGACCGCCCGGGCGCGCGAGCGCTGGTCACGACGGCGGGTGCCGTCTCGTTCGAGGCGATCGGCGTCGACGACGGCTACGGCCGCGCGCTCTTCACCGACCTGTCGCTGCAGCTGCGCGGCGGCGAGAGCGTCTGCCTGCTCGGTGCCTCGGGTGCCGGCAAGTCGACGCTCGTGAGCCTGCTCGTGCGCGCCTCCGACCCGCGCCGCGGCCGCATCGCGATCGACGGGACGGATCTGCGCGACGCGACGCTCGCGAGCCTGCGCTCGAGCATCTCGCTGCTGCTGCAGGACTCGGTCCTCTTCGCCACGACGGTCCGCGAGAACATCCGCTACGGACGCCTCGACGCGAGCGACGCCGACGTGGAGGAGGCCGCCCGCCGCGCGAACGCGCTCGACTTCGTGCTGGCGCTGCCGCACGGCTTCGAGACCGTGCTCGGCGAGCGCGGCGGGACCCTCTCCGGCGGGCAGCGTCAGCGGATCGCCATCGCCCGTGCGCTGCTGCGCGACGCGCCGGTGGTCGTCCTCGACGAGGCGACGACCGGGCTCGATCCGGAGGCGCGCGCCCAGGTCGCGCAGTCGCTCGCCGAGCTCACCCGCGGCCGCACCACGATCTCGATCACCCACGACCCCGCCGCGATCGCGGGCGCCGACCGCCTGCTCTGGCTCGAGGACGGCCGCATCGTCGAGGACGGGACACCCGAGGAGCTGCTCGGCCGCGACTCCCGCGTCGCCGCCTGGTTCCATCGCGCCGCGGCGACCGAGCCCGGAGCGGAGGTGCGCGCATGAGCGCCCGCACCGGCGCCGACAGGTCCGCCGTCACGACCGCCGTCACGACCACCGTCACGGAGGCGGCCGTCGCCGACCTCGCCCGCCGCGACCCGGCGCTGCCCGCGCTCGCCGAGCTCCTCGACCCCCGGCGCCTCGCCGAGGCCCTGGGCCGTCCCGTGCGGGTCACCCGCCGCCGCTGGAAGCGCTCCGCGGACGTCGTGGCCGCCTTCGACTCGGCCGACGGCCCGGGCTGGATCGCCTCCTACGCCGACCCGGCCAAGCTCGACAAGACGCGCGAGCGCGCCGCCCGCGTGGGCGTCGAGCTGCGCGAGCACCCGAGGCTCGCGGCCGTGAGCGGACCGGTGCGCGCCGATCGCGAGCTCTCGCCGACACTGCGGCGTCTCGCGCTCGCCGAGCCGGGACTCCTCGAGCGCTCGCAGGTGCTCCGGCACAATCCGCACCGCCGGCTGGTCCTGGCGGACGGGTCGCGCGTCGTCAAGATCGTGCCGCGCGGAGCCGCCGCCTCGGTCGCCGAGGTCGCGCGCGTGCAGGCGGAGCTGGCCGCGCAGGGCGTGCCGGTGCTCGTGCCGACGGTGCTCGGCTCCGGAGCGGCGTCGACTCCGTGGTGGGGCGAGGGCGATCTCGCCGGGCACCCTTCGGCCGGCGGCGCCGAGGCCGCCGGTGCGGCACTCGCCCGGCTGCACGAGGTGCGCGGAGTGCGCGTGCCCGGCGGCTCCCGCGCCGAGGTCGCGACGGCGGTCCGCGCGCTCGTCGACCTCGCGCCGGGCCTCGCTCCGCGGCTCGAGCGACTCGGCGCGGCCCTGGCCGTCGAGGCTCCCGCCCGCTCGGTCGTCGTGCACGGCGACTTCTCCGCCGACCAGGTCCTCGTCGGCGACGGCGTCCGCCTGATCGACTTCGACCGCGTCCGTCGCGACGAGCCCGAGCGCGATCTCGGCGGGCTGGTCGCGGCCGAGGCCCCCGGCTCCGCCCTCGCGGAGGCGCTGCTCGACGCCTACCGGGCAGCCGGGGGAGTCATCGACGAGGCGGCGCTGCGCCGTCGCACGGCCTCGAGCGTGCTGCTGCGCGCGGTCGAGCCCTTCCGCACCGCGCTGCCGGACTGGCGCGAGCGCCTCGACGACGCCGTCGCCCGCGCCGAGGAGGTGCTCGGATGACGACCGCCCCGGACCTGCTGAGCTTGCCGAGTGCGCTGAGCGCGGCGCCCGCCGTTCCCGCCGAGGTCGTCGAGGACGGCGTGAGGTGGACCGTCTCGCGCGCCTGGCCGTCCCGCGACGGAGCGGATCTCGAGGCCCGCACCGCCGGCTCGCCCGAGGTGCGCGCCGGCCGCTGGACCGCCGAGCGAGGTGTCCGGCTGCTCCCGGTCGGCACCGACCGCCGCCTCCCGGCGCTCGAGCACGCCCGCCGTGAGGGCGCCGTGATCGTGCACCGGCCCGGCCGCCGTGCCGTGGTGCGCGCCGCAGACGGCAGCAGCTTCCTCAAGGTCCTCCGCCCGCAGGCCGCCCCCGCGGTGGTCGCGGCCCACCGGAGCGCCGAGGCGTTCGCCGCGGGCTTCGACCTGCCGCGGCTGCTGCACCGCCCGGACGACCCGGAGGGACTCGTCCGCTTCTCGGCGCTGCCCGGACGCACCGTCCTCGAGGTCGGCTCCGACCCGCGGACCACCGCCGTCCAGTGGCGTGCGCTCTGGGGGCGCTGGGCCGAGGGCTGGGCGCTCCTGCCCGCGGCGCCGGCCGAGCTGCCCGAGCACGGCCCGGAGGCGGAGGCCGCCGTCGTCACGCGCTGGGCGGCCCTCGCCGCGCCACTGCTCCTCCCCGGGCTGCGCGCCGAGGTGCTCGCGGCCGCCGAGCGGGTGGCGGAGTCACTCCTCGCGGGGCCCGTCGAGCCGCTCGTGCTCTCCCATCGCGACCTGCACGACAAGCAGCTGCTGGTCGCGGAGAGCGGGCTCGCCCTGCTCGACCTCGACACCGCCGCACGGGCCGAGGCGGCGCTCGACCTCGGCAACCTGCGGGCCCACCTGCGGCTGCGCACCGCGCAGGGCCTGCTGCCCGCGGATCTCGCCACCCGGGCCGCCGCCGTCGTGGACCGGGCGGCCGAGCACGCGGGCGCCTCGCCCGAGCGCCTCGCGGCCTGCGAGACCGCGACCCGGTTCCGCCTCGCCTGCCTCTACCTCTTCCGCCCGGCCTGGCGCTCGTCGGCCGCCCACTCGCTCACCCGCCTCGCTGGAAGGATCATCGCTCCATGAGAAGATCATCAGGAAACCCGTTCCGCCGCCCCGATCCCGACACGACCGATCAGGAGACGCCGATGCCCCGTCGCGGGCCCGTCCTGCTCGCCGCCGCGGCGGCCCTCTGCCTGGCCGCGATCGCCGGGGGAGTCGTCACCGTCGCGAGCGCGCTGCAGCAGCCCCCGCAGGTCACCGAGATCGGCTCGACGCCCGTCGTCGGACCGAGCCGCGCCCCCGGTGCCGGCGAGACCCCGGGCGCCGACCCGTCGAGCACCGATCCGGCCGGCGACCCGGCCGGCGCCGATCCCGCCGCGACCGATCCCGCCGCCGTGGACCCCGCCGCCACGACGGCGCCCCCGGCCCGGCCGCACCGGCCCCGCAGAGCCCGGCCGCCGAGCAGGGCGGCGGCACCGCCCCCGTCCCGGTCGTGCCGGTCCCGGCCCCTGCGCCGGCCGACGGGGACGACGACGGCGACGACGAGGACACCGACGACCCGGACGACGACATCGACGACGACACGGACGACTGAGGACGGTGCCCGTCCCGGTACCGCTCGGCGCCGGTGGAGGACCGCTCCGCCTCAGCCCACCATCCGGTAGCCCATGCCGCGCACCGTCTCGATCCGCTCGGCCCCGATCTTGCCGCGCAGATACCGCACGTAGACGTCGACGACGTTCGAGCCCGGATCGAAGTCGAACCCCCAGACCCGGCTCAGCAGCTGCTCCCGGCTGAGCACCTGCTCCGGGTGGCGGAGGAACTCCTCCGCCAGCGCGAACTCCCGCGCCGAGAGGTCGAGCGTGCTGCCCTCGACCGTCGCCCGGCGAGAGCGCAGATCGAGGGTCACTCCGCCGTGCACGAGCAGGCCGTCGTCCTCGGCCGGACCCGAGCCCGCCGCTGCGTCGCGCAGCCGCACCCGGATCCGCGCGAGCAGCTCGTCGAAGCGGAACGGCTTGGCGAGGTAGTCGTTCGCGCCGAGGTCGAGCCCCTCGACCGTGTCGCCGACGGAGCTGCGCGCCGTCAGCATGATCACCGGCAGTGTCGCCCCCTCCGCCCGCAGCGTGCGCAGCACGGCGAAGCCGTCCATGCCGGGCAGGCCGACGTCCAGCAGCACGAGGTCGAACCCGCCGTTGCGCAGATACGCGAGCGCGTCGTCGCCGCGCGCCGCCCGGGTCGTCGTGTAGCCGGCCGAGCGCAGGCCCTTCTCGACGAAGGCGGCGATGCGCTCCTCGTCCTCGGCGATGAGGATGGTGCTCACTGTGCTCGTCCTCTCGGGGGAACGTCGGTCGATTCGTCGTCGGCGGGGGAGCGCCGCTCGAGGGGGAGCGAGAGCGCGAAGCGGGTGCCGCGGCCGGGGACGGAGTCGAGCTCGACCCGGCCGCCGTGCGCGCGGGCGATCGCGGAGACGATCGCGAGGCCGAGCCCGGAGCCGCGGATGCCGCGACCGTCGTCGACGCGGCCGAAGCGCTCGAAGATCCGCTCGCGCGCCGCGGCCGGGATCCCGGGTCCCTCGTCGGTGACGAACAGCTCGACCCGGTCGCCGCGCCGCTCGCTGCCGAGCACGACCGCCGAGCCCTCCGGGCTGTACTTCGCGGCGTTGTCGGCCAGCTGCAGCCAGGCCTGGGTGAGCCGCGCCGGATCCGCGTTCACCTGCACCTCGGCCACGGGCCCTGCCCGCCAGTCGCGTCCGGGGATCACCGCGACCTTCGCCAGCACCCGCCGGGTGAGCTCGCCGACGTCGACCGGCTGCAGCGGGACGCGGTCCTCGCGCTCGGCCTCCGACAGCTCGGCGATGTCCTCCAGCAGGTGCCCCATCCGGTCCAGCTCGTCGAGCGCTATGGCGCGAGTGGCCTCGACGTCGCAGGGGTCGCGGGCGTCGACGAGCTCGAGGTGGCCCCGGACGATCGTGATCGGCGTGCCCAGCTCGTGGCGCACGTCCGCCAGCAGCCGCCGCTGTGCGTCGAACGAGCCCTCGAGCCGCCCGATCATGTCGTTCACGGTGCGGGTCAGGTCGGAGACGTCGTCGTCTCCGCCGACCGGGATCCGCTCGCCGAGATCGGTCGCGGTGATCCGGGACGCGGTGCGCCGCAGCTCGCGGATCGGGGAGAGCAGGCGACCCGCGACGAACCAGCCCACGAGTCCCGTCGCCGCGAGCGCCAGCGCGGCGATCACGGCGTAGCTCCGCGACACGTCCGCGAGGTCGGAGAGCCGAGCATCGGTGTCGACCGCCGTCACGTACACCCCGGCCGCGTCCGAGCCCTCGACGCGCAGGGGCACAGCGGCGTAGCGGAGCGTCCCGTCCTCCGTCTCGCCCCAGCCGAGCACCGTCGCTCCCGCCGCCGTCTCTCCCGACACGCGGGCGAGGAAGTCGGGGTCGTCGTCGAGCAGGAAGCTGAGGGCGTAGGGCTGCGGCTCCCAGCGGGCGATTCCGTCGACCAGGCCCACGGTGCTCCCGTCCAGCCGCGGCAGCACCTGCCCGAGGACGGTCCGCAGCAGGGCGTCGATGTCGGTGAACCCGGAGCCGTCCGTGGGAGCCGCGGTGAGCGGCGACTCGTCCGGCTCGATCCGAGTCGCCTCGGCGGGGGACTCCACGATCGTTCGCACGCTCTCGACCTGCTGGCGCAGCTCCTCGTCGATCGAGGCGAGGATCCGGTCGCGCTGCAGCAGGAACGACGCGCCCCCCGAGACCAGCAGGCCGAGCGCGGTGACGACCAGGATCGCCGCGAGGATCCGCACCCGGACGGAGCGCAGGCGGCGCACCGGGGCGAGCGCGGGTGTCGGAGTCATGCGGGCTCCCGAGGGCGTGGCCGTGCGTGGGCAGGCGGTCGAGAGCCCTGAGGTTCCCGCCCTCATCATCGCAGCAGCTCGCACGGATCACTGAGAAGCTTCTCAGGAGGAGCGGGGACGGGACCGCGCGAACCTGCCCGTTAAAGACCTCGACGCCCTGCGGCAGCGGCAGGGCCGGCTGCTCTGACGGGGCGTCGAGCTCTTCTTGACCGACAGCATGCGCCTCTCGGCGGCCGTCCGCAAGAGGGCGGCGCCGTTCGCCCACGGCGAGGCGCGAGAAGCCCCGTCGCGCGGGTCGGCACCCGCGCGGTCGTTAGACTGGACCGCCTGTTTTCGACGGTCCCCGGAGCGCATCCGCCTCCCGCCCGAGACCGCGGAACCGGCAGGGAAGGGCGCACGATGACGGACAGCGACACGATCCTCGAGTCCGAGCTCTCGCGCGAGCGCGCGTACGTGGCGGGGCTCTACGCCCGCCTCGACGAGCTGATCGCGCAGTCCAGGGAGGCGCTCGACTCGGTCCGGATCGAGAGCGTCGGCGGCAACCACCAGAGCCGGTCCGAGCGCGACGCGTTCGCGCGCCTCTACGAGGACCGCATCCGCTCGCTCTCCGGCGCCGACGACCGCCTCGCCTTCGGCCGGCTCACTCTCGCCGACGCCGAGACCGAGCACCGCTACATCGGCCGCATCGGCCTCCGCGACGACGAGCAGGACACCCTGCTGCTCGACTGGCGCGCCCCCCAGTCGGCCGCCTTCTACCAGGCCACCGCCGCCCGCCCGATGGGCACCCGCGCCCGCCGGCACCTGACCCTCCGCGGCCGCGAGGTGATCCGCTTCGAGGACGAGGTCTTCGACGAGGAGCTGCTCCGCGAGGGCACGGCGCTCCAGGGCGAGGGCGCGCTGATGGCGGCTCTCGGCGCCCAGCGCACGGGACGGATGCACGACATCGTCGCGACCATCCAGAGCGAGCAGGACCGCATCATCCGCTCCGAGCTGCGCGGCGTGCTCGTCGTGCAGGGCGGCCCGGGCACCGGCAAGACCGCGGTGGCGCTGCACCGCGCCGCCTACCTCCTCTACTCGCACCGCGACCGGATCGCGTCCTCGGGTGTCCTCGTCGTCGGGCCGTCGCGCTCCTTCCTGCGCTACATCGAGGCGGTGCTGCCCTCGCTCGGCGAGACCGGCGTCGTGCTCTCCACCCTCGGCCAGCTCTACCCGGGCCTCGACCTGATCGAGGAGGACCGCCCCGCGGTCGCCCGGGTCAAGGGCTCCGCGCGGATGGCCGAGCTGCTCAAGCGCGCCGTCCGCTCGCGCCAGGCCGTGCCAGCCGAGACGCTGGTCCTCGACGTCAACGGCGAGAAGCTGCGGCTCGAGCCGCACGAGGTGGAGCGGGCGATCACCCGCGCCCGCGACTCGCGCAAGCCGCACAACGAGGCCCGCGTCACCTTCGTCAAGGCGATGATCACCCAGCTGACCAGGCAGCTCGCCGACCAGCTCCGCAGCCACGGCAACACGGTCGACGAGGCCGACGAGGCGGTCCTCCGCGAGGACGTCCGCACCGCGTACGACGTCCGCGTCGCCCTCAACACCGCGTGGATCCCGCTCACCCCGGAGAAGCTGCTGCAGGACCTCTACGCGCGGCCGAACTGGTTCGCCTCGCTCACCCCGCGCTGGACCCCGGACCAGCGCGCCCTGCTCCGCCGCGACCGCGATGCCGCCTTCACCGTCTCGGACGTGCCGCTGCTCGACGAGGCGGCCGAGCTCCTCGGCGCCTACGACGACCACGCCGACGCGCAGAAGAAGGCCGAGAAGGAGCAGCGCCGCCGCGACGTCGAGAACGCCGAGGCCGCGATCCGCAACATGGGCGTCGACGGGCTGGTCAACGCCAAGGACCTCGCGGCCGGCTTCGCCGAGCGCACCAGCGTCGGCGCCACCGCCGAGCGCGCGGCGGCAGACCGCTCCTGGACCTACGGGCACGTCGTGGTCGACGAGGCGCAGGAGCTCTCGCCGATGCAGTGGCGGGTGCTGCTGCGGCGCTGCCCGATGCGCTCCTTCACCATCGTCGGCGACGTCGCCCAGGCCTCCGGCGCCTCGGCCGCGTCCAGCTGGGACGCCGCCCTCCGCGACACCTTCGGCCGGCAGGGCCGCGACGGCGAGGCCGCGCCGTGGCGCCTCGAGGAGCTGACCGTCAACTACCGCACGCCCGCGCAGATCGTCGCCTACGCCGAGCGCACCGCGCGCGAGAACGGGCTCGAGATCACCCCGGGCGAGGCGGTGCGCTCCACGGAGTGGCCGGTCCGCACGGTGCGCGACCGCGGCGGCGCCGTGCTCGCCGACCGGGTGCTCGCCGTCGTCCTGGAGGACCGCGCGATCGGGGACGGCACGCTCGCCGTGATCGCGCCCGACGACGAGCTCGACGCGATCACCGCGCGGCTGGAGCAGGAGCTCGGCCGCGAGGTCGGCCGCGGCTCCCGGGGACTCGACCGTCCGGTCGCCGTGCTCTCGACGGCCGATGCGAAGGGGCTCGAGTTCGACTCCGTCGTGATCGCCCGGCCGCGGCTGATCGCGGCGGAGGAGCGCGGCGCCGCCTCGCTGTACGTCGCGATGACCCGGCCGACCCAGCGCCTCACGCTGGTCGAGTGAGCCGGTCGGAGTGGCGGCCGGCGGGGATCGAGCGTCCAGGGCGTCCCTCCTAGGATGGAGAGCATGAGCAGCGAGAACCTGACCAAGCCCGAGCTCGACGCCCCCGACGGCCCGGCCCCCGACACCCTCGTCGTCGAGGACCTCGTCATCGGCGACGGCGCCGAGGCCCAGCCCGGCTCCACCGTCGACGTGCACTACCTCGGCGTCGAGTACGACACCGGCGAGGAGTTCGACTCCTCCTGGAGCCGCAACCAGTCGATCAACTTCCCCCTCAACAACCTCATCCGCGCCTGGCAGCAGGGCATCCCCGGCATGAAGGTCGGCGGCCGTCGCAAGCTGGTCTGCCCGCCCGCCCTCGCCTACGGCCCCGCCGGCGGAGGCCACCCCCTCTCCGGCAAGACCCTCATCTTCGTGATCGACCTCCTCGGCACCAAGTAGCCCGCTGGTCGAGTAGCCCCGCAGGGGTCGACCATGCTGGTCGAGTAGCCCCGTAGGGGCGTATCGAGACCCACACCGCAAGCACCGAAGGCGCAGCCCCCGTTCACCGGGGCCTGCGCCTTCGTCGTTCCCCGCCGCCGCCCCTCAGCGCGGCTGCGCCCTCTTCACCCGATCGACCAGCTCGCGCCAGGCCCCGTCGAGCTCCGTCTCGCCGAGCCGCACAGTATGCGTCTGCACTCGGATCTCGTAGACGAACCGGTCGGGCCGCCCGGCGGGGGTCGTCGCGGCGCGCGGCCGGTCGTCCCAGTCGAGCGAGCCGAGCAGGTCGTGCCACGCGCGCTCATCCGGCTGCGCATCCACATTGATCCGCCAGACCCGGCGGAGCCCGGCGAAGCCGCCACTGCGCGACACGATCACATCCATGGCCGCGATCGTACGCGCCCGCCCCCACAGCATGCTGGTCGAGCACCCCGCGCACCGGGCAACCTGTGCCGATCGAGCAGCCCGCGCATCTGGCGCCCCGTGCTGCCCGCGTGGTCCGCGCAGTGGACGCCCATGCTGATCGAGTGGTCCGCCCAGCGGGCGCCCATGCTGCGCCCATGCTGCGCGTGTGGTCTGCGCGTCGGGCACCCCATGCTGATCGAGTAGCCCGCGCAGCGGGCGTATCGAGATCCACTACCGCCGAGAGGCGAGTCTGCAGACCGGACTGCTGACGGTGGTGGGTCTCGATACGCCCCTGCGGGGCTACTCGACCAGCATGGGGAGGCCCTGCGGGGCTACTGACCAGTATGGGGAGGCCCTGCGGGCTACTCGACCAGCAGGAGGAGGCGGCTGCGCCGGCTGCTCGACCGGCAGGGGGAGCCGGCTACTCCGGCAGCGCGACCCCCACCGTCGTCCAGCCGGCGCGGACCGCCGCCTCGACGTCGGAGCCGGCGCCGAAGCGCTCGGCCGCCGCGGCCACGGTGAGGGCGGCGAAGCCCTCGAAGTCCGCCGTCGCCGTCAGCACGCCGCCGGTCAGCACGTCGTACCAGACCTGCCCCGCGCGCTCCCACGAGGGACCGCCGAGCTCGATCGCCGCCACCGCGAAGGCGCGGTTGGGGATGCCGGAGTTGATGTGCACGCCGCCGTTGTCGTCCTCGGTGTCGACGTAGTCGGCCATCGAGCCGGGCTGCGGGTCCTTGCCGAGCACGTCGTCGTCGTAGGCGGTGCCCGGCGCGATCATCGAGCGCAGCGCGGTGCCCTGCACCTCGTCGGTGAAGAGGCCCTCGCCGATCAGCCAGCTCGCGTCCGCCGCGCCCTGCCCGGCGCCGAACTGCTCGAGCATCGCGCCGAAGACGTCCGAGATGGACTCGTTCAACGCTCCGGACTGCCCCCGGTAGACGAGGTTCGCGGTGTACTCCGTGATCCCGTGCGCCAGCTCGTGGCCGATCACGCTCTGCGAGACCGTGAAGCGGCGGAAGACCTGCCCGTCGCCGTCGCCGAAGACCATCCGCGAGCCGTCCCAGAAGGCGTTGTCGTAGTCCTCGCCGAAGTGCACCGTGGCGTCCAGCGGCAGCCAGGCGTCGTCGATGGAGTCGCGGCCGAAGGCCTGCTGGAGGAACTCGGACATCGCGCCGAGACCGTCGTAGGCCTCGTCGGCCGCGGCGTCGCCGGTGGCGGGAGCACCCTCGGTGCGCACGACGGTGCCGGGCAGGGTCTCGGTCGACTTCGCGTCGGAGATCGTGCGCTGCAGGGCGGCGACCCGCTCGGCGCGGGGGACGGGCGACGCGGTGGCGGTCGAGCGCCCGGGGGAGGGCTCGCCCGGGCGGACGCGGCGGAAGGGCACGTCCTGCTCCAGGGAGCGGCTGGCCGCCCGCGCGGCCCGGGCGAACGCCGGGTCGTCGAGTCGGGCGATGCGGACGAGGAGATACGGCGGCACGACTGTTCTGCTCATGGCCCGATCCTCGCACCCACCCCCGACACGGTCGCGGGCTCGCCGCTCGCGGCCCGATGCGGTAGCGGGGCGCCGCGCGCTAGCCTGGCGAGCGACGAGCGGCATCCACGGACCGGGGCGCACCCGAGGACTTGAGGCGGACATGGGCATCATCACGCGGGGCTTCTTCGGCAAGCGCGAGCAGAACCCGGACATCCCGCCGGGCCAGTACCTGGAGAAGGGCTTCCCCGTCCTCTCGATCGGGCCGACCCCGAACATCCACGAGTGGGCCTTCTCGATCGACGCCGGCCCCGCCGGAGTGCGCCGCTGGACGGCGGACGAGTTCGCCGCGCTGCCCCGCGAGGACATCCACACCGACCTCCACTGCGTCACGCGCTGGTCCAAGCTCGCCACGAACTGGCGCGGCGTCTCGGTCGACCTCCTGCTCGACGGCATCGAGAGCGACGCCGGCTTCGTGATGGCGCAGAGCTACGGCGGCTACACGACCAACCTGCCGCTCTCCGAGATCCGCGACGGCAAGGCCTGGATCGCGACCGAGTTCGAGGGCGCGCCGCTCGCGGCCGAGCACGGCGGCCCGGCCCGGCTGCTCGTGCCGCACCTCTACCTCTGGAAGAGCGCGAAGTGGGTCCGCAGCCTCCGCCTGATGCCCGGCGACGAGCCCGGCTTCTGGGAGCAGAACGGCTACCACATGCACGGCGATCCCTGGAAGGAGGAGCGCTACTGGTGATCTGGACGGAGGCGGTGACCGAGTCGGTCCTGCCGCTCACTCCGACCTCGCGCCTGATCGTGCTCCGCGTGCCGGGCTGGCCCGGGCACCTCGCCGGGCAGCACCTCGACGTGCGGCTCACCGCACCCGACGGCTACCAGGCCAGCCGCTCCTACTCCATCGGCGCGCCCTCCGACGGCGAGCGCGTCGAGCTGGCCGTCGAGCGCCTCGACGACGGCGAGGTCTCGCCGTACCTGGTCGAGGGCCTGGAGGCGGGTGACCGCCTGGAGGTGCGCGGTCCGATCGGCGGCTGGTTCGTCTGGCGTCCCGAGCAGACCGAGCCGGTGCAGCTGATCGCCGGCGGCAGCGGACTGGTCCCGCTGATGGCGATGGCCCGCGAGCACGGCCGCATCGGGAGCGTCGCCCCGATGCGCCTGCTCTACTCCGTGCGCTCCAGCGTCTTCGCCTACTACCGCGACGACCTGCGCGCACTCGGCGAGCTGCCCGCCGACCGCGGCGGCGTCGAGACCGAGCTCGTGTACACCCGCGTCGCCCCGCCCGATGCCGCCCGTCCCGCGGGCCGGCTCACGCCCGAGCTGCTGGCCGCGCTGGCGATCCCCGCCTCCGAGGAGCCGACGGTCTACGTCTGCGGCCCCACCGCCTTCGTCGAGGCCGTCGCCACAGCCCTGGTCGCCCAGGGCCACGACCCCGCCCGAGTCCGCACCGAGCGCTTCGGCGGCCCCTGAGCGCTGCCCCCCTCCGCGAGATGCCACTTGCGCACGCGACACGCCGTGAAAAGCGTGCACAAGTGGCATCTCGCGGAGGGGAAGGAGCCGCGGCTACTCGAAGGAGACGGTGCGGTTCTCGCCGATGTCGGGCTGGCCGCCGGTCACGGCCGCCTTGGCGACCTTGAAGAGCACGACGGGGGCGGGGGAGTCGGTCACCCAGAGCTCGACGGTCTCGGCCGAGACGCGCAGCAGCGCGACGCTCGGGTCGTCCTTGCCGTCGGGGAACCAGGCCGAGATCGAGGGCGACCACAGCTCGTCCACCTTGGCGGGGTCGTGCACGACGGTCGCCGAGCCGGCCACCGACAGGTAGCCCTTCTTCGACTCGAAGGCGACGTTGACGCTCGGGTTGACCCGGATGTCGTCGACCTTCGCCGACGGGTCCTGGGTGAAGAACCAGAGGTCGCCGTCGAAGTCGACGTCCTGCGCGGCGAGCGGCCGGCTGACGAGCTGCCCGGTCTCGTTGACGGTGGTGAGGAGTCCGATCTTCGCGCTCTTCACGATCTCGGTGATCTGAGCGCGGTCGTCGTCCGTGGCGGGGGTGATGGTGGTGTCGGTCATGCTGCCGACGCTACGCGGAAGCACGGACGCCGCAAGGGGTGGCGAGTGCGTCGACCGCCTGGCTAGCGTCGAGGGATGGACACCACCACGTACACGGCCATGCTCGACAGCGGCGCGGAGCAGGAGAGCATCCGCCTCGAACTCATCGACGGCTCCCCGCAGCGCTCCCTCACCCGCCTCGCCGACATCGACGGCGAGGAGGTCGAGGTCGTCTGGGAGCTCGACGGCGAGATCGACGGTTTCCACGTCTACCGCCCCGTCCGCGTCGAGGGACGCGACGACGACAGCGGCGAGGTCTCCGACGACCTCACCGACGGCAACGCCGCCGGCGCCTACGCCGGGGAGTGATCCCTCGACCGCGCCGCCCGCCCCGATCGGGGCGCGGCGCGGTCAGGCCACCGGGTGCAGCGCGTCGTAGCGCCGGAAGCCCGGGCTGAGCCGCAGCACCGCCGCCAGGATCAGGACGATCGCGAGGCCGCCGGCCAGCGGCGGCAGCCAGAGCAGCGCGAGCGAGGCGAGCAGCCCCGTGTAGAGGTCGCCGACCCGCGGTCCGCCCGTCACCACCACGATGAAGACGCCCTGCAGCCGCCCCCGCATGTTGTCGGGCACCGCGGTCTGCAGCATCGTCTGCCGGAAGATCGAGCTGACGTTGTCGGCCGCACCGGCTCCTGCGAGCGCGACCGAGGCCGCGGCGATCAGGCCGAGGTTCGGCTCCGAGGCGTCGTGCGCCGTCAGTTCCGCCACCAGCAGCACCGCGCCGAAGCCGACGATCAGCACTCCGTAGGCCTGGATCGACCGGCCGATCGCGAGCCCCTGGCTCCGCACCCCGGTCAGCCGCCCGGAGAAGACGCTGCTCAGCAGCGCCCCGACCGCGTACGCCGCGGTGAGGAAGCCGACGGTCACCGCCCCGCCGCCCAGCAGCAGCGCGGCCGCCGCCGGGAAGACGACCCGCGGCTGCCCGAACGTCATCGCCACGATGTCGACGAGGAAGGACAGCCGGATGTTCGGCGCCCCGCGCAGGAACCGCAGCCCGTAGCGCAGCGACTCCAGCCCCGGCCGCTGCCGCTCGCCCTCGGGCACCAGCGCGGGCAGCCCGGCGATGCCGAGGAACGCCGCGAGGAAGAGCACCACGTCGATCGTGTAGGTCACCGCGAAGCCGGAGGAGGCGACCAGCACGCCCGCGAGAGCCGGCCCGACCGTCACCTCCACGCCGCCCGCGATACCGCCGAGCGCCGCCGCCGCCGGCACCAGCTCGAGCCGCAGCAGCCGCGGCGCCACCGTCATCCGGGTCGCGCCGATGATGGTCGTCGCCACGGCGTTGACCGCCGTCAGGGCGTAGAGCGTCAGCGGAGTCTCCGCACCGAACCAGGCGAGCGCCGCGATCGCCGCGGTCGAGCCCCAGGCGACGATCGCGGATAGCAGCAGCACCAGCCGCCGGTCGAAGGCGTCCGCGAGCATGCCGCCATAGAGCCCGGCGATCACGGTCGGCACCAGCGCCACCACGCCGACCATCGCGACGGCGAGCGTCGAGCCGGTCAGCTCGTAGATGTGCAGGCCGACGGCGACGATCGTCATCTGCCCGCCGATGCCCGAGATCACGTTGCCCGCCCAGAGACGGGCGAAGGCGGGGGACTCGCGGAGGGGGGAGAGGTCGACGACGTGGCTGCGCCGGGGCGCGGAGGGGGGCTGGCTCACCCGCTCCATTCTCGTGCCTGCCCGCAGGGACCGTGCGGAGGCGACGGCGGTGGTGCTGCACGGCGGTAGTGCGCGGTGATGCTGCGCGGCGATCCGCCGCACGGGGCCGTCAGGACGGAGCCCGTAGGGTGGGGAGCATGAGCACGTCATCCGACGGCGCGCCCCGACGCCCGCGCACCACCGCGTCGCGCGTCGCCGGCGCCGCCCCCGCGCGCCGCGCCGCCGCCCCCGCTCCGCGCCCCCGGACCCGCACCGCGAGCTCGAGCGCTGCGGCCTCGGGGGGCCGCTTCGCCGCGCTCCGTCGTCGCTACGGCGCCGCGACGGCCTCGATCCTCCTCGCGATCGTCGTCGTCCCGATCGCGTTCTTCGTCTGGTACGCGATCATCTCCCTCGGCGCCTACCCGGGCGACCAGGCCGTCAGCGACCTGCTCGTCGGCGTCCTCTACACCGCGATCATCCACGCGCTCCTGCTCGCCGGCGTGCTGCTCGGCGTCTCCTCGATCCGCGCGCGACGCCGCGAGGGCCGTCCGGCGATCGCCGGCTGGATCGGCGTCGTGCTGAACGTGCTCGTCGTCCTGTTCTGGGAGCTGCTCGTCTCGCCGTGGCTCGTCGAGCTCTGGAACCGGGCCGTCGGCGCCTGACCACCGGTCCCCGCCGGCCGGCTCCCGATCCGCTCGACCACCGGCCCCTGCGCTCTGGTAGGCTCCTCAGGTTGCCGTCAGACGGCCGCGGATCAAGAGAGCCCACGCATCAGGCGCCGGGCACCGCGCAACGAGAGAGAGGGGATCCCATTCATGGCACTCGAAGCAGACGTCAAGAAGGCGATCATCGAAGAGTACGCGACCCACCCCGGTGACACCGGATCCCCCGAGGTGCAGGTGGCCGTCCTGACCAAGCGGATCAAGGACCTCACCGAGCACCTCAAGGAGCACAAGCACGACCACCACTCGCGTCGTGGTCTGCTGCTGCTCGTGGGTCAGCGCCGTCGACTCCTCGGCTACCTGTCGGACGTGGACATCAGCCGCTACCGCTCGCTGATCGAGCGTCTCGGCCTGCGTCGATAGTCCCCTCCGCTCCTCCCTTCACCGGGTCGAGCGCGGGGTCTCGATGACACCGCGATCTTCTTCAGAACGGGCCGCTCTCCTCCGGGAGGGCGGCCCGTTCCGCGTTCCCGGGGTCGGAGCACCGAGGGGCTCCGCTCAATCCGGGCGCTCAGTCCAGGCGCTCCGGCCGGTCGACGCCGCCCCAGGAGAAGCCGGCCGACGCCGCGAACCAGTCGGCCGCCGACCGCGCGAGCGCCGCGTCCGCCTCCGGCCGTCCGGGCAGCGCCAGGGCCTCGGCGAGACCGGGGAGGGTCCATCGGTCGTCGAGGGCCTTCGCCTGCGCCCGCTGCCAGGCGTCGGCGCAGGCGGGCTCGCCGGCGGCCCGGGTCATCGAGGGGGCCCCGGGGGCGGCGCCGTCCCGCACGAGCGCGAGCGCGCAGGTCAGCGCCGCCGTCCGCACGACGCTCCGGGGCGCCCGCGGCGGCTCGGTGGCGCGCACCTGGTCCTGTGCGCCGACGATCGCGGTCAGCGCGAGGAAGAGCCGCGTGGCCTCCTCGTCCGGCCGCGGCGCGAGCCGGCCCGGACCGGCCGAGATCGCGGCGGACGCTCCCGGAGGGAGCACCAGGCCGCGGCCGATCCGAGCGGAGTACGCGCTCAGCAGACCGGTGACCCCGGCGTCGCGGCGCGGATCGTTCTGACCGACCACCCCGCGCACCCCGGGATCGCTCAGCACCCAGACGACGGGGGTGTCGTTGTGGATCGTCAGACTCCGGTGGTCGTCGTCGACGCAGGCGAGCAGGTGCCCGGCCAGCGCCTCGCCCTCGCGGTCGAGCACCGAGGAGGAGGCGAGCAGCTCGCGAGGCTCGTCGCAAGGGCCCGCGGACGCTCCCGCCGAGGAGGGCAGGGCGGCGAGGGGAGCGAGCGCGCCGAGCGCGAGAGCGAGCACCGCGATCGCGACGACGGAGGCCGCGCCCGCGCCGAGGAGCCGGCCGGGGGAGTCGCCGCGGACAGCGTCCCCGGGAAGGCCGCCCGGCCGCACTCGACCCCGCCGCACCCGATCGAGCGCGGACGCCACCGTGCCTCGACGCACCATGCGGGACTCCCTCTGCTCGGAGGCTAGACCCGGAACCGGCGTCTGACCAGGCCCTGAGCGCGACCGAAAAGGGGAGGGGCGGGAATTCCTTCGAGAATTCTCCGGAGAGGTGCATCCGCGCAGGCCCCTCGGACGGAAGTAGTGGTGAAGGCCCTTCTCGAGAACCCACCGACCCGCCCGCGGGTCCCATCGTGAAAGAGGAACACCGTGACCACCTCCCGCCTCACCCACCGCCTGCTCGCCGGGGCCTGCCTCGGCACCCTCGCCGTCGCCGGTCTCGCCGCCGCTCCCGCGAGCGCGGCCGACGCCGACTCGGCCGACCTCTACGTGCTGCACGCGGTCCCCGACACCCCGGTCGACGTGTACGTCAACGGAGCACTGACGCTCGACGACTTCACGCCCGGCTCGCTGGCCGGCCCGCTCGACCTGCCCACCGGCACCTACACCGTCGCGATCACCGCCGCGGACGCCGCCGACGCGAGCGCCCCGGTCATCGGCCCGGTCGACCTCGCGCTCGAGGCCGGCAAGAGCTACACCGTCGCCGCGCACCTCAAGCCCGACAACACCCCCACCGCGACGCTTTTCCCGAACGACATCTCCGCCACCGCGGCCGGAGAGGGACGCCTCACGGTCCGCCACATCGCCGCGGCCCCCGCGGTGGACATCCTCGCCGGCGGCTCGCCGGTGCTGACGAACGTGACCAACCCGAACGAGGGCATCCTCAACCTCGCTCCGGCCACGATCTCGACCGTGGTCGCCGCGACCGGGACCACCGCTCCGGTCATCGGCCCGGCCGACGTCCAGGTCCAGGAGGGCGTCAACACGATCGTCTACGCCTGGGGCAGCCTGGAGAAGGGCAACCTCGCCCTCGCGACGCAGACCATCGGCGGTCTGCACTCGTCGCCGTCCGGTGTCCCCGCCGGTGAGGCCGGCCTCGCGGCCGACAACCGCACCGACGCCGCCGCCGGCTGGTGGGGCGCTGCCGCGCTCGCCTCGCTCGCGCTGATCGGTGCCGCGCTGGTCGGCCGCCGCAAGGCCGTCGCCGGTCGCTGACCGACGCGCACGACCGCCGGTCGCTGACCGGCACCGAAGACCGCCGGTCCCCGACCGGCACCGAAGACCGCCGGCCCGGTGTGCCCCCGCACCCGGGCCGGCCGCCGACCACGACGAGAGGAGGACGTGATGAGCAGGATCCCCACCCGGCCGCGCGCTCTCCTCGTGGTCGGCGCGATCGCGGTCGGCCTCGGCCTCGGCGGCTGCTCGGCACAGGCGGTCGGGGTCGTGCCCGCCCCTGACGCGAGTGCGCCGCTCCCGACGTCGACGCCGGCCGCGATCCCCTCCAGCACACCCGGTCCGTCCGCCGCCGCGGTGCCGGACGTCCCGGTCGCGGACGCCCGCCTCGGTGCGACGCCCGCGCCGGTGGTGCTCGCGCCGACGCGCCTGGTCGTCGACGGCCTGCCGATCGACATGCCCGTGCAGCCGGTCGGCGTCGCCGACGACGGCACGATGGAGCTGGTCCCCGACACCGATGTGGCCGGCTGGTACCGCTACGGCCGGGGGCTCGACACCGCCGAGGGGACGACCGTGATCGCCGCCCACGTCGACTCCCTCACCTACGGGCTCGGCCCGTTCGCCGAGCTGAAGAAGGCGCAGCCCGGCCAGCGCATCGGCCTGACGGGCGAGGACGGCGTCCAGCGCGTCTACACGGTGGACACCGTCGAGACCACGGAGAAGACCACGGTCGACCTCTCGAGCGTCTTCGTCCAGGACGGCGCCGCCCGGCTGGTCCTGATCACCTGCGGCGGCGACTTCGACTACGACACCCGTCACTACCTCAGCAACGTGGTCGTCACCGCGACCCCCTCGCCGTGACCGCCCGACGATGACTCCCGCCGGCCGCTTCCGTGCTCCCGCCGTGAGCGAGCCGTAGCATGAGCATCACCGCAGCGCCGCAGGCCGCCGAGCCACTCGCGACCGGGCCCCGCTGCCGCCCCCAGTCCAGGAGGACCCCCCTGAGCGACGCCCAGACCCGCGAGCCCGACGACGAGGCCGCCGACGAGCGCGCCCTCGTCCAGCGCCTCGGCCTCCGGTTCGCCGCGGGGGAGGAGTCGGCGCTCGCCGAGGCCTACTCCCGGTGGTCCCCGCTCGTCTTCACCCTCGCCCTGCGCTCACTCGGCGACCGCGGCGACGCCGAGGACGTGGTCCAGCGGGTCTTCGTCTCCGCCTGGACGGGGCGCGGCAGCTTCGACCCCGGCCGCGCGGCGCTCGGCGCCTGGCTGGTCGGGATCTCGCGCAAGCGCATCGCGGACGCCCACGAGAACCGCTCGCGCGAGCGCCGGCTCACCGCCGCACTGGTCGCGGTCGCCCCCGTGGACCAGGGCGAGCCGGCGGTCGACCTCGAGGAGCGGGTCCTGGTGGCCGACGAGCTCGCCCGCCTCGACCCGGTCCCGCGGCGGGTGATGAGCCTCGCCTTCTACGACGACCTGACCCACACCGAGATCGCCGAGCGGACCGGCCTGCCGCTCGGCACCGTCAAGAGCCACATCCGCCGCAGTCTCGACAGACTCCGCTCCCGATTGGAGGTGAGCAGCACATGACCCACCTCGATCCCGACGAGCTCGCCCTCCTCGCCCTCGGCGAGGACTCCTCCGACGCCGCCGCCGCCCACCTCGAGGCGTGCCCCGAGTGCGCTCAGCAGCTGGTCGAGCTCGGCCACGCCGCCGGTCTCGGTCGGCAGAGCCGCTCGCTGACCCTCGAGGCGCCGCCGGCGGAGGTCTGGGACCGGATCCGCGGCGAGCTCGCGCTGGGGACCGCGGATGCGCCGATCGCCCCGGTCACCGCGCTCCCGGTGGGCCGCCACACGCCCTCGCACCGTCGACCGCGCGCTCGCCGGCTGCTCCCCGCGGCGCTCGCCGCCCTCGCTGCCCTGGCGATCGGCGTCGTCGGCGGCTTCTGGCTGCAGGCCTCGCAGGGCACCGACGCGGTCGTGGTCGCCCGCGCCGATCTCGCCGCCTTCCCCGACTGGCAGGGCGCGAGCGGCAGCGCCGAGCTCGAGGACGCCGACGGCGAGCGCCAGCTGGTCGTGCACCTCGACGCGGCCGGCGCGACCGACTCCTACCGCGAGGTCTGGCTGATCGCCGCCGACGCCACCGGACTGGTGGGGCTCGGGGTGCTGGACGGCACGGACGGCCGCTTCACGGTCCCCGCCGACATCGACCTCGCCGAGTACTCGCTCGTCGACATCTCCGAGGAGCCCGACGACGGCGACCCGCAGCACTCCGGCGACTCGATCGTCCGCGGACCGCTTCGCGAGGGCTGAGCGCCCGCCGGGCGGACCGGCCGAGGCGTCAGACCGCCCCGGTCCGCTCCGCCAGCAGCGCGGTGAGGGCCTGCACGGCCGCGGAGGGACGCTGCGCACTGCAGACCGAGACCTCCCAGACCAGTCCGGGCCAGTCGAGCTCGATCGCGGTCACCCCCTCCAGCGGCGCGATGCCCGATCGGGGGACCACCGCGGGTCCGAGACCGGCCTGCACGAAGAGCGGGATCGCGGGCAGGTCGGCGACCTCGGTCGCGACCCGTCGCGTCGCTCCCGCCGCGCGGAAGGCCCGGTCCACGCTGACGCGGTTGCCGAAGCCGGACGGGGTGTCGATGAACGCCGCGCCCTCCAGGTCCGCGGGGGAGGGCCGCACCAGCCCCGCCAGCGGGTCCGCGCTGTCGACCAGCAGCACGTAGCGGTCGCGGACGACGGTCGTCACGGCGAGATCGTCCAGCTCGGCGACCGGCAGCGCGAGCAGCGCCACATCGAGCCGGCCGCGGCGCAGGTCCTCCGCCAGCCCGGTCGATCCGCTCGGCGAGGTGCGCAGGAGCAGGTCCACCAGCGGATGCCGCCGCCGGAACGCACCGAGGACACCCGGCAGGTCGAGGATGTCGAGCGCCGAGAAGGTGCCGACCCGGACCCGGCCGCGGAGCCCCGCCGCGTCCTCCGCCGCGAGCGAGCGCATCCGGTCGACGCTGTCGATCGCCGCACGAGCCGAGGGCAGCAGCGCCTCGCCGACGGCCGTCAGCGCCACGCGCCGCGTCGAGCGGGTGAACAGCGGCGCCCCCAGGTCCTGCTCGAGCGTGCGGACGGTCGCCGACAGCGTCGACTGCACCACGTAGAGGCGGGCGGCCGCGCGGGTGAAGCTGAGCTCCTCCGCAACGGCGACGAAGGCGGCGAGCTGACGATCGTCCATCCTTGAATCATGCAGGATCGTCGATCAATGCATCCACAATCCTCCGTTGGACGTGGACGATCGGGAGGAGCAGTCTGGGCGCATGCCGACCACCGGAACCCCCGCCGAGCGCACGACCGCCCGCACCGCCTCCTCCGCCTCCCGCCGCCCCGAGCTCGGGCACCACCTCGGCTTCTGGGTGATCGCGGTCGCCTTCCTCTCCGTGATGGCCTTCTCCACCGTGCCGACCCCGCTCTACGCGATCTACCAGCAGCGCGACGGCTTCCCCGCCTTCGTCGTCACCGTGATCTTCGCGGCCTACGCCGTCGGAGTGGTGGCCAGCCTCTTCCTCGCCGGACACGTCAGCGACTGGCTCGGCCGGCGCCGCATCCTGCTCGCCGCGATCCTCGTCGAGGTGCTGGCGAGCATCGTCTTCCTGCTCTGGCCGGACGTGCCGGGGCTGATCGTCGCCCGGCTGCTGACCGGCATCGGCGTCGGCGCGCTCACCGCGACCGCCACCGCGCACCTCTCCGAGCTCCGCGCGATCGCCCGGCCGGAGGAGGGACCCGGCGCCTCGCGCGCCGTCTCTACCCTCGTGAACGTCGGCGGCCTCGCGCTCGGCCCGCTGATCGGCGGCGTCCTCGCGGTGACCGTCGACCGCCCCCTCGTGGTGCCCTACGAGGTCTTCCTGGTGCTGCTCGTCGTGCTCGGCATCGCGGTCGCCCTGGTCCCCGAGACCGTCGAGCGCCGGGAGGAGCTGCCCGCCTACCGCCCGCAGCGGCTCGCCGTCCCCGCCGCCTCGCGCGGCACCTTCCTCTCGGCCGCCGTCGGCGCGTTCGCCGGCTTCGCCGTCTTCGGCCTCTTCACCTCGCTCGCGCCGACCTTCCTGGCCGGTCGCTTCGGCGAGACCTCGCACCTGCTGGCGGGCGTCGTCTCCTTCGGCGTCTTCGCGGCCGGAGCCGTCGCCCAGCTGACCGCCGGGCGGCTGCCCGTCCGCCGCGCGCTGCTCCTCTCCGCCGCGGCCCTCACCGTCGGGCTCGTGCTCGTCGCCTGGGGCGCCGTCGCCGTGGTGCTGCCCGCCTTCATCGGCGGCGGCGTGATCGCCGGGGCCGGCGTCGGCCTGATCTTCCGCCTGGCGCTCGGGGTCGCCGGCTCGCTCGCCTCCGACGAGACCCGCGGCGAGGTCCTCGCCGGGATGTTCCTCGCCTCCTACGTCGGTCTCGCGGTCCCGGTCCTCCTGATCGGCGCGGCGCTCGCCGTCCTCCCCGCGGTCCCGGTGCTGGTCGGCTTCGTGGCGATCGTGCTCGCGCTGGTGCTGGTGGCCATCGCGCGGATGCTGCGCTCGGCCGTCTGAGGACGCCCGCCGCGGGAGGCGGGCGCGGCCCGCGACACGGGCGGCCCCGGCGCTCCATGATGGAGGCATGAAGCTCTTCTCGTTCGGCCGCTCCGACTCCGACCCCCTGCCCGCCGGCGACCGCGGCTCGGGCAAGCTCGACGACTACGACTACGAGCTGCGGCCCAAGTCCAAGCGCGGCGACACCTTCCTCGGCATCGCCGACTCCCTGCCGCACCAGGACGAGCTGGCCCGCGTGCACGCCCTCGGCGAGGAGGAGATCACGGCGGTCATCCCGCGCCGCACGATCGAGGAGGAGCGCACCGACGCCCCGATGCCGGTCCGGCTCTTCGCGAACCACCGGCCGACCGACCTCGTCGGCTACGTCCCCCGCGGTCTGGAGAACGTGGTCGAGGCGGCGCTCGCCCGGCTCACCGAGGCCGGCAAGCAGCCGCGCATCCCCGCCCGCATCGTGAAGGGCAAGGGCGGTCTCCGGGTCCAGCTGCTGATGCACGAGACCCGTGGCTGACGACCGGGGGCCGCAGGGATCGTCGTCCCCGGCGGAGTTCTGGGGCAGCCCCGCCCCCGCCGGTCCGCCGCCCGGCTGGTACCCGGATCCCGCTCAGGTGAACACGCAGCGCTACTGGGACGGCCGGGCCTGGACCGGGCACCACGCTCCGCTCGCGCCCGCGGCACCCGCCGTCGGCAACGCCGCCGCGACCGCGTCTCTCGTCCTCGGGATCCTCGGGCTGCTCCTCACGCCGATCCCGCTGTTCATCGGCCTGCTGCTCGGCGGCCCGCTCGACGTGCTCGCCGTCGTCTTCGGCGTCGTCGGCCTCGTCAAGGGCGGCGCGCGGCGGGGCGCGGGCGTCACCCGCGCGGTGGTCGGACTCGTCCTCGGCGCCCTCATGCTCGCGGCGATCACCGTCGGGGCCGGCACGATCTGGTAGCCGTGCGGCGGTGCTCCCGGGGCGGAGCCGCGCGGCACTCCCGCGGTTCCTGGTCGATCGGGGCCCGCACTGATAGCATGAACCGGTTCCGAATCCGGAAGCGACCGCCGGTCGCCGTCGGGTTCGAACCACGGAGCAGGCCGGCAGGAAGCTGGTCCTCGGTGGTGGAGTCCCGGTTCGCGACATCACGTGCTGCTGCAGCGCAGTGGACGATGTCGGGCAGACCCGGAGCCCTTCTACTGGTGGCCAGCACGAACGCCCTCCACACGACGGCACGGCGCGAAGCCCTGCCGTGGGATCGCGTGCGATTCCTGACCGTCATGCCGCTCCGACGAACGCCGGCGCCCAGAGGGGTGCCGCTGCAGACGTTAAGGAGACAGACCTCTTGGAAGGTCCTGAAATCACATTCGCCGAAGCCGTTCTCGACAACGGCTCGTACGGCACCCGCACCGTCCGCTTCGAGACCGGCCGCCTCGCGCAGCAGGCTCAGGGCGCGGTCGCCGCGTACCTCGACGAGGACACCATGCTCCTCTCCGCCACCTCGGCGTCGAAGAACCCGAAGGACAACTTCGACTTCTTCCCGCTGACCGTCGACGTCGAGGAGCGCTCCTACGCCGCCGGCAAGATCCCCGGCTCGTTCTTCCGCCGCGAGGGCCGCCCCTCCACCGAGGCGATCCTGGTCTGCCGTCTGATCGACCGGCCGCTGCGCCCCTCGTTCGTCGAGGGCCTGCGCAACGAGGTCCAGATCGTCATCACGGTCCTCAGCATCGCCCCGGACGAGTTCTACGACGCCCTCGCGATCAACGCAGCGAGCGCCTCGACCCAGATCTCCGGCCTGCCCTTCTCGGGCCCGGTCGCCGGTGTGCGCCTCGCGCTCATGTCCGACGGCTCCGGCAACGACCAGTGGGTCGCCTTCCCCAAGGCCTCGCAGCTCGAGAACGCCGTCTTCGACCTCACCGTCGCCGGCCGCGTCGTCACCAACGAGGACGGCTCCTCGGACGTCGCCATCATGATGGTCGAGGCCGAGGCCACCGACGTCTCGTGGAACCTCATCAAGGCGGGCGCCACCAAGCCCGACGAGGCCGTCGTCGCCCAGGGCCTCGAGGCCGCCAAGCCCTTCCTCCGCGCGCTCGTCGAGGCGCAGTCGAAGCTGGCCGCCGAGACCGCGAAGCCGGTCAAGGACTACCCGGTCTTCCTGCCCTACGCGCAGGAGACCTACGACAACGTCGCCGAGCTCAGCTACGACGAGCTCGTCCGCGTCTATCAGATCGCCGACAAGGTCGAGCGTCAGGACGCCGACGACGCCCTCAAGGCGAAGGTCAAGGAGCAGATCGCCGAGCGCATCGCCTCCGGCCGCCTCTCCGCCGAGGCCTTCGCGCAGGTCGGCGCCGCGTACAAGTCCGTCACGAAGGTGGTCGTCCGCGGCCGCATCCTCCGCGACGGCGTCCGCATCGACGGCCGCGGCCTGGCCGACATCCGACCGCTCGACGCCGAGGTGCAGGTCATCCCGCGCGTCCACGGCTCGGCGATCTTCCAGCGCGGCGAGACCCAGATCCTGGGTGTCACCACGCTGAACATGCTCAAGATGGAGCAGCAGATCGACTCGCTGTCGCCCGTCACGAAGAAGCGCTACCTGCACCACTACAACTTCCCGCCCTACTCGACCGGTGAGACCGGCCGCGTCGGGTCGCCGAAGCGTCGCGAGATCGGGCACGGCTTCCTCGCCGAGCGCGCCCTCGTTCCGGTGCTGCCGAGCCGCGAGGAGTTCCCCTACGCGATCCGCCAGGTGTCCGAGGCGCTCAGCTCCAACGGCTCCACCTCGATGGGCTCCGTCTGCGCGTCGACCCTGTCGCTCCTCAACGCCGGTGTGCCGCTGCGCGCCCCGGTCGCGGGCATCGCGATGGGCCTCGTCTCCGACGTGGTCGACGGTCACACCCGCTACGCGGCGCTGACCGACATCCTGGGCGCCGAGGACGCGCTCGGCGACATGGACTTCAAGGTCGCCGGCACCTCCGAGTACGTCACGGCCATCCAGCTCGACACGAAGCTCGACGGCATCCCGTCGTCGGTCCTCGACGCCGCGCTCAAGCAGGCCAAGGACGCCCGCACCACGATCCTCGCGGTGCTCACGGCGGCCATCGACCAGCCCGACGAGATGGCCCCGACCGCGCCCCGCGTGATCTCGGTCCAGATCCCCGTCGACAAGATCGGCGAGCTGATCGGCCCGAAGGGCAAGACGATCAACGCGATCCAGGACGAGACCGGCGCCGACATCTCCATCGAGGAGGACGGCACCGTCTACATCGGCGCCGTCGACGGACCGTCGGCCGAGGCCGCTCGTGCTCAGGTCAACGCCATCGCGAACCCGACCAACCCCGAGGTCGGCGAGCAGTTCCTCGGAACCGTCGTCAAGATCGCGACCTTCGGCGCGTTCGTCTCGCTCCTCCCCGGCAAGGACGGACTGCTGCACATCAGCGAGGTCCGCAAGCTCGCCGGTGGCAAGCGCGTCGAGAACGTCGAGGACGTCCTCGGAGTCGGCCAGAAGCTGCTCGTCTCGATCACCAAGATCGACGACCGCGGCAAGCTGTCCCTCGCGCCCGTCGTGGCCGAGGACGCCGAGGCGCCCGTCGAGGTCCCCGCCGAGAGCTGATCCCTCCCGCACGACGGACGCCCGTCCCACTCCGGTGGGGCGGGCGTCCGTCGTTCCCGGGTGCGGCCGCACCCCGGTGGCCCGGCGGCCCGTCGTCCGTGGGGTACGGTGGCGGGACCGTGCCGTCGCACCGCCCCGACCGGAGGACCCCGTGACCGACTCGACGCCCCCGGCCCTCGCGCCGGAGACGCCCCTTCCGCCCCGCCTCCTCGGAGCCACCGGTCTGCCCGTGCACCCGGTCGCCCTGGACGGCTCCGTCTTCGGCTGGGCCGCGAGCATCGACGAGACCACCGAGGTCCTCGACGCGTTCGCCGAGCTCGGCGGGACGCTGATCTCGACCGCCGACCACTACGCCACCGGGCGCAGCGAGTACATGATCGGCCGCTGGCTCGAGCAGTCCACCCGGCGCGACGAGCTGCTCGTCGCCACCAAGGTCGGCCGCCACCCCGACGCCCCGGGCCTCGCGGCCGAGGACGTGCGGGTCGCGATCGAGGGCTGCCTCGAGCGGCTCGGCACCCGGATCGACCTGCTCTCCTTCGACAGCGAGGACCCGGAGGTCCCGATCGCCGAGAGCCTCGCCGCCGTCGCCCCGTTCATCGAGAACGGCTCGGTCGGCGCCCTCGGCGCGGCGCACTTCAGCGGCGCCGCCCTCGCCGAGGCGGAGGCGGCGGCTCGCGACCTGGGCCTGCCCGTCTTCACCGCGGTGATCGCCGAGTACAACCTGATGGAGCGGAAGCACTACGAGGCCGACGTCGCCCCCGAGGTGCTCCGCCAGGGTCTCGGCACCCTCGCCCGCCTGCCGCTCGCGAGCGGCTACCTCACCGGGCGGCTGCGCCACCGCTCCGACGAGCCGGAGTCGGTCATGTTCGAGGCCGCCC
Source organism: Rathayibacter festucae DSM 15932 (assembly GCF_004011135.1). Classification (NCBI taxonomy): domain Bacteria; kingdom Bacillati; phylum Actinomycetota; class Actinomycetes; order Micrococcales; family Microbacteriaceae; genus Rathayibacter; species Rathayibacter festucae. The sequence goes on along the minus strand of NZ_CP028137.1, from coordinate 2,096,383 downwards.
TCGACTACGTCGGCCGGCACGGCAACAAGGTGCTCGCGGCGCTCGACGAGGTCGCGGAGGCGCACGGCAGCAACCCCGGCACCGCCGCGCTCGCCTGGGTGCTCGCGCACCAGGAGGTCTCGGCCGTCATCGTGCGCGCCCGCGGCGCCGAGGAGCTGGCGTCGATCTTCGGAGCCGCGACGCTGCCGATCACCCGCAGCGAGATCGCCCAGCTCGACCGCGCCTCCGCCTGAGCGGCGCCCCCGCAGGTCGCTGGGCAGCACACGCCGGCCCGGCAGCGCCCCGCCAGAGCAGGGGCGCTGGCGAGCCGGGGGTCAGCGACGCAGGATGCGCGCCTCCCACGGCCCGAGCGTCGATCCCGACGCGCCCGCGACGTTGCCCAGCACCGTCTCGGCTTCGGCCCACTCCTCGAGCAGCGCGACCTCGAGCGGCTCGCCGGAGACGTTGCCGACCACGAGCAGCTCGCTCGCCCCGGTGCGCGTGAACGCGAAGAGCGTCGGATGCTCGGCCTCGAGCAGGGCGAAGCGGCCCAGCTGCACCGTCTCGTCCTCGTGCCGCAGCGCGATCAGCGCGCGGTAGTACTCGAAGACGGAGCGCTCCGCCCCGCGGTCGGCCGCGACGTTCACCTCGACGTGGTTCGGGTTGACCGGGATCCACGGCTCGCCCGTCGTGAAGCCGGCCTGCGGTCCGCCGTCCCACTGCACCGGCGTCCGCGCGTTGTCGCGGCTCTGCGCGCGCAGCCCAGCGAGCACCTGCTCCGGGTCCTCGCCGCGCTCCTCGACCGCCTCGGCGTAGTAGTTCAGCGACTCGACGTCGCGGAAGTCCTCGATGCCGGCGAACGGCGCGTTGGTCATGCCGATCTCGTCGCCCTGGTAGATGTACGGCGTGCCGCGCTGCAGGTGCAGGAGCGTCGCCCAGAGCGTGGCCGACTCGTAGCGCCAGGCGCCGTCGTCGCCGAAGCGGGACACCAGCCGGGGCTGGTCGTGGTTGCCGAGGTAGAGGCTGTTCCAGCCGCGCTCGGCCAGCCCGTCCTGCCAGCGGGCGAGATTCGCCTTCAGGGCGACGAGATCGAGCGGGACCGGGTGGAACTTGTCGACGCCGTGGTCGATGCCGACGTGCTCGAACTGGAAGACCATGTCGAGCTCGCGCCGCTCCGGGTCGGTGACGAGCACCGCCTCCTCGAGCGTGACGCCCGGCATCTCGCCGACCGTCATCAGGGCGCCCTCGCGCCCGGCGAAGACGGCCTCGTTCATCTCGCGGAGGAACTCGTGCAGCCGGGGGCCCACCCCGCCGACGATCCCGGAGCCGCCGCCCGGCCCGTCGATCTCGTCGACGTTCTTCGAGACCAGGTTGATGACGTCCATCCGGAAGCCGTCGACCCCGCGGTCGAGCCACCAGTTCATCATCGCGTGCACCGCGTGCCGGACCTCCGGGTTCTCCCAGTTGAGGTCGGGCTGCTGCACCGCGAAGAGGTGCAGGAAGTACTCGTCGGTCGCCGGATCGAGGGTCCAGGCCGGGCCGGAGAAGTAGGAGCGCCAGCCGTTGGGCTCGGCGACGTCGAGGCTCGCGGCGGCGGTGGCCTCGAGCTCGGCGTCCGGCGCGAGCGCCGCCTCAGGAGCGGCGTTCTCGCGCCCCTGCCGCCACCAGTACCAGTCGCGCTTCGCGTCCTCCTGCGAGGAGCGCGACTGCACGAACCAGGCGTGCTCGTCGCTGGTGTGGTTCACCACGAGGTCCATCACCAGCTTGATCCCGCGCTCGTGCGCCTCGGCGAGGAGCAGGTCGAACTCCTCGAGCGAGCCGAACAGCGGGTCGATGTCCTGGTAGTCCGAGATGTCGTAGCCGTTGTCGTGCTGCGGCGACGGGTAGACCGGCGACAGCCAGACGACGTCCACGCCGAGGTCGGCGAGGTGGTCGAGATGCACGCGGATGCCGCCGAGGTCGCCGAACCCGTCGCCGTTCGAGTCGGCGAACGAGCGGGGGTAGATCTGGTAGACGACCGCGCTCGTCCACCAGGGCGTCGCGGGGGTCGGGGTGAGGGGCTCCATGGCCTGAATCTAGCCGCCACCACCGACGCCGGCGGGGTCGCCGCACCGTCGCCGGCCGCCCTCGCGAGACCGCCGGAGAACGCCGTGTAACGATCGGGTTAAGCGTTCGCGGGCGCCCCGCGAGGCGCCCGCCGCGCTCGGATACCCTCGGTCCCGGCGGACCCGACCGCCGCGGGGGAGTGGGCGAGTGGCGAGGGTGAAGTCCGGCTCTGCCGCGCGGACGATGCGCGGCACCGCGGCGCATCCGCCCCTCGCGGACAGCGGGCCCGTCGTGGCCCCCGCCGCCGTCCGGCGCTCTCTCGGCGACACGGCCGAGGCCCTCTTCCCGCTCGTCCTCGACGCCGCAGCCCTCGCGCGGCGCGAGGACGGCGGCCCCGAGCTGCTCGAGCGCTTCGCGGCCTGGGGCGGCGACGGCGTCGTCGTCGCGGACACCGCCGGATCCGCGACGGGGGAGGAGCGGGTCGGCGCCTGGCTCGCCGGCCACCGCGACCGCGATCGGTTCCGGCTGCTCGGCCGCTTCGGCGGCTCCCCGTCCGCCGTCGCCTCCCCGCGCGCCCTGGTGACCCGGGTGGAGGAGACACTGCGACGCCTCGGAGTCGAACGACTCGACGTCCTCGCAGTCCGCCCCGACGGCGCCGGTCGCCTCGACCAGCTGCTCAGCGCCGTCGAGGTCCTGCTCGCCCGCGGTCTCGTCGGCACCGCCGTCGCCTCGGGATTCGCCGCCGAGGAGCTCTTCGAGGCGCGCGTGCTCGCCGGCCACGGCCACCCGCGGTTCGCCGGCGTCGAACTGCCCTACAGCCTGCTCGACAGCACCCGGGCGGACGGCGACCTCGGTCTGGTCGCGGCCGGCCAGGGTCTCTCGCTGCTCTGCACGGCGCCGCTCGCGCACGGCTTCCTCGACGGCGTCGAGCGCGGGCGGAGGCAGCTCGGCCGGCTCCCCGACGGCGTCCTCGCCGCTGCCCACGTCGGGCGGCGCGGGCGACGCGTGCTGGTCGCCCTCGACGCCATCGGCGCCGAGCTCTCGGCCACCCCGGCCGCCGTCGCACTGGCCTGGCTGCTCTCCCGGCCGGGAGTGACCGCGGCTGCGGTCGCCCCGCGCTCTCCGGCCGACGTCGACGCCGTGGTGCGCGCCGTCTCGCTCGAGCTCGACGCCGGGCACCTGGCGGCCCTGGAGCGCGCCCGCCGCTGACGGGTCGCGCAGGGATCACCCGGTGCAGGTGGCCTAGGCTGTGCCGGATGAACCACGGTGTCGCACTCCCTCTCGAACAGCCGGAGACGACCATCGGGGCCGCCGGCGGCTCGCTCGTCCGCCGGACCGTCCTCTCGAGCGGTGTCCGCATCCTCAGCGAGGCGATGCCCGGGGCCCGCAGCGCGACGATCGGCTTCTGGGTCGCGGCCGGCTCGCGCGACGAGGCGCCCGCCCTGCCCGCGGTCGACGGCCGTCCCGCCGTGCCGTCCAACTTCGGCTCCACGCACTTCCTCGAGCACCTGCTCTTCAAGGGCACGGGCACCCGGTCGGCGCTCGACATCGCGGTCGCCTTCGACTCGGTCGGCGGCGAGCACAACGCGCTGACCGCCAAGGAGTACACCTGCTACTACGCCAAGGTGCAGGACCGCGACCTGCCGATGGCGGTCGAGGTCATCGGCGACATGGTCACCTCGAGCCTGCTCGACCCGGCCGAGTTCGAGACCGAGCGGGGCGTCATCCTCGAGGAGCTCGCGATGGCCGACGACGACCCGGCCGACGTCGCCAGCGAGCGGCTCTTCGAGGCCGTCTTCGGCGACCACCCGCTCGGGCGCCCGATCGGCGGCACCCCCGCGATCATCGGCGAGGCCACCCGCGACGCCGTCTGGGCGCACTACCGCGCCGCCTACCGCCCGCGCGACCTCGTCGTCACGGTCGCGGGAGCGGTCGACCACGAGGTGCTCGTCGCCCAGCTCGAGCGTGTCCTCGCCGCCGACGGCTGGGATCTCAGCACGCCGGCCGCGCCGGTCGAGCGCCGGGTCGGCGGCTCGGCCGTCTTCACCCGCGGCACCGCCCTCTCGATCACGCACCGCCCGACCGAGCAGGCGAACCTGCTGATCGGCTTCCCCGGCCTGGCCGCCGCGGACGACCGGCGGATGACGATGGGCGTGCTGAACTCGATCCTCGGCGGCGGCATGTCCTCGCGCCTCTTCCAGGAGGTGCGCGAGAAGCGCGGCCTGGCCTACTCCGTCTACTCGTTCGCCCCGTCCTACTCCGACGCGGGCCTCTTCGGCCTCTACGCGGCCTGCACGCCGTCGAAGGCGGGCACCGTCGCCGAGCTGCTGCTGGCCGAGTTCACCCGGCTCGCCGAGCACGGCGTCACCGCCGACGAGCTCGCCCGCGCCCGCGGCCAGCTCTCCGGCGCGGCGGCGCTCGCGCTGGAGGACTCGGACACCCGGATGTCGCGGCTCGGCCGCTCCGAGCTGACCTTCGGCGAGTTCGTCGACCTCGACGAGAGCCTGCGCCGACTCGCCCTCGTCGGCGCGGAGGACGTCCAGGCACTCGCGGCAGACTTGGCCCGGGGGCCGTCGTCGATCTCGGCCGTCGGAGCGGTCGACGAGTCGACCTTCGCCGGCATCGCCGAGATCGAGACCACTCCCGCGGCCTGATCCGCTCTGAGAACACCCGCTGACCGCGCACCGTCGCGCCGCACCAGGGAGGACCTCCGTGTCCCACTACATCTACCTCGTCCGCCACGGCGAGCAGCAGGACGCCGAGCACGGCATGCCCGACGGCCCGCTGTCGGCCCGTGGCGAGCGCCAGGCCCGGCTCATCGCCGAGCGGCTCGGCGGCGTCCCCTTCACCGGGGCGTGGCACTCGCCGCTGCGCCGGGCGGAGGAGACCGCCGCACGCTTCCAGGCGATCCTGCCCGGGCTGTCGATCGAGCCGTCCTCGCTGCTGTTCGACTGCATCCCCTCCGGCCCGACGCCGGACATGCCGCGCGCCTTCGAACCGTTCTTCGGCAGCGTCACCCCGGCCGAGATCGACGCCGGGCACGCGCAGATGCAGGACGCCGTGGCCGAGTTCCTCGCCCCGTCCCGCGAGGACCGCCACGACCTGCTCATCACGCACAACTTCGTCATCGGCTGGTTCGTCCGGCACGTCTTCGACGCCCCGGACTGGCGCTGGCTCGGCGTGAACCAGGCGAACTGCGGCCTGACGATCATCCGCGTCCGCTCCCGCAAGCCCCCGGTCCTCGTCGTGCACAACGACCTCGCCCACCTCCCCGTCGAGCTGCGCACCGGCCTCCCCGAGGCCCAGTCCTACTGACCCCCGCGACTGCGGCGAGGAAGCTGCGCTGCTCGCCCCCCCAAGGACGTCGGTCTCGATACGCCCCTTCGGGGCTACTCGACCAGCAGGGGAAGAGGCCCCTCTGGGACTGCCCGACCAGCCGGGGTCGCGCTGCATGCTGATCGAGTAGCCCGCGCAGCGGGCGTATCGAGATCCACCGCCACCGGCAGCCCCGCGTCACCCGCGGTCGTTAGGCTGGCACGGTGACCACCTCCGTCGCCGTCGTCGGTGCAACCGGCAAACTCGGCTCCCTCACCTGCTCGCTCCTCGAGGCCTCGGAGGAGTTCGACCTCGTCGCCCGGCTCGGCTCGCGCAGCGACCCGCGCGAGATGCTGGCCGCCGACGTCGTCGTGGACATGACGCTCCCCGCGGTCAGCCAGCAGATCGTCGACCTCGCCGTCGCGAACGGCAGGAAGGTTCTCGTCGGCACCTCCGGCTGGACCGGTGACCGCATCGCGGCGCTCCGCCGCAGCGTCGACGCCCAGCCCGGCGCCGGCGTGGTGATCATCCCCAACTTCTCGCTCGGCTCGGTCCTCGCCACCGCGCTGTCGACCGTCGCGGCGCGCTTCTTCGACGCGGTCGAGATCGTCGAGACCCACGGCGCGCGCAAGGTCGACTCGCCCTCCGGCACCGCCGTGCGCACCGCAGAGCTCCTGCTCCGCGCGCGCGCCGAGCTGGGCCCCGTCCAGGCGCCGCACACCGACCAGCGCGCCCGCGGCCAGCAGGTGGCGAGCATCCCGGTGCACAGCCTGCGCCTGCCCGGAGTCGAGGCGCGCCAGGAGGTGGTCTTCGGCGGCACCGGCGAGACGGTCACGATCCGCCACGACACCACGTCCTCCGCGTCCTACGAGGCCGGCATCCTCCGCGCCCTCGACGCCGTCCGCAGCACCACCGGCGTGATCGTCGGCCTCGACGCGCTGATCGACTTCCGAGCCGCCTTCGACGCCGCACCCCTGGCCGAGCAGGTCCGCGACGAGCCGGCGATCAGCGACGACGCGCCCTCCGGTCAGGCCGCGGCCGCCACGAGCACCCCGTGACGACCCGCATCGGCGTCGGCCTGATGGCCGTCCTCCTCGCGCTCTACCTCTTCGTCTGCCTGCAGTACTCGTACGTCGCCTTCGCCGCCGGAACGGTGCCGGGCATCGTGATGGGCATCGGCCTGCTCGTCCTCGGCGGGGTCGGCGTCTGGGGGCTCGTGCGCGAGATCTCCTTCGGCGTCCGCGCCGAGAAGCTGGCCCGGCGCCTCGAGTCCGAGGACGCCCTGCCCTCCGAGGTCCTCGAATCCAGCGCGACCGGCCGACTCGACCGGACCGAGGCCGACGCGCTCTTCCCGCGCTACGCGGCCGACGTCGACGAGGACCCCGAGAGCTGGCGCGCCTGGTACCGGCTCGGCCTCGCCTACGACGCGAGCGGTGACCGCAAGCGCGCCCGCGGGGCGATCCGCCGCTCGATCGCCCTGGAGCGCGAGCGGCCCGCCTGATCGGCGGCGCTCAGTCCGCCAGCACCGCCTGCAGCGCCTCGGCGACCGTGCGGTGCCGGAAGACGAAGCCGTCGTCGAGCAGCCGCTGCGGCACCAGCCGCTGGCTCGAGAGCAGCAGCTCGTGCCCCGCGTCGCGCAGTGCGAGCTCGATGATCCTCTCGGGGACGGGCAGCTTGAACGGCCGGTGCAGCAGCTCGGCCAGGGTGCTCATCACCTCGTTCGCCGTCGCGGCCTCGGGCCCCGCGAGGTTGACCGGGCCGGAGAGCGACGAGGTCAGCAGGTGCCGGATCGCGGCGGCCTCGTCGTAGTGGCTGATCCACGGCCAGTACTGCTGTCCGCCGCCCAGCGGGCCGCTCAGCCCCAGCTTCGTCAGCGGCAGCAGCGGCTTCAGCGCACCGCCGTTCCCGAGCACGAGCCCGGTGCGCACCGTCACGACGCGCGCGGTCTCGGGAGCGAGCAGCGCCGCCTGCTCCCAGCGCTCGACCACGTCGGCGAGGAAGCCCTCGCCGCGGGGGGACTCCTCGGTCAGCTCCTCGCCCGGCCGGTCGCCGTAGTAGCCGACGGCCGAGGCGTTGAGCAGGATCGACGGGGGAGTGGACGCCATCCGCATCGCGTCGGTGATGGTCTGCGTGGCCTGCACTCGCGAGTCGAGGATCTCGCGCTTGTACGAGGAGGTCCACGGGAGGCGGCTGATCGAGGCGCCCGAGAGGTTGATCACGGCGTCGACGCGGTCGAGCACGCTGAAGTCGAGCATGTGCGAGGCGGGCGCCCAGTGGAACTCGTCCGGGCTGGTCGGGGCGTGGCGGACCAGGCGGAAGATCTCGTGCCCGTCCGAGCGGAGCTGGCGCACCAGCTCCGAGCCGATCATGCCGCTCGCCCCGGAGATCAGGACCCGCAGCCGCTTCGGAGCCGCGGACTCCTCCTGTGCGCGGGTCGCCGTGTCCGGCGCCTCACCGGGCGGCACGGCCGGCCGCGGTGCCGCCGTGCGGGTGGAGCGCCGGGGGGAGTCGCCGGCGCCGCCGGTCCCGTCCTGGTCCGAGTGCCGTGCGGTCGATTCGCTCATGGTGCCTCCCGAGGCCCGTCGCGGGCCGCCCGCGAAGCGGGATTCAGCCTAGGGCCTCAGGCCCGGGAGCCGGCCGTGCGGCCGAGGACACCGGCACGCACCAGGAGCAGGTAGAGCTCGCAGCCCAGGCAGAGGCCGAACGCCGCGTTGAGGAAGGCGGCGAGGAAGGCGATCGCGGCGGCGACGGGGACCGCACCCGGCACTCCGGCGAGGTGCAGGACGACTCCCGCGGCGGTGACGAGCAGCCCGACCAGCTGGGCGAAGCGCGGCGGGCGGGCGTCCTCCCACTCCGTCGGCGGAGCGAGGCGGGGCCGGAGGAGGCGGCGGAAGACGACCGCCCAGGGCCCCGAGCCGACACCGCGGGAGGCCGACCAGGCGAACAGCGCCGCGAGGACCGCCAGCAGCAGGAAGCCGGGCTGGACGAGCCGGGCGACGGAGTCCGCCGGCACCGGCGCCGCGAGCCCGAGCCCCACGGCAGCGAGCAGCAGCACGGCGGTGACGGAGGCGGCGAAGCGCGGTCCACGCGGATCGACGGAGCCGGCGGGCGGGGCGGTGGTCATGCTGTCTCCAGTCGGTCGAGCTCGGCGAGGACGACGGCCCGCGCCGGAGCGCCGGCGATGCGGCTGCGGGCCACGCCGTCGGCGTCGAGCACGAGCAGGGTCGGGGTCTGCAGGATGCGGAAGCGGTCGGCCAGGTCCGCCCGGCGGGTCAGGTCGACGTCGAGGTGCACGACGCCGTCGCGACCGGCGGACACGTCGGCGAGCATCCGGTGCACCGCCGGGCAGCGGGCGCAGTACTCGGTGGAGAACTGCACGATCGTCGCTCGCGGGCCGAGGACCGCGCCGTCGACCAGCGCGGCCGGATCGATCCGCTCGGCGGAGGCGGCGGGCCGGGCGCGGACACGCCCGGCCGCGCGCCGCCGAAGCAGCCCGAGGGCGGTTCCGAGCGCGACGAGGCCCAGCAGGGCGGCCGCGATCTGGAGAGGGTCCACGCGATCACGGTAGGCGCCGGCCGCCCTGCACGCCCGTTCATTGCGCTCTGCGTCGACGGACCGTGCTCTATCGTCGAAGCCGTGACCGAGCAGAGCGAACCCGAGCAGAGCGAACCCGACAGCCCCGTTTTCCGCTCCGATGTGGTCGTCGAGCTCGTCCGCTCCAGTGCCCACGACTCCGACGTGCTCTTCGCCGCCCGCGTCTCGACGCAGGGCGAGAAGACCCTCGCCGGCGCCCTCGACGAGGAGTCGGCCGACAGCGAGCTGCAGGGCAAGCGCGACCGCGGCCTGATCAACTACCTGATGCGCGACCGCCACGGCTCGCCCTTCGAGCACAACTCGATGACCTTCTACGTGCAGGCGCCGATCTTCGTCTTCCGCGAGTTCATGCGGCACCGCATCGCCTCCTACAACGAGGAGTCGGGCCGCTACCGCGAGCTCCGCCCCGTCTTCTACGTGCCCGGCCCGCAGCGCAACCTCGTCCAGGTCGGCAAGCCCGGCGCCTACTCCTTCGAGCCCGGCACCCCCGAGCAGACGGAGCTCGTCGTCGCCGAGACGCGCCGCGCCAGCACCCAGGCCTTCGAGGCGTACCAGCGGATGCTCCAGGAGGGCGTCGCCCGCGAGGTCGCCCGCATCGTCCTGCCGCTCAACATCTACTCCTCGATGTACGTGACGCTGAACGCCCGCTCGCTGATGAACTTCCTCTCCCTGCGCACCAAGCGCGAGGACTCGACGTTCCCCTCCTTCCCGCAGCGCGAGATCGAGATGGCCGCCGAGCAGATGGAGCAGCACTTCGAGCAGCTCATGCCCCTCACCGCCGCCGCCTTCACCGCGAACGGCCGCGTCGCCCCCTAGCAGCGTCCCTGCCCGCACCGCGTCCGCTCTGCAGGTGCCTGTCCGCTCTGCAGGTGCCTCTCCGATCTGCAGGCGATCCGAGGACGAAGCCGCCTCGAGCCGCGCGAGTAGGCCCGGGCGGGCCGGGATCGCCTGCACATCGCACCACTCCCCGCGGAAGCGTCCCCCTCCACAGGAGCCGTGGCGGCAAATTGTCCACCGATCGCAGTGTGCGCCGCCCGCGCGCCCTTCCTGCGCGGCCACGCTCTCCCTGTGCGCGCGTCCTCCGGCTCCGTCCTCCGTGCCGGAGGCCTGGTGAAGACCGAGCAGTTCCTCCGAGAGGGCTCCTCCGCACGCGAGCTCCGCGAGGCGGTGAAGACCGGAGCGCTCCTCCGCGTCCGGAAGGGCTGGTACGCCCTTCCCGGAGTCGACACCGGAATCGAGCGCGCCTTCCGCGTCGGCGGGGTCCTCGCCTGCGCGAACGCCGCCGTGGCGCACGGGCTCTGGGTCCCGCGCTTCCGCGGCCTGCACGTCGCCGTCGGTGCCCACACCTCACGACTCCGTGATCCGGACCGTCACGCCGTCCGGCTCTCGCATGATCCCGACGTCGTCGTCCACTGGTCGAAGGAGGCACCGCGACCCTCCGCGCTGGTCCAGGCGCTCGAGGACTGCGTCGTCGAGGCGGCGGCCTGCCAGGGCGCCGAGTTCGCCTTCGTCCTCCTGGAATCGGCGCTGCACCGGCGGCTCCTCGACTCCGCAGGTCGGGCGCGGCTCCTCGCGAGGCTGCCGACTTCCCATCGGCGGCTCCTCCGCCGGGCCGGCTCGTCCTCCGAGAGCGGGCTGGAGTCGATGGTCGCCTTCCGGCTGCGAACGCTCGGGATCGCCTTCCGCCAGCAGGTGCGCATCGGCCGCCGGCGCATCGACTTCCTGCTCGGCGAGGTGCTCGCCCTCGAGGTGGACGGTGCTGCGTTCCACGATCCCGAGCACGACAACCGGCGCGATGTCGAGCTCGGCCTGCTCGGCTACTGCGTCCGCCACTACCGCACCTCCCTCGTCCTCGACGACTGGCCGCTCGTGGAGGCCGACATCCTCGCCGCCCTCTCCCGCGGAGATCACGTCCGCAGCTGACTCCCTCCGTCGGCGCACGGCGGGGACCCGTTCGATCTGCAGGTGTTCGAGCCCCGTCGAAGTCTCTGGCGCGGCTGAAAGCCCGTTCGGCTCGGCGACTCCTGCAGATCGAACGAGAGCGTGCAGACCCGGCCGGCAGCAGCGGATCAGAACGCTCCGGCCCGCGGCCGCCGACCCGTTACCCTGGGCTCGTGTCAACTCCGGAGAATCCTTTCGGCCAGGTCCTGGTCGCCCTGGTCACCCCGTTCACCGCCGACGGCGAGGTCGACTGGCCCGGCGTCGAGAAGCACATCGACGACTGCATCGCGAAGGGCGCCGACGGCATCGTCGTCACCGGCACCACCGGCGAGACCAGCACGCTCACCGACCCGGAGAAGATCCGGCTCGTCGAGGTCGGCAAGTCCGTCGCCGCAGGTCGCGCGAAGATCATCACCGGCGGCGGCTCGAACGAGACCGCGCACGCGATGCAGCTCGCCCGCCAGAGCGAGAAGGCCGGCGCCGACGGCAACATGATCGTCACGCCGTACTACAACAAGCCCACCCAGGCCGGCATCCTCACCCACTTCCGGATGATCGCCGACGCGACCGATCTCCCGGTCATCCTCTACGACATCCCCGGCCGCACCGGCGTGCCCATCCGCTACGAGACGATCCTCCGCGCGGCCAAGCACCCCAACATCCTCGCCGTGAAGGACGCCAAGGGCGATCTCTCCGAGGTCAGCCGCGTCCTCAACCAGACCGACCTGATGTACTTCTGCGGCGACGACGCCAACGTCCTGCCCGAGCTGGCGATCGGCGCCACCGGCCTGATCGGCGTCACCGCCAACATCGCCGCCTCGCCCTACCGCACCATCGTCGACGCCGTGAACTCCGGCGACCTCAAGGCCGCGACCCTCGCGCACCAGCAGCTCGAGCCGCTCGTGCGCGCCGTGATGACCCACGTCCCCGGCACCGTCGCGGCGAAGTACATCCTGCACGGCCTCGGCCGCATCTCCTCGCCCCGCGTGCGCCTGCCGCTGGTCGGCCCCGAGGAGTCGGAGGCCGCCCTGATCGAGGACGAGCTCGGCCTGGTCCGCGACATCCCCGGCGTCGACTTCCGCAACTTCCGGCCCGACCGCAACGCCGCCGCGGGCGGCGCGCTGCCGAAGGTCGCCGGCACCACACGCTGACGCCGCACGAGCGGCACGGACGACTCCCGACCGAGGAAGAGGAGGGCGCATGCCCAGTCCCGTGATCACTCCTGCCGCGCTCGAGGCGGGCACTCTGCGCATCATCCCGCTCGGCGGCCTCGGCGAGATCGGCCGCAACATGACGGTCTTCGAGATCGACGGCAAGATCCTCGTGGTCGACTGCGGCGTGCTCTTCCCGGAGGAGAACCAGCCGGGGGTGGACCTGATCCTCCCCGACTTCACCCCGATCAAGGACCGCCTCGACGACATCGTCGGCGTCGTGCTGACCCACGGCCACGAGGACCACATCGGCGCCGTCCCCTACCTCCTCAAGCTCAAGCCGGACATCCCGCTGATCGGCTCGACCCTGACGCTCGCGCTGGTCGAGGCGAAGCTGAAGGAGCACCGGATCAAGCCGTACACGCTCGCGGTGAAGGAGGGCGACGTCGAGAACCTCGGGCCCTTCGAGCTCGAGTTCGTGGCCGTCAACCACTCCATCCCGGACGCTCTCGCCGTCGCGATCATCACCGACGCGGGCTCGGTGCTGCACACGGGCGACTTCAAGATGGACCAGCTCCCGCTCGACGGGCGCATCACCGATCTCCGCGCCTTCGCCCGCCTCGGCGAGGAGGGCATCGACCTCTTCATGGTCGACTCGACCAACGCGGACGTGCCCGGCTTCACGCCGAACGAGCGCGACATCGGCCCGGTCATCGAGAGCGTGATGGCGAAGGCGACCCGCCGGGTGATCGTGGCGAGCTTCTCCAGCCACGTGCACCGGGTGCAGCAGGTGCTCGACGCCGCGCACGCCAACGGCCGCCGCGTGGCGCTGCTCGGCCGCTCGATGGTCCGTAACATGGGCATCGCCGCCACCCTGGGGTACCTGAAGGTGCCGGAGGGCGTGCTGATCGACGTCAAGAAGGCCGGCGACATCCCCGAGGACGAGATCGTCTACATGTCCACCGGCTCCCAGGGCGAGCCGATGGCGGTGCTCAGCCGGATGGCGAACCTCGACCACCAGATCCAGCCCGGCGAGGGCGACACCGTCATCCTCGCGTCGAGCCTCATCCCCGGCAACGAGAACGCGGTCTACCGCGTGATCAACGGCCTGACCAGGCTCGGCGCCACCGTCGTGCACAAGGGCAACGCGAAGGTGCACGTCTCGGGTCACGCCGCCGCCGGCGAGCTCATCTACTGCTACAACATCCTCAAGCCGCTCAACGTCCTGCCGGTGCACGGCGAGTACCGCCACCTCGTCGCCAACGCGAAGCTCGCGCAGGCCACCGGCATCGCGGAGGAGAACACGATCATCGCGGAGGACGGCACAGTGCTGGACCTCCGCGACGGCGTCGTGACCGTGGCCGGCCAGCTCGACCTCGGCTTCGTCTACGTCGACGGCTCGTCCGTCGGCGAGATCACCGACGCCGACCTCAAGGACCGCCGCATCCTCAGTGAGGAGGGCTTCATCTCGATCATCGTCGTCGTGGAGGCGGGCACCGGCCGGATCGTCGTCGGTCCCGAGATCCACGCCAAGGGCTTCGCGGAGGACGACAGCGTCTTCGACGACGTGAAGCCGCGCATCGCGAAGGCCCTCGAGGAGGCGGTGCAGAGCGGAGTCAGCGACCAGCACGCGCTCTCGCAGAGCATCCGCCGGGTGGTCGGCCGCTGGGTGAACACGACCTACCGCCGCCGCCCGATGATCGTCCCCCTGGTCATCGAGGCCTGACCCGCGGACGGAGTGCCCCCGACGCTCCGGCCCGTTCCCGCACCGCCACCCGCCCCGGGCACCCGTCCGCACCTCATGCCAGACCCGATCCCCCACGGAGACCGCGCATGGACCACTCGATCCGCCCCGCCCGCCGCGAGGACGCCCCCTTCCTCGCCGACATGCTCGTGGACGCCGCGAACTGGAACTGGACGGCGGCCCGCACCCGCATCGACGTCCTCGAGGAGGAGTCGACCCGCCGCTACGTCGCCGGCTGGCCCCGCCCGGGCGATCTCGGCTCGGTCGCCGAGACCGCCGACGGCGAGCGGATCGGCGCCTGCTGGTTCCGCCTCTTCAGCGCCGCCGCACCCGGCCGCGGGTTCGTCGCCGCGGGCGTGCCCGAGCTGACCCTCGGGGTGCGGCCGGTCTGGCGCGCGCAGGGCATCGGCCGCGGGCTGCTGCGCGCCGCACTGGATCAGGCACGCACCGCCGGCTACGCGCGCGTCTCGCTCAACGTGTCGACGGACAACTTCGCCCGACGGCTCTACCGGAGCGAGGGCTTCAGCGCGGTGGCCGACCGCGGCGACGCGGAGACGATGGTCGCGACGCTGCGCTGAGCGGGCGCGGTGCGGGCGCCGCGCGCCCGCCGCCCTCCGGCGCGGGTCCGCGGCGATGACGGAGGCGGCGGGTACGGTGGCCCTATGGCGACGACTCCGAAGACGACCTCCCGCGCGAAGGCGAGCGCCCCCGCGCGCTCGAGCACTCCGCGCTCCGGCCGCGGCTCCGGGCGGGGATCGTCCGAGAAGAGCACGGTCGCGTTCAGCTCGACCCCGCGCACGAATCCGCTCGTCACCGTCTGGATGGCGCTGGCGCACCTGGCCGGCGGTGCCGCCCGCGCGCTCGGTCCGGAGCGCCTGGCGAAGGAGGAGCGCCGCGACGGACTCCCCTTCCTGCTCCTGCTGCTCGCCATCACCGGGGCGGTGGTGGAGTGGTTCCTCGCGACCGACCCGGTCGCCCTCGTGCTCGACGCCTGGAGCTTCGGCGGCCTGTTCGGCCGCGTCGCCTACGTCCTCCCCGTGGTGCTGCTGCTCTTCTCGCTCTGGCTCTTCCGCCACCCGCGATCGGTCGACGACAACGGCCGCATCGGCGTCGGCCTCGCCGTCCTGCTGATCTCCTCCGCCGGTCTCTGCCACGCGCACCTCGGCGCGCCGCAGCCGGGCTCGGGCATCGAGCAGATGGCCGCCGCCGGCGGTGTCCTCGGCTGGCTCGTCGGTGCGCCGCTCGTGGCGATCGCGACCGTGCCGGGCGCCACGGTGCTCCTCTCGCTGGTCGTCCTGCTCTCCCTCTTCATCATCACCAAGACCCCGCCGAACCGGATCGCCGCCCGCTCGCGCGAGCTCTACGGCTACCTCTTCGGCGCCCCCGTCCTCGACGACGAGGAGCGCGCGCGCCTCAAGGCCGAGCGGGCCGCGAGCAAGGCGGCCGCGAAGGCCGAGAGCGAGAAGGCCGACGACGAGCAGGAGGACGGCGGCGAGCTGCCCTGGTGGCGCCGCACCGACTCCGGTCGCGAGGACGAGCCGACCGTCCAGGCCGAGCTCCCGATCGACGCGCTCGGCGACGAGGACGAGGCGCCGAAGGGCCGCAAGAGCCGCGGCCGCGCGAAGGGCTTCGACACCGCGCTCGAGGAGCCGGCGTCCGCCGACCGCGACGAGCCGGCCGACCCGCCCACCCGCTCGTACGCGACCGAGGTGATCTCCGAGGCCGAGTCGGCCGAGGCCGCCCTGGCCCGCCACGATCAGAGCGCGACCACCCGCATCCCGCTGGGCGTGGTGGACGACGACGCGACCGGCGTGATCGCGCTCGACGACCTCGACGTCGCCCCCGCCGTCCCGCTGCCGCCGGTGATCGAGACCGGCCCGATCGCCCCCGTCGTCGCCGACCCCACCGCCGACTTCGACTCCTCCTTCGAGGAGGAGACCCCGTACCGCCTGCCGTCCGCCTCCGCCCTCTCCACCGGCACGCCGTCGAAGGCGCGCTCGGCGGCGAACGACGAGATGGTCCGCGCGCTCACCGAGGTGCTCCAGCAGTTCAACGTGGATGCGACGGTCACCGGCTTCTCCCGCGGCCCGACGGTCACCCGCTACGAGATCGAGCTCGGCCCGGGCGTCAAGGTCGAGCGCGTCACGGCGCTGAGCAAGAACCTCTCCTACGCGGTCGCCAGCAACGAGGTGCGGATCCTCTCGCCGATCCCGGGCAAGAGCGCGATCGGCGTGGAGATCCCGAACACCGACCGCGAGATCGTGTCGCTCGGCGACGTCCTGCGCTCCGCCGCGTCGACGACGTCGACGCACCCGATGACGATCGGCGTCGGCAAGGACGTCGAGGGCGGCTACGTGGTGGCCAACCTCGCCAAGATGCCGCACCTCCTCGTCGCCGGCTCCACCGGCTCCGGCAAGTCCAGCTTCGTGAACTCGATGATCACGAGCCTGCTGATGCGCGCGAGCCCGCAGGACGTCCGGATGGTGCTGATCGACCCCAAGCGCGTCGAGCTCACGATCTACGGCGGCGTCCCGCACCTGATCACGCCCATCATCACGAACCCCAAGAAGGCCGCCGAGGCGCTCCAGTGGGTCGTGAAGGAGATGGACATGCGGTACGACGACCTCGCGTCGTTCGGCTACCGGCACATCGACGACTTCAACGCGGCGGTGCGCAGCGGCGAGATCAAGCTCCCCGCGGGCAGCAACCGCGTCCTCCGGCCCTACCCCTACCTCCTGGTGGTCGTCGACGAGCTCGCCGACCTCATGATGGTCGCCCCGCGCGACGTCGAGGACTCGATCGTCCGCATCACCCAGCTCGCCCGCGCCTCCGGCATCCACCTCGTGCTGGCCACCCAGCGGCCGAGCGTCGACGTCGTCACCGGCCTGATCAAGGCCAACGTGCCCAGCCGCCTGGCCTTCGCCGTGACGAGCGTCACCGACTCGCGGGTCATCCTCGACCAGCCCGGCGCCGACAAGCTCATCGGCCAGGGCGACGGCCTGTTCCTGCCGATGGGCACGAACAAGCCGATGCGCGTCCAGGGCGCCTGGGTCCGCGAGGAGGAGATCGCCAAGGTCGTCGAGCACGTCACGCGGCAGGCCCAGCCGGAGTACCGCCAGGACATCACGGTCCAGGCGCAACGCAAGGAGATCGACTCCGACATCGGCGACGATCTCGAGCTGCTGATGGCGGCGGCGGAGCTCGTGGTCAGCACGCAGTTCGGCTCGACCTCGATGCTGCAGCGCAAGCTCCGCGTCGGCTTCGCGAAGGCGGGCCGCCTGATGGACCTGCTCGAGTCCCGCGAGGTCGTCGGCCCCTCCGAGGGGTCGAAGGCGCGCGACGTGCTGGTGACCGCCGAGCAGCTGCCGGGGGTCCTCTCGCGGATGCGCGGCGAGGAGCCCGGCGAGCACGCCGCCGCGCCGTCGCCGACCGCGCCCGACGCCTACGCCGATCCGCTGGCGGAGCCCTCGGGCCCGGTCGCGACCGACTACCACGACGACGACGAGGGCTCCGACGACGACGCCTGGGCGCTCACGGGGCGCGACTGAGCGATGACCGCGCCGAATCGACCGATCACGAGGAACGGCTCAGACCGATGACCAGCCCCACCGCGCACGCCGACGCCGCCCCGAGCAACTGGAACCTGCCCAACGCGATCACCGTGGTGCGCATCCTGCTCGCCCCGGTGTTCTTCTGGCTGCTCCTGGCCGACAACGGCGAGGACGGCGGCGTGCGCATCGCGGCCGCGCTGCTCTTCATCGTCGCGATCGCGACCGACGGGATCGACGGCCACATCGCGCGCAGCCGCGGGCTGGTCACCGACCTCGGCAAGCTGCTCGACCCGATCGCGGACAAGGTGCTCACCGGCGCCGCGCTGGTCGGCCTCTCGATCCTCGCCGAGCTGCCCTGGTGGGTCACGATCGTCATCCTCGTCCGCGAGATCGGCATCACCGTCTTCCGGATGGCCGTCCTCTCGGACCGGGTGATCCCCGCCTCCCGCGGCGGCAAGCTGAAGACGATCGTGCAGTCCGTCGCGATCTCGCTCGCGCTCCTGCCGCTCTGGACCTTCCTCGGCGAGTGGGTGCACTGGCTGAACGGCATCACGATGACGGCCGCGGTCGTCCTCACCGTCGTGACCGGCATCGACTACCTCGCCGACGCGGCGCGCCAGAGTCGCGCGGCCCGCGGGCGCCGATGAGCGCCGAGGAGCTGCTGCGGGCACTCGCGGAGCGCGGTCTCGCGCTGGCGGTCGCGGAGTCGCTGACGGGCGGGGCGCTGAGCTCAGCCCTGGTCGAGGTGCCCGGCGCCTCCGCCGTCTACCGCGGGGGAGTGGTGTCCTACGCCACTGATCTGAAGCACCGCCTGCTCGGGGTCGACGCGGAGCTCCTGGCGCAGGAGGGACCCGTCCACCCCGTGGTCGCCGTGCAGATGGCGCGCGGCGTCGCCCGGCAGCTCGGCGAGGCCGGCGCGAGGACCGTCGGCGTCGCGACGACGGGGGTCGCGGGCCCGGAGCCGCAGGGCGGAGCGGCCGTCGGCACCGTGTTCGTCGCGGCGGTCCTGGGCGAGGCCGAGCTCGTGCGCGAGCACCGCTTCGAGGGCGGGCGGCCCGAGATCCGCGCCTCGTCCGTCGCCGCGGCACTCGATCTGGCCGGCGAGCTCGCGGCCTCGGCCGTGTGACGTCCGAGAGTCCCCGAACCGCCTCGGAATCGTGGAATGCGCAGGGTTTCGGCCGGGTTACATCTGACGTCGCTCACACGCAAAGTCCAGTCATCCGGTATTAGAGTCGACTCACACGAGCCGGGTAGTGAACAGCTATCCGGCTCTCTCGTACACATCCCCTTCGAATCCGATGCTCCGGCATTCCTCGAAGCGGTGCGCGAGAAGCGGTTGACGTGGAGAAGGAGGGTCCAGTGGTTCTAGTTCGTCAGGAGATCGGCGATGTCCTCAGGGACTTTCGCCTGCAGAAAGGTCGCACCCTGCGCCAGGTGGCGAGCAAGGCGAGTGTCGCTCTCGGCTACCTCAGCGAGGTCGAGCGCGGTCAGAAGGAGGCGTCGTCCGAGATCCTCGCCTCGGTGGCCGATGCGCTCGACACCCCGATCTCGGTGATCATGCGCGAGGTCGGCGACCGTCTCGCGGTCATCGAGGGGATCGACACGATCCCCGACACCATCCCGGCCGACATGGTCGCCGGATTCGACGCGGACCTCGTCTCGCAGTAGCGGATCCGTCCTCTTCCCACCCACCGCACCGCACCTCGCGAAGGGCGCCCGAGCTCCGGCTCCGGCGCCCTTCGTCGTTCCCGGAGACGCACCCGCCCGAACCCTCCGGGCTTCCGCCCCGGTTCGGCTTGTTACCGTGGACGCATGCGCCTGAGCGAGTTCCAGCAGCTGGTCGACGACGAGTTCGGCGACGCGTACGCGCGCGTCCTCGTGTCCGACCTCGTGCTGACCGAGCTCGGCGGGAGGACCGCGCAGAAGGCCCTCCGCGACGGTGCGGAGCCCCGAGAGGTCTGGATCGCGCTGTGCCGCGCCAACGACGTCCCCGAGGGCCGCTGGCACGGGATCGACCCGGCGAAGCGCCGGCACTGACGCCGGGCGGCTCCCGCGGTCGCCTGCCGCCCGAAGTCGTGTTCGACACGCCGGGCGCGCCAGCATCGAATCCCTGTTCGAACGGGTCTAAGCTCCTCACCAGAAGCAGGATCGCCTCCGTCTCCACAGAAGCGGTCCGGCTCGGCGCCGATGTCGGTGGTCGGGCCTACCGTCGACATCAGTCACACGGACTGCTTCACCGCCTTGTCGCAACCGGCCGGGACCGCATTCAGGGGCACTCGCCCGCGAACGGCTCCGGTACGACACGACAGCCTGTAGGCGATACCACCACGACACGAGAGCGAGACGGCCATGCCCAGTTCCTCAGACCGCGAGAAGTCCCTCGAGACCGCACTCGCCCAGATCGACCGCCAGTTCGGCAAGGGCGCCGTCATGCGCCTCGGCAGCGACGACCGCGCCCCCGTCGAGGTGATCCAGACCGGCTCGATCGCGCTCGACGTCGCGCTCGGGATCGGCGGACTCCCGCGCGGCCGCATCGTCGAGATCTACGGCCCCGAGTCCTCGGGAAAGACCACGCTGACCCTGCACGCGATCGCCAATGCCCAGCGCAACGGAGGCATCGCGGCCTTCATCGACGCGGAGCACGCGCTCGACCCCGAGTACGCCAAGAAGCTCGGCGTCGACATCGACTCGCTCCTCGTCTCGCAGCCGGACACGGGCGAGCAGGCGCTCGAGATCGCCGACATGCTCGTGCGCTCCGGCTCCATCGACCTCATCGTCATCGACTCCGTCGCGGCGCTCGTGCCCCGCGCCGAGATCGAGGGCGAGATGGGCGACTCGCACGTCGGCCTCCAGGCCCGCCTGATGTCGCAGGCCCTCCGCAAGCTCACCGGTGGCCTGAACACCACGAACACCACGATGATCTTCATCAACCAGCTCCGCGAGAAGATCGGCGTCTTCTTCGGCAGCCCCGAGACCACCGCGGGCGGCAAGGCGCTGAAGTTCTACGCGTCGGTCCGCCTCGACATCCGCCGCATCGAGACGCTGAAGGACGGCACCGACGCGGTCGGAAACCGCACTCGCGTCAAGGTCGTCAAGAACAAGATGGCGCCGCCGTTCAAGCAGGCCGAGTTCGACATCCTCTACGGCATCGGCATCTCCCGCGAGGGCAGCCTGATCGACTTCGGTGTCGAGCACGAGATCGTCCGCAAGTCGGGCGCCTGGTACACCTACGACGGCGACCAGCTCGGCCAGGGCAAGGAGAAGGCGCGCCAGTTCCTCATCGACAACCCGGACATCGCGGCGGAGATCGAGAAGCGCATCCTGATCAAGCTCGGCGTCGTCGCCGACCCGAACGCCGTGGTCGACGCCGCCCCGGTCGCGATCGAGACGAAGCAGCCGGTCCGCGAGACCAAGCCGCCCGTCCGCAAGGGCGCGTAGCCCGTGGGGGAGAAGGCTGCGGAGGGGGCACAGGGTCGGCCCGTGGCCTTCCTCCCCTGGGTCAAGGACGACGGGGCGGCCGCCGAGGTGGTCGAGCCCGCTGTCGACGCGATCGCAGAGCTCTCGGCGCACGTCGCGCGTCGGGACGCGGCGCCCTCGAGGGCTCCGGGCCGGTCGTCCCGATCGGACGACTCCGCGGCGGACGTCGCAGAGGACGACTCCCCGGAGGAGGACTCCTTCGCGGAGGATCTCCCCGAGGAGCCCGACCCCGAGCAGATCGCCGACCGCATCGTCCGCGGCCTGTCGCGGAAGAGCCTCTCGGTCGCCGAGGTCGAGGCGCGCCTCTACACCGAGGGCGTCGCCGAGAAGGACGCGATCGACATCCTCGAGCGCTTCACCCGCTTCGGCTATCTCGACGACTACAAGATGGCGGAGTCGCTGGTGATCCAGCTGCGCGAGCGCAAGAAGCTCGGTCGCTCGTCGATCATGCAGGAGCTGCGCGCCCGCAAGCTCGACCCGGATGCGATCGCGACGGCGCTGGACGAGTTCGACGGCGACGACGAGTACCGCACCGCGATGGAGCTCGCGCGCAAGCGCCTGCCGAGCCTGCGGTCGCTCTCCGATGAGGTCGCCGAGCGCCGCCTCTCCGGGTTCCTCGCTCGTCGCGGCTACGCCGGCGCACTGGTGCAGCGCGTCGTCCGCGAGACGGTGCGCAAGCCCGGCTCGAGCGTCCGCTTCCGCTGAACGACCGCGCCGCCCGGTCGCCGAGAGGCGGCCGGAGCGGCGCGTAGAATCGCACACCATGAGCACGCTCGGTCCGGTGACCTCCCCCCTCGTCGATGCGCGGCCGAGGACCTACGAGGTCCGCACCTTCGGCTGCCAGATGAACGTCCACGACTCCGAGCGGCTGAGCGGCTCGCTCGAGGCGGCCGGCTACGTCTCGGCCGACGGCGCCGAGGCCGACATCGTCGTCATCAACACCTGCGCCGTCCGCGAGAACGCGGATAACAAGCTCTACGGCAACCTCGGCCACCTCGCCTCGGTGAAGCGCCGGCACGAGGGCATGCAGATCGCCGTCGGCGGCTGCCTCGCGCAGAAGGACAAGAACGTCATCCTCGAGAAGGCTCCGTGGGTCGACGTCGTCTTCGGGACGCACAACATGGGGGCGCTGCCGAGACTGCTCGAGCGGGCCCGGCACAACGACGAGGCCCAACTCGAGATCCTCGAGTCGCTCGACGTCTTCCCCTCGACGCTGCCGACCAAGCGCGACTCGACCTACAGCGGCTGGGTCTCCATCTCCGTCGGCTGCAACAACACCTGCACCTTCTGCATCGTCCCCGCACTGCGCGGCAAGGAGAAGGACCGCCGTCCCGGCGACGTGCTCGCCGAGATCCAGGCACTCGTCGACGACGGTGCGATCGAGGTCACCCTCCTCGGCCAGAACGTGAACTCCTACGGTGTCGAGTTCGGTGACCGGCAGGCGTTCTCGAAGCTGCTCCGTGCCGCGGGCACGATCGACGGGCTCGAGCGGATCCGCTTCACCAGCCCGCACCCGGCCGCCTTCACCGACGACGTCATCGACGCGATGGCCGAGACGCCGGCCGTCATGCCGCAGCTGCACATGCCGCTGCAGTCCGGCTCCGACCGCATCCTCAAGGCGATGCGCCGCTCCTACCGCTCCGAGCGCTTCCTCGGGATCCTCGACCGCGTCCGCGACCGGATCCCGCACGCGGCGATCAGCACCGACATCATCGTCGGCTTCCCCGGCGAGACCGAGGCCGACTTCCAGGAGACCCTGCGCGTGGTCGAGGCGGCCCGCTTCGCCTCCGCCTTCACCTTCCAGTACTCCATCCGCCCGGGGACGCCCGCGGCGACGCTGCCCGACCAGATCCCGAAGGCCGTCGTCCAGGAGCGCTTCGAGCGCCTGGCCGCGCTGCAGGACTCGATCAGCGAGAGCGAGAACCGCACGGTCGTCGGGCGCCGGGTCGAGGTGCTCGTCGCGACCGGCGAAGGCCGCCGCGACAGCGAGACGCACCGACTCAGCGGCCGCGCCGAGGACAGCCGCCTCGTCCACTTCGACGTCCCGGCCGGCTCCGAGCAGCCGCGCCCCGGCGACGTCGTCAGCGTCGAGGTCACCCGCGCCGCGCCCTTCTACCTGATCGCCGGCTCGATCGACGGTGCTCCGCTGCAGGTCCGCCGCACCCGCGCCGGCGACGCCTGGGACCGCGCGCAGACGGAGTCCTGCGGCGTCCCCGCCGCGCCGGACACCACGGGAGCACCGAGGGTCTCGCTCGGCCTGCCCTCGCTCCGCCTCCGCCCGATCACGCCGGCCGCGCCGGAGACGCTGACCACGCCGATCTACGACGCCCTCGATGGCGAGCGCTGAGCGGGCGGCGCCCGCCCTCCTCACCGTCGTCGGCGCCACGGGCACCGGCAAGTCCGACCTCTCGCTCGCCCTCGCCGCCGCGATCCGCGCGTCCGGCGGTGCGGCCGAGGTCGTCAACGCCGACGCGATGCAGCTCTACCGCGGCATGGACATCGGGACCGCGAAGCTCCCGCAGGAGGAACGCCAGGGCGTGCCGCACCACCTGCTCGACGTCCTCGAGGTCACCGAGGACGCCTCCGTCGCCCGGTACCAGCGTGAGGCCCGCGCCGTGATCGACGACGTCCTGGCGCGCGGCGCGACCCCGATCCTCGTCGGCGGCTCCGGCCTCTACGTCTCGAGCGTGATCTTCGAGTTCTCCTTCGCCGGCACCGATCCCGCGGTCCGGCGGTCCCTCGAGGAGACGGCCGAGCGCGAGGGGTCCGCGGTGCTCTTCGAGCGGCTCCGCGCCGTCGACGCCGAGGTCGCCGCGCGGATCGGCCCGCACAACGTCCGACGGATCGTGCGCGCTCTCGAGATCACCGAGCTCACCGGCTCGCCGAACAGCGCGCTGATGTCGGACACCCCCGTCCCGTGGCGCCCGAGCACGGTCCTCGCGCTGTCCGCACCGCGGGACGTCCTCGTCGAGCGGCTCGACCGCCGGGTCGAGCGGATGTGGGCGGGCGGCATGCTCGACGAGGTCGAGCGCCTCGTGCCGCTCGGCATCGAGCGGGGCGTCACCGCCAGCCGGGCCATCGGCTACGCCCAGGCGCTCGCGCAGCGCTCGGGCGAGCTGACCCAGGAGGAGGCGATCGCCTCCACCCAGGCGCTCACCCGCCGCTACGCCCGCCGGCAGAACAGCTGGTTCCGCCGCTACCAGGCGGCGCGCTGGCTCCCGTTCGACGCTCCTGACCTCCTCGAGCAGGCGCTCGCCCTCGCCCAGGTCGGGGCTCCAGCGCCTCGCTAGGCTGAGCGCCATGACGATCGAGCTGCACTTCACCAAGGGCCAGGGCACCGGCAACGACTTCGTGCTCTTCAGCGACCCGGACGGTGAGGTGGACCTCTCGCCCGCGCAGATCGCGATGATCTGCGACCGGCACTTCGGCGTCGGCGCCGACGGCATCATCCGCGCGGTCCGCTCCCGCGCCCTCGCCGACGGCGCGGCCGCCCTCGAGCAGGAGCCCGAGGCGGAGTGGTTCATGGACTACCGCAACGCCGATGGCTCGATCGCCGAGATGTGCGGCAACGGCATCCGCGTCTACGCGGCGTTCCTGCTCGCCGGCGGTCTCGCGACCCTCGAGCAGGGCGACACCCTCCCCATCGGCACGCGCGCCGGGGTCCGCGACGTCACCCGCAGCGGTGCCGGCTTCCAGGTCGACCTCGGCCGCTGGGAGCTGGCCGGCGGCGAGCCGCTCGTCCGGGCCAAGGAGCTGAAGGTGCCGCGTCCCGGTCTCGGGCTCGACCTCGGCAACCCGCACATCGTCGTCGCGCTGAGCAACGACGAGGAGCTGGACGAGGCCGACCTCAGCTACATCCCGCAGATCGAGCCGGAGCCGGCCGACGGGGCGAACGTCGAGTTCGTCGTGCCGGGCGAGCCGCTGGTGCACGACGGCATCGGCCGGATCCGGATGCGCGTCCACGAGCGCGGCAGCGGCGAGACGCTCAGCTGCGGCACGGGCGCCGCCGCGGCGGCCCTCGCCGTGCGCTACTGGGCCGGAGCGCGCGCTCCGCAGTCCTGGCGCGTGGAGGTCCCCGGCGGCACGCTGGGCGTGACGATGTTCCCGACCGAGGAGGGCGAGCACGTCGGCCTGTCCGGCCCGGCCGACCTCGTCTACACCGGCACGATCCGGATCGACTAGCTCGGGATCGACCGGCTGGGCACCGATCCGTTCCGGCGAGCGCGGCCGATTCCCGCGATCAGGCGGTGCGCGTGGTGCGGATGACGCGGAAGCCCTTGGCGGAGGAGATCCGGTCGACCTCGAGCCGGCCCTCGAACGTCTCGGTCAGCCAGGTCAGCAGCGAGTCGGCGCCGAGATTGCGCTGGACGACGAGCCATGCCTCCGCTTCCGGCTCGAGGCGCGGCAGCCAGCGCTCGAGCAGTGCGTGCAGCTCGGCCTTGCCGACCCGGATCGGCGGGTTCGACCAGACGGCGGCGAAGCGGACGTCCTCGGGAACATCCTCGGGCAGCACGGCGTTGACATTGGAGACACCGAGTTCTGCGCAGTTGCGGCGGACGAGCTCGAGCGCCCGCTGGTTGACGTCGACCGCCCACACCCGGGCGTCGGGGGAGCCGAGCGCCAGGGCGAGCGAGATCGGTCCCCAGCCGCAGCCGAGATCCAGGAGGTCCCCGCTCGCGGGGGCGTCGGGGACCGCGTCCAGCAGGACCCGGGTGCCGAGATCGACGTGGCCGGGGCTGAACACCCCGCCGGCGGTCGTGACCTCGAGGTCGCGGCCGGCGATCCGGGCGCTGATCCTGCGGGGTCGGAGGTCGCCGTCGGGAGTGCTGGTGAAGTAGTGCTCGGCGGCCATGAGAAGTGAACTTATCAACAGCTGAGGAGTTAGTGTTATCCGGATGACGGAAGACCTGAACGAGACCGACACGACCGAGGCCGTGGACGTCGTCTCGCGGGTCCTGGCGAACGCGCAGTCGCGCTCGTCGGGATATTCGCGGTTCGTCGCGGGCGGAGCCCAGGCGCTGCAGAGCGCCGGAGGCGACGTCGAGCGCGACGCCGAGCAGACCAGCGACGGCGATCAGTTCGATCGCGAGGACCGGCAGGCGCTGCGGCGCGTGGCCGGCCTCTCCACCGAGCTCGAGGACGTCACCGAGGTCGAGTACCGCCAGCTGCGCCTCGAGAACGTGGTGCTGATCGGCGTGTACTCGCAGGGCTCGATCGAGGACGCGGAGAACTCGCTGCACGAGCTCGCCGCCCTGGCCGAGACCGCGGGAGCGACCGTCCTGGACGGTCTGCTGCAGCGCCGGCCGCACCCCGATCCGAGCACCTACCTGGGCAAGGGCAAGGCGGAGGAGCTCGCCGGGCTCGTCGCCGCCCTCGGCGCCGACACGGTCGTCGCCGACACCGAGCTGGCTCCGAGCCAGCGCCGCTCGCTGGAGGACGTGGTGAAGGTCAAGGTCATCGACCGCACGGCCGTCATCCTCGACATCTTCAGCCAGCACGCCACGAGCCGCGAGGGCAAGGCGCAGGTCGAGCTCGCGCAGCTCGAGTACCTGCTGCCGCGCCTGCGCGGCTGGGGCGAGTCGATGTCCCGCCAGGCCGGTGGCCAGGTCGGCGCCGGCGCCGGCATGGGCTCGCGTGGTCCGGGTGAGACGAAGATCGAGCTCGACCGCCGCCGCATCCACACCCGCATGGCGCGCCTGCGCAAGCAGATCACCGCGATGAAGCCCGCCCGGGAGGCGAAGCGCGCCAACCGCAAGCGCAACGCGGTGCCGTCGGTCGCCATCGCCGGCTACACCAACGCCGGCAAGTCCAGCCTGCTCAACCGGATGACGCACGCGGGCGTGCTCGTCGAGAACTCGCTCTTCGCGACACTCGACGCGACGATCCGCAAGTCCGAGACCCCGGACGGGCGCGGCTACACGCTCGCCGACACCGTCGGCTTCGTGCGCGCCCTGCCGCACCAGCTGGTGGAGGCGTTCCGCTCGACCCTGGAGGAGGTCGCCGACTCGGACATCATCGTCCACGTCGTCGACGCCTCGCACCCGGACCCCGCGGGGCAGATCGCGACCGTCCGGGACGTCATCGGCGAGGTGGGTGCACGGAGCATCCCCGAGATCATCGCGTTCAACAAGTCCGATCTCGTCGACGAGGGCCAGCGGCTCGTGCTGCGCGGTCTCGCCCCCGGCGCCGTCTTCGTGTCGGCGCGCACCGGCGAGGGGATGGACGAGCTCCAGGCGAAGATCGCCGAGATCCTGCCGGAGCCGCAGATCGAGATCGACCTGCTCGTGCCGTACGACCGCGGCGACGTGGTCTCCTCGCTGCACCGCAACGGCCGGATCCTCTCGACGCAGTACGTCGAGGGCGGCACGCACGTCCACGCGCTCGTGCACGAGGACCTCGCCGGCTCGCTCGGCGAGTTCGCGGCTCCCGTCGCCGCCGTCGAGGTGTAGCGGCGGGGCCGTCACCTGCGCTCGAAGCGCCCGCGACCACGGATCACCTCCGCGGTCGCGGGCGCTTCGTCGTCACGCTGCGCGAGCTGCTCGCCGTGCCTCCCGGTGAATGCAGGAGGGGCGGACGGCTCGATGCCGTCCGCCCCTCCTGCGCGTGTGCGCCGCCGCGTCAGACGGAGCGGAGCACCGCGACGATCTTGCCGAGGACCTCGGCCTCGTCGCCGAGGATCGGCTCGAAGTTGGAGTTGCGGGGGAGCAGCCAGGTGTGGCCGTCGCGCTGGCGGAGGACCTTGACGGTCGCCTCGCCGTCGAGCATCGCGGCGACGATCTCGCCGTTCTCCGCGGTGCGCTGCGAGCGGACGACGACCCAGTCGCCGTCGCAGATGGCGGCGTCGATCATCGACTCGCCGACCACCTTGAGCATGAAGAGCTCGCCCTTGCCGACCAGCTGGCGGGGGAGCGGGAAGACCTCGTCGATCTGCTGGTCCGCCATGATCGGCACGCCCGCCGCGATCCGGCCCACCAGCGGCACCATCGCCGCGTCGGCGACCGTCGCCGTCGACTCGAACGAGCCGTCGTCCTCGGTCGAGCTCGGCACGTCGATGAGGATCTCGAGCGCCCGGGGGCGGTTGGGATCGCGGCGCAGATACCCGCTCAGCTCGAGCTGGTTGAGCTGGTGGGTCACGCTGGAGAGCGAGGCGAGGCCGACGGCGTCGCCGATCTCCCGCATGCTCGGCGGATAGCCGCGGCTGGACACCGAGCGCTGGATGGCGTCGAGGATCGCGAGCTGCTTCGCGCTGAGATTCTTCCGGCGGCGGCCCGCCGCGGGCTTCGCCGCCGCCTTCGCCTTCGGCGCCGGAGTCGTCGTCCTGGCCGCCTTCGCCCCGGCCGTCTGCGCGTCGCTCACGATCGTCCCTCTCTCGGTGCGCACGCCGCGTGCGCGCCCTCTCCGTCCGCGTCGAGCACCGATGTCGGTGGTCGCTGCTGTACTGACTGCGGACTCTCGAAACTGTATCCGGCGGGGGTCCGCGTTCGAAACATTCGTTCGAGTGTGTCGCGCGATTCAGCAATGGATGCGACGCGACCGGGTCTTGCCCGGCGCGGTATTCGAAGATATATTCGGAACAGAGGTTCGGACCGGGTCCTCCCGGCCGAGGCCCCGGCCCGAACCCCTGCTGAAAGGAGCGATCACCATGACCGCACAGCCCTCCACCATCGCGCAGCACCAGCCCTCCGCGCAGCACGTCACCCCTGCCGAGCAGCCCGGTGCGCGCACCCGCCTGCGCCTGACCCGTCGTGGTCGCGCCGTCCTCGCGACGCTCGGCGCCCTGCCCCTCGTCGCGGGCGCCTTCGTCTTCGGACTCAACGGCGGCGGAGCCGTCGCCTCGGGCGAGAGCGCCGACGTTGAGTTCCAGTACGTCACCGTCCGCGCCGGCGAGTCCCTCTGGTCCCTCGCGGAGGAGCTCGCACCGGACTCCGACCCGCGCGACGTCGTCTACGACATCCAGTCGCTCAACCAGCTGGCGAACGCCGGCCTCGAGCCCGGGCAGCGCCTCGCGATCCCGGCGCAGTACGACCTCGCGGACTGATCGAGCGCACCGAGTGCCCCGGTACCATTCCGGGGTGACGACTCTCGACGATCTCCCCCTCCGCGACGACCTGCGCGGTCAGCAGCCCTACGGCGCTCCGCAAGCCGTCGTGCCCGTGGCCCTCAACGTCAACGAGAACACCCACCCGGTCCCTGACGACGTCATCGCCGACATCGTCGAGCGGGTGTCCGTCGCCCTCCGCACGGTGAACCGCTACCCCGATCGCGAGTTCCGGGAGCTGCGCGACTCCCTGGCCGGCTACCTCGGCCACGGTCTGACCGCCGACTCGATCTGGGCTGCCAACGGCTCGAACGAGGTCCTCCAGCACGTCCTGCAGGCCTTCGGCGGCCCCGGCCGCTCACTGCTCGGCTTCTCGCCGACCTACTCGATGTACTCGATCCTCGCCTCCGGCAGCGGCACGCGCTGGGTAGGCGTCGACCGCGAGGACGACTTCCGGGTGTCCGCGTCGTACGCCGCCGACGCGGTGCGCCGCGAGCGCCCCGACATCGTCTTCCTCTGCGCGCCGAACAACCCCACCGGAACCCCGCTGGACCTCGAGACGATCGCCGCCGTCTACGACGCGACCGACGGCATCGTCGTCGTCGACGAGGCCTACGCCGAGTTCGCCGGCCGTGACGCGCCGACCGCCCTCAGCCTCCTCGAGGGCCGCCCTCGCCTGCTCGTCTCCCGCACGATGAGCAAGGCCTTCGCCTTCGCCGGCGTCCGCCTCGGCTACCTCGCC
Organism: Rathayibacter festucae DSM 15932; assembly: GCF_004011135.1. Taxonomy (NCBI): domain Bacteria; kingdom Bacillati; phylum Actinomycetota; class Actinomycetes; order Micrococcales; family Microbacteriaceae; genus Rathayibacter; species Rathayibacter festucae. The sequence goes on along the minus strand of NZ_CP028137.1, from coordinate 2,066,805 downwards.
GCGGACCCCGCCGTCGTCGACGCCCTCCGCCTGGTGCGCCTGCCGTACCACCTCTCCGCGCTGACCCAGGCGGCCGCGACCGCGGCGCTCGCCCACGCGGACGAGATGCTCGCGATGGTGGGCGAGATCATCGTCCAGCGCGACCGGATGATCGACGGACTGCGCGAGCTCGGCTACACCCCGCACGAGACCGGCAGCAACTTCGTCCTCTTCGGCGGCGTCGCCGACCCCGGCGCGATGTTCGAGGCGCTGCTCGCGCGGGGCATCCTGATCCGCGACGTCGGCATCCCGAACCACCTGCGAGTGAGCGCGGGCACCGAGGCCGAGACCACCGCCTTCCTCGAGGCGGTCGCCGCGCTGCCCGCCCCGTCGGCGGACCCCGCGGTCGCCCTGGCCCGCGAATAGCCGCCCGGAGGGTCGGCGGCCCCCGAATACACTGGAGACCATGACCTCCTCGAGCGCCGCTCCCGGGCGCACCGCCTCCCTCCGTCGTGCCACCAGCGAGTCGAGCATCGAGCTGTCGATCGACCTCGACGGCACCGGTGTCGCGGACCTCTCCACCGGCGTGCCCTTCTTCGATCACCTGCTGACGGCGTTCGCGAAGCACTCGCTGACCGACCTGACCGTCCGCGCCACCGGCGACATCGAGATCGACATCCACCACACCGCCGAGGACATCGGCATCGTGCTCGGCACCGCGATCAAGCAGGCGCTCGGCGACAAGGCCGGCATCTCCCGCTTCGGCGACGCCCTCGTCCCGCTCGACGAGGCGCTGGTCCAGGCCGTGGTCGACATCTCCGGCCGTCCCTACCTCGTGCACGGCGGCGAGCCGGAGGGCTTCGCGCTGCACCTGATCGGCGGCCACTTCACCGGATCGATGGTCCGCCACGTCTTCGAGGCGATCGCCTTCAACGCCGGCCTGACCGTGCACGTCACCGTGCTCGGCGGGCGCGATCCGCACCACATCGCCGAGGCCGAGTTCAAGGCGTTCGCGCGCGCGTTCCGCCAGGCCAAGGCCTTCGATCCGCTGGTCGCCGGGGTGCCGTCGACGAAGGGCGCGCTGTGAGCGGCGCCCGGCCGTCCGTCGTCGTCTACGACTACGGCTCCGGCAACGTCCACTCGGCCGTCAAGGCGCTCGAGCTCGCCGGTGCCGACGTCGAGCTGACCTCCGACCGCACCCGCGCCCTCGAGGCCGACGGCCTGCTGGTCCCGGGGGTCGGCGCGTTCAGTGCGGTGATGTCGGCGCTGACGGCGGCGCGCGGCGGCGAGATCATCGAGAAGCGCCTCGCCGGCGGTCGCCCGGTGCTCGGCATCTGCGTCGGGATGCAGGTGCTCTTCGAGCGCGGCGTCGAGCGCGGCGTCGAGAGCGAGGGCCTGGGGGAGTGGCCGGGAACGGTCGACCTGCTCCCCGCCGAGGTCGTGCCGCACATGGGCTGGAACACCGTCGACGTGCCCACCGGCTCGCGGCTGTTCGACGGCATCGAGGACGAGCGCTTCTACTTCGTGCACTCGTACGGCGCCCGGGAGTGGACGCTGGACGTCATGCCGCCGTTCCCGCGCCCGGCCGTCACCTGGGCCGACCACGGCGGCCGCTTCATCGCCGCGGTGGAGAACGGCCCGCTCTCGGCGACGCAGTTCCACCCCGAGAAGTCCGGCGCCGCGGGCCTGCGCCTGCTCTCGAATTGGCTGGGCGGGCTCCGCACGAACTAGGATCGGCCGGTGGTCGGCGGCTCCCCGAGCGCCGCGGCCGCACCAGCTCCGAGACTGAGGATGACGATGAGCGAGTTCACCAAGGCCCCGGGCCTGGTCCTTCTCCCCGCGATCGACGTGGCCGGCGGCAAGGCCGTCCGCCTGACGCAGGGCGAGGCGGGCACCGAGACGAACTACGGCGACCCGATCGACGCGGCCGGCGACTGGGCCGACCAGGGCGCGGAGTGGATCCACCTCGTCGATCTCGACGCCGCCTTCGGCCGCGGTGACAACCACGGCATCATGAAGAAGGTCATCCGCCAGGTCAAGGGCGTCAACGTCGAGCTCTCCGGCGGCATCCGCGACGACCGCAGCCTGGAGTCCGCGCTCAACGCCGGGGCGAAGCGCATCAACCTCGGCACGGCCGCTCTGGAGAACCCGGAGTGGGCCGCCAGCGTCATCGCGCAGTACGGCGACCAGATCGCGGTCGGCCTCGACGTGCGCGGCACCACCCTCGCGGCGCGCGGCTGGACCAAGGAGGGCGGCGACCTCTGGCAGGTCCTCGAGCGCCTCGAGGAGGCCGGCTGCACCCGCTACGTCGTCACCGACGTCACCAAGGACGGCACCCTCAAGGGCCCGAACCTCGAGCTGCTCGAGCAGGTCATGGCGCGCACCCACCGCCCCGTCATCGCCTCGGGCGGCATCTCCAACCTCGACGACATCGCGGCGCTCCGCGACCTCGTGCCGCAGGGCCTCGAGGGCGCGATCGTCGGCAAGGCGCTCTACGCCGGAGCGTTCACGCTCGCCGAGGCGCTCGACGTCGCCTCCGAGTGACCGGATCGCCCTCGGGTGAGGGCCGGGCGCTCCCCGCGCACCTGACCGACTCGGCCGGGACCCCGTGGGCCGGCCGCCACTTCGAGCAGAGCGCCTCGACGGACGACGACGGCAGCGCGCCCGAGGCCCTGGTCCGGGCCCTTCGCTCGTTCGGCGCCGGCGACGCGGGCCCGGAGGCGGTGGTCGACGCGCTGCGCGTCTCGCGCCTGCTCATCCCCCTGGTCGCGAAGCTCGGCGAGGAGGCCGAGGGGGTCGCCGGGCTCCGCGCCGACAAGTCGCAGGAGCTGTCGATCGTGACGGTCGCCGGGCCGGACGGCCGCACCGTCCTCCCGGTCTTCAGTGACGTCGAGGCGATGCGGCGCTGGGACCGCCTCGCGCGCCCCGTCCCGGTCGACGGCCGGCGGGCGGCGCTGGCCGCGGTGGCGGAGGAGACCGAGCTGATGGTCCTCGACCCCGCCTCGCCGCACGAGTTCGCCGTCCGGCGTCCGGCGCTCTGGGCGATCGCCGAGGGCTCGCCGTGGCGATCGAGCCCGGCCGATCCGGAGGTCCTCACCGCGCTGCGGGCGAGCGCCGACGGGGAGGACGCCGTCGTCTCGCTCGACGTGCAGCCGGGCGACAGCCGTCAGCGGCTGACGGGACCGGAGCTCGTCATCGTGCTGGAGCTGCGGCCCGGTCTCGACCGCTCGGCGCTCGGCGAGCTGGTCGCGCGCCTGGGCGAGCGCTGGGCCGCCGACGAGATCGTGGCCGCCCGGGTCGACTCGATGACCCTCCAGCTGGCGTCCGCTCCGACGGGCTGACCCGGGCGCCGCCGCTCAGGTGACCGGGCCGGTCCACTTCTCGCCGGGGCCCTTGCCGATCGGGTCGGCGATCGGCGACGCCTCGCGGAAGGCGAGCTGCAGCGTCCGCAGTCCGTCGCGCAGGCTGCGCGCGTGCATATCGCTGATGTCGGGGGCACCCGCCGTGACCAGGCCGGCGAGGGCGTTGATCAGCTTGCGCGCCTCGTCGAGGTCGACCTGCGCGCCCGGCTCGTCGGCGAGACCGCACTTCACCGCGGCGGCGCTCATCAGGTGCACCGCGGCGGTCGTGATGATCTCGACCGCCGGCACCTCGGCGATGTCGCGGGTCGCCTCCACGTCGGAGTCGTCGCCGAACCGTCGGGCGTAATCGTCGTCGTGCTGAGCCATGGGTCCCTCGTTCGGTGAGTCCGGCGCTCGCGAGGACCCCGAGGCGGTGCTCGAGGGGGCACTCGCGGGGGAGGGTGAGTGGCGGGCGCTGCCCGCTGCCCTTCCGGCCGGAAGTCTGCTATGGTGATGCGGGCTCCGAGGCATGTCCTCGGTTCGAAAGTGGAGATTCTCCCACCCGCGCTTGACCGCTTCACTAGGTTACCGGGTCAGAAGCACTCCGCCTCCGGCAACGGGGGCAGGGCTGCGGTCCTCGAGACACGTCTCGGGGAGCGCGTCGTAGGGTGCAGCGCAGCGCGGTAGACGCGCTTCGCACAGGGAATCACCTCTCTCGGGATGCGCCGGACGAAGAATCCGGCCGCAGAGCAGCAACTCACCGAGATCAGAGGAGAAACGCAATCAGCGATCCCCGTACCAACGACCGAATCCGCGTCCCCGAGGTCCGCCTCGTGGGTCCCGCCGGAGAACAGGTCGGCGTCGTGAAAATCGAGGTCGCCCTGCGACTCGCGCAGGACGCAGACCTGGATCTGGTCGAGGTTGCTCCCAACTCCAAGCCTCCCGTCGCCAAGATCATGGACTACGGGAAGTTCAAGTACGAGCAGGCCCAGAAGCTCAAGGAAGCCCGTCGCAACCAGGCGAACACGATCCTCAAGGAGGTCCGTTTCCGCCTGAAGATCGACAAGCACGACTACGAGACCAAGCGCAAGCGCGCCGAGGGCTTCCTGAAGGCCGGCGACAAGGTCAAGGCCATGATCCTGTTCCGCGGTCGCGAGCAGTCCCGCCCCGAGATGGGCGTGCGGCTCCTGCAGCGCTTCGCGGAGGACGTGTCCGAGTTCGGCCAGGTCGAGTCCACCCCGACCATCGACGGTCGCAACATGGTGATGGTCATCGGCCCGCTGAAGAACAAGTCCGAGGCGAAGGCCGAGGCGAACGCCGTCCGCGCCGCTCGTCGCGAGGCCAACACCCCCGAAGAGGAATCGGCCGAGTCCGAATCCGTCTGATACTTCGCCGCCCCGTCCTCGGGGCCGGTGGACGCCCCGCTCGCGGGGCACCAGTTTCGCCCGCCGAGTGCGCGTGCGACGTCGACAAGGAGAGAACATGCCCAAGATGAAGACCCACTCGGGTGCCAAGAAGCGTTTCAAGGTCACGGGCTCCGGCAAGCTCATGAAGCAGCAGGCCGGCATGCGTCACAACCTGGAGTCGAAGTCCAGCGTCCGCACCCGCCGCCTGAACCAGGACCAGGTCCTCGCCCCGCAGGACGCCAAGGTCGCCAAGAAGCTTCTCGGCCTGTAGTCGACCACCGCGGCAGCCCGCTGCCGTCGTAGTCCTCGACAACCGACTCGGATCGTAAGGAAGAAAGAGAAATGGCAAGAGTCAAGAGGGCGGTCAACGCCCACAAGAAGCGTCGCGTCATCCTCGAGCGCGCCAAGGGCTACCGCGGCCAGCGCTCGCGTCTGTACCGGAAGGCCAAGGAGCAGGTCACCCACTCCCTCGTCTACTCGTACCGCGACCGCCGTGCGAAGAAGGGCGAGTTCCGCCGCCTCTGGATCCAGCGCATCAACGCCGCGTCCCGCGCCAACGGCCTGACCTACAACCGCTTCATCCAGGGCCTCGCCCTGGCCGGCATCCAGGTCGACCGCCGCATCCTCGCTGACCTCGCGATCACCGAGCCCGCGACCTTCACCGCCCTCGTGGCGAGCGCGAAGGCCGCACTGCCGGCCGACACCTCGGCCCCGAAGGCCGCGTAGTCCGCAGCACTTCCCCGAAGGGGGTCACGACGAGAGTCGTGGCCCCCTTCGTCGTTCCCGCAGGACGTCGTTCCGGCAGGTCCTCGTGCCCGCAGGACCTCGTTCCCGCAGGTCGCCTTCCCGGCGGGCGACGTGTCGACCGGGCCCCGCGACGGTGCGCCGATAGGCTCGCCGCATGCTCGACAACCCCCGTTCTCCCCGTGTCCGCTCCGTCGCCAAGCTCACCCGGCGTCCGGCACGGCAGGAGTCGGGGCTCTTCCTCCTCGAGGGCCCGCAGGCGATGTCCGAGGCGCTGCGCTACCGCCCCGAGCTGCTGATGGAGTCGTTCGCGACCCCCACCGCGCTCGAGCGCCACCCCGAGATCGTCGCCGCGGCCGAGGAGGCCGAGGTCGAGATCGAGTACGTGACCGAGGACGTCCTCGACTCGATGGCCGACACCGTCACGCCGCAGGGCTTCGTGGCCGTCTGCCGGCAGTTCCCGACCTCGCTCAAGGACGTCGTCGCCTCCGAGCCGCGCCTCGTCGCCGTGCTGGAGGAGGTCCGCGACCCGGGCAATCTCGGCACGATCATCCGCGCGGCCGACGCCGCGGGCGCCGACGCTGTCGTGCTGACCGGCCGCTCCGTCGACCTCTACAACCCCAAGGTCGTCCGCTCGACCACGGGCTCGCTGTTCCACCTGCCCGTCGCGGTCGGAGCCGAGCTGCCCGACGTGCTGCAGCGGCTGCGCTCCGCAGGCCTCCGTGCCGTCGCCGCCGACGTCAAGGGCGAGGGCCTGCTCGACGTGCGCGCCCGGGGCGACCTCGCGCAGCCGACGGTCTGGGTGTTCGGCAACGAGGCCCGCGGCCTCGAGGACGAGTCGCTCGAGCTGATGGACGGCGTCGTGGCCGTGCCGATCTACGGCGCCGCGGAGTCGCTCAACCTCGCCACCGCCGCCTCGGTCTGCCTCTACGAGAGCGCCTTCGCGCTCCGCTCCTGACGTGCCGCTTCACGCGCAGTTCTGAGACGTTTCACGCCAGAACTGAGAGAAGACCACCTCGGCATGGTATGAGGCTGGGAGCGAGCCCCGGTTGTTGCGCTCTGGTTAAGAATCCGCTCATGATTTGACCCACCCATGCCCGTGTGATTCTCTGACGGAATGGAAGCACCCTCCCAGGCCGGGCGATCGTCCGCTGCCGCCCGCGAGCCCCTCGTCGTCCTCGACGGGGTCCAGAAGCACTACGGCGAGTTCCAGGCGCTGAAGGACATCGATCTGACGATCAACCGCGGCGAGGTGGTCGTGGTGCTCGGTCCCTCCGGGTCGGGTAAGTCCACGCTCTGCCGCACGATCAACCGCCTGGAGACCATCTCCGGCGGCACGATCTCGATCGACGGTCAGACGCTGCCGGAGGAGGGCAAGGGGCTCGCCGCCCTGCGCGCCGACGTCGGCATGGTCTTCCAGTCCTTCAACCTCTTCGCGCACAAGACGATCCTCGAGAACGTCACGCTCGGGCCGATCAAGGTCCGCAAGCTCTCGCGCAAGGCCGCCGAGGCGGAGGCGCAGGCGCTGCTCGACCGCGTCGGCGTCGGGCACCAGGCGGGCAAGACGCCCGCCCAGCTCTCCGGCGGTCAGCAGCAGCGCGTGGCCATCGCCCGCGCCCTCGCGATGAAGCCGAAGGTGATGCTCTTCGACGAGCCGACCTCCGCGCTCGACCCCGAGATGATCAACGAGGTCCTCGACGTGATGGTCGGCCTCGCCGAGGAGGGGATGACGATGATCGTCGTCACCCACGAGATGGGCTTCGCGCGCAAGGCCGCGCACCGCGTCGTCTTCATGTCCGACGGCGAGATCCTCGAGGACACCGATCCCGAGTCGTTCTTCACCGCCCCCCGGACCGACCGGGCCAAGGACTTCCTCTCGAAGCTGATCACCCACTAGGTCTCCGGCGCCGCGGGCGGACCCCGCCTCGGCCGCCGTTCGACAGGTCGCCCCCCGAACCCCGGGGAGCGACCGGACATCGCCCGCTCCAGCGGGCCACACCCCAGGAAGGACGATCATGCGCACCAAGCTCATGTTCATGACCGCGGGACTCGCCGCAGCGGCCCTCACCCTCGCCGGCTGCGCCGGTGACTCCGGAACCGGCGGCGGCTCGGACTCCGGCTCCGAGGGGAGCGGAGCGGCCTACGAGGTCGCGACCGACGTCACCCTCGAGGGCAGCCCGACCTTCGACGCCATGACGGCGGACGACACGGTCACCATCGGCGTCAAGGAGGACCAGCCGGGTCTGGGCTACCTCGACGCCGCGACCGGGGAGCGCTCCGGCTTCGACATCGAGATCGCGAAGTGGGTCGCGGCCTCCCTCGGCTTCTCCGCGGACAAGATCGAGTACCAGCCGATCCCCTCGGCGAACCGCGAGGCGTCGATCGTGAACGGCGACATCGACTACTACGTCGGCACCTACTCGATCACCGACAAGCGCAAGGAGCAGGTCGGCTTCGCCGGACCGTACTTCGAGACCGGGCAGCAGCTGCTGGTCGCCGCGGACAACGACACCATCACGGGTCCGGACGACCTCTCGGCCGACACCACCGTGTGCTCCGCGACCGGCTCCACCCCGATCCAGAACATCCGCACCAACTACCCCGAGGTCCCGACCGAGGAGTTCGACACCTACTCGCAGTGCGTCGACGCCCTGGCCGACGGCCAGGTCGACGCGGTCACCACCGACGGCGCGATCCTGATCGGCTATGCCGCCCAGCGCCCGGACGACCTGAAGGTCGTCGGCGAGCCCTTCAGCACCGAGCTCTACGGTATCGGCCTCGCGAAGGACGACACCGCACTGCGCGGCTTCATCAACGAGATGCTGACCGACGGCGGTGACACCTGGAGCGCGATCTACGACGAGACCCTCGGCCAGTCCGGCACCACGGTCGAGCAGCCCGCAGTCGACGCCTACTAGGCCGACCCCCTGAGGAGTCCCGGGGTGGCGCGTCGCGCACCGCCCCGGGACCTCCTCTGCCCCGCGCCGCACCGGCGACCGCTTCCACCTCCCCGATGAAAGGGCACGCAGCATGGATGTTCTCCTGAACAACCTCGACGTGTTCGTCCCCGCGTTCGGCAACACCCTGCTGCTGTTCGTCGTGTCGCTCGTCTTCGCTCTCCTCCTCGGCACCGTGGTCGGAGCGATGCGCGTCTCGCCCGTCCCGATCGCGCGAGCGGTCGGCACCGTCTACGTCAACACCATCCGGAACACGCCGCTGACGCTGCTGATGTTCTTCTTCGCCTTCGGCTACCCCAAGCTCGACCTGCCGGACGTCGAGTACACGAACCTCGCGATCGCCGCCCTGAGCATCTACACCGCGACCTACGTCGCCGAGGTGCTCCGCTCCGGGATCAACACCGTGCCGATCGGCCAGGCCGAGGCGGCCCGCGCGATCGGCCTCGACTTCGGGCTCACGATGACCCAGGTGGTGCTGCCGCAGGCGTTCCGCTCGGTCATCCCGCCGCTGATGAGCGTGCTGATCGCCCTCCTCAAGAACACCACCGTCGCCGCCGGCTTCTCGGTCGCCGAGGCCGGGACGATCGTCCGCGTGCTCAACGAGCGCGGCGAGAACAGCCTCATCGTCGTGCTCTGGGTCGCCCTGGTCTTCGTGGTCCTCGTCACCGCGCTCTCCCTCCTCCAACGCCAGCTCGAGAAGAAGTGGAGGGTCGCCCGATGAGCTCCGTCCTCTTCGACAACCCCGGACCCCGCGCGGTCGCCCGCAACCGCGTCATCGGCGCCGTCGTCGTCCTCGTCCTCGTGGCGCTGCTGGCCTTCGTGCTCTGGCGCTTCGCCGAGTCCGGGCAGTTCTCGCCGGCCAAGTGGCGGGCGTTCGGCTACCCGCTGGTCTGGCAGAGCATCGGCGCCGCTCTCGGGCAGACGCTCGCCGCCTTCGCCACCGCGGGCGTCGCGAGCATCGTGCTCGGCCTGCTGCTGGCGATCGGCCGCCTCTCCGACCGCCGCTGGATCAACATCCCGGTCACGCTCTTCATCGAGCTGTTCCGCGCGATCCCGGTCCTCATCCTGATGATGCTGATGTACTACGGGCTCCCGTTCGTCGGCCTCAAGCTCACGCCGTACCTCGCCGTGGTCATCGCGCTCACGCTCTACAACGGCTCCGTCTTCTCCGAGATCTTCCGCGCCGGCATCGAGGCCCTCCCGCGCGGCCAGAAGGAGGCGGGCTACGCGATCGGCCTGCGCAAGGCGGGCGTCATGCGCCTCATCCTCTTCCCGCAGGCGATCCGGTCGATGCTGCCCGTGATCATCGCCCAGCTCGTCGTCGCCCTGAAGGACACCGCGCTCGGCTCGATCATCACCTACAACGAGCTGCTCTACTACGCCCGCTACCTCGGCAACCAGCCGAGCCTGGACAGCCCGATCATCCCCGCCGCCATCGTGGTCGGCGCGATCTACATCGGCATCTGCCTGATCCTCTCCGGCATCGCCAAGTGGGTCGAGATCCGCACCAAGACCGGCGGCCGCAAGGGCACCGGCCACCCGGCGGTCCGCGCGACGACCGACACGGCACTGATCGCCGCCCAGGACTGAATCTTTTGGTCGGGATCGCCTTCGGCGATCCCGACCGCGGTCGGCTGACGAGGCGGTCGCGTTCCGCAGAGCGTCCTGCGTCCGCCTAGCGCGAATCGCTGGCACGCGATTCGCACGTTCGCCTTGCGGGCGGTCGGCGATCTGCAGGGTTCCCGTTCGATATCCCTGCACATGCTGGTCGAGTAGCCCCGGAGGGGCGTATCGAGACCCACCGCTCCGCGAGGAGGACTGGCGGGCGTCGGTTCCGGCGCTGGTGGATCTCGATACGCCGGCGTCGCCGGCTACTCGATCAGCATGCAGGGGCCGGTCGTCCGATTCGGTGGGCATCGACCCTTGGGGTCGGCCGGATCCGCGATCGGCCGCGCGGGCGGGCGAGCGCGTCCGCCCGCCGCGGCGAGCGGGCCGCGCGGGGCATCCCTACACTGGGGGATCGTGTCTGACAGCAACCCGATCACCGACGAGGCCGTCTCGGCGGCGACCGCGGAGGCGCTCACCGCGATCCGCGCGGCCGCCGATTCCGCCGCTCTGAAGGCGGCTCGCACCGCCCACCTCGGCGAGGGCTCGGCCCTCGCCCGACTGAACGCGCTGATGCGCTCCGTGCCGCCGGAGTTCAAGGCGGCGTCCGGCAAGCTCGTGGGCGGCGCCCGCAAGCAGGTCGGCGACGCGTACGCCGAGCGCGAGGCGGAGCTGGTCGAGGCCGAGCAGGCCGCGGCACTCGATGCCGAGCGCGTCGACGTCACCGCCGGCGCGAGCTTCGTGCGCCAGGGCGCCCGCCACCCGCTCTCGCTCCTCCAGGAGTCGATCGCCGACGTCTTCGTCGGCATGGGCTGGGAGATCGCGGAGGGGCCGGAGCTGGAGAACGAGTGGTTCAACTTCGACGCGCTGAACTTCGACGAGGACCACCCGGCGCGTGCGATGCAGGACACCTTCTTCGTCGACCCGGTCGAGTCGCACCTCGTGCTGCGCACCCACACCTCGCCGGTGCAGATCCGCTCGATGCTCGAGCGCACCCCGCCGATCTACGTGATCGCGCCCGGCCGCGTCTACCGCACCGACGAGCTCGACGCCACGCACACCCCCGTCTTCACGCAGTTCGAGGGCCTCGCCGTCGACCGCGGCCTGACGATGGCGCACCTGCGCGGCACCCTCGAGCACGTCGCCCGCCTCCTGTTCGGCGACGAGGCGAAGATCCGCCTGCGCCCCAATTACTTCCCCTTCACCGAGCCGAGCGCCGAGCTCGACATCTGGCACCCCACCTTCGTCGGCGGTGCCCGCTGGATCGAGTGGGGCGGCTGCGGGATGGTGAACCCGAACGTCCTGCGCTCGGTCGGCATCGACCCGGACGAGTACTCCGGCTTCGCCTTCGGGATGGGGATCGAGCGGACCCTGATGTTCCGCAATGACGTGAAGGACATGCGCGACATGGTCGAGGGCGACGTCCGCTTCAGCAAGCAGTACGGGATGGTGATCTGATGCGCATCCCGCTGAGCTGGCTGGGTGAGTACGTCGACCTCGAGCAGGGCGTCACGACCGAGGCCGTGCACGCGGCCCTGGTGTCGGTCGGCCTGGAGGAGGAGGACGTCCACCGCTTCGAGGTGTCCGGCCCCGTCGTGGTGGGCGAGGTCCTCGACCTCGTGCCCGAGCCGCAGAAGAACGGCAAGACCATCAACTGGTGCACCGTCCGGGTCGCGCCCGAGGGGGAGCGCGCGGCCGACGGCGGCGACGACGTCCGCGGCATCGTCTGCGGAGCGCACAACTTCGCCGCCGGCGACAAGGTCGTGGTCTCGCTGCCCGGCGCCGTGCTGCCCGGCCCGTTCCCGATCTCGGCGCGGAAGACCTACGGTCACGTGTCCGACGGGATGATCGCGTCCACCCGCGAGCTCGGCCTCGGCGACGACCACGAGGGCATCCTCCGGCTGGCGAGCCTCGGCATCGACCCCGAGGTCGGCACCGACGCGATCGCGCTGCTCGGGCTGGACGACGCCGCCGTCGAGGTCAACGTGACCCCGGACCGCGGCTACGCCTTCTCGATCCGCGGCATCGCCCGCGAGTACGCCCACGCGACCGGCGCCGACTTCCGCGACCCCGCGCTGGCGATCACCGCGCCCGAGCGGCTCGAGTCCGCCCCCGTCTTCCCCGTCGCGGTCCAGGACGAGGCGCCCATTCGCGGTCGCGTCGGCTCGTCCGTCTTCGTGACCCGCGTGGTGCGCGGCATCGACCCGTCGCTGCCGACCCCGCCGTGGATGATCGCGCGCCTGCGCCTGGCCGGCGTGCGCTCGATCTCGCTGGTCGTCGACATCACCAACTACGTCATGTTCGAGCTCGGGCAGCCGCTGCACGGCTACGACCTCGAGCGCCTGGAGGGCGGCATCGTCGTCCGCCGCGCCCGCGCCGGCGAGACGCTCGAGACGCTCGACGGCCAGACCCGCCGCCTGCACTACGAGGACCTGCTGATCACCGACGACGGCGGGCCGATCGGGCTCGCCGGGGTGATGGGCGGCGCCCGCACCGAGATCACGGACACCACCGCCGACGTCCTGATCGAGGCCGCGAACTTCGACCCGGTCTCGATCGCGCGGACGGCCCGCCGCCACAAGCTGCCGAGCGAGGCCTCGCGACGCTTCGAGCGCGGCGTGGACCCGCTGGTCGCGCCGGTCGCCGCCGCGCGCGCGGTGCAGCTGCTGGTCGAGCTCGCGGGCGGCACCGCCGACGAGCTCGGCTCGGTGCTCGCCGATTCCGACACGGCGTCGGCGATCGAGCTCCCCGACGGCTACATCTCCGGCCTGATCGGCCTCGAGTACACGGCGGAGGAGATCCGCGGCGCCCTCGTGGAGATCGGCGCGAGCGTCGAGGCCGGGGGAGCGGGCCTGCTCGTCACCCCGCCGAGCTGGCGGCCCGACCTGACCGACCGCTCGACCCTCGCGGAGGAGGTCGCCCGGATCACCGGCTACGACCGCATCCCGTCGATCCTCCCCGTCGCGCCTCCCGGTCGCGGCCTCACGCCCGGTCAGCGCCTGCGCCGGACGGTCGCGCAGTCGCTGGCGGCCGCCGGGCTCACCGAGGTGCTGTCCTACCCGTTCCTCTCCCGCTCGATCAACGACCGCTTCGGCTCCGTCGACGGCGCGCCGGTGCAGCAGGTCTCGCTGGCGAACCCGCTGGACGCGACGGCGGGGCAGCTGCGGCTCTCCCTCCTGCCCGGACTCGTGCAGGTCGCGGCGCGCAACCGCTCGCGCGGCCTCGTCGACCTGGCCGTCTACGAGATGGGCTCGGTCTTCCTGCCGCAGAGCGGCGCTCCGTTCGGCTCCGAGGGGCTGCCCCTCGCCGGCGCGCGTCCGTCCGCGGAGATCGAGGCGGCGCTGAACGCGGGGATCCCGCGGCAGCCGCTGCACGTGGCTGCGCTGCTGACGGGCTCGGCGCTCGAGCGTCAGCCGGGAGTGGCCGCGCGCGACTTCGACTGGCGCGACGCGCTCGACGTCGTGCGCGCCGTCGCGGCCGCCTCGGGCGTGGAGCTGCAGATCCGCCAGGGCTCGCACGCCGCCCTGCACCCGGGCCGCACGGCCGAGGTGCTGCTGGACGGCGCCGTGGTCGGCCACGCCGGCGAGCTGCTCCCGTCGCTCGCCGACGACCTCGACCTGCCGCACCGCGTGGCGGTGGTCGAGCTCGACCTCGATCCGCTGATCGCCCGCGCCGGCCGCCTCGTCGTCGCGCGCCCGGTCGGGGCTCTGCCCGCCGCGACGCAGGACCTCTCGCTGGTCGTGCCTGTCGCCGTGCCGGCCGCCGACCTGCAGGCCGCCGTGGCCGAGGGCGCCGGCGAGCTGCTCGAGGCGATCCGCCTGGTCGACGACTACCGCGGTGCGGGCGTCCCCGAGGGCTCGAAGTCGCTGACCTTCGCGTTGCGCTTCCGTGCCGCCGACCGGACGCTCACCGCCGCCGAGGCCAGCGCGGCGAAGGAGAGCGGCACCGCGCTCGCCGCCGAGCGCTTCGGCGCGAGCCCGCGCGAGTGAGCGGACGGCCGCCGGCTCCGGTCGGCGGCCGCCCGCGGCCACCGGGCCAGGGCGGGTCCCGCCAGCGACTAGGCTCTCGGGCATGACTTTTTCCGTGGCGGTGGCCGGAGCGAGCGGGTACGCGGGCGGCGAGCTGCTCCGCCTGCTCGCCGATCACCCCGAGTTCGAGGTGCGCACGGTCACGGCGCACTCGAACGCCGGCCAGCCCCTCGCCGCGGTGCAGCCGCACCTGCGCTCGCTGCGCCACCTCGAGCTCGTCGACACGACGACCGAGAACCTGGCGGGCCACGACGTCGTCTTCCTCGCGCTGCCGCACGGCAGGTCCGGCGAGATCACGGCGACGCTCCCCGACGACGTGCTCGTCGTCGACTGCGGCGCCGACCACCGGCTGACCGACGAGCAGGACTGGGCCGACTACTACGGTGGCGAGTTCGCGGGCGCCTGGCCCTACGGCCTGCCCGAGCTGATGCTGCCCGGCACCGGCCGGCAGCGCGACGTGCTGGCGGGGGTCCGCCGCATCGCGGTGCCCGGCTGCAACGTCACCGCGATCACGCTCGGCCTCGCGCCGGGGCTCCACGCCGGAGTGATCGAGGCCGCCGATCTGGTCTCGGTCCTCGCCGTCGGCCCGTCCGGGGCGGGCAAGAGCCTGCGGACCGATCTGCTCGCGAGCGAGCTGCTCGGCTCGGCGCACGCGTACGGCATCGGCGGCGGGCACCGGCACAACCCGGAGATCCGGCAGAACCTCGCGCTCGCCGGTGCCGGTCCCGTCTCGATCTCGTTCACCCCGATCCTGGTGCCGATGTCGCGCGGCATCCTCGCGACCTCGACCGCTCGGCTCGCGCCGGGAGTGTCCGCGCAGGACGTGCGCGCCGCGTGGGAGTCGGCCTACGCCGACGAGCCCTTCGTCCAGCTGCTGCCGGAGGGGACCTTCCCGCGCACAGCCGACACCGTCGGCGCGAACACGGCGCTGATCGGGGTCGCCGTGGACGAGCGCGCCCGCCGCGTCGTGGTGGTCACCGCGCTCGACAACCTGGTCAAGGGCACCGCCGGCGCCGCGATCCAGTCGACCAACATCGCCCTCGGTCTCCCGGAGACCCTCGGCCTGAGCACGAACGGAGTCGCGCCGTGAGCATCACCGCCGCAGCAGGATTCGCCGCGGCCGGCGTCGTCGCCGGTCTCAAGTCGACCGGCGCCCGCGACCTCGCCCTCGTGCACAACCTCGGCCCGCTGCAGAACGCCGCGACGGTCTTCACCAGCAACCGCTGCAAGGCGAACCCGGTGCTCTGGAGCGAGCAGGTCATGCGCGACGGCATCGTCTCGGCGATCGTCCTCAACTCCGGCGGCGCCAACTGCTACACCGGCGCCGCGGGCTTCCAGGTCACCCACGCGACGGCCGAGGCCGTCGGCGGGAGCCTGGGCGTCTCGGCGGGCGACGTGCTCGTCTGCTCCACCGGTCTCATCGGCGATCAGCTCGACCTCGGCAAGCTGACGGCCGCGGTGACCGAGGCCTCGGCGGCTCTCCCGGGCGCGACCGGCCCGGAGGCGGGCGAGGACGCGGCCCGCGCGATCATGACGACCGACACCGTGCCCAAGCAGGCGACCGTCCGCTCCGAGCAGGGCTGGACCGTCGGCGGCATGGCCAAGGGCGCGGGGATGCTCGCGCCCGGTCTCGCGACGATGCTCGTCGTGATCACCACCGACGCGGTCCTCGACTCCTCCGAGCTCGACACCGCGCTGCGGGCGGCGACCCGGGTCACCTTCGACCGCCTCGACTCGGACGGCTGCATGTCGACGAACGACACCGTGGCGCTGCTGGCGAGTGGCGCGAGCGGGGTGCGCCCCGAGTCGGCCGACTTCACCGCCGCGCTCACCGAGGTCTGCCGCGACCTCACCCTCCAGCTCCAGGCCGACGCCGAGGGCGCCGCGCACGACGTCGCGATCCGGGTGCTGAACGCGGCGACCGAGGACGAGGCCGTCGTCGTCGCCCGCGCTGTCTCGCGGAGCAACCTCTTCAAGGCCGCGATCTTCGGCAACGATCCGAACTGGGGCCGGGTGCTGGCCGCGGTCGGCACCACCGACGCGCAGTTCGACCCCTACGGCATCGACGTGGCGATGAACGGCGTGCAGGTCTGCCGGGCCGGCGAGCCCGACGCGAGCCGCGACCTGGTCGACCTCGCCCCGCGCAAGGTCTCGGTCGACATCGATCTGCACGCCGGCGACGCCACGGCGACGATCTGGACCAACGACCTCACCCACGACTACGTCCACGAGAACTCGGCGTACTCCAGCTGATGGCCGACGAGAATCCGACGGACTCCGAGAATCCGTTGAGCACCGGGGACCCCACCGAGGCCGAGACGCTCGCGCTGCGCGACGCCGTGGCCGTCAAGGCCGGCACCCTGATCGAGTCGCTGCCCTGGCTGCAGCGGTTCCACGGCAGGACGATGGTGATCAAGTTCGGCGGCAACGCCATGGTGTCGGAGGAGCTCCAGCGCGCCTTCGCGCAGGACATCGTCTACCTGCACTACGCGGGCATCCGCCCCGTCGTCGTGCACGGCGGCGGTCCGCAGATCTCCGCGATGCTCGACCGACTCGGCATCGCCAGCGAGTTCCGCGGCGGCTACCGGGTGACCAGCCCCGAGGCGATGGACGTCGTGCGGATGGTGCTCACCGGCAGCATCAGCCGCGACATCGTCCGGCGGATCAACGAGTACGGGCCGCTGGCCGCCGGCATCTCCGGCGAGGACGCGGGCCTCTTCGTCGGTCGCCGGCGCGGCGTGGTCCTCGACGGGGTCGAGCACGATCTCGGCCTGGTCGGCGACGTGATCTCCGTGGACCCCGCGGCCGTCCTCGCCCAGCTCGACGCCGGCCGCATCCCGGTCGTCTCCTCGATCGCGCCCGACTCCGACGACCCGACGCAGTCGCTCAACGTCAACGCCGACGCGGCCGCGGCCGCGCTCGCCGTCGCCGTCGGCGCCGAGAAGCTCGTGATCCTCACCGACGTCCCGGGCCTCTACGCCGACTGGCCCGATCGCGGCTCGCTCGTCTCGCACATCGCGTCCGACGAGCTCGCGGCGCTGCTGCCGTCGCTCGAGTCGGGGATGATCCCCAAGATGACGGCCTGCCTCGACGCGGTCCGCGGCGGCGTGCCGAAGGCCGCGATCATCGACGGCCGCGTCCCGCACTCGATGCTGCTCGAGGTCTTCACCTCCGAGGGCGTCGGCACCGAGGTCGTCGCCTCGGCCGACCCCCGCGACCGGGAGCGAACGTCGGGCCGCTGACCACCAGCGGCCCCGGCTCCGAGCGCCGCCCCGACGGGGTGCGCGCACCGACGGCCCTCCCGGCCGGTCCGCTTCCGCTCGAAAGGCTCGACATGTCCACCGATACCGCTCCCGGCATCCCCGCGCCCGAGGTCCCCGCCTCCGATCCCGCACCCGTCTCCGCCCGCACCGCGGAGGCCCGCGACCGCTACGCCGCCGCGATGATGCAGACCTTCGCCGCTCCGCTCGCCGTCCTCGAGCGCGGCGAGGGCTGCCGGGTCTGGGACGTCGACGGCCGCGAGTACCTCGACTTCCTCGGCGGGATCGCGGTGAACTCGCTCGGCCATGCGCACCCGGTCTTCGTCGAGGCCGTGAGCCGCCAGGCCGGCGCGCTCGCGCACGTCTCCAACTACTTCGCCACCGCCCCGCAGATCCGGCTGGCCGAGAAGCTCCGCGAGCTGACCGGGGCGGGCGAGGCGGGCCGCGTCTACTTCGCGAACTCCGGCACCGAGGCGAACGAGGCGGCCTTCAAGCTCGCCCGCCTGCACGCGGCCGGCGGCCGGCACCGGATCCTGGCGCTGCAGAACGCCTTCCACGGGCGCACGATGGGCGCCCTCGCGATGACCGGCAAGGCCGCGATGCGCGCGCCGTTCGAGCCGATGCCCGGTGGAGTCGAGCACATCGAGGCGACGGTCGAGGCCCTCGAGGCCGCGATCGACGAGTCGGTCGCCGCGCTGATCGTCGAGCCGATCCAGGGTGAGGCGGGCGTGATCCCGCTGCCGGACGGCTTCCTCGAGCGGGCGCGGGAGCTGACCCGGGAGCGGGGCGCCCTGCTGATCGTCGACGAGATCCAGACCGGCATCGGCCGCACCGGCAGCTGGTTCGCCTACCAGCGGGCCGGCATCCTGCCCGACGCGATCACCCTGGCCAAGGGACTCGGCGGCGGCTTCCCCGTCGGTGCCCTGGTCACCTTCGGCGCGGCCTCCGAGCTGCTGCAGAAGGGCCACCACGGCAGCACCTTCGGCGGCAACCCGCTCGCGACCGCGGTCGCCGGCGCGGTGATCGGCGAGATCGAGCGCGCCGACCTGCTCCGGAACGCCCGGGAGCGCGGAGCGCAGCTGACCGCGGGCGTGCTCGGCCTCGGCTCACCGCTGATCGCCGGGGTGCGTGGCGCCGGTCTCCTGCTCGGCATCGCGCTCAGCGAGCCCGTCGCCGCCCGGCTCGCCGCGGCCGCCATGGCGGAGGGACTCATCGTCAACGCGCCGAACGAGTCCAGCATCCGGATCGCGCCGCCCCTCATCATCACCGCCGCCGACGTCGACGAGTTCGTCGCCCGGTTCGGCCGCGCGGTGCGGGCGCTCGACGCCTGAACGACCCGACCTCCTCCTCCGATCGAAAGCGAACCGCAGCCGTGACCCGCCACTTCCTCCGCGACGACGACATCACCCCCGCCGAGCAGGCCGAGATCCTCGATCTCGCTCTGGAGCTCAAGCGCGACCGCTTCTCGCGGACGCCGCTCGCCGGCCCGCAGACCGTCGCGGTCATCTTCGACAAGTCCTCCACCCGCACCCGGGTGTCCTTCGCCGTCGGCATCGCCGATCTCGGCGGCAGCCCGCTGATCATCTCGACGGCGAGCAGCCAGCTCGGCGGCAAGGAGACCGCCTCCGACACCGCGCGCGTGCTCGAACGCCAGGTCGCGGCCATCGTCTGGCGCACCTACGCGCAGTCCGGGCTGGAGGAGATGGCGGCGGGCACCCGCGTCCCCGTGGTCAACGCGCTCTCGGACGAGTTCCACCCGTGCCAGCTGCTCGCCGACCTGCTGACGATCCGCGAGCACCGCGGTCGCCTCGCCGGCCTCACGCTGACCTTCTTCGGCGACGGCGCGAGCAACATGGCGCACTCCTACCTGCTGGCCGGTGCCACCGCGGGCATGCACGTCCGGATCGTCTCTCCCGCGGACTACGCTCCCGCTCCGGCCGTGCTCGCGGACGCCCAGCGCATCGCGGCCACCACCGGCGGCTCGGCCACCACCACGACCGACCCGGCCGCGGGCGCCGCCGGCTCGGACATCGTGATCACCGACACCTGGGTGTCGATGGGCAAGGAGGAGGAGAAGGCCGCGCGAGTCGCCACCTTCCGCGACTACCGCGTCGACTCCGACACCATGGCGGCCGCCGCCTCCGATGCGCTCTTCCTGCACTGCCTGCCCGCCGACCGCGGCTACGAGGTGACCGCCGACGTGATCGACGGTCCGCAGAGCGTGATCTGGGACGAGGCGGAGAACCGCCTGCACGCCCAGAAGGCCCTGCTGGTCTGGCTCCTCGAGCGCGCCGGCACGCCCGACGCCGCTCAGTAGACTCGACAGCCGACCCCGAGGAGAACCATGACGGAACGACCCTCCGCCCGCGCGGGCGAGGCCGGCGCGCTCTGGGGAGGCCGGTTCGCCGGCGGCCCGTCGCCCGAGCTGGCCGCGCTCTCGAAGTCGACGCACTTCGACTGGCAGCTCGCCGAGTACGACATCGCCGGCTCCCGCGCGCACGCCCGGGCCCTCGCGACCGCCGGCTACCTCGACGACGCCGAGCTGACCGGGATGCTCGACGCGCTCGAGCGCCTGCGCTCGGCGGTGGTCGAGGGCCGCTTCACCGCGGACGACGCCGACGAGGACGTGCACGGCGCGCTCGAGCGCGGCCTGATGCTCGAGGCGGGCCCGGAGCTCGGCGGCAAGCTGCGCGCCGGGCGCTCGCGCAACGACCAGATCGCGACGTTCGTGCGGATGTACCTCCGCGACCACGCCGCCGTCATCGCCGAGCTGGTGGTGCAGCTGATCGACGCGATCGCCGCGCAGGCCTCCGCCCACCCTGCGGCGATCATGCCCGGCCGCACGCATCTGCAGCACGCGCAGCCGGTGCTGCTCGCTCACCACCTCCTCGCGCACGCGTGGGCGCTGCTGCGCGACCTCGAGCGGTTGCGCGACTGGGCGGTCCGCGCCGACGTGTCGCCGTACGGCTCCGGTGCCCTCGCCGGCTCGACCCTCGGGCTCGACGCCGAGGCGGTCGCCCGCGAGCTCGGCTTCGCCGCGAGCGTGCCCAACTCGATCGACGGCACCGCGAGCCGCGACCTCGTCGCCGAGTTCGCCTTCGTCAGCGCGATGATCGGCATCGACGTCTCGCGGATCGCGGAGGAGATCATCCTCTGGAACACGCGCGAGTTCGCCTTCGTCACCCTCGACGACGGCTACTCGACCGGGTCGTCGATCATGCCGCAGAAGAAGAACCCCGACATCGCCGAGCTCGCGCGCGGCAAGGCGGGTCGCCTGCTCGGCAACCTGACGGGCCTGCTCGCGACACTGAAGGCGCTCCCGCTCGCGTACAACCGCGACCTGCAGGAGGACAAGGAGCCGGTCTTCGACTCGGTGACCACGCTCGAGGTGCTCCTCCCCGCGTTCAGCGGGATGATCGCCACGCTGACCTTCCACACCGACCGGATGGCCGAGCTCGCCCCGCAGGGCTTCTCGCTCGCGACCGACGTCGCCGAGTGGCTGGTCAAGAAGCACGTCCCGTTCCGCGACGCGCACGAGATCACCGGCGAGCTGGTCAAGCTCGCCGAGACCCGGGGCCTCGGTCTCGAGGACCTCGACGACGAGGCGCTGCGCTCGGTGTCGCCCCTGCTGACGCCCGACGTCCGCTCGGTGCTCAGCATCGGGGGCTCGGTCGCCAGCCGCGACGGCGTCGGCGGCACCGCACCCGACCGGGTGGCGGAGCAGCTCGCGCAGCTGACCGAGCGCGTGCGCGTCGTCCGGTCCGCCCTCCGCGGGGACGGGTCGTGACCCTCCAGGGCCCGCCCGGCGACGACGGCCGTCCGCCGCTGCCGCCGTGGCAGCAGCGGACCCTCGTCGTCGTCGCGGGTGTCGTGATCATCGCGGTGATCATCGTCACCGTGGTCTCGGGCCAGAGCTTCTTCTAGGGATGCCGGAGCCGCTCGACCTGTCGCGCTCGGCCCTCGAGGTCGCTCCCGATCTGCTCGGAGCGGTGCTGCTGCACCGCACCGACGAGGGCATCGTCGGCGTCCGGCTGACCGAGGTCGAGGCCTACCTCGGACTCGGCGAGGACCCGGGTTCGCACGCGCACCGGCGCCGGTCGCCGCGGAACGCGCCGATGTTCGGGGAGCCGGGCACGGTCTACGCGTATTTCAGCTACGGCATGCACACCTGCGTCAACCTGGTCTGCTCGCCGGCCGGCACGGCGTCCGCGGTGCTGCTGCGCGCCGGCGAGGTGGTCGTGGGGGAGGAGCTGGCGTTGCTCCGACGCGGACCGGTCCGCCCGAGGGACCTCGCCCGCGGTCCGGCGCGGCTCGCCAAGGCGCTGGGGGTGACCCTCGCGGAGTCGGGCGATCCGATGGCTCTCTCCTTCGAGCTGCTGCCGCGCGAGTCGCCGGTGCCGATCGAGTCGTCCGCCCGGACCGGGGTCTCCGGCGAGGGCGGCGACGCCGCCTTCCCCTGGCGGTTCTCGATCCCCGGAGATCCATCGGTCTCGCCCTACCGGCGGGCGGTGGCCCGGCGTCGCCCGGACGCCGGCGGCGGTCAGCCCGCCAGGTAGAGCCGCGCGAGGATCCCGAGCGCCGCGGACCAGGCGAGGCTGGCGAGCGTGCCGATGATGAAGCGCTCGCGTGCCTCGGGGGACGCCAGCTCGCTGAAGCGGCCGACGCCCTTGACGGCGACGATCACGGCGACGCCCTCCGGCAGACCGCTGAGCAGGGCGCCCGCGGTGGCGATCCGCTCGAGCACGCCGATGGTGGTGCCGCCGCGCAGCACCTCGATCGGCTGGCCGATCGCCGACGGAGCGACCCCGGGGGTCCCCGGACGCTGAGCGGCGGCGATCATGATGCCGCCGTGTGCACCGCTGCGGGAGTCGGTGGTCGCCAGATCGAGGGTGAGCAGGACCACCGGCCCGCCGCCGAGGACCGCGAGTGCGAAGGCGAGCACCACGACGGCGAGAGCGAGCGCCGGGGGAGCGGAGGCGCCGGCCACGCCGGTCAGCAGGAAGGCGGCGGCCGCGGCGCCGATGCTGATCCAGCCGAGCGAGGGGCGGCGCAGGCGCACCGCGAGGACGGCGCCCGCGACTCCGGTGAGGAGCACCAGGAGCACGCCGGTCCAGGAGGCGGACTGCGCGGCGACGGCGAAGGTCTCGGGCAGTGCGGTGCGGAGTGCCGTCATCGGGGTGTCCTCTCGGAAGCGGAAGCGGAAGCGGAAGCGGAAGCGGAAGCGGAAGCGGAAGCTGCGTCGGTCTCGATCGATCCGCGCTGCGACGGGTCGGTGCTCGCCGCCGCGTCGGGGTCGAGCGTACGGTCGACCACCGTCAGCAGCCGGGCGAGGGCGTCCCGTGCCGGTCCATCGGCGCGCGCGCTCGCGGTCCGCACCCGGAGGCTGACCGCCTGGGGGGTGACGGCGAGACGCTCGGCGGCCTCCTTCTGCGAGAGCCCCGCGTCCAGGAGGTCGACGATCTCCCACCCGGCCGGGGTCCGCGAGTCCCGGAGGTGGAGCAGCGGATCGAACAGAGCCTGGGCGTCGCCGACCGAGGGGAAGGCGTCGTCGGGGGAGCCGTGGCCGGACGGATCGGAGCCGGAGGCACCGGGGTCGAGGGAGAAGCGGGTCGCCCGTCCCTTCGCCGCCTCGACCGCGCGCCGCGCCGCGAAGTACGCCGCTCCGCGGGCGGCGCGGGTGGTCCGGGGCAGCGGCCGCTCGATCGCGCCGATGCCGAGGCCGATGCTCCAGTGCCCGGAGCGGTGGAGCGCGAGGACCACGGACACGACGGCCTCGGCGCGGTCGAGCACGAACTGGAACTCGTCGCCCGCGGTGCGCTCGGGAGGGAGCACGAAGGACGACTCCTTCGATTCGAGCAGAGCGGCGATCGCCTGCTCGACCCGGTCGTCGTCGTGACGACTGTCGCGCTGATCGGCGGTGATGACGAACACGATGACCTCCTCGATCAAGTATCAGGGCTTGATGCCGTGACATCAAGCTCTCGGACTTGATCCCACGCCGAGCGAGCCGCCGGCCTCGCGCTACCCTGGACGGGTGACCGATCAGGACTCCCGCGGATCCGCGACCACCCCGTCGCTCGATCCCTCGTTCGAGAACGTCTGGGACGAGCTCGTCTGGCGTGGCGCGATCCACGTGTCGACCGACGCGGCAGCACTGCGCGAGCTCCTCGCCGGAGACCCGATCACCTACTACTGCGGCTTCGACCCGACCGCGCCGAGCCTGCACCTGGGCAACCTGGTGCAGCTGATCGTGCTCCGCCGGCTCCAGCTCGCCGGGCACCGTCCCCTCGGTCTCGTCGGCGGATCGACCGGGCTCATCGGCGACCCGCGGCCGACGGCGGAGCGGACGCTCAACTCCCGCGAGACGGTGGTCGAGTGGGTGTCCCGCCTGCAGGCGCAGGTGTCGCGGTTCCTCTCGACCGAGGGGGAGAACCCGCTGCGGCTGGTGAACAACCTGGACTGGACGGCGCCGCTGTCGGCGATCGACTTCCTCCGGGAGATCGGCAAGCACTTCCGGGTGGGCACGATGCTCAAGAAGGACGCGGTCAGAGCCCGCCTGAACTCCGACGCGGGGATCAGCTACACCGAGTTCAGCTACCAGATCCTGCAGGGGCTGGACTACCTCGAGCTCTACCGCCAGTACGGCTGCGTCCTGCAGACGGGTGGCAGCGATCAGTGGGGCAACCTCACCAGCGGGACCGATCTGATCCACCGGACGGAGGGGGTCTCGGTGCACGCCATCGGGACGCCGCTGGTGATGAACTCCGACGGGACGAAGTTCGGCAAGAGCGAGGGCAACGCCGTCTGGCTCGACCCGTCGCTCACCAGCCCGTACGCGTTCTACCAGTTCTGGCTCAACACCGACGACCGCGATGTGGCGGCCCGGCTGAAGACCTTCACCTACCTGCCGCGCACCGAGATCGAGCGGCTCGAGCAGGCGAGCGTCGAAGCACCGTTCAAGCGGGAGGCGCAGCGCGCGCTCGCGAGCGAGGTCACCACTCTCGTGCACGGGGAGGCGGTGACGGCCTCGGTGATCGCAGCCTCCTCGGCGCTCTTCGGTCGCGGGTCGCTGGAGGGCGTCGACGCGGGGATCCTGCGGGGAGCACTCCAGGCGGTGACGACGGTCGAGGCGACCGCGGCGACTCCGGTGGTGCAGGCCTTCGTGGAGGCCGGACTCGTCACGAGTCTCGGCGAGGCCCGCCGGGCGATCGGCCAGGGCGGTCTCTCGGTGAACAACACCGCGGTGTCGGACGACGCCGCCGTGCTCGGCGACCTCCCGCTGATCGACGGGATCGCGGTGCTGCGCCGAGGCAAGAAGAGCTTCGCCGGCGCATTCGTCTCCTGACGCGGACCCGGTCCGCGCCGAGAGGAGCCCGGATCGCGACACGCCCGGGCGACGAGCGATTTGCAGGGCCGCGAAACCTCGACGTAATGTAACTCCTCGTCAGCCCAAAGGAGCGGACAGCGAGAGTCGGATGCAGAGCATCGTGACCCGCCGGCCCCCCTCAAGCGATGACCATCCCCTCGCTCTCAAGCCTGTTAGAGATTCGTCTCTTGATGGCGGCGGATCGCGAGCGTAAGATGCAAAGCCTCCGCGGGACCCAGGTCCTCGGCTTCGGTGCACGGCCTCGGCTGCGCACGATGACGGCGAGACGATCTCCGGATCCGACGCCGAGCATCACGAAGACGCCGACTTGACACGGCCTGCGGATGTGCTAAGTTAGTCGAGTTGCCACGGAGGCGATCGGGACTTCGATTCTGATAATCCTACCCGGTCTCGGCGACACGAACAAATCGAACGGTCCGCCTGAATCAGGCCGGCTTTCGATACAACATCTTCGATCACTTCCGTTGTGAAGCATCTCTTCTGGTGTGGAGGCGGGATGTGTCCGATTCTTGAGAACTCAACAGCGTGCACTATGTTCAATGCCAAATTTATAACCCCGTCCGGGTCTTGTGATCCGGTTGGGTTCCTTTGGAAATTGATGTCAGTAATGATGTCTTATTTGCTAGAGGTCAAACTTGAGTGCCTTCCTTTCGGGGTTGGTGTTCGTAATATTTTTACGGAGAGTTTGATCCTGGCTCAGGACGAACGCTGGCGGCGTGCTTAACACATGCAAGTCGAACGATGAAGCCCAGCTTGCTGGGTGGATTAGTGGCGAACGGGTGAGTAACACGTGAGTAACCTGCCCTTGACTCTGGGATAAGCGCTGGAAACGGCGTCTAATACCGGATACGACCTGCCCCGGCATCGGGTGCGGGTGGAAAGTTTTTCGGTCAAGGATGGACTCGCGGCCTATCAGGTAGTTGGTGAGGTAATGGCTCACCAAGCCGACGACGGGTAGCCGGCCTGAGAGGGTGACCGGCCACACTGGGACTGAGACACGGCCCAGACTCCTACGGGAGGCAGCAGTGGGGAATATTGCACAATGGGCGAAAGCCTGATGCAGCAACGCCGCGTGGGGGATGACGGCCTTCGGGTTGTAAACCTCTTTTAGTAGGGAAGAAGGGCTTCGGCTTGACGGTACCTGCAGAAAAAGCACCGGCTAACTACGTGCCAGCAGCCGCGGTAATACGTAGGGTGCAAGCGTTGTCCGGAATTATTGGGCGTAAAGAGCTCGTAGGCGGTTTGTCGCGTCTGCTGTGAAAACCCGAGGCTCAACCTCGGGCCTGCAGTGGGTACGGGCAGACTAGAGTGCGGTAGGGGAGAATGGAATTCCTGGTGTAGCGGTGGAATGCGCAGATATCAGGAGGAACACCGATGGCGAAGGCAGTTCTCTGGGCCGTTACTGACGCTGAGGAGCGAAAGCGTGGGGAGCGAACAGGATTAGATACCCTGGTAGTCCACGCCGTAAACGTTGGGAACTAGATGTGGGGACCTTTCCACGGTCTCCGTGTCGCAGCTAACGCATTAAGTTCCCCGCCTGGGGAGTACGGCCGCAAGGCTAAAACTCAAAGGAATTGACGGGGGCCCGCACAAGCGGCGGAGCATGCGGATTAATTCGATGCAACGCGAAGAACCTTACCAAGGCTTGACATATACCGGAAACTTCCAGAAATGGTTGCCCCGCAAGGTCGGTATACAGGTGGTGCATGGTTGTCGTCAGCTCGTGTCGTGAGATGTTGGGTTAAGTCCCGCAACGAGCGCAACCCTCGTTCTATGTTGCCAGCACGTCATGGTGGGAACTCATAGGAGACTGCCGGGGTCAACTCGGAGGAAGGTGGGGATGACGTCAAATCATCATGCCCCTTATGTCTTGGGCTTCACGCATGCTACAATGGCCGGTACAAAGGGCTGCGATACCGTAAGGTGGAGCGAATCCCAAAAAGCCGGTCTCAGTTCGGATTGAGGTCTGCAACTCGACCTCATGAAGTCGGAGTCGCTAGTAATCGCAGATCAGCAACGCTGCGGTGAATACGTTCCCGGGCCTTGTACACACCGCCCGTCAAGTCATGAAAGTCGGTAACACCCGAAGCCAGTGGCCTAACCGCAAGGAGGGAGCTGTCGAAGGTGGGATCGGTGATTAGGACTAAGTCGTAACAAGGTAGCCGTACCGGAAGGTGCGGCTGGATCACCTCCTTTCTAAGGAGCATCTGGACACCATGCGCTTCGGCGTAGAGGTTGTTCCAGGCGCCAGATCAAAGCGAATGTCTTTGCTGGTAGCTCATGGGTGGAACATTGAACTGGGTGCAGGAAGAGATTCGTCTCGTGTCAGTACAGCCTTCGGGTTGGGAACGCATGAGCGGGTGGGCGACTGCACATGCACGCTGTTGGGTCCTGAGGGACCGGGCCGGCTGCTCCTTCGGGGGTGGCTGGATCTCGACTCTCCTGGATCCTTTCTTCACGCCTGGGTGTGTGGGGGAGGGATACCGCCCGTATTTTGAGAACTACACAGTGGACGCGAGCATCTTAGACTCGGGCAGCCTTTGCGGGTTGTTCGGGTCGACAAGATTCGCAAGGAGCAGCCTTCGGGTTGTGTTCTTGCCAATCATTGGATCTGCAACTTTTCGAGTTGTGGTTTCTTAAACTCATGTGATTTTCAAGTTTTTAAGAGCAAACGGTGAATGCCTTGGCATCTGGAGCCGAAGAAGGACGTCGTAATCTGCGATAAGCCTCGGGGAGCTGATAAACGAGCTGTGATCCGAGGATTTCCGAATGGGGAAACCCCGCCAGGCCCCTTGTGGTGACCTGGTGACTCCCGCCTGAATATATAGGGCGGGTAGAGGGAACGTGGGGAAGTGAAACATCTCAGTACCCACAGGAAGAGAAAACAACAGTGATTCCGTCAGTAGTGGCGAGCGAACGCGGAAGAGGCTAAACCGAATCATGTGTGATACCCGGCAGGGGTTGCATGGTCGGGGTTGTGGGACTTTTCGTTGTGTTCTGCCGAGCACTGAACGTTACAGCGCATCATAGACGAACAGGTTTGAATGCCTGGCCAGAGCGGGTGCGAGCCCCGTAGTCGAAATGGTGTTATGGCGTGAAGAGTATCCCAAGTAGCACGGGGCCCGAGAAATCCCGTGTGAATCTGTCAGGACCACCTGATAAGCCTAAATACTCCCAGATGACCGATAGCGGACAAGTACCGTGAGGGAAAGGTGAAAAGTACCCCGGGAGGGGAGTGAAATAGTACCTGAAACCGTTTGCTTACAAACCGTCGGAGCTCCCATGTTGGGGTGACGGCGTGCCTTTTGAAGAATGAGCCTGCGAGTTAGTGCTCTGTGGCGAGGTTAACCCGTGTGGGGCAGCCGTAGCGAAAGCGAGTCCGAATAGGGCGATTCAGTCGCAGGGTCTAGACCCGAAGCGAAGTGATCTATCCATGGCCAGGTTGAAGCGACGGTAAGACGTCGTGGAGGACCGAACCCACTTCAGTTGAAAATGGAGGGGATGAGCTGTGGATAGGGGTGAAAGGCCAATCAAACTTCGTGATAGCTGGTTCTCTCCGAAATGCATTTAGGTGCAGCGTTGCGTGTTTCTTGCCGGAGGTAGAGCTACTGGATGGCCGATGGGGCCCAAAAGCTTACTGACGTCAGCCAAACTCCGAATGCCGGTAAGTGAGAGCGCAGCAGTGAGACTGTGGGGGATAAGCTTCATAGTCGAGAGGGAAACAACCCAGACCACCAACTAAGGTCCCTAAGCGCGTGCTAAGTGGGAAAGGATGTGGAGTTGCACAGACAACCAGGAGGTTGGCTTAGAAGCAGCCACCCTTGAAAGAGTGCGTAATAGCTCACTGGTCAAGTGATTCCGCGCCGACAATGTAACGGGGCTCAAGCACGCCACCGAAGTTGTGGCATTGACATTAGTGGTAGGCCTTCGTGGTCCAGCCGTGTTGATGGGTAGGAGAGCGTCGTGTGGCGAGTGAAGCGGCGGTGTGAACCAGCCGTGGACGCCACACGAGTGAGAATGCAGGCATGAGTAGCGAAAGACGGGTGAGAAACCCGTCCTCCGGAAGACCAAGGGTTCCAGGGTCAAGCTAATCTTCCCTGGGTAAGTCGGGACCTAAGGCGAGGCCGACAGGCGTAGTCGATGGACAACGGGTTGATATTCCCGTACCGGCGAAGAACCGCCCAAGACAATCCAGTAGTGCTAAGTATCTGAATCCCTTTGATGGATCCCTTCGGGGTGAAGCGTTGGGCCTAGCGTACGACCCCGTGCTGGTGCGTTTAGCGTATTAACGGGTGTGACGCAGGAAGGTAGCCGAGCCGGGCGATGGTTGTCCCGGTCTAAGGATGTAGGGCGAACGATAGGCAAATCCGTCGTTCACATAGCCTGAGATCTGATGGGTAGACGCAAGTCGAAATCGGTGATCCTATGCTGCCAAGAAAAGCATCGACGCGAGGTTCTAGCTGCCCGTACCCCAAACCGACTCAGGTGGTCAGGTAGAGAATACTAAGGAGATCGAGAGAATCGTGGTTAAGGAACTCGGCAAAATGCCCCCGTAACTTCGGGAGAAGGGGGGCCTGAGGCGTGAACGGACTTGCTCCGGGAGCGTTCGATGGCCGCAGAGACCAGTGGGAAGCGACTGTTTACTAAAAACACAGGTCCGTGCTAAGTCGCAAGACGATGTATACGGACTGACGCCTGCCCGGTGCTGGAAGGTTAAGAGGAACGGTTAGCCGCAAGGCGAAGCTGAGAATTTAAGCCCCAGTAAACGGCGGTGGTAACTATAACCATCCTAAGGTAGCGAAATTCCTTGTCGGGTAAGTTCCGACCTGCACGAATGGCGTAACGACTTCCCAGCTGTCTCAACCGCGAACTCGGCGAAATTGCATTACGAGTAAAGATGCTCGTTACGCGCAGCAGGACGGAAAGACCCCGTGACCTTTACTATAGTTTGGTATTGGTGTTCGGTGTGGCTTGTGTAGGATAGGTGGGAGACTGTGAAGCGGGCACGCTAGTGTTCGTGGAGTCATTGTTGAAATACCACTCTGGTCACTCTGGATATCTAACTTCGGACCCTAATCGGGTTCAGGGACAGTGCCTGATGGGTAGTTTAACTGGGGCGGTTGCCTCCTAAAGAGTAACGGAGGCGCCCAAAGGTTCCCTCAACCTGGTTGGCAATCAGGTGTCGAGTGTAAGTGCACAAGGGAGCTTGACTGTGAGACTGACAAGTCGAGCAGGGACGAAAGTCGGGACTAGTGATCCGGCAGTGGCTTGTGGAAGCGCTGTCGCTCAACGGATAAAAGGTACCTCGGGGATAACAGGCTGATCTTGCCCAAGAGTCCATATCGACGGCATGGTTTGGCACCTCGATGTCGGCTCGTCGCATCCTGGGGCTGGAGTAGGTCCCAAGGGTTGGGCTGTTCGCCCATTAAAGCGGTACGCGAGCTGGGTTTAGAACGTCGTGAGACAGTTCGGTCCCTATCCGCTGCGCGCGCAGGAAATTTGAGAAGATCTATCCCTAGTACGAGAGGACCGGGATGGACGAACCTCTGGTGTGTCAGTTGTTCCGCCAGGAGCACCGCTGATTAGCTACGTTCGGAACGGATAACCGCTGAAAGCATCTAAGCGGGAAGCCGGCTTCGAGATGAGATTTCCATCCCTTCGGGGGAGAGGCTCCCAGCCAGACGACTGGGTTGATAGGCCGGATGTGGAAGACAGGACTAAAGACTGTCGGAGCTGACCGGTACTAATAAGCCGATAACTTGATAATCACTACACTCATACCGTTGTAAAGGCTGGTAGGAGTGGTCAGAGATTGCTTGCGTCCACTTTGTGGTTCCCAGAATACGGGCTCCATACCGCGGGTCGTGTTCGCAAAGACACGACCTGCACACCGCACCTTCGGGGCGGACAACAGAACACACGCATGACGTGTGACCCAGATTTGACCACCACCACGCCTCAGGCTGGTGGGTGTGTCTGAGAGGGTTACGGCGGCCATAGCGAGAGGGAAACGCCCGGTCACATTCCGAACCCGGAAGCTAAGACTCTCAGCGCCGATGGTACTGCAGGGGGGACCCTGTGGGAGAGTAGGACACCGCCGGACACCAATTCACGATGGCCACCCAGAAATGGGTGGCCATCGCTGTTTAACCAGAGGTTCCACAGAAGGAGCCATCAGCCGCTCGACGCGGCGCCGTGAGGAGTGACGATGTCCGAGGACCGCACGTCCGGAAGCGAGAGCGTCGAACTCGGCGATCGTCTCGACGACATCGAGCAGTCGCCCTTGGCGTCGCGGGCCGCCGCCTATCTGGAACTGCAGGAGCAGCTGCGGATCCGGCTCGAGGGTGGTGACTCCGCTCGATGACCGACTCCGAGGATCAGCGACTCGACACCGCTCTCGCCTCACGAGGCATCGCTCGATCGCGAGTGCACGCGGCGCGCATGATCGCCGACGGCGTCGTCACCGTGGACGGTGCGCCGGCGCTCAAGCCGTCGATCCGAGTGCGGCCCGAGCAGGAGGTCGCCGTCGCCTCGCTGGACCACTACGTCAGCCGGGCGGCCCACAAGCTGATCGCCGCACTGGACGCCTTCCCCACCGTGCGGGTCGACGGCGCGAACGCCCTGGACGTCGGGGCCTCCACC
The DNA here is from genome assembly GCF_004011135.1 of Rathayibacter festucae DSM 15932. Taxonomy (NCBI): domain Bacteria; kingdom Bacillati; phylum Actinomycetota; class Actinomycetes; order Micrococcales; family Microbacteriaceae; genus Rathayibacter; species Rathayibacter festucae. Next base: position 2,035,456 of record NZ_CP028137.1, on the reverse strand, counting down.
GGCGGCTTCTCCCAGGTGCTCCTGGAACGCGGAGTCGCGTCGGTGATCGCGCTCGACGTCGGTCACGGGCAGCTGGCGCCGCGGATCCGCTCCGACGAGCGAGTGCACGTCATCGAGGGCTTCAACGCCCGGGAGATGACGGCGAGCTCGCTCGCGGCGGCCTCCCGAACGGATGTCGTGCCGGACCTCGTCGTCGCCGACGTCTCCTTCATCTCCCTGTCGATGGTGCTGCCGGCGGTCGCCGCCTCCGTCGCGCCGAGTGCCGACTTCGTCGTGCTGGTCAAGCCGCAGTTCGAGGTGGGCCGTCTCGGCATCAAGGAGGGGATCGTCCGCGATCCGGAGCTCCGGCGCGAGGCGCTCTCGGACGTGCTCTGGTCCGCGTGGGACGCGGGACTCGGAGTGGCCGGCCTGATCGCCTCGCCGCTCCCGGGTGGCGCTGGGAATCAGGAGTATCTGGTGCACCTCCACCGCGACCGCGGAACGATTCCGACAGAATGGAGGGACGCGGTCACCGCGCTCACCCTCGGGTGACGCGATCGTGTCCGCCGCCGTCGATCGACCCGAAGGACACCCACTCGATGCAGTCCCCTCCTGGCGAGCGCAACATCCTCGTCATCGCCCACACCGGACGGGCGGACTCCCTCGAAGCGGCGATCCTCGTGGTCGGACGCCTCCGCGGGTCCGGAGCCCGGCCCGTGCTCTGCGCCGACGACAAGGGCGACATCGTCCGCACCGCGCCCGAGCTCAGCGACGTGGCCGTCCTCGGTGCCGACGTCACGCTGGAGGAGATCGAGCTGGTCTTCGTCCTCGGCGGGGACGGCACCATCCTGCGCGCGGCCGAGATCGTCCGGACCGGCACGGCTCCGCTGCTCGGGGTGAACCTCGGCCATGTCGGCTTCCTCGCCGAGAGCGAGCGGGACGACCTCGATGACGCGGTCGCGCGCGCACTCGACGGCGACTACGCCGTGGAGGAGCGGATGACGCTGCACGTGCGCGTCAAGATCGACGACGCCGTCGTCTACGAGACCTGGGCGCTCAACGAGGCGACCGTCGAGAAGGGCAGCCGCGAGCGGATGCTCGAGGTGATGGTCGGCGTCGACGGCCGCCCGCTCTCCAGCTTCGGCTGCGACGGCATCGTCGTGTCGACGCCCACCGGCTCGACCGCCTACGCGTTCTCCGGCGGTGGTCCCGTCGTCTGGCCCACGCTCGAGGCGATGCTGCTCGTGCCGCTCAGTGCGCACGCCCTGTTCGCCCGCCCGCTCGTCGTGGGGCCGGACTCCAGCCTCGCCGTCGAGGTGAAGGAGCGCACCGACGGCGTCGGCGTGCTCTGGGCCGACGGCCGGCGCACCTATGAGCTGCCGCCCGGGGCGCGGGTGGTCTACCGCCGCTCGCCCGTGCCGGTGCGCTTCGCCCGCCTGCACGACGCCCCGTTCACCGATCGCCTGGTGCAGAAGTTCGGTCTCCCCATCCGCGGATGGCGGGGGTCGGCGGAGACGGAGTAGCCGCATGCTCGAGGAGCTGCAGATCCGCGACCTCGGCGTCATCGCCGAGGCGACCCTCCCGCTCGGACCGGGATTCACCGCCGTCACCGGCGAGACCGGTGCCGGCAAGACCATGGTCGTGACCGCCCTGGGCCTCGTGCTCGGCGCGCGCTCCGACGCGTCCGCCGTCCGCTCCGGCAGCAAGCAGGCCTGGGTGTCGGGCCGCTGGCTCGTGCCCGAGGAGGGCGCGGTCGCAGATCGCGTCCACGACGCCGGCGGCGACCTCGACGGACCCGAGCTGCTGCTCGCCCGCTCGGTCTCGGCCGAGGGGCGCGGCCGCGCCGTCGTCGGCGGCCGCAGCGCCCCGGTCAGCGTGCTCAGCGAGCTGGCCGATCAGCTCGTCGTGGTGCACGGGCAGTCGGATCAGATCCGGCTCCGCTCGGCCGCCGCGCAGCGCGACGCGCTCGACCGCTTCGGCGGACCCGAGCTGGGGGAGGCCCTGCGCGACTACGCGAGCGCCTTCGAGCGCTGGCGGGCCAACCGCGAGGAGCTCGACGAGCTGACCACAGCACGCGAGTCGCGGGCACGCGAGGCGGAGCGACTTCGCAGCGCGCTCGCCGAGATCGAGGTGGTCGCCCCGCAGCGCGGCGAGGACGTCGAGCTCTCGACGCAGTCCGAGCGGCTCGGCAGCATCGAGCAGCTGCGCATCGCCGCGGGCGAGGCCCGCGAGGCCGTGTCCTCGGAGGAGCTCGACGGCCGGGACGCCCTGGGCCTCGTCGAGATCGCCCGCCGGGTGCTCGAGCGCGCCGCGGAGCACGACGCGGCACTCGAGCCGCTGACCCAGACCCTCGGCGAGGCGTCGGTGCTGCTCGGCGACGTCGCGGCCGGCCTCTCCTCCTACCTCGCCGAGCTCGACCTCGACGGCGCGCACGACCTCGAGCTGATCGAGAACCGCCGGGCGGAGCTCTCCGCCCTGGCCCGCACCTACGGACCGACCCTCGACGACGTGCTCGACCTGGTCGACTCCTCCGGCCTGCGGCTGCTCGAGCTCGACGGCGACGACGAGCGGATCGCGGCCCTCGAGGCGGACACCGCCGCCGACGCCGATCTGGTCGAGCGGCTCGCCGACCGGCTGACCGAGCTGCGCACCGCGGCCGCCGCCGAGCTGGGTGCGCGGGTGAGCGACGAGCTGACCGCGCTGGCCATGGCCGACGCGCGCCTGCACGTGCAGGTCGGCAGCGCGAGCGAGCCGACGGTGCACGGGCGGGACACGGTCGAGATGCTGCTGCAGCCGCACACCGGGGCCACTCCGCGCGCGCTCGCGAAGGGCGCCTCCGGGGGAGAGCTCTCGCGGGTGATGCTCGCGATCGAGGTGGTCGTGGCGGCGAACGATCCGGTGCCGACGTTCGTCTTCGACGAGGTCGATGCAGGCGTCGGCGGTGCGGCGGCGATCGAGATCGGTCGCCGGCTCGCGCGCCTGGCCGAGACGTCGCAGGTCATTGTCGTGACGCACCTGGCCCAGGTCGCGGCCTTCGCGACCAACCACCTCCGGGTCGAGAAGGGCTCGGACGGCTCGGTCACCTCGAGTGCGGTGACGCAGCTGGACGCTGAAGAGCGGGTCTCCGAGATGGCGCGCCTGCTCTCCGGGCTGACCGACTCCGAGAACGCCCTGGCGCATGCGCGCGAGCTGCTCGAGTCGAGCCGGCGGCGCTGACGACGCGCAGTGCGCCGCCCCCCGACCGGTGCGAAATCGGCGGCGGCGGCGCCCGGAGCCGGTTCTGCTGTTACGGTGGAACCCCGTGGTGGACAATTCGAACTCGGGCCTTTCCTCTTCCTCTTCCGACACTTCTGCGGCCGGGCGCGACACCGCCCCCGCGAAGGTCACGAAGCACATCTTCGTCACGGGCGGGGTCGTCTCCTCGCTCGGCAAGGGCCTGACGGCCGCCAGCCTCGGCAACCTGCTCACCGCGCGCGGACTGCGCGTCGTGATGCAGAAGCTCGACCCCTACCTCAACGTGGATCCCGGGACGATGAACCCGTTCCAGCACGGCGAGGTCTTCGTGACCGACGACGGCGCCGAGACCGACCTCGACATCGGGCACTACGAGCGCTTCCTCGACATCAACCTCAACCAGGCGGCGAACGTCACCACCGGTCAGATCTACTCCCGGGTGATCGCCCGCGAGCGGGCCGGCGAGTACCTCGGCGACACGGTCCAGGTCATCCCGCACATCACCGACGAGATCAAGCGCCGCATGCGCCTGCAGGCCGAGGACGACCCGCAGCCCGACGTGATCATCACCGAGATCGGCGGCACCGTCGGCGACATTGAGTCGCAGCCCTTCATCGAGTCGGCCCGCCAGGTGCGCCACGAGCTCGGCCGCCGCAACGTCTTCTTCGTGCACGTCTCGCTCGTGCCGTTCATGGGCGCCTCCGGCGAGCAGAAGACCAAGCCGACCCAGCACTCCGTCGCCGCGTTGCGCTCGATCGGCATCCAGCCGGACGCGCTGGTGCTGCGCAGTGACCGGCCGGTGTCGGAGTCGAACAAGCGCAAGATCGCGCTGATGTGCGACGTCGACGAGCAGGCCGTGGTCAACGCGAAGGACGTCGCGTCGATCTACGAGATCCCCTCGATGCTCAACGAGCAGGGGCTCGACTCCTACATCATCGACCAGCTCGACCTGTCGGCCGGCGAGGTCGTCTGGGACGGCTGGTCGCAGCTGCTCGAGGCCGTGCACGAGCCCAAGCACGAGGTGACCATCGGCCTGGTCGGCAAGTACATCGACCTGCCCGACGCGTACCTCTCGGTCACCGAGGCGCTGCGCGCCGGCGGCTTCGCGCAGCAGACCAAGGTCGTCCTGCGCTGGATCGCGTCCGACGGACTCGAGGACCCGGAGGCGGCCGCGAAGGCGCTCTCCGAGCTCGACGGCATCTGCGTCCCCGGCGGCTTCGGCATCCGCGGCATCGAGGGCAAGCTCGGCGCGCTGCGCTTCGCCCGGGAGAACGGCATCCCGACCCTGGGCCTGTGCCTGGGGCTGCAGTGCATGGTGATCGAGTACGCGCGAAACGAGGCCGGGCTCGAGGGCGCGTCGTCCTCCGAGTTCGACCCGGAGACCGAGTTCCCCGTCATCGCGACGATGGCCGAGCAGGTCGAGATCCTCGCCGCCGGCGACATGGGCGGCACGATGCGCCTGGGTCTCTACACGGCCGACCTCGCCGAGGGCTCGATCGTCGCGGAGGTCTACGGAGCGCCGCAGGCGGCGGAGCGCCACCGCCACCGCTACGAGGTGAACAACGGCTACCGCGACCGCATCGCCGAGGCCGGCCTCTGGTTCTCGGGGACGTCCCCGGACGGCAGCCTCGTCGAGTACGTCGAGCTGCCGCGCGAGAAGCACCCGTTCTACGTCGGCACGCAGGCTCACCCCGAGCTGCGCTCGCGGCCGAACAACGCGCACCCGCTGTTCAAGGGGCTCGTGACCGCGGCGCTCGAGCGCCAGGAGGCGTCGCGGCTGTTCCCGGCGTCGGAGGCCGGCTCCGATGACTGACGCGACCGACTCCGTGCCCTCGGACGCGCCGGCCTCTGACGTCCTGCTCTCGGACGAGCTCGTCGAGCCCGAGATCCTCACCAGCGAGCGCGTCTTCGACGGCATGGTCTGGGGCGTCCGCGCCGAGACCTTCCGCTACGGCGACGGCGAGCTGCGCCGGGAGTTCCTCGACCACACGGGCGCCGTCGCGGTGCTCGCCCTGGACGACGAGGACCGCGTCGCGCTGATCAAGCAGTACCGCCACCCCGTGCGCACCCGCGAGTGGGAGATCCCGGCCGGCCTCCTCGACATCGAGGGGGAGGACGCCCTCGTCGCCGCGCAGCGCGAGCTGGGGGAGGAGACCGACCTGCGGGCCGGACGCTGGGACCTGCTCTCGGAGTTCGCCACCTCGCCCGGCGGCAGCGACGAGGTGATCCGCATCTACCTGGCGCGCGATCTCTCCGCCACCGACGCCGCCTTCGAGCGCGAGGCGGAGGAGGCCGACATGGAGCTGCGCTGGGTCGCGCTCGACGAGGCCGTCGACGCCGTGCTCGCGCGCCGGGTGCAGAACCCGTCGCTGTGCCTCGCGGTGCTCGCGGCGCACGCCTTCCGCGCACGCGGCTGGGCCGGGCTCGGCGACGCCTCCTCGCCGTGGACGCGGCACCCGCGGGTCCGCCGGGGGTGACTCCACCCGCGATCGCCGACGCCTTCCTCCGGCAGGCGAGCGTCGAGCGCGGACTCTCGGCGCACACGATCGCCGCCTACCGGCGCGATCTGGGGCTCTACCTCGGCTGGCTCGAGGAGCGCGGGGTCACCGATCTCGCGACGCTCCGGCGCTCGGACGTGGGGGAGTTCGCGTCCTGGTTGGCGGCTCGGGCTGAGCGGCCGCTCGCGGCGAGCTCGCGGGCGCGGATCCTCTCGAGCGTGCGCGGGCTGCACCGCTTCGCGCTGGAGGAGGGGCGCGTCGCCGACGACGTCGCCCACGACGTGCTGCCGCCCAAGCTGCCGATGACGCTGCCCAAGGCGATCACGGTCGAGCAGATGGCGTCGCTGCTCGAGGCGGCCCGGGGCGAGGAGCTGTCGGAGCTGCGCGATCGGGCGCTGCTGGAGCTGCTCTACGCCACCGGGGCGCGCATCTCGGAGGCGGTGGACCTGAGCGTCGACGACGTCTTCGACTCGGAGGTGGTGCGGCTGACCGGCAAGGGCTCGAAGCAGAGGATGGTGCCGCTCGGGAGCTTCGCGCGCGAGGCGGTGCAGGACTACCTGGTGCGGGCGCGGCCCGAGCTGTCGCGACGCGGGCGGGCGACGCCGGCGCTGTTCCTCGGGGTGCGCGGGAGCCGGCTGTCGCGGCAGAGCGCGTGGCTGGTCATCCGCGCGGTCGCGGAGAAGGCGGGGCTGGATCGCGAGATCTCGCCGCACACCTTCCGGCACTCCTTCGCGACGCACCTGCTCGCGGGCGGGGCGGACGTGCGGGTGGTGCAGGAGCTGCTGGGGCACGCCTCGGTGGCGACGACGCAGATCTACACGCTGGTGACGGCGGACACGCTGCGCGACGTGTACACGACGGCGCACCCGCGGGCGCGGCGCTGACGGGGCGGGTCTCGATACGCCGCTGCGCGGCTGCTCGACCAGCATGAAGGGGCTGCTGCGCGGCTACTCGACCAGCAGGGGCGCTTCATGCTGATCGAGTAGCCCGCGGAGCGGGCGTATCGAGATCCGCCAGCGTCAGAAGTGGAGTCTGCAGACCCGCCCTGCTGAGGACGGCGGGTCTCGATACGCCCCTGCGGGGCTACTCGACCACCATGGAGGGAGCCGCTGCGGCTGCTCGACCAGCAGGGGTCGGGAGCGGTCGGCTCGAGATCGGCGGACGCCGGGGCGGCGGCGGGGACGACGACGGGGTCGCCGGTACACTCGACGGAGGCCGCGCGGGAGCGCACGCCGACACGGGAAGCGAGGCGACGCAGGTGACACGCAAGACGGACGACAAGGCCGAGCTCACCGGTCTCGAAGCCCCGACGCTCGGCCCGACCGGCCGGCCCCTGCGCGACTTCCCGCTCCCGGTGGAGCTGACCGGGCACGGGCCCGCGCGCATCATCTCGCTCTGCAACCAGAAGGGCGGCGTCGGCAAGACGACGACGACCATCAACCTGGGTGCGACGCTCGCCGAGTACGGCCGCCGCGTGCTGGCCATCGACTTCGACCCGCAGGGCGCGCTGTCCGCCGGGCTCGGCGTCGCCACCTACGACGCGATCACGATCTACGACCTGCTGCTAGGCACCGTCAAGGACCCGAGCGAGGCGATCCGCCCGACCCGCGTCCCGGGCCTGGACATCATCCCCGCGAACATCGACCTGTCGGCCGCGGAGGTGCACCTCGTCAACGAGGTCGCCCGCGAGACGATCCTGGCTCGCGTGCTCCGCAAGGTCAGCGCCGACTACGACGTGATCCTGATCGACTGCCAGCCGTCGCTGGGCCTGCTCACCGTGAACGCGCTCACCGCGAGCCACGGCGTGCTCATCCCGCTCGAGTGCGAGTTCTTCGCCCTGCGCGGAGTCGCGCTGCTGATCGAGACGATCGACAAGGTCCGCGACCGGCTCAACCCGGTCATCGAGCTCGACGGCATCCTGCCGACCATGTACGACTCGCGCACGCTGCACTCGCGCGAGGTGCTCGACCGGGTGGTCGACGCCTTCGGCGACAGCGTGCTCGAGACCGTGATCGGGCGCACGGTGAAGTTCCCCGACGCGAGCGTGTCGGGGGTGCCGATCACCACGTTCGCGCCGGAGCACAACGCGGCGAAGGCGTACCGCAAGCTCGCCAGGGAGCTGATCTCGCGTGGCGCGGTCGCCTGAGGCGCTCCTGCTCGACCAGGAGGCGGACACCGCCCCCGTCTCCCGCGGCTTCACCGTCGCGCTGTCGAACTTCGAGGGGCCCTTCGACCTCCTGCTGAGCCTGATCGCCAAGCAGCAGGTCGACATCACCGAGATCGCGCTGAGCGCTGTGACGGACGAGTTCCTCTCCTACCTGCACGGCATCGACACCGCGGAGGGACTCGACCGCGCCTCGGAGTTCCTCGTGGTCGCCGCGACCCTGCTCGACCTGAAGATCGCCGGGCTCCTGCCGCAGGGCGAGCTGGTCGACGCGGAGGATGCGGCGATGCTCGAGGCGCGCGACCTGCTCTTCGCCCGGCTCCTGCAGTACCGAGCCTTCAAGCAGGTGTCGGCGTGGTTCGCCGAGCGGATCGACGCCGAGACCGGCCGGCACGTGCGCCAGGTACCGCTCGAGGAGGAGTTCCGCGCGAAGAAGCCGGAGCTGGTCTGGACGCTCTCGCCCGAGGACTTCGCGGCGCTCGCCGCCTTCGCGCTCGCGCCGCGCGAGATCCCGACCGTGGGCCTCGACCATCTGCACGCGCCGCTGATCAGCATCCGCGAGCAGGCCGCGTACATCGTGGCCGTGCTGCGCGAGCGGACCACGGCGACCTTCCGCGAGCTCGTCGCCGATGCGGACGAGAAGGGTGTGATCGTGGCGCGCTTCATCGCCGTGCTCGAGCTCTACCGGCACGCCGCGATCGCGTTCGAGCAGCCGGAGCCGCTCGGCGAGCTGACCCTGCAGTGGGTGGCGGAGAACTGGTCGGACGCGAGCCTCGCGCACCTGGGGGCCGACTATGACCAGTGAATCCGCGAGCACCGACTCCGCGGCCGTCGCCGGTCCCGGGACCGTCGCGTTCGAGATCGACCGCGCCGTCGAGGCGATCCTGATGATCGCGGACGAGCCGCAGTCGCTCGCCGCGCTCGCCACGGCGCTCTCGCGGCCGATCCCGGTCGTCCGGCAGTCGGTCGAGCGGCTCGCCGCCGACTTCGACGGCGCGGACGGCGGCATCCGCCGCGGCTTCGAGCTGCGCGAGGTCGGCGGGGGCTGGCGGGTCTACGTGCGCCGCGAGTACGACTCCGTCGTCTCGGACTTCGTGCTGACTCAGAACCCGACCAAGCTGTCGCAGGCCGCGCTCGAGACGCTCGCGGTCATCGCTTACAAGCAGCCGATCTCGCGTGGCCAGGTCGCGCAGATCCGCGCGGTCAACGTCGACTCCGTCGCGCGCACCCTCCTCGGCCGCGGCCTGATCGCGGAGGTCGGCAGCGACCCCGAGACCGGCGCGGTCCTCTACGGCACCACCGAGCAATTGCTCGTCCATCTCGGCCTCGCCTCGCTCGACGAGCTGCCGAAGATCTCCCCCCTACTGAGCGACGGACGGAACGGATTCGATGAGCGCGCCTGAATTGCCTGAGGGCGAACGACTGCAGAAGGTCCTCGCGGCCGCGGGGGTCGCCTCCCGCCGCGTCGTCGAGGAGATGATCGTCGCGCGGCGGATCCGCGTGAACGGCGAGGTCGCGAGCGAGCTCGGCCGCCGCATCGACCCGGAGAACGACCGGATCGAGGTCGACGGCGTCGCCGTGCAGCTGGACACCTCGCGCCGCTACGTGATGCTGAACAAGCCGGTCGGCGTGGTCAGCTCGCTCTCCGACGAGAACGGCCGGCCCGACCTGCGGACCTACACCCAGAACTTCGAGGAGCGGCTCTTCAACGTCGGCCGTCTCGACTCCGAGACCTCGGGGCTCCTGGTGCTGACCAACGACGGCGAGCTGGCGCACGTGCTCGCGCACCCGTCGTTCGGCGTGACCAAGACCTACATCGCGAAGGTGCACGGGCAGGTGCTGCCGCAGACGATCGCGGCGCTGACCGCCGGCGTCGATCTGGAGGACGGCACGGTCGCGGCCGACAAGGCGCGGCTGCTCGGCCGGCCGGAGGGGCGCTCGAACGCGTCGCTCGTCGAGATCACGCTGCACTCCGGGCGCAACCGCGTCGTCCGGCGGATGATGGCGGCCGTCGGGCACCCGGTGCTCGAGCTGGTGCGCCGGCAGTTCGGCCCGCTGCACCTGGGCTCGCTGCGGTCCGGCGACCTGCGCGACCTGACCCGCGACGAGCTGGGTGCGCTGCTGACCATCTCGCGCCAGGGCGGCGAGGCGCCGGTGGAGAAGCCGGAGCCGACGCGTCAGGCGAGCGCGGGCGCGCGGCGGCCGCGGCCGCAGACCGCGGACGACCAGGGGACCGAGGGGCGTGGGGAGCGGCGGACCGAGGAGCGCTCGGTGCGGCGCTCGGAGGAGCGGCCGGTGCGGCGGTCCGAGGAGCGGCCTGAGCGGCGGTCGGAGGACCGGTCCGTGCGTCGTTCCGACGAGCGGCCTGAGCGGCGGTCGGAGGACCGTCCCGTGCGCCGGTCGGAGGACCGACCTGAGCGTCGTTCGGACGATCGCCCCGTCCGTCGCTCCGAGGAGCGGCCCGAGCGTCGCGCCGACGGCCGCGGCGAGCGTCGCTCGGACGAGCGCCGTCGTGACGAGCGGCCGCGCGAGCGTCCGTCCGATGCGCTGCGCGCCGACGACCGCGCGACGCCGCCGCAGGACCGGCGACGCCCCTCCGCGAACAGCGCCGAGCGGCCTGACTTCGGTGTGCGGCGCAGCGGCCAGGACAAGCGGCGTCGGCCTGATCGGTAGGCTGTCGGGGTGAACGAGCTCCTGCACCCCGCCCCGCCCGCGATGCGGACGACGGGGACGGTGCGGGTGGTCGGCTCCGGCCTGCTCGGCGCGTCGATCGGCCTGGGCCTCGCCTCGCGCGGGGTCGACGTCGTCCTCGACGACGCCTCGCCCGCCAGCCTCTCGCTCGCCATCGACTACGGGGCCGGCCGCGCCGCGACCGCCGACGACCGGCCCGTGCTGATCGTGGTCTGCGTGCCGCCGGACGTCGTCTCCGGCGTCGTCGAGCGCGAGCTGGCCGCGTTCCCCGAGGCGGTCGTCACCGACGTGGCGAGCGTCAAGATGCAGCCGCTGCGCGAGCTGCGCGCCCGCGGCCTCGACCTCAGCCGCTACATCGGCTCGCACCCGATGGCCGGTCGCGAGCGCGGCGGCCCGGTCGCGGCCCGCGGCGACCTCTTCGTCGGGCGCCCGTGGGTGATCTGCCGTGACGGCGAGACGCCGCCCGAGGCGCTCGCCCGGGTCGAGGCGCTCGCGCTCGACCTCGGCGGCTCGATCATCGAGATGGGCCCGGAGGAGCACGACCGCTCGGTCGGCCTCGTCTCGCACGCGCCGCAGGTGATCTCCTCCCTGCTCGGGCAGCGGCTCGTCGACGCGCCGAACGACGCCCTGCGGCTCGCGGGCCAGGGCGTGCGCGACGTCTCGCGGCTCGCCGCCTCCGCTCCGGAGCTGTGGGTGCAGATCCTCGGCGCGAACCGCGAGCACGTGGTCGCCGTGCTCGACGCCTTCCGCGACGACGTCGCCGCGGTCGCCGACGCGCTGCGCGACCTCGACGCCCCGGGTGCCCGCCGCCTGCTCGCCGAGCACCTCGCCGCGGGCAACGCCGGCGTCGCCCGCCTGCCCGGCAAGCACGGCCAGGACCAGCGCTTCTCCACCCTGATCGTCCTCGTCGACGACACCCCGGGCACTCTCGCCCGGCTGTTCGTCGAGATCGGCGAGGCCGGGGTCAACCTGGAGGACGTGCGCCTCGAGCATGCGGAGGGGCGCCGCGTGGGCCTCGCCGAGATCTCGGTGGTGCCGGAGGCTGTCGGCCCGCTGACCGAGGAACTGACCGCACGCGGCTGGAGGATCGCCGGATGAGCACGGAGCAGAACAGGCAGGAGGGCGGCCTGAACCGGATGACGCCCGCCCGCCGCGCCCAGCAGAGCATCCCGGAGGACGGGGGAGCGGCGCCCGAGCGCGCGAGCGGCTCGCACACCGACGACGTGCCCGACTTCGGCGACGCGGTCGTCGTCGCGATCGACGGACCGGCCGGCAGCGGCAAGTCGAGCGTCTCGCGCGAGGCGGCCCGACGGCTCGACTTCGAGTTTCTCGACACCGGCGCCGCGTACCGCGCGCTCGCCTGGCACGGCCTCGACACCGGGCTCGACTTCGCCGACGAGAACGCGATCGTCGACGCGCTCGACGGCTTCGACTACTCCATCGGCACCGACCCCGAGTCGTACTCCGTCTGGGTCGGCCGGACCGAGGTGACCGCGGCCATCCGCGAGCCCCGGGTGACCGGTCAGGTCTCGGCCGTGGCCAAGGTCCCGGAGGTGCGCCGGCGGATCACGCTGCTGTTCCGCCGCATCATCGGCGAGACCCGGAAGGCCGGCATCATCGTCGAGGGGCGCGACATCACGACGGTCGTGGCGCCGACCGCCGGGGTGCGGATCCTCCTGACGGCGAGCGAAGAGGCTAGGATGGCGAGGCGTTCGCGCGAAGTCACCACGCAATCCGCTGAAGCGACGGGTCAGGCACTGCGGTCCAGGGACCGCGCCGACTCCCAGGTGGTGGACTTCATGAACGCCGCAGACGGAGTCACTCTTCTCGACTCCACTCACCTCGACTTCGAGCAGACCGTCGATGCGGTCATCGCCGAGGTCCGAACTTCGAGAGCAAGGGCCGATCATGGCACAGGACACGCACGTCGGTGACGACGAGCTGAACTTCGGAGACGACGACCTCGTCGAGCGCCTCGGCGACCTCGACGAGCAGCTCGCCTCCTCGCGCGCCCAGGCGCTGCGCAGCGGACTCGAGGACTACGACCTCGACGAGGAGGACCGCGACCTCCTCGAGTACGCCAGCGAGGACCCCGACGAGGTGCGCTACCTCCCGGCGCTGCCGGTCGTGGCGATCGTCGGCCGTCCCAACGTCGGCAAGTCGGCGCTGGTCAACCGCATCCTCGGCCGCCGCGAGGCCGTCGTCGAGGACACCCCCGGCGTCACCCGCGACCGCGTCTCGTACAAGGCCGACTGGCTCGACCGCCAGTTCACCGTCGTCGACACCGGCGGCTGGGAGCCCGATGCGCGCGGCATCGACGCCTCCGTCGCGATGCAGGCCGAGATCGCGATCGACCTCGCCGACGCCGTGATCTTCGTCGTCGACGCGAACGTCGGCGCGACCGCGACCGACGAGCACGTCGTGAAGCTGCTCCGCAAGACCAGGAAGCCCGTGTTCCTCGCGGCCAACAAGGTCGACGACGTGCGCCAGGAGCCGAACGCCGCCTCGCTGTGGTCGCTCGGCCTCGGTGAGCCCCACCCCGTCTCGGCCGTGCACGGCCGCGGCGTCGCCGACCTGCTCGAGACGGTGCTGGAGAAGCTGCCGCTCGAGTCGCTCGTCGCCAAGCGCGAGGTCGGCGGCCCGCGCCGCGTCGCGATCCTCGGCCGCCCGAACGTCGGCAAGTCCAGCCTGCTGAACAAGGCCGCGGGGGAGGAGCGGGTCGTCGTCAACGAGCTGGCCGGCACCACCCGCGACCCGGTCGACGAGCAGGTCGAGATCGCCGGCAAGATCTGGCGCTTCGTCGACACGGCCGGCATCCGCCGCCGCGTGCACCTGCAGCAGGGCGCCGACTTCTACGCGTCGCTGCGCACCTCGACCGCGCTCGAGAAGGCGGAGGTCGCGGTCGTCGTGATCGACGTCTCCGAGCCGATCTCGGAGCAGGACGTCCGCATCATCGACCTGGTGCTCGAGTCGGGCCGCGCGCTCGTGCTCGCCTTCAACAAGTGGGACCTCCTCGACGACGAGCGCCGCCGCTACCTCGAGCGCGAGATCGAGAAGGACCTCGCCCACGTGGCGTGGGCTCCGCGAGTGAACATCTCGGCGAAGACCGGGCGTCACCTCGAGAAGCTGGTGCCCGCGCTCGAGCTCGCCCTCGAGTCCTGGGACACCCGCATCCCGACCGGCAAGTTCAACGCGTTCCTCGCCGAGCTCACCGCGGCGCACCCGCACCCCCTGCGCGGCGGCAAGCAGCCCCGCGTGCTGTTCGGCACCCAGGCGTCCTCGCGCCCGCCGACATTCGTGCTGTTCACCACCGGCTTCCTCGACCCGGGCTACCGCCGCTACATCGCGCGCCGCCTGCGCGAGATCTACGGCTTCCAGGGCTCGCCGGTGAACGTCAACATGCGCGTGCGGGAGAAGCGCGCGCGCTGACACGTTCTGTCGCGGCGGCTCCGGCTCGTCGTTCCGCGTCCGGCTCGCGGGGATCCTCGGATCCCGCGAGCCGGACGCGTTTCTGCGTGCCGGAGCATGCTGATCGAGGAGCCCGCGGAGCGGGCGTCTCGAGATCCCCCCCGGCCGCGCATCCGGCGATCGACCGGTCACGAACGGTCGTGGTCCGCGCGCCGACCCGACCACTCGTGACAGATCGATGGCTGCCGGAGTCAGTCCTGCGTGGCGAACGGCCACCAGGACGGCAGCAGCCGCCGGTACGCCGCGAGGTAGGTCTCGGGAGTGCGCGGCTCGGGGAGCCGCAGCCACGCCTCCATCAGGCCGGTCGAACCGGCGGCGAGGAAGGAGGCGGTGCCGTCCGCGAGGAACGGGGTGATGTCGTCGCCGTCGGGCAGCTGGAGCGTCCCGGTCTCGAGCGTCGCGAGGACGGCCGCGCGGAAGTGCAGCGCGAGCATCGCCCGGACACCCGAGTCGCCGCCGGGAGCGTCGAACGCCCGCAGGTAGAGGTCGCGGCGCGTCTCGAGGTGACTGAGGATCCGCGCCGTGCCCTGGCGAATGGTCGAGTCGGTCGCCGCCCCCGCTCGCAGGGTGTCGAGATACTCGTCGCGGATCGCGTCGAGCTCGTCGGCGAGTGCCGCACAGAGCAGCTCGGCGGCCGAGGTCGCGTGCGCGTAGAAGGTGGAGCGGTTGACGCCGGCGCGGTCGGTGATCTCGGAGACCGTGAGGCTGGAGACGTCTCTGGCAGTCGCCAGATCGATGATGGCTCGGTGCAGGGCCACCTGCGATCGCTTCTGCCGCGCGTCCACTGCTGCTGCCTCCTGTAGGGCGCTCGCTCCGGTCCGCCCGGCGCGTACCGCCTCAGCGATTCTACGGGCGCCGAGCGTCGGTCGTTTTCACTCTCGGCCCCGCGATCCGCTAAGGTAGTCGAGTTGCCCGGGCCTCGGTCCGGACTGCCACGGGCTGTGGCGCAGCTTGGTAGCGCACTTGACTGGGGGTCAAGGGGTCGCAGGTTCAAATCCTGTCAGCCCGACAGAAAGCCCTGATGAGACGTCCGTTCGTGGACAGCGCTCGTCAGGGCTTCGTCGTTTCCGGCGCCGCCGTGCGCGCGTGCCGAGCCGCTCAGCCCAGCAGCTCCGCGACCTCCGCGAAAGCCGCCTCGCGGCGAGCCACCCGCGCCGCCCGCTCGATCGGGTCCTTCGTGAAGAGGGCCTGCGGAGACGGGTGGAACGTGCGCACGACGGCCAGGCCGCGCTCGCGCTCGATGCCCGGGTGCAGCCGGAGCAGGCGGCGCCAGCCGTGGTCGGCGTCGGCGCCCTGCAGCAGGACGACCTCGATGCTCGGCGCGAGGTCGAGCAGGTGCAGGACCGTCGGAATCCCGGCGTCGAGCTGCTCCGCGGTCGGTGCCTTGCCGATGTACCAGGGGTAGGCGTTCCAGGGCAGGAGATCGAACGGCGACAGTCCGACGTCCGTGAGGAGGCGCGACATCAGCTCGGCGGAGTCGTCGTCGTTCTCGGTGCAGAGGAAGCCGCTGCCCGCGCCGTCCCGAGTGCCGGGGCCCGGATCGCGGAGGATGCTCAGCACCCGCGCCTCGGTGCCGCCGTGCAGGGGAGCGACGTAGGGGAGCCAGCCGCGGTCGTACGGGTTCCGCAGCTCGTCGATCCAGCGGTTGATCGGGGCGACGTGGGGCGCGTAGCGCTGCTCCCACTGCTGGCGGCGGAAGTCGAGGTCGGCCATGGCGCGGGGCATGACTGCACCCTAGACCTCGGGTGCACGCGACGATCGGGCAGGCCTGGCGGACTCGAGGACGGCCCAGGCGAGACCGGAGGAGAGCAGGCAGGAGATCAGCAGGGCGCCGGAGAGGGTCAGCAGGACACGGAGTGCATCGTTCCCCTGGCCGTGGAGCGCAAGGCTGGAGGCGGCGCCGGCCACCGGCAGCATGGTGAGCACGACCGCCGCGACCACCCGGCCGAGAAGCAGATCCGAGAAGGCGCGTGATCCGATGCCCGCGAGCGCAGCGGTCGTGCAGCAGAGTGCGAGAGGAAGGACTGCGAGCAGACCCCAGCCGATCCCGTGCAAGTACACCGAGGCCCAGAGAACGACGGCGGGCAGCGACACGGCCGACGAGAGGAGGGCGTGAAGGCCGACACCGGCGAATCCGGCTCGGGCGATCGAGACGTCCGCGAGCGGGAGGTGCTGGTGGTCGAGGTCCTGCGCGGTCGCCTGAGACGGACCCGGAAGCGCGAGGATCAGCACGAGGAGAAGTCCGCCCAACGGCATCGGCACGCTGTCCCGCAACAGGCTGGAGAGCACCGCCACGGCGAGGAGGGCGAGCGCAGTGCGGGGCTCCTGCCAGCGCCGGCGCCGAGTCTGCGCCAGGTGACTCGCTAGGACCGCGCCGACCGCGGAGTCGGGCCATCGCGTCCATGAGGGACGGCCGACGGCGTAGCCCCGGCCGGCAAGAGTCCGGTTCGACTCGCCGGAGAGGACCCGGGTGAGCTGGTTCGCGAGGATGCTCTCCTCGACCGCGGGTTCGACGAAGATTCCGGCTCGCCGGACGAGCAGGCCGACGGCGATGCTCGACAGCAGGAGAACGCCGATGGTGGCGGAAACGTGCGCGAGTCCGCTCGCCTCGGGAGCGAGGATCACCTCGAAGAGGAGACCGGCGGCGCTCATCGCGGCCGACCCGATGGAGTCCTCGCCCACGAGCAGAGACTGCACCCCGAGGGCGATCCAGACCGCGCCCGCGGCGAGGACGCAGGTCAGCGCGAAACGGCGCCGATCAGGCCGGATGATTCTTCCGAGGATGTGGCTGGTCAGGGACGTCGCCCGAACCAGGAGGAGGACGGCCGTCATCGCGCACCCCGAGAGCACGCCCCACGCGACCGGCTCTCCACGGAGAAGCAGAGCCGTCGCCGACGCCGCGGAGGTGCTGGCGAACGCGATCGCCGCGGTCCCGACCGCATGCACCACCACGACGATGCGCGGACCACTCGGGCTCTGCAGCACCCAGGACACGTCCGCGGGCTGCAACCGCAGCGGCGAACCCCGCTGCGCTGTCAGTGACACCAGGATCAGCGAGAGACCGAGGACGAATCCCGCGATCCGCGTGGGGGGCGCCTCCGTCGGAGACCCGCCGGCTCCACCCTGAACCAGGAGCCAGACGCCGCTCGACGCAGCGATCACGAGGACGACGATCGCGAGGGGATTCGTCACGAGGGCCGTGGTGCTGCGGATGCGGATCCGCAGGTAGGCCCGGGAGAGAGCGAGCGCTCCTGCAAGGGGAAGACGCCGCGTTCGTTCAGTCGTCGTCATCGCGAAGAGCTCCTACGACACGGAGGTAGACGTCCTCCAGAGGCGGCTGCCCCTCGAGATCGTCGCGCCCGAGACGCGCGATGTGCGCGATCCTCCCGGCGTGCAGGATCACCGCTCGATCGGCGATGCGCTCCAGCTCGGTCAGCCCGTGCATGGAGAGCAGCACGCCGCAGCCTTCCTCGGCCAGCCGCCGGACCTCGTTCCGGAGCTCGCGCACCGAGACGGCATCGAGGCCGTTGAACGGCTCGTCCAGCAGGAGGAGCCCGGCGCCCTTCAGCAGCGCGAGAACGAGAGCGAGCTTGCGGCGCATCCCCTGCGAGAGCTGATGGGGGAGGAGGTCCTGCTTGTCGCTCAGTCCGTAGCGCTCCAGGAGCGACGGTCCGAGCGACTCGATCCGGGGTGAGCCGCTCAGCCGCTCGATCAGCCGGACGTGCTCCACAACGCTCAGACCCGGGTACAGGTCCGGTTCCTCCGGCATGAGGCTGAGGGCTCGTCGAGCCCCCGTCGTGCCGATCGCGTGACCGAGGACGAGCGCACTGCCATGCGAGGGCTCGTACAGTCCGGCGAGGGTGCGCATGAGGGTGGTCTTCCCGGCGCCGTTGGGTCCGACGAGTCCGACCACCTCGCCGGCGTTAATCGTGAAGGAGACGTCGCGGAGAACACCCACCGCGCCCATCGTCTTGCCGAGCCCCTGGACCTCGAGGATCATGCGATGTGTGCCGCCGTCAGTCATCAGCGGCCAGCCACTGCGCGAGGTCGCCGCCGGAACGTTCGACCGGTGCACGCAGCGGGTCGAGCCCTCCCTCCGCCAGAATCGACCGGAGCATCGCCCGGATGTCCGGCGATCCGCTCGCCGCGGCCTTTTCAACGGCCCGGCGGACAGCGTCGTCGTAGCGCACCCGCCGGCGAGGGAGAAGCCGATTGCGGACGGGTCGCCGTTCTTCCGCTGCGCCCCAGCCGCGTGCGTCGCCGAAGGCCTGCACTGTGAGGGTGGTGCTGTCCTGGACCCCGGTCGTCGTCGCCGCGGCGAACGCCACGTGCAACACCGACACAGCGACACCCTCCTGCTGCGCTGCGCGCTCGGCGATCGCCATGACTGCGCGGAACTCTGCGATGCGATTCATTCGCTTCACCTTTCATGATCTGTGGACGGATTCCTGCCGGCGGTCAGCTCTCTATCGGACCTGCGGGGCCGCGGCGCAGACGGGGCGAGGACGCGATACATCCGCTCGACCGGGCCGCTCAGACCGCGCCTAGCGAGGACCTGACAGGCGAGGACGAGGGTCCCGTGGATCACCAGAGCGATGACCATCGACAGGGCGAAGGGCACGCGCGAATAAAGGGCCAGCCCGTACGCCAGCCCCGCGCAGAGGACGCTCGTCGAGAGGTAGATCGAGAGCGAATACCGGCCCGCGACCGCGAACCACGTCAAGGCACGGATACGAGCCAGCCGGCTTTCATTGCGCGAGAGGAGAAGGTAGATCACGACGGCGAGAGCAGGAGGCGCGGCGACCTGACAGCAGGCTGCAAGAGCGCTCAGCAGCCCCGTGTCCGTCGGGAGGAAGAGCTGGATGGAGAGCTGAAAGGCGTAGGCCCCCAGGGCGATGGCGCTGCTCAGGCCGAGAGCGGCCCGCGCGAACTGGCCGTGAAGGCCGTCCTCTCTGCGCAATCGAGCGAGGGCGATGCCCACGAGGAAGAGTCCGGCGAGTTGAACTCCGCCGATCAGCGCGAAATCCTCCGCATACGTCACCCAATCGATGAGGCGTTGCCCGCTGACGGCGGCGAGGTCCTGCGAGGTGTAGGCCGAGAGGGCTCGGTCGCCCAGCGACTCGTACATCGAGGCGGCGCTGCTCAGCGCTTCGGTGATCTCAGGTCGAACGACGCCTCCGCGGGCGAAGGTGTCGGCGACGGTCAGGATGAGCGGAAGCAGCGTGATGGAGATTCCGATCGCCAGCTGTGCTCGGGGTGGCCGGTGCCGGAACTGCAACGCGACCAATCCGGCCAGCAGGTAGTAGAAGAGCACGTCGCCCCACCAGACGAGCAGGCCGTGCAGGAGACCCAGCATGCCGAGCACGACGAGCCGTCGCGCCGTGCACCGATGGCCGCCGGGTCCCTGTAGGAGATCCGCCAGGCCCGATCCCATGGCGAGCACGAACATCCCCATCCCCGTCATCGTCGGCACGGCGAGGAAGACCGCGACGGCGAGATCATCCGTGAAGCCTCCGGGGAAGGGATTCCGGCCGGCGACGAGCTGGTAGCGGATCGGAGTGAGGATCAGCGGAACGTTCGTGAGGACCACGAGGAGGGTGCCGAATCCACGCAGCAGGTCGGGCGTCAGCAGCCGCTCCGCCTGCTCGCCGCGAGAATCGATTTTCCGGTCAGTCATGATCCTCCTGGACGCTCGCGAGTCGACCCAGCTGGACGATGAGTCTGCAAAGCCCGTGCTTGCTGACGCCGGCTTGAGCGCGGCCCGTGAGGTCGGTGGCGGCGCCCGGCTCCTCCGACACGAAGACGAAACCGTCTGACTCGAGGAGGGTGAGGCACCGCTGAATCGCCGGTCTCGCCAGCATGTCCTCGTTGAGTGCCGGCACGAGACCGACGGGCGCGTTCACGTTCGCGAGTGTGAGCGTCAGGAGAGTTCCGGTGGAGCCATGGGCCAGTGCGCTCAAGGTGGTGGCGGTCGCTGGTGCGACGAGGGCGGCATCGCAGTGCGAAGCGAGCCATCGGTGCGGAGGCTCTCCGCGAGTGAGGGCGAATGTTTCGACGAACACCTCGGCGTGGAGGAGTGATCCGACCGTCGTCGGTGACACCAGGCGGCAAGCCGACGGAGTCATCACCACGCTGTAGCTGCCGACGAGCGAGCCTCGCGCGGCCGCCAGCACCGGCAGGACCGAGAGGACCGCCGGAGAACCTGACATGCCGAGCAGCAGGCGGTCGACGCTAGCCACGGCGACGCGCCCGAAGAAGGAGATGCGGATGATCCGGGTCGAAGCCTCGTCGGGAGAACTCCGAGCGGAGTGCCTCACGCAGCGTGGCCTCGTCTACGTCGGGGTGCGCGTGCAGTGCCGTCGCCGCGCAGGCGGCACGGGATTCGCCTGCGCTAACGCCCGCAGCTCCTTCCATCCAGGCGCTCCCGCCCGGACCGGCCTCGGCGAAGAGGGACCGTCGACACGATCTGTCGGTGTAACGGTCGAACTCGCAGTCCGCGATCATCCGAAGAGCCGGATCTCGATCGCTGTTCGCGAGGAAGATCGTGAACGAGTCCGGGCGCGGGTACTCGCCCCGCTCTGCGAGGACTTTGACGACGTGGCCGGAGGAGACCGCTGGTAGTCGAGACGCCAGAATTCTGCCCACGGTGTGCACGTGTTCCTCGGTGATCGCCAGGTAGATACGAGTTCCCGTCCTCGGCGGGTCGTTCTCGCTCAGGAGGGCTGCGAATCCAGGGGTGTACCTATCCCGCACGGCGGGAAGCCTCAGCGACCCGTCGCGCTGGACGAGCTCGAGTCCGACGGAGAGGTGCAGTCCGTTGCGGACGAAGACCGGTGCCTCGCGCTCAGGAGCGGGGCGGTGAACCCAGCCGGGCTCGCGCCGCGTGACCGTTCCGAACACCGCTTCCGAGGAGAAGGTGGAGCCGCTATCCGAGGGGGACTCGAACCGGTGACGTCGCCTGAGGTGCACCAGCTGGTAGATGGCCTCCTTCAGGCGGGACTCCTCATGGATCGGGAGATGTGCGCGATTCCTCAGCAGCTCGGACACGAGATGGTCAATCACGGGTCCGCTCCCGGTTCCGCTGCCAGAGGTACGACGCGTCCAGACCGAGCGGACGCAGAAGCGTCGACGGGTTCATGAGGATCGTGCAGCCTAGAAGGGCGTAGAGGCGGCCCTGACGGGTCTCGCCGTGAACCAGCTGGGCAAGCGCTCCCGATCGGTGGAGGAGATGTACGCCCGCATGACTGGCCAGGCGCGAGAGATGCTCCTCCGGGTCTCGTATAGGGCTCCCGGAGTACCGGACAGTCGCTCCGTATCCGGCTACGACTGCTCGCACCTGGTCCGAGCAGGAGGAGGCGGCTCTGTCGATGCGCTGCGATGCACGCTCGTCGTCCTCCTGCGGCCGTACTGAGGCAGCCCGCTCGATCATCGAGCCGACCAGCGTGCCGAGGTCGAAGAGTGGATCGCCGATCCTGGCGTATTCGAAGTCGATCAGCCTGGGCCTGCCTGGCGGGTCGAGTAGGACGTTGTCCAGACGGAGATCCCCGTGGATCAGGCAGCTCGGCGGCATCGATGCCAGTTCTTCCAGGCGCGCACCGACCTGTTCGTCCGCCTGGATGAGGCTCATGGTCCGGAGCTGACCGGGCGTCGCTCGAACGAGCTCCCGCGGAGTGATGGGCTCGGCGCACGGAATCAGATCGCGGTACTCGCCGAGAAGACGTCCGGCCCAGGCGGGCCAGGTGCTCGAGCTGAGATGCAGATGAGCGAGGGTCGAGCCCACTCGAGCCCACTCCTGGGGCTCCTCCGAGACCTGTTGCCACCCCTCGCGGGCGGTCTTCCCTGGTAGATGCTCGAGGACCAGCACATCGTGCTCCCGATCATGAAGGATGCACCGGGGAGCGATGTCGGCGACTCCCAGCTCCTTCAGCAGCTGGTAGGCCAGACCTTCGGAGAGGAGCGCGCCGTCTCCTGCCTCCGTTCTCTTCCGTCCCCGCTTGAGAACCAGTTCGCGCCCGGCGGGTACACGGGCGAGAACCAGGTCGTTCCGCTGCTGGGCGATCAGGGTCGAAGGAGCGCCGTCGACGCCGAGACCGGCGAGGTACTCCGCCCACGAGAACGGCGATCCTTCGACCACAGGTCTTCCTCCTCCGATTGCGCTTCGACTACAGGTGACTGGCGGCGGCGGTCTGAGTCAGGGCCTTCAGCACTTGAGCAGCCACGTCGCGCACTTCAGAACCACGGTGGTGCGGATGATGATTCCGCCCATCTCCGGCGCGATGTAGTCGTCGCCGAGCATCGCCTCGATCCGGGCCTCGAACGCGTCGACATCGTCGATCAGGGATCGACCGTGCTCGGCGACGGCCACATCGGCGGCGCGCCTGATGAAGTCGAGGTAGTCGCGCTCCTCAGGAGCGAGGGAGTCACGGAACTCATGGAACGAGGCGGTGAATCGCGCGAGACGGCTGCTCTCGGGATCACAGAGCACTTGCAGCTCTGCTTCGAGGTCGATCGTGTCGAGTACTGCGGACATGGGCTTCTCCTTCTTCGAGCCGGTTCACGTAGCGGTCGGCTACGTCACGGGAAGAGTAGAAGCGCTGCCTCGGCAGGAAAAGAGGTTTGCTCACATTGGCGTGTGATGATCGTTTTCCACGCCGGTCAGGCGCGGCACGTCGTGTCGGGTCCGCGCGGAACCCTTCGAAGAGGAGTCGAGGCCTAGCGCCCGAGCTTCGCGTGGGAGCGGGAGTAGGCGAAGTAGATCGCGAAGCCGATGGCCAGCCAGATCAGGAAGCGGAGCCAGGTCTCGATGGAGAGGTTGAGCATCAGGTAGGTGCAGATCAGGGCGGAGAGGCCGGGGAGCCAGGGGTTGAGCGGGACGCGGAAGCCGCGCTTGAGTTCGGGGCGCTTGCGGCGGAGGACGATGACGCCGACGGAGACCAGGACGAAGGCGGAGAGGGTGCCGATGTTGACCATCTCCTCGAGGACGCCGATCGGGGTCAGGCCGGCCAGCAGGGCGACGATGATCGTGACGACGACGGAGGTGACCCACGGGGTGCGCAGGCGGGGGTGCACCTTCGCGAGGCGCTGGGGGAGAAGGCCGTCCCGCGACATCGCGAAGATGATGCGAGTGGCTCCGATGAGGAGGGTCAGCACGACGGTGGTGAGGCCGGCGACGGCGCCGGCGGAGATGACCGTCGCCATCCAGGTCTGGCCGTGGTAGGCGAAGGCGTTCGCCAGGGCGGCGGAGGGGTCGAGCTCGCGGTAGGGGACCATGCCGGTGACGACGAGGGCGACGGCGCAGTAGAGCACGGTGCAGATGATCAGCGAGGCGATGATGCCGATGGGCATGTCGCGCTGCGGGTTGCGGGTCTCCTCGGCGGTGGTTGCGACGACGTCGAAGCCGATGTAGGCGAAGAAGACCAGCGAGGCGCCGGCGATGATGCCGCCGACTCCGAAGGTCGCCGGCTCGATGCCGGAGAGGAACTGCAGCAGCGGCTGGGCGAGGCCGGACGCGGCCTGCGACGCCTCCGCGGGCGGGATGAACGGCGAGTAGTTGCTCGCGTTGATGAACTGCAGCCCGGCGATGATGACGAACAGCACGATGAAGAGCTTCACGGCGACCAGCACCAGGTTGACGCGCAGGGACTCCTTGATGCCGAAGGTCATCAGGGCGCCGAGCACGAGCACCAGCAGGATCGCGGGGACGTCGACGACGCCGCCGTAGGAGATCGCCTCCGGCAGGACGATGCCGAGCTGCCCGAGGAAGGAGCCCAGATAGGCGCTCCAGCCCTGGGCGACCACGCTCGCGCCGAGGAACAGCTCGAGGATGAGATCCCAGCCGATGATCCAGGCGAAGAGCTCGCCGAGCGAGGCGTAGGAGAACGTGTAGGCGGAGCCGGAGACCGGCACCGTGGAGGCGAACTCCGCGTAGCACATGGCCGCGAGCGCGCAGGCGAAGGCGGCGACGACGAAGCTCAGCACGATCGCGGGCCCGGCGATGTCGTGCGCGGCGCGGCCGGTGAGCGTGAAGATGCCGGCGCCGATCACGACGCCGACGCCGAAGACGGTGAGGTCGAGGGCGCTCAGCGACTTCTTGAGGCGGGTCTCGGGCTCGTCGGTGTCGGCGATGGACTGCTCGACGGACTTGGTGCGGAGGAGGCTCACGGTGGTTCTCTCTGGTGAGGTGACGCGGTGTGCAGCGATTCGCGACGCGACGGCACTCCGGGAGGATAGCGGCGCGGCGGACATCGGCGGCGCGGCGTGCCGATCGCTGAGGCCGCGGACCTGGAGGGACGGCCGCCGCGAGGGCTACCCTTCGACGCATGCACCGGATCTTCACGACGAGCGTCGCCTCCGTGTACCCGCACTACGTGGCGAAGGCCGAGCGGAAGGGGCGGACGAGGGCCGAGGTCGACGAGGTGATCGTGTGGCTGACCGGCTTCTCGGTCGAGGAGCTGCACCGCCACCTCGAGGCCGGGACGACCTTCGAGGACTTCTTCGCCGCGGCGCCCATGAATCCGAGCGCGGTTCTGATCACGGGGGTCGTCTGCGGTGTGCGCGTCGAGAGCGTCGAGGATCCGCTGATGCAGCGGATCCGCTGGCTGGACAAGCTGGTCGACGAGCTGGCGAAGGGCAAGGCGATGGCGAAGGTGCTGCGCGGCTGACCGGCGGTCACCGCTGCAGACCGCGACTCGTGCCCGAGGCCGCGATGCAGGCGTCCCGCAGTCGGCCGAGATGCTCCCGCCATCCGGTCTCGTGCTCAAGGCGGAGTCCTTCCTCCGCGCGGATCTCGGCGAAGCCCTGCTCGACGATGATCACTTCCGCTCCTTCCGCCGACGCCGAACTCACGGTCACCGTCACTGTCAGGAAGCCGCTCCACCCGGGCTCGGTCCACTCGAAGGAGAGGCGCGTCGGGGCGTCGACCGCGAGGACGCGGCCGGTCGCCTCGAACGTGCGCCCGCCGTCCGTCCAGGTCTCACGGAGCGGAGAGCCGGCCACTGCATCGAACTCGAGGTCGGGCCACCAGGTGGACCGGTCGACGAGGAGACGCCAGACCTCCGGGGGCGTCGCCGGGAGGTCGATCGAGGCCAGAGCGGAGTCGTCGCTCGGTGTGCCCTCACTCATCGCTGCCCGTGCTGCCGTCGGACCTCTCGCGCGGTCCTGAGTCGGGCCCCTCTGCGGCTGGTCTGCGTGCCGGCGGACCACGTCGGCGTCGGACGGCCACCACCAGGAGCGCGACGACGGCGACGACGGCGAGCCAGGGGAGGAGGAAGCCGAGGCCGATGAGGGCGCCGTTCGCGGCGACGACCAGACCGTTCCAGCCGGCGAGCAGGCCGTCGAGGAAGCCGGTGGGCTCGGCGGTGACGGGGGACGACTCCGGGAGGACGGTGACCGTGAGGGTCGCCAGCGACACCTGACCCTCGAGGGCGGCGAGCTGCTGCTGGGAGGATTCGAGCGACGCCTGGCGATCGGCGAGGGCGGACTCCGCGGCGAGGAGGTCGGCGAGGCTGCCCGCCTGGGCGATCAGCTCGGTCAGCCGGTCGACGGAGGCCTGGGCGGCTTCGACGCGCGCGCGGAGGTCGATCGCCTGGGTGGTCACGTCGCGCCGGTCGATCGAAGAGCCGGTCACCGTGCCGAGGGCCGCCAGCGACTCTCGAGCGTCGGCGAGCCGGTCGGCGGGGACCCGGATCGAGACGCTCCCCGCGCCCTCGGGGAGGGGCGCGTACTGCGACGGGTCGAGAGCGGGATCGGTTCCGGCCGCCGACGCGCTGGTGCTGGAGCTGATGGTGGAGCTGGAGCTCTCGACGTAGCCGCCGAGCGCGGCGGCGGTCGCGCTGAGCGCGGCGATCGCGTCGGCGACGGAGTCGGCCTCGAGCGTCGCGTTCGCCGTGGACACGACCTCCCGGCCGGTCCCCTCCGCGGACGCGTCGCCGGGCGCCTCCGCCGCGCCCTGCGCCGAGCCGTCGGCGAACTGCGGTGCGGACTCCGCGCCCGACTGCCCGAAGTCGAGACCGCCTGCCTCGCTCGAGGACCCTGCCGCGCTCGATGCGGACCCCACTCCGGCACCGCCTCCGACCAGGGGGCCTACGACGACGGCGACCACGAGGAGGCCCGCGGCGACGCTCCCGATCGCGGCGACGCGTCGGCGACGGGCTCCCCGCTCGCGGCGGGCGGCTGCGACGGCGCGGAAGACGCGCGCCTCGAGTGCCGAGACGCGGTCCTCGTCGAGGGTGTCGAGCTCGGGCGCTGGGCGATCTGAGGCCTGGATCTCGGGAGGTTCAAGCTCGGAGGCCTGGAGCTCATCTCCCCGCGAGTCTGTGGGTTCGGTCATGACGTCTCGGCTCCTCGGAAGTCGTCGACCACCAGGCGGAGGCGTCGACGGACGCGGGACAGGCGGTTGCGGACGGTGGCGTGCGAGACGCCCAGGGTGACGGCGGCCTCCTCGTACCCGCGCCCCTCGGTGGCGCAGAGGCGGAAGATCGCGCGATCGAGCTCGGCGAGCCCGGCCGTCTCGCGGAGGATCGCCTCGGCGAGCGCGGCGGTGACGATCTGCTGCTCGAGGTCGTGCGGCGAGGGCGTCTCGTCGTCGGCCTCGACGGTCCGCTCCCGGTCGCGGAGGCGGGAGCGCAGGCGGTTGGCCGCCTGGAAGCGGCAGATCGTCGCGAGCCAGGGGAGGAGGGAATCGCTCACCAGCTCGAGTCCGCCGAGACGACTCCAGGCGAGGACGAAGGTCTCCTGCGCGACGTCCTCGGCGTCCCGGGGGTCGCGGAGGATCCCGTGCGCGAGCCAGTAGACCGGGCGGACGTAGGCACGGTAGAGGGAACGGAAGGCGAGCTCGCTGCCGGCCGCCGCGCGGCGGACGAGCTCCGCGTCGGTCTCCTTCGGCGGCAGCTGCGACGGCGGCTCTCGCGGCGGCTCGGACGGCCCGGCCGACTTCTGCGCGGCCGTCGTTCCCCCGACAGACGTGCTCTCCTGAGTGGGCGTCATCCGCGGACCTCCTCTCCCTCTCACTCTGACAGTGTCGGGCGGGCGCGGATCGTCTCAGAATCCGATCCGGCCGCTGAGGAGAGCGCCGCCGCTAGGACAGATCCGGGATCACGATCTGCTGCAGTGCCCAGGTGTTGCCGTCCGGATCGGCGAAGTGCACGAACTCGCCCCAGGGCTGCGAGTCGACCTCGGACACCTCCGCACCGCGGGCCAGCAGCTCCTCCCGGGCCTTCGCCGCGTCCGCGACGACCATCTGCAGGCCCTTCTGCGAGCCGGGCGCCATCTCGGTGATGCCGATGCCGAGGACGATGGAGCAGGCCGACCCCGGAGGCGTCAGCTGCACGAAGCGCAGCCCCTCGTGCACCGTGTGGTCGTGGTCGGCGACGAAGCCGATCCGCTCGACGTAGAAGCGCTTGGCGCGATCGACGTCGGTCACCGGAACGGCGACGAGCTCGAGCTTCATGTCCATGGTGTCTCTCCTGCTCCGTGTCCTTCGAGCGCCCGGCCGGGCTCTCGGGGACGACGCTAGAGCGGCATCAGGTCGGTTGACGTCCTCATGGAGGAGCAGGATGTCGGCATGGCCGCGACCACCTCCCGCGCACTCGCTCTGCTCGCCCTGCTGCAGACCCATCGGCAGTGGTCGGGGCCGGTCCTCGCGGCGCGCCTCGGCGTGACGGAGCGGACTCTGCGCCGCGACATCGAGCAGCTGCGCGAGCTGGGCTACGCCGTGGCGGCGACCCGCGGCGCACTCGGCGGCTACCGGCTCGAGCCGGGCAGCCGCGTTCCTCCGCTGCTCCTCAGTGACGACGAGGCCGTGGCCGTGGCGGTCGGACTCCGGCTCGCGGCCGACGAGGGGCTCGCCGACGGCGAGCGGACGACGCTGAGCGCCCTCGCGAAGTTCGAGCAGGTGCTGCCGAGCGCTCTGCGGGAGCGCGTCAGCGCGGTCGGCGGCGTGCTCCGGTCCGCCAGGCCGCGCGCCGCGTCGATCCCGCCGGAGATCCTCGGCCGGATGGCGCTGGCCTGCCGCGACCACGAACGGCTCCGCTTCCACTACGTCGCGGCGGACGGGGCGGAGAGCGACCGCGTCGTCGAGCCGCACGCGGTGGTGTCCACGCACCACAGCTGGGTGCTCGTCGGCTGGGACCGGCAGCGCGAGGACTGGCGGACGTTCCGGCTCGACCGGGTGAGCCGGCTCCTCGAGACCCGCGTGCACTTCGAGCCCCGGCCGCTCCCGGAGGGCGACGCGGCGGCGTTCGTGGCCTCGACCGGGCGGACGGCGCGGTTCGAGCTCGTGATCGACCTGGCGATGCCGATCGACGAGGTGGTGCGGGTCTTCGGGCGATGGTCGGCGGGATCCGTCGCGCTCGACGCTCGGTGGACGCGCTGGCCGGTGGAGGCGGAGACGGTGGCCGGTCTGCTCGCGGCGCTGGTCTGGATCCCGGTGGGCGTGGAGCATCGGGTGGACGGGGATCCGGACACGCTCGCGGCCGTGCGCGCGGCTCTCGAGCGGATGCACGCCGCTGCGTCGAGGTGAGGCCGTCCCTCCACAGGACGGGAGTTGCGACGGCTCTCCACGGATCCGCCGACCGGCTCCCGCGGCGGGCGGGGAGACGACGACCGTAGCCGCATGACTCCTACCGATCGCCTCGCCACCGCCCGCCACAGCCCCTCCCGGGAGCCGGAGCTCCTCCGCGTGAGCGGGCTGCCCGACCTGCTCGCCGCCGTCCCCTCGATGATCGGCCTCCATCCGGAGGACGCTCTCGTCGTCGTCCCGTTCCTCGGGAACCGGGCCGGAGGCGGTTTCCGCTTCCCGATCCCTCACCGACTGCGCCGAGCGGAGATCGATCAGCTGGCGGGCCGGTGCGAGCGCTTCACGGCGTCGATCTCGCGGGCGACCGGGGTGCTGGCCATCGTCTACACGCGGCAGAGCTACGCGACCGCGCACGGCATCCCGCTGCTCGACCTCGGCCGCACCGTCCTCCGGCGGCTGGAGCGGACCGACCTCGGGATCGTCGGCGTGGCCTGCGTCGCCGCCGACGGCTGGGGGCGCTACACCTCGATCGAGGAGACGCGCGAGCCGCGCCCGCTCGCCGAGATCGAGGAGAGCCGGACCGGCGTCCTCGCGCGCGCGGCGGCTCCCGAGCCGCTCGACGTGACGGCGCTCGCCGCACTGCCGACGGTCTCGGACTCCGATCGCGCGACGGTCGAGGCGATCGTGCGTCATCCGGCCTCGGGGGCGCACGACGTGATCGGCCTGGTCGAGCGGTGGCTGCACGGTCCGCCGGCACCGCGGCAGGAGGCCACGCTGATCCGGGTGCTGCAGTCCCCGGCGCTGCGCGATCAGGCGACCCTGCAGATCGCCCTCGGCTGCGAGACGGCGATCGAGGAGCGGCGGCGTCAGAAGCGGCTCGAGGAGGAGCAGGCGCGCACCGGCCGCCTGATGGACGAGCTCGTCGAGGGCGACGCCGACGCGGGACTCGAGGACGCGCACGACCTGCTCTCCGCGTCGCTGATGATGGGGACGGGGCCCGGCCCGGATCTCGAGCGGACCGAGCGAGCGACAGGTCGGCTCGCTCGCGCGGCAGCGCTCGCGCCCGTCGAGGCGCGGCCGCCGGTGCTGACCGTCCTCGCCTGGTGCTGGTGGGCGCTCGGCGTCTCCTCGATCGCCACCCGGCACCTCGAGGAGGCGCTCCGGATCGACCCGCACTACTCGCTGGCGAAGCTCCACCGGTCGGTGCTCGAGATCCGCGCCGTGCCCGACTGGGTGCTCGACTCCGCCGCGCGGTCGCTGGACCGGGCGGCGGCGCACGTGTGACCGGCGCGGAGAGCACGTGGTGACGCGGTGCCGAGCGCGGCTCTTGCCTCCTCGGACGAGCGCGAGTAACGTGCAACCATATGGTTGTACGAATCGAGGACGAGAGCGATGTCGACCGGCTGTTCCAGGCGCTCGCCGACAGGACGCGGCGCGACATCGTCGCACGGGTGCTGGAAGCGGAGCAGTCCGTGACAGTGCTCGCGGCACGCTACGAGATGTCCTTCGCCGCGGTGCAGAAGCACGTCGCGGTGCTGGAGCGGGCGGAGCTCGTCCGCAAGCGCCGCAGCGGGAGGGAGCAGCTCGTGAGCGGAGAGGTCGCCTCGCTCAGGAGGGCGGCGCGACTGATCGAGGCCTACGAGCTGCTCTGGCGCGATCGCGTCGATCGCATCGCCGACGTCCTCGCCGAGGACGAGGTGCGACCGCCGGAGGAACGAAGGAAGGGACGTGCACAATGACCGTCGTGGAGTCCGTCAAGGACATCGAGAACCTGACCATGACCATCACCGCCGAGTTCGAGGCGCCCGTCGAGCGGGTGTGGCGGATCTGGGTGGACCCGCGGCGGCTCGAGCGCTGGTGGGGACCGCCGACCTGGCCGGCGACCTTCGAGGCGCACGAGGCGGTGGAGGGCTCGCGAAGCCGGTACTTCATGACGGGGCCGGACGGGGAGAAGGCCCGCGGCTACTGGGTGGTGACGAAGGTCGAGGAGCCGACGCGGTTCGAGTTCGACGACGGCTTCGCCGACGAGGAGGGGCGCCCGGACGACTCGCTGGGCGTCACCCACGCGGTCGTCACCCTCGCCGAGGTGGACGGACGCACCCGGATGACCGTCCGCTCCTCCTTCGAGACCCTCGAGCAGCTCGAGCAGATGGTGCAGATGGGCATGGAGGAGGGGATGAACCAGGCGATGGGGCAGATCGACGCGCTGCTCGCGGAGTGAGCAGGGCCGAGGGCCCGCGGCGGTGGGCGCGCCGTCCGGCGACCGGCTGTCTCAGCTCTGCGGCGCCGAGTCCGTGAGATCGGCGGCGTACGCGGCGACCGAGCGGCGATAGCGCGGCAACGTCGGGGCGAGCGCCTCGAGGGCGGTCCTCAGCGCCTCGTCGGTGCGGCCGGCGCTGTGCAGGGCGAGTGCGAGGAAGACCTCGCGCGCCGCACCGACCGACGGGTGCGGCTGGGCGGAGGAGAGGAGGACGATCGCCTCCTTGGTCCGGCCGAGGTTCCGCAGGGTCGAGGCGTACTGGATGCTCAGCCGGGCGAGGCGCTCGTCGTCGAGACCGGCGGCGACGGCGCGCTCGTACTCCACGGCCGCCTCCGCCTCGTGGCCTGCGCTGTCGAGGGCACCGCCGAGCTCGAAGTGCGCGACGCCGTCGCTGCCCGGGTAGCGCGCGGCGAGCACTCGCATCCGCTCGACGACACCGTCCGGATCCTCGAGGCCGTCGAGCCGGTCGACGGCGCGCTGCCAGAGGAGGAGCTCGTCGTCCGCGTCGTCCTCGGGCGCGGCTCCGAGCTCCTCGAACAGCGTCAGCTGCAGGCCGTCGGGGGATCGCAGGCGGGAGTTGAGCGAGCGCCAGGGCGTCTCCCGCGGGGAGGCGACGAGTTCGGCGCCCGCGTCGGCGAGGGCCGCGGTCGCGGCGGCGGCGTCGTCGACCTCGAAGGCGATCCGGAGGGGGTCGCTCGTGTCGCCGTCCGTCTCGAGGCCGTCGATCATCCGCACCTGCGCGGGGTTCGCCAGCTCGAGGGTGGCGACGCCGGCCTCGAGGATCGCGACGCGGGCGTCGCCGTCGCCCTCGAAGGCGGCGCGCTCGGTCAGGCCGAGGGTGTCCCGGTAGAAGCGGAGCGCCGCGTCGAGGTCGTCCACCTGGACGACGAGGCGGAGCTGGCGGACGGCGGGGGGAGTGGAGGCGGTCACGTGCCGACGCTACCGGGTCTCGACAGGCCGTCCTGCGGACGGCTGCTCGACCGGCAGGGGGTCCACGTCCGCTCCTTGCGGATCGGGTGCGGCTTCACGCCGCATGTCGGCCCCCCGCATGCTGGTCGAGTAGCCCCGCAGGGGCGTATCGAGACCCGGCTCCGCCAGAAGGGCGGGTCTGCAGACCCTCCTTCGGACGACGGCGGATCTCGATACGCCCGCTTCGCGGTCTACTCGATCAGCATGTGCGCAGGAGTGCGGGTGCTCGTGAGAGCAGCATGTGCGCACGGGCGCGGGTGCTCGTGAGGGCAGGACGTCAGGACGCCGTGTTGTCCGACGCCGTGGGGGAGTCCGACGCGGCGGGGGTCTCGCGGCCGGTGTCCTCGACCTCGGCGGGTGCGGCGCGGCGTCCGGCCTCGATCACGGCGGTGGAGGCGGCGGCGCCGGCGACCAGGGCGAAGAGCGCCCAGCCGGCCCCCCACTTCCGCTTCCCGACGAGGCCGTCGAAGGAGAGAGCGCCCGGTCCGTCCGCGACGATCGCGGTCGCGGCGGCCGCGAGCAGGCCGTTGTACTCCCAGCCCCCGCCGCTGTTCCAGAGGCCGTTCGACCAGTGCACCTTGCGGACGGCCGTGACCATGGTCGCGATCAGCCCGGCCGCCGCGACCGGCGTCGCCAGGCCCAGGGCGAGCGCGGCGCCGCCCGCGGTCTCGGTGACGGCGGCAGCGACCGCGTTCCGGCGCGCCGGGTGCAGCTCCAGGCTCTTCATCATCTGCTCGGTGCCGTCGAGGCCGGGCCCGTCGAACGAGCCGCGGAGCTTCTGCAGTCCGTGTCCGACGAACAGACCGCCGACGGCGAGACGGAGAACGAGCGAGCCGACCTTCATGGTGACCTCCGGGAGGGGTGGGGTGGTGCGGGACGTGTAGAGCGAGCGTCGCGGCTCGACCGGGCCGGGTCAAGGGGTCGCGCCGACCGCAGGAATCGAGCAGACACGGCCTAGGCGGTCAACCGGTTCGCCTCCTATGATCGGAGCAGATCGACTCGAAGGAGAGCACGCATGACCGGACGCCTCACTGGCAAGACCGCCCTCGTCACCGGAGCCGGCTCCGGCATCGGCCGGGCCGTGGCGGAGCGCTTCGCACGCGAGGGCGCCCGGGTCGCCTTCACCGACCGCGACCTCGCCGCGGCGGAGGACGCAGCGGCCGCCTTCCCGGACTCCGTCGCCGTCCGGCTCGACATCTCGGACGAGAGCAGCGTCGAGCAGGCCTTCGCCCGTCTCGCGGCCGACGGCTTCGCGGTCGACGTGGTCGTCGCGAACGCCGGCGTGCAGCTCTTCGGCCAGGACGCGAAGATCGCCGACCTCGACCTCGACGTCTGGCGCCGCACGATCGACATCAACCTCACCGGCACCTTCCTCACCGTCAAGCACGCCGTCCGTGCACTGCGAGGCCGCGGCGGCTCGATCGTCCTCACCGGCAGCCCGACCGGGCTCAACGGCGAGGGCCAGGACTTCACCGCCTACAGCAGCTCGAAGGCCGGCATGCACGGCCTCGCCCGCACCGTCGCCGCCGCCTACGCGGGAGAGGGGATCCGCGTGAACACGGTCGTCCCCGGCTACACCGAGACCCCGCTGGTCACCGCGATCTCGGGCGACGCCGAGGCCCGCGCCGCGATCACCTCGCGCATCCCGCTCGGTCGACCCGGCTCCGCGGCGGACGTCGAGGGCATCATGGTCTACCTCGCCAGCGACGAGTCGAGCTACGCCACCGGCGCGCTCTTCCGCGTCGACGGCGGCATGACCACCCTCTGATCGTGCCCGCGATCGAGATCTCGCCGGCCGCACCGACGGTCCCGGCCGGGCTCCTCCAGACCGCCGAGCGCGACGCGCGGACGGTCCGAAGCGGCCCGTGGTCGCTGCGGTACTCCGACGGCCGGCTCGACGACCTCTGCTTCGGCGCCGCGCGGATCCTCCGCGGAGTCCGGTTCGTCGTCCGCGACGAGGACTGGGGGACCTTCGCGACCGTCCGCGCAGCGCTCGACATCGAGGGCGGCACTCTCGTGGTCGAGGGCGAGAGCGCTCAGGGGGAGGCGCGCGTCGCCTGGACCCTGCGCGCGGACTTCTCCGGCGACTCGCTCACGATCGCACTCGAGGCGCGGGCGAGCACGCCCTTCCTCCGCAACCGCCTGGGGCTGATCGTGCTGCACGGCACGGAGAGCGCCGGAGCGCCCGTCGAGGCGCGTCACCCGGGCGGCACCGCCGACCGCCTCGCCTTCCCCGAGCGGATCGCGCCCCATCAGCCGGCGCAGGACCTCGCCGGTCTCGCCTGGTCCGCCGACGGCGTCCCGGTCGAGCTGACCCTGGAGGGCGATGTGTTCGAGACGGAGGATCAGCGCAACTGGACCGACGCGTCGTTCAAGACCTACTCGACGCCGCTGAGCCTGCCGTTCCCGGTGCCGGTTGCCGCGGGGGAGATCGTCCGGCAGAGCCTGCGGATCGACTGCGGCGGCGCGCCGCCGACCGTCACGCGGGAATCGCCCGCGTCCCCCTCCGTCCTGCGGACCGGGAGCGCCGGGCACCCGCTCCCCGAGATCCGCACGTCCGCCGCGAGCGCGCCGGCGGACCTCCGGTCGGACGTGCGACCGGCGCTCGATCTGCTGGTCGAGTGCGACGTGCGCTGGGCGGGCTGGCGTCGCGCCCTGCGGCGCGCACTCGAGGACGCCGGCGGACGCCCGATCGATCTGCGCATCGTCGCGTCCGGTCCCGACGACGTCTCCGCGGTCCTCGACGAGTTCGGCGACGCGCCGCTCGCCCGCCTCGGCGTCTTCGCCGCCCGGGGCCACCGCAGCACGCCCGAGCTGCTCGAGGCGGCGCGACGGGCGGCGGCCGAGCGCGGCGCCGAGGTCGTCGGCGGCGTCCGCTCGCACTTCACCGAGCTCAACCGGGGCGCGGACGCGCTCGCGCACGTGGACGCGCCGCTCGCCTTCAGCATCACCCCCTTCATGCACGACCGCTCCGGGCACCAGCTCGTCGAGTCCCTCGCCGTGCAGCGCACGGTGGTGCGCGACGCGACGGCGCTCGCGCAGGGCCGCCGCCTGCACATCGGTCCGGTCACGCTCGGTGCGCGGATGAACGCGGTGTCGACCTCGCCGTTCGACCCCGGCGCCGCCGACATCGACCGGTCCGGCTACGGCCCGCAGATCGTCCCGGGTGCGGACGACGTGCGCCAGCACGCGCCCGAGCTCGCGGCCTGGGTCGTCGGCAGCCTCGACGCGCTCGCGGCCCCGGGCGTCGCCTCCCTCGCCTACTTCGAGCAGTGGGGACCGCGCGGTGTCGCCGCGGCGGCCGGCGTCACGGCCGCCGGCGCGGTGCTGCAGTGGGCGGCGGCCCTGACCGGGACACCTCGTCTGGACGTGGACGCGCCGGGACTCGTCGCGCTCGGAGCCGTCGCCGCGGACGGCCGGGTGGTGCTGCTCGGCAACCCGGGCGGCGTCGCGGTGGCGGTCGATCCGACGGGGATCGAGCGCTGGGAGGCGGCCGGGGAAGCGGTCGGCGAGCCGTTCGTGCTCGAACCGGGCGGAGCCGCGCGGGTGCTGCTGACACCGTAGCCGCGTCCGCGGACCGACGTCTCGCGCCGCCGGAACCGCTCGATGTGGGCGTCCCGCGGCGGGTCGACCGACGTGCGACGCCAGAGCCCGCCCCGACCACACGGTGGTGAGGATCCGTCGGTATCGTCGTCGGCGGCGCGCGAGCGCGGGACCCCCGCCCGCGCCGCGCGCCCCTGAACGAGAGGGACCTCCGTGAAGCATCGACGCCGCGCCCACCTGACCACCGCACGCTCCGCACTGGCACTGTCCGCTCTGGCGCTGTCCGGCGTGCTGGCGCTCTCCGGCTGCTCCGCCCCCGCCGAGGACGCGAAGACCGAAGAGCCGACCTCTCCGCTGGTCGAGTACCTCGGGGCGCTCTACGGCGGCGACCTCTCGCCCGAGGAGCAGGAGGAGAAGTACAGAGAGCAGGACCGCAAGCGCGAGGAGCTCGTCGCGACCTGTATGCAGGAGTCGGGCTTCGACTACACCCCGAGCGTGCAGTCGGCGTCGTTCTCGTCGTCCGACGCCGACGCCTACAAGCCGGACGATCGCGAATGGGTCGCGCAGTACGGCTACGGCGTCGTCGACTCTCCCGGTCGCTACGACTCGGCCGAGCCGGAGGACGAGTACGTCGACGCCAACTCCGAGTACTACGACAGCCTCTCGGAGTCCGAGAAGGCGGCCTACTCCGAGGCGCTCCACGGCCCGGCGGAGCCGGAGGACGCCGCGGCCTCCGAGGACGGGTCGTACGAGTACGACTGGACGACGGCGGGCTGCTTCGGCGCCGCCCAGCACGAGCTCGAGGGGGAGGACCCGGCGTCGGCGGAGAAGCACAAGCCGGTGATGGACGCGCTGAACGAGTTCTACACCGATCTGCAGTCGGTCCCCGAGCTGGCGGATCTCGATGCCGCGTGGTCCTCCTGCCTGAGCGACGCGGGCTACCCGGGCTTCGCCACCCCCTACGTGGCCGTGAACTCGATCAGCGACAAGCTGACGGCGGTCTACGACGCGGCCGGCGACCAGGTGGTCGAGCCGACCGACCCGAAGCTCGTCACGGTGAAGGACGAGGAGATCGAGCTCGCCCTCGCCGATCTGGACTGCCGGGAGAAGACCGACTACACCGCGGTGCACAAGAAGGTCCAGGACGCGCTGGAGCAGCGGTTCATCGACGACCACCGCGCCGAGCTCGACGCGCTGAAGGCCGACGCCGAGCAGGGCGAGTAGATGCGCGTTCCCCGCCGCCCGGGCTCCGGCGATCCGACGCCGCCCGACTCGGAGCCGACCGGTCGAACGACCTCCGATCCGACGCCGACCGATCCGCTCGACCTCCTCGCGGTCACCGAGCCCGCCGACGATCCCGACCACGGCTCCGAGACTCCGCGGCGTCGCGGCCGCTTCGCCGCACTCGCCGCCGTCGTCTCGCGCAACCGCGTCCTCTGGATCGTGGCCGCCGCCGCGCTGCTGAGCCTCGTCGCGGGACTGCTCGTCGGGAGGTTCGTGGTGTCGCCCGCCGAGGCCGCCGCGAACGCGGAGCCGCCCGCCCCCGGCCTGATCACCGCGCCGGTCGAGTCCGGCGAGCTGAGCAACGACGTGACCCTCCGCGGCGAGGTGCGCTACGCGGACGCCGTCGAGGTGACCATCGACACGACCGGGATCCAGGGCGCGGCAGTGGTGACCGGTCAGGTCCCGGCGGCCGGCACCGAGCTGTCGCCGCTGTCGATCGCCCTGGAGATCGCCGGCCGCCCCGTCATCGTCCTCCCCGGCGATCTGCCGGCCTACCGGACCCTGCGGTTCGGGGTGTCCGGGCCGGACGTGGTGCAGTTCAAGACGGCGCTGCGCGGCCTCGGCATCGATGCCGGCGACCCGGCCGACGACGTCTTCGACGAGACGGCCGCGAACGCGGTCACCGAGCTGTACGCCCAGGCCGGCTACGCGCCGCCCGCGACGCAGGAGGACGGCGAGGACGTCGTCCGCGCCGCCCAGGAGACGCTGCGCTCGGCCGAGCAGGGACTCGTCGCCGCGCAGAAGGAGCTCGACGCCGCTCGGGCGGGCTCCTCGCCCGTCGAGGTCCGCGAGGCGGACAACGCGGTCGCGAGCGCACGACGCGAGCTGGAGGCCGCCCACGCGGCCGAGCCGCCGGACGGCCTCCGCATCGCGGACCTCGACGACGCGCTCGGCCTCGCCGAGCTCCGGCGAGCCCAGCTGGGCGCGAGCACCGACACCGGCGCCCAGCGCGGCGCCGTCGAGTCGGCGCAGTCCCAGGTGACGCAGGCCCAGGAGGACCTCACCCGCGCCCGCCAGTCCGTCCTCCCGGCGCTCCCCGCAGGCGAGGTGCTGTTCCTCACCTCGCTCCCGCGGCGGGTGGACGCCGTCACCGCCAAGCGCGGCAGCGTGCTGTCCGGGGCGGCGATGACGGTCTCCGGCGCGCAGGTCGAGCTCTCCGGCTCCGCCGCCGAGGCCGACGCGCGGCTGCTCTCGGTCGGGCAGAAGGCCTCGTTCGAACTTCCCGACCGGTCGTCGCACGGCGCCACGGTGTCGGGTGTCGATCCCGCGAAGGACGGCAAGGGGCGCTGGACGGTGACGCTCACCCCCGATCCGCTCTCGCCCGAGCAGATCGAGCAGCTGCGCGACACCAACGTCAAGGTCACGGTCGCGGTCGGAGCGACCGAGGGCGCCGTGCTCTCGGTCCCGGTCGCCGCGCTGTCCGCCGGCTCCGGCGGCGAGAGCCGGGTCGAGGTCGTCGACGGCGATCCGCGCGACCCGGGCGCCGCCACCCGGCTCGTCGTCGTCACCACCGGACTCGCCGCGAAGGGCGCGGTCGAGGTGTCGCCGGTGGACGGGACGCTCGACGAGGGCGACCTGGTCGTGGTCGGCCGGTGACCGCTCCGCTGGTCGAGCTGCGGGACGTCACCCGCTCGTTCCCGGGTCCGCCCGAGGTGCAGGCGCTCAAGGGCGTCAGCCTCCGGATCGACGAGGGGGACTACGTCTCGATCGTCGGCCCCAGCGGCTCGGGCAAGTCGACGATGCTGAACATCCTCGGGCTGCTCGACCGGCCGAGCGTCGGCGAGTACCGGCTCGACGGCGCGCTCACCGGGGCGCTCGACGAGGACACCCGGGCCGCCGTGCGGGCGCAGCGCATCGGCTTCGTGTTCCAGTCCTTCCACCTGCTGCCGCGGCGCACGGTGCTCGAGAACGTGATGCTGCCGATGCTCTACAGCGGGACGCCGCGCGCCGACCGCGAGGCGCGCGCCCGCGACGCCCTGCTCCGGGTCGGCCTCGGGCACCGGCTCGGCTTCCTGCCGACCACGCTCTCGGGAGGCGAGCGCCAGCGCGTCGCCGTGGCGCGCGCCGTGGTCGCCCGCCCGAGCCTCCTCCTCGCCGATGAGCCCACCGGCAATCTGGACGGCTCGACGACCGCGGACGTGATGCGGCTCTTCGAGGAGCTGACGGACACCGGACTCACCCTGGTCGTCATCACCCACGACCTCGCCGTCGCCCGACGGGCGCGCCGGTGCCTCCGCATCGCCGACGGACGGATGCAGGAGGTGACCGCATGAGCCCGGCACTCGCGGCGCTGCGCCGGCGGCTCGGGCGCCGGCGACCGCGCTCGGCCGCCGCGTCCGCGCTGCTGCGGCCGGTCCGCCGCGCGGACCGCTTCACCGCCGCCGACCTGCTCGCCGAGGCCACCTCCGACATCGGCACGCGGCCGGCCCGGCTGGTGATGACTCTGCTCGGCACGGTGCTCGGCATCGGCGCTCTCGTCGCCACGATCGGCTTCGCCCAGACGACCGCCGATCAGCTCGCCCGCCGGTTCGACGCGTTCGCCGCCACCCAGGTCGTCGTGCAGCCGGCCGAGGCGAAGGACTCCTCCGGCGACAGCGTCGCCACCGGGCGCCTGCCCTGGGACGCCGTCGACCGGGTGCTCCGGCTCGCCGGTGTCGAGCAGGCGGCTCTCGTCGGCGAGGTGTCCCTCCGCGAGGGCGCGAGCGTCACCGCCGTCCCGGTCAACGACCCCTCGGCGCCCGCCGCCGCCCCGCCGCGGGTGTTCGCCGCCTCCGCCGATCTCCTCGGCACCCTCGAGGGCGACGTGACCACCGGGCGGATGTTCGACTCCGGACACGACGCGCGCGCCGACCGCGTCGTCGTCCTCGGCAGCCGCGCGGCGGAGCGGCTCGGTGTCGAGCGCGTCGACTCCCGGCCGTCGATCCTGATCGACGGAGTCGCCTACTCGGTCCTCGGGATCTTCGCCGACGTCCACGCCCGCGCCGAGCTGCTCGACGCGGTCGTCCTCCCCACCGGCACCGCGCGGGCCGACTTCGCGCTCGCGACGCCGGGAGACCTCCAGGCGCGCATCGACATCGGCGCCGGCCCGCAGGTCGCGGCGCAGGCTCCGCTGACCCTCGCCCCGGACGCACCCGACTCCGTCTCCGTCTCCGCGCCAGGCGGCCGGTCCGAGCTGGCCGGCGACGTCCGCGCCGACGTGGACCTGGTGTTCCTGATCCTCTCGGTGGTGGTGCTCCTCGCGGGCGGCGTCGGCATCGCCAACGTCACCACGCTGTCGGTGATGGAGCGCGTCGGCGAGATCGGCCTGCGCCGTGCCCTCGGCGCCACACGACGCAGGATCGCGCAGCAGTTCATCGTCGAGTCGGCCGTGATCGGCCTCCTCGGCGGTCTGCTCGGTGCAGCGACCGGCGTCCTCGCGGTGCTCGCGGTCTCGCTCGCGCAGCAGTGGACCCCGGTGCTCGACCCCGGGGTGGCGTTCGGCGGCGCGCTCCTCGGCGCGCTGATCGGACTGCTCGCGGGCAGCGTGCCGGCGCGACGCGCCTCCCGCATCGAGCCGATCGCGGCCCTCCGCGGGACGTGAGCGCCGCCGCGGGCGCCCGGGTCGCGATCAGGGCGTCGGCCCCGATCCGCTGCCCGGGTGCCGCCGGAAGCGGCCCGACGCTCAGGCGTCGAGCGTCCAGCCCGGGCGCACCCAGTGGCAGGTGTAGCCGCCGGGATGCTTCCGGAGGTAGTCCTGGTGCTCCTCCTCCGCGTCCCAGAACTCGCCGGCCGGCTGGACCTCGGTGACGACCGGGCCCGGCCAGCGGCCGGAGGCGTCGATCTCGGCGATCGTCTCGCGGGCGACGCGCTCCTGCTCGGGCGAGAGGGCGACGATCACGGAGCGGTAGCCCGTGCCGATGTCGTTGCCCTGCCGGTTCCGGGTGGTCGGGTCGTGGGCCTGGAAGAAGAACTCGAGCAGGTCGCGGTACGAGGTCTGCTCGGGGTCGAACTCGATCTCCACCGCCTCGGCGTGGTCGCCGTGGTGGCGGTAGGTGGCGTTCGGGGTCGTCCCGCCGGAGTAGCCGGCGCGGGTCTCGAAGACGCCCGGCAGGTCCCGGATCAGCTCCTGCAGGCCCCAGAAGCAGCCGCCGGCGAGGATCGCGCGCTCCTCGGCCATCAGACGGCGACCGTCTCGGACAGCAGCGGGCGACCGCCGGAGCGGGTGGCCGCCGCGGAGGGCAGGCGGGTGGACCGGGCGCGGGCGCCGGTGTCGTGCGGGGGGATGAGCATGGGTTCTCCTTGTCCTCGTCCATTCCACCACCTGGGCGCGGTCCACGGGGGACCGGCCCAGGACCTAGCCGAGCAGCGTGTAGGTCGAGGCGTCCAGGTACACGGTGCTGTCGGTGCAGACCTCGATCGCCGCGGGCGCGCGGACGGCGGCATCGACCGCGTCGATCACCTCGGCCACCACGAACGTCGACGTCGCGGTCGGGCAGCCGAAGGCGCCGGGGGAGTGCCAGGCGACCCGGACGTCCGCCTGCGCCGCTGGAGCGAGGGCGAGCAGGCCGGCCGGGTTCGGGCCGTCGGCGGAGGCGACCGCGCCGAGGCGGCTGCCGTCGGCCCCCGCGGCGTAGACCCCGGGGATGCCGGCGAGCGTGCAGGTCCGGTCGGTCGTGTTCGTGAAGATCAGGTCGAAGGCGCTGCTGCCCGCGCCGGACGCGTCGGGGTCGGCGCGGTACTCGAGCGAGAGGTCGCTCCCGACGCAGCGGACGGTCTCGGGCGCCGGCTCGGGCGCGGGTGCCGGCGGCTGGGTCGCAGTCGGCAGCGGGGCGGGAGTCTCGGGTGCCGCCGTCGGCGCGGCGGTCGGCTCCGCGGTTGGGACGATCGAGGCGGGTGCCGACGCCGTCGCGGTGGGCGAGGCCGTGGGCGTCACCGTGGCCGTCGCGCTCGGCCGCGGCAGCGG
This sequence comes from Rathayibacter festucae DSM 15932, assembly GCF_004011135.1. Lineage (NCBI taxonomy): Bacteria > Bacillati > Actinomycetota > Actinomycetes > Micrococcales > Microbacteriaceae > Rathayibacter > Rathayibacter festucae. The sequence continues at coordinate 1,993,909 of NZ_CP028137.1, read as the reverse complement.
CGAGGTGGAGGAGGCGATGTCGGCGCGCCCCGCGCAGCCGGTGACGAGGAGGCCGACCGCGGCGAGGGTCAGGGCCGCCGCGGCACCGCGGCGCAGGAGGTCGCTCATGGGCCGAGTCTGCCACCGCGGGCCGCGATCGGCAGCCCCGGATCGGCAGCCCGCGATCAGCTCCCGGTGTCCGCCAGGCGCCGGGACGCGGTGCTCATGTGCGCCTCCATCGCCCGCGCGGCGGCGGCCGGGTCGCGCGCCTCGATCGCCTCGAGCACGGCGCGGTGCTCGGTGAAGGCGTCGAGGGCCTGCTCGGGGCTGCTGAGCGCGCGCTCGACCCAGAGTCGCAGCAGCGAGCGGATGGTCTGCAGCAGATCGCGCAGCACCACGTTCTCGGCGCTGACCGCGATCTGCAGGTGGAAGCGCACGTCGGCCTCGACGAACGCCGCGATGTCGTCGAGGTGCGACTCCATCGCCGCCAGGTGCGCGCGCAGGCGCTCGAGGCCCTCCTCGTCGATCCGGAGCGCTGCCAGCATCGCGGCCTGCACCTCCAGGGTGCCGCGCACCTCGATCAGCTCGGCCGTGCGCCCCGCGGAGAGCATCAGCCCCCAGCTCAGCGTCGTCGGCAGCAGCTCGGAGGTGCTGTCGCGCAGGTAGGTGCCGGAGCCGGGCCGCACCGTGACGATGCCGAGGATCTCCAGCGCCGCGAGCGCCTCGCGCACCGCCGACCGGCCGACGCCGAGGCTCTCGGCGAGCTGGCGCTCCGGCGGGAGGCGGGAGCCGGGCACGAGGTCGCCGCGGGTGAGCAGCGAGGTGAGCTGCTTCGCCACCTCGGCGACGGCGGTGCCCCGGGGGAGGACCTGCAGCTCCAGGCGCACGAGGGACGGATCGTCTTCGGGGTACGCCGGCATGGTCCGACCGTAGCAACCGCGCCGGCACCCCACCCGCAGCGACGCGACCGGAGAACCGGTTGACAATCGGCGCCCCGGCACGGCATCCTCTAATTGGTCAACCGGTCAGCCAATTCCCCCCGAAGGCGGCCCGAGCCCCACCCCGCACCACCCAACACAGTCGTTGACACGGATCAGGAGATCGACGTGGACCTTCCCTCCCGCACAGGCGGAACCGCGACGGCGGACGCCGCCGTCGAGAAGAGCGCCATCAGGAAGGTGTCGATCCGGCTCGTGCCGTTCGTCGCCCTGATGTTCTTCATCAACTATCTCGACCGCACGGCCATCGGCTTCGCCGCGCCGAACGGCATGGAGGCCGACCTCGCCCTCTCGGCGGCCCAGTTCGGCTTCGCCTCGGGCGTCTTCTTCATCGGCTACATCCTGCTGGAGGTGCCGAGCAACCTCGCGCTGCACCGCTTCGGCGCTCGCCGCTGGCTCGCCCGCATCATGGTCAGCTGGGGCATCGTCGCGCTGCTCTTCACCTGGGTGCAGAACTTCGAGCAGCTCGTCGCCCTGCGCTTCCTGCTCGGTGTCGCCGAGGCGGGCTTCTTCCCGGGCGCGATCCTCTTCCTCAGCCTCTGGGTGCCGGCCAAGCACCGCTCGAAGATCCTCGCGCTCTTCTACCTGGCGCAGCCGCTCACCACGGTCATCGGCGCCCCGCTCGCGGGGCTGCTGATCGAGCAGGACGGCATCCTCGGCCTCGAGGGCTGGCGCTTCATGTTCCTCGGCGTCTCGCTGCCGGCGATCGTCATCGGCGTCATCGCCTGGTTCTACCTCAAGGACAAGCCCTCCGACGCGAAGTGGCTGACCCGCGAGGAGCAGGTCTGGCTCACCACCGCGCTCAAGCGCGAGGAGGACGTGAAGACCAAGGGCGTCACCACCCACCCCAAGATGTCCTCCGCCTTCAAGAGCGGCCGCGTCTGGATGCTGAGCTTCGTCTACTTCGGCTTCATCTACGGCCTCTACGCCCTCGCCTTCTTCCTGCCCACGATCATCGAGGGCTTCCAGGAGCAGTACGGCACCACCTTCGGCATCTTCGAGAAGGGCCTGATCACCGCGATCCCCTACGTGCCCGCGGCGATCGCCCTCTACCTCTGGTCGCGCGACGCGACCCGCCGCGGCGTCCGCACCTGGCACATCGTGATCCCCGCGATCGCCGGTGGCCTGTCCATCCCGCTCGCGCTCTTCGCCGGCTCCCCGGCGGCCACGATCGCCGTGATCACCGTGACCGCGATGGCGATCTTCTCGGCGCTGCCCAACTTCTGGACCTTCCCGACCCGGTTCCTCACCGGCGCGGCGGCTGCGGCGGGCATCGCGCTGATCAACACCGTCGGAAACCTGGCCGGCTTCTCGGCCCCGTACATCACGGGCGCCCTGAAGGACGCGACCGGCGGCTACGAGGTCCCGATGTTCATCGTCGGCTTCTTCCTGCTGCTCTCGGCCGTGCTGATGTCCCTGCTGGCGCGCCGCTACAAGGACGCACCTCTCGACGCCCCCAGCGTCGACGTGATCGCGCACTGAGCACCCGCACGACCCGCTGATCGCCCGACGCTTCTCCTCGAACAGGACTCCTGATGACCCGGCTCTACAACGACCCGTCCGACTTCGCCGACGAGATGATCGACGGCTTCGTCGCCGCGAACCGCCGCTTCGTGCGGCGGGTGCAGGGCGGCGTGGTGCGCTCGACCGTGAGCGCGCCCGGCTCGGTCGCCCTCGTGGTGGGCGGCGGCTCCGGCCACTACCCGGCGTTCGGCGGACTCGTCGGGCAGGGTCTCGCGCACGGCGCGGCGATGGGGAACCTCTTCGCCTCGCCGTCCGCGCAGCAGGTGCACGCGGTCGCCGCGGCGGCCGAGCACGGCGGCGGCGTGCTGCTGAGCTACGGCAACTACGCGGGCGACGTGCTGAACTTCGACGCGGCCGAGCGGCGCCTGCGCGACGAGGGGATCGACGTCCGCACCGTGACGGTGACGGACGACGTCTCGAGCGCGAGCGTCGCCGAGAAGCACAAGCGCCGCGGGATCGCCGGCGACCTGACCGTCTTCAAGGTCGCGGGTGCCGCGGCGGAGGAGGGCGCGTCGCTGGACGAGGTCGAGCGCATCGCCCGCCTCGCCAACGAGCGCACCCGCTCCTTCGGCGTGGCGTTCTCGGGCTGCTCGCTGCCCGGGGCGTCCGAGCCGCTGTTCACCGTTCCGGAGGGGCGGATGGCGGTCGGCATGGGCATCCACGGCGAGCCGGGGATCCGCGAGGACGACGTGCCGACGGCCGACGGTCTCGCCGAGCTGCTGGTCTCGTCCCTACTCGCCGAGCTGCCCGACGGCGTCGACGCGGCCGAGGGCTCGCGCCTCGTCGTCGTGCTGAACGGGCTCGGCTCGGTGAAGTACGAGGAGCTGTTCGTCGTCTACTCCGGCGTCGAGCGGCGCCTGCGCGAGCGCGGCCTCGAGGTGCTCGAGCCCGAGGTCGGCGAGCTCGTCACCAGCTTCGACATGGCCGGCGTCTCGCTCACCTTCTTCTGGGTGGACGACGAGCTGGAGCGGCTCTGGGCCGCGCCGGCCGAGGCGCCCGCCTACCGCAAGGGCTCGGTCCGTCCCGCCGAGCAGGCCGCGGTGACGGAGCAGGAGACGGCCGCGGTCGTGATCGGCGAGGCGAGCGACGACTCCCGTGACGCCGCCCGCACCGTGCTCGCCGCTCTCGAGGCGACGCAGAGCACCATCGACGAGAGCGCCGACGAGCTCGGGCGGATCGACGCGGTCGCCGGCGACGGCGACCACGGCATCGGCATGCAGCGCGGCGTGCACGCGGCGGTCACCGCCGCCCGGGCCGCGCTCGAGGCCGGTGCCGGGGCGGGGACCGTGCTCGCCCACGCGGGTGACGCCTGGTCCGATCGGGCCGGCGGCACCTCCGGAGCGCTCTGGGGCGCCGCGCTCGCCGCGGTCGGCTCGGCGCTCGGCGACACCGCCGCGCCCACGGCCGCCGCGGTGGTCGAGGGGGTCGACGGCGCCCGCGCCGCGATCCTCCGCTTCGGCGCGACGCCCGGGGACAAGACGATGGTCGACTCCCTCGTGCCGTTCGCCGACGTCCTCGCCGAGGCCGTCGCCGCGGGCGAGGAACTACCCGTGGCCTGGACCCGGGCCGCCGAGACCTGCACCGCCGCCGCCGCCGCGACCGCGCAGCTGCTGCCGAGGATGGGCCGCGCCCGGCCGCACGCCGAGAAGAGCCTCGGCACCCCCGACGCGGGGGCGCACTCGCTCGGGCTGATCGTCACCGCGATCGGCGCGGTGCTGCGCTCGGGCACCTCCGGCTCCGCGACCCCCGGCTCTGTCGGCAGCGGCGCGTAGCGTCGACACCGTCCCCGAATCCGCTTCCAGCAAGGAGAGAACACTCATGAGCGCACCCTTCCGCCTCGTCGTCGGCTCCGATGACGCCGGTCTCGACTACAAGGAGATCGTCAAGGCAGACCTGGAGAAGGACTCCCGCGTCGCGTCCGTCGTCGACGTCGGCGTGGACGCCTCGTCGCACACGCCCTACCCGAGCGTCGCCATCGCCGCCGCCGAGATGGTCGCCCGCGGTGAGGCTGACCGCGCGATCCTGATCTGCGGCACCGGGCTCGGCGTCGCGATCGCCGCCAACAAGGTGGCCGGCATCCGCGCCGTCACCGCGCACGACTCGTTCTCAGTCGAGCGCTCGATCCTCTCCAACGACGCGCAGGTGCTCTGCATGGGCCAGCGCGTCGTCGGCATCGAGCTGGCTCGCCGCCTCGCGAAGGAGTGGCTCGGCTACGAGTTCGACACGTCCTCCGCCTCCGCGGAGAAGGTCCGCGTGATCGAGGCGTACGAGGCCGGCAACCCGGTCGCCGACGACGCCGCCACGGTCGGCTCGTGCTGAGCCGCGCCGCCGGGGACGCCCCGGCGTTCACCGTCGGCGTGAGCCTCAAGATGTACTTCGGCCACGCGCGGACGCTCGAGTGGATGCGGCGCATCGCCGAGATCGCCCGGATGCACGAGGCGACCGCCTCCGGTGTCGTCGAGCTGTTCGTGGTGCCGACCTTCCCCGCGCTGGTGCCGGTCGGCGCCCTCGCGGCGGAGGCCGGTGTCGCTCTCGGCGCCCAGGACCTGTTCTGGGAGGACGCGGGAGCGTTCACGGGGGAGGTCAGCGGCGCGGAGCTGCGCGAGGTCGGCTGCCGGCTGGTCGAGATCGGCCACGCCGAGCGGCGCGCGCTCTTCGGCGACGACGACGAGCGCGTCCGCGCGAAGGTCGCGGCGGCGTTCCGCAACGAACTCGTGCCGCTGCTCTGCGTCGGCGAGACGGAGCGCGGCTCCGTCGAGGACGCCGTCGAGCTCGTGCTCGCGCAGATCGGCTCCGCCCTCGCGGACGCGGACGAGGCCGGCGCCGTCGGCCCGATCCTCGCCGCCTACGAGCCCGTCTGGGCGATCGGTGCCCCGGAGCCGGCCGAGCCGGCCTTCATCGCCGGCGTCGTCACCGCACTCGAGGCGGCCCTCGCGGAGCTGCCCGGCCGCGCCGGCAGCCGCGTCATCTACGGCGGCAGCGCCGGACCGGGCCTGCTGACCGCGCTCGAGGGCCGCGTGCCCGGGCTGTTCCTCGGCCGCTTCGCGCACGATCCCGAGGCGGTCGGCGCGATTCTCGACGAGGCGCTCGCCCTCGTGCGCTCCCGCTCGGAGGCCCGCCCGTGAGCCGCCTCGGCCTCAGCAGCTACGCCTTCTTCTGGCGCTCCTCCGACCGCGTCCCCGAGCCGCTCGGCGTCGAGGACATGGTCCGCGAGACCGCCGCGCTCGGCGTCGACCTGCTGCAGCTCTGCGACGTGCCGGCGCTCGAGGAGTACTCGGAGGAGCGGCTCGCCTCGCTGCGCGCGGTCGCGGACGCCGAGGGGGTCGCGCTCGAGCTCGGCACCCGGGGCACCGATCCCGCGCACCTGCGCCGCTGGCTCCGCCTGGCCCGCGCGCTCGACGTCGTGCTGCTGCGCAGCATGTGGACGTCGGGGGAGGACCGGCCGGACCGCGCGGAGACGCTGCGGCGCCTGCGCACGATCGCCCCCGAGCTGGAGGAGGCCGGCGTCACGCTGGCCCTGGAGACCTACGAGCAGGTGAGCACGGCCGACCTCGTCGACGTGATCGCGACGCTCGATCACCCGCGGATCCGGATCTGCCTCGACCCGGCGAACACCGTCGCGAACCTCGAGCTGCCGGCGGACGTCACCGCCCGCTGCGCTCCGTACGTCGCCAACTGGCACGTCAAGGACTTCGACTTCAGCCGCAACCCCGGCTGGGTCGGCTTCGTCTACACCGGCACGGCGCTCGGCGACGGCCGTCTCGACTACGACGGCATGCTCGCGCTGCTCCGGCCGGCCGAGCGCGGCATCACCCAGATCATCGAGTTCTGGCTCCCCTGGCAGGACACCGTTCCCGCCGCGGAGCAGGCGCTCGTCACCACCCGGCTCGAAGCCGAGTGGACCCGCACCACCCTCGACCAGCTCAGGAGAAGGAACTCATGACCGACACCACGACCACCACCACCCCGGGCACCGCCGCCTCCGCCCTCACCGTCGCCGTCATCGGCGCCGGCGGCAAGATGGGCATGCGGGTCTCGAACAACCTGCAGAAGTCCGACTACAACGCCCTCTACAGCGAGGCCTCGCCCGCCGGCCAGGAGCGCACCCGCGAGGCCGGCCGCGAGATCACCGCGACGCCCGACGCCGTGAAGGACGCCGACGTCGTCATCCTCGCCGTCCCGGACGTCGTGCTCGGCGCGGTTTCGGAGGACGTGATCCCGCAGATGAAGAGCGGTGCGATCATCCTCACTCTCGACCCGGCCGCCGCCTACGCGGGGCTGCTGGCGAAGCGCGAGGACATCCACTACGCCGTGGCGCACCCGTGCCACCCGTCGGTGTTCCTCGAGCGCACCACTCCGGAGGAGTGGGCCGACACGTTCGGCGGCATCGCCGCGCCCCAGGAGGTCGTCGCGGCCCTCGAGGACGCCGACGACGACGTGCGGGCCATCGCGGAGAAGGTCATCTCGACCATCTACGCGCCCGTCATCGCCGTGCACTGGGTGACCGTCAAGCAGCTCGCCGTGCTCGAGCCGACCCTGGTCGAGACCATCGCCTGCATGGTGGGCGAGTTCCTCAAGGAGGCGCTCGACGAGACCGTCAACGGCGTCGGCGTTCCCTACGAGGCCGCCCGCGCGATGCTCTACGGCCACACCTGGATCGCGCTGACCAACGGCCTGCGCGGCTCGAACCCGTTCTCGGAGGCGTGCCACATCGCCATGGGCTACGGCCGCGAGGCGCTCATCAAGGACGACTGGAAGAAGATCTTCGACGACTCCGAGCTCGACTCCGTCATCGCCAAGATGCTGAAGATCGACGCCGTCAAGCGCTGACGCCGCGGCGGGCGCACCGCATGCTGATCGAGTAGCCCTCGGAGAGGACGTATCGAGATCCGCCGTCGATGATCGGGTGGGTCTCGATACGCCGCTCCGCGGCTACTCGACCAGCAGGGAAGAGGAGCGCGTCTGCGACGCGTGCAATTCCATGGTGATCGAGTAGCCCTCGCAGAGGGCGTATCGAGATCCGCCGTCGTCCGGTGGGCGGGTCTCGATACGCCGCTGCGCGGCTACTCGACCAGCAGGGAAGGGGGCGCTGCGCACCCCCTCGACCAGCAGGGAAGGTCCTAGAGGCGGACGATCATCTTGCCGGTGTTGCCGCCGCGCATCATCGAGAGGAAGGCGTCGACCGCGTGGTCGATGCCGTCGACGACGGTCTCGTCGTAGGCGATGCTCCCCTCCTGGAACCAGCCGCCCATCAGGCGGTTGAACTCCGGGGCGTGGTCGAGGTACGCCGACAGGGTGAAGCCGCGCAGCGTGAGCGCGCGGGTGATGACGTTGGCCATGTTGTCGGGTCCGGCCGGCTTCTCGGTGCTGTTGTAGCCGGCGATCGCGCCGCAGAGCGCCGCGCGTCCGCCGTCGTTGAAGGCGTCGAGCGCCGCTTCGAGGTGGTCGCCGCCCACGTTGTCGAAGTAGACGTCGATGCCGTCGGGCGCCGCCGCGGCGAGCTGCTCGCGGACGGGACCGGCGTGGTAGTCGAACGCAGCGTCGTAGCCGTACTTCTCCGTCAGCAGCGCGACCTTCTCGGCCGAGCCGGCGGAGCCGATGACGCGCTTCGCGCCGAGCAGTCGGGCGATCTGGCCGGCGGCCGAGCCGACGGCTCCCGCGGCGCCGGAGACGAAGACGGTGTCGCCCTCCTTCAGCCCGGCGATGGTGGTGAGGCCGACGAAGGCGGTGAGGCCGGTCATGCCGAGGACGCCGAGTCGCAGCGACAGCGGGGCGCCGGGGATCTCGGGGACGACGCGGAACGCCGAGGTCTCGGCCTGGACGATGTCGCGCCAGCCGAGCTGGTGCAGCACGACGGCGCCGACCGGGAACTCCGGGTCGCTCGACACGGTGACGCGGCCGATCGCGCCGCCGGTCATCGTCTCGCCGAGTGCGTACGGCGGGGTGTAGCTCTTGACATCGTTCATCCGCCCGCGCATGTACGGGTCGACGGAGAGGAAGGCGTTCTCGACGCGGATCTCGCCGGCCGCGGGCTCGTCGTACTCGACCTGCGCGGTGCGGAAGTCCTCGGCGACGGGCCAGCCGACGGGGCGGCGGACGAGCTGGATCTGGGTGCTGGTGACGGTGGTCATGGAGCCTTCCGAGGGGTCGTGGGGGTGGGGATCAGGAGGCGGCGAGGCCGATGCCGAGCGCGAGGACCGCGAGCAGTCCGGGCGCCATCTGCGTGAGGGCCGCGCGCCGCTTGCCGGGGGAGGAGAGCAGCAGCACGAGGGCTGCGGCGACCATCGATCCGGTGCCGGTGAAGACGAGGGCGGCGCCGACGGCCGTGGCTCCCGAGGCGAGCACGATCACGCCAAGGATCGTCACGATCGCGAGGAACAGGTTGTAGAAGCCCTGGTTGAAGGCGAGCTCCTTCGTCGACTCGGCCTCTCCGGCGGTGGTGCCGAAGGTGGAGCGGGCGCGCGGGGTCGTCCAGAGCAGCGACTCGAGCACGAAGATGTAGACGTGCAGCAGCGCCGCGAGGGCGGCGAGAACGAGTCCGATGACGATCACGACGGGACCTCCTAATTGTGTATCGCTCGGTTCACTACCGAACGGCCTCACTCTATACTGGAACGACCGGTTCACAACAGTCCGGCTGCCCTCGGCAGCTCGACCGGTGCCGGATCAGTCAGCAGAGGGAGTTGCCGTGGGACGCACGCAGAGCTTCGACACCGACCAGGTGGTCCGGTCGGCGCGCGCCGTCTTCTGGGACCGCGGCTTCGAGGAGGCGTCGCTGCCCGAGCTCGAGGCGGCGACCGGACTCGGCCGCTCCAGCCTGTACCACGCGTTCGGCAGCAAGCGCGGGCTCTTCGACGCGGCGGTTCAGAGCTACCTCGACGAGATCGTGCGGCCGAGGCTCGCGCCACTCACCCGCGACGAGGTCTCGCCGACGGCCCTCGCGGACTACTTCTCGGGGCTGCGTAATGCGCTCGCGGATCCGCGGACCGTGTCGGCGCAGAGCGGGTGCCTCCTCTTGAACGCGGCGGGGGCGCCGATCGCGCGCGACGACGCGGTGCGCGAGGTGATCGCGGAGTACCGGGCGGAGCTGCAGCGGGCGATGCTCGCGGGGGCGGCGGCGCGGTGGCCGGGGGAGTCCGCCGAGTGGCGGGGGCGGCAGGCGGGGGTGCTGGTGTCGCTGCTGGTGACCTCGCTGGTGCTGGCGCGGGTCGATCCGGGGCAGGCGGTGGCGACGGCGGAAGCGGCGCTGGGGCTGGTGCGGGGGGACTGACGGCCCGGGGTGCTGACTGCTGGCGTGCTCGTCGCTGCGCGACGTCGCGCTCGGTGCGAACGGGGTGGACGCGGTGCCTCGTCGCGGCTCCTTCCCGCGCGCCTGCGGCGCGCCCGCCAGACCCGAGCCAGGAGCCGCGACGAGGCACCGCGACCACCCCTCCGTACGGAGGAGGTGGCGGCACGGTGGGCTGGTACCGGAGAGCGGGCGGACGTTCGGCTCGTGGGAACCGGCCGTTATGACGTGCCGAGGGGTGTTCAGCGTGCCGGAGGTACCCGGTGGGAACCTTCGGCTCGTGGATCGAGGGTCGGCTCGGGGAATCCGGGGGTTTCGGCGTGCCGAGGGTCGGTTCGCGTGCCGAAGGTGGCGGGCGGGACGGTTCGGCGCGTGGGAGGACGTCCGGCTCGCGGGAGCGGGCCGTTTCGGCGTGCCCGGGAGGGTTTCGCGTGCCGGAGGTGGCGGGGCGGTGGGTTCGGCTCGTGGAAGCGTGTCCGGCTCGCGGAATCCGGGGGTTTCAGCGTGCCCGGGGTGGTTTCGCGTGCCGGAGGTGGGGCACGGGCTGCGGGTACCAAGAAGGGCCGGCGGGGAAGTTCCCGCCGGCCCTCAGGAGGGGTGCGTCAGTCGGTGCCCGCGTCGAAGGCGGCGCCCTCGGAGGCGAGGTCGGTGGCGCGGCCGAGCGCGTCGGCGGCGGCGGAGCCGTTGCCCTCGGTGATCGCCTCGGACTCGCCGATCTCGAGGTGGCCGACCAGCTCGGCGGTCGAGCCGCCGACCAGGCCAGCGGCGGCGTACTGCTCGAGGCGCGAGCGGGAGTCCGCGATGTCGAGGTTGCGCATGGTCAGCTGGCCGATGCGGTCCTCGGGGCCGAAGGCGGCGTCGCCGACGCGCTCCATCGACAGCTTGTCGGGGTGGTAGCTCAGCGCGGGGCCGGTGGTGTCGAGGATCGTGTAGTCGTCGCCGCGGCGCAGGCGCACGGTGACCTCGCCGGAGACGGCGGAGCCGACCCAGCGCTGGATGGACTCGCGCAGCATCAGCGACTGCGGGTCGAGCCAGCGGCCCTCGTACATCAGGCGGCCGAGGCGGCGGCCCTCGGAGTGGTACTGCGCGATGGTGTCCTCGTTGTGGATCGCGTTCAGCAGGCGCTCGTAGGTCAGGTGCAGCAGCGCCATGCCGGGCGCCTCGTAGATGCCACGGCTCTTCGCCTCGATGATGCGGTTCTCGATCTGGTCGGAGTTGCCCAGGCCGTGGCGGCCGCCGATCGTGTTGGCCTCGAGGACGAGGGCGACCGGGTCGGAGTACTCGACGCCGTTGAGTGCGACCGGGCGGCCGGCCTCGAAGCGGACGCTGACGGTCTCGGCGGCGATCTCGACGTCCTCGCGCCAGGCGGCGACGCCCATGATCGGCTCGACCAGCTCCATGCCGCTGGAGAGCTCCTCGAGGCGCTTGGCCTCGTGGGTGGCGCCCCAGATGTTGGCGTCGGTGCTGTACGCCTTCTCGGTGGCGTCGCGGTACGGGAAGCCGCGGGCGACGAGCCACTCCGACATCTCGGTGCGGCCGCCGAGCTCGTTGACGAACTGCACGTCGAGCCAGGGCTTGTAGATGCGCAGGCGCGGGTTGGCCAGCAGGCCGTAGCGGTAGAACCGCTCGATGTCGTTGCCCTTGTAGGTGGAGCCGTCGCCCCAGATGTCGACGCCGTCCTCGCGCATCGCGCGGACCAGCAGGGTACCGGTGACGGCGCGGCCCAGGGGGGTGGTGTTGAAGTAGGTCTTGCCACCGGAGCGGATGTGGAAGGCGCCGCACTGCAGCGCGACGAGCCCCTCCTCGACGAGGGCGCTCTTCGCGTCGACGAGGCGGGAGATCTCGGCGCCGTACTGCGCGGCGCGCGCGGGCACGCTGTCGATGTCGGGCTCGTCGGCCTGGCCGATGTCGGCGGTGTAGGTGCAGGGCACCGCGCCCTTCTCGCGCATCCAGGCGACCGCGACCGATGTGTCGAGCCCTCCCGAGAATGCGATTCCGACGCGCTCGCCCACAGGCAGACTGTTCAAGACCTTCGACATGGCTCCGATTTTAGGAGACTCGCGGGGGTCCTCGTGACGCGGGCAGCCGCTCGACATCTGTTGGGTAGTTCTACCCAAAAGGATGGACGGGCGGGGAGGGCGCGTGGGAGGCTCCGCCTGGCCCGCTCGATGATGCGCGGGCCTCCTCTGCATCCGCACTGTGAAAGGCGCTTCATGCCACAGCCCCCCGCCCGCCGCCTCGCAGCACTCACGCTCGCGTGCCTCCTCGCGGCGGGAGGTGCCGCCGCGCTCGCTCCGACCGCGTCCGCGCTCTCGTACGCGATGGTGGATCCGACGGACACGCCGACTCCCACGCCGGAACCCACGACCGAGCCGACCCCGACGCCGACGCCGACGCCCATCCCGACCGAGACGACGCAGCCGGCTCCGGAGCCGACGCCGACTCCGACGGCCACGCCGACCGCGACGCCGACCGCGACCCCGACGGCGACGCCGACCGCGACGCCCACCGCCACTCCGACCTCGACCCCGCGCCCGACGCGGACGCCGACGCCGACCCCCACTCCGACGCAGCCCCCGGCCGCGGCGACCGACCGACTCGCCTCCGACTCGACGCTCAACGCCGGTCAGCGGATCGTCTCGCGCAACGGCCAGTTCCGCTTCGTGATGCAGACCGACGGCAACGCGGTCGTCTACGACGCCGCGGGCCGCTCGACCTTCAGCACCGGCACGTCCGGCACCGGCAACCGCATCACGATGCAGGCCGACGGCAACCTCGTCGTCTACACGACGGCGAACCGCGCGCTCTGGCAGTCGGCCACCGGCGGCAACCCCGGCGCGTTCCTGGTGATGCAGAACGACGGCAACCTCGTCGTCTACCGCACCAACGGCACCCCCGCCTGGGCGACGTCCTACCAGGCCGCTCCGCCCGCCGTCGTCGGCGACACCCTCCGCGGTGGCGCCGAGCTGCGTGCCGACCAGCAGATCACCTCCACCGACTCGCGCTCGCGGGCGGTCATGCAGGGCGACGGCAACTTCGTCGTCTACAGCGGCGGCTCAGCACGCTGGAGCGCCGGCACCTCGGGCGCGGGCAACCGCCTCGCGATGCAGGGCGACGGCAACGCGGTCGTCTACTCCGCCGGCGGCGGAGTGCGCTGGCAGTCGGGCACCGGGGGCAACCCGGGTGCGCGCATGGTCATCCAGAACGACGGCAACCTCGTCATCTACGCCGCCTCGGGCCGTGCCCTGTGGTCGAGCTACACCCCGCCCGCGCCGCCGGCACCCGTGATCCGCGACGTGCTGAACGGCGGCGGCGAGATCCGCTCCGGCCAGCAGCTCGTCTCGAGCGACGGCGGCTCGCGCGCCGCGATGCAGGGCGACGGCAACTTCGTCGTCTACCGCGGTGGCGAGGTCCGCTTCTCCACCGGCACGTCCGGCAGCGGCAACCGCCTCGCGATGCAGACCGACGGCAACGCGGTCGTCTACTCCTCCGGCGGCGCTGTGCGCTGGCAGTCGGGCACCTCGGGCAACCCGGGCGCGCGCATGGTGATGCAGAACGACGGCAACCTGGTGATCTACTCGGGCAACCGCGCCGTGTGGTCGAGCTACACGCCGCCGGCGCCGCCCACGCCCGCCATCAGCGACACGCTGAACTCGGGCAACGAGCTCGGCTCGGGTCGCAGCCTGGTCTCGCCCAATGGAGTCAACCAGGCCGTGATGCAGGGCGACGGCAACTTCGTGGTCTACCGCGCCGGCGGGGTTCGATGGAGCGCGGGCACGTCTGGTGCTGGCAATCGACTCGTCATGCAGACCGACGGGAACGCCGTGATCTATTCGGGCAGCCGTGCACTTTGGCAGTCCGGGACGTCGGGCAATCCCGGTTCGCGAATGGTCATGCAGGACGACGGCAACCTGGTGATCTACTCGGCCGGTGGCCGTGCGGTCTGGCAGAGCAACCAGCCGGCTCCCGCGCCCCGCCCCGTGCCGATCCCGGCTCCGGCCCCCATTCCCACCCCGCCCGGAAACCCCGGTGATGTGGTCAACTGCGACAGCTTCGGCTCCCAGGCGGACGCTCAGGCGTGGTTCAACCTATACCGCGCGTACGGCGACCCCGGTCGTCTGGACGGCGACAACAACGGACTGGCGTGCGACTCGTACGACTACTGATTCGAACTGACCGAAGGCCCGTCTTCTTCGCAGGAGGCGGGCCTTCGTCGTTGTCTCGAGACCGATTCCTCCGAGAACTTCTTCTCTCGCCGATCGAGACCCGATCCTTTCCTTCTCGCTGGAAGCAGTAATGGTGCGGGAGCCTCGGCGACGGCTTCGGCAGAGAAATGAATGCGCTCGTCCAAGGGGTGGACTGCCCCCTGAAGGCGTGTCAGGATCCAGACGTCACTCGACGGTGAGTGAACTGTTCGCCAGAACTCCGAAGGGGTCCTCCATGCCACATGCTTCTCCTCGACGACTTGCAGCTCTCACGCTGTCGTGCCTGCTGACAGTGGGTGGGTCGGCGGCGTTCGCGCCTGCCTCTTCCGCGGCCGACGCCGAAATCGGCATCACTTCTTCTCTAGTTGGACCATCGGCTGCTACGGAATCGGCGCGGGCGGCGGGACAGTACCTCAATGCGCTCGTCGGCGGTGAGGTACTCGCGCGAGGTGAGAGCATCACGTCCGAGTTCGAAAACTACTCGTTCGTCATGCAGACCGACGGCAACGCCGTCATCTACGACTTCAACGGGCGGCCGACCTGGAGCACCGGAACCCAGGGCAGCGGTGATCGTCTTGCAATGCAGAATGACGGAAACGTCGTCATCTATTCGGCTGAGGGTCGTCCTGTCTGGAGCACTGGCACGAGCGGGAACCCCGGCTCGCTCCTGATCATTCAGGACGACGGAAACCTCGTCGTCTACCGCGCTGACAATTCCGCCGCATGGGCGTCCTCGCAGCAGACGCAGCCGTCCGCGATCGGCGACACCCTGAACGGCGGCGGCGAGTTGCAGACCGACCGGCAGCTCACCTCAAACGATTCCGGTTCGCGGGCGGTGATGCAGGCAGACGGCAACTTCGTCGTCTACAGCGGCGGGGCCGCGCGATGGAGCGCAGGCACGTCCGGGTCCGGTAACAGGCTAGCGATGCAGAGCGACGGCAACGCCGTCGTCTACTCAGCCGGCGGATCGGTCCGGTGGCAGTCGGGGACTTCCGGAAATCCAGGGGCGCGGATGGTGATGCAGAACGACGGCAACCTCGTCATCTACGGGGCCAACGGTCGCGCACTGTGGTCGAGCACTGCTCCGTCTGCTCCGGCGCCCACGCCGACGCCGCAGTTCGGCGACGTTCTGCCGGGCGGCGCCGAACTCCGCAGCGGGCAGCAGCTCGTGTCCAGTAATGGGGGCTCCCGTGCTGCAATGCAGTCGGACGGAAACTTCGTTGTCTATACGGGCAGTCGCGTGAGATGGAGTGCAGGGACGTCCGGGCCGGGCAACCGCCTTGCCATGCAGAGCGATGGCAACGCCGTCGTCTACTCCGCAGCCAATCGAGTTCTGTGGCAGACGGGAACGTCGGGGCGCCCCGGCGCCCGGATGGTGATGCAGAACGACGGCAACCTCGTCGTCTACTCGACGTCGAATGCAGTGCTGTGGTCGAGCAACCCGGGCAATGTCGTCAACTGCGACAGCTTCAGGTCTCAGGCCGAAGCGCAGGCGTGGTTCGAGCGCTACCGCGGTTACAACGATCCGGGAGACCTCGACCGCAACAATGACGGACGAGCCTGCGAGGACTTCCGGTACTGATCGGAAGTTGGAGGCGCGAAGGCCCGTTCCCGCGTGGGGCGGGCCTTCGCCATATCGTCGCTGAGGTGCACGCTCTTCCCAGCGGACAACAGCACGTCGTCGGCAGGCGAGATCAGCTCGTCGCGGTCGAACAGCTCGCGCGGCAGCAGCACGACAGACAAGACGGCGCGTGCACCTCTCACAACAACCCGCGCTAGCTGGTGAACGGCCCGCCGCTGCACTAAAGAAGGCGGGCCCTTCACCGCTCGACGGCGTCGCTACCGCTTGAATGCGCCTGGCCACGATTGAGGCGTTCGGATGCTTCGAGCCGTGTCAGGATGCCGTGTCCGCACCGATGCGGTCCCGTTCGAAAGGCCCTCGCCCGTGTTTTTGCCCCCTCGGAGCCGCCTCGCGGCCGCCGTTGTCGCCGCCGCCGTCGTCTCCGCCTCCGGGGTCGCCGCGGCGCCCGCCCTCGCCGCGCCCGCCACGTCGTTCTCCGTGGTCCGCCTCGCCGCTGCCGTCACGGTCGGCGACACCCTCGCGCCCGGCACCGCCCTCCACGTGGACGAGCAGCTCACCTCGGCGAACGGGCAGTACCGCCTGGTCATGCAGGGCGACGGTAACGTCGTGCTCTACTCCGCGTCGGGCGGCGTCGAGTGGACGACCGGCACCCGCGGGTCGGGCAACTATTTCACCTTGCAGAACGACGGCAACATCGTCGTCTACACCGAGGGCGGCGCGCCGCTGTGGGTCAGCGGCTCCAGCGGTCACGAGCAGCCCGACCGGCTCGTGCTGCAGGACGACGGCAATCTCGTCTCGTAGGCGCGCTTCGACGGCGGCGGGCCGCTGTGGTCGAGTCGCGGCGCCGAGACGCTCGGCTCCGACCGGCGCCTCGAGCGCGGCCAGTCGATCACCTCGCAGAACGGGGCCTACCGGACCGTCTTCCAGCGTGACGGCAATCTCGTCACCTACGGCCCGAACGGCGTGCGCTGGAACGCGGAGACCAGCGGCGGCCTGCGCCTCCTGATGCAGGCCGACGGCAACCTCGTCATCGACGACTTCTACCGACCCCTCTGGTTCACCGGCACGGGCGGCAATGCTGGCGCCCGCCTGGTCATCCAGAACGACGGCAATCTCGTGATCTACTCGACCGCGGGCCGTGCGCTCTGGTCGAGCGATGCCGCCGCGCCGGCTCCGGCGAAGCGCGACACCCTCACCGCGGGCCAGGAGCTCGCGGTCGGCGAGCAGCTGACCAGCGCTGACAAGCGGTTCCGCTCCGTCCTGCAGGGCGACGGGAACTTCGTGCTCTACGACATGGTCGTCAGCACCATCGACGACAGCGGTGTCCGCCGCGACAAGGTGATCTGGAGCAGCGGCACCTCGGGAGCAGGCAACCGCCTCGTGCAGCAGACCGACGGCAACGTCGTGATCTACAGCGCCGGTGGCCGCGCGCTGTGGCAGACCGGGACCTCGGGCAACCCTGGAGCCCGCTTCGTGCTGCAGAACGACGCGAACCTCGTCGTGTACAGCGCGAGCGGACGGGCTCTGTGGACCTACCAGTAGCCTCGGACGTTTTACTTCACGCCCGTGCGTCCCGGTTCCTAGCCGCGGCTGTCAGTCGCGGCGGCGGCCGGAAGGGCAGGACGCGACAGCGCGCTTTCATGGTGGTCGAGTAGCCCCGGAGGGGCGTATCGAGACCCGGCAACGTCAGCAGGGTGGGTCTGCAGGCTCGGCCTCTGGCGGGGGGGTGGATCTCGATACGCCCGCTGCGCGGGCTACTCGATCAGCAGGGTCGAGGCCCGGCGCGGCTGTCAGGCGGCGGGGGCTCCGGCGCGCAGGCCGACCGCGGGGAGGAGCACGTTGTCGACGAGGGAGATCAGGTAGTCGCGGTCGACCGGCTCGCGCATCAGCAGCACGCGGTAGGAGACCATCGAGGGCGTCAGGACGGCGAGCATGTCGACGTCGACGTCGGCCGGGATCTCGCCGCGGTCGATGGCGCGGCGCAGGAGCGTGCGGTTGGCGCGAGCGCGCGGCTCCACGATGGCCTGGCGGACGGCGTCGGCGAGCTCGGGCGCCTTCGAGATCATCGCGACGACGCCGGACATGATCCGGAGCTTGCGCTCGGCGTCCTCGATCGCGCGCGGGCGGATCAGGGCGACCAGGTCGCCGCGCAGGGTGCCGGTGTCGGGGAGCGCGTCCTGGTCGATGTCGGCGCCCTTCAGGCAGGCGACGGCCTCGAGCACGAGCTCGGCCTTCGACTCCCAGCGGCGGTAGAGGGTGGCCTTGCCGGCCTTCGCACGCGCGGCGACCATGTCGATGGTCATGCCGTCGTAGCCGGTCTCGGCGAGCACATCCAGGGCGGCGGTGAGGATCTCGCCGTCGCGGTTCGGATCGCGGCGGCGGCCGGGGCGTGCCGGGGCGTCGCAAGTGGCGGCGGGGGGAGTGGGCGGCGTCATCGCGGCTTCTCCAATCGGTTCGGGAGGGCCGCGCGAACGGCCCGTGTGAACACCATGCTAATTGAAGAACTCCGCAGTTCCGAAACTGGCGAGTCTCGTATATGGTCTCCTCCATGTCGCAGACCACATCACTGCCGGACTCCGCCGCCCCCGCGGTTCCGGCCCCGTCCTCCCGCCGCTGGTGGACGCTCGTCGCCGTCGGGCTCGCCCAGCTCATGGTCGTGCTCGACTCCACCGTCGTGAACATCGCCCTCCCCGCCGCCCAGGCCGACCTCGGCTTCTCGGACGGCGACCGCCAGTGGGTCGTCACGGCCTACTCGCTCGCCTTCGGCAGCCTCCTGCTGCTCGGCGGGCGCCTCTCCGACCTGATCGGCCGCAAGCGCACCTTCATCATCGGCCTGATCGGCTTCGCCATCGCCTCCGCGCTCGGCGGTGCCGCCCCCAACTTCGAGCTGCTCATCGCGGCCCGCGCCCTGCAGGGCGTGTTCGGCGCCCTCCTCGCGCCGACCGCCCTCGCCGTGCTCACCACCACCTTCACCGTCCCGAAGGAGCGCGCCCGCGCGTTCGGCGTCTTCGGCGCGATCGCCGGCGCCGGCGGCGCGGTCGGCCTCCTCCTCGGCGGCGTGCTGACCGAGAGCTTCGACTGGCGCTGGAACCTCTACATCAACGTCGTGATCGCGGTCGTCGCGGTCATCGGCGCGATCGTCTTCGTGCCGACCATCGACCGGGTCGGCCCGCGCCCGCGGCTCGACGTGCCCGGGACGATCCTCGTCTCGGCCGCCCTCTTCGGACTGGTCTTCGGCTTCGCCAACGCGGAGACCGACGGCTGGGACTCGCCGATGACCTGGGTGCCGCTCGCCGCGGCCGTCGTGCTCCTCGTCGGCTTCGTGCTCCGCCAGCGCAGCACCGAGCACCCGCTGCTGCCGCTGCAGATCGTGCTCGACCGCGACCGCGGCGCCGCGTACCTCTCGGTGCTGATCGCCGGCGCGGGGATGTTCGGGATCTTCCTCTTCGTCACCTACTACCTGCAGGTCTCGCTCGGCTACTCGCCGATCCAGACCGGGCTGTCGTTCCTGCCGATGATCGGGATGCTCGTGCTCGCCGCGCAGCTCTCGACCAACCTGCTGCTGCCGCGCTTCGGACCGAAGATCATGGTGACCTTCGGCATGCTGCTCGGCGTGGTCGGCATGCTGCTGCTCACCCGCCTCGACCTCGACAGCGGCTACGCGGCCGACGTGCTGCCCGCGCTGATGGTGCTCGGCTTCGCGATGGGCTCGATCATGCCCGGCTCGATGCAGACCGCCACCCGCGGAGTCGACATGCGCTTCGCCGGCGTCGCCTCGGCGATGGTCAACACCAGCCAGCAGGTCGGCGGCTCGATCGGCACCGCGCTGCTGAACACGCTCGCGGCGACCGCGGTGACCGACTACCTACTCAGCCACACCCCGACCACGGCGGCGACCGCGGCGGAGGCCGCCGTGCAGAGCTACGCGGTCGCCTACGGCTGGGGCGCGGGCTTCTTCGCCGTCGGCGCGGTGCTCTCGGTGCTGCTGTTCCGCCGCCGCTCGGCGGGCCTGGCGGTCTCGTCCGGGGCGTCCGCGGAGCCGGTGCTCGCGCACTGATCCGCCGAGTCGCGCGGCCCCTTCCACGACCGTCCGACAGGGCGGGCCGGGGGAGGGGCCGCCTCGTCGTGCGGCCGTGATCGGATCGTGAGAACGCCGTCGGCGGGCCGTCGTGCGCGACTGCCAGGATGAGCGGGCCCGCACTTCCGCGGGCGATCGATTCACCGGGGGAACCACATGATCCTGTCCACTCGAGGCCGCCTCGCGGCCGTCGTCCTCGCCACCACCCTGACCTGCGGCGCCGTCGCCGGTCCCGCGCTCGCAGCTCCGCCGGCGCTGCACGCCGAGACCGCCGCCGCGGCCGTCGCGACCGGCGATCGGCTCGCCGTCGGAGCGACGCTGAAGGCCGGTGAGGAGCTCCGGTCGAACCTCGGCAGCCAGGGCGTCTTCCGCTTCGTGATGCAGACCGACGGCAACGCGGTCGTCTACGACCCGAACGGTGGGGCGTTCTGGGTCAGTGGCACCTCGGGTGCCGGCAACTCGCTCACGCTCCAGCGCGACGGCAACATCGTGATCTACTCCGCGCAGGGCGCGGCGCTGTGGGCCAGCGGCAGCAACGGCCGCGGGGAGCCGGCCTTCCTCGCGATCCAGAGCGACGGCAATCTCGTCTCCTACTCCGCCACGGCGGCACCTCTGTGGGCGAGCCGCGGGGAGACCACCCTCGTCGAGGGTCGGCAGCTCGACCGCGGTCAGGCGCTCGCCTCCGCCGATGGCCGCTACCGCGCCGTCTACCAGAACGACGGCAACCTCGTCGTCATCGGGCAGAGCGGGGTCCGCTGGAGTGCCGGGACGAGCGGCGGCACGCGACTCGCCCTCGAGGCGGGCGACCTCGTCAGCTATCAGGGCGGAGCGGCGGTGTGGTTCACCGGCACGTCCGGCTTCAACGGTGCCCAGCTGGTGCTCCAGAACGACGGCAACCTGGTGCTCTACTCGAGCTCGTTCCGCGCTCTCTGGTCGAGCGACGGCGGAAGCCCGGCATACCGCGACTCGCTGGTGCCCGGCGCGCAGCTCTCCGTCGGCCAGTTCCTCCGCTCGCGAGGCGGGGACGTCCGCACGGTGCTGCAAAGCGACGGCAACGTCGTCGTGTACTACGGCAGTCCCTCCGGCGACGTCGCCCTGTGGAGCACGGGGACCTCCGGCGCGGGCAACCGCTTCGTGATGCAGAACGACGGCAACGCGGTCGTCTACAGCGCCTCGGGCCGAGCGCTGTGGTCCTCCGGGACCGGCAGCAATCCGGGATCGGTGCTGACGATGCAGAACGACGGCAACCTCGTGGTGCGCAGCGCCGACGGCCGAGCGCTCTGGGACTGGCAGCCGAACGGGTACGCGGGCATCTCCGGCGCCTGATCCGAGAGGCGTTCGCACGGAGACGGCCGGGGCGCTCCGCAGCAGCGGAGACCTCGGCCGTTCCCCTGCGCAGGGAGATGTCCGCGTGTTGCGCCGTCGGTCGCCCCGGGTCGGGCGCGTGCGTAGCGTCGGGGGATGCCCGAGACCCTCGACATCGTCCACCTGCGCACGCTCGTGGCGATCGCCGACTGCGGCGGATTCGGCCGGGCGGCCGTCGCCCTGCACATCAGCCAGCCGACGGTCTCGCAGCACGTCCGCACCCTCGAGCGGCGGCTCGAGCGCACCTTCATCGAGAAGGTCGGGCGCAGGGCCCGCTTCACGTCGGCCGGCGAGCGCCTCCTGGTGCAGGCCCGCCGAATCCTGGCGGTGCACGACGATGCGCTGGAGCTGCTCGACGCGGCGAGCGAGAACCCGCTCGCCCTCGGCCTGACCGAGCCGGCCGCGGAGCAGCTGCTGCCCCGGCTGCTCGAGACGCTGCACCGCGCCTTCGACGACCGCCCGCTCACCTTCACACTCGACCGCTCCACCCACCTGGCGGAGGCGGTGGCCCGCGGCGTCGTCGATCTCGCGGTCATCCTCGGCGTGGGCGGCGACCTGCCGGGCCGCCAGGTCGCGACGCTGCCGCTCGACTGGTACTCGGCACCCGGCTGGCAGCCGCCGGAGGACGCGCCGATCCCGCTCGTCGCCTACTCCGAGCCGTGCGGGATGCGCCAGCGCGCGCTGCAGCAGCTCGGCGCCTTCGGTCACGAGGTGCGGGTGGCCGCCGAGTCGACGGGGCTGGAGGGCGTGATCGCGGCGGCCCGCGCCGGTGTCGGAGTCGCGGTGCTGCCGACCGCGCACCGCGGCGCGGTCGCCGAGGGACTCGTCGAGCGGCACGACCTGCCGGCGCTCGGCTCGGTCAACCTGCGCCTCGTCTCGCGGCGCGGCCTCGCCCCGGACGTCGAGGACACGGCGCTCGCCGCCCTCGCCGGGGTCTTCGGCACGGTGCGCGCGAGGCCGGTCGCGGTGCCCGCGGGCGCGCGAGTGTGACCTCCGTCGCCGGCCGCCAGCGCGGGTGTGACGAATCGTTACCAACGATCGGGATCGCCGATCGGAACGCATCCGGAATCATCGTTGGACGCCCGGAGCACCCCGGCCGTAGCGTCGGAGCCATGACCTTCCCGCCCGCCCTCACCGCCGCCGCGCCGCTCGGCGCGACCGGTGCAGCGAGCCGCGGGAGCGTCGGCACTCGAATGTCCTCGGACGGGAACCCCCTCGCGCCGGTGCGCGGATGTTCCTGTCCGGTCTCCCGCTGACGCCTCCGCGTCGCCCGACTCCTCCGCCCGACGGCCGGCCCTCGCCGCTCCCGTCCCGGCCTCTGCGCGCCGCCGCCCGCCTCCGCGGCCGCCGCGCGTCCCTCTCTCCGCGCCGTCCCGCGCTCCTCCGGCGTGCCCGCGCGCCTCCGATGCGCCTCCGCACCCTCTCGAAAGGACCTCCCATGACCGTCGAGTTCATCTCCGCGATCAACGTCAACCACTCCAACGAGGTCAACGGCCTGGCCGACCCGGCCATCGACGTCGCCTACCTGCGCCGCTACTCCCGGATCCTCGAGGACGGCGGCTTCGACTACACGCTGGTGCCCTACGGCTCGGCCGGGCACGACCCGTTCACGATCGCCGCCGCGGTCACCCAGTACACCGAGCACCTGAAGCCGATCGTCGCGCTGCGGCCCAACACCGTCTACCCGACCGTCGCGGCGAAGGCGCTCGCCACTCTCGACCAGCTCTCGGGCGGCCGGGCCGTCGTGCACTTCATCGCCGGCGGGAACGACCACGAGCAGGCCCGCGAGGGCGACCGGCTGAGCAAGGCCGAGCGCTACGCGCGGCAGGAGGAGTACCTCCGCATCCTCCGGAAGGTCTGGTCGGCGACCGAGCCGTTCGATCACGAGGGCGAGTACTACCGCTTCGAGGACTTCGTCTCGCGGGTGCGGCCGGTGCGCGGCACCATCCCCATCTCGGTCGGCGGCTCGAGCGACGAGGCCTACCGCCAGGGCGGCGCGCTCGCGGACATCTTCGGCCTGTGGGGCGAGCCGCTGGCCGACACCCAGCAGCAGATCGACCGGATCGCGGACGCGGCGCTCGCCGCCGGCCGCGCCGACACCCCGCGCACCTGGGTCACCTTCCGGCCGATCATCGCGCCGACCGAGGAGCTCGCCTGGGAGAAGGCGCACCGGATCCTCGGCATCCTGCAGAGCCGCGGCGGCACGACGAACCCGCGGAAGGGCGAGAAGGGGCTCTGGGTGCAGACGCCGAGCGCCACCGGCCCGGCGAACGTCGGCTCGCAGCGCCTCCTCGACATCGCGCGGCGGAAGGACCTGCACGATCGGGCGCTCTGGACGCCGACCGCGACCGCCACCGGGGCGGCCGGCGCCTCCACGGCGCTCGTCGGCACGCCGGAGACGGTCGCCGCGGCGATCCTCGACTACGTCGACCTCGGTGCCGACCTGATCTCGATCCGCGGCTACGACAACCTGAACGACGCGGTCGACTACGGCCGGTACGTCATCCCTCTGGTGCGCCAGGAGCTCGCGCACCGCGAGGCGACCGGGCGCCGCGGCGAGATCGTCGCGCAGCCGCCGCTCGAGGCCGAGCTCGCCGGGGCGATCGCGTGACGCTGCTCACGGGACAGGCCGCCACGGTCCGCTCCGCCGCCGCGGTCCTGCCCGCGCCCGATGTCTCCGACCGCGCGCTCGCCCGGGTCACGGCTCGCCTGGCCGAGACCGCCGAGCACTACGACCGCACCGCCGAGTTCCCCTGGCAGGGGATCCAGGCCGTGCACGAGGCGGGACTGCTCGCCCTCGGAGTCGGCACCCGCTACGGCGGCACGCCCGCCTCCACCGTCGACCTCGTGCGCGTCTTCGGCGCGCTCGGCCAGGGCGACCCGGCGGTCGCGCTGATCTCGGCGATGACCGTGCTGCAGCACGCCGCGCAGGACCGCGCCGCGCTCTGGCCGGAGGAGCTCTACCGCTCGGTGCTCGCCGACTCCGCCGAGCGCCCCGTGCTGCTCAACGCGGTGCGCGCCGAGCCCGAGTGGGGCGCTCCGGCCCGGGGCGGCCTGCCCGCAACGACGATCCGCCGCGACGGCGACGGCTGGCTGCTCGAGGGCCGCAAGGGCTTCGCCACCGGCTCGGAGGGGCTGGCGTACCACCTGGTCTGGGCGGTCGATCACGGCGGGGCGTCGGGCGAGCCCGAGCTCGCGCACGCGATCGTGCCCGGCGACGCCCCGGGCGTCCGGATCGAGCGGACCTGGGACCACCTGGGCCAGCGGGCCACGAGCACGCACGACGTGGTCTACGAGCAGGTCCGCCTGCCGCTGGAGCACTTCCGCGGGACGCCCCGCTCGCAGCTCGCGCCCGAGTCCGGGGCGGCCGGCGGCTTCGGTCTCGCGGTCGCGGCGCTCTACGTCGGCGTCGGACGGGCGGCGCAGAGCTTCTTCGTGCGCTTCGCGAACGAGCGGATCCCGACCTCGCTCGGCCGGCCGATCGCCACGACGGAGCGGATCCGCTCGGTCGCCGGCGAGATCCAGGCGCAGCTGGTGCAGGCCGAAGAGGTGCTGCTCTCGCTGGCCGCGCGAGTGGATGCGGGCGATCCGCGCGCCGCCGAGCGCCTCGTCGTCGGCAAGCTTCTCGCCACCCGCTCGGCCGTCACCGCGGTCGAGACGGCCGTCGCCGCGCTCGGCAACCCCGGGCTCACCCGGCACCACCCGCTCGAGCGGCACCTCCGCGACGTCCTCGCCTCCCGGGTGCACCCGCCGCAGGACGACGCCGCCCTCCTGATCGCCGGCACGCGCTCGCTCGCGGCCGCCGCGCTCTGACAGCCCGCACTCCGACACCCCGCACTCCGACACCCCGCACTCCGACTTCTCTGCACGGGAGACCACCGCCATGACGTTCCACCGCTCACGCCCCCTCCGACGATCGGGCACCGCCGCCGCCGCGCTCGCCCTCGCCTCCGCGCTGGCCCTCTCCGCCTGCTCGGGCGCCTCGGGCGCGGGCACGGCCGCCGACGACGCGACCCCCGTCGACGGCGGCCGGCTCTCGCTCGCCTTCTTCCCCGACAACGCCGCGTTCTCCTGCGTCGACCCGTTCCAGACCTACTGGATCGAGCACCGCACGGTGATCCGCAACGTCGCCGACTCGCTCACCGACCAGGATCCGGAGACCGGCGAGATCCAGCCCTGGCTCGCGACCGACTGGAGCGTCAACGACGCGGGCACCGAGTACACCTTCGACCTGCGCACCGACGTCACCTTCTCGGACGGCACGCCCTTCACCGCGGAGAGCGTGAAGACCTCGTTCGACAACGACAAGGCGACCCTCGCGCAGCTGCCCTCGGCCTACGGCGGCGTCTACCTCGCCGGCTACTCGGGCACGGAGGTCGTGGACGCCGACACCGTGAAGGTCGTCTTCTCCACGCCCAACGCCGCGTTCCTGCAGGGCACCTCGACCACCAACCTCGCGATCTTCGCCGCCTCCTCCTACGAGAGGACGCCCGAGGAGCGCTGCCTCGGCGGGATCGTCGGCTCCGGCCCGTTCACGCTGACCGGCTACACCCCCGGCACCGGCATCACGCTGGACAAGCGCGACGGGTACGCCTGGGGCTCGGCCCTGCGCGAGAACACGGGGGAGGCGCACCTCGACGGGATCGACATCAGCTACGTCGCGGAGGACAGCGTCCGCGTCGGGCAGCTGACCAGCGACGAGATCGACATCGCCTGGCCGCGGAACCCGATCTCGGAGAACGACCAGGCCGTGATCACGGGCTCCGGCGACACGGTCGAGAGCCGCTCGCTGCCGGGCCCCGCGAGCAACTACTACCCGAACGTCGCCGAGGGGAAGATCCTCTCGGACGAGAGGGTGCGGCAGGCCGTGCAGAAGGCGATCGACCGCGACACCTACGCGACGACGGTCTTCGGCTCCGGCTACCCGGCCGCGACCAGCATCTACAACACGACGACTCCGTTCTACGAAGACGAGTCGTCGAAGCTCGCCTTCGACGCCGAGGGCGCGGGCGAGCTGCTGGACGAGGCGGGCTGGAAGCTCGGCGACGACGGCTACCGCTCGAAGGACGGGCGGCGGCTCACGCTCTCGGTGCCGATCGTCACCCAGTTCGGTGCCGGCGATCAGCTGATCCAGGACCAGCTGAAGCAGGTCGGCATCGAGCTCGAGCTGAACGTGATCACCAACGCCCAGCGCGCCGACGTGCTGAGCAGCGGCGACTACGACCTGATCTCGACCTACTACACGCGGGCCGACCCGGGAGTGATCCAGTGGATCATCGACTCCCGCTACGCCGGCTCGAAGGCGCAGGCGACGAACGGCCTCGACGCCGAGCAGGCCGCGACCGTGCAGGCCCTGCTCGACGAGGGCGTGCAGACGATCGACACCGCGGCGCGCGCCGAGGTCTACGGCGAGCTGCAGGACTACCTGATCGACAACGCCCTGGTCTTCCCGTTCGCCGAGCGGGTGCAGCTGGCGGGCGTCTCGTCGGCGGTGCACGGCTTCCGCTTCACCTCGGAGGCGTTCGGCGACTTCGCCGACGCCTGGATCCAGCCGTGACCGCGCTCGGCTCGGCTTCGGCCCCGGCTGCGGCACCGGGGATCGCACCGGGGAGGCCGGGCACCCGCTCGGCCCCCTCGGGCCTCGGCCGCTACCTCCTCGGCCGGCTCGGCCAGGCGGTGCTGGTGCTCTGGGCCGCCTACACCGTGACCTTCGCGGTGCTGTGGCTGCTGCCGAGCGACCCGCTGGCGCTCCTCCTCTCGGCCAACAACGTCGAGGTCGACTCGCTCACCCCGCAGCAGCTCGCCGAGGCTCAGGCGCGCTACGGACTGGACCAGCCGGTCTGGCAGCAGTACGCGACGATGCTCGGCAATGCGCTGCGGGGCGACTTCGGCACCTCGATCACCAAGGGGATCCCGGTCACCGACCTGATCGCCGAGAAGCTGCCCGGCACCCTGCAGCTCAGCGCCCTGGCGATCGGCCTCGCGCTGATCGGCGGCACCGCGCTCGCCTCCCTCGCGGCGTACGTCCGCTGGGCGCCGCTGAAGACGGTGCTCGGCCGGCTGCCCTCCGCGGGTGTGGCGTTCCCCGGCTTCTGGATCGGCCTGCTGCTCATCCAGTTCTTCGCCTTCTCGCTGCACCTGCTGCCCTCCACCGGCAGCGCGACCCCGGCGAGCCTGATCCTGCCGGCGGTGACCATGGCGATCCCGACCTCGGCGATGCTCGCCCAGGTGCTGATCCGGAGCTTCGCGGACGTCGAGGCGGAGGCCTACATCACCACGGCCCGCGCCAAGGGCCTCTCCCGCGGCGAGGTGCAGTGGCGGCACGCCTTCCGCAACGCCTCGCTGCCGACGCTGACGATCCTCGGGATCCTGGCCGGCAACACCGTCACGGGAGCGATCGTCGCCGAGACGATCTTCGCCCGGCAGGGCATCGGCACGCTCGCCCAGGAGTCGGTGCTCACCCAGGACGTGCCGGTCGTCCAGGCGATCGTCGTGCTGGCGGCCGTCGTGTTCGTCGGCATCAACCTCCTGGTCGACCTGCTCTACCCCCTCCTCGATCCGCGCATCACCTCGACACCGAAGGCGAGCCGACCATGACTCTCGAACTCACCCGGCCCGAGGCGCTCGTCGTTCCCGAGCCGCTCACCCGCGCGGCGCACGGCCGGGGCGCCCGCCGCGTGCGGATCCTCCGCCTGCTGCTGCGCCGCCCGGGCTTCGTCCTGGCGCTGGTCTTCGTGCTGTTCGTCCTGGCCTCGGCGATCGCTCCCGCGCTCTTCACCGGCGCCGACCCGACCGCGACCGCGCCGGCCGACAAGCTGCAGGCGCCGAGCCTCGTGCACCTCTTCGGGACCGACGAGCTGGGCCGCGACCTGTTCGCGCGGGTCCTGCACGGCGGGGCGCTGACGGTGCAGGCGACGGTGATCGCCCTCGCGATCGCCCTGGTCGGCGGGCTGACGCTCGGCGTGGTCTCCGGCTCCGCGGGCGGAGTGGTGGACGCGGTGATCATGCGGATCGTCGACGTGCTGCTGGCGATCCCGGGGCTGCTGCTCGCCCTGGCGATCGTGACGGCGATCGGCTTCGGCACGCTGCCGGTGGCGCTCGCCGTGGGGATCGGCATCCTGCCCGGCTTCGCGCGCACCACCCGCGCCGAGGTGCTCCGGGTGCGCACGCTGCCCTACGTCGAGGCCGCGCGCACCGGAGGTGCGAGCCGGCTGCGCGTGCTCGTGCGGCACGTGCTGCCCAACTCCTGGGGGCCCGTGGCCGTGCTGGCCGTGCTCGATCTGGGCACCGCGATCATCGCGATCGCCGCGCTGAGCTTCCTCGGCTTCGGCGCGGCGCCGCCCGCAGCGGAGTGGGGGACGCTGATCTCCAGCGGCCGCAACTACCTCGTCACCAGCCCGTGGCTCTCGCTGCTGCCGGGGCTCTTCGTCGGGCTGCTGGTCTTCGCGCTCAACCACGTGGCCAAGAGCCTCGAGGAGGTGCAGCGATGAGCGCCGGCGTGGTCCCCTCCGCAGGGCCCGCCGCGGCCGGCCCGCTCGTGCGGCTCGACCGGCTCAGCGTCGCCTACGGCGAGCGCACCGTCGTGCACGAGGTCTCGCTCGAGATCGCGCCCGGCGAGATCGTCGCCGTGGTCGGCGAGTCCGGCTCGGGCAAGTCGACGACCGCGAACGCTGTGCTCGGCCTGCTGCCCTCCGGCGGCCGGATCACCGGCGGGTCGATCGCGCTCGCCGGCGAGGACGTGACGCACGCGGCGGAGAAGCGGCTCCGGCACCTGCGCGGGCGGTTCGTCGGCCTCGTCCCGCAGGACCCGATGGTCGGGCTGAACCCGACGCTGCGCATCGGCGCCCAGGTGGCGGAGGCGGTGCGCCTGCGCGGCGTCGACCGCCGCTCCGTCGACGCCGAGGTGCTCGAGGCGCTGCGGCAGTCGGGCATCGACGATCCGGAGCTGCGCGCCCGGCAGTACCCGCACGAGCTGTCCGGCGGGCTGCGCCAGCGGGCGCTGATCGCGATCGCGCTGGCCGGCCGGCCGCGGCTGATCATCGCCGACGAGCCGACCTCGGCCCTCGACGTCACCGTGCAGAAGCGCCTGCTCGATCACCTGCAGTCGCTCGGCCGCGAGCAGGGCATCGCGCTGCTGATCATCACCCACGACCTCGCCGTCGCCGCCGACCGGGCCGACCGCGTCCTCGTGCTGCGCGAGGGACGGGTGGTGGAGCAGGGCCCGCCCGCGCAGATCCTGGTCGCGCCGAGGGAGGAGTACACCCGCGAGCTGCTCGCGGCGGCGCCCGGACTCGGCGGCGAGCTCGTGCCGCGCTTCGAGCACGTCGAGCCCGCTCCGGAGATCGTCCGGGTCGAGAACGTCGTCAAGGACTTCGCGCTGCCGGGCCGCCGCCCGCCGTACCGCGCGCTCGACGACGTCTCCTTCTCGATCCGCGCGGGGCAGACCCTCGCGCTGGTGGGGGAGTCGGGCTCGGGCAAGACGACCGCGCTGCGGATCGCTCTCGGCCTCGAGCGGGCGTCGAGCGGCCGGGTGCTCGTGGAGGGGGAGGACCTCACCGCGGCGAGCGACCGGCAGTGGCGGCCGCTGCGCCGGCGGATCCAGCTGGTGCAGCAGAACCCGTTCGCCGCGCTCGACCCGCGCTTCACGGTGCTGGAGTCGGTCGTCGAGCCGCTGGTCTCCTTCCGGATCGGCGACCGCGCCTCGCGGCTGGAGCGCGCCCGCGAGCTGCTCGACCGGGTCGGGCTGCCCGGCTCCTTCCTCTCCCGGCTGCCGGCCGAGCTCTCCGGCGGTCAGCGCCAGCGCGTCGCGATCGCCCGCGCGCTCGCCCTCGGCCCGGACCTCGTGCTCCTCGACGAGCCGGTCTCCGCGCTGGACGTGTCCGTGCAGGCGCAGATCCTCGAGCTCCTGGTCGAGCTGCAGCGCGACCTCGGCGTCGCCTACCTCTTCGTCTCGCACGACCTCGCCGTCGTCGCCGAGGTCTCCCACGAGGTCGTCGTCCTCGACCGCGGGCGGGTGCAGGAGGCGGGCACCACCGCCCGCGTCTTCGGCGCGCCCGCGGCGGAGTACACCCGCACCCTGCTCGCGGCGATCCCCGGGCGAGCGGCGGTGCGCCCGTGAGCGGCCGCTTCCTCGTGATCGGCGGCGGGGCCGTCGGCTCCGTCCTCGCCGCGCAGCTGCATCTGGCCGGGCAGCCGGTCGTGCTCGTGGCGCGCGGGGAGCACCTGCGGCTCCTCCGCGAGAACGGGCTGCGCGTGCGCCGGCCCGCGGGCGACGAGATCGTGCGGCTGCCCGTCGCCGACGGCCCCGCGGAGGCGGCGCCCGCGCGCGGCGACGTCCTCGTGCTCGCGGTGAAGGCGCAGGACGCGGAGGCGGCGCTCGCCGAATGGGCCTGGACCCCGCTCGCCGGGGGCGGGGCCGGCGCCGGGCTGCCGGTGCTGACCCTGCAGAACGGACTCGCCATCGATGACAGCGCGCTGCGCCGCTTCGCCACGGTCTACGGGGTGTCGATCGGCATCGCCGCCAGCTTCCTGGTGCCCGGCGAGGTCGTCTCGCCCTCCTTCCCGACGGTCGGCGTGCTCTGGATCGGCCGGCACCCCGACGCCGCCGACCCGCGGGCGGAGGAGTACGCCGCGATCCTCCGCGGTGCCGGCTTCGCCGCCCGCGCCGTGCCCGACATCGGCGCCTGGAAGGCCCGCAAGCTGCTGGCCAACGCGGCCAACGGCCTCGACCTGTTCGAGGGCCCGGCCGAGCAGCACGCCGCCGCGCGCGAGCTGCTCGTCGCGGAGGCGCGCGCCGCCCTCGCCGCGAACGGCCTCGCGGTCGCTCCCGACGACGGCACCCGCCTCGCCGTCGATCCCGTGCCCGGCCACACCGCCGGCCGGCTGTCGACCTGGCAGAGCGCCGCCCGCGGCACGAGCAGCGAGATCGATCACCTCACCGGCGAGATCGTCCTGCTCGCCCGCCGCGCCGGTGTGCCCGCCCCCGTCAACGAGCGCCTGCAGCTCCTGCTCGGCCTCCACGGCAGCGCCGCGGCCGCCGCGCCCCTCCCGCTCGCGGATCTGCTCGCCCCCGTCCCCGTGCTCGTCGAGTAGCGCCGTCCTCCTGCTGGTCGAGCAGCCCGGTCCTCATGTTGGTCGAGTAGCCCCGCAGGGGCGTATCGAGACCCACCCCCCTCCGAACACTCACCCGCCCGTCCTTCCGCCTTACCAAGGAGCCCCCCCATGCCCCTCACCCACCCGCCCACCGCCGCCCGCGCCTTCGACGAGCCCGAGGGCATCGCCCAGCGCGGCACCCTCGTCGTCCTCGGCGGCCGCGGCGAGACCCCGGCCGTCTACGAGCGCTTCGGCACCCGCATCGCCCGCGACGCCTACCGCGTCCGCGCCTTCGGCGACGCGACGGCCCCCGGCGTCCGCGACGCCGCGCTCGCCGTCCTCCGTGACCCCGCGACCATCGCGCCGCTCGTGCTCGTCGGCTCCGACGCCGGCGCGGCGGTCGCCCTCGAGCTCGCCGCGACGGAGCCGGTCGACGCCGTCGTCCTCGCCGGCCTGCCCGTCCGCGCCGAGGGCGGCGAGGGGATCGGCGAGCGGACCGCCTGCCCGAACCACGCCGGCGTCCTCGAGCGCGAGACCGACTCCGCCGCGCGCAACGCCGCACTGCCGCCCGAGCAGCTCACCGTCGCCGCCAGTGCCATCACCGTCCCGCTGCTCGCGCTGCACGGCGCGGCCGACGCGATCAGCCCGCTCGCGGAGGCGGTCGCCGTCTACCGCACCGCCCCGCGGGCCGAGATCCACGTCCTCGCCGACGGCCGCCACGACGCGCTCAACGACGCGACGCACCGCTCGGCCGCCGCGACGGTGGTCCTCTTCCTCGAGCGGGTGAAGGCGTCGGCCGCCGCCGCGCCGATCATCGAGCGGATCGCGGAGTGAGCGCGCTCGCCCCCGCTGTCGATCCCGCTGTCGACAACGCCGACGCCCCCGCCCTCGACCCCGCCGACGCGCCCGTCGCGATCACCGCCGACGTCCCCACCGCCGACCGGTCCGGCTGGTCACCCGGCGGTACCCCGCTCGGCGTCGTGCGCGCCCGCACGGTCGACGACGTCCGCGCCGCGCTCCGGCACGCCTCCACTCACGGCATCCCCGTCGTCACCCGCGGCGCCGCCTCCGGACTCGCCGGCGGCGCGAGCGCGGGAGAGGGCGTGCTCGTCCTCGACGTCTCGGGCCTGGACCGCATCCTCGAGATCGACCCCGTCGACGGCGTCGCCCGCGTCGAGCCGGGCGTCATCACCGCCGATCTCGATCGCGCCGCCGCCGTGCACGGCCTCCTCTACGCCCCGGACCCGGGCAGCGTCGAGATCGCGACGATCGGCGGCACCATCGCCACCAACGCCGGCGGCCTGCGCGGCGCGAAGTACGGAGTCACGCGCGACGCCGTCCTCGCGCTCGACGTGGTCCTGGCCGACGGCTCGCTGGTCCACCTCGGCCGCGACACCGTGAAGGGCGTCGTCGGCCTCGACCTCACCGCGCTCGTCGTCGGCTCCGAGGGCGGCCTCGGCGTGGTGGTCGGCGCGACCCTCCGCCTGCTGCCCCGGCCGCGGGCGACCGCGACCGCGGCCGCCTTGTTCGCCGACGTCGCCGCGGGCGCCGAGGCCGCCGTCGCCCTCGCCCGCGCCGGCCTGCGCCCGAGCGTTCTCGAGCTGGTCGACGACCGCACGCTCGAGGCCATCGACGCCCTGCGCGGCTCCACCCTGGCCGGCCGCGGCGGCGCCTTCCTCCTGGTGCAGACCGACGGCTTCGGCGCCGCCGAGGAGATCGCCGAGGTGCGCGCGGTGCTCGCCGCGACCGCGCTCAGCGTCGAGACCACCCTCGACCCGGCCGAGGGTCTCGCTCTCGCGAGCGCCCGCCGCGACGCCCTGCCCGCGATCGAGGCCCGCGGCCGCGTGCTGATCGAGGACATCGCCGTGCCTCGCTCCCGCCTCGCCGAGGCGATCCGCCGCGTGCACGCCATCGCCGCGGACACCGGCGCCGACGTCTACGTCTTCGCCCACGCCGGCGACGGCAACCTGCACCCGATCATCCGCCTGCGCGACGACTCGGAGCAGTCCCGCCGCCAGGCCGACGCCGCGGCCGAGGCCGTCTTCGCCCTCGCCCTCGAGCTCGGCGGCACCGTCAGCGGCGAGCACGGCGTCGGCGCCCTCAAGCGCGAGTGGGCCCGCCGCGAGCTCGGCCCCGACGTCGTCGCCCTGCAGCGCGCGGTGCAGCGGGTCTTCGATCCGCAGGGCATCCTGAATCCCGGTACCGCGCTGTGAGCGCACCCCTCGAGAGGACCGACATGACCGCCACCCTCCGCTCCGACGTGCTCGTCACCCCCGACGAGCTGGAGGCGGCG
Source organism: Rathayibacter festucae DSM 15932 (assembly GCF_004011135.1). Lineage (NCBI taxonomy): Bacteria > Bacillati > Actinomycetota > Actinomycetes > Micrococcales > Microbacteriaceae > Rathayibacter > Rathayibacter festucae. The sequence goes on along the minus strand of NZ_CP028137.1, from coordinate 1,960,508 downwards.
CTCGCGTCGCCCGAGCCGCCGCTCGTCCTCGACGTGCGCTGGCGCCTCGACCGGCCCGACGGCCGCCCCGCGTACCGGGAGGGCCACCTCCCCGGCGCCGTCTACGTCGATCTCGACCACGAGCTCGCCGCGCACGGCGCCCCCGAGGACGGCCGCCACCCCCTGCCTCCGATCGAGGCGCTGCAGGAGTCGGCGCGCCGCTGGGGCCTGCGTCAGGGTCAGGCCGTCGTCGTCTACGACGACCTGAAGAACCTCTCCTCCGCGCGGGCCTGGTGGCTGCTGCGCGCCGCCGGAGTCGCCGACGTGCGCCTCCTCGACGGCTCGCTCCGCGCCTGGACCGGCTCGGGCCGCGCGCTGGAGTCGGGCCCCGTTTCGCCGGTCGTGGGCGACGTCGAGCTGGCCTACGGCGCCCTGCCGGTGCTCGACATCGACGAGGCCGCCGCGCTCCCGTCCACCGGCGTCCTCCTCGACGCCCGCGCCCCCGAGCGCTACCGCGGCGACGTCGAGCCGATCGACCCGCGTGCCGGCCACATCCCCGGCGCTCTGAACGCCCCCGCGACCGGCAACGTCGACGCCGACGGCCGCTTCCTCGACGCCGCCGCCCTGCGCACCCGCTTCGAGTCCCTCGGCGTCCGCCCCGACGCCCCGGTCGGCGTCTACTGCGGCTCCGGAGTCACGGCCGCCGCCGACGCCGTCGCCCTCACCCTCGCCGGCTTCGCCCCGTCCCTCTACCCCGGCTCCTGGTCCCAGTGGTCGAACACAGCCGACCGCCCCGTCGCCACGGGCCCGGGCGCCTAGGGCGCCGCAGGCTGGTCGAGTTGCGTGCAGCGCACCCCATGCTGGTCGAGTAGCGCGCAGCGCACCCCATGCTGGTCGAGTAGCGCGCAGCGCGTATCGAGACCCACCCTCCGCGGGACTACCGACACCCGTGAGCACGTCGACATCGCGACGAGCCGACACGGGATCTCGATACGCGCCCTGCGGGCGCTACTCGATCAGCATGAACTTCCTGCGCGTGGGCGTCGGCGTCGGGCGTCGCGCTTCTACAAGGCCGCGGGCGCCCCGTGCTGGCCGAGGACGCGGCCGCCCCATGCTGGTCGAGTAGCGCTCTGCGCGTATCGAGACCCGCCCCCGACCAGAACATCAGCCGAGAGCCCTGCTCACCGGTCATCACTCCGCAGAACTTGTCGCAGCGGCCGCTCGAGGACGACGACTTCTGCGCACTCGCGGCCGCGGGCGCGGTCAGCGCCGCCGACTCCTCCGAAGTTGCGGTAGTCGCGCCCGGCTACCGCGACTTCTGCGTACTCGCCGGCGCCGCGTGCGCCCGCGTCGAGTCGGCTCCGCCGCTGACTCAGCAGAAGTCGCGGTGGTCGCGCTCGACTACCGCAACTTTTGAGGAGTGGGATGGGGCGGCGCCGCCGGGCGTCAGCCCAGGCGGGAGTGCTCGCCGAGGTGGTGCCACGTCCGGTTGTGGTACACCAGCGGCGCCGTGGCGTCGGAGTCGTCGGGGACGTGCGCCTCGAGGGCGTGCACGGCGACGATCGTCGACGAGCCCGCCTCCATGCGGTTGATGACGGTGCCGCGGATCCACGCGGAGGCGCCGGGGAAGTACGGCTCGCCGGTGGGGAGCCGCGACCAGATCGAGGTGTCGGCGAAGCGGTCGATGCCGCTGGTCGAGCCGAGGCGGGCGAGATCGAGCTGCTCGGCGCCGAGCAGGTGCACGACGAGGGTCTCGGACGCCTGGATGGCCGGCGAGCTCGACGAGGCCGACGACAGCGAGAAGACGAACAGCGGCGGCTCGGCGCTCACGGAGAAGACGGAGGTAGCGGTCAGCGCGACCGGCCCGGTGCCCGGGTCGGCGGTGATCAGCGCCACACCCGCGGCGTGGTTGCGGAACGCGAGCTTGAAGTCCGCGGGCGAGAGCCCGGCGAAGGCGGCGTGCGGCCGGCCGTCGGCAGGTGCGGACGCAGCAGGATCGGACGCGGTGGCGACGTTCTCACGGCTCATCGGAGACTCCAGATCGATCGGGGATGCGGCGCGGAACGGGCCCGTCATCGCGCCGCAGCACGGCCCCTCCAGCCTGTCGCACCGGGCGGAGTCCGTTCGCCTCATTGCGGAGTATGACACTCCCGCCTCCGCCCCCCGGAGCCCACACCGCTCGTCCGATCTGCAGGCGACGCGACGGCGAGAGCCCTCCCACCCGCGCATGGGGACGGCACAGCCCCCGGATCGCCTGCAGATCGAACATCCACCCCCGCGTCCGCTCCCCGCGCAACCCGTGGCACCCCCGCCCGCACGCGCGCAGACTCGAGACCATGGCCCACCGCCCCCGCGAATCGAGCACCCGCCCCGAGAACAAGACCTGCGCCTCCTGCGGCCGCGAGATCGAGTGGCGCGCGAAGTGGGCGCGCGACTGGGAGAACGTCCGCTACTGCTCCGACGCCTGCCGCCGTCGCGGCGTCGGCCCGGAGGAGGCGCGCCTCGAGGAGGAGATCCGCACCGTCCTCCTCGCCCGCGCCGCGTCGTCCACCGCGTGCCCGTCCGAGGTCGCCCGCCGCGTCGGGGGAGAGGAGTGGCGGCCGCTGATGGAGCCGGTCCGCCGCGCCGCCCGCCGCCTCGTCGACCGCGGCGAGATCGACATCGTCCAGGGCGGGCAGATCGTCGATCCGTCCCGCGCGAAGGGCCCGATCCGCCTGCGCCGCCGACCCGGGGGACCGCTGTCGCCCGACGGCGGCGCCCGCTAGCCTCGCTGACATGCCCAGCAGCGACGCCGTCGTCCTCACCGTCCCCGGACCGCACGGCGACCGGGAGGTGCGCGTCTCCAGCCCGGGCCGCGTGCTGTTCCCGGAGCCGGGCATCACCAAGCGCGAGGTGGCGGAGTACTTGATCGCGGTCGGCGAGGCCTTCGTCGCCGCCAACGGCGACCGGCCGATCTCGCTGCAGCGCTTCTCCTCCGGCATCGACGGCGACCAGTTCTTCTCCAAGAACCCGCCCAAGGGCCCGCCGGAGTACGTCCGCTCCGTCCCCGTCACCTACCCGAGCGGCCGCGTGCACCCGCAGCTCGTGATCGACGAGCCCGCCGTCGCCGTCTGGGCCGCGCAGATGAACACCCTCGTCTTCCACCCGTGGGCGTCCCGTGCCGAGGACTCCGACCGGCCCGATCAGCTCCGCATCGACCTCGACCCGCAGCCGGGCACCGATGTCGCCGACGCGGTCGTCGCGGCGCACGCGCTCCGCGAGGTGCTGCGCGGGGCGGGCCTGGAGTCGTTCGTGAAGACCTCCGGCAACCGCGGGCTGCACGTGTTCGCGCCGATCGTGGCCGAGCACGAGTTCCTCGACGTGCGGCACGCGGTGATCGCCGCCGGCCGCGAGCTCGAGCGCCGGATGCCCGAGCAGGTCACGACGGCGTGGTGGAAGGAGGAGCGCGGCGAGCGGATCTTCGTCGACTTCAACCAGGCCAACCGCGATCGCACGATGGCCGGCGCCTACAGTCCGCGTCCGCTCGCGCACGCTCCGGTCTCCTGCCCGGTGGAGTGGGAGGAGCTCGACGGGATCGATCCGACCGCGTTCACGATCCGCACCGTTCCCGAGCGCCTGAGCACGACCGGCGACCCCTGGGCGCGGATGCACGACGCCCCCGGCCAACTCGACGCGCTGCTCGGCTGGTGGGAGCGCGACCTCTCCGCGGGCCTCGGCGAGCTACCCTTCCCGCCCGACTTCCCGAAGATGCCGGGCGAGCCGCCCCGCGTCCAGCCCAGCCGCGCGAGGAAGCCGGCGGCGGCGTCCGCGGAGGACGCCGCCGAGTAGCGTCAGCCCAGCACGTCGCCCAGGTCGTACGCCGTCGGCTGCTCCAGCTGCTCGAAGGTGCACGAGCCGGCGTCGCGGTCCGGCCGCCAGCGCTCGAACTGCACGGTGTGCCGGAACCTCGATCCCTCCATCTGGTCGTAGCGCACCTCGAGCACCGTCCCCGGCCGCAGCCGGACGAACGAGGTGTCGCGGCTCCCGGAGAAGCGACTGCGCTCGCCGTCGCCGCGCACCGTCTCGCCGTCCGCGTCCCGCTCCACGACGGCGGCGAGCTCGTCGATCAGCTCGACCCGCCGGGCGTCGGTGAAGGCGGAGGCGCCGCCCACCTGCCGCAGCGTCCCGTCGGTGTCGTACAGGCCGAGCAGCAGCGAGCCGAGCCCGGGCTTCGAGGTGTGCTCGCGGTAGCCGATCGCGATCACGTCGGCCGTGCGGTGGTGCTTGATCTTGAGCATCGTCCGCTTGCCCGGCGCGTAGGGCGCGGCCAGCGGCTTGGCGATCACGCCGTCCAGCCCCGCGCCCTCGAACCGCTCCAGCCAGTCGCGGGCGAGCGCCTCGTCGTCGGTGGTCCGGCCCAGGTGCACCGGCGGAGTCACTCCGTCCAGCAGTGCGGCGAGCGCCTCGCGCCGCGCCGAGTACGGCTCGTCGAGCAGGCTCCGGCCGTCCACGGCGAGCAGGTCGAAGGCGACGAGCATCGCCGGGGTCTCGGCCGCGAGCATCGCGACGCGGCTGGCCGCCGGATGGATGCGCTGCGAGAGCAGCTCCCAGTCGAGCCGCTGCGCGCCGCCGGGCCCGGTCGCCAGCACGATCTCGCCGTCGAGGACGCAGCCGTCGGGCAGCAGCCGGAGGAACGCCTCGACCAGCTCGGGGAAGTAGCGGGTGAGCGGCTTGGAGCCGCGGCTGCCGATCTCGCAGACTCCGCCGGAGACGGAGACGATGGCGCGGAAGCCGTCCCACTTCGGCTCGTAGGAGTAGCCGCCGTCGACCGCGTCCTGCGCGGGCACGGCGGCGACCGCCTTGGCGAGCATCGGGGCGAGGGGGAGGGGGAACGGGAGGTCCATCCTGCGATCATCCTCGCCGCGGCCGCCCCGGCGCACCCCTCCCGCAGAGGCTCCTCCCCAGGGTCGAGCGCGTGACGAACAGATCACAAGCGCCACTCCCGGTACCTTTCGCGCCAGCGGATACGGAAGACTGCGCCTCATGAGCATGTGGGGACAGCACTCCGGAACGCGCGCCAGACCAGACCGATCGGCGCGTCCGCTCCGAAGAGGAGCTGTGACCCTCGAATGTCGGAACGACGCCGGACGGAGCCGCCGCTGATGGCGCGCACCGCCGTCTCGGCCGCCCGGCAGCTGTTCTCGCGCTCGCGGCGCAGCGACTCCCCCGGGGAAGGGGAACCCCCGTACGGAGTCGAACCCGACGTGACCGAGTACCTGCCGGCTCCGGCGCGCGACGAGGAGGCTCCCCGCCGGGACGCCCTCCTCGAGCAGCACGCCCCTCCGGCGCACGCGGATGCCGGGTTCGTCTTCGACGTGCCTGCGCCCGCGATCGGCGAGTACTGCGAACTCGACGCGGATGCTCTCGAATTCCCCCATCCGGGGGTCGCCTCCTTCGTCCCCGATCTCTCGCGCCCGGTCCGCGGCGGAGGATCGCACAGTGCGTTCCGCAGCCCGCCGCCGCCCGCCCCGGCGCCCGCTGCGCCGTCGCCGATGATCGACCTCCCGCGCGACTTCGCGCCCTCCGAGGAGATCGAGGAGTCGCACACCCGCGAGCAGCAGGCCGAGGAGTTCGCGCCGCCGGCCCCGCCGTCGCGCTTCGAGCCGCAGCCCGTCGACGCGCAGGTCTTCGACGCGCCGCCGGCGCCGCCCGCACCCCCGGCCCCGCCCGTCCTCGCCCCGCCGCTCGCCGAGCAGCCGGTCGAGCCCGCCGCGGAGGAGACCGACGAGACCGAGTGGTCCGGGGCCGAGGAGCCCGCGGACCTCGAGTTCGACGGCACCCGTCTCGCCGCGCCCCGGCCGCCCGCGGCTCCGCCCGCCGACGCGCAGCCGGTCGACGCGCAGTTCTTCGAGCCGCCGACCTCCGCGCCGTCCGCCCTCCAGCCGCCGGCCCCCGTCGATGCCGCGCCGCCCGTCGCGCCTCCGCTTCCGCCGGTGCCGCCCGTCGCGCCGCCGCTCCCGCCGGCACCGATCGTCGACGCCGCGCTCCTCCGCGGCTTCGCCCTCGCGCCGACCGACACCGACGGCCCCGCCCTCGCGCCCGTCATCGGCGAGGTCTGTGAGCTCGACACCGAGCACCTCGAGTTCCCGCACCCGAACGCCGCCTCCTTCGTCCCGGTCCAGGGCCGCAGCCGCGGCGCCTTCGGACTGCTCCTGCCCGATCCGGCCCGCCGCTCCGCGCCCGTCGAGCCCGAGCGGTACGACGAGCCCGAGCGGTACGACGAGCCCGAGCAGTACGACGAGCCCGAGCAGTACGACGAGCCCGAGCAGTACGTCGAGCCGCAGCAGTACGTCGAGCCGGACCAGTACGACGCACCGCCGCAGTACGACGCACACGAGCGGTTCGCGCAGGAACCCGAGCAGCACACCGCCACGCAGCACCGCACCGAGGACCCCGCCCAGGACCTGTTCAGCGAGCGCTTCCTCGCTCCCGCGCCGTTCCCCGGCCGCAGCGACTCCGACGGCGACACCCGCGACGACGACGACGCCCCCGGCTTCCTCGCGCCGCCCGTGCCCGCCACAGCGCACCAGTGGCACGGCGCTCCCGTCTCCGCCGAGGCCGCGGACGACGAGGGCAGCCCCCGCCCCCGCCGGAAGACCGTCCTGATCGTCGCCGGCATCGGCGCCGCCGTGCTGCTCATCGGCGGCGCGCTCGTCGCCGTCCCGCTGATCACGAACGGCGGCGGAGACGGCGGCAGCGCGACCGGCCCCGTCGCGGCCGCCGCTCCCGGCACCACCGAGGCCGCCGTCGCCTGGGTCGCGGACACGATCGACCCCGCCTCGGTGCTCCTGGTGCAGGACGACCTCGTCGGCGACGTCACCGACGCCGGCTTCCCCGGCGACACCGTCGTGTCGGAGTCGACGCTCTCCGCGGCGGCACCCGACTCGGCCTGGCGCGCGGCCGACTACATCCTCGTCACGCCGAGCCTGCGGGCGAGCGCGACCGGCGAGACCGAGACGGCGCTCGACAACTCGGAGGCCGTCGCGAGCTTCGGCAGCGGCGACACCGCGGTGGAGGTGCGCCGCGTCCTCGACCAGGGCACCGACCAGGCCGCCGCCGCGGCCACCGTCCTGACCGCCGCGCGCGCCTCGGCCGGCGGCCAGCTCGCGGCCAACCCCGCGCTGACCACGACCGACGCCGCCCGCGCCCTGCTCGAGGGGGGCCGCGTCGACTCGCGGCTCCTCCTCCTGCTCGGCCAGCAGCTCGCCTTCACCCCGCTCTCGGTCGCCGACTTCCCCGTCGGCACCAGCGAGGTCGACGGCGTCCGCCACCGGATGATCCTGTCCGGCTACAACGGCGCCGCGCTCCCGGCCGACGCCGCCGCGCTGCAGAGCGCGACCACCTGGCTCGGCAGCCAGTCGGGCGACTTCGTCCCGACCTCCGTCGAGTCGACCTCCGAGGGTCTCCTCGTCACCCTCGACCTCGATGAGCCGACCGGGCTGCTCCCGGGCGCTCAGTAGCACGACCCACCCGAAGGACCCGCCATGAACCCGATCCGCCCCCTCCGTCTCGCGCGCGCCGCGCTCGCCCTCGCCGCGGTGTCCGCGCTCGCCGCCCTCGGCGCCGCGCCCGCCTCGGCGGCCGAGGCGCCGCCGGCCACCGGCTGGGTGCGGGTCGCGCACCTCTCTCCCGACACCAAGTCGGTCGACGTCACCCTGACCGCCCTCGGCGGCGGCGGGGCGAGCTTCGAGCTCGACGGCGTCGCCTACGGCGCGGTCTCGCCCTACTGGACGCTGCAGCCGGGCACCTACGTCGTCGCGATGGTCCCCTCCGACGCCCCCGAGGGCACCGCCCCGGTCATCGAGCAGTCCGTCGACGTCTCGGCCGGCACCCCGCTGACCGTCGCCGCCCTCGGCCGCAACGCCGTGCTGCGCACCACGGTCTTCACCGACGACCTCACCCCGCCCGCCGACGGCCAGGCCCGGGTCCGCGTCGTCCAGGCCTCGACCACCGCGAGCCAGGTGGACGTCGCCACGACGACCGGCACGCTGCTCGCGACCGGCGCCGCGCAGGGCACCGCCACCGGCTACACCAGCGTCCCCGCCGGCCCGTGGAGCCTCGACCTCTCGGCCGGCGCCGTGACCGCGAAGGCCGACCTCGACCTCGCGCCCGGCTCCGTCGCCTCGCTCTTCGTCCTCGACGACGCCTCGAACGGCCTCGTCGTCTCGCCCGTGCTCGACTCGGCCGCCATCGGCGACCTGCCCACGGGCGGCATCCAGACCGGAGGCGGCGCCACCGCCGTGCACGTCGCCTCCACCACGTCCGCCGCAGCGCCGCTCGTCGACGGACTCCTCGGCGTGCTCTCGGTCCTCGGCGTCTTCGCCGCGGTCGCCGGTGCCCTCGCCCTGATCGCGCGCCGCTCCTCGGTCGGCACCGGCCGAGCGAGCTGATGCGCCGCCTCGCCGGAGCGGGAGCCGCCCTCGCGGTGCTCCTGCTCCTGGTCGGCTGCGCCACCGCGGGGGAGGAGGCCGCCCCCGCGGCGACGCCCGCCGCCTCCGCCGCCCCCGCGACCACGGCGCCGGCCACCCCGTCCCCGGGTGACGCGGGCGCGCTGCAGAACCCGGTCGCCGCCGCCGCTCCCGCCCGCTCGGCGGTCACACCGGTCCGCGTCGTGATCCCCGCGATCGGCGTCGACTCCACCCTCGAGTCACTGACCCGCGACGACACCGGGTGGATCCAGCCGCCCGTCCAGGTCGACGAGGCCGGCTGGTACCGTGACGGCGTCGTCCCCGGCGACGTCGGCCCCTCCGTCATCGCGGGGCACGTGGACTCGCGGATCGGCCCCGGCGTCTTCCTGGACCTCACGGCCCTCGTCCCCGGCGACACGGTCGACGTGATCCTGTCCGACGGCAGCACGCGCACCTTCTCCGTCACCGGCTCCGTCTCGGTGCCCAAGGAGGACTTCCCGACCGAGGACGTCTACGGCCCGAGCCCCACTCCGCAGCTGCGGCTGATCACCTGCGGGGGAGTGTTCGACGACTCCTACGGCCACTACGTCGACAACGTCGTCGTCTCGGCCGACCGCATCGCCTGACGGTCCGCCGTGACGGCGCCCGACTCGGAGGCGCCGCGCCGTTTCGAGGCGTAGCGTCGAGGACCATGAGCACCTCTTGGAAGCGCTGGGTCCCCGCCGCCGCCGTCCCCCTGGTCGTCGTCGCCGCGGCCGTCACCCTGCCCCTGTCCGCGAGCGCGGCCGGGGACCTCCCGGAGAAGTCCGCCGCCGACCTCCTGACCTTCGTCGCCGAGAGCGACACCACCGCCTTCTCGGGCGAAGTCCAGCAGACCTCCGCCCTCGGACTCCCCGACCTCTCCGCGCTCGGCAGCACCGGCTCGGGTGCGCAGGGCGCGGACGACGCCTCGGCGACGAGCGCGCTGATGGAGCTCGCGACCGGCTCGCACCAGGCCCGCGTCTTCGTCGACGCCGAGCACGGCGCGCGCCTGCAGGTCCTCGACCGCCTCGCCGAGCGCGACGTCGTCGCCACGAAGGCCGACGGCGTCTGGATCTACGACTCCGCCGAGAACTCCGCGACCCACCTGCTGCCGCCCACCGGCGACACGTCCGCTCCGCCGACCGAGGCTCCCGCCGGCGAGATCCCGACCCCGTCCTCGGTCGCCGAGCAGCTGCTCGCCTCGATCGACCCGACCACCACGGTCGCCGTCGGCTCCGACGTCCGCGTCGCCGGCCGTGACGCCTACGAGCTCGTGCTCACTCCGCGCGACAGCAGCACCCTCGTCGGCTCGGTCACCGTCTCGATCGACGGCGCGACCGGCCTGCCCCTCGGCGTGGCCGTCACTCCCGTCGGCGGCACCGCGCCCGCCTTCAGCGTCGCCTACACGAGCATCGACGTCTCGGCGCCCGACGCTGCGATGTTCTCCTTCACGCCGCCCGTCGGCGCGGAGGTCACCGAGAAGGCCGCACCGACGCACGAGCAGGACGCGTCCACCGACGCCACCGACGTCCCGGCCGCGCCCGAGGGCGACTCCGGCGTCACCACCACGGGCACCGGCTGGGGCTCGATCGTCGAGCTGCCGGCCGGCGACGCCGAGTCGCTCGCCCAGCTGAACGCCGTGACCACGGCCGTCGACGGCGGCCGGGTGCTCTCCTCCGCGCTGTTCACGGTCCTCTTCACGGACGACGGACGCGTCCTCGCGGGCGCCGTCCCTGTCGACGCGCTGACCGCCGCCGCCGGTCGGTGACGACCGGAGAGCTCGCGGTCGAGACCCGGGGCCTCACCAAGCGCTTCGGGCGCCAGGAGGCGGTGTCGGGTCTCGACCTCGCCGTCCCGCGCGGCGCGGTCTTCGGCTTCCTCGGGCCCAACGGCTCGGGTAAGACCACGACCATCCGGATGCTCCTCGCCCTGGCCGCGCCGACCGAGGGCGACATCACCGTCCTCGGCACGGCGATGCCGCGCGGCGCCGCCGAGGTGCTGCCGCGGGTCGGCGCGCTCGTCGAGGGGCCGGGCTTCTACCCGTTCCTCTCCGGCCGCGCCAACCTCCGCCGGTTCGACGCCGCCGAGGCCGGCACCTCCGCGCGCAGCCGCGACAGCCGGGCGGAGGAGGCGCTCGCCCGCGTCGGCCTCTCCGCCGCGGCGGGCAAGAAGGTCGGCTCCTACTCGCTCGGGATGAAGCAGCGCCTCGGCATCGCCGTCGCCCTGCTCTCGCCGCGCGACCTGATCGTCCTGGACGAGCCGACCAACGGGCTCGACCCGCAGGGCACCCGCGAGGTCCGCTCGCTCGTGCGCAGCCTCAACGCCGACGGCACGACGGTCCTCGTCTCCAGCCACCTGCTCGCTGAGATCGAGCAGCTCTGCACCCACGCCGCCGTGATGCGCACCGGCCGCCTCGTCGCGCAGGGCGGGCTCGACGAGCTCCGCGGCGACGCGGCCTCGCTCGAGCTGCTGACGCCCGATGTCGTCGACGCCCAGCGCGCCCTCGTCGAGCTGGGGCTCGCACCTCGGCTCGTCCCCGCCGAGCACCCGATCGATCCGCCGCTGGTCGTCGCCGCGATGCCGACGACCGCCGCTCCGGAGTCCGTCGTCGCATCCCTCGTCACCGCGGGCGTCCGCGTGCGCGGCTTCTCCGTCCGCCGCCCCTCGCTCGAGGAGCGCTTCGTCCAGCTCACCGGGGAGGGCTTCGATGTCGAGCGCTGAGACCACCGCCACCACCGCCGCCGCCCCCGCCCGCACCGGGCGCCGCCTCGGCATCGGCTCGCTCCTCGTCTCCGAGCTGGCGCTGCTCTTCCGGCGCCGCCGCACCTGGGCGCTGCTCGCCGCCCTCGCGGCCATCCCGATCCTGCTGGCGGTCGCCGTCCGGCTGTCCGGCGGCGACGGCGGCGGGCCCTCCTTCGTCGGCGCGATCGCCGGCAACGGCCTCTTCACCGGCTTCGCGGCGATCACGGTCGCCGTCCCGCTCTTCCTGCCGCTGACCGTCGGCGTCGTCGCGGGCGACGCGATCGCGGGGGAGGCGTCGCTCGGCACCCTGCGCTACCTGCTGGTCAGTCCGGTCGGCCGGATCCGGCTGCTCGCGGTCAAGTTCGCCGCCGCGATCGCGTTCTGCCTCGCCGCGGCGCTGACCGTGATGGTCGTCGGCATCCTGATCGGCCTGGCGCTCTTCCCGGCCGGCCCGGTCACCCTGCTCTCGGGCACGACCGTCCCGCTCGCGGACGCCGTCGGCCGCGCGCTCGCGATCGCGGTCTACGCGGCGCTCTCGCTGGTCGGCCTCGCGGCGATCGGCCTGTTCGTCTCGACGCTCACCGACGTCCCGGTCGGCGCGATGGCCGCCACGGTGGTCGTCTCGATCGCGGCGCAGATCGTCGGCTCGCTCTCGCAGCTCGACGCCCTGCACCCGTTCCTGTTCACCGACCGCTGGTTCGACTTCGCCGATCTGCTGCGCGATCCGATCGCCTGGAGCTCGTTCGGCGAGAACGCGCTCCTGCAGCTCGCCTACGTCGCCGTCTTCGGCTCGCTGGCCATCGCGCGCTTCACCACCCGCGACGTCCTGTCCTGAGCCGCCCGGAACGACGGAGGCCGCCCTCCCCGCAGCAGCGGGAGGGCGGCCTCCATCGTTCGAGTGGCTGGGCGTCAGCCCTGCGGCGTGATGCCGAAGGTGACGGAGCCGCCCTCGTCCACCTGCGCGTCGAGCACCTTGTCGCCGAGGGCCACGGAGGCGGCGACGTCGAGGAAGACCCGCGCGCCGTCCTGCTCCACGACCGCATCGGTGGTCTCCGGGGCCGGCGCGACGGCGACGGCGAAGTTGCGGGCGTCGAGGTCGTCGCCGCTGATGCGGAGTCCGCCCTCGACGGGGGTCTCGGTCTGACCGGTGATGGTCTTGACGACGGTGCTGGCGTTGTCGGTGAGCGTGAGCATCGGGTCGTTCCTTCCGTCCGTGATCGATGAGGGAGCCACGATGCCGAGATCCCCGGCCCGTCTCAACCCGGAGCCGCGGACGTGGAGGGGATGCACACCTCCGCGTCCCTCGCCGCAAGCCGCGGCAAGGTTTGCCTTGACGCGGAAAGTTGCCGCAAGCTACCGTGGCCGTCACGCGCACCCGCGCTCTCGACGACGAGAAGAGGACGACCCCGATGAGCTTCCCCGCCCGCCGCGTCACTCTCAGCGACGTCGCCGCGGCGACCGGCGTCTCGGTCGGCACCGTCTCGAAGGCGCTGAACAACCGCGGCCAGCTGAGCGGCGACACCCGCGGGCGGATCCTCGCCGCCGCCGCCGAGCTCGGCTTCGCGCTGCCGACCGCCGCGAGCGGGCCGGCCCCGGAGCAGCGGGTGCTCACCATCGGCCTGGTGACCTCCGACGACATCGGCCGCTTCAGCATCCCGGTGATGTGGGGCCTCGAGGACGCCTTCCCCGCCGAGCAGGCCTCGGTGCTGCTCAGCAACTCCCGCGGCGACCGGGTCCGCGAGCGGCACTGCGTCGAGATCCTCGCGGCCCGCGGCGTCGACGCGATCGTGGTGATGACCAACCTCACCGGCCCGCGCCCGGCGCTGCCCGCGACCAGCGTGCCGATCGTCTACGTGATGGGCTCCTCCGACGACCCGGCCGACATGTCGGTCGTCGTCGACCAGACCCAGGGCATCCTGCTCGCTCTCGAGCACGTCGCCGCGCTCGGGCGCCGCGACATCGCCTACGTCGCCGGGCCCCGCCTCGACTACTCCGCCCGGATCCGCGCCGAGGCGGTCCAGGAGCACGCGCCCTCCTTCGGCCTGCGCCTGGTCGGCGACCGCTCGCTCTACGGCAACTGGACCGAGACCTGGGGCCGCCAGGCCGCGCAGATGCTGCGCCAGCGGGTCGAGCCGGTCGACGCGGTGCTCTGCGGCAGCGACGAGATCGCCCGCGGCGTCGCCGACGGCCTCCGCGAGGCCGGGGTCGGTGTCCCGCACGACGTCGCGATCGTCGGCTTCGACAACTGGGCCGCCGCGGCGATGAACTCCCGTCCCGCGCTCACCACGGTCGACATGAACCTCGAGGAGCTCGGCCGGGCGGCCGGCGCCCGCGCGCTCGAGGCGATCGACGGCCGCGCGCGTGCCGGGATCGAGGCGCACCCCTGCCAGCTGATCGTCCGCGACTCCACCTGATCCGGAGCCCGCCCGACCGCACGCACCCCACCGCGCACACCCGCCCGCACGCACCCGACCGCCCGCACCGACCGAACGACGAGGGATCGACGATGCACTCTCCTCTCCGCCTGCTCGACCCGCACCTGCCCGACCTGACCCGCCGGCGCGCGCTCGCCCTCGGCGGCGCGGGTCTCGCGGCCGCGCTCGGCCTGACCGGCTGCTCCGCCGTGCTGCCCGAGGCCGACGTCTCGGCGCCCTCGTTCGCCGCCGCTCCGAGCGGCACGATCCGGTTCTGGTGCCGCAGCGTCGCCTTCACGCCGGCCCAGCTGATCGTCGAGAAGTACCACGCGGCGCAGAGCGCGGTCCGGGTCGAGCTGACCGTGCTGCCCGAGGGGCAGATGGTCACCAAGCTCGCCACGGCGATCCGCGCGGACGCCGTGCCCGACGTCGTCGCCCCCGACTCGGTCACCACGCCGGTCTTCAGCTCCCGCGAGGCTCTGACCGACCTCACCCCGCTGATCCAGGCGCTGCCCTACGCCGACCGCCTCAACCGGCCGCTGCTCGACGTCGCCTCCTACGACGGCAAGGTCTACGGCCTGCCCGCCCTCTCCAACGTGTCGCAGCTGTTCTGGAACAAGCGCCTCTACGAGCAGGCCGGCCTCGACCCGGAGCAGGGACCGACCGACTTCGACCAGTACCTGACCCACGCCCGGGCACTCCAGCGGCTCGACGGTGTCTCCGGGGTGACCTTCACCGGCAACTCCGCCGGCATCCTCGGCTACGTGATCCAGCCGCACTTCTGGGCCGACGAGAGTCCCTTCTACGACGGCGTCGTCGGCCGCCAGAGCGCGACCGTCGCGGGCAACGAGCCGCTGCGGCGCACCCTGGAGCTCTACCGCATCTTCGAGCAGGAGGGCCTCGCCCAGCCCGGCGCCTCGGCCGACAGCGGCACGGCCTGGGGCAAGGACTTCCTCGACGGCACCGTCGGTCTCTTCCCCGGCTCCTACGACCTGATCGTCGGCGGAGCCACCCCCGAGTTCCTCGGCGACCTCGGCGTCAGCGCGTTCCCCGGCCCCGACGGCGGCGTCTCGCAGTTCTCCGGCGGCGCGGTGCTCTCCATCCCGCGCGGCGCGAGGAACCCCGAGGCGGCCTGGGACTTCATGCGCTTCGTCACCGAGCTCGAGCAGCAGTCCGAGCTCGCCGCGCTCGGCTGGTACCCGGTGCGCGACGACGTGCTCGAGACCGGCTTCGTCGACGACTTCCCGCTGATGGTCCCCGGGATGGAGCGGATGAACGAGGGCTTCGCGGCCCCGACCACCCTGTACACCCAGCTCACCAACACCGTGCAGTCCCCGTGGCTCGCGATGTTCCGCGGCGCGGTCTTCGGCGACGACGACCTCGACGCGGTCCTCGACCGCGGCCAGGAGGAGACGGCCCGCGTCCTGGAGGTGAACCAGGCATGAGCGTCGCCCTCGGAAAGAAGGACGCCCGCACCGGGCTCCTGATGATCCTGCCCGCCCTCGTGCTCGTCGTCGTCTTCGTCGTCGTACCGCTGATCTTCGCGGTGGTGATCTCGGTGACGGACTGGCCGCTGGTCGGCACCGTCGGCTTCGTCGGGTTCGACAACTACGCGACCGCCTTCTCGGACACCACCTTCTGGGCGTCCGTGCTCTTCACGCTCGGCTTCGCCGTCGTCTCGACGCTGCTCGGCATCGTCGTCGGCTACCTGCTCGCCGTGCTGGTGCGCTCGAACCGCCGCGGGGCGGGGATCATCCGCACCGCCGTCTTCGTGCCCTACGTGATCGGACTCACCTCGCTGAGCTTCGTCGCGCTGCTCGAATTCCGTCCCGACAGCGGCGCGCTCGACCAGGTGCTGATGGCCGTCGGGCTGACCGATGCGCCCACCGCCTGGCTGCTCGACGCGACGAGCGCGACGACGCTGATCGTCCTCCTGGGCGCCTACGTCGGCTCCGGCTTCACGATGATCGTCCTGATGTCGGGCATGCAGGGCATCGACGACGCGCTCTACGAGTCCGCGGCGATCGACGGCGCGGGCCGCTGGAAGCAGGAGTTCCTGGTGACGGTGCCGCTGGTGAAGCGCTACCTCGGCCTGCTCAGCGTGCTCGGCTTCGTCGGCGCGATCCTCGCCTTCACCCAGTTCTACGTGATCACGGGCGGCGGGCCGGGCACCGGCACCCTCACCGTCATGCTCTACGTCTACAACAAGGCCTTCGGCGATCTGCAGGTCGGCTACGCGACCGCGCTGTCGTTCGTGGTCGTCGTCATCGCGGCCGCGCTGACGCTGCTCCAGTTCCGCGTGATGAAGGACGACTGATGCCCCCTCGCACTCCGACGCCCACCCGCCCGCTGGCGCCCGCCGCCGCCCCGGTGCCGGCGTGTCGCCGCAGCACCCCCGCCGCCCGGCTCCGCACCGTCCTCTACGTCGTGCTCGGCACGCTCGTCTCGGTCGCGTTCGTCGCGCCGGTCGCCTGGTCGATCCTGCGCTCGTTCCAGCCCGGCGCGCAGATCGTCGCGCCCGCCGCCGAGCAGTCCTTCTCGAACCTCACGCTGGACAACTACACCGGCCTGCTCGGCTCGATCGGCGCGGGCACCTACATCGTCAACTCGCTGATCATCGCGCTCGGCACCGCCGTGCTCAGCGTGGTGGTGACCACCCTCGCCGCCTACGCGCTGGTGCTCTTCCCGTTCCGCGGCTCGAACGTCGCGTTCGGCCTGATCCTGCTGACGATGATGGTGCCGTTCCAGGCGGTGCTCACGCCGCTCTTCCTCGAGATGAACGCACTCGGCCTGACCGATACGCACCTCGGGATCATCCTCTTCTACCTCACCTTCAACCTGCCGTTCGGGGTGTTCCTGATGCGCAACTCCTTCGCGCAGATCCCGCGCGAGGTGACCGAGGCCGCACGGATCGACGGGGCCGGGCCGTTCCGCATCCTCTTCTCGGTGCTGCGGCCGATGATCGTCCCGGGGGTCGCCACGGTCTTCCTCTTCGCCTTCCTCGGCGCCTGGAGCGACTTCCTCGGCGCGCTGACCTTCCTCACCCGGCAGGACCTCTTCACGCTGCCGGTCGCCATCCAGAACATCTCCTCCGGCGCCTTCGGCCAGACCGACTTCGGCTACGTCATCGCCGGCGCGGTGCTGCTGATGATCCCGTGCCTGCTGCTCTACGCCGCCATCCAGAAGTACTACGTCCGCGGTCTCGTCGCGGGCGCCGTCAAGGGCTGAGAGGTCTCCCGTTGCCCCGCACCGTCCCCGCTGTCCGCCCCGCCCGCCGCTTCCCGCTGCGCTCCGTCCGCCTGCTGCCGAGCGCCTTCGCCGACGCCCAGGCCACGGGCCTGCGCTACCTCCTCGCGCTCGACCCCGACCGCCTGCTCGCGCCGTTCCTGCGCGAGGCCGGCCTGCCCGCGGGGGAGGGCTACGGCAACTGGGAGTCGGGCGGGCTGGACGGGCACGTCGGCGGTCACGCGCTCTCGGCGAGCGCGCTGATGCTCGCGGCGACCGGCGAGGAGGCCGCGCGCGAGCGGATGGAGATCCTGCTCGACGGGTTCCAGCGTGCCCAGGACGCGGTCGGCACCGGCTACCTCGGCGGCGTCCCCGGCGGGCGCGCGCTCGGGGAGGAGCTCGCCCGCGGCGAGGTCGACGCCGACCTCTTCACCCTCAACGGCCGCTGGGTGCCGCTGTACAACCTGCACAAGACGCTCTCGGGGCTGCTCGACGCCGCGTCCGCCGGCGGCTCGGAGCGGGCGCTCGCGATGGCCGTGCGCCTCGCGGACTGGTGGCTCGGCGTCTCCGCCGGGCTCGACGACGACGCCTTCGAGGCGATGCTGCACGCCGAGTTCGGCGGGATGAACGAGGCGTTCGCCGATCTCGCGGAGCAGGTGGCCGCCGCGGACCCCGGCGACTCCGAGCGCGCCGCCGCCTACCGCGCCGAGGCCGCGCGCTTCTCGCACCGCGCCCTGCTCGACCCGCTGCTCGCGCAGCGCGACGCGCTCGACGGGCTGCACGCGAACACGCAGATCCCCAAGGCCGTCGGCTACGCGCGCCTCGGCGGCGAGCAGCTGCCGGCCGCGCGCTTCTTCTGGGAGCAGGTCACCGGCGAGCGCACGGTCGCGATCGGCGGCAACAGCGTGCGCGAGCACTTCCACCGCTCGAGCGACTTCACGCCGATGATCCTCGACCGCGAGGGCCCCGAGACCTGCAACACCGCCAACATGATCGAGCTGAGCGGCGTCCTCTTCGAGTCGGGCGGCGACGAGCGCTACCTCGACTACGTCGAGCGCGCGCAGTACAACCATCTGCTCTCCTCGCAGCACCCCGACGGCGGCTTCGTCTACTTCACGCCGCTGCGCCCGGCGCACTACCGGGTCTACTCCGCGCCGCACGAGGGCATGTGGTGCTGCGTCGGCACCGGGCTCGAGAACCACGCCCGCTACGGCGAGCTGGTCTACGCCCTCGTCGGCGACGAGGCGAGCGACGGTGACCGCCCACGGACCGGCGACGACCTGCTGATCGCCCTCTACCTGCCCTCGACCCTCGATGCCCCGGAGCACGGGCTGCGCGCGCGGATCGACACCGCCTTCCCGCAGGCGGACGACGTGACCATCACCGTGGACCTGGAGCGCGCCGCCGCCGTGCGGCTCCGCCGGCCGTCGTGGGCGGAGTCGATGACCGTGACGGTCGACGGCGCAGCGCTGGACACCCCGGCCGTCGAGGGCTTCGTCCGCACCGCCGTCCTGGAGCCCGGCCGCCACGAGGTCCGGGTCGTCTTCGCGCTCGGCTTCCGCGCCGAGCCGCTGCCCGACGGCTCCGCCTGGTCCGCGTTCTCCTACGGCCCCGTCGTGCTCGCGGCGCGGACCGACGACGCCGACCTCGACGGACTGATCGCCGACGGCCGGCGGATGGCGCACGTCGCCGCGGGCCCGCTCCGCGACCTCGCCGCGACCCCGGTCGTGACCGGGGGAGTCGGCGCCGTCGCCCTCCTCGACCGCGCGACCCTGACCGCGGAGCTCCGCACCGACGCCGGCCCGGTCCGCCTCGAGCCGTTCTCCGCACTGCACGACAGCCGCTACACGCTCTACTGGCCCACCGGCTCCGACGCCGCCGCGCGCCGGGCCGAGCTCGCCGCGCTCGACCGCGAGGCCGCCTCCGCAGCCGCGGTGATCGACTCCGTGACCGCGGGCGAGCAGCAGCCCGAGTCGGACCACGCCTTCGTCGGGCACCGCAGCCGCGCGGGCGGCGCCGACGGCGTGCACTGGCGCAGCGCCGAGGGCCCGGACGGCTGGTTCGGCTACACCCTCGTCGATCCGTCGCAGCGCGCCGCGGTGTTGCGGGTCCTGCTCCGCGACCGCGACGGCGGCGGCGAGCACGAGCTCCGGATCGACGGCCGCCCGCTGGGTGAGCCGCTCGCCGTCCGGACGCTCGACGACGCCGTCGAGGTGGAGTACGCGATCACCCCGTCGACGGGTGAGGACGGCGTCGTCGAGGTCACCCTGCACGCCGTCGGACCCGGGCCGACGGGAGCGCTGCTCGCGGTGTCCCTGCTGGCGGGGTCTGCGCCAGCGGGGGAGTAGAGCGATCCGGCGCGTCCGCGCCCTGCGAGACTGTCCGGATGCACCCCGCCGACGCCTGCCCCTGCGGAAGCCGCCGCCACTACGCCGACTGCTGCCGCCCCGCCCACCTCGGCGAGACGCCCTCGCCGACCGCGGAGCGCCTGATGCGCAGCCGCTACAGCGCGAACGTCCTCGGCAGCGCTGGCTACCTGCTGTCCAGCTGGCACCCGTCCACCCGGCCGAAGCGCGTCGACCTCGACGACGACGTCCGCTGGCGGCGCCTGCAGATCGTCGATACCTCGTTCGGCGGCGAGGACGACGCGGAGGGGCTCGTCGAGTTCCGCGCCTCCTACCGCTCGTCCGAGGGGCCGGGGCTCGTGCACGAGCGCAGCCGCTTCCTCCGCGAGGACGGCCGCTGGTACTACGTCGACGGCGAGCTCCTCGACGACGAATCCTGACCACCCCGGCCACTCGGAGCGCGAGCGGCCTACCCTGGGGAGATGGCCAAGGACTTCCGCCGGGCGGACCACGCGTCCCGCTACGAGCTGCATCAGGACGGCGCGCTCGTCGGTGTCCTCGACTTCCACGAGAACGACGAGAGCGTCTCGCTCGTGCGCTCCTTCACCTCGCCGCCGCACCGCGGCCAGGGGCTGGCCGGCGAGCTGGTCGCCTTCGCCGTCGACGACATCGAGGCGACGAGCGGCCGCAGCATCGTGCCGATGTGCTGGTACGTCGGGCAGTGGTTCGACCAGCACCCCGAGCGGGCGCACCTGCTCACCCGCGGCGCGCAGGCGTAGGCCGAGGCTCTAGGTCCTGACGATCGGCTCGACGCCGGCGAGGTCGGGCCCGAGCCCGATGTCCACGAGCCGGATCCGGCCGACGTAGGAGCGCGCGGGCTCGAGCAGCAGCCCCGCCTTGATCGCCCCGAAGGTCACGGTCACGTCGGCGGGCAGGACGGTCTCGTCCGGCACCGCGCCGTCGTCGGGCCCGATCCCGCTCGGCAGATCGACGGCGACCACGACGGGCGCGTCCTCGCGTCGTCCGAGCGCCTCGATCACCGTCGCCACCACCTCGCGCGGTCGCCCGCGCAGCGCGGGCTCCGCCGTGCCGATGCCGAGGATGCCGTCCACGATCACGTCCGCGCGGGCGACCGCCGCCGCGAGGGCGGCCGGGTCGTCGGCGGCCACGCGGCCGCAGCCGTCGTCCAGCGCGACGGCGAGTCCGCGCTGGTGCGCTCGGTCGGCGGTCAGCACGAGCGACACGTCGCTGCCGGAGGAGGAGATCTCGGCCGCCGCGTACAGCGCGTCCCCGCCGTTGTTCCCCGGCCCGACCAGCACGAGCACGCTGCCCGCGCCGCGCCGGTCCTTGCGCGCGGCGAGCGCGGCCCGCAGCTCGCGCGCGAGCCCGTCCGCTGCCCGCTGCATCAGCGGCTCTCGACGCGCCAGATGCGGCGCCTCGGCGGCCCGCACCTGCGCGGAGGAGTATCCCTCGGCCATCCCTCCACTCTGCGCCCCGCCGGCCCCCACGGCAACCGCCCTCACCTGATTCGGAGCCCCACCCGAGGCGCGCAGGGTGTCAGCCTCACGCTGGTCGACCAGCCCGACCCATGCTGGTCGAGTAGCCCCGCAGGGGCGTATCGAGACCCACCGTCACCCGAAGGACGGGTCTGCAGACAGGCCGACTGACGCTGGTGGATCCACTGGGAAGAGGCGCCCGCGGACATGCTGGTCGAGTAGCCCCGCGGGGGCGTATCGAGACCCACCGTCACCCGAAGGACGGGTCTGCAGACAGGCCGTTTGACGCTGGTGGATCTCGATACGCCCGCCCCGGCTACTCGATCAGCATGCAGAGTGCGCACCTCTCTCAGACGCGTCCTCCTCTGCTGGTCGAGCAGCCCGCAGGGCGTATCGAGACCCGCCCGCCGCGACCCGCCCCCGCAGTCACCCCGCCTGCACCGCCCGGTCCGCCTCCTCGACGATCGCGCGCATCGCCGCCTCCGCCGCCTCGCCGTCGCCCTCCGCCACCGCGGCGGCGACCGAGCGATGCAGCCGCACCGCCTCCGAGTCCGCCTCGCGCGGCATCAGCGCGTGCCGCGTGCGCCCGGCGAGCACTTCCGCGACGAGGTCGCCGAGCTGCGCGAGCATCGGATTCCCCGACGCCGCCAGCAGCGTCCGGTGGAAGACGACGTCGGCGGCGAGGTACGCCGCCTGATCGGCCGCCCGAGCATGCCCCGACATCCCGCCCGCCGCCTCGGCGAGCGCGAGCCGCTGCCCGGCCGTCGCGTGCTCCGCCGCGAGCCGCGCCGCCAGCGGCTCGACACCGAGGCGCAGCTGACTCAGCCGGTGCAGCTGCGCCTGCCGGTCCGGCCCGTCGAGGCTCCAGCCGATCACCCGCGGATCCAGCGCGTTCCAGCACTCCGGCGGCTGCACCCGCGTCCCCGCCCGCCGCCGCGAGACCACCAGCCCGAGCGACTCCAGCACCCGCACCGCCTCGCGCATCACCGAGCGGGAGACCCCGCGGCGCTCCGCCCGCTCGTCCGCGCTGAAGGCGCTCCCGGGCGCCAGTGCGCCCTGCACGATCTGCGCCCCGAGCTCGTCGAGCACCGCCTCGTGCAGCGAGCGCGGTCCGTCCATGCCCTCAGTATTCCTGCGCACGCCTCGCCCGACCAGCTATTCGTCGGACATAATCGAGGTCATGACCGCATCGGCCAGTCCCTCCGCCACTCCCGTCCGCGCCCTCGTCGTGATGGGCGTCTCCGGCAGCGGCAAGTCCACGATCGCCACCCTGCTGGCCGACCGCCTCGGCTGGACCTTCGTCGAGGGCGACGAGCTCCACCCCGCTGCCAACGTCGCGAAGATGGCCGAGGGCGTCCCGCTCGACGACGAGGACCGCGCCCCCTGGCTGGCGACGATCGCGGCCCGCGTGGACGCCCTCGTGAGCGGCGGCGACTCCGTCGTCGTCACCTGCTCCGCCCTGCGGCGGCGCTACCGCGACGTGCTCCGCCGCGACGACCTCGTCTTCGTGCACCTCGCCGGCACCCGCGAGCTGATCGCCGACCGTCTCGGCGCGCGCACCGGCCACTTCATGCCGCCCGCCCTGCTCGACTCGCAGTTCGAGGCCCTGGAGCCGCTCGGCGACGACGAGCGGCACGTCACCGTCGACCTCGCGGCCGCCCCCGAGGACGAGATCGCGCAGATCGTCGAGACCCTCGGCCTGCGGGCCGCCTAGCCCAGCAGCGCCTCGAGGCTCGCCGCCGGCAGCCCGAACGCCTCGGCGACCGCCGCGTTCACGACCTGCCCGTCGTGCGTGCTGAGCCCCTTCGCGAGCGCCGGATCCGCCGCGAGCGCCGCCTTCCAGCCGCGGTCGGCCAGTGCGACGACGTAGGGGAGCGTCGCGTTCGTCAGCGCCCGAGTCGACGTCTCCGGCACCGCGCCGGGCATGTTGGCGACGCAGTAGTAGACGCTGTCGTGCACCGCGAAGACCGGGTCGTCGTGCGTCGTCGGCCGCGATCCCTCGAAGCAGCCGCCCTGGTCGATCGCGATGTCGACCAGCACCGAGCCCGGCTTCATCGTCGCCACCATCTCGTCCGTGACGAGCTTCGGCGCCCGCGCACCGGGGATGAGCACCGACCCGATCACCAGGTCCGCCTCCGCCATCTGCGCCGCGATCTCGTAGGTCGAGGACGCGCGCGTCTGGATCCGCCCGTCGAAGCGCGCCTCGAGCTCGCGCAGCCGCGGGATCGACAGGTCCACCACGGTCACGTCGGCGCCCATGCCGAGCGCGTTCGCCGCGGCGTGCTCACCCGCCACGCCGCCCCCGATCACGACGACCTTCGCCTTCGGCGTCCCGGGCACTCCGCCGAGGAGGGTGCCTCGCCCGCCGGCCGCCCGCATCAGGTGGTAGCCGCCGACGGTGATCGAGAGCCGCCCGGCGACCTCGCTCATCGGCGAGAGGAGGGGCAGGTGGCGATCGGGGAGCTGCACCGTCTCGTAGGCGATGGCGGTGGTGCCGGCGGCGAGCAGCGCTTCGGTGCACGCGCGGGAGGCGGCGAGGTGCAGGTAGGTGAAGAGGATCTGCCCGGAGCGCATCCGCGGGTACTCCGCCTCGATCGGCTCCTTGACCTTGACCACGAGGTCGGCCTCGCCCCAGACCTCGTCCGGCCCCGCGACGATGCGGGCGCCGGCGGCGGCGAAGTCCTCGTCCGAGACGCGCGAGCCCAACCCGGCACCCGCCTCGACCAGCACCTCGTGCCCGCGCCGCACCAGCTCGTGCACTCCGGCGGGCGTCGCCGCCACGCGGTTCTCGTTGTTCTTGATCTCGGTGGGGATGCCGATGCGCATGACTGCTCCTTCGCGGTGGACTGCCCCTATCGTGCGAAGATCGTGTTTCGAACGGGAGAACATCCGCAGGATCATCGAGAATCGTAGTGTTCACCGCAGGATCCGCGATCAGAAGGAGCCGTGCCGCCATGAGACCGCAGGATCTGCACGACCTCGGCGACCTCGATCCGATCGACCGCACCCTCGTCCGCCTGCTCCGCGCCGACGCCCGCACGCCGAACAGCCGCCTCGCCGAGCAGGCGGGCATCGCGCCCTCCACCTGCGTCTCGCGGGTGCGCTCCCTCGTGGAACGCGGCATCATCACCGGCTTCACCGCCGAGCTCGACCCCGCGGCCCTCGGACTGACCCTGCAGGCACTGATCAGCGTCAACATCCGCGCCGGTCAGCGGCAGGCGATCACCCGGTTCGCCGAGGAGATCCGCGCGCTGCCCGAGGTCGTGCAGCTGTTCTTCCTCGGCGGCTCGGAGGACTTCCTCCTCCACGTCGCCGTGCGCGACTCGAACGACATCCGCGACTTCGTGGTGTCGAACCTCTCGGCGCATCCGGCGGTCGCCTCGACCCGGACGAGCCTGGTCTTCGACCACCACCGGAAGGGTCCGGCGCTGCCGGAGTGACGCGGTGCGCTCAGCGCGCTCCGGGACTCAGTGCGTGCCGGGACGCAGTGCGCGCCGTGCCTCGGTGTGCGTGGGACTCAGTGCGCGCCGGGGCTCAGGTCACCGCCGCCGCGCTGCGTCAGCCCGGGGATCCGCCGCGCGAGCCCGGCGATGTGCTCCTCCGCGATCTCGATGCGGGTGTCGCGCAGACGCTGACGCAGCAGGGCCTCGACGTCCTCCTCGGGCCGGAGCTCGGCATCGCCGGCGACCTGCAGCAGGATGCCGCGGAGCTTCTCGTCCAGGGGTGCGTCGTCGCTGCCGTGCTGAATCGGGTGGTCCTGCGATGCGTTCGTCATGTCCCCATGCTGCCACCGTCCGCGCGGCCCGCACGGCAGGATGGCCGCATGCCGTTCTCCCGCGCCGAGCTCGCCTCGTACCGCGACCGCACCGTCGAGGACCTGCTCGACGGCGACGTCCGCCTCCTCTTCGTCGGCATCAACCCCGGCCTCTGGACCGCCGCGACCGGCGCGCACTTCGCGCACCCGGGCAACCGCTTCTACCCGGCCCTCGCCGCCGCCGGCATCCTCGACCGCGTGCTCCGCGTCTCCGACGGGATGACCGCCGAGGACCGCCTCGCCCTCACCGACCGCGGCGTCGGCATCACCAACCTCGCGCCCCGCGCCACCGCCCGCGCCGACGAGCTCACGCCGGAGGAGCTCCGCGCCGGCGCCGAGCGCCTGGTCCGCACCGTCGAGCGCGTCCGCCCCGCCGCCGTCGCGATGGTCGGCATCACCGCCTACCGCGCCGCCTTCGGGCGGACCAAGGCGCGCCAGGGCAGGCAGGAGGAGCCGATCGCCGGCGCTCCGCTCTGGGTGCTGCCCAACCCCAGCGGACTCAACGCGCACGACACCGTCGCGTCGCTGGGGCTGGCCTACCGCGAGCCGGCCGTCGCCGCCGGAATAGTCCCCGACCCTCGGAGGTTGCAAAGTCCATGAGTACGCATGAAATCAAGTTCGGTGTCGACACCTTCGGCGACGTCACGACCGCCCCCGACGGCTCGCTCCAGTCGCACGGCCAGGTCCTGCGCGACGTGGTGGAGGAGGGCGTCCTCGCCGACGAGGTCGGCCTCGACTTCTTCGGCGTCGGCGAGCACCACCGCGCCGACTTCGCCGTCAGCGCCCCGGACGTCGTGCTCGCCGCGATCGCCGCGAAGACCGAGCGCATCCACCTCGGCTCCGCGGTCACCGTCCTCTCCTCCGACGACCCCGTGCGCGTCTACCAGCGCTTCGCCACCCTCGACGGCCTCTCGAACGGCCGCGCCGAGGTCATCCTCGGCCGCGGCTCCTTCACCGAGTCCTTCCCGCTCTTCGGCCTCGACCTCTCCCAGTACGAGGTCCTCTTCGAGGAGAAGCTGGAGCTGTTCCACGAGCTCGTGCAGGGCGGCCCGGTCACCTGGCAGGGCACGGTCCGCCCGGCCCTGACCGAGCAGAGCGTCTACCCGACGATGGAGGGCGTCCGCCGCCTGCGCACCTGGATCGGCGTCGGCGGCAGCCCCGAGTCGGTCGTCCGCGCCGCGCGCTTCGGCTTCCCGCTGGTCCTCGCGATCATCGGCGGCGCCCCCGCCCGCTTCCGCCCCTACGTCGACCTCTTCGGCCGTGCCCTCGACCAGCTCGAGCAGCCGCGCCTGCCCGTCGCCGTGCACTCGCCCGGCTTCATCGCCGACACCGACGAGGAGGCGCACGAGCTGTACTTCGGCCACTACAAGGGCATGCTCGACTCGATCGGACGCGAGCGCGGCTGGGCCCCGCTCACCCGCGAGCGCTTCGCCGAGGAGGCGGGCCCCGAGGGCGCGCTGCACCTCGGCTCTCCCGAGACGGTCGCCCGGAAGATCGCGAACACCGTCAGCGCCCTGGGGATCGACCGCTTCGACCTCAAGTACAGCGCCGGCACCCTGCCGCACGCCGCGATCATGCGGAACATCGAGCTCTACGGCACCCAGGTGATCCCGCGCGTCCGCGAGCTGCTCGCGGATCGCTGACCGGAGTCCGGTCGCCGACCCGCATCCGGGCGCCGTGGAGCGTGCGCACTGCGCGCTCCCACCGGGCGCCCGGGCGGCGTCGATATGCTCGGAGACCGGGCGTTCACCCGCCGCCCCCGACCCTCCGGAAGCACATGCCAGACAGCCACGCCGCCCGCACCCCCTACGAGGTGCTGGGCGTCCCCGCGAGCGCGTCGGAGGACGAGCTCAAGCGCGCCTACCGCCGCCTGCTCCGCGAGACCCACCCGGACACCGGGGGAGACGCGGCCTCGTTCCACGCCGTGCAGGTCGCCTGGGAGCGGATCGGCAGCGCCGGCGCCCGCGTCGACTACGACCGTGGAGCGCCCGCCCCCGGAGCCTCCTCGCACGCGCCGTACACCGGCTCGCCCCGCCAGCAGACCGCGTCCTCGGTGCGCGCTCGCTCCTACGGCCACCCGGGCGGCGCCGCCCGTGAGTACTACCTCCGCCTCGTCCGCGAGTGGGTCGGCCGCGGCGTCGAGATCGACGACCCGTTCGATCCCGCCCTGGTGCGCTCCGCCCCCCGCGAGGTCCGCTCCTGGCTGGCCAAGGCCCACGCGGAGGAGGCGACGGCCTCCCTGGTCGGCGCCCTCGGCATCGCCTTCACGATCTGGAACGACGTCGCGGTCGGCGACGGCGGAGTCAAGATCGACCACCTCGTGCTCGGCCCGTCCGGTCTCCTCGCCCTGACCTCGGCCGACTGGGGCGAGCCCGTCCGCCTGCGCAAGGGCGAGGTCGAGGGTGCCGGCCTGGCCGAGGACGAGAAGCCGCTCGCCTCGCTCTCGAAGGCCGCCCGCCGCCTCGGCCGCGAGCTCGGCGTGCGCTTCTCCGCGAGCGTGATCGTCGTCCCCGACGACGCCCTCGAGCAGCCCTACGAGCAGGTCGAGCGGGGCCGCCACGCGGGCGACGTGCTCATCCGCCGCTCCCTCCTCCCGCAGCTGCTGCGCTCCGGCACCGACGACCCGCGCCTCGGCGGCTACGGCGAGTCCTTCGAGGTCCGCACCCGCATCCAGAACCGCGTCCGCTTCGTCTGACGCGCGGCGCGCCAGCGGCTTCGCGGTTCGGCCGCTGTCGCGTATTCTCGAAACGCACGCTGCAGTAGCGGTGTGAAGTGGACTCGGCAGCCTTCCGGACGGTGGGTGAGCCGAGTCTCGCGGTTAACGCGGGCCTTCGTCGAGCAGGGCAGCGATGCTTCGCCGCCAGTTCCCGCCGCGAGTCCAGCACCAGGCGACCGCATCGGGTATCCACAGCAGCGGCTCGCGGTGCGGATCCTCATGGCGGTACTCGACGTGATCGCGGAGCCCCCGCGTGCTCAGTTCGCGATAGAGGATCCGGTGATCGGAGCGCTCGATCGAGGCGTCCCGCTCGAGGACCAGGCCGATGGCGGTTCGGGCTCGAAGTCCGCCGATCAGTGTCACCAAGCAGTCCTCGCGAGCAGGAGCTTCCCTCTTCACGGTCGATTCGATGACGTGGACGCGCACTCCGAGCCGGGTGAGAGCGGTCAGGATGGCGCGGCGTCGAGGGTCGCTCTCCTTGGCGAAGTGCAGGCGGCGCTGCCCGGGAAGGACGAGCGAGCGCAGTTCGGCGCGGTGCGCCGCGAAGTCCTCACGGGAGACCTCCGCCGCCGCTAGGACGTAGTGACGGCTCTTACTCTCATCGATGACCAGCGTCGTCCGCCCGGTGGGTGCTGACGCGCGTGATGGGGAGTGAGGCGGGGAGGGCACTGCGCGAAGGTACTCGATCGGCCCGGCCCGTCTCGTGGTGTCGTCCAGTGAACGGAGGCCGACCGCTAGCCCGCCTCCGCCCGGCGGGCAAGGGGCTGTCGGTGCCACCCGTCCCCGCCCGACGATGGAGCCGAACGATGGACGCCTGCCCTCCGGCCGGCGACGACGACGAGCGGAACGAGGCGGACGATGGTGCGATTCGGCTACACCCTGATGACCGAGCAGAGCGGCCCGAAGCAGCTGGTGGGCTACGCGGTCGATGCCGAGAGGCACGGCTTCGAGTTCGCGGTCTCGAGCGACCACTACTCGCCCTGGCTGACCGAGCAGGGGCACGCCTCCTACGCCTGGACGATGCTCGGCGCGGTCGCGCAGGCGACCTCGACCATCGAGCTCGCCACCTACGTGACGGCGCCGACCATCCGCTACCACCCCGCCGTGATCGCGCAGAAGGCGGCGACCCTCGCGATCCTCTCCGACGACCGCTTCCTCCTCGGCCTCGGCTCGGGCGAGAACCTGAACGAGCACGTGGTCGGCGAGGGCTGGCCCGCCGTCTCCGCGCGCCAGGACATGCTAGAGGAGGCGGTGCACATCATCCGCGCGCTGCACACCGGCGAGCTGGTCACCTGGGAGGGCGACTACTTCCGCGTCGACTCCGCCCGGATCTGGGACCTCCCGGACAAGCCCGTGCCGATCGGCCTCGCCGTCTCGGGCGAGAAGTCGATCGAGCGCTTCGCCCCGCTCGGCGACCACCTGATCACCACCGAGCCCGAGGCCGAGCTGATCTCGCAGTGGACCGCCGTCCGCGGGGCCGACGCCGCTCCGTCGCGCTCGATCGGGCAGATCCCGATCTGCTGGGCGCCGGACAAGGAGCAGGGGATCGCCCTGGCGCACGAGCAGTTCCGCTGGTTCGCGGGCGGCTGGTCCGTCAACGCCGACCTGCCCACCCCGGCCGGCTTCGCGGGCGCCAGCCAGTTCGTGCGCCCGGAGGATGTCGCCGAGTCGATCGCCTGCGGCCCCGACCTCGACGAGCTCGCCCAGAGCGTCGTCCCCTTCATCGAGGCCGGCTTCACCGACATCGCCTTCGTCCAGGTCGGCGACGCCCTGCAGCAGCGCTTCCTCGACGAGGTCGCCGAGGACCTCCTCGAGAGGGCGCGCGCCCTCGCTCCCTGAGGCGCAGAGCCGGCCGTCAGAAGCCGCGCAGCCGCTCGATCTCGCGCCGATCGCGCTTGGTCGGGCGGCCGGCGCCGCGGTCGCGCTCGATGATCGCGGGTGCCGCCTCGCGCGGCGGCGGCGGGGGAGTGCGGTCCTCGAAGCACTCCGCCGCGACGGGCGCGCCGACCCGCTTCACGATCAGGCCGCGGACCACGAGCTCGCGGTCGAAGCCGCCGATGCGGGCGCGGACCTCGTCGCCGACCTTCACGGTCTGCGCGGCCTTGGCCCGCTCGCCGTTCACCCGGACGTGACCGGCCCGGGCGGCAGTCGTGGCGGCCGAGCGGGTCTTGTACACGCGGACCGCCCACAGCCAGGCGTCCACGCGGACGGAGCCGGTCACCGGGATCTGCATCCGTCCAGTCTACGAAGCCATGATGGGGGTGGTCCCATCGACGAGGGATCCGCGGCCCCACCGGCCGCCGACCGAGGAGGTTCACCATGAGCACGTACCACAGCTACGGCGAGGACACCGGCGAGGGCGTCCCCACCCGCGGGGCGCCCGAGCACAGCGGCTCGCCGTCCGAGCTGCGCGAGAGCCCCTTCCCGCACGCCGGACTCGAGTTCACCCTGGTCCCGTCGGGCCACGAGGAGTGGCAGGTCCGCCACCCCGAGGGCCGCGCGGTCGGCGTCCTCGCGATCATCTCGCACAGCGGCGAGGAGGGCGAGGCGGTCTTCGTCACCCGCCGTGTCGGCTCCGACGAGGCCGTCGCCGAGGGCACCGACTGGCGCGGCATCGTCACCGCCGTGATCAACGACGAGGCGGCCGACGAGCGCGTCCAGGGCAGCCCCGACCCCGCCCTGGACTACACCCGCGGCGGTCTCATGCACCACGGCACGGCCGACATCGAGGACCAGGTCTGAGCGGTCCCGCCTGACCGGGCCGGTCCGAGCGACCGCCCCTAGCGCGCGAGGAGCGCCGCGTTGATCCGGGCTGTGAGCTCGTGGTCGACGCGGCGCTCCTGCGCGTCCACCGCGCGGATCGGCGCGGCGTTCCGCGCGCTGGAGACCAGCCAGGCGGCCTCGGCCGCCGCGAGGTCCTCGGCCCGCAGCGGGCGCTCCGCTGTGCCGAGCCCGAGCCCGCCTGCCAGCGCGAAGAGGTCCGCCTGCGTCGTCCCCGGCAGCAGCCCCAGGCTCGGCGGCGGAGTGACCAGCTCGCCGCCCGCGAGCAGCACCAGGTTCGAGGTCGGCCCCTCCAGCAGGAAGCCGTCGCTGGAGACGAACAGCGCGTCGTCCGCCCCGCGCCGCAGCGCCTCGCGCGAGGCCGCCCGGTTGACCGCGTAGGAGAGCGTCTTCGCGCCGGCGAGCAGCCACGGCGACGTGTGCTGCACGTCGGAGCGCAGTCCGCGGTCGAGCAGCACCACCCGCACGCCGTCCCGGCGGGCCGGCCCGAAGTCCGGGCTCGTCTGCACGAAGACGACGCCGGTCGGCCGCCCGTCGCCCTCGACCCCGCGGCTCAGGATCGTCTTCACCATCGCCTCGGGCACCCGCGGGTGGGCGGCGACCGCCTCGTCGATCGCCGTCCGCCAGGCGGCGCGGTCCGGGTGGGGAAGGTCCAGCATCCGCGCCGAGTTCTCGAACCGGTCGAGGTGCGCGTCGAGCGCCTGCAGCCGCCCGTCGACCAGGTTGATCGTCTCGAAGACCCCGTCGCCGCGGGTGAAGCCGAGGTCGGTGACGTCCAGCCCGCCCCGACCGGTCGCATCGAGCACGGATGCGGAGCCCGCGTCGTGCGCCGGAGTGTCGAGCGAGGGGCGGCCGAGGACGACGAGGGTGTCAGCGGGCATGGGCGGTGCGGTCCTTCCGGGGGCGGAGCGGGAGACGGGCGAGCACGACGACCAGCAGCGCACCGAGGAGCGCTCCCGTGCCGTTCGAGACGAGGTCGCGCACGTCCGCGACGCGCGAGGGCAGTGCGAGCAGCTGGATCGTCTCGACGAGCACCGAGACGCCGAGGCCGATCGGCGCGGCGAGCAGCCGGCGCCGCCGCGGCAGCTGCAGCGCGATCAGCGCGCCGAGCGGCACGAACATCAGCACGTTGGCGACGAACTCGGCGACGTCGAAGGTGAACCAGGCGGTCAGCGGCGTGGAGGCGAGGAACGCGATGATCCCGCGGACGAGCGCCGAGGGCTGACCGGCCGGGTACGGCGCCGGTGTCAGGGTTATCAGCGCGATCACGCCGAGCCAGGCGAGCGTCGCGGGCAGGAGGATCCTCGAGCGGCGCATCCGTCGATTCTGCCAGGTGCTCGATTCCAGCCGGTGAGCGACTCGGCGCTGGGCGGCGGGCGGTCCGGGGCGGTCGGCGCGATGTGGAAGGCTGGAGCGCATGACGAGCGACGGCCCGGCCGACGGCGGAGCGCTTCCGCGCCACCCCTTCGACGCCGCGCTCGGCGACGGCTGGGTCGAGATCGGCGACGGGCGCCGCTTCTGGGGCCGCTTCGGCGCCGCCGGGCTGCTGCTGCGCGACTCGGACGGCCGCGTCCTGCTCCAGCACCGCGCCACCTGGAGCCACTTCGGCGACACCTGGGGACTCCCGGGCGGCGCCCGCCACCCCGAGGAGACCGCTTTCGAGGGCGCCCTGCGCGAGTCGGTCGAGGAGGCCGGAGTGCCCGACGGGATCGTCGTGCCCGTCCTCTCCCGCGTCGTCACCATCGGCCCCTGGA
The DNA here is from genome assembly GCF_004011135.1 of Rathayibacter festucae DSM 15932. Classification (NCBI taxonomy): domain Bacteria; kingdom Bacillati; phylum Actinomycetota; class Actinomycetes; order Micrococcales; family Microbacteriaceae; genus Rathayibacter; species Rathayibacter festucae. The sequence continues at coordinate 1,928,774 of NZ_CP028137.1, read as the reverse complement.
GCTACACCACCGTCGTCGCCCGGGCGCTCGAGCACTTCACCCCGCGGATCGCCGACGCCGAGAGCCAGGAGCTGCGCTGGGTCCCGCCGGCCGAGGTCGACGCGCTCCCGCTGCACCCGGGCTTCGAGGCCTCCTGGCGCGAGCTGCGCGCCCTCGACACCGAGCCGTGTGTCCTCGTCGTCGACGCGGCCAACGTCGTCGGCTCGCGTCCGGACGGCTGGTGGCGCGACCGCGCCGGCGCGGCGGAGCGCCTCGTCGCGGCGCTCGGGCGCCTCGCGACAGCCGGTGTCCCCGGCTCCTTGTTCGCCGTCGAGGCCGACACGGTCTGGCCGCGGATCGCCGTCGTCCTCGAGGGCGACGCCCGGGCGGCACGCACCGCCGACGCGGTCGGCGCGGCTCCGCGCGGGCGGCTGAGCGTCGAGAGCGCCGCCGGCTCGGGAGACGACGCGATCGTCGAGCACGTCGCGGCGATCGGATCGACCGCCCGCGTGGTGACCGCCGACCGCGGCCTCGTCGCCCGGATCGAGGAGCTCGGCGCCACGGCTCTGGGCCCGCGCACCCTGCTCGATCTGCTGGACTCCGCGGCGCCGACAACCCCTCCGGCAGCCCGGGAATAGCGCGCGGATCGGGTCGGTTGCATCCCTCATGGCCACGACAGCGATGACTCTCGACACTCACGACCAGACCGTCTCCGACGGCATCGTCCTCATCGACTTCTGGGCGGAGTGGTGCGGCCCGTGCCGCCAGTTCGCCCCCGTCTTCGAGGCGACCAGCGAGAAGAACCCCGATGTCACCTTCGCGAAGGTGGACACCGAGGACCAGCAGCAGCTCGCAGGCAGCTACGGCATCTCGTCGATCCCCACCCTCGTCGTCTACCGCGACGGCATCCCGCTGATGGCGCAGCCCGGCGCCCTCCCCGCCCCGGCCCTCGACTCCCTGCTCGAGCAGGTCCGCGGCCTCGACATGGTCGCCGTCCGCAAGCAGTACGAGGAGGCGAAGGCCGCGCAGGAGTCCGGCGCCCCGCAGAAGTTCGACCACGGCGCGCAGATCTGATCCGCACCACCCGCACGACGACGGAACCCCCGGCAGCCGCTCAGGCCGCCGGGGGTTCCGTCGTTCTCGGGAGTCCCGCGGCGAGCGGGATCAGCCCGTGTTCTGGAGGCCGGCGGCCACGCCGTTCACGGCCAGCAGCAGCAGCCGCTGGTTCTGCTCGGTGCCCGAGCCTCCCGGGTCCGTGCGCAGCGCCCGGAGCGCGCGCAGCTGCAGCAGCGACAGCGCGTTGACGTAGGGAGTGCGCAGCCGCACGGCCCGCCCGAGCACGCGGTGCCCGGTGAGCAGGCTCTCCTCGCCGGTGATCGAGAGCACCCAGCGGCGGGTGAGCTCCATCTCGTCGAGCACGAGACCGGCGAGGTCGTCGCGGGAGTCGAGCGCCAGGTAGCGGCGGGCGATGCCCTCGTCGGTCTTCGCCAGCGACATCTCGACGTTGTCGATCATCGTGGTGAACAGCGGCCAGGTCTCGTAGGCGGTGCGCAGCTCGTCCAGGTCGCCGACCGCCTCGAGGGCGCTGCCGAGTCCGAACCAGCCGGTCAGGTTGACGCGGGCCTGGGTCCAGGCGAAGACCCACGGGATCGCGCGCAGGTCCTCGAGCGACTCGACCGAGAGGCCGCGGCGGGCCGGCCGCGAGCCGAGCGCGAGCAGGCCGACCTCCTCCTGCGGGGTGACCCGGGCGAACCAGGGCGCGAAGCCGTCGGCCTTGACCAGCTCGAAGAAGCGGCGGCGCGACTCGCGGTCCATCGTCGCGGCGACGTCGCGGAAGCGGTCCGCGGCGCCGGCGTTGCGCTCGCCGATCGAGGGCGAGGAGGCCAGCAGCGTGGCACCCGCGACCTGCTCGATGTGCCGAGTGGCGATGTCCGGGTTGCCGTAGCGGGCGAAGATGACCTCGCCCTGCTCCGTCAGCTTGAAGCGGCCGTCGACCGAGCCGGGCGGCTGCGCGAGCACCGCGCGGTTCGCCGGTCCGCCGCCGCGGCCGAGAGCGCCGCCGCGGCCGTGGAAGAGCGTGAGCACGATGCCCTCGTCCTCGGCCCACTTCGCGATGCGCGCCTGCGCGTCGTAGAGCGCGAGCGTCGCCGAGACCGGGCCGACGTCCTTGGAGGAGTCGGAGTAGCCGAGCATGACCTCGAGCCGGTTCCCGGTCGCCGCGAGGCGCGCGCGCACCTGGGGCAGCTCGATCATCTCGGCCAGGATGTCCGTCGACGCGTCGAGGTCGGCGAAGGTCTCGAAGAGCGGGACCGCGTCGATGATCGGCGGGTTCCCGTCGGTCGCCGCCTCGGCCAGGTCGAAGACCGTCTTGAGGTCCTCGGCCGACTGGGTGAACGACACGACGTAGCGGCGGGCCGCGTCGGTGCCGAAGCGCTCCTGGATCGTCGCGATGGCGCGGTAGACCGAGAGAACCTCGATGCTGCGCTCGTCGAGCTCGCCGCCGGCGCGGACCGCCGCGAGGGTCTCGCGGTGCACCTTCGAGTGCTGCCGCACCTCGATCTCGGCGAGGTGGAAGCCGAAGGTCTCCACCTGCCAGAGCAGGTCCTGCAGGTCGCCGTAGGCCGAGCGGACGTCGCCCGCCTCGATCAGCGAGTCCTGCAGGGTCCGCAGGTCGGCGAGCAGCTCGGCGGCGGAACCGTAGGCGAGCGCGCCGCCGGAGCGGGTCGCCGCGAGCCTGTCCGCCGTGAAGAGCAGGACGCGGCGGTGGGTCTCGCTCGGCGAGCGCTCGGCGATGACCACGGCGAGCTCGGGCGCCTTCTCGACCCCTGCGGCCCAGAGCGCCTCGACGGCCGCCGACGGGGGAGTGGTGCCGGCGTCCAGCGTGAGGGAGCGGCCGACCCGGCGGGCGACGCGCTCGAGCCCGATCAGGACGTGCTCGGCGGCGATGTCGACGGCCTCGAGGGTCGTCTCGGCGGTGACGAACGGGTTGCCGTCGCGGTCGCCGCCGATCCAGGTGCCCAGGCGCACGAACGCGGGGGCGATCGGCTTCCGGGTGCCGGAGGCGTCGCCGAGCAGCGCGTCGTCGAGCCGGCGGTAGACCCGCGGCAGGACGGAGAACAGCGACTCGTCGAACACGCTCATCGCGGTCCGGACCTCGTCGAGCGGGCTGGGCTTCGACTCGCGCAGCGGCGCCGTGCGCCAGAGCGTGTCGACCTCGGCGAGCAGGCGCCGGCGGTTCTCGACCAGCACGACGCCGCCCGTGCGCGGGTCGTCCCGCTGCTCGAGCAGGGCGCTGATCCGGCGGATGGTGGAGGAGACGGCGCGGCGGCGCGCCTCCGTCGGGTGCGCGGTGAGGACCGGGCGGAACTCCAGGCGCGAGAGGCGCTCGAACGCCTCCTCCTCGCCCAGCTCGTCGGTGAGGGTCGCCATCGACGCGATGATCGAGTCCTCGGGCCGCTGGGCGCCGGCGTCGGCGTCGCGGCGGCGCAGGACCCGCACGCGGTGGAACTCCTCCGCCACGTTCACGAGGTGGAAGTAGCAGGTGAACGCCCGCGCCACCTCCTCGGCGCGCTCGGCGGTCAGCGACGCGACGAACTCCTCCGCCGCGGCCAGCTCGTCCGGGTGCCCGCTGTCGTAGGCGCCGATCGTCAGGGCGCGGAGCCGCTCGACGTCCGTGTAGAGGCTGTCGTCGCCCGATTCCCGCAGGACCTGGCCGAGGAGCTCGCCCAGCAGATGGACGTCGCCGCGGATGCGGTCGTCCATCGGCGGCGCGACGGTCCCGTCGGCGGAGGAGGCGGAGGAGGCGGGTGCTGCGGTCGCGGCTGGCGCGTCGGAGATCGGAGGCACGGCACGACCTTAGCGGCGGCGCGTGTCCGGCGGATGACGCCACTGTCACGCGGCGGAATGGAATGATCGAGGGGTGACCGTGACCGCTGCACCTCCCGCCCCCGCCGTCCAGACCGAGCAGGCCGCCCCTCACGTCGTCGTCCTCTTCGGGGCCGTGGGCGACCTGTCCCGCCGCAAGCTCATCCCGGGCATGGCGCACCTGGCGCTGTCCTCGCTCGCGCCCGACCTGCAGATCGTCGGCACCTCGCTCGAGGAGCACGACGACGAGTCCTTCCGCGCCTTCGCCAAGCTCGCCTACGACGAGTTCGGCAGCCGCTCGCTGACCCCCGCCCAGTGGGACGAGTTCGCCTCCAAGCTCCGCTACGTCCCGCAGTCCGCCGGCCCCGCCGCGCTGGCGAAGGCGGTCACCGACGCGGAGAAGGTGCTCGGCCCGGACGTCAGCCGCCTGCACTACCTCAGCGTCCCGCCGCGCGCCGCCCTCTCGGTCGTCCGCATGCTCGCGGAGGCCGGCCTCGTCGAGCGCTCGCGGATCATCATGGAGAAGCCCTTCGGCGTCGACCTCGAGAGCGCCGTCGTCCTCAACGCCGAGCTGCACGAGACGTTCGACGAGGAGCAGATCTTCCGGATCGACCACTTCCTCGGCAAGGAGCCGGCGCAGAACATCCTCGCCTTCCGCTTCGCCAACGGCCTCTTCGAGCCGATCTGGAACCGCAACTTCATCGACCACGTCCAGATCGACATCCCCGAGAAGCTCACCCTCGACCGCCGCGCCGAGTTCTACGAGTCGACCGGCGCGTACAAGGACATGGTCGTCACCCACCTCTTCCAGGTCCTCGCCTTCATGGCGATGGAGCCGCCGACCGCCCTCGAGCCGAAGGCGATCAGCGAGGAGAAGAACAAGGTCTTCCGCTCGATGCGGCTGCTGAACCCCGAGAACGTCGTCCGCGGCCAGTACATCGGCTACCGCGAGGAGCCGGGCGTCGCGCCCGACTCCGAGACCGACACCTTCGTCGCCCTCAAGTGCGAGATCGACAACTGGCGCTGGGCCGGGGTGCCGTTCTACCTGCGCACCGGCAAGCGGATGGCGGAGGGGCAGCGGATCATCTCCATCGCCTTCCGCGAGCCGCCGAAGAGCATGTTCCCGCAGGGCTCCGGCGTCGGCGCGCACGGCCCCGACCACCTCACCTTCGACCTGGCCGACGCCTCCAAGGTGTCGCTGTCCTTCTACGGCAAGCGCCCCGGCCCGGGCATGCGGCTCGACAAGCTGAGCATGCAGTTCGCGCTGCAGGAGACCGATCGCGCCGGCGACGCCCTCGAGGCCTACGAGCGGCTGATCCTCGACGCGATGCGCGGCGACCACACGCTCTTCACCACCGCCGAGGGCATCGAGCGCCTCTGGGAGGTGTCGGCGCCGCTCCTGCAGGACCCGCCGCCCGTGCGTCTCTACGCACCGGGCTCCTGGGGTCCGAACGCGATCCACCAGCTGATCGCCCCGCACGCCTGGCGGCTCCCCTTCGAGCGGGTCTGGCGCGACAAGCGCTGACGAGGCTCACGGCATGGCGCGCGCGGCGGAGGACCGCATCTGGACGGTCCCGAACATCCTCAGCATGGTGCGGCTCGCACTGGTGCCGGTGTTCCTCGTGCTCATCATCGAGGGCGAGGACGCGCTCGCCCTGCTGACACTCGTCCTCTCAAGCCTCACCGACTACCTCGACGGCTGGATCGCGCGCCGCTTCGACCAGATCACGCGCCTCGGCGCCGTCCTCGATCCGGCCGCCGACCGCCTCTACATCTTCGCGACGGTGATCGGCCTCGCCGTCCGCGAGCTGGTGCCGTGGTGGCTGGTGGCCGTGCTGGTGGCGCGGGATCTGATGCTCGTCGTGCTCGCGGTCGTCCTCGCGAACCACGGCTACGGACCGCTGCCGGTGCACCACCTGGGCAAGTTCGCCACGTTCTGCCTCTTCTACGCGCTGCCGCTGATCATGCTCGGGCAGGCCTTCCCGGCGCTGGCCCCGGCGTCCCTCCCCGTCGCCTGGGCCTTCGCGCTCTGGGGCGCGTTCCTCTACTGGTGGGCGGGGATCGTCTACGCGGTGCAGACCCGAGGCCTCGTCCTGGGGGTCGACGGAGCGTCAGGGGCGACCGGCGGGCCCTCCGATTCCGATACGCTGAGGGGATAGCGAGGAGGTACGTCTTGGTCGAGTCCGTGCGCGGAGCGTCATCCGCAGATCCGTCCGTTCCCGTCGAGCCGTCGACGGAGACGACCCTCACGTTCACCGACGACATCGGCGCCCAGCTGGCGGCGCTCGACAACCGGGCGTCCCGCGAGGAGGCCGAGGCCGTCGGCGCTCTGCCCTCCGGCTCCGCCCTGCTCGTCGTCCGTCGGGGCCCCAACACCGGGGCCCGCTTCCTGCTCGACATCGACTCGACGACTGTCGGCCGACACCCGGATGCGGGCATCTTCCTCGACGACGTCACCGTCTCACGCCGGCACGCCGAGTTCGTGCGCCGCGGCACCTCGTTCGAGGTCCGCGACCTGGGCTCGCTGAACGGCACCTACTTCGACGGTGTCCGGATCGAGTCCGCGATCCTCACCGACGGCTCCGAGGTGCAGGTCGGCAAGTTCCGCCTCACCTTCTACGCGTCCCGCGCCGACCTCGTCGCCGCTCCGGACGCGTAGCCGTGGGTCGTTCGACCGCTCGCGCACTCCCGTCCGGCCCGGCCGCTCTCCTGAGCATCGGCCAGGTCCTCTCGCACCTCACCACCGAGTTCCCCGACGTCACGCCGTCGAAGCTGCGGTTCCTCGAGGAGCAGGGGCTCGTCTCGCCCGCCCGCACCGACTCGGGCTACCGCAAGTTCTCCACCGGCGACGTCGAGCGCCTGCGGATGATCCTCGCGCTTCAGCGCGACCACTACCTGCCGCTCAAGGTGATCCGCGGCTACCTCGACGACGTCGACGCCGGGCGTGAGCCGTCCCTCCCCGCCGGCGCCGGCGGCGCCGCACCCTCGCTGCTGGCTCCCGCCACCCGGCTCACCCGCGACGGTCTCGCGAGCGAGTCGGGAGCGAGCCCGGCGCTCGTGCGCGAGGCGATCGCCGCCGGGCTGGTCCGCGGCGGGGACGTCTTCGGCGAGGAGGCGGTCACGACGCTCAAGGCGCTCGTCGACCTCGGCCGCTCGGGGATCGAGCCGCGGCACCTCCGTCCGCTCCGCATCGCCGTGGAGCGCGAGATGTCGCTGATCGAGAGCGTCGTCGCCTCGAGCACCCGCCGCGGCGACGCGTCCGGCTCGGCCGGCGCCGCCGAGAACGCGATCGGCCTCGCCGCGCACCTCGGCACCATCCGCGAGGCGATGGTGCGCAGCGCGCTCTCGCGGCTCGCTCGCTCGTGATCGGCGGGCCGCGACGACGACACGCCCTCCCGGAAGAGCGGATGTCGTTTACTCGGCATCCCCGGGTCGGTAGCTTAGGGAGCGCGTTCGGAGCGACCGGCGTTCGTATCCGGAAGGCACAGGGATGAGAGAAGTCAGCCGCGACGTCAGCGGCCAGCGCGACCTCGTCCTCTTCACCGACGGACTGCCCGACCTCGACGCCGACGCGGGCTACCGCGGAGCCGTCGCAGCGCGAGCCGCGGGCATCACCTACCGCCAGCTCGACTACTGGGCCCGCACCGAGCTCGTCGAGCCCACCGTGCGCGGCGCCTCCGGCTCCGGCACTCAGCGCCTCTACGGCTTCCGCGACATCCTCGTGCTGAAGCTCGTCAAGCGCCTCCTCGACACCGGCATCTCCCTCCAGCAGATCCGCACCGCCGTGAACCAGCTCCGCGAGTCCGGCGTCGACGACCTCGCACAGACCACGCTGATGAGCGACGGCGCGAGCGTCTACCTCTGCACCTCGAACGACGAGGTCATCGACCTCCTCAGCCGCGGCCAGGGCGTCTTCGGCATCGCCGTCGGCAAGGTCCTCCGCGAGGTCGAGACCAGCCTCGTCGAGCTCGACCACCAGTCCGTCGACCCCTCCGACGAGCTCGCCCGCCGCCGCGCCTCCCGCAAGGTCGGCTGACCCGCCCAGGTCGAGCGCTCCCTGCCGCGCGGCGCCCGCACCACATGTTGGTCGAGTAGCCCCGAAGGGGCGTATCGAGACCCACCGCCGCACGCAGCTACGGCGCCGCAGCCGAGGCTGCGACGCCGTGCGCGGACCTCGCCGGGCTAGCTCGTCGCCGCCGGAACCGCCTGCTCGCCGATGCGACCGGTGCGGATGACGCGGTCGAGCAGCAGGTCGAAGTTGTGCGCCATCTCCTGCGCGCTCTCGCCCGGCCAGACGTGCACCGGCTTCGCGGCGCCCTGCGCCTGCTGGAGCGAGGTGCGCTCGGGCAGCTGCGGGCTGAGGACCAGCGGGCCGAACATGTCGCGCAGCTCCTTGATCCGGAACTGGTGCTCGAGCGACTGCACGCGCGCGCGGTTGACGATGATGCCGAGCGGCTGCAGGCGCGGGCTGAGACCGCGGCGGATCTCCTCGATCGCGCGCAGCGCGCGGTCGGCGGCGGCGACCGAGAACAGGCCCGGCTCGGTGACCACGGCGACCCGGTCGCTCGCGGCCCAGGCCGTGCGGGTGAGGGCGTTGAGCGAGGGCGCGCAGTCGATCAGGACGAGGTCGTAGTCGGCCTCGACGCTCGCGAGCGCCTCCTCGAGCTTCCAGATGTCGCGGATGCTGGGGTGCGGACCGTCGAAGTTGATCGCGGACGGGCTGCCGATCAGGACGTCGATCGTGCCCTGGCGCTCCTTCGTCCAGCCGGAGGGCGCGATCGCCGAGCGGACGATCTTCTCCTTGGGCGACGTGAGGACGTCGGCGATGTTGAGGTGACCGGCGACGTTGATGTCCATGCCGGTGGAGACGTCGGACTGCGGGTCGAGGTCGACGACCAGCGTTCGCAGGCCCTTCGAGAACGCCGCGGATGCAAGGCCGAGCGTCACGGTGGTCTTGCCGACGCCGCCCTTGAGGGAGCTCACGCTGAGTACATGCATGGCTGAGTACTTTACTTTCCTCCGGGTGGGAGAACCTAACCGTTCCCTGCACACGGTTCCACTCGGCACCTAGCAGGCGCGAGGACGGGAGCCGAGCCCCCGTGCACCGCCGGGCCCGTCGGTACACTGGCGGCAAGCGGAAGGAGGCTCGTTCGCATGGATGAGCGCAACGACGACCAGCCCGATCTCGACACCGGCCCGACTCCGCGGACGGCGCTCGACGCGGCGCGGGACTCCGAGCAGTACGCCCCGCGTGCGAGCGACACCGCTCCGACCCGCATCCCCGACGGCATCCGGCTGGAGTCCCCGGCTCCTGCGCGCCGTCGGTCGAGCGCTCCGGCACCCGTGGAGGACCCGACGATCGACGTCGGACGCCTCGGCATCCCGGACGCACCGGGCGCCGTCCGTCCCGTCTCGGCCGGCATCGCCTCGCGCGACGAGGTGTCGGTGCTCCCCGAGGACGCGGGCGAGCGGCCGCGCGGTCGCGGCGAGCAGCGTCCTGCCGCCCCCGTCCCGGAGATCGAGCACGAGCCCGACGCTGCTGTCGCTGCTGATCCGGCTCCCGGCGTCACCCGGCGCGACCGCCTCCGCGCCGAGTCCGGCACCGGCGGGTCGTCCTCCGCGCCCGAGTCCGCGTCGATGCTGACGCCCGACCGGCTCCTCGAGGTCAACCGCAAGACCCGGCCCGCGCCGACCGGCGGCTGGAACCGCTTCGTCTACGGCCTCACCTTCCACACCGTCAACCTCGGCGACTCCGCGAAGGTCCAGGCGTGGAAGGCGATGGACGAGCGGATCGGCCGCCAGTTCGAGGGCGGCACCCGCTTCGTCCCGGTGATGACCCGCAAGGGCGGCGTCGGCAAGACGACCGTCACGACCCTGCTCGGGATGGCTCTCGCCGACTCGCGCGAGGACCGCATCATCGCGGTCGACGCCAACCCCGACCGCGGCACCCTGGCCGAGCGCGTCCCCAAGCAGACCCGCTCGACCGTCCGCGACGTCGTCAACCGTGCCTCCGGTGTGACCGGGTTCACCGAGTTCTCGACGATGGTCTCGCGCGACGAGACCCGGCTCGACGTGCTCGCCTCGGACACCGACCCGCAGCTCTCCGAGGCCTTCGACGAGGACGACTACAACGTCGTCGCCGACCTCGTCGAGCGCTTCTACTCGATCATGCTCACCGACTGCGGCACCGGCATCGTGCACTCCGTGATGCGCGCGACGCTGCAGCGCGCGGACAGCGTCGTGATCGTCTCCGGCGGCAGCGTCGACGAGGCGCGCCTGGCCTCCGAGACCCTGACCTGGCTCGACGCCAACGGCTACGGCGATCTCGTCCGGAACGCCGTCGTCGCGCTGAACACCGCGACGCAGGGCACCAGCCTGGTGAAGCTCGAGGAGATCGAGTCGCACTTCCGCTCGCGCGTGCGCGACATCGTCCGCATCCCGTACGACCCGGTGCTCGCCGCCGGCTCGGTCGTCAAGTGGGAGCAGCTGCGTCCGGCGACCCAGGAGGCGGCGCGCCTGCTCGCCGCGCTCGTCGTCGAGGGCATCCCGGTCCGTCGTGCCTGACGCGGTTCTGCAGGGCGCCGTGGCGGTCGACTCCACGGAGACCCTCGCATTCGATCTGATCGTGCTCGGCGCCGGCTCCGGCAACTCGATCGTCGGCCCCGAGTGGGCCGGCTCCCGCGTCGCGATCCTCGACGACGGCGAGTGGTTCGGCGGCACCTGCCTCAACGCCGGCTGCATCCCGACCAAGATGTTCGTGCACGTCGCCGACATCGTGACCGACGTCGACCAGGGCGACCGGGTCGGCGTGCACAGCCGCGTCGCCCGACCCGAGTGGGCCGAGGTGCGCGACCGCGTGTTCGGTCGCACCGACGCCATCAGCGCCGGCGGCCTCGACTACCGGGCGAACCGCTCCGAGAACGTCACCGTGCTGCGCGAGAGCTTCGGCTTCGAGTCGCTCGGCGACGGCGACCGGCCGCACGTGCTGGTCAGCGCGAGCGGGGTCCGGATCAGCGCACCGCAGGTGGTCGTCGCCGCGGGCTCGCGTCCGCGTCCGCTCCTCGCGGCCTACGAGCCCGATCCGCGGATCCACGACTCCGACTCGATCATGCGGATCGACGAGCTCCCCGCACGGATGCTCGTCCTCGGCGGCGGTGCGGTGGCCGTCGAGTTCGCCCACATCTTCTCGGCCTTCGGCACCGCGGTGACGGTGGCCGTCCGCGGTGACCGTCTGCTCCGCTCGCTCGACGAGGGCATCGCCCGCGGCTTCACAGCGCTGGCACGCGAGCGCTGGGACGTCCGCACCGGCGTCTCCGCCGAGAGCGTCGAGGCGACTCCGACCGGACTCGTCACGACCTTCGACGACGGCTCCCGCGTCGAGACCGACACGATCCTCGTCGCCACCGGGCGCGACCCGAACAGCGACACCATCGCCGCGGCCTCCGTCGGGATCGACCTGCACCCGGACGGCCGTGTCGTCGTCGACGACGAGCAGCGGGTCCTCTCCGGCGGACGCGTCGTGCCCGGGCTCTTCGCCCTCGGCGACGTCTCCTCGGAGTGGCAGCTCAAGCACGTCGCCAACCACGAGGCGCGGCTCGTCGCGCACAACCTCCTGCACCCGGGCGAGATGCTCTCGAACACCCTCGCCCCCGTGCCCGGCGCGATCTTCGCGCACCCGCAGATCGCGCACTTCGGCCTCACCGAGAAGGAGGCGGGGGAGCGCGGCATCGACGTCGTCGCCGTCACCCAGGAGTTCGGCTCCACCGCCTACGGCTGGGCGATGGAGGACGACTCGAGCATCTGCACCCTCGTCGTCGGACTCGACGGCGAGCTGCTCGGCGCGCACCTGATGGGCCCGCAGGCGAGTATCCTCATTCAGCCGCTCGTCCAGGCCGCCAGCGCGGGGGTCGGGATCCGCGGTCTCGCCCGCAGCCAGTACTGGCCGCACCCCGCGGCGAGCGAAGTCGTCGAGAACGCCCTCCTCTCCGCCGAGGAGGCACTGAGGGAGCGCACCGCATGACCGAACGCCAGATCCGGATCTTCGGCGATCCCGTCCTGAAGACGGTGTCCGCCCCGATCGAGACCGTCGACGACGGGATCCGCGGTCTGGTCGAGGACCTCGTCGACAGCGTGCGCACCCCCGGCCGCGCCGGCGTCGCCGCCCCGCAGATCGGCGTCAACCTCCGCGCCTTCAGCTACAACGTCGACGGCGTCGTCGGCTACATCCTCAACCCCGAGATCGTCGAGCTCAGCGGCGAGCCGGAGCCCGTCGACGAGGGCTGCCTCTCCGTCCCCAACCTCTGGTACCCCGCGATCCGCTACCCGCACGCCAAGGTCCGCGGCACCGACCTCGACGGCAACGAGGTCGTCCTCGAGGGCGACGGCCTGATGGCCCAGGCCCTCCAGCACGAGTGCGACCACCTCGACGGCCGCCTCTACCTCGACCGCCTCTCCAAGGACGACCGCCGAGCCGCCATGAAGGAAGTCCGCGAGAGCTCCTGGTTCTGAGTTCGTTTCCGAGCCGGTCCCTGCCCGGCTCGGCGCGGTCGGCCTCCTGAGGTGGGCGCGTTCCGCAGAGCGTCGTGCGTCCGCCGACGGCGAAGCGCTGTAACGCGCTTCGCCGGATACGGCTCGGCCTTCGGCCGTCGGCCTTCGGCCGGCTTGCGCAGCATGCTGATCGAGTAGGCCGCGGAGCGGGCGTATCGAGATCCACGTGGTCAGGAGGGCGGGTCTCGGTACGCCCTGCGGGCTACTCGACCGGCGGAGGACCTGCGGTCTCCGCGGTCGGACGTCATGCTGGTCGAGTAGCCCGCGGAGCGGGCGTATCGAGATCCACCCGCGTCAGAACGAGAGTCTGCAGACCCGCCCTGCTGGCGACGGTGGGTCTCGATACGCCCCTGCGGGGCTACTCGACCATCCTGCTGATCGAGTAGGCCAGCGTGGGCCTGCCCATGCTGATCGAGTAGGCCGCGGAGCGGGCGTATCGAGATCCACCGTGGTGCAGACGTGGACCCGTCAGCGGAGGCTGATGCCCTCCGTGGCCGGGGCGGCGCTGTAGACGCTGCTGATGGTCGCGGCGAAGTCGTCGAGGATGACGTTCCGCTTGATGCTCATCTTCGGGGTGAGGTGGCCGCTCGCCTCGGTGAACTCGGTGGGCAGGATCACGAACTTGCGGATGGACTCGGCGCGCGAGACGCGGGCGTTCGCGGCGTCGACGGCGCGCTGCACCTCGGCGAGGACGGCCGGGTTCACGGCCGCCTGATCGAGCGAGAGCTTCGCGTCCTGGCCGTTGTTCGCGAGCCAGGTCGGCAGCATCTCGGAGTCGAGGGTCACCAGCGCCGCGATGAACGGGCGCTGGTCGCCGACGACGACGACCTGGCCGACGAGCGGGTTGGCGCGGATCGGGTCCTCGAGCGCGGCCGGCGCGACGTTCTTGCCGCCCGCGGTGACGATGATCTCCTTCTTGCGCCCGGTAACGCGGAGGTAGCCCTCCTCGTCGAGCGAGCCCAGGTCGCCGGTCTTGAACCACTCGCCGTCGAAGGCCTCGGCCGTCGCCTTCTCGTCGTTCCAGTAGCCGCCGAAGACGTCGATGCCGCGCACCTGGATCTCGCCGTCCGCGGCGATCCGGATGGAGCAGCCGGGCATCGCCGGGCCGACGGAGCCGATCTTGAACCGCTCGGTCCGGTTCACCGTCGCGGGCGCCGTCGTCTCGGTGAGCCCGTAGCCCTCGAGGATCTTGATGCCGAGGCTGTGGAAGAAGTGGCCCAGCCTGTCGCCGAGCGGCGCCGACCCGGACACGGCGAAGCGGACGTTGCCGCCCATCGCCGTGCGCAGCTTCGAGTAGACGAGCCGGTCGAAGAGCAGGAACTGCAGCTTCAGCGCGAGCGGCACCGAGCCGGCCTCGACGGCGATCGAGTGGGCGACGGCGACGTCGGCCGCGCGCCGGAAGATCTTGCCCTTGCCGCCGGCCTCGGCCTTCTGCTCGGCCGAGTTGTAGACCTTCTCGAACACCCGCGGCACGGCCAGCAGGAACGTCGGCTTGAAGGAGCCGAGGGAGGGGAGCAGCTGCTTCGTGTCGGCCTGGTGGCCGACCTTGACCCCGCCGTGGACGCAGAGGATCGCGATGAAGCGGGCGAACACGTGCGCGGTCGTGATGAAGAGGAGCGTCGAGGCGCCCGGCTGGTGGATCAGCTCCGTGAGCGCGACCGCGGAGTTGCGGCTGAGCTCGACGAAGTTGGAGTGCCGGATGATGCAGCCCTTGGGTCGGCCGGTCGAGCCGGAGGTGTAGATGATCGTCGCGATGTCGGCGCCGGTGGCGATCGAGCGGCGGCGCTCGATCTCGGCGTCCGGCACGTCGACCCCGCGCGCGGCCAGCTTGTCGAGGTCGCCCAGGCCGATCTGCCAGGCGAGCCGGACGTCCGGGAGATCCGGGCGGACCTCGTCGAAGCGGGCGAAGTGGTCCGCCGTCTCGACGATGACGGCCCGCGCTCCGGAGTCGAAGAGGTTCCACTGGACCTGGGCGGGGGAGGAGGTCTCGTAGACCGGCACGAGCACGCCGCCCGCGAACCACACGGCGAAGTCGATCAGCGTCCACTCGTAGCGGGTCTTGCAGATCAGGCCGACCTTGTCGCCGGGCTCGATGCCCGCCGCGACGAGTCCCTTCGCGAGCGCGGTCACCTGGTCGAGGAACTCGCGGGCGGTGACGTCGCGCCAGCCGCCGGACTCGGGGAGGGCGAAGAGCGCCCGGTCGGGCGTCTCCCGCACGCGGTCGAGCAGCAGCGCCGTCGTGTTGGCCTGCGGATCCGGCGCGACCACGAGGGGGGAATCGAACTGCTCCACGGCAACTCCTTCGGTACCTGAATGATTGTCGGGTCCAGCCTACCGGCGCATCCCGACTGTGTATCCACTCAGGATAACGATCCGCACGTCGGTTCTCGGCGGGTCACTACACTCGATGTGGCCGCCGCTCCAGGGCGGACCCGCGGCGCAGCGGCGTCGGAGGCTAGCGGAAGGCGGTTCGCGTGCACGCGATCGGTATCGACATCGGCGGCACGAAGATCGCGGGAGCGCTGGTCGACGAGTTCGGCGGCATCGTCCGCGAGGACCGCCAGCCGACGCCCGCCGGTCACCCCGAGCTCATCGTCGACGTCGTCGTGGAGATGGTGGCGCGCCTGCGCGAGGGCCTCCCCGCCGGCGACGTCTCCGCCGTCGGCGTCGCCGCGGCCGGCTTCATCGACGCCTCGCAGTCGATCGTCTACTACGCCCCCAACATCAACTGGCGCAACGAGCCCTTCCGCGAGAAGCTCTCGGCGCGGATCGATCTGCCGATCATCATCGAGAACGACGCCAACGCGGCCGGCTGGGCCGAGTTCCGCTACGGCGCCGGCCGACTGGTGAGCGACATGCTGATGCTCACGATCGGCACCGGCGTCGGCGGCGCGATCGTCATCAATGACCGGCTCCTGCGCGGCGGCTTCGGCGCGGCCGCCGAGATCGGCCACATGCGGGTCGTCCCCGGCGGCCTGCCCTGCGGCTGCGGTGCTCGCGGCTGCATCGAGCAGTACGGCTCCGGCCGCGCACTGCAGCGCTTCGCCGCCGAGCTCGCCGACGCCGGCGGGATCGGCCAGGGCATCGCCGACGCGCGTGCGAGGAACGGCGGCGAGCTCGACGGCGGCGTCATCGCCGAGCTGATCAGCGCCGGAGACCTGGGCGCCCTCGCGGCCCTCCGCCAGCTCGGCCACTGGCTCGGCGAGGCGGCGGCGAGCCTGAGCGCGGTCCTCGACCCGCAGATGTTCGTGATCGGCGGGGGAGTGGCGCAGGCCGGCGACCTCCTGCTCGACCCGATCCGCCAGGCCTACCTCGACAACCTGCCCGCCCGGGGGTACCACCCCGAGCCCGAGTTCCGCATCGCGGAGCTCGTCAACGACGCGGGGGTCGTCGGCGCCGCCGACCTCGCCCGCCTGCACGCGAGCTCGCTGTGACCCCGGTCGCGGACCGCTGAGGAGCGCCCCTTGTTCTACTGGTTCATGAAGCACATCGTCGCGGGGCCCCTGCTCAAGACGATCTTCCGGCCCTGGGTGGTCGGCGCCGACCGCGTCCCGGCCACCGGCGGCGTCATCCTGGCGAGCAACCACCTCTCCTTCATCGACTCGGTGTTCCTCCCGCTGGTGATCGAGCGCAACATGGTCTTCCTCGCCAAGAGCGACTACTTCACCGGGAAGGGCCTGAAGGGCTGGGCGACGAAGCTCTTCTTCACCGCCACCGGCATGCTGCCGATCGACCGCTCCGGCGGCAAGGCGTCCGAGGCCTCGCTGAACACGGGGCTCCGCGTCCTGGCCGGCGGTGAGGCGCTCGGCATCTATCCCGAGGGCACCCGCAGCCCCGACGGACGGATGTACCGCGGCCGCACCGGCGTCGCGCGGATGGTCCTCGAGGCGCGGGTGCCCGTCGTCCCGGTGGCGATGATCGACACCGCACGGATCATGCCGATCGGCAGCCGGCTCCCGAAGCTCGGGCGCATCGGCATCGTCTTCGGCGAGCCGCTCGACTTCAGCCGCTTCGAGGGCATGGAGGGCGACCGCTTCATCCTCCGCTCGATCACCGACGAGATCATGTACGAGCTGCTGGCACTGAGCGGCCAGGAGTACCTCGACGTCTACGCGACCTCGGTCAAGGAGAAGCGCGCGGCCCTGCTGCGCTGAACCCGACGCGCCGAGCCACCTGCTCTGCGCCGGGCAGGTGGGCCGACTGCGCGCACCTCCGGAGAACCCTCCGCCGAGCCGATAAGCTCGTCAACCGTCGCCGTCCGACCGGGCGGCGATCACTGCGCGCGCCGCGCGCCCGTCAGAACCAGGAACCCTCGTGGTCATCGATCCGAACGAACCGTACGTCCTCGCCGCCCCCTCCGTGGTCGCCGGCCTGGACTACTGGCGTGAGCTCGAGGTCAAGCAGCAGCCGAACTGGCCGGACGCCGCCGCGGTCGCCGCCGCGTCCGCCGAGGTCGCCGCGCTGCCGCCGCTCGTCTTCGCCGGCGAGGTCGACCAGCTGCGCGAGCGCCTGGGTGCCGCGGCCCGCGGCGAGGCCTTCCTGCTGCAAGGCGGCGACTGCGCCGAGACCTTCGCCGGAGCGACGGCCGACCAGATCCGCAACCGGGTGAAGACCGTGCTGCAGATGGCCGTCGTGCTCACCTACGGCGCGAGCATGCCCGTCATCAAGATGGGCCGCATGGCGGGCCAGTTCGCCAAGCCCCGCTCGAGCGACCTCGAGACCCGCGGCGACGTGACGCTGCCCGCCTACCGCGGCGACATCGTCAACGGCTACGACTTCACTCCGGAGTCGCGGACCGCCGACCCGCGCCGCATCGTGCAGGGCTACCACACGGCCGCCTCGACGCTGAACCTCATCCGCGCCTTCACCCAGGGCGGCTTCGCCGACCTTCGCCTCGTGCACTACTGGAACAAGGGCTTCACCGAGAACCCGCAGAACCAGCGCTACGAGCAGCTCGCCCGCGAGATCGACCGCGCGGTGAAGTTCATGGTGGCCTGCGGCGCGGACTTCGAGGGCATGAAGCGCACGGAGTTCTACACCGGCCACGAGGGCCTGCTGATGGACTACGAGCGCCCGATGACGCGGATCGACTCGCGCACCGGCACGCCGTACAACACCTCCAGCCACTTCATCTGGATCGGCGAGCGCACCCGCGAGCTCGACGGCGCGCACGTCGACTTCCTCTCGCGCGTCCGCAACCCGATCGGCGTCAAGCTCGGCCCGTCGACGACGCCCGAGACGATGCTCGAGCTGATCGACAAGCTCGACCCGGACCGCGAGCCCGGCCGCCTCACCTTCATCACGCGGATGGGTGCCGGCAGGATCCGCGACGCCCTGCCGCCGCTGCTCGAGGCGGTCAAGGCGAGCGACGCGCTGCCGCTGTGGGTCACCGACCCGATGCACGGCAACGGACTGACGACGCCCACCGGCTACAAGACCCGTCGCTTCGACGACGTGGTCGACGAGGTCAAGGGCTTCTTCGAGGCGCACCGCGCCGCGGGGACGCACCCGGGCGGCATCCACGTCGAGCTCACCGGCGACGACGTCACCGAGTGCCTCGGCGGCTCGGAGCACATCGACGAGGCGACCCTCGCGACGCGCTACGAGTCGGTCTGCGACCCGCGCCTCAACCACATGCAGTCCCTCGAGCTGGCCTTCCTCGTCGCCGAGGAGCTGCGCGAGCGCTGAGCCGGCTGCTGCCCGCCGGCGGGCCCTCTCTGCCGATCGAGGAGCCCGCTGGGCGGGCCCGTCCTGCTGATCGAGTAGCCCGCGAAGCGGGCGCCCTCATGCTGATCGAGTAGCCCGCGGAGCGGGCCTATCGAGATCCACCGTCGTCAGATGGGGGGGTCTCGATACGCCCCTGCGGGGCTACTCGACCAGCATGCACGCGTAACTGAATCGCGTGCCTGCGGCAGTCTTCGTCGATCGAGGAGCCCGCGGAGTGGGTGCCGCCATGCTGATCGAGTAGCCCGCGGAGCGGGCGTAACAGATCCACCGTCGTCAGACGGGTGGGTCTCGATACGCCCCTGCGGGGCTACTCGACCAGCATGCCGACGCAGCATGCCGACTCGGCATGCCGACGCAGCATGCCGACTCGGCATGCCGACGCAGCATGCCGACGCGGCGTGCTGACGCGGCGTGCTGACGCGGCGTGCCGCGCTCGGCCGCCGTGCTCCGCGGTCAGATCGTGATCGTGATCGAGAGCTGGACCGTGGTGCCTCGCTGCACGAGGGCGCCCTCCTTGTCGGACTGGTTGGTCACCTTCGTCACCTCGTCCGGCACCTGGTCGATCAGCGGGGTCGTCAGGCCGTAGCTCCACTTCAGATCGACGGCGCTGAGCGCGGCCTTGGCCTGGTCGCGGGACATGCCGACGACGTTGGGGACGGCGACCGGCTGCGGGCCCTTGGAGACGACGACGGAGACGGTGTCGCCGGTGGTCGCGGGCGCCTCCGGGTTGATCTGGGTGAGGACGACGCCGGCGGCGACCGTGTCGCTCCAGTCCTCGCGCTCGCGGTCGAGGGCGAGCCCGGCGTCCTTCGCCGCGGCGGTCGCCTCGTCGACGGTCAGGCCGACGACGTTGGGGATCGCCCCGAGGCTGACCGTCATCGCGATCGTGCTCGTCTCGGACATCGTCGCGGGCAGCTCGCCGCCGTCGGGCAGCGACGCCGAGACGACGACGCCCGCGGGGACGTCGGCGTCGAAGACCCGCGTCACCTCGCCCACGGTGAACGGCGCGGCCTGGATCGCGGCCGTCGCCTCCTCCTCGGAGACACCGGCCAGAGCGGGCACCTCGATCTGACGAGGGCCGCTGGAGACGACCAGCGTCACGACCTCGCCCTTGTGCAGCCCCTGGCCGCCGGGCGGGTCGGTGCTGAGCACCGTGCCGGCGGGCACGGTCAGGTCGTTCGCCTGCTGCGGTGACACCTCGAAGCCCTGGCTCACGAGCGCGGCCGTCGCCTCGTCCTGCGACCGGCTCACCACGTCCGGCACGTTCACGATCGCGCCCGGGCCCTCGCCGTACCACCACGCGGTGCCCCCGCCGATCAGCGCGAGCAGCAGCACGATCACCGTCAGCAGCACGCCGCGGCGGCGCCGGGTGCGGCGCTTCGTCGCGAGCCGGGCCACCGCGTCGTCGTCGTCGCGCTGCTCGAGCTCCGCCGGCGAGCCCTCGATCACCGAGGTGTGCCCGGTCACCGCCTCGTCGAACAGCAGCGCGGTGGCGGGCTCCGCCACCGGAAGGGGGTGACGGCCTGGGTGTCCGCGCCGCGGCGGTCGGTCGGCGTGATGCCCATCAGGCGCTCGGCCTCGAGCAGCTGTGCCAGCATCACGCCGGCGTCGCGCGGGCGCATGTCCGGGTCGCGCTCCGTCGCCCAGAGCACGAGCTCGTCGAGCGAGGTCGGCACCGAGGGCACCTTCGCGCTGGGGTAGGGGACCGAGTCGTTCGCGTGCTGGTAGGCGATCTGCATCGGCTGCTCGCCCGTGAAGGGCTGCTCGCCGGTGAGCATCTCGTAGATCATGATGCCGATGGCGTAGATGTCGCTGCGGGTGTCGGCGGTGCCGCGGGTGACCAGCTCGGGGGAGAGGTACGCGATCGTGCCGAGCAGCGCCTGACCCGACGCGGTGTTCGCGCTCGCCGCCCGGGCGAGGCCGAAGTCGCCGATCTTGATCCGGCCGTCGTCGGCGAGCAGCACGTTCTCGGGCTTGAGGTCGCGGTGCAGGATCCCGGCCCGGTGCGCGGCCGCGAGGCCGGACAGCACCGAGTGCATGATGTCGACGACCTGCTGGGCCGTCAGCCGCCCGCGCTCCTTGAGCAGGTCGCGCAGCGTGATGCCGGGCAGGTACTCCATCACCAGGTAGGCCATGTCGGAGTCCTGGCCCTGGTCGAAGACGCTGACCACGTTCGGGTGGGCCAGGCGGGCGGCGGAGCGCGCCTCCTGGACGAAGCGGTTCTTGAACGTCGCGTCGTCGGAGAGGTGCCCGTGCATCACCTTGATGGCGACCCGGCGCTCGAGGCGCTGGTCGTGCGCCAGGTAGACGGTGGCCATGCCGCCCCGCGCGATGCGGGAGCGCACCTCGTACCGGCCGTCGACGAGACGGCCGAGGAGAGGGTCGAGCTGGCTGGTGGTCACGCGACGAGTCTAGGCAAGACCCTCCGGACAACCGGCGTGCAACGCGGAGGCGGCTCGTGGCACTCTTGACGGGTGACCGACTCGTCCGCTGCCTCCGCCTCCCCGCCCACTCCCGAGATCGAGTGGCTGACCGTCCCCGACCTGGTCGAGGTCACCGGTCTCGGCGTCAGCCGGGTGCGCCGCCTCCTGGAGGAGCGCCACCTGCTCGGCACCCGCCGCGACGGCAAGCTCGTCGTCCCCTCCGTCTTCCTCCGCGACGGCGAGCCGCTCAGCGAGATCCGCGGCACCGCGATCCTGCTGTCGGACCAGGGCTTCTCGGACGACGAGGCGATCGACTGGCTGCTCTCGGACGAGGACAGCCTCGGCACCAGCCCGGTGCAGGCGCTGCTCGCCGGCCGCAAGGCCGAGGTGCGCCGCGTCGCCCAGGCGCTCGCCTGAGCCGAGCCGGCACCGGACCGAGCCGGTCCGGCTGATCCGCTCTACGCCGTCCGGGCGGTGACCCGGTCGGCGAGCTCGCGGAGCTCCGCGACGCCCTCCTCGCGCAGCGGCGCGTCCGGCAGCACGGCCAGCGCGGCCTCGACGTCGCGGGCGATGCGCTCCTCGAGCCGGTCGAGCGCCCCGGAGCCCGCCACGATCTCCTGAGCGCGGGCGATGTCGTCGGCGCTCGCGTCCGCACGGCCCACCACGGCGTCGAGCTCGTCGCGCTCGCCCGCCGAGGCGGCCGCGCGGGCGAGGCCGAGCAGCACGGTCCGCTTGCCCTCGCGGAGGTCGTCGCCGGCGGGCTTCCCGGTCACGGCCGGATCGCCGAAGACCCCCAGCACGTCGTCGCGCAGCTGGAAGGCGATGCCGAGCGGCAGGCCGAAGCGGCGCAGGGCGTCGATCTGGGCGTCGTCGCCGCCGCCGAGCGAGCCGCCGATGGTCAGCGGCGCCTCGATGCTGTACTTCGCGCTCTTGAAGACGACCACGCGCTCCGAGCGCTCGAGGTGCTCGTGCTCGGGGTGCCGCACCCAGGCGCTCTCCTCGAGGATGTCGAGGTACTGGCCCAGGGTCACCTCCGTGCGCATCAGGTTGAACTCCGCCCGGGCCCGCGCCGCGGCGGTGCGGTCCTCGAGCGCCCACTCGGCGTCCGCGAAGATCTCGTCGGACCAGACCAGCAGCAGATCGCCGAGGAGGATCGCCGAGGAGCGGCCGAACTCGTCCGCGTCGCCCGACCAGCCGCCGCCCGCGTGCAGCGACGCGAAGCGGCGGTGCGCCGAGGGGGCGCCCCGGCGGGTGTCGGAGTTGTCGATCACGTCGTCGTGGACCAGGGCCGCGGCGTGGAACAGCTCCAGGCTCGCGCCGACCCGGGCGATCGGATCCGAGGCGCTCCGGTGTGCGTCGCTCGGGACCGCGGAGACCGCCGTCCAGCCCGCCTCGCAGAAGCGCGCCCGGAAGCGCTTGCCCCCGCTGAGAAAGTCCCGCGAAAGGTCGCCGAGGGCGGAGACGTCCTCTCCGATGGAGCGCAGAATTGGCGTGCGCCCGGTGAGGAATTCATCGATTCGGAACTGGACGCGATCGACCAGACGAGTGCTGTGGTTCACCCGACCAGCCTATGCACCGATGGCGCCTGGCGCCTCGGCGGGCCGCGGTCTACACTGAAGCGCCACCAGCCCGGTCGAGCAGACCGCCCGCCCACCCTCGGTGCCGTCCCCGCCGGGTCGACGCCACACCCTGAAGGGGTCCCGATGCCGCTTTCGGAACACGAGCAACGGCTCCTCGACGAGATGGAGCGCAATCTCTATCAGAACGACGCCGACTTCGTCGCGGCGGTCAGCAAGGGCCGGGGCGGCACCAACTACCGCGCGCTCGTTCTCGGCATCCTCCTCGCCATCGTCGGCCTGGGAGTCCTCGTCGCCGGCGTGATCGTCCGTCAGCCCCTCGTGGGCGTCGCCGGCTTCGCGCTGATGCTGGCCGGCGTGGTCGTCGCGATGCGCCCCGCGCCCGGCGGCTCCACCACCTCCGGAATCCCCGAGGCGGGTCGGCCCTCGAAGCCGCGCTCCGCAAGCGGACGCCAGGGGTCCAACTTCATGGACCGTCTGAACGACCGGTGGGACAACCGCGGCGACGGCCGCTCCTAGCGCTCCACGGCGCGGGTCCTCCACCCCGCACCACCCACAGGGTCGATCCTCACGGATCGGCCCTTTTTTCGTGCCCGGACGCTCCCCGGGAGTGCGATTCCCCTCCACTGCGCTCCACCGCTGCGGATCCGCGGAACGACGCGGATCGACGGGGTGACTGCGGCGCGCCGCGGCGGTTCGGAGGGTTGTGGGTGGGGGGAAGTGGAGTACTGTGGGGCCCACACCAACCTTGGCCGGAGAGAAGTGGGGGCAGTCCGTTGTTCCTCGGCACTCATTCCCCCAAGCTCGACGAGAAGGGCCGCGTCATCCTTCCCGCCAAGTTCCGCGACGAGCTCTCCTCCGGAGTCGTCGTCACGCGCGGCCAGGAGCGGTGCCTCTACGTCTTCAGCCAGCGCGAGTTCGAGGCGATGCACGAGAAGATCCGCCAGGCGCCGGTCACCAGCAAGCAGGCCCGCGACTTCCTCCGCGTCTTCCTCTCCGGCGCCAGCGCCGAGACGCCGGACAAGCAGAACCGCATCACCCTCCCGGCGCCGCTGCGCGCCTACGCCGGTCTCGACCGCGACCTCACCGTCATCGGTGCGGGCAATCGCGCCGAGATCTGGGCCCAGGACGCCTGGGACAGCTACCTCACCGAGCAGGAGTCCGTGTTCTCCGACACCGAGGAGGAGGTGATCCCCGGACTGTTCTAGCTCCTGCCGCGCGACTCCCAGCCACTCGGCGCCCGGACGCACCTTCCCCGGTGTCCGGTCGTGAGCTGGATGGGGATCGGACGGCAGGAACAGGACGGCGGGACCGCCATGACAGAGAGCACCGAGAGCACCCCTGCACACCGCGCGGACGTGAGCGCGGACGACGCGACCAGCGCCGACGCCGCTCGCGCCGGCGTGCGCCCGACCGAGGAGCGGCACCTGCCCGTGCTCCTCGAGCGCTGCGTCGAGCTGCTCGCTCCGGCGCTCGCGCGCGACGGCGCCGTGCTCGTCGACGCGACGCTCGGCATGGGCGGCCACTCGCTCGCGCTGCTCGAGCGCTTCCCGCGCCTCCACCTCGTCGGCCTCGACCGCGACCGGGAGGCCCTCGAGCTGGCGGGTGCCCGGCTCGCCGCGCACTCCGCTCGGATCGACCTCGTGCACGCCGTCTACGACGAGCTGCCCGACGTCCTCGACGAGCTCGGCATCGACACGATCGACGGCGCCCTCTTCGACCTCGGCGTCTCCTCGCTGCAGCTCGACGAGACCGAGCGCGGCTTCTCCTACTCCAAGGACGCTCCGCTGGACATGCGGATGGACGCGTCGGCGCCGCTCACCGCGGCGAGCATCCTCGCGGACTACGACGAGATCGCGCTCCAGCGGATCTTCCACGAGTACGGCGAGGAGCGGCTCGCGGCGCGCTACGCCAAGAAGATCGTCGAGGCCCGCGCGTCGGCGCCGATCGTGCGCTCCGGCCGGCTCGTCGAGATCATCCAGGCGGCGACCCCGGTCGCGATCCAGCGCAACGGGCACCCGGCCAAGCGCGTCTTCCAGGCGCTGCGCATCGAGGTCAACCAGGAGCTCTCCGTGCTCGAGCGGGCGATCCCCGCCGCACTCGGCCGGATCGCCGTCGGCGGGCGCCTCGTCGTCGAGGCGTACCAGTCGCTCGAGGACCGCATCGTCAAGCGCGCCCTGCAGGCCGCCTCCTCCTCCACGGCGCCGGTCGGCCTGCCGATGGAGCTGCCCGAGCACCGACCCGAGTTCCGGCTCGTCATCCGCGGCGCCGAGCTCGCCTCGGACGACGAGAAGGCCGCCAACCCCCGAGCAACACCCGTGCGACTGCGCGCGGCCGAGAGGATCAGGAGCACCGCATGAGCGCGACCGCCGTCATCGACCCCGTCATCGACCGCAGCACCGCACGACCGGCGCAGCCCGCCGAGCCGGCCCAGCGACCCCGCATCGAGGCGGTCCCCGCTCCGGCGCGCCAGGCCCGGCCGAAGCTCGTCTACGGGATCGTCGCCGTCGCGGGGCTGTTCGCGATCATCGTGATCCAGCTCCTGGTCAGCGTCGGCCTCTCCGAGGGCGCGTACCAGATCGCCACGCTGCAGGGCGAGCAGAAGACGCTCACCCGCGGCAACGCGGAGAAGCAGGACGCGGTCGACACCCTCAGCTCGCCGCAGAACCTCGCGACCGCCGCGCAGGGCCTGGGCATGGTCGCGAACACCGCGCCCGTCTACCTCCGCCTCTCCGACGGTGCCGTGCTGGGCGATCCCGCCACCGCCGCCGCGAGCGAGGTCGGCACCGCCGCGACCGCCTCCGCCGTGCCGAACGCGCTGATCGCACCGCCGGCCGCCGCGGCCGCACCGGGCTCCGCCACGGCGGTCGCACCGCTGCAGGGCGAGCTGCCCGCCCCGATCACGCACTGACTCCGCCCGAGCACGCACTGAGCCGCTCCGACCACGCACCGAAGGGCCCCTAGCGCCGTGAGACACCACCGTTCGAGCAGGCGACGCACCGCCGTCACCTTCCTCGTCATCGCCGCCGTCGTCGGACTGTTCATCGGCAAGCTGGTCGACATCCAGGTCGTCCGCGCCAACGAGCTGACCGACGAGGCGGCGCAGAACCAGTCGAACAGCGTCATCACCTACGGCACGCGCGGCTCGATCGTCGACCGCTCCGGCACGGTGCTCGCCGACGCCACGACCCGGTACCGGCTGACGACCTCGCCGAAGAACGTCGCGGAGTTCCTGCGCGAGATGCCCGACGGCCAGGAGGTGATGGTCAGCGTCGAGCAGGCCGCCTCCGAGATCGGCGCCATCACCGGGCAGACGGTCCCGCAGATCGTCACGGCCGTGAGCGACGCGGTCGCGAAGGACCCGAAGGCGAACTACCTGATCCTCTCCGAGGGCCTCGACCTCGAGGCGTACCAGAAGCTCGTCGCCCTCGACATCCCGTGGACCTACTTCGAGACGCAGCAGGGCCGGACGTACCCGAACGGCGCGGTCGCCGGCAACCTGGTCGGCTACGTGGGCGGCGACGGCGCCGCGCAGGAGGGCATGGAGTACGCCGAGAACGCCTGCCTCGCCGGGGCCAACGGCTCCGAGAGCTACGAGCGCAGCGCCGACTACGTCCGCATCCCCGGCAGCACCGTGGCGGAGACCCCCGCGGTCGACGGCGGGACGCTCGAGCTCACGATCGACGCCGACCTGCAGTACTACTCCCAGCAGGTGCTCGCGCAGCGGGTCGCCGAGGTCGGCGGCAGCTACGGCATCGTCGTGGTGCAGGAGGTCAAGACCGGCAAACTCCTGACCGTCGCCGAGACGCCGACCGTCGACCCCAACAACGTCGCCGCCAGCGCGCCCGACGACCGCAGCTCGCGGGCGTTCCGCGCTCCGTTCGAGCCTGGATCGACCTTCAAGCCGATGACCGCGGCGATGCTGATCGATCAGGGCCTCGCGAGCCCGACGAGCCAGGTCGTCGTCCCCGACACCTTCGAGAAGGACGGCGCCTCCTTCAGCGACGACTTCGCGCACACGCCCACGAACTACACGCTGACCGGGATCCTCAAGGACTCCTCGAACGTCGGCATCGCGATGATGGGCTCCAAGCTCTCCGCCTCGCAGCGCTACGACTACCTGACGAAGTTCGGCCTCGGCGCCTCGACCGCCGTGGGCTTCCCCGGCGAGTCCGGCGGCCTCCTCGCCGACTCCGACGACTGGGACAACCAGACCAACTACACGACCATGTTCGGCCAGGGCGTCTCGGCGACCGCGGTCCAGGTGGCGAGCATCTACCAGACCCTCGGCAACGGCGGGGTGCGCCTGCCCGCGCAGCTGGTCGAGGGCTGCACCACGCCCGACGGCTCCGTGATCGACGTGCCCGACAGCACCGGGACCCCGGTGGTCTCCGCCGGTGCCGCGAAGGACGTCGTGGACATGCTGCAGACCCACTACAACGAGGGCTGGCTGGCGAACGACATCCACGTCGACGGCTACAACATCGCCACCAAGACCGGCACGGCGCAGCAGCCGGACGGAAACGGCGGCTACTCGAAGAGCTACACCGTCTCGCTGGCCGGCCTCGCCCCCGCGGAGGACCCGGAGTACGTCGTGACGGTCACCATCGCCGATCCGGTTAAGATGAACACGTCCCAGGCGACGGCCCCCGTGTTCCAGCAGGTCATGACCCAGGTGCTCAAGACCAACCGGGTGGAGCCGTCCACGGTCCCGCCGGTCGAGTACCCCACCACGTGGTGACCGCCCTCCCCGGGACCAGACGCAGCAGACCAGAGACAGCACCGGCGCGAGAGACAGCACGGGCACGAGAGACAGCACCAGCAGGAGAGAGAGGGCGGGCATTGCACGACACTCGCCCGCAGTCCTCCCTCCGGCCCGAGCACCCGGCACCGCGCGCGCTCGCGCAGCTCGTCGCCGAGTTCTCGCTCGGGCCCGTCCGCGGGATCGACGGCGTCGAGGTCAGCGGGGTCACCCTCGACTCGCGCTGCGTCCAGCCGGGCGACCTCTACGTCGGCGTCGCCGGCCGAGCCGCGCACGGCGCCGCCTTCGCGACCGGTGCCGCCGCCGCGGGAGCGGTCGCGGTGCTGACCGATCCCGAGGGCGCCGAGCTGGCCGCCGGCAGCGGCCTCCCCGTGCTCGTCACGCCCGACCCCCGCGCCGCCCTCGGCGACGTCGCGGCCTGGATCCACCGCACCCGCGAGGACGCGCCGACGCTGTTCGGCGTGACCGGGACCAACGGCAAGACGAGCGTGGTCTACCTGCTCGACGCGCTGCTGCGCCGTCTCGGCGTCGTCTCCGGTCTCAGCTCGACCGCCGAGCGCCGCATCGGCGACGTGGCGGTCGTCAGCTCGCTGACCACTCCGGAGGCGAGCGAGCTGCACGCGCTGCTCGCCCGGATGCGCGAGTCCGCGGTGCGCGCGGTCTCCATCGAGGTCTCCGCGCAGGCGCTCACCCGCCACCGGATCGACGGCCTCGTCTTCGACGTCGTCGGCTTCACCAACCTGACGCACGACCACCTCGACGACTACACCGACATGGCGCACTACTTCGAGGCGAAGGCCGATCTGTTCGGTCCGGACCGGGCGCGCCGCGGCGTGGTGACCGTCGACAGCAGCTGGGGCCGCGAGCTCGTCGAGCGCAGCCGCATCCCCGTGACGACGCTCGCCAGCTCGCCCGACGTCGGAGTCGCTCCGAGCACGCCGGCCGACTGGTCGATGACCGTCGTCGAGGGCACCGCCGACGGCACGACCTTCCGCCTCGAAGGGCCCGAGAACCGCTCGGTCGTCGTGAGCATCCCGCTGATCGGCTGGTACATGGCGGCCAACGCGGCACTCGCGATCGTCATGCTCGTCGAGTCCGGCTTCGACCTCGAGGCGATCGCGCACACCCTCGAGGAGGGCGTGCTCGACGTCTACATCCCGGGGCGGGCCGAGCGCGTCTCCGGCGACCGCGGCCCCCGCGTCTACGTCGACTACGGCCACACCCCGGACGCGTTCTCGAACGCGCTCGAGGCGCTGCGGGCGCTGACGCCCGGCCGGCTGATCATGGTCTTCGGCGCCGACGGCGACCGCGACACCACGAAGCGCGCCGACATGGGGCGCATCGCCGCCGAGCTGTCCGACGTCGTGATCGTGACCGACTTCCATCCGCGCTGGGAGGACCCGGCGGCGATCCGCGCCGTCCTCCTCGCCGCGGCGACCGAGGCCGCGCCCGGCCGGGAGATCCACGAGATCCCCGACCCGCGGGCCGCCGTGCGGGCGGCCGTCGCCCTCGCGGACGAGGGCGATGCGATCCTCTACGCCGGACCCGGCCACGAGGACTATCAGGAGATTGCAGGAGTGCACATGCCGTATTCGGCCAGAGACGACGTCCGGCAGGCCCTGCGCGAGGCGGGCTGGCTCTAGATGATCGCCCTGACCCTCACCGAGATCGCCGCGGCCGTCTCCGGCCGGCTGCACCTCGCCGGCTCCTCCGCGAACGCGAGCACCGTCGTCGACGGCGCGACCGAGACCGATTCCCGCGAGATCGCGCCCGGCGGCATCTTCGTCGCCAAGCGCGGCGAGCACACCGACGGCCACCTCTTCGCTCCCGTCGCCGTCGAGCGCGGCGCCGCCCTGCTGATCGTCGAGCGGCCGCTCGACCTCGACGTGCCGCAGGTGCTCGTCGACGACTCCGTCGAGGCGCTGGGCGCCCTGGCGACCGAGGTCGTCCGCCGCGTGCGCGCGCTCGGGAACCTCACCGTCCTCGCGGTCACCGGCTCCAACGGCAAGACGACCACCAAGAACCTCCTCCGCACGATCCTCGAGCGCGAGGGCGAGACCGTCGCCCCGCAGGGCTCGTTCAACAACGAGGTCGGCGCGCCGATCACGATGCTGAAGGTGTCGCCCTCGACGCGCTTCCTGGTGGCCGAGATGGGCGCGAGCGCGGTCGGCGAGATCCGCCGCCTCGTCCGGATGGCGAAGCCCGACGTCGGGATCGTCCTCGCGGTGGGCCTCGCTCACGCCGGCGAGTTCGGCGGCATCGAGCGCACCCTCGAGGCGAAGACCGAGATGGTCGCCGACCTGACGGCCGACGACGTCGCGGTGCTCAACGCCGACGACGGCCGCGTCGCCTCGATGCAGGCGAGGACCGCCGCCCGGGTGCTGTGGTTCGGCCACGGCGAGCAGGCCGACGTCCGCGCCGTGGACATCGAGCCGACGGCCGAGGGCACGCGCTTCACGGTCGAGATCAGCGCAGGGGAGGGCCGCGAGGCCGCCCGCGCCGAGCTCTTCCTCCGCGTCCTCGGCGAGCACCACGTGATGAACGCGCTGGCGGCCACCGCGGCCGCGCTCTCCGTCGGCGTCCCGCTCGACGTGATCGTCGCCGCGCTCGGCACCGTCACGCTCGCCGAGCGCTGGCGCATGCAGGTGCTCGGCGGTGCCGACGTCACGGTCGTCAACGACGCGTACAACGCCAGCCCCGACTCCACCGCCGCCGCCCTGCGGACCCTCGCCCAGATCGCGAAGCCGGAGGGGCGCACCGTCGCGGTCCTCGGCGAGATGAGCGAGCTGGGGGAGTGGGCCGACGAGGAGCACGACCGCGTGGGCCTGCTCGCCGTCCGGCTCAACATCGCGCAGATCGTGGTGGTCGGCGCGAAGGCGCGACGGATCCACGTCGCCGCCGAGCGCGAGGGCTCCTGGAGCGGCGAGTCCGTCTTCGTCGAGACCGCCGACGAGGCCTACGACCTGCTCGACGGCTATCTTCGGAGCGGCGACACCGTCCTGGTGAAGTCGTCCAACTCCGCCGGGCTGCGATTCCTGGGCGACCGACTGGGAGAGCGCCACCGATGAGAGCACTCCTTCTGGCCGGAGCCTTCTCCGGCGCCTTCACGCTGCTGCTGACGCCCCTGTTCATCCGGCTGTTCCACCGCCTGCAGTGGGGCCAGTTCATCCGCGAGGACGGACCGAAGTCGCACCACGTCAAGCACGGCACGGCGACGATGGGCGGCATCGTCATCATCATCGCCACCGTGGCGGGCTACTTCCTCGGCTCGCTCTTCGGCAACCGGGCGCTCGCGCCGTCGGCGCTGCTGGTGCTGTTCATGATGGTCGGGCTCGGCTTCGTCGGCTTCATCGACGACTTCCTGAAGACCCGCAACCAGCGCAGCCTCGGGCTCGGCGGCTGGGCCAAGATCGCCGGGCAGATCATCGTCGCGGCGGCCTTCGCGGTCATCGCGATCATGGTGCGCGACTCCAACGGACTGACGCCGGCCTCGACGTCGATCTCGTTCATCCGCGACCTGCCCTTCGACTTCGCCGCGCTCGGCTGGATCGGCATCGGGCTGTTCGTGCTCTGGATCTGCGTGATCGTGACCAGCACGTCCAACGGCGTCAACGTCGCGGACGGCCTCGACGGCCTCGCGACCGGCTCGTCGATCCTCGCGATCGGCTCCTACGTCATCATCGGCTTCTGGCAGTCCAACCAGTGGTGCTTCGACGCGCAGCTCAACCCCGAGGTGGCCGACAAGTGCTACCAGGTGAGCGATCCGTTCGACCTCGCGATCATCGCCGCGGCGATCTCCGGCGCGCTCGTGGGCTTCCTCTGGTGGAACACCTCGCCCGCGCAGATCTTCATGGGCGACACCGGCTCGCTGGGCCTCGGCGGCGCCCTCGCGGCTCTCGCGATCCTCACCCGCACCGAGCTGCTCGTCATCCTGATCGGCGGACTGTTCGTCATCGTCACCGGCTCGGTGATCGTGCAGCGGATCTACTTCAAGCTCACCCGGGGCAAGCGCATCTTCCTGATGAGCCCGCTCCATCACCACTTCGAGCTCAAGGGCTGGGCCGAGATCACGGTGGTGGTCCGCTTCTGGATCATCGCCGGAATCTTCGTCGCGGCCGGCGTCGGGCTCTTCTACCTCGAATGGCTCTCCCTGGCATGACCGATCCCGCCTCGTCCGCCCGCCCCGAGTCGCTGACCAGCT
Organism: Rathayibacter festucae DSM 15932; assembly: GCF_004011135.1. Classification (NCBI taxonomy): domain Bacteria; kingdom Bacillati; phylum Actinomycetota; class Actinomycetes; order Micrococcales; family Microbacteriaceae; genus Rathayibacter; species Rathayibacter festucae. The sequence continues at coordinate 1,897,694 of NZ_CP028137.1, read as the reverse complement.
GGCACGCCGACTGGCGCGGTCTCCGCGTCGCCGTGCTCGGCCTCGGGGTCACCGGCTTCTCCGTCGCCGACACGCTGACCGAGCTGGGCGCCGAGGTGCTCGTCCTGGCCGACCGCGCCGACGAGGAGCGCGAGCGCCTGCTCGAGGTGATCGGGGCGCGCCTGCATCGGGCCGAGCGGCTCGACCGCGTCCCGGAGGAGCTGGCGTCGTTCGACCCCGAGCTCGTCGTCGTCTCGCCCGGCTTCGCGCCGACGCATCCGATCGTCGCGTGGGCGGGGGAGTCGGGCATCGCACTCTGGGGCGACGTCGAGCTCGCCTGGCGTGTGCGCGACAAGGTCGTCCGCGCCGACGGCAGCCCGGCCGACTGGGTGCTGGTCACCGGCACGAACGGCAAGACGACGACCGTGCAGCTCACCGCGACGATGCTCGTCGCCGGCGGGCTGCGCGCGGCCCCCTGCGGCAACATCGGCATCCCGGTGCTCGACGCGGTCCGTGACCCGCAGGGCTTCGACGTGCTGGTCGTCGAGCTCTCCAGCTACCAGCTGCACTACCTCGGTCGGATCGAGCCGCTCGCGAGCACCTGCCTGAACATCGCCGACGACCACCTCGACTGGCACGGCACCTTCGAGGCCTATCGCGCCGCGAAGGCGAAGGTCTACGCGAACACCCGGGTCGCCTGCGTCTACAACCGCGCCGACGCCGCCACCGAGCAGATGGTGGTCGACGCCGAGGTGATCGAGGGCGCGCGCGCGATCGGCTTCGGCCTCGGGGTCCCCGGGCCGAGCGACTTCGGCGTCGTCGACGGCATCCTCTGCGACCGCGCCTTCCTCGAGGACCGCGCGACGAGCGCGATCGAGATCGCGACCGTCGACGAGCTCGCCGCCCGCGGACTCGCCGCCCCGCACATCGTGCAGAACGTGCTGGCGGCCGCCGCGCTCTCGCGGGCCTGCGGCATCGAGCCCGCCGCCGTCCGCCGCGCCCTCGCGACCTTCGAGCTCGACGCGCACCGCATCCAGGTGGTCGCGGAGAGCTCCGGCGTGGTCTGGGTGAACGACTCCAAGGCCACCAATCCGCACGCCGCCGACGCCTCGCTCCGGGCCTACCCGTCCGTCGTCTGGCTCGTCGGCGGGCTGCTGAAGGGCGTCGACATCGACGCTCTCGTGGGCGCCCACGTCGGCCGCCTGCGCGGCGCCGTGGTCATCGGCGCGGACCGCGCGGAGGTCCTCGAGGCATTCCGGCGACACGCGCCCGCCCTCCCCGTGACCGAGGTGGTCCCGGATGACACTGGGGCGGTGATGCAGGCGGCCGTCGAGGCCGCCGCGGTGCTCGCCCGCACGGGTGACGTCGTCCTGCTCGCACCTGCTGCGGCGTCGATGGACCAGTTCCGCGACTACGCGGAGCGGGGCCGCTTCTTCGCGGCCGCCGTGGCGACGTATCTGGGAGGGGGAGCCGATGACCGCTCCGACGACGAACCGCAGCCCGGGCCGCTCGCGCACTGACCGCTCGCGCGCCGAGGCGACCGAGGGCGAACAGCACAGGGAGCGCGGCGGACTGCGCACCGCGCGGATCGTGCTCGCCCGCGTCCTCGCCTCGGGATCGCCGAACTTCTTCCTGCTCTTCGGCACGACGCTCTTCCTCGTGCTCTTCGGGCTGACGATGGTGCTCTCCTCCTCGTCGGTCACCTCCTACGTCCGGAGCGACGACTCCTTCGGCGGCTTCTTCCGCCAGGGCGGCTTCGCGCTGCTCGGCGTGCCGCTGATGCTCGTGGTGTCGCGCGTGCCGATCCGCTTCTGGAAGAAGGCCACACCGCTCCTGCTCGGGGCCGGCTGCGTCCTGCAGCTGCTCGTGCTGTTCTCGCCGCTCGGCTGGGAGGTCGGCGGCAACCGCAACTGGCTGCGGATCGGCGGCTTCACCATGCAGCCGTCCGAGATCATCAAGCTCGCGCTCGCGCTCTGGCTCGGCCTGCTGCTCGCCCGCCGCTACCGCGGCCCGAAGGACTGGAAGGACGCGCTGATGCCCGTCCTGATCGTCGCGGGCGGCTCGATCGGCCTCGTCCTCGGCGGCGGCGACCTCGGCACCGTCCTGATCCTCGCCGGCATCGTCCTGGCCGCGCTCTTCTACGCGAACGTGCAGATGAAGGTGCTGATCCCGATCGTGCTCGTCGGCGCGGTCGGCGCCGTGCTCTTCGCCGTCTCGAGCGAGAACCGGCTGACCCGGATCATGTCCTTCCTCGGCGACTGCTCGGGCTCGGAGCAGTACGAGACCTCCTGCTGGCAGCCCGTGCACGGCACCTGGGCGATGGCCTCCGGCGGCATCTTCGGCGTCGGCCTCGGCAACTCCAAGGCCAAGTGGTCCTGGCTGCCCGCGGCCGACAACGACTACATCTTCGCGATCATCGGCGAGGAGCTCGGCCTGATCGGGGCGATCGTCGTCCTCGCGCTCTTCGTCGTCCTCGCGATCGCGTTCTTCCGCATCATCCACGCGTCCACCGACCCGTTCGTCCGCATCACCACGGGCGCGGTCATGGTCTGGCTGATCGGCCAGGCGTTCGTCAACATCGGGGTGGTGCTCGGGGTGCTCCCGGTGCTCGGAGTGCCGCTGCCGCTGATCTCCTCCGGAGGCACCGCCCTGCTCAGCTCGCTCCTCGCCATCGGCGTCGTGCTCTCCTTCGCACGCCACCAGACCTCGCCGAGCGACGGCGCCGCCGCGCGCGCCGCCAAGAAGGCCGCCGCCCGATGACCCGCTTCCTGCTCGCCGGCGGCGGCACCGCCGGCCACGTCAATCCGCTGCTCGCGACCGCGGACGAGATCCGCGCGCGGAACGCGGACGACGAGGTCCTCGTCCTCGGAACGGCCGAGGGACTCGAGGCCCGACTGGTCCCGCTCCGCGGCTACGAGCTGTCGGTGATCCCGCGCCTGCCGTTCCCGCGCCGCCCGAACGGCGCCGCCCTGCGCTTCCCGTCGGCCTTCCGCGCGACGATCGACGGCATCGTCCGCACCCTCCGCGAGCGCCGGATCGACGCGGTCGTCGGCTTCGGCGGCTACGCGGCCGCACCCGCCTACCTCGCCGCCCGGCGCGCCGGGATCCCGTTCGTGGTGCACGAGGCCAACGCCCGGCCGGGGCTCGCCAATCGGCTCGGCGCCCGCTTCACGCCGTACGTCGGCGTCGCCTTCGAGGGGACGCCGCTGCGGAACGCCCAGGTCGTCGGCATGCCGCTGCGCCGCGAGATCGCGCAGCTGGACCGCGCGGCCGTGCGCGACGAGGCGATGGCCGCCTTCGGTCTCGATCCCGCGCGCCGCACCCTTCTCGTCACCGGCGGCTCGCTCGGCGCCCGGCGGATCAACGCGACCGTGCACGCGAGTGCCGCCGCGCTCGTCGCGACCGGGTTCCAGGTGCTGCACATCACCGGCGACCGCGCCGAGATCACCGACCCCGGCGTCCCCGGCTACCACCTCCTCGCCTACTGCGACCGGATGGACCTCGCTCTCGCCGCCGCGGACGTCGCGGTCTCCCGCGCGGGAGCGGCCACCGTGAGCGAGCTCAGCGCGCTCGGCCTGCCCGCGGTGTACGTGCCCTACCCGGTCGGCAACGGCGAGCAGCGCTTCAACGCCCGCGGTGTCGTCGACGCGGGCGGCGCGCTCCTCGTCGAGGACGCGGCGTTCACCCCGGCGTGGGTCGCGAGTGACCTGGTGCCGCTCCTGCACGACGCTCCGCGCCTCGCCGAGACGGGCCGCCGTGCCGCGTCCGTCGGCGTGCGCGACGGCTCCGGCCGGCTGGTCGACCTCATCGGGTCCGGTCTCCGTCCGCACTGATCGCTCCGCGGTTAAACTGATCCCTTCGCCCGGCCTGCGGCACCCCGCACGCCGAGCCGACCACCCGAAAGCGAGAGCCCCGTGATCAAGCCCGACCTCGGCATCACCGTCCCCGACGAGCTCGGCTCGGTCCACTTCATCGGCATCGGCGGCTCGGGGATGAGCGGGATCGCGCGGCTGTTCCACCGCGCCGGTCACCGCGTCACCGGCTCCGACGTGCGCGAGTCGCACCCGATCGAGCAGCTCCGCGAGCTCGGCATCCCGGTCGCCATCGGGCACGACGCGGCGCACCTCGGCGACGCCGAGGCCGTCGTCGTGACGTCGGCCCTGTGGCCGGACAACCCCGAGTACCTGCTGGCCAAGGAGCGCGGCCTGCCCGTCCTGCACCGCTCGCAGGCGCTCGCCTGGCTCGTCCGCGGCAAGCGCCTGGTCGCCGTCGCCGGCGCACACGGGAAGACCACCTCGACCGGCATGATCGTCACCGGTCTGCTCGGCCTCGACGCCGACCCCAGCTTCGTCAACGGCGGCATCATCGAGGGCCTCGGCACCTCCTCCGCGGCCGGCTCCGGCGAGGTCTTCGTCGTCGAGGCGGACGAGTCGGACGGCAGCTTCCTGCTCTACGACACCGCGGTGTCGCTCGTCACCAACGTCGACCCCGACCACCTCGACCACTACGGCTCGCTCGAGGCGTTCGAGGAGGCGTTCGTCACCTTCACCTCGAGCGCGCGGGAGCTGGTGGTCATCTCCTCCGACGACGCCGGCGCCGTCAGCGTCACCCGCCGCATCGACGGACCGAAGGTCCTGACCTTCGGCGAGGCGGAGGGCTCGGACGTCCGCGTCGTCGACCTCGAGCTGGTCGGCCCGGTCGGCTTCACCGTCGAGTACGAGGGCCGCCGCTACACGACGCGGCTGCGCATCCCGGGCCGCCACAACGCGATCAACGCGGCCGGCGCCTTCGCCGTGCTCGTCGGTCTCGGCTTCGAACCGGCTCGGGCCCTCGCCGCGATCTCCGGGTTCGGCGGCACCGAGCGCCGCTTCGAGCTGCACGGCGCCGTGCGCGGCGTGAGCGTCTACGACGACTACGCGCACCACCCCACCGAGGTCGCCGCCGCCCTGTCGGCCGCGAGGACCGTCGTCGGCTCCGGCCGGATCATCGCCGTGCACCAGCCGCACCTCTACAGCCGCACCCGGCTCTTCGCCCGCGAGTTCGCCGAGGCGCTGGAGACCTACGCCGACGAGACGATCGTCCTCGACGTCTACGGCGCGCGCGAGGACCCCGAGCCCGGCGTCACCGGCGCGCTGGTGAGCGAGAAGTTCGGCGACCCCTCGCACGTCTCGTTCCTCGCCGACTGGCAGGAGGCGTCCCGCCGCACCGCGGAGATCGCGCGCGAGGGCGACTTCGTGATCACCCTCGGCTGCGGCGACGTCTACCGGATCATCCCGCAGCTGCTCGAGTCGCTCGGCGCGAGCGAGGTCGCGCCGGTCGCGCGATGAAGCGGCCGGACGGCGTGCGGCCGCCGAGCGGAGTGCGCTCAGCACCCGCTCGTCCGGCGGGCCCTCCGCCGGCGCAGTCGCGTCCGTCCAGTGACGACGAGCACCCCACCGAGCCGATCCGGCTGACGACGCCGGCGTCGCTGCGGGTGCCGTCCGCTCCCCGGAGTGCGGCGGGGAAGCTGCAGGCCGAGCGGCTGAAGGCGGAGAAGGCGGCGGAGGCCGGGAGATCGGCGAAGGCGGCGATCGCCGCGCCCACGAAGTTCGCACCCACGGAGTCCGCACCCACGAAGTCCGCTTCCGCGGAGGCGAAGCCGGAGAAGGCGGGACCCGCGAAGGCGGAGCCCACCACGGCCGAGTCGGAGAGGACTCCGCCCGACACGGCGGCCGAGTCGCGGAGGACGCCGCTGTCCCGGCTCCGGGGTCTCCCACTGCCCGGCTCGGAGGGCCGCGCGCTCGCGAAGGCGGCTCGGGAGCGCCGGCGCTTCGAGCGCGGCGAGGTCCGCCGCTTCACCAAGCGCGCGCGCCGCCGCCGCACCATCGCGCTGGTCACGGCCGGCTCGCTGGTCCTCCTCGCGCTGGTCGTCGCCGCGGCGGCCTACTCGCCGCTGATGGCTGTGAAGACGATCGAGATCACCGGCACCCAGCGCGTCAGCGCCCAGGACATCCAGGACTCGCTCGCCGACCAGGTCGGGGTGCCGCTCACGCTGGTGGACCGCGCCGCCGTCGGGCGGGTGCTCGGCAGCTACCCCCTGGTGCGCAGCTACTCCGTGCAGACGCGACCGCCGAGCACGCTGATCGTCAGCGTCGTCGAGCGGACCCCGGTCGGCGTGATCGCCGACGGTGCCGAGTTCGACCTCGTCGACCCGGCGGGCGTGGTGATCGAGACGGCGCCCGCCGCGCAGGAGGGCTACCCGCTGCTCAGCACGCCGACCGGCTCCGCCTCGGGAGCGGCGTTCCGCGCGACCGCACGGGTGCTGCTCACCCTGCCTGAGTCGCTCGAGAGCCAGGTCGCCTCGGCGGCCGCGACCACGGGGGACGACGTCTCCCTGACCCTCGCGGACGGCGCCGTCGTCTTCTGGGGCGGGTCGGACGACTCCGCGCTCAAGGCCGTCGTCCTGGAGAAGCTGATGGCGGCGACGGATCCCGCGGCGGTCGCCTCCTACGACGTCTCCTCGCCCGAGGCCGCCGTCGTCGCCCGGCGGTGAGCGGCGCGCCGGACGGATCCGCACGGCTCTTTTCCGATTGCGGGCGTGTCTGTCGCAGCGCGGCGCGCACTCCGCCTACCGTCGAGCCCACACCCCAAATGCATACTCAGCATAACTTTAAGCCTCAACTACAGGTTTAAGGTTCAGCCCGGAGGCCGGACACGTGACTTCAAACCAGAACTACCTCGCCGTGATCAAGGTCGTCGGCATCGGCGGTGGCGGCGTCAACGCCGTCAACCGCATGATCGAGCTCGGCCTCCGCGGCGTCGAGTTCATCGCGATCAACACCGACGCGCAGGCGCTGCTGCTCAGCGACGCGGACGTCAAGCTCGACGTCGGCCGCGAGCTGACCCGCGGACTCGGCGCCGGCGCCGACCCCGAGGTCGGCCGCCGCGCCGCCGAGGATCACGCGGAGGAGATCGAGGAGGTGCTCGCGGGCGCCGACATGGTCTTCGTCACCGCGGGCGAGGGCGGCGGCACCGGCACCGGCGGCGCGCCCGTCGTGGCGCGCATCGCGAAGTCGATCGGCGCGCTCACCATCGGTGTCGTCACGAAGCCCTTCGGCTTCGAGGGCCGCCGCCGCCAGACCCAGGCCGAGGCGGGTGTCGCGACCCTGAAGAACGAGGTCGACACCCTCATCGTCGTCCCGAACGACCGCCTGCTCGAGATCAGCGACCGCGGCATCTCGATGCTCGAGGCGTTCGCCACGGCCGACCAGGTGCTGCTCGCCGGTGTCCAGGGCATCACCGACCTGATCACCACCCCGGGCCTGATCAACCTCGACTTCGCCGACGTCAAGTCGGTCATGCAGGGCGCCGGCTCCGCGCTGATGGGCATCGGCTCGTCGCGCGGGGCGGACAGGGCGATCAAGGCGGCCGAGCTCGCCGTCGCGTCCCCGCTGCTCGAGGCGAGCATCGACGGCGCGCACGGCGTGCTGCTCTCCATCCAGGGCGGATCGAACCTCGGCATCTTCGAGATCAACGACGCGGCGCGCCTGGTCCAGGAGGCCGTGCACCCCGAGGCGAACATCATCTTCGGCGCCGTGATCGACGACACCCTCGGCGACGAGGTGCGCGTCACCGTGATCGCGGCCGGCTTCGACGGCGGTGAGCCCGGCGCGACCGGTCCCGCGGCCGTCGCCGCGCCGCGCCCGCAGCAGAGCCTGCCCGCGGAGGCGTCGTCCGAGCCCGCCTCGGCCCCCGCCGCCGCTCCGTCGGCCGGGTCGATCTGGTCGAGCACCCCCGTCGCCGCGCCGGCTCCCGTCGCCGACCCGTCGTTCGACGACGACGAGAGCGACCTCGACATCCCCGACTTCCTCAAGTAGTCGCCGCCGTGGTGGATCGCGAGCTGGCCGAGCGCTGGGCCTCGGTGACCGAGCAGGTCGCCGACGCCGCCCGCTCGGCCGGTCGCGACCCGTCGGAGCTGACCACGATCGTGGTCACCAAGTACCACCCCGTCTCCCTCCTGCGCGACCTCCTCGAGCTCGGCGTCGCCGACTTCGGTGAGAACCGCCACCAGGAGGCGCAGGAGAAGGCGGCCGAGCTCGCCGGCACGCCCGCGCGCTGGCACTACATCGGCCAGCTGCAGAGCAAGAAGGCGCGGCAGGTGAAGCGCTACGCGAGCTCGATCCACTCGGTAGACCGGCTCGCCCTGGTGCCGCTGCTCGACGCCGGCCCGCCCGAGCCCGGGCGGGCTCCGCTCGACGTGTTCCTGCAGGTGAACCTGACCGACGACCCCGACCGCGGGGGAGCGGCACCCGACGAGGTCGAGCCGCTCGCGGAGGCCCTCGCGGCCGCCCCGGGGCTGGCCCTGCGCGGCGTGATGGCCGTCGCTCCGCTGGGCGAGGATCCCCGGTCGGCCTTCGCGCGGCTGCGCGCGATCTCAGAGCGCGTGCGGTCGATCGACCCCGGAGCGACCGACATCTCCGCCGGCATGTCGAACGACTTCGCCGAGGCGATCGCCGAGGGTGCGACACACCTGCGAATCGGGTCGGCAATCACCGGCAATCGGCCCGCCCGCCCGTAGCCTCGTCGTGACCCAGCTGTGGGTGCGACGACAACACGGAGGACACTGATGGCCAACCCGCTGAAGAAGACGATGGTGTACCTCGGACTCGCCGACGAAGAGGTCGAGTACGAGCGTGCCGAGACCGTCGAGGCGGCCCCCGCGACAGCGCACCGCGCCCCGGTCTCCCCGGTCCAGCCGGTCCCGCCGGTCCCGCCGGTCGAGCCGACCCCGCAGCAGCCCCGCGCGACGGTCACCCCGCTCCGCAAGCCCACCCCCCAGACCCCGAAGGCGACGGCACACGCTGAGATGAACGAGATCCTCACCGTCCACCCCAAGCAGTACCGCGACGCTCAGGTGATCGCGGAGAACTTCCGCGACGGCATCCCCGTCATCATCAACCTCTCGCAGATGAGCGACGCCGACGCGCGCCGCCTGATCGACTTCGCCAGCGGCCTCTCGCAGGGCCTCTACGGCCGCATCGAGCGCGTCACGAGCAAGGTGTTCCTCCTCTCCCCGTCGCACATCACGGTCGCGGGCGATTCGGCCTCCGCCGAGAGCGACGCCGACGCGTCGTTCTTCGCGAAGTCCTGATCCCGGGAGCCCTGTCGTTCGGTGAGCTCCGTCATCTCGCTCTTCGCGAGCGTCCTCTACTTCGCGCTCCTGCTGTACTTCTTCGCCATGTGGGCGCGGTTCGTCCTGGATCTCGTCCGGGTGATCCGCCGCGAATGGCGCCCCCGCGGCGTGGGACTCGTGGCGGCCGAGACCGTCTACACGGTCACGGATCCGCCGATCTCCTTCTTCCGCCGCGTGATCAAGCCGGTCTCGATCGGCCCGATCGCCCTCGACTTCGGCTGGAGCCTCACCATGCTCTGCGTCATCGTGGGCATGTACATCGCCACCTGGCTCCAGCGCGTCTGAGGCCCGGCGGTGCACGGGTCGCCCGCGTCCCCTGTATCGTTGGCGTCGATCGGACGTGCTCCGCTGTGCCCGCACTGCGCCGCGCGCTCCCAGTTGCTAGCTTTAGTCGTTGCTAGCTCCAGCCGAACGTTCTTGAACGTGTACCTACTTGAAATCGAAGGTGGAAAGCCATGGCGCTCACTCCCGAAGATGTTGTCAACAAGCGGTTCCAGCCGACGAAGTTCCGCGAGGGATACGACCAGGACGAGGTCGACGACTTCCTCGACGAGGTCGTCGTGGAGCTCCGCCGCCTGAACCAGGAGAACGAGGAGCTGCGCCAGCGCCTCTCCTCCGGTGACTCGCGGCCGATGGACGCCCCCGTCGCGTCCACGCCGGCCCCCGCTCCCGTGGTCGACGAGACCCCGGCTCCCGAGCCGGAGCCCGAGCCCGAGCCGGAGCCCACCCCGGCTCCCGCCCAGGCCGCTCCCGCCGCCTCGCAGTCGGCTCCGGTCGACGAGGCCGAGAGCTCCAGCGGACTCCTGCAGCTCGCGCGCCGTCTCCACGAGGAGCACGTCCGCGAGGGTGCCGACAAGCGCGACGCTCTCGTCGCCGAGGGCCGTGCCACCGCCGCGCGCATCGTCGCCGAGGCCGAGGCCAAGCAGCGTGCCCAGGTCGCGAAGCTCGAGGAGGAGCGCGCGACGGTCGAGCACCGCATCGACGAGCTCCGCACCTTCGAGCGCGAGTACCGCCAGAAGCTGAAGAGCTACATCGAGGGCCAGCTCCGCGACCTCGACACCCAGCCGGTGTCGGCCGAGTCGTCCTCGTTCCCCGGCTTTGGGGCGTAGCACCACCGCAGCGAACGTCAGGCCGAGGGTGCTCGTCACCCTCGGCCTCGTTGCGCTCGCGGTGTTCGCGATCGACCAGACCGCGAAGCACCTCGTCAGCACCGGGCTCACGCTCGGTGAGGACGTGCACGTCCTCGGCGACGTGCTGATCCTGCACTACGTGAAGAACCCCGGAGCCGCGTTCTCGCTCGCGAGCGGCTCCACCTGGATCTTCTCGATCATCGCCGCGTGCGTGGTCGTCGCCGTGATCTGGTTCTCCCGGCGCATCCGCTCGACGGCGTGGGCGCTGTTCTTCGGGCTGCTGCTCGGCGGCACGCTCGGCAACCTGTTCGACCGGCTCTTCCGCGAGCCGTCGTTCGGTCTCGGCCACGTGGTCGACTTCCTCTACACGCCGTGGCTGCTGCCGGCGATCTACAACGTCGCCGACATCGCGATCTGCACGGCGATGGGGCTCTTCGTGATCCTCAGCCTGCGCGGCGTGAACCTCGACGGGACGCGCACCTCGCGCAAGGCCGAGCAGGCCGCCGCGGAGGACGGTGCGGACACCGACAGCACCGCGGCGATCGACTCCGAGCCGCGCGGCGGCGCCTGATGGTGCAGTCCCGCGCGCTGCCCGTCCCCGACGGGCTGGCCGGCCTCCGCGCCGACGCGGCCGTCGGCAAGCTGCTCGGCTTCTCGCGCACCTTCGCCGCCGAGGTCATCGACGCCGGCGGCGTCACCGCCGACGGCCGGGTCCTCGACAAGAGCGACCGCGTCGCCGCGGGTGCCTGGCTGAGCGTCGAGTGGAGTCCCCGCGAGGAGCCGCGCATCGTCCCGATCGCGGTCCCCGACCTGGGGATTGTCCACGACGACGATGACATCGTGGTGATCGACAAGCCCGTCGGGGTCGCGGCGCACCCGGCCGTCGGCTGGGAGGGCCCGACCGTGCTCGGCGCCCTCGCCGCGGCCGGCTTCACGATCTCGACCTCCGGCGCCGCTGAGCGGGCGGGCATCGTGCACCGGCTCGACGCCGGCACGAGCGGCCTGATGGTCGTCGCGAAGTCCGAGCGCGCGTACACCCACCTCAAGCGCGCCTTCCACGACCGGCTGGTCGAGAAGATCTACCACGCCGTCGTGCAGGGGCACCCCGATCCGCTGACCGGCACGATCGACGCGCCGCTCGGGCGTCACCCCTCCTCGGACTGGAAGTTCGCGATCCGCGCCGACGGCAAGCCCTCGGTCACGCACTACGAGACGATCGAGGCGTTCCCCTTCGCCTCGCTCCTCGAGATCCGGCTCGAGACCGGACGGACGCACCAGATCCGGGTGCACATGGCGGCCCAGCGCCACCCCTGCGTGGGCGACGCGATGTACGGCGCCGACCCCACGCTCTCCAAGCGCCTCGGCCTCACCCGGCAGTGGCTGGACGCCGTGCGGCTGGCCTTCACCCACCCGGGCACGGGGGAGTGGGTGCAGTTCGAGGCGACCTACCCGGACGACCTCGCGCACGCGCTGGACGTCCTCCGCGGGGAGTGACGCGGGTAGACTTTCGGTCTCCCTGCCCGCAGTCCGTCGGAGGCGCATCCTTTGCCGAGTAACGATTCCTTCGTCCACCTGCACGTGCACAGCGAGTACTCGATGCTCGACGGTGCCGCCCGGGTCAAGCCGCTGATCGACGCGGCGGTGGAGGAGGGCATGCCGGCGATCGCCGTCACCGACCATGGCAACGTGTTCGGCGCCTTCGACTTCTGGCGCACCGCGACCGCGGCGGGGATCAAGCCGATCATCGGCACCGAGGCGTACATCACCCCCGGCACGCACCGCTCGGACAAGACCCGGATCCGCTGGGGAGATGGCGGCGGCGACGACGTCTCCGGCTCGGGCGCCTACACGCACATGACGCTGCTGAGCTCGACGACGACCGGCATGCACAACCTCTTCCGGCTGTCCTCGCGCGCCTCGATCGAGGGCTACTACTTCAAGCCCCGGATGGACCGCGAGATCCTCGCCGAGCACTCCGAGGGCCTCATCGCGACCACCGGCTGCCCGAGCGGCGAGGTGCAGACGCGCCTGCGCCTCGGGCAGTACAAGGAGGCGCGCCAGGCGGCCGCCGACTACCGCGACATCTTCGGCAAGGAGAACTACTTCGCCGAGATCATGGACCACGGCCTCGAGATCGAGCGCCGCGTCATCGGCGACGTCATCCGGCTGGCGAAGGACCTCGATCTGCCGCTGGTGGCCACGAACGACCTGCACTACACCCACGCGCACGACGCCACCTCGCACGCGGCGCTGCTTTGCGTGCAGTCGGGCACCACGCTCGACGACCCCAAGCGCTTCAAGTTCGACGCGGACGAGTTCTACCTCAAGTCCCCGCGCGAGATGCGCCAGGTCTTCCGCGACCACCCCGAGGCCTGCGACAACACCCTGCTGATCGCCGAGCGCTGCGACGTGCAGTTCGACACCTCCGCGAACTACATGCCGCGCTTCCCCGTCCCCGAGGGCGAGACCGAGGACACCTGGTTCGTGAAGGAGGTCGAGGCCGGCCTGAACGAGCGCTACCCGGACGGGATCTCCCAGGAGGTGCGCGATCGCGCCGACTACGAGACCCGCGTCATCCTGCAGATGGGCTTCCCCGGCTACTTCCTCGTCGTCGCCGACTTCATCAACTGGTCCAAGCGCAACGGCATCCGCGTCGGCCCGGGCCGCGGCTCCGGAGCCGGCTCGATGGCCGCTTACGCGATGAAGATCACCGACCTCGACCCGCTGAAGCACGGCCTGATCTTCGAGCGCTTCCTCAACCCCGACCGCGTCTCGATGCCCGACTTCGACGTCGACTTCGACGACCGTCGCCGCGGCGAGGTCATCCGCTACGTCACCGACAAGTACGGCGACGAGCGCGTCGCGCAGATCGTCACCTACGGCACCATCAAGGCGAAGCAGGCGCTCAAGGACGCCTCGCGCGTGCTCGGCTTCCCGTTCGGGATGGGCGAGAAGCTCACCAAGGCGATGCCGCCCGCGATCATGGGCAAGGACATCCCGCTGACCGGGATCAACGACCCCGAGCACCCGCGCTACAAGGAGGCGCTCGACGTCCGCAACGTCATCGCCGAGGACCCGCAGGCCAAGCTCGTCTTCGAGACGGCCCTGGGCCTGGAGAATCTCAAGCGGCAGTGGGGCGTGCACGCGGCCGGTGTGATCATGTCGAGCGACCCGCTCAAGGACATCATCCCGATCATGAAGCGGGAGCAGGACGGCCAGATCGTCACGCAGTTCGACTACCCCGCGTGCGAGTCGCTCGGCCTGATCAAGATGGACTTCCTGGGGCTGCGGAACCTCACGATCATCGACGACGCCCTCGACAACATCCGCGCCAACCGCGGTCAGGACCTCGTCCTCGAGGACCTCGCGCTCGACGACCCGGCAGCCTACGAGCTGCTGGCCCGCGGCGACACGCTCGGCGTCTTCCAGCTCGACGGCGGGCCGATGCGCGGGCTCCTGCGCCTGATGAAGCCCGACAACTTCGAGGACATCTCCGCGGTCCTCGCGCTCTACCGGCCGGGCCCGATGGGTGCCGACTCGCACACCAACTACGCGCTGCGGAAGAACGGCGTCCAGGAGATCACCCCGATCCACCCGGAGCTCGAGGAGCCGCTCGCCGAGGTGCTCGGCGGCACCTACGGGCTGATCGTCTACCAGGAGCAGGTGATGTCGATCGCGCAGAAGCTCGCGGGCTTCACGCTGGCGCAGGCCGACCTGCTCCGCCGCGCGATGGGCAAGAAGAAGAAGTCCGAGCTGGACAAGCAGTTCGAGGGCTTCTCCGGCGGCATGGCCGACAACGGCTACTCGATGGCCGCGGTGAAGACCCTCTGGGACATCCTGCTGCCCTTCTCCGACTACGCGTTCAACAAGGCGCACTCGGCCGCGTACGGCGTCATCTCCTACTGGACCGCCTACCTCAAGGCGCACTTCCCCGCGGAGTACATGGCCGCGCTGCTCACCAGCGTCGGCGACTCCAAGGACAAGATGGCCGCCTACCTCAACGAGTGCCGGCGGATGGGCATCAAGGTGCTGCCGCCGGACGTCAACGAGTCGATCGGCTTCTTCACCGCCGTGGGGCCCGACATCCGCTTCGGCCTCGGTGCCGTCCGCAACGTCGGGACCAACGTCGTCGAGGGCATCCGGGTCGCCCGGGAGGAGAAGGGGCGCTTCGAGTCGTTCCACGACTTCCTCCGCAAGGTGCCGCTCCCGGTCGCGAACAAGCGCACCATCGAGTCGCTGATCAAGGCGGGCGCGTTCGACTCGCTCGGCTCGACGCGGCGCGCGCTCGTCGAGGTGCACGAGGACGCGGTCGAGGCCGCCGTCGGCGAGAAGCGCAACGAGGCCAACGGCCAGGTCGGCTTCGACTTCGACAGCCTCTGGGACGAGCCGCAGGCCGCGATCCAGGTGCCGACCCGGCCGGAGTGGGCCAAGCGAGACAAGCTCGCCTTCGAGCGCGACATGCTCGGCCTCTACGTCTCCGACCACCCGCTCGCCGGGCTCGAGACGGAGCTGGCCAAGCACTACAGCACGACGATCGCCGACCTCCTGGTCTCGGAGTCGATCGGGGACGGCGAGACGGTGGTCGTCGCCGGACTCGTCACGAGCGTGCAGCACCGGATGGCGAAGGCCTCCGGCAACCAGTACGGGATGATCCAGGTCGAGGACTTCGGCGGCGAGATCACCTGCATGTTCATGGGCAAGGCGTACCAGGAGTTCGCTCCGGCGCTGACGAACGACTCCATCGTCGTCGTGCGCGGCCGCGTCAGCATGCGCGACGACGGGATGAACCTGCACGCGTTCAGCCTCTTCGCCCCCGAGATGAGCCAGGACGGCGACTCCGGCTCGCTGACCGTCTCGATGCCGGAGTCGCGCGCGACGACCGACACCGTCTCGCAGCTCAGCGACGTGCTCATCCGCCACTCCGGCCGCACCGAGGTCCGCCTCAAGCTGATCAAGGGCGACACGGCCCGCGTCTTCGAGGTCCCGTTCCCGGTCCGGATCACCCCGGACCTGTTCGGCGAGCTGAAGTCGCTGCTCGGTCCGAACTGCCTGTACTAGGCCGCGCCGCACATGCTGGTCGAGCAGCCGCGGAGCGGCGTATCGAGACCCGGTGACCGGCGTGCGGGCGGTGGTGGATGTCGATACGCCCGCTGCGCGGGCTACTCGATCAGCATGAGCGCCATGCTGGTCGAGTAGCCGCGCAGCGGCGTATCGAGACCCGGCGTCGGCGGCGCGGGAGGCGCCCGCGGGGGAGTGGCGCGGGCGCGGCCGGTAGGCTGGGGCGGCCATGATTCAGACTCTCGATCTGCGGGGGCGGCGTCCGTCCGCCGCCGAGCTCCTCGCCCTCGTTCCGCGCAATCCGGGCACCTCCGCCGCCGTCGGGCCCGTCGTCGCCGAGCTGATCGCCGACGTCCGCGCGCGCGGCGCCGAGGCGCTGCTCGAGCAGGCGGAGCGCCTCGACGGCGTCCGCCCGCCGCACCTGCGCGTGCCCGCCGAGGAGATCGCCGCGGCGGTCCGCGACCTCGACCCCGCGATCCGCGCGGCCCTCGAGGAGGCGATCGTCCGCGTCCGCAAGGCCAGCGCCGCGCAGATCCCGCCGGCCCGCACCACGGTGCTCGACGACGGCGCCACGGTCACCCAGCGCTGGCAGCCCGTCGGTCGCGCCGGCCTCTACGTCCCCGGCGGCAAGGCCGTCTACCCCTCCAGCGTGATCATGAACGCCGTGCCCGCCCAGGCCGCCGGCGTCAGCTCCGTCGCGATCGCCTCGCCGCCGCAGAAGGCGTTCGGCGGCTCCGTGCACCCGACGATCCTCGCCGCCGCCGGCCTCCTCGGCGTCGACGAGGTGTACGCGATGGGCGGCGCGGGAGCGGTCGCCGCCCTCGCCTACGGCGTCGACTCCCTCGGCCTCGACCCGGTCAGCATCATCACGGGCCCCGGCAACGTCTGGGTCACCACCGCCAAGCGCCAGGTGCTCGGCCAGGTCGGCATCGACTCCGAGGCCGGACCCACCGAGATCCTCGTCATCGCCGACTCCAGCGCCGACCCGCGCCTGATCGCCGCCGATCTGGTCAGCCAGGCCGAGCACGACGAGGCCGCCTCCGCCGTGCTCGTCACCGACGACCCGGCCCTCGCCGAGGCCGTCGGCCGCGAGATCGTCGAGCAGGCCGCGCGCACCCACCACTCCGAGCGCGTCGGCATCGCGCTCTCCGGTCCGCAGTCGGCCCTCGTGATCGTCGACGACCTCGAGATCGCCTGCGCCTTCAGCGACGCCTACGGCCCCGAGCACCTCGAGCTGCACACCGTCGACCCCGAGGCGACCGCCGAGCGGATCCACGACGCCGGCGCCGTCTTCCTCGGCCCGACCACCCCGGTCAGCCTCGGCGACTACCTGGCCGGCTCCAATCACGTGCTGCCGACCCTCGGGCAGGCGCGCTTCTCCTCCGGGCTCGGCGCGCACACCTTCCTCCGCCCGCAGCAGCTCGTCTCCTACGACCGCGCCGCCCTGCAGCGGGTCGCCCCGCACATCCGCGCGCTGAGCGACGCCGAGGCGCTCCCCGCGCACGGCGACGCCGTCGACGCCCGCTTCGCCTGACCTCGAGAGGCACCCGATGTTCTGCCCCTTCTGCCGGCACCCCGACTCCCGCGTGATCGACTCGCGCACCAGCGACGACGGCCTCTCCATCCGCCGCCGCCGCCAGTGCCCGTCCTGCGGCCGCCGCTTCTCCACCACCGAGACGGCGAGCCTCGTCGTGATCAAGCGCAGCGGAGTCGTGGAGCCGTTCAGCCGCGAGAAGATCGTCAGCGGCGTCCGGAAGGCCTGCCAGGGCCGCCCCGTGACGGACACCGACCTCGCCGTGCTCGCCCAGCGGGTCGAGGAGAACCTCCGCTCCACCGGCGCCTCGCAGATCGACGCGAACGACATCGGGCTCGCCATCCTCGTCCCCCTCCGCGAGCTGGACGAGGTCGCCTACCTGCGCTTCGCGAGCGTCTACCAGGCGTTCGACTCCCTCGACGACTTCGAGTCGGCGATCGCCCTGCTGCGCGCCGAGCGCCCCGCCGCCCTGCACACCGCCGACGAGCTGTGAGGGCCGCCGTGTACCCGCTGCTGTTCTCCACCGTGCTCAAGCGCCTCGATCCCGAGCGGGCGCACCACCTCGCCTTCCCGGTGATCCAGGCGCTCGGCCCGGTCGCCCCGCTCGTCCGTCGGCTCACCGTGCCGCGCGCCGACCTCTCGGTCGAGGCGCTCGGCCTCCGCTTCCGGACGCCGTTCGGCGTGGCCGCCGGCTTCGACAAGGACGCGACCGCCGTGCTCGGTCTCGGCGCGCTCGGCTTCGGCCACGTCGAGGTGGGCACGCTGACCGCCCGCGCCCAGCCCGGCAACGACCGCCCGCGGCTCTTCCGGCTGATCGCCGACCGCGCGCTGATCAACCGGATGGGCTTCAACAACCACGGCGCCCGCGCGGCGGCCGGTCGCCTCGCCCGCCTGCGCAGTGCTCGAGGCCGCCCCGTGATCGGCGTCAACATCGGCAAGAGCCGGGTGGTCGACGTCGACGACGCGGTCGAGGACTACCTGGTCAGCGCCCGGATGCTCGCGCCGCTCGCCGACTACCTGGTCGTCAACGTCAGCTCGCCGAACACCCCGGGTCTGCGCGGCCTGCAGGAGATCGACAAGCTCGAGCCGCTGCTCGCCGCGGTCGCCGAGGCGGCGGACACGACGCCGCTGCTGGTCAAGATCGCGCCGGACCTCTCGGACGAGGAAGTCGTCCGCGTCGCCGAGCTCGCGGTGCGCCTCGGCCTCGCCGGTGTCATCGCCACGAACACCACCCTGTCCCGCGAGGGACTGCGCACCGACCGCTCCGTCGTCGAGCGCGCGGGAGCGGGCGGGCTCTCCGGCGCTCCGCTCGCCGCGCGCGCACTCGAGGTGCTGCGGGTCATCCGGGGCGTCGTCCCCGCGGAGTTCTGTGTGATCTCCGTCGGGGGAGTGGACACCGCGGAGGACGTGCAGGAGCGGCTCGACGTCGGCGCGACGCTGGTGCAGGGCTACTCGGCGTTCGTCTTCCGCGGCCCGCTCTGGGGCCGCCAGATCAACCGCGGGCTCGCCAGGCTGCGCGCCGCGTAGTCCGGCGCCGCTGGGTCCGGCCTCCGGCGGCCCGGTTCGTGCCGCCGGGTCAGGCCGGGAACGCTCCGCGCTTGACCTGCGGCTTGGGCAGGCGCATCACGCGCAGCTGCAGGGCGCGCATCGCGGCGTACCACGGGATGCCCTTCTCGACCTTGTCGGCGCCGCCGAAGCGCTCGGCGAGCTTCTTCTTCAGGCGGCGGCCCAGCAGGATGCAGTCGAGGACGGCGAGCAGGAAGAACGCCCACAGGATGATCAGCGTGAGCGAGGCGAGCTCGGGCTGCGGGAAGAAGCTGATCAGCAGCACGACGACCATCACCGGGATGAGGAACTCGCCGAAGCTGAAGCGCGCGTCGACGTAGTCGCGGACGTACTTGCGCTGCGGGCCCTTGTCGCGCACCGGCAGGTAGCGCTGGTCGCCGGCGGCCATGCCGACGCGGGCCTGCTCGCGCAGCTCCGCGGTCTTCACGCGGGCGTCCCGCGCGGCCTGCTTGCGGTCGGTCACGACCAGCGGACGCTTGCGGGCGAGCTCCTGCTCGCGGCGCGTCGGGGTCGGCCGGCCCTTCCCGATGGCCGTCACGTCGGCGTCGTCGGGGGTGTCGGGTGCGATCGGGTGCTTGGCCACAGGGGAACGTCCTTGGAATCGAGGGTCTCTTAAGATTACCTCCATGGCTCACGACGCTCCGACTCCGTCCTCCACCCTGTCCGCCGCCGAGGAGGAGGTGCTCGCCGCCGTGCGCGACGACCTGCCCCGCTCGCTCGGCGAGCTGGGCCGGCTCGTCCGGATCCCCTCCGTCTCCTGGGACGGATTCGACCCCACCCGCGTCGCCGCCAGCGCCGAGGCGATCGCCGAGCTCGCCCGGGAGACGGGTGTCTTCGACGAGGTCTCGATCCGCAGCTCCACCATCGGCGACTCCGACCTCCTCGGTCAGCCCGCCGTCCTCGCGACGCGGGCCGCCCGCAACGGCGCACCCACCGTCCTGCTCTACGCCCACCACGACGTCCAGCCGCAGGGGGCGGAGGAGGCGTGGGAGACGCCGCCGTTCGAGCCGACCGTGCGCGGCGACCGCCTCTACGGCCGCGGTGCTGCGGACGACAAGGCGGGCGTGGTCTCGCACCTCGCCGCGGTCCGGGCCCTGCGCCGGGTGGCGGGCGACGACCACGACCTCGGCCTCGTGCTCTTCATCGAGGGCGAGGAGGAGTTCGGCTCCCGCTCGTTCCCGACCTTCCTCCGCGAGCACCACGACGCGCTGCGGGCCGACGTGATCGTCGTCGCCGACAGCGACAACTGGGACATCGACACCCCCTCGCTCACCGTGGGCCTGCGCGGCAACGTCACGCTGACCCTCACCGTCCGCACCCTCGACCACGCCTCGCACTCGGGCATGCTCGGCGGCGCGGTGCCCGACGCGATGCTCGCGACGATCCGCCTCCTCGACACGCTCTGGAACGAGGACGGCTCGGTCGCGGTCGCCGGGCTCACCGAGCACGACGGCGTGGTGCCGGAGACCACCGAGGAGGACCTGCGCCGCGACTCCGGCCTGCTCGACGGCGTCTCGCCGATCGGCTCCGGACCGCTCCTCTCCCGGATCTGGTCGAAGCCGTCGATCACGGTCACCGGCATCGACGCACCCAGCGTGGTGGACGCCTCCAACACCCTCAGCCCGTCCGTGCGGGTCAAGATCAGCGCCCGCATCGCTCCCGGCCAGGAGGCGCAGGAGGGCTTCACCGCCCTCGAGCGGCACCTGCGGGCGCACGCCCCGTTCGGCGCCCACCTCGAGATCGCCGACGTCGACACGGGGGAGCCCTTCCTGGTCGACACCTCGGGCTGGGCCGTCGGCCTGGTCGAGCAGGCGATGGCCGACGCCTGGGGCCGCGCGCCGCTGGAGACCAGCGTCGGCGGCAGCATCCCCTTCATCGCGGACCTCGTGCGCGAGTTCCCGGACGCGCAGATCCTGGTCACCGGTGTCGAGGACCCGGACTCGCGCGCGCACAGCCCGAACGAGTCCCTCCACCTCGGCGTCTTCCAGCGCGCGGCGCAGACGGAGGCGCTGTTCCTGCTGCGCGCCGCCGAGCACCGGGCCTGAGCGATTCGGAATAGCCCGGCCCGCGCCCGGGTTGCCACCGTAGAATCGTCGGCAGCACGCCGTCCGATCCCGCCAGCTCTGTTCCCGCTCGGCTCCGTTCCGACCGATCCCACCGAGGAGTGACATGTCCGACACGACACTGACCGCCAGCACCACCACCGCGGCGCACGGCGTCTCGATGACCCCCGTCGCCGCCGCGAAGGTGAAGAGCCTCCTCGAGCAGGAGGGCCGCGACGACCTGCGCCTGCGCGTCGCCGTCCAGCCCGGCGGCTGCTCCGGCCTGATCTACCAGCTCTACTTCGACGAGCGCACGCTCGACGGCGACGCGGCGGTCGAGTTCGAGGGCGTCGGCCTCGTCGTCGACAAGATGAGCGTCCCCTACCTCGACGGCGCCTCGATCGACTTCGAGGACACCATCCAGAAGCAGGGCTTCACCATCGACAACCCCAACGCCGGCGGCAGCTGCGCCTGCGGCGACAGCTTCCACTGATCGACCGCGGCGACACGCCGCACGGCCCGCTCGAACGGCGCCCGACTCCCCGCTCCGGCGGGCGGCCGGGCGCCGTTCGCCGTTGCAGCACCACTTCGGCGAGAGGTCAAGAGCGGGTGCCGGTGCACTCCCTGCCGACGACGGCGGGTAGGCTAGGGCCGGTCTAATACAGTTTCGTGTGAACTGGTCCCCAGTCTTCCGAAAGGTCACCGGTGCGCTTCAATCGCCGTCTCCGCCGATGGGTCGCAGTACCCGTCGCAGGAGCTCTCGCCCTCGTCCTCGCGGGCTGCACGCAGGAGCAGCTGCAGGGCTGGCTCCCCACTGAACCCGGCACGACGAACCACGTCGATCGGGTCATCGGACTCTGGGTCACCTCCTGGATCGTCCTGCTCGCCGTGGGTGTCATCACCTGGGGCCTGACGATCTGGGCGGTCGTCGTCTACCGCCGCCGGAAGGGCCAGACCGGCCTCCCGGTGCAGCTGCGCTACAACATGCCGATCGAGATCTTCTACACGATCGTGCCGCTGATCCTCGTGATCGGATTCTTCGCCTTCACCGCGCGCGACCAGGCCGCCATCGAGCAGGCCTACGACGACCCGGACGAGACCATCCAGGTGTACGGCAAGCAGTGGGCGTGGGACTTCAACTACGTCGACGAGGACGTCTACTCCGCGGGCATCCAAGGCCAGTACGAGGACAGCGCCGACGGCGCCGGCTCGCTGGTCGAGTCCGAGGTCCCGACGCTCTACCTGCCGGTGAACCAGAAGATCAAGATCCAGCTCGACGCCCGCGACGTCATCCACTCCTTCTGGGTCGTCGACTTCCTCTACAAGAAGGACATGATCCCCGGCAAGACGAACTACATGTACGTCACGCCGCTCAAGGAGGGGACCTACGCCGGCAAGTGCGCCGAGCTCTGCGGCGAGTACCACTCCGCGATGCTCTTCAACGTGAAGGTCGTCTCGCAGGGCGAGTACGACGACTACATCCAGTCGCTGCGCGACGCGGGCCAGACCGGCCAGCTCGGCGCCGAGTACGACCGCAACAGCAACCTGCCCGGCACCGGCGCGCCGGCCCGCACCGAGAACGAGGAGTAGAGGGAGCATGAGCACCGCCACAGCACCCGCCCCGTCCCGCTCATTCGGCACACCGCCGGTCGAGCGCAAGGCGAACGTCCTCGTTCGCTGGATGACGTCCACCGATCACAAGGTCATCGGGTACATGTACCTGATCACCTCGTTCATCTACTTCTGCATCGCGGGCGTGATGGCCCTGGTCATCCGCGCCCAGCTCTTCGAGCCCGGCCTTGCCGTGGTCGAGACCCGCGAGCAGTACAACCAGCTCTTCACCATGCACGGCACGATCATGCTGCTGATGTTCGCGACGCCGCTCTTCGCGGGCTTCGCCAACGTCCTCATGCCGCTGCAGATCGGCGCTCCGGACGTCGCGTTCCCGCGACTCAACGCGTTCGCCTACTGGCTCTACAGCTTCGGCTCGCTGATCGCGGTCGCCGGCTTCATCACCCCGCAGGGCGCCGCGTCCTTCGGCTGGTTCGCCTACGCGCCACTCTCGAGCACGACGTTCTCGCCAGGGCTCGGCGGTAATCTCTGGGTCTTCGGCCTGGCGCTGTCCGGCTTCGGCACGATCCTCGGTGCGGTGAACTTCATCACCACGATCATCACGATGCGCGCCCCCGGCATGACGATGTTCCGCATGCCGATCTTCACCTGGAACATCCTGGTGACGTCGATCCTCGTGCTGCTGGCCTTCCCGGTCCTCGCCGCCGCGATGTTCGCCCTCGGCGCCGACCGCGTGTTCGACGCGCACATCTACGATGCGGCCAACGGCGGCGTGCTGCTCTGGCAGCACCTGTTCTGGTTCTTCGGCCACCCCGAGGTGTACATCATCGCGCTGCCGTTCTTCGGCATCGTCTCCGAGGTCTTCCCGGTCTTCAGCCGGAAGCCGATCTTCGGCTACAAGACGCTGATCTACGCGACCATCGCGATCGCCGCCCTGTCCGTGACCGTGTGGGCGCACCACATGTACGTCACCGGCTCGGTCCTGCTGCCGTTCTTCTCGCTGATGACGATGCTCATCGCGGTCCCGACCGGCGTGAAGATCTTCAACTGGATCGGCACCATGTGGCGCGGATCGGTGACGTTCGAGACCCCGATGATCTGGGCGATCGGCTTCCTGATCACCTTCACCTTCGGTGGCCTGACCGGCGTCATCCTCGCGTCGCCGCCGCTGGACTTCCACGTGTCCGACTCGTACTTCGTCGTGGCGCACTTCCACTACGTGGTGTTCGGCACTGTCGTGTTCGCGATGTTCTCGGGCTTCTACTTCTGGTGGCCCAAGTGGACCGGCAAGATGCTGAACGAGACCCTGGGCAAGTGGCACTTCTGGCTGCTGTTCATCGGCTTCCACACCACCTTCCTCATCCAGCACTGGCTCGGAGTCGTGGGCATGCCCCGCCGCTACGCGAGCTACCTGCCCGAGGACGGCTTCACCTGGATGAACCAGCTGTCGACGATCGGCGCGATGATCCTCGCGGTCTCGCTCATCCCGTTCTTCCTCAACGTGTACATCACGGCCCGCAAGGCGCCGAAGGTCACCGTGAACGACCCGTGGGGCTTCTCGCGCTCGCTCGAGTGGGCGACCTCCTGCCCGCCGCCCCGGCACAACTTCACCTCCATCCCGCGCATCCGCAGCGAGGCTCCGGCCTTCGACCTCAACCACCCCGAGGCCGGCATCCCCGTCGGCATCGGTCCGGCGAAGGACGCTCCGGACGCCCCCACGTACGACAAGTCCGAAGGCACGGTGAAGTAGGGCCATGCGCGCCAACGTCAATCTGTTCTGGCTGCTCGCCGGGTTCTTCCTCCTCGCGGACGTCACCTACATCCTCTGGTCGCTGATCGACACCGGCCAGGTCGAGTGGGTCGGCACCGTGGGCATCGCGCTCTCGTCGGTGCTGGGCGGCTTCATCGCCTTCTACGTCGGCCGGGTGCACAAGGCCCAGGGCGCGGAGCTGCCCGAGGACCGCCTCGACGCCGACATCGACGACGGCGACCCCGAGCTGGGCTTCTTCAGCCCGTGGAGCTGGTGGCCGCTGATCCTGGGCGGCTCCGCCGCGCTGGCCTTCCTCGGCCTCGCGGTCGGCTTCTGGATCACCTACATCGCGGTCGGCCTCTTCCTGGTCGCCATCGCCGGCTGGGTGTACGAGTACTACCGCGGGTACTTCGCCCGCTAGGCGGACTGCACGGCTCCGAGGGCCGGGTGCAGGAGGTTTCGACCTCCGGCACCCGGCCCTTTCGCGTGGGGCGAGTGAGCCCGCAGGGCTGGCGCGGGCGTCTGGGATCTGACTCGGAGCGTCCGACTACTGCGAACGGGCGTGAAACTGGCTCTGATGGGCCTCCTGAGGCCGCTCCGAGTCCAGTCGCGCTATCGCGGGGCCGCGAGCGGACCCGTCACGGGCCTCAGCCGACTGCCTGCGTCCGTTCCGGGGAGTCTGGAAGGGCGCGGAGCACGCGTCATGCTGGTCGAGTAGCCCCGCGGGGGCGTATCGAGACCTGGCTTCCTCAGCAGGGCGGGTCTGCAGGCTTGTGCTCTGAGCGTGGTGGATCTCGATACGCCCGCTTCGCGGGCTACTCGATCAGCATCATCGACTCCACGCGACAAGGGCGTTCGACAGAGGCACGCCGACGCGGTGGTCCAGTAGCCCCGCAGCGGCGGATCGAGACCCGTCTCTTTCCGCAGTGCGGGTCTGCGGACTGCGTCTTCTGGCGTGGGTTGATCTCGATACACGACCTGCGGTCGCTACTCGATCAGCATGAGGGCGGCTGTGCTGTCCATGCTGGTCGAGTAGCCCCAGAGGGGCGTATCGAGACCCGGCGTCCTCAGGAGGGCGGGTCTGCAGAGTCGTGTTCTGATGGTGGTGGATCTCGATACGCCCGCTGTGCGGGCTACTCGATCGGCACGAGCGTGGCGGTGCTGTTCTTGCTGGTCGAGTAGCCCCGCAGAGGCGTATCGAGATCCGGGGTCCTCAGCAGGGCGGGTCTGCAGACTCGCGTTCTGACGGTGGTGGATCTCGATACGCCCGCCGCAAGGGCTACTCGATCAGCATGAGGGCGGCCGTGTTGTCCATGCTGGTCGAGTAGCCCCGTAGGGGTGTATCGAGACCCGGGGTCCTCAGCAGGTCGGGCCTGCAGAGTCGTGTTCTGACGGTGGTGGATCTCGATACGCCCGCTGTGTGGGCTACTCGATCAGCATGAGGGCGGCCGTGCTGCCCATGCTGGTCGAGTAGCCCCAGAGGGGCGTATCGAGACCCGGCGGCCTCAGGAGGGCGGGTCTGCAGACTCGTGTTCTGACGGTGGTGGATCTCGATACGCCCGCTGCACGGGCTACTCGATCAGCAGGAGGGGGCGGACTCTGCTGTCCGGGGGTGCCGCTCGATGAGTGGCGTTCTGCGCTCTGTGAGGGATGGTCGAACAGGGGACGACGAAGGGCCCGGACGCTGTGCGTCCGGGCCCTTCGGGGAGGAGTCAGTGCTCGCTGTGCGAGCTCTCGAGCTCCTTCTGGGTGACGGGGGTGATCCGGTCCTCGAAGAACCAGCGGGAGAGGCCGGCGCGCACGCGCTCCGGGGCGGTGATGCGGCCGCGGGAGTCCGGGCGGATCATGAGGGGCTCGTACTCCTCCTGGCCGACCAGCTTCCAGCGCTCGTACGCGTCGAGCTGCTGGTGCACCTCGATGAACTCGCCGCCGGGGAGGCGGACGATGCGGCCGGACTCGAAGCCGTGCAGAGCGATCTCGCGGTCCTTCTTCTGCAGGGCGAGGCAGATGCGCTTCGTGACGAAGTACGCGATGACCGGACCAGCGAAGAGGAGGAACTGCAGGGCGTGGATGACGCCCTCCATCGTGAGGTGGAAGTGCGTCGCGATGATGTCGGAGGACGCCGCAGCCCAGAGGACGGCGTAGAACGTGACTCCGGCGGCACCGATCGCGGTGCGGGTGGCGGCGTTGCGCGGGCGGTCGAGCAGGTGGTGCTCGCGCTTGTCACCGGTGATCCAGGCCTCGAGGAACGGGTAGAGCAGGACGACGACGATGAACAGACCGACCACGGAGAGCGGCAGGAGGATGTTGAACGAGATCGTGCCCAGGCCCGGGATCGCCCACTCGAGTCCCGGCGGGACCAGACGCAGGGCACCGTCGGCGAAGCCGATGTACCAGTCGGGCTGGGTGCCGGCGGAGACGGGGGAGGGGTCGTACGGGCCGTAGTTCCAGATCGGATTGATCGTGAACAGCGAGGCGATGAGGACGACGACACCGAAGACGATGAAGAAGAATCCACCGGCCTTGGCCGCGTAGACCGGGAGCACCGGGTAGCCGACGACGTTCTGCTCGGTCTTGCCCGCACCGGGGAACTGGGTGTGCTTGTGGACGACCACGAACACGAGGTGCAGGGCGATGAACGCGAGCACCAGCGCCGGCAGCAGCAGGATGTGCAGCGTGTAGAGGCGGCCGACGATGTCGGTGCCGGGGAACTCGCCGCCGAAGAGGAGGAACGAGACCCAGGTGCCGACGATCGGGATGCCCTTGACCATGCCGTCGATGATGCGGAGGCCGTTGCCCGAGAGCAGGTCGTCCGGGAGGGAGTAGCCGGTGAAGCCCTCGGCCATCGCGAGGATGAAGAGGACGAAGCCGATGACCCAGTTGATCTCGCGCGGCTTGCGGAACGCACCGGTGAAGAAGATGCGGAGCATGTGCAGGCCGATCGAGGCCACGAACAGCAGGGCCGCCCAGTGGTGGATCTGGCGCATCAGCAGGCCGCCGCGGATGTCGAACGAGATGTCGAGCGACGAGGCCATCGCCGCGGACATCTCGATGCCCTTGAGCGGCAGGTAGCTGCCCTCGTAGTGCGTCTCGACCATGGAGGCCTGATAGAAGAAGGTGAGGAAGGTGCCCGAGAGCAGGATGATCACGAAGCTGTAGAGCGCGACCTCGCCGAGGAGGAACGACCAGTGGTCCGGGAAGATCTTGCGGCCGAACTCCTTGACGACCGCCGAGATGCTCGTGCGCTCGTCGATGTAGTTGGAGGCCTTGCCGACGTATCCCTTCTGCAGCTTGCCGCTGCCGAGGATGACGCCGTCGCCGGGCTCCGCGGGCGATGCCGCGGGGCGGGAAGGTGTGGTGGTGGACATGTGTGTCATCGCTCCCAGAAGGATGGTCCGACCGGCTCCGTGAAGTCGCTGCGAGCGACCAGGTATCCGTCGGCGTCGATGGTGATGGGGAGCTGCGGAAGCGGGCGCTTCGCAGGACCGAAGATGACCTCGGCCTCGCGCTTGATGTCGAACTGCGACTGGTGGCACGGGCACAGGAGGTGGTGGGTCTGCTGCTCGTACAGCGCCACGGGGCAGCCGACGTGCGTGCAGATCTTGGAGTAGGCGACGATGCCGTCGTAGTTCCAGGTCTCGCGACCCTCGCTGACGGTCAGGTCCTCGGGCTTCAGGCGCATCAGGAGGACGGCGGCCTTGGCCTTCTCCTCCAGCTTGCCCTCGACCTCGTCGAGTCCCTCGGGGATGACGTGGAAGGCGGAGCCCAGCGTGACGTCCGATGCGAGGATCGGCGCTCCGGAGGGGTCCAGGGTGAGCCGCGTGCCCTCGCGCCACATCGTGGTCTTGAGGAGGGCGACGGGGTTCTGGTCCTGCGGTCCGAGGCCTCGGAACAGGATCACGGCGGGCAGGGGGAAGACGATCAGCGAGCCGATGAGGCTGTTGCGGATCAGCGAGCGCCGGCCGAAGCCGGACTCCTTGTCGGACTGGTCGAAGATCTCGAGCGCGCGGGCACGGGTGTCCTCCGCGCTGCGGACGGGGTGGCGGATGTCGATGCCCTCGTGGTCGGACATCAGCTGCTTGCCCCAGTGGACGGCGGCGATGCCGATGCCCAGGAGCGCCAGCGACATGCCGAGGCCGATGAACAGCGTGTTCAGCCGGACCGACTCGATGCTCTCCGTGATCGGGAACGCCATGTAGGCGGCCACCGCGAAGATCGAGCCCGCGAAGGAGAGGTAGAAGAGCGTGTAGACCGTGCGCTCGGCCCGCTTCGCGACCTTGGGGTCGACGTCGGTCATCCGGGGGCGGTGCGGCGGGAGGCCCGGGTCCTGGACGCGGCCCCGCGTCACGACCGCGGTGCCGGCCGGAGCACTCCCGTGCCCGGTGGCCGACGAGGTGGCGAGGTCGGTGCCACCCTCATCGTGCTCTGCCATGGTTCTCCTTTTCACGCCGTGTCGACGCCGCTCGGCGTCGTGGGGGTCGAGCGCCCGCCAGGGCGCCGGTGTCTGCTAGTTGGATCGTGCGGTGATCCACACCGTCAGGGCGACGATGGAACCGAGTCCGAAGATCCAGAGGAAGAGGCCTTCGGCGACGGGGCCGAGGGAGCCCAGGGCGAATCCGCCCGGGGAGGGGTTGGCCTCGATGTACTTGAGGTAGGAGATGATGTCGCGCTTGTCTTCCGGCGAGATGTTGAGGTCGTTGAAGACCGGCATGTTCTGCGGGCCGGTGACCATCGCCTCGTAGATGTGCGCCTCGGTGACGCCGCCCAGCGGGGGAGCGAACTTGCCCTCGGTCAGCGCGCCGCCGGCGCCGGCGACGTTGTGGCACATCGCGCAGTTGATCCGGAAGAGCTCGGCGCCGTTGGCCGAGTCGCCCTGGGCGTCGAGGACCTCGCCGGTGGGGATGGCGGGGCCGGGCGCCAGCGAGGCGACGTAGGCCGCCAGCTCGGCGACCTGGTCGTCGGTGAACTGCACCGGCTTCTCGAGGGCCTGCGGGCCGTGCATCTGCATCGGCATGCGGCCGGTGCCGACCTGGAAGTCGACCGAGGCGGCGCCGACGCCGATCAGCGACGGGGCGTTGTCGGTGCCCGCGGCGTCGAGGCCGTGGCAGGTGGCGCAGTTGGCGGCGAAGAGCTTCGAGCCCTCGTCGATCGTCTGCTGGCTGATGGCCGAGGTCTCCGCGGAGGCGGAGGTCGCGACGCCGACGGCCGCGTAGGTGCCGCCGGTGAGGCCGAGGCCGATCGCGATCAGGGCCAGCGTGGCCAGCGGGTGACGGCGACCCTTCTTGGCGCGGCTCTTCGTCTTCGGGGAGGCCATCGAGGCAACCTTCCTGCGGGGTTCGGGAGTGTGGTGGGGCATGGAGGCGGCTGGCCTCACTTCAGGAAGTAGATGACGACGAAGAGGCCGACCCAGACGACGTCGACGAAGTGCCAGTAGTAGGACACGACGATCGCGCTGGTCGCCTCCTTGTGGCCGAAGTTCTTGACGGCGAAGGCACGGCCGATGACGAGCAGGAAGGCGATGAGCCCGCCGGTCACGTGCAGGGCGTGGAAGCCGGTGGTGAGGTAGAACGCGGAGCCGTAGGCGTTGCTCGAGAGCGTGACGCCCTCCGAGACGAGGGTCGCGTACTCGAGGACCTGGCCGCAGACGAAGACCGCGCCGAGGGCGTAGGTGAGGAAGAACCACTCGACCATGCCCCACTTGAACGGGCTGAGCCCGGTGGACCGGGGCTGCAGGCGCTCGGCGGCGAAGACGCCGAACTGGCAGGTGAACGACGAGGCGACCAGGATCACCGTGTTGACGCTCGCGTAGGGGACGTTCAGGATGCTGGTCTCGGCCGACCACAGCTCCGGTGAGGTGCTGCGGAGGGTGAAGTAGATCGCGAACAGGCCCGCGAAGAACATGACCTCGCTGCCCAGCCAGACGATCGTTCCGACCGCGACCGGGTTGGGTCGGTTCACTGCGGGCACGGTGGCCGTGGGGGAGAGAGAGGTGCTCGTCACACAGACCATTATGGACGATCGCAAGGGGGGGAACTCGCACTTCCCGTGGGGCCTTCGTAGTCGCATAATCTGAGAGCCATGTCGGAAACCCTGTCCTGGCCGCTCATTCTCGGCTCCCTCCTCGACTCCTCCGATCTCTCGGTGTCGGAGGCGACCTGGGCCATGGAGCGGGTGATGCAGGGCGAGGCCACGCCGGCGCAGCTCGCGGGTCTGCTGATCGCGCTGCGCGCCAAGGGCGAGACGGTCGACGAGATCGTCGGCTTCCGCGACGCGATCCTCGAGCACGCGGTGCCGCTGGACGTGGATCCGATGGCCCTCGACATCGTCGGGACCGGCGGGGACCGCTTCGGCACGGTCAACATCTCCTCCACCGCGTCGATCATCGCGGCGGCCGCGGGCACGCCGGTCGTCAAGCACGGGAACCGGGCGGCGTCCTCGTCGTCGGGCTCCTCGGACGTGCTCGCGGCGCTCGGCGTCGATCTGACGCTCTCGGCCGACCGGGTGGCCGAGGTGTTCCGCCGGACGGGGATCGCCTTCGTCTTCGCCGCGATGTTCCACCCCGGCTTCCGCCACGCGGGGCCCGTGCGGGCCGAGCTCGGCGTGCCGACCGTCTTCAACTTCCTCGGGCCGCTCTGCAACCCGGCGCGGCCGGAGGCGTCCGCGGTCGGGGTCGCGCACCTGGACCGGGTCCCGCTCTTCGTCGGGGTGTTCCAGACCCGCGGCGCGACCGCGCTGGTCTTCCGCGGCGACGACGGGCTCGACGAGCTGACGACCACGGGGCACAGCCACATCTGGGAGGTCTCGCGCGGCTCGGTCGTCGAGCACGACCTCGACCCGCGCGACCTCGGCCTGCGCCGCGCGAGCATCGACCAGCTCCGCGGGCGCGACGCCGCCTACAACGCGCAGGTCGTCCGCTCGGTCCTGGCCGGCGAGGAGGGGCCGGTGCGGGACATCGTGCTGCTGAACGCGGCGGCGGGACTGATCGCGTTCGATCTGGCGCGCGACCCGGGGCTGATCCGGACGGCGATCCTCGACCGCCTCCGTTCGGCGCTCGACCGCGCCGCGCAGGCGGTCGACTCGGGTGCCGCGACGGCGAAGCTGGACCAGTGGGTCGAGGAGACCCGGCGCGGCGCCTGAGCCGCGCGGCCGGGCCTGCGCGAGCCGGGACGGCGGGCGTAACGTGGAGCCGCTGTCCGCGACGGAGCGGAGCGCCCTGGAGGAGACCTCGATGAAGAAGCTCATCAACGACCCGAAGAACGTCGTCGCGGAGTCCGTGGCCGGATTCGGCCTCGCGCACGCCGACCTGGTGCGGGTCGAGCCCGATCCGCTGTTCGTGGTTCGCGTCGACGCTCCGCGGCAGGGGAAGGTGGGCATCGTCAGCGGCGGCGGCAGCGGGCACGAGCCCCTGCACGCCGGCTTCGTCGGCGTCGGCATGCTCGACGCCGCGGTGCCCGGGCCGGTGTTCACCTCGCCCACTCCCGATCCGATCGTCGCCGCCACGAAGGCGGTCGACGGCGGTGCGGGCGTCCTGCACATCGTGAAGAACTACACCGGCGACGTGCTCAACTTCGAGACGGCGGCCGACCTGGCCCTCGCCGACGACGTGGAGGTCCGCTCGGTGATCGTGGACGACGACGTGGCCGTCAAGGACTCCCTCTACACGGCGGGGCGCCGCGGCGTGGCCGGGACCGTGATGGTGGAGAAGATCGCCGGAGCGGCGGCCGAGCGCGGCGACTCGCTGGACGAGGTGGCGGCGATCGCCGAGACGGTCGTCGCGAACGTCCGCTCGATGGGCGTCGCGCTGCGGCCCTGCACGGTGCCGCACGCGGGGGAGCCGAGCTTCGAGCTGGCCGAGGACGAGATCGAGATCGGCATCGGCATCCACGGCGAGCCCGGCCGCGAGCGGATCCCGCTCGAGCCGGCCGACCGGATCGTCGACCGCCTGCTCGCGCCGATCCTCGAGGACCTGCCCTTCTCCTCCGGCGACGACGTGCTCCTCTTCGTGAACGGACTGGGCGGCACCCCGCAGGTCGAGCTCTACCTCGTCTACCGGCGTGCCGCGGAGGTGCTGGCCGAGAAGGGCGTGACGGTGCGGCGCAGCCTGGTCGGCAGCTACGTCACCTCGCTGGAGATGCAGGGGGTCTCGATCACGCTGCTGAAGCTGGACGACGCGCTGACGGAGCTCTGGGACGCACCGGTGCAGACCGCGGCGCTGCGCTGGGGACGCTGAGCGGCCCCGAGCAGAGGGCAGGCGCCCGGCCCGGACAGCGGCGCGCACACGACGACACGACCGCACGACGACACGACGGTCGCAGAGGCGACACAGGAAAGAGGACGGATCGATGCAGGACGGACAGGGAGCACTGGGGCTCGACGCGGCATGGGCTGTGGCGTGGATCCGGGCCGCGGCGCAGGCGGTCTCGGAGCACCGGGTGGAGCTGATCACGCTCGACCGCGCGATCGGCGACGGCGACCACGGCGAGAACATGGACCGCGGCTTCCAGGCCGTTGTCGCGAAGCTCGACGCGGCTGCCGAGCTCGCGACTCCGGCCGAGGTGCTCAAGCTGGTGGCGACCACGCTGATCTCGACGGTAGGCGGAGCCTCCGGGCCGCTGTTCGGCACCGCGTTCCTCAAGGCGTCCGGCGCGGTCACCGGGCAGGAGTCGCTCGACGGTGCCGCGATCGCCGCACTGCTCGCGGCGGCGCGCGACGGGATCGTGCTGCGCGGCAAGGCCGAGGTCGGCGACAAGACGATGGTGGACGCCTGGACGCCGGCGGTCGAGGCCGCGCAGGCCGCCTCGGCCGACGGCTCCCCGGCGGCCGCCGTGCTCGCCGCGGCGGCGGACGCGGCACAGGGCGGAGCGGAGTCGACCGACCCGCTCGTCGCACGGAAGGGCCGAGCGAGCTACCTGGGCGAGCGAGCCGTCGGGCACCGCGATCCGGGCAGCGTGTCGAGCGTCCTGCTGCTGCGCGCCGCGGCCGAGGCGGCGGCGTGAGCGTCGGGCTCGTCCTCGTCTCGCACAGCGCGCGACTGGCCGAGGGACTCGTGGAGCTGGCGGCGCAGATGGCGCCCGACGTCGCGCTGGTCGCCGCGGGCGGCACGGACGACGGCGGGATCGGGACGAGCTTCGAGCGGATCACCGCGGCGCTGGCCGAGGCCGACTCCGGCGAGGGCGCCGTGGTGCTCTGCGACCTCGGCTCGGCGATCATGACCGCGGAGACCGCGGTGGAGTTCCTGGACGACGAGGCGCGGGAGCGGGTGCGGATCGCGGACGCGCCGCTCGTGGAGGGCGCCGTGGCGGCGGCCGTGGCGGCGGGCACCGGTGCCGCGCTGGCGGACGTGCTCGCGGCGGCGGAGTCGGCGCGGGGCGCACTCCTCGCCGAGTCGCCCGCGGCGCCCGCCGAGTCGGCGAGCGTGCGGCGGACGGTGCGGCTGATCAACCCGAACGGGCTGCACGCCCGGCCGGCGGCCGACTTCGTCACCCTCGCCACCCGCTTCGACGCGCGGATCGACGTGAACGGCAAGGACGCGACGAGCCTGCTCGGCGTGATGTCGCTCGGGCTCGACCGCGGCGACGAGGTCGCGATCTCGGCGACCGGCGCCGAGGCGGAGGAGGCCGTGGGGCGGCTGGCCGACCTGGTCGAGTCGGGGTTCGGCGAGGTCTAGCCGCCCGAAACTCAGGGAGTCGCGGAAGGCGCCTCCTACCCTGGAGGCATGCCTCTGCGCGGAACCCGACCCCCGTCCGTCCTGCTCCGGCGCGTCCTCGCCGTGCCGCGCGCCGTGCGCCGGGCCGATGCCCGCGCCGCCCGGAAGCTCAACGCGCGCCGTGCGGTGCCGCTCGTGGACGGAGCGCTGGTCGGGCTCTCGCGCGCCGCTGACCACGGGGTGCTCTGGTTCGGGCTCGGGGCGCTGCTGCTCCTGGCCGGCCGGCCCCGCGAGGCGGCGCGCGGCGCGGCGTCGCTGGCTGTGGCGAGTGCCGCGGCGAACCTCGTCGGCAAGCAGCTCTTCGGCGGCGTCCGGCCGCTCGTGGTGGACGTGCCGGTGGGGCGGCGGCTCGCCCGCGTGCCCACCTCGCCGAGCTTCCCCTCCGGCCACGCGGCGAGTGCCACCGCCTTCGCCGCCGGGGTCGCGCTCGAGAACCCGCGGGTGGGACTGGCCGTCGCGCCGCTCGCCGCCGCCGTGGCCTTCTCGCGCCTGCACGTCGGGGTGCACTGGCTCTCCGACGTGGTCGGCGGAGCGGCGATCGGCGCGGCCGTCGCGGGCCTCGGGAAGGTGCTGGTGCCGGCGCGCCCGCGGCACGTCCCCGTCTCGGAGCGGACGAGCCGGCCGCCGGTCGACGTGCGTCCGCTCGGCGACGGAGCCGGGCTGCTGGTGGTGCTCAACCCGAGCGCCGGACGCGACTCGCACCGGCCGGATCCGGAGCCGCTGATCCTGCAGCGCTTCCCCGCGGCGCGGGTGCACCGGCTGAGCGAGGGCGAGGATCTGGGCGACGTGGTGCGTGCGGCGCGCACCGGCGACGCTCCGCCCGAGGTGCTGGGCGTCTACGGCGGCGACGGGACGATGGCGGTCGGCGCGGGGCTCGCGCGGGCCGAGGGGATGACGCTCCTGGTGCTGCCGGGCGGGACGATGAACCACTTCGCCAAGGCGCTGGGCCTGGTGACGATCCAGGACGCGCTCGACGCGGCGGCGCACGGCGAGCGCCGCGACGTCGACGTGGCCGAGGTGACGGCCGGGGACGCCGAGCCGGTCACGGTGCTGAACACCGTCTCGATCGGGCTGTACCCGGAGTTCGTGGCCGCGCGGGAGAAGCGCGAGAAGGTGATCGGCAAGCCGCTCGCCGCGGTCCTCGCCGCCTTCGAGGTGGTGCGCTCGACCGACCCGTTCGAGCTGCGGCGCGACGGGCGGACGGAGCTGGTCTGGTCGTACTTCGTCGGAGTGAACCGGGAGCACCCGCGCACCGCGACGCCGCTCGCCCGCCGGCGCCTGGACGACGGGCAGCTCGACATCCGCGTGCTGCACTCGGGACGGACGCCCCGGACCCGCGGCGCGGTGTCGCTGGCGCTCGGGCGGGGCGCGACGCCGGTGGTCGGGCGGGTGCCCGGCTGGCGCGCGCCGGTGGTCGAGTCGGCCAGCACTTCGGGCGTCGTGGTGGGAGCGCGGCGACCGGCCGGCGTGGACCCGGAGTGGGCGCACGACGGCGAGAGCGAGGTGTTCGACGGCGAGCCGGAGGGCTTCCACGAGGCGAGGGTCCGGATCGTGCCGCTGGCGCTGCGGGTCTACTCGGCGGCCGACGACCGCGGGCGCGGCGGGGGCGGGGCCGGGAAGTAAAGCCCCCGGCGGATGTCCGCTGATCCGCCTGCGCGCCGGGGAGCGCGTGCCACCCTGGGGAGGGAGCCGGCCGGGCTCTCCTGCAGCCGGCCGCTCCGCCGATTGAAGGAGTACGCCGTGCGACGCATCCACTACGCCGAGGGGAGCGTCCTCACCGGGGACGACATCGCGGACGCGGTGCTCGAGTACGCCCGGATGCTCGCCTCGACGGCGACCGCGGCCACGGTGGAGATCCCCGTCCGGCGCGGTGGTGGCGTGCTGACGGCCCGGCTGCTGCTCGGACCGTCGAGCCAGATGCTCGTCGAGGACGAGCCCGAGGACGCCGCGGAGATCGTCGACGAGGCGCTGGTCGCGGAGCTGGGCGACCGCGCCCGCCGGCTCGGCCGGCCCGTGCCGATGGCGACCGACGACGACCTGGCGATGCCGCTGGACGTCCTCGACTACTGAGCCGAGTCCTGCGCGTCCGGGCGCTGGGCCGCCGGTCGGTCCGTCGCGGACAGGGTCCGCTCGAGATCGTCGAGCGCGGACACCTGCCCGGCGGTGATCTCCTCGCGGGCGCGCTCGAGCGGCAGCCACTCCGCGCGCTCGATCTCCGGGTAGGCGCGGACCACTCCGGAGCCGCGCGGCCACTCGAGCTCGAAGGTGTTGCTGGCGACGAACGCGACCTCGTCGGCGGACTCCGCGGCGAAGACGGTGACGGTCTTCCCGGAGCGCTGGCGGTAGGCGCCGAGGAGCGCGTAATCGAGGTCCGGGGCGGCGACGCCGATCTCCTCCTCGAACTCGCGCCGAGCGGCGTCGAGCGGCTTCTCCTCGGGCGTGTGCAGGCCCTTGGGGATCGACCAGGCCCGCGGGCGGCGCGTCCACAGCGGGCCGCCCATCCGGCCGAGGAACACCTCGCGCTCGCCGCCGCGCAGCCGGTGCAGGAGGATGCCCGCGCTGGTGGGGCCGGTCATCGCCGCGATCCGCTCATCCGCCCATCCTGCCGCGTCGCCGGGCTGCCGTGGAAGGATCGAGAGGCCCACCCGCGATCCGCCCGGAGTGACCCCCATGAGCAGCACCGAGACCAGCAGCACACAGACCGTCGGCACGCAGACCGTCGGCACCGAGACCCGCGGTGCCGAGACCGACGGCAGTGCGCTCGTCCTCCGGAGGCTGCGCGAGGAGCTCGGCGACGCGGTGACGACCGAGGGGCTGGACTTCGAGTCCGCGCACACCGACAAGTCGGGGTGGACCGCCGGCGGGCGCGCGCTCGCGCTGGTCCGCGCGCGCTCGGTTGCCGACGTGCAGGCGACGCTCCGGCTCGCCACTGAGCACCGGGTGCCGGTCGTTCCGCGCGGCGCGGGGACGGGACTCGCCGCGGGGGCCGTCGGGCGCGACGGCGCGATCGTGCTCTCGACGGCGGCCATGGACCGCATCCTGGAGATCTCGCTCGAGGACGAGCTCGCGGTGGTCGAGCCGGGCGTGCTCAATCAGGCGCTGTCGGACGCGGTCGCCGCCGACGGGCTGATCTTCTCGCCCGACCCGGCGAGCAAGGCGATCTCGAGCATCGGCGGCAACATCGCCACCAACGCGGGCGGGCTGCTCTGCGCGAAGTACGGGGTCACCCGCGAGGCGGTGCTCGGGCTCGCCGTCGTGCTGGCAGACGGGCGCCTGGTGCGGACCGGGCGGCGCAGCGTCAAGGGCGTCGCCGGCTACGACCTCACGGCGCTGCTGACCGGCTCGGAGGGGACGCTCGGGGTGATCGTCGAGGCGACGGTGAAGCTGCGGCCGATCCCCGCGGGCCGCGTCGTGACCGTCGGCGCGTACTTCCCGAGCGTCGTCGCCGCGGCGGCCGCCTCCGCCGCCATCACTGCCGCCCGCCTCCGACCGGCGGTGATGGAGCTGATGGACGAGGGGGCGCTCGCCGCGATCGGCCGCTACACGGGCGCGCAGCTCGACCGCGGCGCCGCCTACCTGCTCGTGCAGACGGACGGCGGGGGAGCGGAGGAGGAGGCGCACCGGATCCTCGCGATCGTGGCCGAGGCCGGCGGGGACGCCGAGTCGACGGACGACCCAGTGGCGGGCGAGGCGCTGCTCGCGGTGCGGCGGGCGTTCCATCCCGCGCTCGAGGCCGAGGGCGAGGTGCTGATCGAGGACGTGTGCGTGCCGCGCTCGGCGCTGCCCGCGATGTTCGCCGCCATCCGCGGGATCGAGGAGCGCACCGGGTTGAGCATCCCGACCGTGGCCCACGCGGGCGACGGCAACCTGCACCCGAACTTCGTCGTGCCTGCCGGGTCCGACGGGGTCGGCGAGGAGGTCTGGGCGGCGGCGGGCGAGCTGTTCCGCACGGCGCTGGCGCTCGGCGGCACCCTCACCGGGGAGCACGGGGTGGGGCTGCTGAAGCGCCGCTGGCTCGCGGAGGAGCTCGGCGAGGACTCCATGGTGCTGCAGCGCGGGATCAAGGCGGTGTTCGATCCGCTGGGGATCATGAACCCGGGGGCGGTGTACTGAGGGCTCCCGCCCGGGGTCAGAGGAGCTCCTCGGCGAGCAGCCAGGCCGTGAGCACGATCGTGGCGGCCGACATCAGCCAGTAGAGGATCGTCTCGCGCCAGGAGCCGGCCGAGCCGAGGACGGGGATCGCGGCGTAGCCGCCGGACGTCCAGAGCCGCCGCAGCACGGGCGTGCGGCGCACCCAGCGCGGGGAGCGGATCCGCAGCGGCCAGAGCCAGTTGATCCCCTCGGTGGTGAGGGCGTCACCGGCGACGTGCACGAGGTAGCCGAGGGTCGCGGCGACCTGCAGCCAGGCCCAGGTGCCGTCGGCGAGGGTGACCAGGAGCACGGTCACGACGAGCGCGCCGGCCCAGGCGATCGGCCAGGAGGGCGCAGCCCTGACCGCCTTCGCGGCGAAGGCGATCGCCGGCAGGGTGAGCACGGCGGCCAGCGAGACCGGGCCGACGAGCGGCACGGGGAAGCGCAGGGCGACAAGGAGCGGGATCAGGTACCAGACGACGGCGACCGCGAGCAGTGAGTGCATCCCGTGCCGGTGGCCGCCGCTGATGCGGCCGGCGGTCGCGGTGAGGAGGGACGCGCCGGGTGCCGAGCGCGAGATCGTCGCCCGGGCGTGGTCGGCGTCCGGGACGAGCGCCCAGCCGGCGGCGACGCCGAGGCCGACCAGCCGCAGGTCCAGAGGCAGGCCAGCGAGACCGAGCGGTGCGGCGAGGGCCGGGACGGTCGTGACGACGGACCAGGCGAGCGCGCCGGAGACGGCGTGGGAGCGACCCATCACGAGAGTGCCTCCGATGCGGGCGAGTGCTCGGTCTCCGGCCGACACAGCTGGGGCCTCACGCGGCGGATGCCGCGAGCGCCGCCGATCACAGGGTGAAGCCGATGGGACCCAGGTCGCCGCTCTCACGCCGGAAGTCGCGCAGCATCTCGGCAGTGCCTGCGATGCCGATGTCGGAGAAGAGGCAGCGCTCGAAGACGCTGTTCTCGAAGACCGTGACCCCGACGATCGACGTGCCGGGCGGACGTTCGTAGAGCATCGATTCCCGCTGCTCTCCGTACTCCCAGAACGGATTGAAGAGCGCGGTCCGGCCGAGGAAGGTGACGACGGCCGGCCCGAGGAACCGAACGTCCGTCGCGTGGACGTTGCGAAGAACACTCGCGCCGTGCGCGAACTCCGTCAGATGGAGCGTCCCGCCGACGATGGTCGTCCTGTCCTCGTCGAGGAAGACGCGGCTGTCCGCCGCAAGTGCGTGCACCTCCAACCACTCCGCGACCTGCTCGACGCTGAGCAGGCTCACCGCGGCCCCGAGGACCAGCACCTCCCTCGCGATCACTTCCATCGGCTTCAGCGGCGCACCGTTGAGCTCGAGCAGCAGTGTCGCCGCGACGAACGCCGTCCGCTTGTTGCCGTCAGCGAAGTACTGCGTGCTCGCGATTCCGTGCAGGAGCGAGGCGGCCTTGAGCCAGAGCGTCGGGAGGAGATCGAGCCCGCCGAAGGTGGACGACGCACGTCCGACGGCGGCGTCGACTCCGGCCGGGTCGTCGCACCTGGCCTGGCTGCCCTTGATCGCCGCATTGATCGCGACGACCTGCTCGCTGGTGAGGTAGACGGTCACTCGCCGGCGAGACGCTCGAGGAGCTCGCTCTCTCGTGCGATGATCCGGGCGGCCAGTGCTGCAGCGACCTCGTCGGGCACGACAGTCTTGCCGTCCGCTTCGACGGTCGGAAGGTCCCGCAGGACCAGGGGCTGCTTCACTTCTTCCGCCGCACGCATGAGCGACAGTCTAGATCGGCGCTCCGCGACGGTGGTGGGACGGCGCGTCCTGGGTCACACAGTGTCTCCGGCACGGCAGCAGCATCGCGATCGACGTCGCCGGAGATGCGAGAACCCCCGGCGGACCGGGGGTTCTGGTGGTGGGCGATACCGGACTCGAACCGATGACCTCTTCCGTGTGAAGGAAGCGCGCTACCAACTGCGCCAATCGCCCTGACGGCCGTCTTGTGGACGACCCGAGAAACGATCGTAGCGGATCCGCGGCGCTCCGCTGCACCGGGAACGGCGCGCCACGCCCGGGTGAACAGCGGGTTGCGGGCCGGTTTCGCGCGGAACGACGCGGGTCCGGCGTCGCGGCGCGCGAATCGGGGCGCCGTCGATTTGGAAGTTCGCGCGGCGTTCGGATACAGTCTTCTAGGTCGAGCCGGGCAGCGAAAGCGCCGGGGAGACAGGCAAGACCAGCAATCGGCAGCAAGACAGCAATCCAACACATCATGCGGATGTGGCGCAGTGGTAGCGCATCACCTTGCCAAGGTGAGGGTCGCGAGTTCGAATCTCGTCATCCGCTCGAAGAACCGGCCCCCGGGTCGGTGTTTCACCTGGTCGGCCCGTGGAGATCACTCTCCGAGGGGCCGCCGACACCGAATCCCGTACACGGTGGATTGGCCGAGAGGCGAGGCAGCGGCCTGCAAAGCCGTATACACGGGTTCGAATCCCGTATCCACCTCGATCGTTCACCGAGCGAGGCGCTTCTTAGGGAGCAGCGGGCGATTGGCGCAGCGGTAGCGCGCTTCCCTGACACGGAAGAGGTCACTGGTTCGATCCCAGTATCGCCCACCACGACGACACCCCCGGCCCCGGCCGGGGGTTCGTGCGTTAACGGACCGGATCGGTCTAGCCTCGCAGGGTGTCAGCCTCGATCGCCGTCGGCCACGGCACCGTCCTCCGCCTGATCGTCCGCGAAGACGGTCCCGCGCTCGCCGAGGCGTACCGCCGCAACCGGCGCCGCCTCGCGCCGTGGGAGCCGCTGCGGTCGGCGCGGTTCTTCGAGTCCGGCGGGCAGACCGACGCGATCACCGACGCGCTGCACGGGCACCGGTCCGGGGCGCTGCTCCCGCTGGTGCTCGAGCGCGGCGACCAGCTCGTCGGGCGGGTGACGCTCTCGAACGTGGTGCGCGGCGCCTTCGACAGCGCGGACCTCGGCTACTGGGTCGACGGCGAGCTCGAGGGCCGCGGGGTGATGACCCGCGCGGTCGGCGCGACCCTCGGCCTCGCCCGCGACGAGCTGCGGCTGCACCGGGTGCAGGCGGGCACGCTGCTGCACAATGTCGGCTCGCAGACGGTGCTCGAGCGCAACGGCTTCGAGCGGATCGGAGTGGCCCGGCGCTACCTGCGGATCGCGGGGGAGTGGCAGGACCACCTGCTCTTCCAGGTGCTGCTCGAGGACGCCGCGACGACGCCGCTGCTGCCGCCGCAGCCGTCGCCGATGCGGCTCGTCTAGGGTAAGCGCGCCGACGCTCGCTCGGCGCGGGCAGCCGGAGGGACGACGGACGATGAGGCGCACGATCGGCGGACGCGGGTTCGACTTCGAGCGGGAGGTCGCGGTGATGGCGGTCGTGAACCGCACACCCGACTCCTTCTACGACAAGGGCTCCACCTTCGCGCTCGACCGGGCCGTCGAGGCCGCGGTGCGGGCCGCCGAGCAGGGCGCCGACTGGGTCGACATCGGCGGAGTGCCGTTCGGCCGCGGGCCCGCCGTCTCGCTCCAGGAGGAGCTGGACCGGGTGGTGCCGGTGGTCGCGGCCATCCACGGGCGCAGCGACGTGGTGATCTCCGTCGACACGACCCGCGCCGAGGTGGCCCGGGCGAGCATCGCCGAGGGCGCCTCCGTCGTCAACGACACCAGCGGGCTGCACGATCCGGGGATGCTCGCGGTGCTCGCGGGCTCCTCCGCCCAGCTCGTCGTGACCCACAGTGTCGGTGCGCCGCGCAGCGAGCCGGCGGCGCCGCAGTACGAGGACGTCGTGGCGGAGGTGATCGAGCACCTGCGCGTCCGGGTGGAGCGCGCGCGGGCGGCGGGGATCCCCGACGACCGGCTGATCGTCGATCCCGGGCACGACCTCAATAAGAACACGCTGCACACGCTGGAGCTGACGCGACGGCTGGGGGAGCTGTCGGTCCTCGGGCTGCCGGTGCTCGCGGCGGTGTCGAACAAGGACTTCATCGGCGAGACCCTCGACCGGCCGCAGGGCGAGCGGCTCGAGGGATCGCTGGCCGCGGCGGTGATCTGCATCCTGAACGGCGCGCGGATCGTGCGGATGCACGACGTGCGGCAGGCGGTGGACGCGGTGCGGCTGACCGAGGCGGTGCTCGGCTGGCGGCAGCCGGCGTATCTGCGGCACAACGTCGCGGCCGACGAGACGGCGGACCGCGCGTGAGCGCGGCGATCGACCGGCTCCGGCCGGCGCCCGCCCAGGACCTCGACGACGAGCAGCTGCTCGCGGCCTACGCGGACGGCGCCGGTGACGCGTGGCTGCGGGTGAACTTCGTCTCGAGCATCGACGGCGCGGTGACCCGCGAGGGCGTCTCCGGGGCGCTGGGCGGCGAGGCGGATCTGCGGGTCTTCGACCTGCTGCGGCGCCTGGCCGACGTGGTGCTGGTCGCGGCCGGCACGGTGCGGACCGAGGGCTACGGGCCGATGGTGCTCGGCGACGAGGCCGCGGCGGCGCGGACGGCGGCGGGGCTGCCTCCGCACCCGGTGCTCGCGATCGTGTCGGGGTCGCTGGACCTCGATCCCGGGTCGCGGATCTTCACGGAGGCGCCGGTGCGGCCGATCGTGGTGACGACCGGGACGTCGCCGGAGCGGCGGCGCGCGGAGCTGGCCGAGGTCGCGGACGTGCTGGTCTGCGGCGAGGACGCGCTGGATGCGGGACGGATGCGCGCGGCGCTCGTCGAGCGCGGGCTCGGCCGGATCCACTGCGAGGGCGGTCCGGGCCTCCTCGGCACACTGCTGGCCGCGGACGCCGTCGACGAGCTGTGCCTGACGATCAGCCCGTCGCTCGAGTCGGGCGACGCCGGCCGCATCGCCCGCGGCGCTGCGACTCCGCGGGAGGTGCGCCTGGCTCACGTGCTCGCTGCTGGCGACACCCTCCTCCTCCGCTACCTGCGCTGACGGTCCGCGAGATGCCACTTGTGCACGCGACACGCCGAGGATTGCGTGCACAAGTGGCATCTCGCGGGAGGGTGGAGGGATGAGCGGGCCGGATCTGAGCAGGCAGACGTCGATGGCGGGGGTGCGGGTGCCCGAGGTGGCGATCGCGCTCAACGGGGGAGTCGCGCCGGAGCTGGTGTGGCGGAACCAGCTGGACGGGCTGACCTTCCGGGTGCGGGACGGGTACCTCAAGTGGAATTTGCGGGCGCGCGGTGTCGACCTCGGGCGGGAGGCGGCGCGGCTCGAGTGGCTCGCCGGACGGCATCCGGTGCCGCGGATCCTCGAGCGCGGCGAGGACGCCGAGGCGCAGTGGCTGCTGACGGCGCCGATCGACGGCGCGAGCGCTGTCGCTCCGGAGTGGATCGCGCGGCCGGAGGAGGCGGTGCGGGCGATCGCGGCGGCACTGCGGGCGGTGCACGCACTGTCGGTGGCCGAGGTGCCCGCGGCGCTGCGCGGCGACTCGTGGTTCGATCGGCGCCCCGCGGCGCTCGGCGCGGCTCCGGCGCTGGACGAGCCCGTCGTCGTGCACGGGGACGCCTGCGCGCCGAACACCCTGATCGGTGTCGACGGCCGCTGGTGCGCCTCCGTCGACGTCGGCGATCTCGGCGTGGGCGACCGCTGGGCGGATCTCGCGGTCGCGGTGGTCAGCCTCGGCTGGAACTACGGCGAGGGCTGGGGGCCGCTGCTGCTCCGCGAGTACGGGATCGAGTCGGACGAGGAGCGGGCGCAGTACTACCGGGAGCTGTGGGGGCTCGAGTCCTGAACCGAGTGCGACTCGGGAGCTCGGCCGTGCTGATCGAGCAGCCCGCGGAGCGGGCGGATCGAGATCCGCCGGCGTCGGAGGATGAGTCTGCAGACTTGCCCCGCTGACGGTGGTGGGTCTCGATACGCCCCTGCGGGGCTACTCGACCAGCATGAGCTCCAGACGTCCCTGCGGGGCTACTCGACCAGCATGAGCTCCAGACGTACCTGCGGGGCTACTCGACCAGCATGAGCGGGACACGACGCCTGCTGCGGCTGCGCGACCAGCGAGGCTGCAGGCGGTCAGTCCTTCTCGGAGTCCTTGGCGGCCGCCTTCTCGGAGTCCTTCGCGGCCTCGTCGTCCTGCGAGGGGCCCTTCTGGCCGCGGTTCTCGCTGGAGAGGCGCAGCCAGCGGCCGTCGCGGACGTCCTTCTCGTGGACGGCGGCCTTCTTGTCGCTCGCGGCGGTGTCGCGCGGAGGCAGCTTGATGGTCTCCTCCGCCTCGATGCCGGCCTGGAGCTCGCGGCCGCGCTCGAGCTCGGCGTCGAACTCGGCGCCGAAGAGCAGGGCGATGTTGGTGATCCAGATCCAGAGCAGGAAGACGATCACGCCACCGAGCGAGCCGTAGGTCTTGTTGTAGTTGGAGAAGTTGGCGACGTAGAACGCGAAGCCGACCGAGGCGAGCAGCCAGATAGCGAGGGCGAGGATCGAGCCGACGCTGATCCAGCGGAACTTCGGCTGGCGGATGTTCGGCGCCCAGTAGTAGAGGATCGCGATGGTCAGCACCGCGATGATCACCAGCACCGGCCACTTGGCGATGTTCCAGACCGACAGCGCGGCGGGGCCGAGACCGACGACGTCGCCGACGGCGGTGGCGACCGGGCCGCTCAGCACCAGGATGAGCGCGGCGACGACGATGAGGATCACGGTGACAACCGTGACGCCGAGCATGGTCGGGCGCAGCTTCCAGAACGGGCGGCCCTCGTCGATCTCGTAGACGCGGTTCATCGCGCGGCCGAAGGCGCCGACGTAGCCGGAGGCGGACCAGAGCGCACCGACGAGACCGGTGACGAAGGCGACGCCGGCGGCCGGCGAGTTGACCAGCGACTGGATCGGATCGCGCAGCAGGTCGACGACCTCGGCGGAGGCGAGGTTG
Source organism: Rathayibacter festucae DSM 15932 (assembly GCF_004011135.1). NCBI lineage: Bacteria > Bacillati > Actinomycetota > Actinomycetes > Micrococcales > Microbacteriaceae > Rathayibacter > Rathayibacter festucae. The sequence continues at coordinate 1,853,196 of NZ_CP028137.1, read as the reverse complement.
CCGACCAGGTCGAGCACGGTCTGCGTGGTCGCCTGCGCCTGGCCGAAGAGGCCGAGGACGGAGACGATGGCGAGCAGCGCCGGGAACAGCGCCAGCACGGCGTAGTAGGTGAGGGCGGCGGCGAGGTCGGTGCACTGGTCGGCGCCGAACTCGCGTCCGGTCTTCTTCAGGACGTAGAACCAGGAGCGCTTGGTGATGTCGGTGACGTCGTCGGGCTTGCGCGCGTCGTCGGGCTCGGGCGCGGTCTTCTCGCGGGTCGTGCTCTTCTCGGCCATGCCGCCACGCTATTGCCCCGCGCGGGAGAACGGTGGCCCCTTGACGCCGCGCCGTCCGATCCGGGAGGGGAGCGCTCTCAGACAGCGCCCTCGACCGGGTGCCGGCGAACCGTGCTCCCGCGACGGCGCCTCAGACGGTGCGGCCCTGACGGCTCGCGGCGACGATCCCGAAGGCGAGGAAGGAGCAGGTGGCGGTGAGCACGATCAGCAGCGGGGCGTCCCAGCCGCCGCTGGCGTCGTGTGCGAGGCCGACCACGGTCGGGGCGGTGGCCGCGACGGCATAGCCGAGGCCCTGCACGGTGGCGGAGAGCCGGGAGGCGTGCCGGTCGGAGCGGGAGAGGCGCACGAGCAGGACGAACACGACGGTGATGCCGCCGCCCTGCGCCGCGCCGCCGAGCAGGCACCACAGCGCCCAGAGCTGCGGGGCGAGCAGCAGGCCGAGCGGGACGGTGCACCAGAGCAGGCCGATCAGGACGATGCTGCCGAGCGGCCGGAGCCGGCGCACTACCAGCGGGACGCCGATCGCGCCGATGATCGCGGCGATCTGGAAGACGGAGGAGCTCGCTCCGGCCGCCTCGATCGAGAAGCCGTTGCGGTCGACCAGGAGCGAGGGCAGCCAGGCGGTGACGCCGTAGTAGGAGAAGGCCTGGCTGGCGAAGCAGACCGCGAGCGCGAGCACGGTGGCGCTGCGCCAGATCCGGGGCGCCGGCTCCTGCGGTCCGCGCGCGGCCGGCGGGCGCGGGGCGGGGCGGAGGGCCCGGGCGGGTCCGCGGGCGAGCAGCCAGCCGGCGACGGCCAGGACGTTGAGCACCAGCCAGGCGAGCAGTGCGCCGCGCCAGCCGAGGACGAGGGCGAGCGGCGCGGTGCCGAGCGAGGTGATGGTCGAGCCGATGTTGAGCGCGGCGGTGTAGACGCCGGTCGTGAGGTCGACGCGCTCGGGTGCGACGTCGCGGCGGATGACGACGGGGACCACGACGTTGCCGATGGTGATGAAGACGCCGATGAGGATCGTGCCGGCGACCACGGAGACCACGTCGCCGGCCGAGCGCAGGATGGTGCCGAGGGCGACGCCGAGCACGGTGACGGTCACCGCGGCGTCCGGCCCGACCCGGCGGATCACGAGCAGGGCCAGCGGCGTGGCCAGGGCGAAGCAGAGCACCGGGATGCTGGTGAGGACGCCCGCCTGGCCGGAGGAGAGCGCGAGGTCGCCGCGGATCGCGTCGATGACGGGAGCCACGGCCACGATCGGGCCGCGGAGGACCAGCGCGACCAGGGCGACGGCGACGACGAAGAGCCAGGGGGCGCTCCGCCGCGTCACGCCGGTCAGCTGGAGAGCCCGGCGGCGCGTGCCAGGAAGGACAGCACTCCGAAGACGACGCCGATGACACCGGTGATCAGGCCCGCGGTGGCGAAGCCGCGGCCGCCCAGCTGCGCGGAGGCGGCCCGGCCGCGGACGCCGAAGACGATCGCGAGGATCGACGGGACGAGCAGCGGATTGATCAGGATGCTGGCGATGCCGAGGACGAGGCTCGCGATCGCGAGGGAGTTGCGGCGTGCGGGGGCGGCGCCGTAGCCGGCGGCCGGGCCGTAGCCGGGGGCCGGTCCGGAGCCCGGGGCGACCGGGTACTGCGGGGCGGCCCCGTAGCCGGGAGCGGCTCCGTACCCGGGCGCGGCTCCGTAGCCGGGGGTGGCGGGCTGCTCGGGTTCGGGCGTCCCGTAGGCGGGAGCGGGCGGCACGGCGGGGCGCGAGCGATCCGTCCAGGCCGCTCCGTCCCAGTAGAGCTCGGCGCCGAGGTCTGCGGGGTGCGGGTACCAGCCGGGCGCGGGAAGAGGGGCGGAGTCGTCGGGCATGCGCTGATTCTAGGACGGCGGCGCGGAGCAGTGCGGCCGGGCGGCGGGACCGGGAGCGCCGTCCCGCCGGGTCGCCGCCGGGTGCGGGACCGCGGCGCAGGGCAGGATGGACCCGTCGAGCGGGCTCGCCGCGCGGTCGCCGGAGGAGGAGCCATGGGCTGGAGCATCGTCGAGGTCGAGTGGGCGGACCCCCGGGCCGAGAGCCTGCGGTCGGCGCAGCGGGTCGAGCTGGACGAGCGCTACGGCTCGGACGACCACGAGCCGGGGACGCCGCCGTCCGCCGACGACGTCCCCGTGTTCCTCGTCGCCGTCGACGAGGGCGGCGCGGCCGTGGCCTGCGGCGGGCTGCGCCCGCTGCCGGACTCGGTGCTCGGGCCGGACGTCGTCGAGGTGAAGCGGATGTTCGTCGATCGGTCCGCCCGCGGCTCCGGAGTCGCCGCGGCCGTGCTCGCCGCGCTGGAGGAGAAGGCCCGCGAGCGCGGGGCGGTGCGGCTGGTGCTCGAGACGGGGACGCTGCAGCCGGACGCGATCCGCTTCTACACGCGGCAGGGCTACGCGCCGATCCCGCTGTTCGGCTCCTACCTCGGCTCGGAGCACTCGGTCTGCTTCGGGCGCTCGCTGCGGCCGGCGCGCATCGAGGCGTCGGCGGACGTCGATCCGCGCGCCGAGGTCGGCGACGGGACGCTGGTCTGGCACCTGGCCCAGGTGCGCGAGCAGGCCCGGGTGGGCCGTGACTGCGTGATCGGCCGGGGCGCGTACCTCGGCCCGGGCGTCGTGGTGGGCGACCGCTGCAAGATCCAGAACCACGCGCTCGTCTACGAGCCGGCCGTGCTCGGCGACGGGGTGTTCGTCGGCCCCGCCGTGGTGTTCACGAACGACCTGCGGCCCCGCGCCGTCACTCCGGACGGGGCGCTGAAGTCGGCGGACGACTGGCACGCCGTCGGGGTCGTGGTGGAGGAGGGCGCGGCGATCGGCGCCCGGGCCGTCTGCGTCGCTCCGGTGCGGATCGGTGCCTGGGCGATGGTCGCGGCCGGCGCCGTGGTGGCCGCCGACGTGCCGCCCTTCGCCCTCGTGGTCGGTGTGCCCGCCCGGCGGGTCGGCTGGGTCGGGCGGGCCGGTGCGCGACTCGAGGCGGCCGGCGACGGTGCGGACGGCGCTCTCTGGCGCTGCCCGGAGACCGGCGAGGAGTACGTCGAGCGCGACGGCGTGCTGAGCCGGGTCTGAGGCCCGGGCCTGCCCGGCACCGGGCCCGTCCCGCACCGCGTCCGGCGCCGCGGCTCGCTCAGCTGCGGTGCGGGGTGAGCCCGCTCCGCTCGGGGACGGGGTCGCGGTGCCGGACCAGGGCGGGCGGGGTGCCGTGCCCGGAGTGCGGGGCGGCGCGGAAGGCGGGCGGGGCGTCGTGCGCGGAGGTCACCGCGCTCGGCGCGGCGATCGGGAGGCGCGGAGACGGTGCCGCCGCCGTCGAGGTGCCGGCCGGTGCGCCCCGTCGTCCGGCGCGCCGGCCGTCGACGGCGCGGGCGATCGAGATCGCGCCGAAGAGCAGCACCACGCCGCCGACGGCGACCATGATCACCGCGCGGAGCCGGTCCGAGATCTGCTCGACGGCCTTGCCGGGCGTCTGCACCTCGAGCGCGGTGAAGAGGTAGCGGTCGTCCGCGCCGTTGATCGTCTGCATGCTGCGCAGCGTGTCGACGAGCCGGTCGCCGAGCGCCGTCGTCGTGGCGAGCGAGCCGTCGGCCGTCGGGGCGTCGGCGGTCACGCTCAGCAGCAGCCCCTGGCCGGCCCAGGCCGAGCGCTCGACCGCGAACTGGGTGCTGAGACCCTGCGCGGCGAGCGCGTCCGCGGTGTCGTCGCTGTTCATCACGGTGACGAGCACCTGGGCGGCCAGCGAGTTGTCCGAGGAGCGCAGGTACGGGTTGTCGGAGTTCAGCGCGGCGAGGGCCGGGTCGGCCTCCAGCTCCGCGGTGGAGGGCAGCTTCGGATTGACCAGCGCGTAGGTCGCGGTCGAGGCGTAGGTGCGCGGTGAGAGCACGAGGACGTACGCCATCGCGGCGACGGTGAGCACGAGGACGACGCCGGCGAGGAGCCGGTGGCGCCAGAGGGTGCGGAGAACGGAGACGGGGTCCATCAGGACAGCCTTTCTGGGACGTGATCGATCGCGCCGTGGGCGGGGACGGAGGCGTCCGTGCTCAGGGCGGAGGGGAGTCCGAGCTCGGCGCGGACCAGGAGCCAGCAGCTCCCGGACAGGCCGAGCACGAACGGGTACAGCAGGGCGAACACCGGGAAGCCCAGTGAGTCGAAGGTGGCGGAGGCGACCGCGGCGACCGTCGCGGAGGCGGCGACGCTCCCGGTCAGGGCGCGCAGGCGCGGATCCCGGGCGAACTGGGCGGCGATCAGCCCGAAGAGGGCCGGGACGCCGAAGTAGGCGAGCACCGCGACGGCGCCGAGGAGGCCGAGCGTGATGGCGGCGCCGAGGTACTGGTTGTCGAGGATGAGCAGGGCGCTGTCCGGGAGGTAGGTGCCCGGGCCGGTGCCGAGCAGCGGCTGGTGCGCGACGAGGGCCGCCACGCGCGGGTAGTTGTCGAGGCGGTTGGTGATCGAGGAGTCGCTGGTGCCCGCGCCGATCGAGCCGGTGAGAGTGCCGAGCAGGCCCGGCGTGGTGACGAAGAACGCCGCGACGGCGACGGGCGCGATCACGTAGCCCCACCTCCGGGCGTAGGCGGGGAGGAAGACCGCGCAGACCACCGCGCCCACCACCAGGGAGAGCACCCCCGACCGCGAGACCGTCAGCGCCAGGGCGACGACCAGCAGCACGCAGGAGGCGGCGCGGAGGAACCGCGGAGACGTCCGGTCGTACAGCAGCCGCCAGACGGCGAGCGGCAGGAGCATCGCCGAGACGACCGCGAGCTCGATCGGGTGGAAGGTGGTGCCCGCCACCCGGGTGAGCCCGTCCCTGTCCTGGAACGGCGTGCTGCCGCCGTTGTCGACGAAGCCGACCATGACGCTCCGGATCCACTCGACCGGGTCGACGTGGGCGGTGAACTGGATGATCGCCACGATCGCGCAGAGCGACGCCGCGTTCACGAGCGAGCCGAGCAGCACCCGGGCGTCCTCGAGGGTGCGCACGCTCTGGGTGGTGACCAGGGCGATCCCGGCGGAGGCGAGCAACAGTAGCAGCCAGCGGTCGGCGCTGAGCTGCCCCTCGCCGGTGCGCGGGATGGTGTCGTTCACGGCGTAGCGGACGTAGGACGCGATGCTCACGAGCAGCAGCAGGGTGAGCGCGGCCCGCCCCGGGTGGCGCATCGGGATCGGGTCGTGCAGCCCCAGCAGGGCCGACGCCGCCCACGCGCCGGTGAGCAGCAGCGCGAGGACCATCGCGACCGAGCCGGACGCGCCCAGGGGAGCGAGCACCTGATCCGCGGGGAAGAGGAACAGCGCGTAGGCGACCAGGCGCAGCAGCGTCGGGGGCCCGGTCCGCTCGATCATCACGGCCACGGGTCAGGCCCCCGACTGCGCGGAGGAGGCCCGGCGGGTGGTCTCGTCGCGGGTCCAGCCCGCCGCCTGACGCTCCGGCAGCCGGCTGGCGAGGGCGAAGCAGAGGTAGACGGCGGCGTCGGCGAGCTCGAGCGGACCCCGGGCGGCCCGCAGCACCTGAATGGCCGTGCGGGACGAGCGGCGCTCGCCGCCGGGGGTCGCCGCCGCCAGCTGCGCGCTGCCGCGCTGGGTGCGGCGCAGGACGCCGAGCAGGCTGGTCGCGCTCCGGGGCACCTGCACCACGGCGGGGGCGGTGGCGACGACGGCGCGCTCGGCGACGGAGAACCGGCCGTCGACGAACTCGTCGTCGGCGATCAGCGCGGGGAAGGTCCCGATCCGCTCGTGTCCCGGGCCGCTGACGGCGTAGCCGCCGGCCCCCCAGAGCGCGGTGTGCAGCGAGGCCGTGCGCGAGCGGGCGCGGTAGTAGGCGCGGACCAAGGGGTCGGCTCCGGTCGCGTCGTAGACCGCCGTCGGCCGGGCGGCGAGCAGCCCGCCGCGGGTGACGGCGTCGAAGACGTTCCAGACCGCGTCCGCCGTGACACCGACGTCCGCGTCGAGGTACAGGCGCGGCCAGGTGGCGGCCACCGCGTCGCCCGCGTTCAGGGCCGCGGTCTTGGACGCCTCGGCGATCTCGACCACGGTGACGCCGGCGAAGCTGCGCGCGATCTCGGCGGTGGCGTCGGTGCAGGCGTTGCAGACGACGATCACCTCGAGGGCGCCGCTCGCCGCGGCGGCGGCAAGCGGCGCCAGGGTGCGGGCGATCACCGCCTCCTCGTCGTGCGCGGGGACGACGACCGAGCCGCTCGGGTGCGGTGCGGCGAGCGGGCGGGCGAGCGCGCCGGAGGGGAGCGAGGCGAGCCGGGCGCCGACCGCGAGCGCGAGGGCCGCGTGCCGGTGCTCGCGGCCTCGGGCGCCGGGGAGGGCGCTGCGGGCCGACTCCGCCGCCAGCACGACGAGACGGAAGGTGCTCGAGTACAGCGCGCCGTGGAACTTCTGCACGTAGCGCACCCGGTTCACGGCGAGCAGCGCGGCGAGGGCGGTGGAGGAGCCGGAGCCGCCGCCGTCGTGCACGACCTGCGCGGCGGGCTCGAACCAGGCCTCGGCGCCGAGGTCGCGGGCGCGGCGGAAGTAGTCCGTCTCCTCGGAGTAGAGGAAGAACCGCTCGTCCCAGTCGCCGAGGCGGGCGGCGACCAGCGCGTCGATCAGCATCGCGGCGCCGGTGGCCCAGTCGATCCGGTGGGCATGCCGGTAGCTCTCCGGGTCGCTGTCGGTCTCGCTGGAGAACGCGGGGCGGTCGAGGACCTTGTCGCCGAGCAGTGCGTCGCCGAGGGCGCGCAGCCGGGTCGGCTCGCGGCGGAGCGAGCGCGACGGGGCGCCCGCGGCGTCGAGCAGGAGCGGCACGACGATGCCCGCGGAGGAGGAGTCCATCCGCGCCAGCAGCGTCGAGACGGCGCCGGGCAGCACGACCAGATCGGGGTTCAGCACGAGCAGCGCACCCGCGTCGCCCGCGTGCCGCCGGGCGATGTTGATCGCGGCGGCGTAGCCGACGTTGGCCCCCGCATCGACGGCGACGACGTCGGAGTGCGCCGCCGCGAGGGCGAGCGAGCCGTCGTCGGAGGCGTTGTCGACGACGACCACGCGGATCCGGACGCCGGTCGCGGCCTCCGCGCGCAGGCTCGTCAGCAGGCGCTCCATCGTCGCGGCCGAGCGGTAGCTGACGACGAGGGCGGCGACGTCGGCGCGCTCGCCGGCTCCGACGAAGCGGGCGCTCCCGCCGGGCAGGACCACGGGCAGCACGGGGGACGGAGCGGCGGGCTGCGCGGCCCTGCCGAGCACGGGGCCGCGCTGCGGGGTGGTCGAGCTGTGCCGGCGCAGGCTCGCGTAGGCGAGCGGGCCCTCGACGAGGTAGCGGCGCGCGAGGCGGCGCGGCTCGAGGGCGAGGCGCCAGAGCCACTCCACGCCGCGGTCGGCGACCCACTGCGGCGCCCGGCGGACGGAGCCGCCGAGGAAGTCGACGGCCGCGCCGAAGGCCAGCAGCACGTGCGCGCCGGTGCGCGGGCCGTGCTCGTCGATCCAGAGCTCCTGGCGGGGCTTGCCGAGTCCGACGATGAGGAGGTCGACCCGCGCGCCGCGGATCGACTCGACCAGCGCGGCGTTGGCGGCGGGGTCGGCGAGCTCGGCCCGGGACGGCGACCAGAGCCCGGCCATCACCAGGTCGGGCCGCTCCTCGGACAGGCGGGCGCGCAGCCGGGACTGCGCGGCCTCGGAGCCGCCGAGCACGCCGACGCGCACGCCGTCGGTCGCGGCGCGGTCCAGCAGCGGACCGATCAGGTCGCTGCCGGCCAGGCGCGGCCAGGAGACGCCGGTGAGGCGCTCGGCCTGCTTGGCGATCGGGCTGCCGTCGATGAGGGAGAGCCACTCGACCGGGCGGGCCGGGACGTCCAGCGGCGCGTCGGTCCACTCGGTCTCGCCCTCGGCCACGGGGACCAGGACGAGGGTCGGCGCCTCGGCGACCGGCAGGGCGCGGCGCTCGAGCACGTGCTGCCAGCGTCCGCCGTGACCGAAGTGGTTGACGTGGTCGACGTTCACGGAGAGGACGCCCAGCGGCGCGTCGTGCAGGGCGGCGGCGCGGTCCGCGATGGTGCGGACCGCCTCCTCGTGCCGGGCGAGATCGACGGGGCTGCCGCCGAGGACGACCCGGCGGTGGGTTTCGAGGGTCATGGGTCAGCTCTCCGATCGAGCGGGGGCGAGTGAGGGGACGAGTGCGGGGCCCGGGACCGGGGCCGCGGTGCGTGCCGGGCCGGTGAGGGTCGTCCGGGCGAGCTCGTCGAGGACGACGCGCTCGACGACCTCCTGGGCGACGCCCCAGCCGTGCCGGACGCCGGCGGCGACCTCGCGGCCGGGCCGGGCGGCGTCGACCGCGCGGCCGAGCGCCTCCGCGATGCCCGCCGGAGTCGGGCGGGCCCAGCTCGCGCCGGGGTGCGGCAGGTCCGCGCGGGCGTCGACGGCGTCGTTCACCACGGCGACGGCGCCGCAGGCGAGCAGCTCCTCCGCCACCAGCGAGATGTTGGTGAAGGAGAGGGCGATGCCGGCCGAGCAGCGGTTGTAGAGGGCGGCGAGCTCGCTCGGCGCGAGGGTGCCGTGCTCGATCACCGGCACGTCCCACGCTCCGGGCGCCGTGCCGTAGACGTGGATCGGCACCTCGGGGTGCTCGGCGTGGAAGAGCGCGAGCGCCCGCCGGCCGAGCAGGTAGCCGCGCCGGTCGGCGGCGGGCTTGGCGTAGAACACCACGCCGGAGCGCTCGCCGTCGGGGTTGTCCAGCGTGTAGGTGGTGGTGTCGCAGCCGAACGGCGCGAGATCGCTCGCGACGCCGAGCGCGTCGAGGTGCGAGCGCACCATCTCGCCGAGGGCGATGGTGCGGAAGCCGAACCGGTAGCTGTCCTCCGCCAGGGCCGCGAGTGTCCCGCGCGGGTGGAAGAACGGCTCGTAGTCCTGCACGAAGTACAGCCGGGCCATCGGCGCCGTCCCGCGAGTGGCGAGCACGTGGGCGGTCTCCCAGGAGGTCGCCACGGCCGCATCGACGCCGGTGACGCCGTCTTCGGCGCTGCGGATGTCCACGTCGAGCCACGGCCAGCCGGCGCGGATGATCGCGGCGCGGGTCTCGAAGTCGGCCCCGTGCCGGTCGTAGAGGAAGAGGGTGCAGCGGTGGCCGCGCTCGACCATGCCCTGCACCATCCGGAACAGGGTGGTGTGGCCGCCGGAGCCGCGGTCGGGCGGGGTGCAGATCCAGCCGATCGACGCGGGGCCCTCGGCGCGGACCGGGGCGCCGGGCAGGTGGAGGAGACCGGAGTCGGCGATGTCGCCGGGGAGCAGCGGCATGTCGAGCTCGCGGACGCCGACGCGGTCGCCGAGCGAGCGGACGGCGCGCTGCAGCAGATCGCGGCCGCCGGTGCTCCGCAGGCGCCGGACGAGCTCGCGGGGGACGTGGGAGGCGCGCATCAGAAGCTCCCCTCGCGGTGCCAGCGGCGCCAGGACCGGTCGGTGCGCAGGCGCCGCAGCACCCGCTCCAGCAGGAAGCGCGGGGAGAAGCGGTCGCTCGGCGCGCTCAGCAGCCGCGACTGCAGGCGCTCCCACTCGGGCAGCCGGGCCGCGTCGCCGTAGACCTGGTGCGCGAAGCCGAGGTGCTCCTCGAGGTCCGCCGCGGTGGCGCCGCCGCTGTCGAAGCGCTGCGCGCCCTTGACGAGGGCGTCGCGGGCGAGGGCCCGCCGGGCGAGGTGCTCGAGCTCGTCGCGCCGCTCGAGCGGTCCGCCGGGATCGGCGAAGAAGGTCTCGAAGGCGAGCAGGCGCTCGCGCAGGTCGTGCAGCGGCGTCACGGTGTCCGAGCGGCTGCCCGCGTGCTCGCGGTGCCAGGCCTGGTCGACGCCCTGGATGTAGGCGACGTCGGACGCGGCCGAGAGGCGCAGCCAGAGCTCCATGTCGTAGGTGTGCGGCAGCGGCCGGGGCCAGCCGACGCGGTCGAGGACCGAGCGGCGCACGAGCACCTCGGGCGAGGTGATCACGTTGAGCCCGGTGCGGCAGCGCTCGTGCAGCCAGTCGCCGCCGGACCAGAGCAGCCACGACGTCGGAGTCGTCCGCGCGGTCGGCAGCACCGAGCCGTCCGGGAAGTGCACGGGGTGGCCGTAGACCAGCCCGACCGACGGGTGCGCGCGGGCGACGGCGACCGCGCGGGCCAGGGCGCCCGGGGCGATCACGTCGTCGGCGTCGAGGTACCAGGAGAACTCGCCGGTCGCCACGGCCAGCGCGGCGAGCACGCTGCCGACGGGGCCGAGGTTCCGCGGGTTCGCCAGCACCAGGACGCGGTCGTCGCCGGCCGCGATCGAGCGGGCCACCGCGAGCGAGTCGTCGGTGGAGCGGTCGTCGACGATCACCAGCTGCACGCGGACGCCCGTCTGGCCGAGGGCGCTCGCCGCGGCGGCGGGGAGGAACTGCGCGTAGTCGTGCAGCGGGATGAGGACCGAGACGGTGGCGTCGGAGGTGTCGATCTCCTCGACCGGCACCGTGCGACCGCGCCGGGTCCCCGCGGCGACGGCGGTCGTCACGACAGCACCCCCGCCGGGCTCGGGGCCGCGGAGGTGGTGCTCCGCAGCGCGGCGATCAGCGACTCCGCCACGTACTCCTGCTGCGCCGCGGTGATGCCGGGGAACAGCGGCAGCGTCAGCAGCTGCCCGGCGAACGCCTCGGCGCGCGGCAGCGAGCGCGGGCGGCCGGAGGCGGGGAGGAACGGGGCCAGCAGGTGCACCGGGGTCGGGTAGTGCACGCCGGTCGCGACGCCCGCCTCCGCGAGCGCCGCGCGCAGGCGCTCCCGCTCCGGGGTGCGCACGACGTAGAGGTGGTGCACGTGCTCGTTGCCCGGCGCGGTGCGGGGGAGGACCAGCCCATCGACGCCGTCCAGGAGCTCGGCGTAGCGCGCGGCGGCGTCGCGGCGCTGCTGGTTCCACTCATCCAGGTGCGCGAGCTTCGCGCTCAGCACGACCGCCTGCAGCGAGTCTAGCCGGGAGTTCGTGCCGACGACGTCGTGCCGGTAGGCGCTGAGGCCGCCGTGGTTGCCGAGCCGGCGCACGGCCGCGGCGAGCTCGTCGTCGTCGGTCATCACTCCGCCCGCGTCGCCGTAGGCGCCGAGGTTCTTGCCCGGGTAGAAGCTGGTGCCGGCGATGGCGCCGAGCGAGCCCGCGCGAGCGCCGAAGCGCCGGGCGCCCTGGGCCTGCGCCGCGTCCTCGACGATCCGCACCTCCTCGCCGAGAGCGGCGGAGAGCCGCTCCACCGGGGCGCACTGCCCGTAGAGGTGCACGGCCATCACCGCGCGGGTGCGGGGAGTGACGGCCTCCGCGGCCGAGTCGACGTCGATCAGGTAGTCGTCGTCGCAGTCGACGAACACCGGCCGGGCGCCGGCACGGACGACGGCCTCGGCGGTCGCCACGAAGGTGTTCGCGGGGACGAGCACCTCGTCGCCGGGCGCGAGGTCGAGCGCGAGGAGGGCGAGCTCGAGCGCGTCCGTCCCGTTGCCGACCCCGATGGTGTGCCGCACGTCGCAGTACGCGGCGAACTCCTCCTCGAAGCGGGACACGTCCGGACCGCGGACGAACGACGAGTCCGCGAGCACGCGGTCGAAGCCCTCCCGGATCACGTCGGCGACGACGAGGTGCTGGAGGTGCAGATCGGCGAGCGGGACGATCGGCTCGGTGGTCATGACGGGTTCCTTCGGTCGGAGGTGAGCTCGCGGACCCGGCGCAGCAGCCAGGTCCGCAGGAGGAGGAGGTAGAGGACGCCGCCGGTCGCGCCGCCCCCGAGGAGGGCGAGCCAGTCGGCGTCGAGGCCGACGGCGGCGAGTCCGATCGGGACGAGCAGCGCGGCACCGGCCGCGGCCGCCGCGGCGAGCGCCGGCGGCACCAGGGAGCGGCCGACGGCGCGCAGGTCGACGTCGATCGAGCGCAGCAGCCAGGCGAAGACGGGACCGACCACGAGCGCGGCCACCCCGATCTGCGCCCAGGCCGCACCGACGAAGCCGCCGCCCAGCACCGCCGGGACGAGCGCGAGCGTGAGCGCCGCGAACCAGACGCCCTGCACGATCGCGACGCGACCGGAGCCGCCCTTCGCGAGCGCCGCCGAGCTGAAGAGATCGGCGACCACCCGCAGCGCGCCGACGACGCCGAGCAGCCCCAGCGCCGCCGCGGCGGGAGCCCAGCGCTCGCCGTAGACGACGTGCACGAGCGGGGCGGCCAGGGCGGCGAGCAGCGCGCCGAGCGGAGCGGCGAGCGCCCAGGTCAGCCCGGTCGCCGCGGCGACGGGCAGGGGACGGCCGTCCTCGTGCGCTCGGGAGAACGCGGGCAGAGCGACGGAGCGGACCACCTGGCCCACCGCGGTCATCGGCCAGGTCGAGATGTTGAACGCGAGGACGTAGTAGCCCAGCGCCACCGGATCGATCAGCCCGGCGATCACCACCTTGTCGGTGCCGAGCACGCCCCAGGAGATCAGGTTGGCGATCGCCACCGGCAGGCCGAAGCGCAGCGCGGAGGGGGCGATCGAGCGGTCCCAGCCCAGGCGCGGCCGCTCGCGGGCGGCGACGAAGAGCAGCACCATCGTGCAGGTCTGCGCCACGACGCGGGCGACGGCGAGCGCCAGCACCCCGGTCCCGGCGGCGAGCAGCGCGAGGGTGATCGCGGTGGAGACGACGAAGTCGACGGCGGCGATCAGGAAGAGCGGCCGCTGGGCGAAGCGGCGCTGCAGCGCGGCGTAGGGGACCACTCCGGCCCCGGCCAGCGGCAGGGTGATCGCGAGGACCGCCAGCACGCCGGCCGTCTCGGGCGAGCCCGTCGCCGCGGCGATCGTCGGCGCCGAGGCCGCCATCGCCGCGCCGAGAGTCCCGCCGAGGACCAGGCCGAGCACGGCCACGGTCGGCGCGCGCCGCTCGGGCTCGCTCGAGCGGATCAGATCGGTGCTGAGTCCGAAGTCGGACAGCGCCATCAGCACCGACTGCACGGTGAGCGCGAGCGCGTAGACGCCGAACGCCTCGGGAGCGAGCAGCCGGGCCAGCACGACGCCCAGGGCCAGGCTGCCGAGCCGGAGCGCGATCGTGCTGAGCGCGCTCCAGCCCAGGGCCGACGCGATGCGGCTCCGGCCCGCGGAGACCGGAGGGGACTCGACGGCGGTCACGAGAGCGGCCTCCGCGCGCGCTCGCCGGCGCGGACGAAGCGCCGCCACTCGGCCGTGTCGACGACCGCCGGCCAGCACTCGGCGGCGATCGAGGCGAAGCGGGCGCCCTCGGCCTGATCCTCGGGGCGCGCCGAGGCACGGCTGCGCAGCGCCCGCCCCATCGCCTCGTGGGCGAGGGCGCGGCCGGCGTTCGCGCGGCGGTCCCCGCCCTGCGCCCGGCGGCCGGACGAGTCGTGCCCGGCGCTGGCGAAGAAGTGCTCGATCGTGCCCCGGCGCTCGCGCAGCTCCGCCAGCGGGTCGCTGCTCGGCTGCGGGTGGCAGCGGGTCTGGACGACGCCGCTGATCCGGCCGATCCCGCCGAGCGCCGCGAGCCGCAGCCCGTAGTCGAGATCGGCGGTGCGGGGGAGGTCCTCGGCGTAGCCGCCGAGAGCGTCGGCGATCGAGCGGCGGACCAGCACGGCGTGGTCGACCAGGAGGTCGGAGCCCTGGCGGCTCGTGCGCTCGATCCAGTCGGCCCCGCTCCACAGCGTCCACTCCACGCGCCCGATGGCCGCGGTCGCGGGCCGGACCGAGATCTCGGCGTCGCCGTGCACGGCGCCCACCCACGGGTGCGCGGCCAGCAGGGCCGCCGCCCGCTCGAGCGCCCCGGCGGTGAGCGCGTCGGTGCTCGGCAGCACCAGCACGGACTCGCCGCGGACGAGCGCGAGCCCGGCGTTCCGGGCGGCGATCGTGCCGAGGCCGGCGGGCACCTCGAGCACGCGCACGCGCTCGTCCTCGACGACCGGATCCGCGTCCGTCACGACGACGACGTCCAGCCGGACGCCGCGCTGCGCGAGGACGCTCGCCAGCGCGGCGGTCGGCGACGCGCCGTCGACGGCCGCGATCACGACCGAGACGAGCGGCGCCGGGCCGGAGAGGGGGAGCACCGGCGACCGGTGCCCGCGGACGGCGCTCATGCGGACGCTCCTTCGAGAGTGCTGTCCGCACGCCGGACGGCGTCGGGCTCGATCCGCGGAGCCGCGGGCACGCCCAGCCAGGTCTCGCCGGCCGGCTGATCGCGCAGCAGCACCGCGCCCATGCCGAGCGTCGCCCGGCGGCCGATCCGCGAGCGCTCGCGGACGGAGGCGCCCATGCCCAGGTACGCCTCCTCGCCCACCCGCACTCCGCCGCCGAGGGTGACCCCGGCGCAGAGCGTGGCGAACGAGCCGATCCGGTCGCCGTGGGTGAGGGTCACGTTCGGCATCGCCACCACGTGCCGGCCGATCGCCACATCGGCGGTCAGCACGACGCCGGCGAGCAGGATGCTCCCCGCGCCGATCCGGCAGTCGTCCGGCACGTGGATGGCCGGGTGCACGATCCGCGCGTAGCGGTGGTCGTGCACGCCGAGCGCGCGGAGGCGGTCGACGATGCGCGCCCGGCCGCTGCCGTGGCCGACGCAGACGGCGATCTCGGCGCGGGGGTGCTCGGCGATCGCGTCGAGGCCGCCGATCACGGGGACTCCCGAGATCTCGGTGCCCCAGCGCGCGGCGCCGTCGTCGACCACGCCGATCACGCGGTGGCTGCCGCTCACGGAGAGGAGGGCGAGGGTCTCCCGCGCCAGTCCGCTCGCGCCGACCAGGATCAGCTCACGCACGGAGGACCGCCGTCTCGTGCTCGCGGGCCAGGCGCGACGGGGCCAGAACGGCCTCGATCACCCGGTCCTGGTCCTGCTCGGTGAGGGCGTGGAAGAGCGGCAGGATCAGCGTCCGGTCGGTCAGTCGCTCGGTGACGGGCAGTCGGTCCGCGTTCGGGTGGGCGCGGTACGGCGGCTGGCGGTGGGCCGCCATGATGCCGCGGCGGGCGGAGACGTCGCGGGAGGCGAGCTCGGCCATCAGGCCGTCGCGCTCGAGCGGGTAGTCGTCGCCGACCTCGATCCAGAACGACTGGAAGTTGCTCGTGCCGTGCTCCGGGTCGGTCACCGTGCGCAGACCCGGGACGTCGGCGAAGGCCGCCGCGTAGCGGGCCGCGAGCGCCCGGCGGCGCTCGATCAGCGCCGGCAGCCGGCCGAGCTGCACGAGGCCGAGGGCGGCCTGCAGATCGGTCATCCGGAAGTTGAAGCCGACCTCGTCGTAGTGCTCCGCCGCGGCGAGCACGCTGCCGTGCCGGTCCGCCGCGGAGACGGACATCGAGTGCTCGCGCAGGCGGCGGGCGCGGGCCGCGAGGTCCGCGTCGTCCGTCGTGAGCATCCCGCCCTCACCCGTGGTGAGCAGCTTGCGCGGGTGGAACGACCAGGCCGTCAGCGCCGCGCCGGCCCCGACGGAGCGGCCGCGGTAGCGCGAGCCCGCGCCGCAGGCGGCGTCCTCGAGGACGAGGACACCGAGCGGGTCGCAGAGCGCGCGGATCGGCTCGAGGTCGACGGGTACCCCGCCCTGGTCGACCGCGATCACCGCGCGGGTGGCCGGGGTCAGCGCCGCGGCGATCGTCTCCGCGGTGACGTTGCCCGTGACCGGGTCGACGTCGGCGAAGACCGGCCGGCCGCCGGCGTGCACGACCGCGTTGGCGGTCGCGATGAAGGAGAAGGAGGGGACCACGACGTCGTCCCCGGCGCTCACGCCGCCGACCACGAGCCCGAGGTGCAGGGCCGTGGTGCAGCTGGACAGCGCGACCGCGTGGCCGACGCCCATCGCCTCGGCGAAAGCCGCCTCGAAGCGCGCGACCCGGGGGCCCTGCGCGATCCAGCCGGAGGCGATCACCTCGGCGAGCGCGTCGCTCTCCTCGGTGCCCAGCCAGGGGCGCATCACGTCGATGCGCCCGGTGCTCGCCGCGCCGGTGCTCGCCGCGCTCATCGGGTCGCTCCGCTCAGGACGGCGGCGTCCAGCCGCTCGGCGCGCCACCACTCGACCAGCGAGCGCAGACCGCTCTCCAGGTCGTACGCGGTGACGAAGCCCAGCTCGTCGCGCGCCGCCCGGGTGTCGGCCAGGCGGCGGGTGACGCCGTTGACCGAGCGCGCCGGTGCGAAGACGACGTCGAGGTCGGACTCCATGACGTGCAGCAGCGTGCGGGCGAGCTCCAGCAGGCTGGTCTCGACCCCCGTGCCGATGTTGAACGCGCCGTCGCGGCCCGCCGTCGCCGCGACCACGTTGGCCCGCGCGACGTCGTCCACGTGCACGAAGTCCATCGTCTGCGCGCCGTCTCCCATGATCAGCGGCGGGACGCCCGCCTCGATCCGCTCCATCCAGCGCACGAGCACCTCGGTGTAGAGGCCGTGCACGTCCATCCGCGGTCCGTAGACGTTGAAGTAGCGCAGCGCCGTCGAGCGCAGGCCGTTCATCGCGCCGAAGCTGGTGAGCATGCCCTCCGAGAAGGCCTTCGCCGCGCCGTAGATCGTGTCGTTGGCGTACGGGTTGTTGCTCTCGGGAGTGGGGAACTGCGTCGCGAGTCCGTAGACCGAGGCGCTGGACGCGGCCACCACCCGGCCGACGCCGTGCGCCGCCGCCGCCTCGAAGACGGAGAAGGAGCCCTGGGCGAGGACGTCGAAGGCCAGGCGCGGGTCCTCCGCGCACTGGGTGATCCGGATCGCCGCCTGGTGGAAGACGACGTCCTTGCCGCGGACGACCGAGTCGACCGTCGCGCGGTCGCGGATGTCGCCCTCGATCAGCCGGACCCGGCCGTCCGCGAGCGCGTGCTCGAGGTTCTGCCGGCGCCCGCGGACGAGGTTGTCGAGGACGTCGACCCGGCTGACGCCGGTGTCGAGGAGGCGGTCGACGATCGTCGAGCCGATGGTGCCGGCACCGCCGGTCACCAGGACCTCGGCGCCCTCGAGCGAGACGGGGGAGGGGGTCAGCTCAGCCACGACGCCTCCTCCAGGCGGACCGCCGGAGCGGTGGTGCGGCTGACCTGGCCGGCGTCGAGCAGCCGGTCGCTGACCTGCTCCAGGACGCTGAGGACGCGCAGGGCGGCGCGGCCGTCGGTGCGGGGCGCGCGGCGCTCCGAGATCGAGGTCGCGAACTCCGTGACCATGTCGGCGAGCGGCTCGCGCTCGGGCAGGGCCGGCGACCAGGTGTCGCCGAGGCGGTAGGAGATCGCCGCGTCGTGGCGGGAGGTCCCGCCGCGGAGCGAGGTGCCGAGGTCGACGCCGCGGTCGAAGACGCTGAGGCGCTGCTGCGGGTTCACGTCGTCCCAGACCAGCGTGCGCTTCGAGCCGCCGATCACCATCCGGCGGATCTTGGTCGGGCTGAGCCAGTTCACGTGCACGTTGGCGATGGCGCCCTGGCCGAGCGGGACGGTCAGGTAGCCGACGCAGGCGCGGCCGGAGCCGAGCGGGTCGGAGCCCTGGGCGGCGACGTTCCCGGGGCGCAGGCCCCCGGGGATGATGAAGTCGAGGATCGACAGGTCGTGCGGGGCGAGGTCCCAGAACACGTCGACGTCGGGCTGGATCAGACCGAGGTTGATCCGCACCGCGTCGACGAAGAGCACGTCGCCGAGCGAGCCTGCGGCGATCAGCTCCTTCATCTTCAGCACGGCCGGCGTGTAGCAGTACGTGTGGTCGGCCATCAGCACGACACCGGCGCGCTCGGCGGCGTTCACCATGTCGATCCCGAGCACACTCGAGTCGGCGAGCGGCTTCTCCACCAGCACGTGCAGCCCCGCGGCGATCGCCGCCATGGCGATCGCGTGGTGGGTGCGCGCCGGCGTGGCGATCGCGATCGCGTCGAGCCCGGGCAGGTCGAGGACGTCCGAGAGGGAGCGCAGCACCGGCACGGAGCCGTTGGCGCGGGAGACGGCCTCCGCGCGGACCGGGTCGAGGTCGCAGATCGCGACCAGGTCCCAGTCGGCGCTGGCGGAGAAGTTCCGAGCGAGGTTCGGGCCCCAGTAGCCGGCGCCGACGAGCGCGACGCGGAGCCTCCGGGAGGGGATGGTGGTGGTCATGGCGGGTTCCTTCGGGTGAGGAGGGCGGCATGCGGGCACGCCGAGGGGACCGGGCGCTCCCACCAGGGAGAAGGAGCGCGCGGACGAGGGGGACGGCGCGTCAGGGCGCACCGGGGGAGGGGACGGCGGGGAGAGCGCCGGAGGAGGAGAGAGAGGAGAGGAGAGGAGAGGAGCGGCGGCGCGTCAGTACGCGCCGACCGGGCGCAGCATCACGCGCAGGGTCCGCCAGAGGATGAGCAGGTCGCCGGCCAGCGACCAGTTCTCGACGTAGTAGAGGTCGAGTCGGATCCCGTCCTCCCAGTCGAGCTCGGAGCGGCCGCCGGTCTGCCAGAGCCCGGTGATGCCGGGCTTGATGTAGAGGCGGCGGTTCACGACGTCGTCGTAGCGCTCCACCTCGCTCAGCAGCGGCGGGCGCGGGCCGACCAGGCTCATGCTGCCGCGCAGCACGTTCCAGAACTGGGGCAGCTCGTCGAGCGAGTACCGCCGCAGCACGCGGCCGAGCGGGGTCACGCGCGGATCGTCGCGCAGCTTGAACAGCAGGCCGGAGCCCTCGTTCGCCGCGCTCAGCTCCGCCAGCCGCGACTCCGCGTCGATGCTCATCGAGCGGAACTTCAGCATGGTGAAGAGGTGCCCGGCGCGGCCGACCCGCTGCTGCCGGAAGAGCGCGGGCCCGGTGCTGTCGCGGCGGATCATCACCGCGAGCACGGCCAGCAGCGGCGAGAGCACCAGCAGCGCGAGGGCCGAGACGCTCACGTCGAGCACGCGCTTGAGCGCGTGGCGCGGACCGGAGTAGCGCGGCGGCTCGACCCGCATCAGCGGGAGACCGTCCACCGGGCGCCAGTGGATGCGCGGTCCGGCGACACTGCTGAGCCCCGGTGCGAGCACCAGCTCGACCGCGAACGGCTCGAGCGCCCAGCAGAGCCGGCGGAGGTAGGCGTCACCGCCGTCCACCTGACCGGCCACGACGACCGCGTCGGCGCGCTGCTCGACGACCGCCTGGGCGATCGTGTCGATCGCTCCGACGACCGGGATCGAGCGGCCCCGCACGGTGATCGAGCGCCGCGGGTCGGCGAGGAGCGTGCGCTCACCGCCGGTCGAGAGCGCGACGCCGACGACGTCGTACTCGACGCGGCCGCGCCGGCGGTCGATCTGCGTGACGATGTGCGTCACGTCACCGGCGCTGCCGACGACGATCACCCGGGACAGGGCACGACCGGCCCGTCGCTCCCGGGCCAGGTGGCCGCGGCTGAGGGCGTGCGCCGCCAGCATCCCGCCGAGCCCGACGGGCAGGGCGATCAGCACGTGCACCCGCGGCAGGTCGACGTGGGTGAGGACCGAGGCGACGGAGGCGAGGCCGAACGTCGCGACCGTCGCCGAGAACAGACGGCGGAACTCGTCCGCTCCCGCTCCGATGCGGTGCGCGAGACGCCGCTGGGCGAGGAGGACGGAGCAGACCCAGAGGGCGCCGAGGACGCCGGCGACCACGAGGTCGGCCGAGCGCGCCTCGGCGGATCGCGCCTCGGCGGTCGAGCGCAGGCCGGCGGCCAGCGACACGGCCCCGAGCACGACCAAGACGTCCGCGGCCAGGACCCTCCGCGAGAAACGGCGTCGCCAGCTCGAGGCCTCCGCCGGCGGTGCCGGAACGAGGACGAGGGCGCGCGGATCGCGCTGAGGAGTCGGGGCCGCGGTGGAGACGGCGGTCACCGCGGTCTCCTGCTCTCACCGCCGCTCGTATGCCGGGTCGCCGGGGGGAGGCGACGGGGTCTCGAGGAGGGAGGGAGCCGTGTGGGCGCGCTGAAAGCACGCACCAGTGGTGCATACAAAGGATCAACCTGCATTTCGGGTTTACAGGGAAGGGGGGTACTGCAGGGCGGGCTCGGAGGACGTCGCGGTTTCGGGGCCGCGATGCATCGTCGCCACGTCGGCACCGCTGTGACCGTCGTGCTCCCAGGATGAGCAGATCGGTCGAGGCGGGGCCTCGCGTCGGGGCGGCGCGACACGACAGGGTTCGTGCGCTCCGGTCCCGGTGGTCGGGTGGTTCTCAGCCGAACATAGCGCTCCTGGCAACCCGGTGTGTGGCCCCAGTAAGGGGGTCGTAGAAGGAGTGACATCCTCGACCGTCTCCCGGGCGTTCCTCAGCGATCCTCCTAGAATCGTCCCGGTGCCGGGAGCGCGATCGGGTCGCGCCCCGGTGCCAGGGGAGCACTGCCGCCCCTGATCGCCAGGAATCGAGACGGGGCGCGGGAATCCCTGCGCGGCCCGGGAGGTCACCTCCCGGGCCGCGTCGCCGCGTCGAGCCGGCCGCGCCGGAGACTAAAGTCGAGGGGTCCCCCAGCCCCAGAGGAGCACCCGCGCGTGTCGAACGCATCGTCGAACGTCCCCGAATCGTCCCGTCCCACCGCCGACGCCGCCGTCGTCACCGAGGCCGGCACGGGGTTCACGCACTTCACCGACCGGGCGGTCGTCGCGATCCGCGTCAACGGCGAGCTGAAGGACCTGGCCGCCGACGTCGTCCCCGGCGACAGCATCGAGCCCGTCCTGATCTCCTCGCCCGACGGCCTGAGCATCCTCCGCCACTCCGCCGCGCACGTGCTCGCGCAGGCCGTTCAGCAGAGCAACCCGGAGGCGAAGCTCGGCATCGGCCCGCCCGTCACCGACGGCTTCTACTACGACTTCGACGTCACCGAGCCCTTCACGCCCGAGGCGATGAAGGCGCTCGAGAAGGCGATGGACCGCATCATCCGCCAGGGCCAGCGCTTCGTGCGCCGCGTCGTCACCGAGGACGAGGCGCGCGCCGAGCTGTCCGCCGAGCCGTACAAGCTCGAGCTGATCGGCCTCAAGGGCGCGGGCGCCGACGGCGAGTCGGTCGAGGTCGGCGGCGCCGAGCTCACCATCTACGACAACGTCGACCCCCGCACCGGCGAGACGGTG
Source organism: Rathayibacter festucae DSM 15932 (assembly GCF_004011135.1). Classification (NCBI taxonomy): domain Bacteria; kingdom Bacillati; phylum Actinomycetota; class Actinomycetes; order Micrococcales; family Microbacteriaceae; genus Rathayibacter; species Rathayibacter festucae. The sequence goes on along the minus strand of NZ_CP028137.1, from coordinate 1,831,987 downwards.
TGGAAGGACCTCTGCCGCGGCCCGCACCTGCCCAACACCCGGATGATCGGCAACGGCTACGCGCTGACCCGCAACGCCGCGGCCTACTGGCGAGGCTCGGAGAAGAACCCGCAGCTGCAGCGCGTCTACGGCACCGCGTGGCCCACGAAGGACGAGCTGCGCGCGCACCAGGCCCGCCTCGAGGAGGCCGCCCGCCGCGACCACCGCAAGCTCGGCCACGAGCTCGACCTCTTCTCCTTCCCGGACGAGATCGGCTCCGGTCTCGCGGTCTTCCACCCCAAGGGCGGCATCATCCGCTACGAGATCGAGCAGTACATGCGCGAGCAGCTGCTCGCCCACGACTACGAGCTCGTCTACACGCCGCACATCACCAAGGGCGACCTCTTCATGACCAGCGGCCACCTGCAGTGGTACGCCGAGGGCATGTTCCCCCCGATGCACCTCGACGAGCTGCAGGACGAGGACGGCACCGTCACCCGCCAGGGCCAGGACTACTACCTGAAGCCCATGAACTGCCCGTTCCACAACCTGATCTTCCGCTCGCGCGGGCGCAGCTACCGCGAGCTGCCGCTGCGCCTGGCCGAGTTCGGCACCGTCTACCGCTACGAGAAGAGCGGCACCCTGCAGGGCCTGACCCGCGTCCGCGGGCTGACCCAGGACGACGCGCACATCTACGTCACGCAGGAGGACGTGTCGGCGGAGCTGACCCGCAACCTCGAGTTCGTGCTCCAGGTGCTGCGCGACTACGGCCTCGACGACTTCTACCTCGAGCTCTCCACCAACGAGGAGGGCAACCCGAAGTTCGTCGGCGACCCCGAGCAGTGGGAGTCGGCGATCGAGTCGCTGCGCGCCGTCGCCGTCGAATCCGGCCTCGAGCTGGTCCCCGACCCGGGTGGAGCCGCGTTCTACGGCCCGAAGATCTCGGTCCAGGCGCGCGACGCCATCGGCCGCACCTGGCAGATGTCGACGATCCAGCTCGACTTCAACCAGCCCGAGCGCTTCGAGCTCGAGTACACCGCCTCCGACGGCTCGAAGAAGCGCCCGGTGATGATCCACCGCGCTCTCTTCGGCTCGATCGAGCGCTTCTTCGCCATCCTCACCGAGCATTACGCCGGGGCGTTCCCGGTCTGGCTCTCGCCGGTGCAGGTCGTCGGCATCCCGATCGCCGACGAGTACCTGCCCTACCTCGAGGACGTCGTCGGTCAGCTGAAGAAGGCGGGCGTCCGCGCCGAGATCGACTACTCCAGCGACCGGATGCAGAAGAAGATCCGCAACGCGACGCTGCAGAAGGTCCCGTTCCAGCTGATCGTCGGCGAGAAGGACCGCGACGCGGGGGCGGTCAGCTTCCGCTTCCGCGACGGCACCCAGGAGAACGGCATCCCCGTCGCCGACGCCGTCGCCCGCATCCGCGAGGCCATCGCGACCAAGGCCCAGGTCTAGCGGTGGGGGAGCCGTTCGACGCCGCCGTCCCCGAGGGCGCCGAGTCCTCCGCGCACCTCGCCGGCGTCCCCGACGAGTTCCAGCGCCTCTGGACTCCGCACCGGATGGTCTACATCCAGAAGGGCCAGCCCGGCGACGACGACTGCCCGTTCTGCGTGGCGCCGACGCTGAGCGACGAGGAGGCGCTGATCGTCGCCCGTGGCGAGCACGCCTTCGTCCTGCTGAACCTGTTCCCGTACAACTCCGGCCACCTCCTGGTCTGCCCGTACCGGCACATCCCGCTCTACGACGATGCCACTCCCGAGGAAGTGGCCGAGATCGGCGCGCTCACCCAGACGGCCATGCGCGTCCTCCGCGAGGTCTCCAACAACGACGGCTTCAACCTCGGCATGAACCAGGGCGCCGTCGCCGGCGCCGGCATCGCCGCCCACCTGCACCAGCACGTGGTGCCGCGCTGGGCGACCGACGCCAACTTCTTCCCGATCATCGCCCGCACCAAGGCCCTGCCACAGCTCCTCGGCGACGTCCGCGCGAGCCTCGCGGCCGCCTGGCCCCGGCCCTAGCCCCACCCCCGCCGGTCGAGCAGTCTCAGTGAGCAGCCGCGCGGCGGCTGCGCATCCTTCTCGGGCAGCCGCGCTGCTGCTGCCCATGTCGGTCGAGCAGCCGCGCAGCGGCTGCCCATGCTGGTCGAGCAGCCGCGCATCGGCTGCCCATGCTGGTCGAGCAGCCGCGCATCGGCTGCCCATGCTGGTCGAGCAGCCGCGCATCGGCTGCCCATGCTGGTCGAGTAGCCCCGCAGGGGCGTATCGAGACCCACCGTGGTCAGCAGGCCGACTCTGCGGACTCCAGTCCCGGTGTCGGTGGATCTCGATACGCCCGCTCCGCGGGCTACTCGATCAGCATGGACCGCCCCACGTCCGCCTCCTTGCCGGCCGAGCACCCCCGCAGCGGCCCTCCATGCTGGTCGAGTAGCCGCGGAACCGCGTCTCGAGACCCGCCCCGCCCGCCTTGTCCAGCGCCGATGTCGAGCAGCCCCGTCTCGTAGACTGGACGCTGCCGTCGGCGGAAGTCGCCGCACAGAACAGGACTCGCGAACATGACCGACACCACCCCCACGTCCTCCTCCGCCTCGGAGCAGTTCGGCTCGAGCCGCGTCAAGCGCGGGCTCGCCGAGATGCTCAAGGGCGGCGTCATCATGGACGTCGTCAACGCCGAGCAGGCGCGCATCGCCGAGGACGCCGGAGCCGTCGCCGTGATGGCGCTCGAGCGCGTCCCCGCCGACATCCGCTCGCAGGGCGGCGTCGCGCGGATGAGCGACCCCGACCTCATCGACGGGATCGTCGCCGCCGTCTCCATCCCCGTGATGGCCAAGGCCCGCATCGGCCACTTCGTCGAGGCGCAGATCCTCCAGGAGCTCGGCGTCGACTACATCGACGAGTCCGAGGTCCTCTCGCCCGCCGACTATGTGAACCACATCGACAAGTGGAAGTTCACCGTCCCCTTCGTCTGCGGTGCCACCAACCTCGGCGAGGCCCTGCGCCGCATCACCGAGGGCGCGGCGATGATCCGCTCGAAGGGCGAGGCCGGCACCGGCGACGTCTCCGAGGCCACCAAGCACATCCGCACCATCTCGGCCGAGGTGAACCGCCTGAAGTCGCTGACCAAGGACGAGCTCTACGTCGCCGCGAAGGAGCTGCAGGCGCCCTACGAGCTGGTCGCCGAGATCGCGCAGACCGGCAAGCTCCCCGTCGTGCTCTTCACCGCCGGCGGCGTCGCCACCCCGGCCGACGCCGCGCTGATGATGCAGCTCGGCGCGGACGGCGTCTTCGTCGGCTCCGGCGTCTTCAAGTCGGGCGAGCCCGCGAAGCGCGCCGCCGCGATCGTCAAGGCGACGACGTTCTTCGACGACGCCAAGGTGGTCGCCGAGGCGTCCCGCGGTCTCGGCGAGGCGATGGTCGGCATCAACGTGGCCGACGTGCCCGCGCCGCACCGCCTCTCCGAGCGTGGCTGGTAGCGAGAGCGCGCCCGTCGCGGGCGAGGACGAGACCCGGGGGTCCCTCGCAGGGCTCCGGGTCGGCGTCCTCGCCCTGCAGGGCGACTTCCGCGAGCACGCGCACGTGCTGCGCGAGCTCGGCGCCGAGGTGGTGCTGGTGCGCCGTCCATCCGAGCTCGCCTCCGTCGCGGGTCTCGTGATCCCCGGCGGCGAGTCCACGGTGATGGACAAGCTCTCGCGCCTGTTCGGCCTCGCCGAGCCGGTGAAGGAGGCGATCGCCGCGGGTCTGCCGGTCTACGGCACCTGCGCCGGGCTGATCATGCTCGCCGACCGCGTGCTCGACCGCATCGACGGCCAGAGCAGCTTCGGCGGCCTGGACGTGACCGTCCGCCGGAACGCCTTCGGCAACCAGCTGGACTCCTTCGAGACCGACCTCGACATCGACGGCATCGGCGACCCGCCGATGCACGCGGTCTTCATCCGCGCCCCCGTCGTCGAGGAACTGGGGGAGCGGGCGCACGCCCTCGCCGCCCTCGCCGACGGCCGGGTCGTCGCCGTCGAGCAGGGCGCCCTGCTGGGCACCTCGTTCCACCCCGAGATCACCGGCGACTACCGCTTCCACGAGCTGTTCCTGCGCAAGGTCGCGGCGACCCGTTTCGGCGCCGACGCTTAGGGGCCGCGCCGGTCTCTTCGGCCGCTCACCCGCTTGCGCGGAGAGCGGGCCCGCGGGGACTGCTCAGACCTCGACGGTCGTGCTCCTCGCCGTGAGGTCGAAGCCTCTGGTATCCGCGACGTCCCCGGAGGAAGCTCCCCGCGTCGCTGCCCGGGCCGAGCCGGCGCCCGACGAAGGACTCGACGGCCGGGCGGTCGGCGGGACGGGCGCGGGGGCGCCGGGTGCGGAGGCGGCGGTCACCCGTGTCCTCCCGGCGACCGCCGCTGCGGAGCGCCGCGCGACTCCGGGCGACGCCTCGCGGTCGACGACGCCCTCGCAGCCGTCCGGATCGGACGTCCCTCGGCAGACGTGGTCGGGGTGGTCGTGGTGGCGGCCGATCATCGTGGTGCTCCTCGTCGTGGGTCGTCTGCAGCGCGGTGCGAGCGCTCCGGGCCACCGAGAGCCTGACGGCTGAGCGCCTGCACCGACGAACCCGTGGCGTGGACGGCGCGCTCTGGCGGGATCCGACACACGGATGTGGGCCATGCTCCTCCGTCGCCGCAGTCCTCGGCTCCTCCGGCCGGTCCCGGCCGTCGCTCAGACGTGGACGACGGTGCTCGCCGTCGGAGCGGCGAACCACGGGACGACGCGCCCCTGGTAGACGTGTCGCCGCACGGTGGCCGTCACGCGGTAAGTGCCCGTGGGGGACAGAGCCAGCCTCGTGAGGTAGCGGTTCACGCCGGTCACCTCCACGAAGGCGCCGTCGAGCGTGTAGGTGTTCCCGCCGCCGTAGGCGCCGGGCGGGAAGACGATGTAGCCGCTCCGAGGACCCGTGACCACGATCCCGGAGGCCCACGCCGTGACGTCCTGCTCGGTCGTGATGTCGATCTGCACCTCCTCGTCCAGCACGATCCTCGTCCCCGCGGGTCCGAAGCCGACCAGCGACAGGCTCGTCACGAAGCCGCCGGGGACACCGCGCTCCTCGTCGACCTGCACGCCGACCAGCGTCCTGCTGGCGACCGTCGGGACGCCCGGCGGGGTCGCGCCGGGGATGCTCCCTGAGCCTGGTCGCGCCAGGGAGGCGGCCGCGCCGGGTGCGGCGACCGCGGCGGCGATCACCGGACTCGCCCAGGCGAGTGCCAGGGTGGTCCTGCGGTCGATCCCGGGCCGGCGCGCGGGCCGGCCGACTCCTCCGTCGCTGTGCTGCTGATCGGCGGTCATGGTCTCTCCTGAGGTTCTTCGCGGGTTCGAGGGCGCGGACGGCGCCGACGGATCAGGTTGCCCGTGCGGGCGCAGAGGCGACGCATCGGTGGCGTGATCCGTGCTGGGTGGCGCTGATCGTGCCGCGGGCGCCCGCTCGCTCTCCGAACGGTGGCCGCCGATCACCTCGGCACGGCACAGTAGGGGGATGCCCGAACTCCCCGAAGTGCACGCGCTCGCCCGCGACCTCGACGAGCGCCTCGGCGGCCGCGTGCTGGAGCGCCTCGACGTGTTCGCGATCTCCGCGCTGAAGACCGTCGCGATCTCGCCGTCCTCGCTCGCGGGGGAGACGGTGCACGGGGTGAGCCGGCACGGCAAGTTCCTCGATCTCGCGATCGGCGACGTGCACGTGCTGCTGCACCTGGCCCGCGCGGGCTGGGTGCGCTGGCGCCCCGAGCGGCCGACCGCGCCGGTGAAGCCGGGCCGTGGCCCGCTCGCCGCGCGACTGATCCTCGACGACGGCTCCGGCTTCGACATCACCGAGGCCGGCACGAAGAAGAGCCTGGCGATCTCGATCGTGGCGGATCCGCGGGACGTGCCGGGTGTCGAGCGGCTCGGGCCGGACCCGCTCGACCCGGAGTTCACCCGCGAGATCCTCGGCGCGATCCTGGCGACCGCCGGCCGCGCCCAGCTCAAGGGCGTGCTGCGCGACCAGTCGCGGATCGCCGGGATCGGCAACGCCTACTCCGACGAGATCCTGCACGTCGCGAAGATGTCGCCGTTCAAGCCGGCCACGCTCACGCCGGAGGAGCTCGACCGCCTCTACACCGCGCTGCACTACACCCTCGAGGAGGCGCTCGCCCGGGCCGAGGGCCTGCACGCCGCCGATCTCAAGCGCGAGAAGAAGCTCGGGATGCGCGTGCACGGCCGCACCGGCGAGGCCTGCCCGGTCTGCGGCGACACGATCCGCCAGGTGATCTACTCCGACTCGACGCTGCAGTACTGCCCGACCTGCCAGACCGGCGGCAAGCCGCTGGCCGACCGCGTCCTCTCGCGCCTGCTCAAGTAGTGCGCCCGCCCGGATGCGCTCTCGACATCCCTCGGCCGTCGGAGACTCGGCCGGCTGTCAGAACTCCAGGACGGCGACCGCGGAGGGGCGGCCGTGGATGCCGGTCGCGTACGGGTCGGGACCCCGGTAGGTGGGCCCGCGGGTCACCCTCGCCTCCACCTCGTAGCGTCCCCTCGGCTCGGCGGCGAGCTCGCACACCGTGCCCGGCCCCGGATACGGGGCGGTGACCACCACGCTCCTGGTGCGGACCGTGTAGCTCGCGACCGTGGGGTAGACGCCGGCGGGGATCGTGATCGTGCCGGCCCGCGGACTCTCCGGAACGATCCCGTCCGGCCAGACCGCGACGTCGTGGTTGGAGCAGCTGACGCGCACCACCGCGTCCTGGGGGAGGACGACCGGTGTGCCCGGGGTCCCGGTCCCGTTGAGGTACACCTCGACCCGGAAGGCGCGCGGGGACTCCAGGCCGTCGGAGACGAGCCAGACGCCGAGGAAGGTGCCGTCCTCCTTCGGCGGCGTGGAGGCGGAGGCCGCGGGGGCCGCCACGGCGCCTGCGATCACCGGGACCGTCCAGACGACCGCGAGCGCCGACCGGCGCCCGATCCCCGGCGGACTCGCCCCGTCCTGTCCGGTCGTGTCGTCCCTCTGCGGGTCGTTCGTCATCGCGGTCCTCGTTCTCGTCTCGGCGGCGCGGCCCTGCGCCTGGATCACCTTCGCGAGAGGAGGGGGTGAGGGGCGAATCTGTGGCATCGAACGTGCCGCCTGGCGGGATCAGCCGCGAGGCGCGGTCTCGGCGGCGACTCCGGCCGTCCGCCGACAGCCTCCCCGCGGAGGACGGGATCTCCTCCGATCGACGCCGCAGGGCCGCCCGTTTTGCCCGACCTGCCGGACCGGCGAGAAGCCCGGGGCCGACCGCGTCCCTACCGCCTGCTGCGCCGACCGCCGGCGATCGTCAGATCGTGATCATGATGGTCTGCGACGGAAGTCCGTTTCCCTGCGTGACGGACGGGTCGGGACCGGGGTAGACCGGTCCGCTCGCCACCGCAACGGTCACGGGGAACGAGCCGGTCGGAGAGGCAGTGAACCCGGAGATCTGCTGTCCGAGCGGGTTCGCGAGGGAGAGGGGTCGACCGGCGATCTCGTAGGTGGTGATGATCGAGTACGGGCCCGCGGGGACGAGCAGGCGGCCCGCTCGGGGACTCTCGGCCACGATCCCGTCTCCCCAGTACGCGACGTCGCGCCCCGCCGTGATCCTGATCTCCGCAGCGCGCTCGAGCACGATCGACGATGCGGACGTCTCAGGGGCGTTGAGGAGGACCTCCGTCGCGAAGACACCGGAGCCGAGGTCTCGGACCCTCACACCCAGGAACGTTCCGATCATGGCCGGGGCGGGGGACGCCGAGGCTCCGGGAGCCGCGACCGCGGCGGCGACCACCGGTGTCGTCCACGCGGCCGCGACCGCGGTCCGCCGCGCGATACCCGGCGGAGGGGGCGATCGGAGCTCGTCGTCGTGCGGGTGGCGCTCATCGGGTGTCATCGGTGTCCTCGTTCTCGCTCGCGTCGACTGGTTCGGCAGGGTGCGACCCGGCTCGCCGGCCACTCTGTCGACGAGGAGCGGCCGGCGCCGAATCGCTGGCGCAGATCGTGCCGCTGGCTCGATCGGGCGATCTCGAGCGCACGGGTCCTGCCGTCAGATCGTGACCGTCCCTCTGAAGGACGGGCTCCCGTACACGGACTTCACGATCGGGTCCGACCCGCCGTACAGGGGCCCGCGGGTGACGGCGGCCGAGACGGCGAAGCTGCCGGTGGGGGACGCCGTGAGTCGGCAGAAGAAGGCCCTCCTGGCGACCGCGGCGAGTCTCCCCTCGGTCTGGTAGGTGCTGGTGATCGGGTGCGAGCCGGCCGGGATCGAGACGTGCCCGGCCCGCGGACCGTCCACCACGACGCCCTCGCCCCAGGAGGCGACGTCGTGCTCCGCGGTGATGTCCACGCGGACGTCCTCGCCGAAGACCAGGTCCGTCGCGGTCGTGGTCGCCGTCGTCGTGAGGAGGACGAGGACGACGAACCGGCCGTCGCCGGCACCGACGCCGATCGACACTCCGGCGAAGGCGCCGGCCGCGACCGGGGAGGCGGAGGCGCCGGGTGCGGCGACTGCCGCGGCGATCACCGGGGCGGACCAGGCGGCCGCGACCGCTGCGCGGCGTGCGACTCCCGAGGGGTGGATCGGCGGGCGAGGGTCGTCCTGCGGGTGCTGGCGGGCGGTCACACCGTGACCGTGGCCGTCGCGGACGACCGCCCGTAGATGCCGAGCAGAGCGGCCGATCCGGTGTCGATCGGGCCGCGTGCCACCTTGCCCGACACCGGGAAGGTTCCGGTCGGTGAGTCGGTCAGGCGCACGGTGAAGGGACTCTGCACAAGCGCGACCGACACGTCGTGGCCGTCACGCTGGTATCCGGTGTAGTTCGCGTACCGGCCGCCCGGGACGGCGATCCGGTGCGTGCCGGGCCAGGCCAGGCGGGCGTAGTCCGGCCACGCGACGGTGTCGTGCTCCAGGGTGATCTCCACCTCCCCGTCCTCCAGGAGCACGACGTCGGAGAGCAGGGGCGGGTTGCCCGGTCCGCTGGTCTGGAAGCGCGTCACGTACAGATTGACCACCACCTCCCGCGGGTTGTAGGAGCCGACGAGCAGTCCGAGGACGACTCTCGCGTCGGCGACAGGGCTCGGGGTCGACGCGGCGGCCCCCGGTGCTGCGACGGCAGCGGCGACCACGGGCGTGGTCCACGCGACCTGGATCAGCGATCTCCGTCCGACGCCGGCAGCGGTGGTCGCGGGACCGGGCCCGTGGGTGCGGTTCTGAGCTGTCATCGTCTCTCCTCGGGTCGTCGACCACCGTGAGGCCGCAGCGGGCCCGCGGCGGCCGCGGGGTCGTCCCGGTGAGCGTTCCGGGTGCCGGCCGGATCCGGCGAGTCCGTGGCACGGATCGCCCGATCTGTCCGATTCGCACCCGTTGTGCGCAGTCGCAGCGGTGCTCCTCCCTCGGGCGCGGCTCGGGCCGCCCCGCCCGGCGCTCGATTACACTGGACCAGCCATCAGCGGCGCCCGAGGGAGTCGCACGAACGAGATTTCCGAGGGAGCACCGTGTCCGGGCATTCCAAGTGGGCCACGACCAAGCACCAGAAGGCGATCAAGGACTCGCGCCGCGCGAAGTCCTTCGCCAAGCTGATCAAGAACATCGAGGTGGCCGCCAAGATCGGCGGCGCCGACATGTCCGGCAATCCGACGCTCGTCGACGCCGTGCAGAAGGCGAAGAAGACCTCGGTGCCGAACGACAACATCGACCGCGCGATCAAGCGCGGCGCGGGCCTCACCGGCGAGGTCATCGACTACACGACGATCATGTACGAGGCCTACGGCCCGAACGGCATCGCGCTGCTCGTCGAGTGCCTCACCGACAACAAGAACCGCGCCGCGGCGGACGTCCGCACCGCGATGACCCGCAACGGCGGCACCATGGCCGACCCGGGCAGCGTCGCCTACAACTTCGCGCGCAAGGGCGTCATCACCGTCCCGCACGGCGACGGCGTGACCGAGGACGACGTGCTCGGCGCGGTCCTCGACTTCGGCGTCGACGACGTCATCGACCACGGCGAGTCCTTCGAGGTCCGCACCGAGGCCGCCGAGCTCGTCCCGGCGCGCACGGCGCTCCAGGAGGCCGGCATCGACTACGACGCCGCCGACGTCGAGTTCGTCGCCTCGCTGCAGGTCGAGGCCGACGCCGAGACGGCGCGCAAGGTCTTCCGCCTGATCGACGCCCTCGAGGACTCGGACGACGTGCAGAACGTCTACACGAACCTCGACATCACGCCCGAGGTGCGGGCCGAGCTCGAGAACGACGAGGAGTGACCCGGTGACCCCGGCTCGTCCCGGGCGGGCGCGCTGATGCGCGTCCTCGGGATCGACCCGGGGCTCACCCGGTGCGGCGTCGGCATCGTCGACGTCGGCCGCGACCGGCGCGCGACGCTCGTGCACGTGAGCGTCCTCCGGACCCCCGCCGACGCGCCGCTGGAGCGCCGGCTGCTCGCCCTCGGCGACGGGATCGAGGCGCTGCTCGACGAGCACCGTCCCGAGGCCGTCGCGATCGAGCGCGTCTTCGCGCAGAACAACGTCAGCACCGTGATGGGCATCGCCCAGATCAGCGGCGTCGCCCTGGTCGCGGCCGCCCGCCGCGACCTCGTCGTCGGCATGCACACACCCAGCGAGGTCAAGGCCGCGGTCACCGGCTACGGATCGGCCGACAAGCGCCAGGTCACCACGATGATCCAGCGCATCCTCCGGCTCGACGCCCCGCCGAAGCCGGCCGACGCGGCCGACGCCCTCGCCCTCGCCGTCTGCCACGCCTGGCGCGGTCCCCTCGCCGCAGGCCCCGCCGCCGCCGAGGGGGAGACCGCGGCCCAGCGGGCCTGGCGCGCCGCGGAGGCCGCCACTCGAACGCCTGTTCGAGCCTCTAGACTGACGCGGTGATCTCCTCCCTCCGCGGCACCGTCCTCTCCGCTCGCGGGAGCCTCGCCGTCGTCGACGTTCACGGCGTCGGCTACGCGGTCAACGTCACGCCGCAGCACGCGCTCGAGCTGCGGGTCGGCGACGAGACCGTGCTGACGACGACGCTGATCGTCCGCGAGGACTCGCTGACCCTCTACGGCTTCCCGGACGAGGAGCAGCTCGAGATCTTCGAGCTGCTGATCGGCGTCACCGGCGTCGGCCCCAAGTCCGCGCTCGGCGTGCTCGGCGCGGTCGAGCCCGAGCGCATCGCCCAGGCCGTCGCCGACGAGGACGACGCCGTCTTCCGCAAGGTCTCCGGCATCGGCCCCAAGACCGCGAAGCTCATCATCCTGTCGCTCGCGGGCAAGCTCGCCGTCCGCCCGCGCGCCGCCCGCGGCTCCGGGCCGGGTGCGACGGCCGCGCAGAGCGTGCTCTCGGCACTCGTCGGCCTCGGCTGGCCCGAGCGCGTCGCCGCCGAGGTCGTCGACGAGATCCTGCTCGACGCCCAGGCCTCCGACGCCGCGAGCGTGCAGTCCCTGCTCCGCCTCGCCCTGGCCCGGCTCGGTCCGGCGGCGCGCTCGTGAGCGGCGACGACGTGATGGGCCCGGAGGTCGCCTCCGAGGCCGAGATCGCCTTCGAGGGCGCGCTCCGCCCGAAGAACCTCGGCGAGTTCGTCGGCCAGCGCAAGGTCCGCGGCCAGCTCGAGCTGCTGCTCAAGGCGGCGGCGATGCAGGGCCGCACGCCCGACCACATCCTGCTGGCCGGCCCGCCCGGCCTCGGCAAGACCACCCTCGCGATGATCGTGGCGGAGGAGAGCTCCTCGCCGCTGCGGATGTCCAGCGGCCCCGCGATCCAGCACGCCGGCGACCTGGCCGCCGTGCTCTCCTCGCTGCTGCCCGGCGAGATCCTCTTCATCGACGAGATCCACCGGATGGCGCGCTCCGCGGAGGAGATGCTCTACCTCGCGATGGAGGACTTCCGGATCGACATCATGGTCGGCAAGGGCGCCGGCGCGACCTCCGTCCCCCTGGATCTCGCGCCGTTCACCCTCGTCGGCGCGACCACGCGCTCGGGCCTCCTGCCGAATCCGCTGCGCGACCGCTTCGGCTTCACCGCCCACCTCGAGTTCTACGCCGAGGACGAGCTGCGCCAGGTGCTCACCCGCGCCGCGCGGCTGCTCGACCTCGACATCGACGGCGAGGCGGTCGCCGAGATCGCGGGCCGCTGCCGGGGCACCCCGCGCATCGCGAACCGCCTGCTGCGCCGGGTCCGCGACTTCGCGCTCGTCCACGGCGGCCGTGCCGACGTCACCGCGGTCCGCGCCGCACTCGACCTCTACGACGTCGACGAGCTCGGCCTCGACCGCCTCGACCGCGCCGTGATGGACATCGTGCTCACCCGCTTCGACGGCGGACCGGTCGGCCTCAACACGCTCGCGGTCTCCGTCGGCGAGGAGGCGGAGACGGTCGAGGCGGTCGTCGAGCCGTTCCTCGTCCGGATCGGGCTGCTCACCCGCACGCCGCGCGGCCGCGTCGCGACCCCGGCCGCGTACCGGCACTTCGGCGTGGATCCGCGCGGGGGAGCCGCCTCGGCCTCCCAGCGGCCCCTGTTCGGAGATGACCTATAATCTTCAAGGCCCGACGGGCCGCTCGATCCGCATGCGCCACCCCTTGTGTGCGCGGCGGATCACCCTCAACTCCGGAAGGCTCACCCATGGATCCGACGATCATCCTGCTCGTCCTGCTTCTCGCCGTGATGATCATCTTCATGTTCCGCAACAACAAGAAGCGGCAGCGCGACGCGGAGAAGATGAAGTCCGGGCTGGTCCCCGGTGTCGAGCTGATGACCGGCTCCGGCCTGTTCGGCACCGTCGTCTCGATCGACGACGACGAGAACAAGATCGTCATCGAGTCGACCCCCGGGACGCTCCTGACGATCCACCGTCAGGCCATCGCCCGCCTCATCGACCCGACCGAGAACGCGGTCGTCGCCGACGAGGACGAGGCCGAGTCCGTGGCAGCCGTCGAGTCGCCCGCGTTCGGCGAGCGCGACGCCGCGCACACGTCCGACCCGCTGGTCGACCCGGTCGAGCGCGACCGCAGGCCCGACGCGCAGTAGTCTCCAGGGCGGGCAGGGTGCATCGGCGCCCCGCCCGCCCTTCCACGTCCGGGGTGCGCCCCGGACCGAAGACCGTCGATCGGACGACAGGCGCGGCCCCCGGGGTCGGCGCCTGCGCGAGGATCGACGTCGACCGCAGAGCCAGCGTCGGCCGGAGAGCCGGCGCCGACCGAAGAAGAAGGTGAGCCCTGGGTGGCCGCATCAACCCCCGTCCGGAAGGCTCGGCGCTCGCTGAGCTGGCTCGGCGTCCTGATCCTCGCGCTCGTCGGCCTCAACGCCGCCGCCGTCGCCTTCGGCGGCGGCTCCTGGACGCCGAAGCTCGCGCTCGACCTCGAGGGCGGCACCCAGATCGTGCTCCAGCCCCAGCTCTCGGACGGCCAGACCGTCTCGTCCGAGCAGCTGACGCAGGCCGTCTCGATCATCCGCCAGCGGATCGACGCCGCGGGCGTCTCCGAGTCCGAGATCACGACCCAGGGCTCGAGCAACATCGTCGTCTCGATCCCGGGGACGCCGGACGACGCGACGCTGCAGCGCATCGAGGCCTCGGCGAAGCTCGACTTCCGCCCGGTGCTCGTCGCCAGCCAGGCGACCAACAGCTCGGTCGGCGGCGATTCGACCGCCTCGCCCACGCCGACCCCGGTCGACCCCTCGCTCGCCACCGAGCCGACGGCCGCGCCGACCAGCGCGAGCGACCTCGCCTACATCACGCCGGCGCTCGAGGCGCAGTACACCTCTTTCGACTGCGCGTTCCTGAACGACCAGGACCCGAATCTCGCGCCGGCCGATCAGCCCCTGATCACCTGCGACGACAACGACACGGCGAAGTACATCCTCGGGCCCGTCGAGATCACCGGCGAGGACATCTCCGATGCCTCGAACGGCCTGATGACGACGTCCTCCGGCGCCAGCACCGGCACCTGGGCCGTCAACCTCTCCTTCGACGACCAGGGCACCCAGGCCTTCGGCGACGTCACCTCGCGCCTCGTCGGCCTGCAGGGGGCGCAGAACCAGTTCGCGATCGTCCTCGACGGCCGCGTCATCTCGGCGCCCTCCACCAACGCGGCGATCACCGACGGCAACGCTCAGATCTCCGGCTCCTTCACCCAGGAGTCGTCGAAGACCCTCGCCGATCAGCTGAAGTACGGCGCCCTGCCGATCGGCTTCCAGGTGCAGAGCTCCGACAGCATCTCCGCGACGCTCGGCTCGACCCAGCTCGCCAGCGGCCTGCTCGCGGGCCTGATCGGCCTCATCCTCGTCGTCGTCTACTCGATCGCGCAGTACCGCGTGCTCGGCGCGGTGACCATCGCGTCGCTGATGGTGGCGGCGATCGTCACCTACCTCGTCGTCACCCTGCTCTCCTGGCGGGAGGGACTCCGCCTCTCGCTCGCGGGAGTCGCGGGTCTGATCGTGGCGATCGGCATCACGGCGGACTCGTTCATCGTCTACTTCGAGCGGATCCGCGACGAGCTGCGCGACGGCCGCGGACTCGAGTCCTCGGTCGAGGCCGGCTGGCGGCGCGCGCTGCGCACGATCTTCGCCTCCGACATGGTGAACCTGCTCGCCGCCGTCGTGCTCTTCGCCCTCGCGGTCGGCAGCGTCCGCGGCTTCGCGCTCACGCTCGGCATCACGACGCTGATCGACCTCGTGGTGGTGATCCTCTTCACCCACCCGATGCTGCAGCTGCTCGCGACGACCAGGTTCTTCTCCGAGGGGCACAAGGCCTCCGGACTGGATCCGCGCGCACTCGGCGCGGTCTACCGCGGCCGAGCGGCGTTCCGTCCGCAGGACGCCGTGCTCGCCGGCAAGGGCGCCTCGGGCAAGGGCTCCTCCGCCGCCCGCGAGGCCGCCCGCCGCCAGACCATCGCCGAGCGCAAGGCCGCCGAGGCGGCCGCCGCGCGCAGCTCCTCGAACGACTCGAACGGGAAGGACGCGTGATGGCCAGCTTCTCGCAGTTCGGAAACGACCTCTACACCGGCAAGCGCTCGGTCGACTTCGTCGGTCGCCGGCGCACCTGGTACCTCATCTCGATCGCGATCATCCTGCTCACCGTGCTCGGCACGGCGGCGCGCGGTGGCTTCAACTTCAGCATCGAGTTCACCGGCGGCTCGGAGTTCACGGTCACCTCACCGGAGAACCTGGACCAGACCGCCGCGACGGACGCCGTCACCTCGGTCTCGCCCGACGCCGTCCCGCGCGTCTCGATCGTCGGCGACGACTCGATCCGGGTGCAGACCAGCCAGCTGTCGACCGACGAGTCGACCCAGGTCCGCAACGCGCTGTCCGAGGCGTACTCCGTCCCGACGGAGCAGGTCGCGTCGTCCTTCATCGGCGCCGCCTGGGGCTCGGACGTCACGCAGCAGGCCGTCCGCGGCCTGATCATCTTCGTGATCCTCGCCGCCCTGGCGATGTGGGCCTACTTCCGGACCTGGAAGATGTCCCTCGCCGCGATCGTCGCGCTCCTGCACGACCTCGTGATCGTGGCCGGCGTCTACGGCATCACCGGGACGGAGGTCTCGCCGGCGGCGGTCATCGGACTGCTCACCATCCTCGGCTACTCGCTCTACGACACGGTCGTCGTCTTCGACAAGATCCGCGAGAACACCGCGGAGGCGCTCGGCAGCACCACCAAGACCTTCTCCGAGACGGTCAACCTCGCCGAGAACCAGACGCTGGTGCGCTCGATCAACACCTCGATCGTCGCGGCCCTGCCGGTCGCCGCGATCCTCGTGATCGGCGCCTTCGTCCTCGGTGCCGGCACGCTGCGCGACATCTCGCTCGCGCTGCTGATCGGCATCATCGTCGGCACCTACTCGACGATCTTCGTCGCCGCCCCGCTCTACGCCCAGCTGCGCAGCGGCGAGGCCGAGATCGGCAAGCACGACAAGCGGGTCGTCTCGGCCCGCGAGCGCGCCGCGACCCCCGTCGTCCAGGGCTGATCGTGGCCGACTACGCACAGGTCACCGCCGCGGACGCGATCGGCCTCGTCGAGCGCGACGAGGTCTGGCTGCTCGACGTGCGCGAGCCGCACGAGTGGGCGCTCGGGCACGCCGCAGCGGCGCACCACATCCCGATGGGCAGCATCGGCGAGCGGCAGGACGAGCTCCCGCGCGACGCGGCGATCCTCGTCGTCTGCCACTCCGGCGTCCGCTCGGCCATGGTCGTCCAGGCGCTCGACGGCGCCGGCTACGAGACGGCGAATATCGAGGCCGGGATGACCGCCTGGGCGGCCGCTGGTGGCGAGGTCGTCGACGATGAGGGACGTCCGGGCCGGATCGACTGACCGCGGGCCTGTCCGCTCCCGGCGGACCGGTCACGAGGCGCCCCGCGACGGGCGATAATGAGGCGATGGAGATCTCCGCGTGAGCGACACCACGACCACGTCCTCGACCGCCGCCCTGCGCCGGCTGGTCCCGCGGATCTTCTCGCGCGCACAGCCCTCCGGGGCGGTCGACACGCTCGTCCGGACGGTGCGGACGCACCACCCCAAGAGCGACATCGCGCTGATCGAGCGGGCCTACTCGGTCGCCGAGCGTGCGCACGCGAACCAGAAGCGCCGCAGCGGCGAGCCGTACATCACGCATCCGCTCGCCGTCGCGCAGATCCTCGCCGACCTCGGCATCGGCTCGAAGACCATCGCCGCCGCGCTGCTGCACGACACCGTCGAGGACACCGACTACAAGCTCGACGAGCTCCGAGCCGACTTCGGCGACGAGGTCGCGATGCTGGTGGACGGCGTCACCAAGCTCGACAAGGTCAAGTACGGCGACAGCGCGCAGGCCGAGACCGTCCGCAAGATGATCGTGGCGATGTCGAAGGACATCCGCGTGCTCATCATCAAGCTGGCCGACCGCCTGCACAACGCGCGCACCTGGGGCTTCGTCCCCGCCGAGTCCGCGGCCCGCAAGGCGACCGAGACCCTCGAGATCTACGCGCCGCTCGCGAACCGCCTCGGCATCCAGGCGATCAAGTGGGAGCTCGAGGACCTGTCCTTCGCGGTGCTCTACCCCAAGATCTACAACGAGATCGAGAGCCTCGTGAAGGTGCGGACCCCGCAGCGCGAGGAGTTTGTCCAGAGCATCATCGACCTCATCGGCGAGGACCTGCGGGCGGGCAAGATCCGCGGCCGCGTCGTCGGCCGGCCGAAGCAGTACTACTCGATCTACCAGAAGATGGTGGTCCGTGGCCGCGACTTCGACGAGATCTACGACCTGGTCGGCATCCGCGTCCTCGTCAACTCGGTGCGCGACTGCTACGCCGTGCTCGGCTCGATCCACGCGCGCTGGAGCCCGATGCCCGGCCGCTTCAAGGACTACATCGCGACGCCGAAGTTCAACCTGTACCAGTCGCTGCACACCACGGTGATCGGGCCGAAGGGCCGCGCGGTCGAGATCCAGATCCGCACCAACGAGATGCACCAGCACGCCGAGTTCGGCATCGCGGCGCACTGGAAGTACAAGGAGCAGATGGCGACGGGCAAGGTCGCCTCCGGTTCGAACGACACCGACCTCGCCTGGCTCGCGCACCTCTCCGACTGGCAGTCCGAGACGACCGACCCGAACGAGTTCCTCGACTCCCTCCGCTTCGAGATCGGTGCGAAGGAGGTCTACGTCTTCACGCCCAAGGGGCGCGTCATCGGCCTGCCGACCGGCGCGACCCCGGTCGACTTCGCCTACGCCGTGCACACCGAGGTCGGCCACCGCACCATGGGTGCCAAGGTCAACGGGCGGCTCGTGCCGCTCGAGTCCTCGCTGACCACGGGCGACGTCGTCGAGGTCTTCACCTCGAAGAACCCGGACTCCGGCCCCAGCCAGGACTGGCTGAACTTCGTGCAGAGCCCGCGGGCCCGCAACAAGATCCGCCAGTGGTTCACCAAGGAGCGCCGCGACGAGGCGATCGAGCAGGGCAAGGACTCCATCGCGCGGGCCATGCGCAAGCAGAACCTGCCGCTGCAGAAGCTGATGAGCCAGGACACCTTCACCGAGGTGGCCAGCCAGCTGCGCTACAACGACGTCGAGGCGCTCTACGCCGCGGTCGGCGAGGGGCACGTCTCCACGCAGTCGGTGCTGGAGAAGGTCGTCGCGACCATCCAGGGCGACCCGGAGTCGGACGAGCACGAGGTCACCCTCCCGCGCTCTCCGCGTCCGCGCAGCCGCAGCAGCGAGTCCGGGGTCCTGGTCAAGGGCGCGCCGGACATCCTGGTCAAGCTCGCGAAGTGCTGCACCCCGGTGCCGGGCGATCAGATCGTCGGCTTCGTCACCCGCGGTGCCGGCGTCTCGGTGCACCAGGCCAACTGCCACAACGTGCAGGAGCTGCTCAAGGAGCCGGAGCGGATCGTCGACGTCGAGTGGGCGCCGTCCTCGAAGAGCATCTTCCTGGTGCAGATCCAGGTCGAGGCGCTCGACCGGTCCGGCCTGCTCAGCGACGTCACGCGCGTGCTCTCCGAGCACCACGTGAACATCCTGTCGGCCACGGTCTCCACCTCCAGCGACCGACTGGCGATCAGCCGGTTCGTGTTCGAGATGGGCGACACGACGCACCTCGACCGGGTGCTCAACGCCGTCCGCAGGATCGACGCGGTCTACGACGTCTACCGGGTGAACGCGGGCTGATCGCCCGGCGCCGCCGGCGCAGTACCCGGGCTCAGGGCCGGGTCAGCCGAGCGCCGCGGTCAGGCGGAGCAGGGCGATCCGGCGGCTCGAGACGGGAGGGCCGCTGTCCAATCGCTCGAGCACCCGCTCGAGCGAGACACCGGTGACGGCCGCCAGACTGCGCAGGAGATCGTCGTCGCAGGTGCTGCGGGTGCGCGCCAGATCGATCAGGGTCCGCTCGGGGGTCGTGACGGAGCAGCCGCCGAGGAGCACGACGTCCTCGTCGGTGAGCCGGACCTCGTGGAAGCGCACCCGCGCGAGCATCGGCGGGTGCAGCCGGTTCCGTCGGTCGATGGAGGCGCTGTGTACCGGGGGAGCGGCGGGCATCGCGCCGTGCACCCAGGCCGCCGACAGCCGGTCCGCCACCGCCTTCGACGGGACGACCGCCCGCAGCGCCGCGCCGCGCTCGGCCGGGCCGACCGGCAGATCGGCGAGGAGGAAGCCCTCGTCGAGCGCGACGACCTCGCCGTCGAGACGGGCGGCGCAGAGCTCCGCGAGCGGCAGCTGCCCCGGGAGCAGCACGGAGGGGAGAAGGCGCGTCATCCGCCCATGCTGGCCGAGCCGCCGTCCCCGCGGGACAGCCGCGGCACATCTGTGGACGGACCCGCCCGAGCCGGCGTCGTGCGGTTCCCGCCGGCGAGCGGTGGGTCTCGATACGCCGCCTCCGGCGGCTACTCGATCAGCATGACGGTCACGGACGCTCGTTCATGCTGATCGAGTAGCCCGCGCCGCGGGCGTCTCGAGATCCACCTCGCTCGAGGAGTGGTTCTCGGTACACCCGAGATCAGCCCAGGGCGTCCAGCCACACCTTGCGGGCGTCGAGGGCCTCCTGCGCCTGGGCGATGGCGGCGCGGTCACCGCGGGCCTTCGCCTCGTCGAGCTCGTCCTGCAGCTTCTGGATCGCGGCGGTCAGCTGCGAGGCCAGGCCCTCCGAGCGCGCCTTGCGCTCGGGGTTGCTGCGGTTCCAGTGCTCCTCGTCGAGCTTGCGCACGTGCGCCTCGACCTTGCGGAGGCGGTCCTCGACGGTGCGCACCTGCTCGCGCGGCACGCGGCCTACCGCGTCCCAGCGCTCCTGGACGGAGAGCAGTACGCGCTTGGCCTTCTCGCGGTCCTGCTCCTGCAGGAGCGGCTCCGCCTCCTCGAGGAGGGCGAGCTTGAGGTCGAGGTTCTCGGTGTACTCGACGCTCTCCTGCGCGACGACCTCGGCCTTCGCGCCGTAGATCGCGTCGCCGGCGGCCTTGAAGCGCGCCCAGAGGGCGTCGTCGAACCGCTTGCCGGCGCGACCGGCGACCCGCCAGCGCTCGAGGAGGGCCCGGTACTCCGGGATCGCCTCGGCACCGCGCGAGACCAGGGCGTCGGCCTGATCGATCAGCGACTGCTTGGCCTGCTTGGCCTCGCGGTGCGCCGAGTCGAGGTCGGCGAAGAACGCCTTGCGGTTCTGCTCGATGGTCGTGCGCGCCCCGCGGAAGCGGCGCCACAGCTCGTTGGCGTCGTTCTTGGGGAGGCGCGGACCCTGCTGCTGGTGGCTCTGCCAGCGGGCGAAGAGGTCGTCGATCGCGGCGCTGGCCTGCTTCCACTGCGTCTTCGCCGGGTCGACGGCGGCCAGCGCCTCGGCCTCGGCGACGATCGCCTCACGGTGCGCGATGGCGTCGCTGAGGGCTGCCTTCGTCTCGGCGGCCTGCTGCTCGGTCAGATCCTCGACGGATCCGCTGAGCGCGCTGACGCGGGCCTGCAGGGCGTTGAGGTCGCCGACGGCGTGCGCCTGCGAGATGGCCGCGGTGAGCGTCTGCACTCCACGCGACACGTCGTTCGCCGGAGCGCCGCGCTTGGCCCGCTGCTCGAGCAGGGAGACCTGCCCGGCGAGCTCGGTGTACTTGCGCTCGTAGTAGGCGAGGGCCTCCTCGGGAGTCGCGTCGGGGTACTGGCCCACCTCGCGCTCCTCGTCGCCGACGCGGACGTAGACCGTGCCGTCGTCGCCCACGCGGCCCCACGGCTGCCGGGAGCCCGCCTGCGGGCGGGGAGCCGTGGGGACGACGGGAGGCGCCGCGTCCTCGGGAGTCGTCGCCTCGTCGGAGGTCGCTGCCTCATCGGAGGTCGCCGTCTCGTCCGAGGTCGCCGTCTCGACGTCGGAGGTCGCCGTCTCGTCCGAGGCCGCTGCCTCCTCGGGGGCCGCCACCTCGTCCGGCGTCGCCGTCTCGGATCCGGACGTCGCCGCCTCGGGGGAGTCCACTCCCGTCTCGGGAGCGTCCGTCTCGGCCGGGGCGTCGGCGCCCTCGGGGGCGCCGGTGCTCTCGGGAGCGTCGGTCGTCTCGGAGGACGCGCTGTCGTCGGGTGACACGGTGCCGGGGGTGGACACGGTGTCGATGTCGCCGTCTGGAGTCAGCATCGGGTGCCGCCTTTCGCTGTCGTCCCGCCCCTCGGCCTCGGTGCTCGACAGCCGGAGGCCGACGACCGCGCTCAGCCGCGAACGGGCAGTGACGACAAGCCTATTGCACTCCCCGCGCCCCCGTTCGTCCGCGGTCCCGCGGGTCGTGCGCGCCGCTCGCCGGCGGCGCGCGCGAGGGCTACTGCAGCGATATGCCGCCGATCGTGACCGGCTCGGCGGGAGCGCCGTCGCCGGAGCCGTCCGCCGTGCCCTTCTCGACCACGTCGGCGATCAGCGCATCGAGACCCGAGGTGACCTGCCCGACCACCGTGTAGCCGCCCGCCGCGTCCTCGGGGAGCTGGGTGTCCTGGTAGACGACGAAGAACTGGCTGCCCTGGCTGTAGCCGTTGCCGCCCTGGCGTGCCATCGCGATCGTGCCGGCCGGGTAGACGCCGTCCGCGGGCGCGTTCTCGACGGGTCCGTAGCTGTAGCCGGGGCCGCCGGTGCCGTCGCCGTTCGGGTCGCCGCACTGCAGGACGTAGAGGCCCTCGGTGGTGAGCCGGTGGCAGGAGACGCCGTCGTAGAAGCCCGACTGCGACAGGGAGAGGAAGGACGAGACGGCCTGCGGTGCTGCGGCCCCGGCCAGGGTGATGCCGAGCTCGTCGCTGTTGATCGACATCGTGCCGGTCCAGTCGCGGCCCTCGGCGATGTCGGCGGAGGGGACGTCACCGGTGTTCTGGCCGGTCGCCTCGGGGGTCGGCGTGGACGTCGCGCTCTCGGAGGACGTCGGCTCGGCGACCGGGGTGCCCGGGCCGCCGGAGAAGTAGAGGAGCTGCGCGACGACCGCGAGGGCGATCACGACGACGCCCGCGACGGCCGCGATCACGTTGTCGCGGACCCGGCGCTTGGCGCGCGTGCGGTGCAGGGTCTGCCGCGCCTGGTAGGCCCTCAATCGGGTGCGCGCCTCGCGATCGTTCGTCCTGCCCTGGGCCACGTGTTCCTCCGCCGTCGTGCGTCGCGCCTGCGTCCGGCGCGGCCCCGCGCGAGCGCGGAGCGCGTCGAGCCTACGAGAATCGCCGCGCCCTCGCCGGACGCCGCGGCGCCGGGTGCCGGGTGGGCGCCGGGGCCGACTGTCGGAGGCCGTCGTTACGCTGGTGCGATGACGATGCAGCAGGCCGGACTCCGCTCCGGGGCGACCCCGCTCGCCGTGCGCATGCGTCCCCGGAGCCTCGAGGAGGTCGCGGGACAGCGGCACCTGCTGACGCCCGGTTCGCCGCTGGTGGCCCTCGCGGCCGACACCACGGGGGAGCGCGGCGCCGTCTCCGTCATCCTCTGGGGCCCGCCGGGCACCGGCAAGACGACGCTCGCCCAGGCCGTCGCGCACTCCAGCGGCCGGCGCTTCGTCGAGCTCTCCGCCGTCACGGCCGGCGTGAAGGACGTCCGCCAGGTGATGGAGGAGGCGCTCTCCACCCGCGACCTCTACGGCACGTCGACCGTCCTCTTCCTCGACGAGATCCACCGCTTCACCAAAGCGCAGCAGGACGCGCTGCTGCCCGGCGTCGAGAACGGCTGGGTGATCCTCATCGCGGCGACGACCGAGAACCCGTCCTTCTCGGTGATCGCCCCGCTGCTCTCGCGCTCCCTGCTGCTCACGCTGAACACCCTCGACGACGAGGACCTCGGGCTGCTCGTCGACCGGGCCCTGCACGACGAGCGCGGGCTCCGCGACTCGGTGCGGCTCGACGACGAGGCCCGCGCGAGCATCGTCCGGCTGGCCTCCGGAGACGCCCGACGCGCGCTCACGGCGCTCGAGGCCGCCGCCACCTCCGCGAGATCGGAGGCGCGGGAGGCGGACCGCGTCGCGCGGGCGACTGCGGGCGAGAGCGACGAGGAGGACGACGACGAGGGCGACGACGAGGGCGACCCCGCCGAGGCCGCCGTCGTCGAGGAGCCCGAGCTCCCGCTGATCACGGTCGAGGTGGTCGCCCGGGCCGTCGACCGCGCGCTGCTGCGCTACGACCGCAACGGCGACGAGCACTACGACGTCATCAGCGCGTTCATCAAGTCGATCCGCGGCTCGGACGTGGACGCGGCGCTGCACTACCTGGCCCGGATGATCGAGGCGGGGGAGGACCCGCGCTTCATCGCCCGCCGGATCATCGTCTCGGCCTCCGAGGACATCGGGATGGCCGACCCGCAGGCGCTCGTCGTCGCGATCGCCGCGGCCGACGCCGTCCAGTTCATCGGCATGCCGGAGGGGCGCATCCCGCTCGCGCAGGCCGTCGTCCACCTGGCCACCGCGCCCAAGTCGAACGCCTCCTACACGGCCATCGACAGGGCGATCGCCGACGTCCGTGCGGGCAAGGCGGGCCGCGTGCCGCCGCACCTGCGCGACGCGCACTACCCCGGTGCCAAGCGGCTCGGCCACGGCAAGGGCTACCGCTACCCGCACGACGCCGAGCTCGGCGTCCTCGAGCAGCAGTACCTGCCGGACGAGCTCCGCGGCGCGCGCTACTACGCGCCGACCGAGCACGGCAACGAGCGCGACGTGTCGGCCCGGCTGGCGAAGCTGCTCCGGATCATCCGAGGCCGCGGCTGACGGTCCGGGACGGCGGACCCGGAACCGCGCGTGACGCGGGCTCCCGCGCCTGGTAGTCTTGCGAGGTTGCCCACCGCTCTGTAGCCGAGCGGAGCAGCGCATCCCTCTGAATCGCGCAGTCCGCCACCGCGGTCACCCTGCCTCCCGCACCCGCGGGGGGACACGACCTCGGCGCCCGCCCTCCTCCCGGAGCCGGCGGACGAGGACTGCGACCGAACCTCTCAGACCATGGAAGGACCACAGTGTCGACCACCTCACGTACCCGTTCGAAGACGCGCCTCTCGCGCGCCCTCGGCATCCCCCTGACCCCGAAGGCCGCCCGCTACCTCGAGAAGCGTCCCTACGCTCCCGGTGAGCACGGCCGCTCGAAGCGCAAGGCCGACTCCGACTACGCGGTCCGCCTGCGGGAGAAGCAGCGTCTGCGAGCCCAGTACGGCATCCGCGAGAAGCAGCTGCGCATCGCCTTCCAGGAGGCGCGCCGCACCCAGGGCCTGACCGGTGAGAACCTGGTCGAGCTCCTCGAGATGCGTCTCGACGCCCTGGTCCTGCGCTCGGGCTTCGCCCGCACCACGGCGCAGGCCCGCCAGTTCGTCACCCACCGCCACATCATGGTGGACGGCCAGACGGTCGACCGTCCCTCCTTCCGCGTGAAGCCGGGCCAGGTCATCCACGTCAAGACCCGCTCCGAGGGCACCGAGCCCTTCCAGGTCGCGGCCGCCGGCGGACACGTCGACGTCCTCCCCAAGACCCCGGGCTACCTCGAGGTCGAGATCGACAAGCTCCAGGCGACGCTCCTGCGCCGCCCGAAGCGCGCCGAGGTCCCCGTGACCTGCGAAGTCCAGCTCGTCGTCGAGTACTACGCGGCCCGCTAGTCAGCGCACCCCCTTGGAAAGGCCCCGGCTCCTGCCGGGGCCTTTCCTCGTTCCCGGACCCGTTCGGCGCATGGCCGCCGCCGTGCGGCCGCGCCGGTCCGGCTCGCGATCCGAGCTCCGGCTCGCGGATTCCGGGTGTTCCGGCGTGCCGGGGGTGGTTTCGCGTGCCGGAGGTGTCGCCGAGCCGGGGAAGCCGGGGCGGCTCCGCGCCGTCGGTAGGCTGGGGTGCCGCATCCGGCGGCGCCGAAACGGAGGTCATCGTGTCCGGTGGAGACATCGCAGGGCTCATCGCCGCGGGGGTGTTCGCGATCCTGGTCGCGGTCGCCGCGATCCCGCTCTGGAAGCTCGGTCGGGTCTTCGACAGCACGAGCGAGGCCATCAAGCAGGCCAGCGACGGCCTGACCCCGATCCTCGACGAGTCGGCGTCGACGCTGCGCGAGGCGAACCAGCAGCTGGCCCGCGTCGACACCATCACGAAGGACGTGGCCGAGGTCACCGGCAACGTCAACGCGCTCGTCGCCCTGACCGCCGCGACGATCGGCGGACCGCTGATCAAGCTCGCCGGCTTCACCGCCGGAGTCCGCGCCGTCCTCGTCGCCGGCCGCACCGCCGACAAGGCGGGTGCCGCGGTCGGACGCGGCGCCGCGCGCCGCTCTCGGCGCACCCGCAGGTCGTCCTCCAGGTAGCCCCCTGCCCGCGCCCTACAATCGAGGGGGTCGTCGCGCCCTCAGGCCGGCTGCCGTGAGCAGGAAACGCTGTGGGAGGAATCGCTGTGAAGAACATCGTGCTGATCGTCATCGGGATCGGTCTCGGATTCGCGGTCGCGCACCAGGTCGCGCGCACCGAGGCGGGTGCCCGTCTCTTCGAGGACCTCAACCGCACGGCGAAGGAGCTCGGCGACGCCGTCTCCGAGGGCTACCACCAGCGCGAGGCCGAGCTCAAGGCCGCCATCGGCGAGGGCTGAGGCCCTGCCCGTCCCGGCGCACCCGACAGACCCGCACCACCCGCTGGAACCGCACCACCCGACAGACACCCGCGTCGACCCGGTCGACCGAAACGTAACGGAACCCATGCAGACCGCAGACATCCGCAACCGCTGGCTCGACTTCTTCGGAAGCCGCGGGCACACCGTGGTCCCCTCCGCCTCCCTCGTCAGCGACGACCCGAGCCTCCTCTTCACCGTCGCCGGCATGGTGCCCTTCGTGCCCTACCTCACCGGGGTCGTCCCCGCGCCGTTCGACCGCGCGACGAGCGTGCAGAAGTGCATCCGCACGAACGACATCGAGGAGGTCGGCAAGACCCCTCGCCACGGCACGTTCTTCCAGATGAACGGCAACTTCTCCTTCGGCGACTACTTCAAGGAGGGGGCCATCGGCTACGCCTGGGAGCTCCTCACCGGCAGTGAGAGCGACGGCAACCTCGGCTTCGACGAGAAGGACCTCTGGGTCACCGTCTACAAGGACGACGACGAGGCCATCGCGCTCTGGAAGAAGATCGCCGGCCTGCCCGACGAGCGGATCCAGCGCCTCGACAAGGACACCAACTACTGGTCCACCGGCCAGCCCGGCCCCGCCGGGCCCTGCTCCGAGATCTTCTTCGACCGCGGTCCCGCCTACGGCGTCGACGGCGGCCCCGCCACCGACGACGACCGCTACGTCGAGATCTGGAACCTCGTCTTCATGCAGTACCTGCGCGGGCAGGGCACGAGCAAGGTCGACTTCGACATCCTCGGCGAGCTGCCGAGCAAGAACATCGACACCGGCATGGGACTCGAGCGCGTCGCGTTCCTCAAGCAGGGCGTCGAGAACATGTACGAGATCGACCAGGTGCGCCCGGTGCTCGACCGCGCCGCCGAGCTGTCCGGCCGCCGCTACGGCGCCGTGCACGAGGACGACGTGCGGATGCGCGTCATCGCCGACCACGTCCGCTCCTCGCTGATGCTGCTCTCCGACGGCGTGACGCCGTCCAACGAGGGCCGCGGCTACATCCTGCGCCGCCTGATGCGCCGCACCGTGCGGGCGATGCGCCTGCTCGGCGTCGACACCGCGACGTTCCCCGAGCTGTTCACCGCCTCGCGCGACGCGATGGCCTCGGCCTACCCCGAGGTCTCCACCGAGTTCGAGCGCCTTTCGACCAGCGCGTACGGCGAGGAGGAGGCGTTCCTGCGCACGCTCGCGGCCGGCACCGAGATCCTCGACCTCGCGGTGCTGAAGACCAAGAAGGCCGAGGCGGCGACCCTGCCCGGCGACACCGCCTTCCTCCTGCACGACACGTTCGGCTTCCCGATCGACCTCACGCTCGAGATCGCCGAGGAGTCGGGGCTCAGCGTCGACCGCGAGGCGTTCGACTCGCTGATGACGGCGCAGCGCACCCGCGCGAAGGCCGACGCGAAGTCGAAGAAGAACGCCCTGGCCGACCTCTCGGTCTACGCCGACTTCCGCGCCAAGGGCGAGACGCTCTTCACCGGCTACGACGTCCTCGACACGGAGTCCCGGATCCTCGGCCTCATCGTCGGCGGCCACGCGGTCCAGAAGGCGGTCGCCGGCGACATCGCCGAGGTGATCCTCGAGGCGACCTCGCTGTACGCGGAGTCGGGCGGCCAGGAGGCCGACGCCGGCCGCATCGTCGGCAACGGCTTCGACCTCGAGGTCCTCGACGTGCAGAAGCCCGTCAAGGGCCTGATCAGCCACAAGGTCCAGGTCGCGAGCGGCGAGGTCGGGGTCGGCGACGCCGCCACCTCCGTCGTCGACCGCGACTGGCGCCGTGGCGCGCGGCAGGCGCACTCCGGCACCCACCTCATCCACGCGGCGCTGCGCCAGGTCCTCGGCCCGCAGGCGCACCAGTCCGGCTCCTTCAACAAGGCCGGCTACCTGCGCCTCGACTTCTCCTGGAACCAGGCGCTCTCGCTCGAGACCCGCAGCGAGATCGAGGACATCGCCAACGGCGCGATCCGCGACAACCTCGAGGTCGTCACCCGCGAGCTCCCGCTCGACGAGGCCAAGGCGCTCGGCGCGATGGCGCTCTTCGGCGAGAAGTACGGCGAGGTCGTCCGCGTCGTCGACATCGGCGGCCCCTGGTCGCGCGAGCTGTGCGCCGGCACCCACGTCGGCACCTCCGCGGAGGTCGGGCTGATCAGCCTGATCAGCGAGTCCTCGGTCGGCTCGACCAACCGCCGCGTCGAGTCGCTCGTCGGCCGCGAGGCGCTGAGCGAGCTCGTCGCCGAGCGCGCCCTGGTCAGCACCATCTCGTCCTCGCTCAAGACCCCGCGCGAGCAGCTGCCCGACCGGATCGCCGAGCTCGTCGCGAGCCTCAAGGCCGCCGAGAAGCGGATCGCGACCTTCGAGGCCCGCGCCCTCGCCGAGCGGGTCCCCGCGATCGCCGCCACGAAGCGCTCGATCAACGGCGTGACGATCGTCGCCGAGAACGTCGGCACGGCCGGCTCGGGCGACGAGCTGCGCTCGCTCGTCCTCTCGGTGCGCGAGCGCCTCGGCCAGGACGCGGCGGTCGTCGCCCTCGCGGCCGACGTCGCCGGCAAGCCCGCCGTGATCGTGGCGACCACCCCCGCCGCCCGCGAGCTCGGCCGGAAGGCGGGCGTGCTCGCCCGTCGCGCGGCCGGCGTCCTCGGCGGCGGCGGAGGCGGCAAGGACGACCTCGCCCAGGGCGGCGGCTCGGACGTGTCCGCCATCGGCGCGGCGCTCGACGCCGTCGTCGAGGAGGCGACGCGCTAGATGGAGAGGTTCGGCGTCCGGCTCGGCATCGATGTGGGCCGCTCCCGCATCGGTGTCGCGCGCTGCGACGCCGACGGCCTCCTCGCCGTGCCGGTGGAGACCGTCGCGCGCGTCGCGGAGGCGCCGGACGGCGCCGACGTCGCCCGGATCGCGGCCCTCGCCGCCGAGTTCGGCGCGTCGGCGATCGTCGTCGGCCTCCCGCTGTCGCTGTCGGGCGCCGAGACGGCCTCGACGGACGACGCCCGCGCCTTCGCGGCGCGCCTCGCCTCCGCCGTCCCGACCGCCCCGGTGCGGCTCGTGGACGAGCGGCTCTCGACGGTGAGCGCCCAGAGCGCGCTGCACCGCTCGGGACGCAGCACCCGCGGCTCCCGCGCCGTGATCGACCAGGTCGCCGCCGTGGTGATCCTGCAGCACGCCATCGATTCCGAGCGCTCGTCCGGTACCCCCGCCGGATCCGCGCTCGAACCGAACGAAGGACGACCCAGCCGTGACCGACGTCCCCCCGAGCCGCCGCGCCGCCCGCGCCGCGGAGGCCGATCAGCAGAGTCAGCTCCCGCACGACCCGGAGCAGCACCCCGCTTCTGAGACGGAGCCGACGGCGCCCGACTCGATCGACCACCTGTTCGCCGGCCCCGAGGTCGGCGCCCCGCGCGACCGCGGAGAAGCCGTCGCCGCCGCGCACCCCGACGCCGCCCCCTCCACCCGCCGCCGCCGCGCGAAGCGCGAGAACAGGCCCCGACGCAGCCGTCGCGGGCTGATCGGCGGGCTCCTCGCCTTCGGCGTCTTCGTGGCCCTGGTCGCGATCGCGGTGACGATCTTCGTCGAGCCCGTCCGCGCGCTGTTCGCGGAGCCGGTGCCGACCGACTTCACCGGCACCGGCACCAGCGAGGTGGTCTTCACCATCCACCAGGGCGACGGCGGCAGCACCATCGCCGAGAACCTCGTCGCGGACGGCGTCATCAAGTCCTACACGCCGTTCTACGAGCTGCTCCTCGCGGAGAACCCCGAGCCCGTCTTCCAGCCCGGTGCCTACTCGCTGAAGGCGGAGATGAGCGCGAAGGCGGCGCTCTCTGCGCTGCTCGACTCCGACTCGACCCGGCTCGCCAACACCTTCGTCATTCCGGAGGGCACCTCGCTCAAGGGCGCGCTGCCGCTGATCGCGGACGGCTCGGGCGTCGCCCTCGCCGACCTCGAGGCCGCGGCTGCCGACTGGGGCTCCTACGGGCTCCCCGCCGAGGCGACCAGCCTCGAGGGCTTCCTGTTCCCGGCGACCTACGACATCGACCCGGGCACGTCGGCGCACGACATCCTGCAGACGCTCGTGAACCGGATGTACCAGTCGCTCGACGCGGCGGGCGTGCCGGTCGAGAACCGCTACCGGACCGTCGTCTTCGCCTCGCTCGTGCAGCGCGAGGCCCGCGTCGCGGACGACTTCCCGAAGGTCGCACGGGTGTTCCAGAACCGCCTCGACCAAGGCTGGCGCCTGCAGTCGGACGCGACCGTCGCCTACGGCACCGGGGCGACCGACCGGGTGACCACGACCGACGCGGAGCGCAACGACGCGAACAACATCTACAACACCTACCAGCGCGACGGCCTGCCGCCCGCGCCGATCTCGAACCCGGGCGACGTCGCCATCCAGGCGGTGCTGCAGCCCGCGGACGGCACCTGGCTCTACTTCGTCACGGTGAACCTCGAGACCGGCGAGACGGTGTACTCGACCACCGATGCGGAGCACAACGCCGCGGTGGCGCAGTGGCAGGCGTGGATGCGGGACCACCCGGAGTACCAGTGACCGCGGAGCCGGCGCCGGGCGGGTGCCGGCTGGCGGTCCTCGGCTCGCCGATCGCGCACTCGCGCTCGCCCGAGCTGCACGGTGCGGCCTACCGGGTGCTCGGGCTCGACTGGAGCTACACGGCGGTCGAGGCGACGGAGGCGACGCTCGCCGCGGTCGTCGGCGATCCGGTCGCGCTCTGGCACGGCCTGTCGCTGACGATGCCGCTCAAGCACGCGGTCCGGCCGCTGCTCGACGAGGAGGACCTGGTCGCGCGGGCGACCGGCGCCGTCAACACGGTGTTGCTCGACCGCTCCGCCGGCGCACCCCGCCTGCGCGGCTTCAACACCGACGTGGCCGGGATCGTCCGGGCGCTCGGCGAGGCGGGCGTGCACTCGGCCGAGCGCGTCGAGATCCTCGGGGGAGGGGCGACCGCCGCCTCCGCCCTCGCCGCGGCGGCCGAGCTGGGCGCGGCGCGGGTGACGGTCACACTCCGCTCGCCGCAGAAGGCCGCCCCGCTCGCCGCGATCGCGGAGGCGGTCGGCGTCGCCCTCGACGTCCGCCCGTTCTCGGACTGGGACGGCACGGACGCGGCGCCGCTGCTCGTCTCGACGCTGCCGGGCGGCGCCTCCGCCGAGCTGGCCGTGCCGGACGCGGTGGTCGCGGCCTCGACGCTCTTCGACGTGGCCTACTCGCCCTGGCCGAGCCCGCTCGCGCTGCGCTGGGGCGCGGCCGGCTCGCCCGTCGTGTCGGGGCTGGGGATGCTCCTGCACCAGGCGCTGCTGCAGGTGCGGGTGTTCGTCGGCGGCGACCCGGCCGTGCCGCTGCCGGACGAGGACGCCGTGCTCGCGGCGATGCGCGCGACTCTCCCGGTGGACTCCACCGCCTGACTCCGCGGGCCGCCGGGCGCGAGCGCGGTCGGGCGCGTGTGCGAGAATCGGAGGATGCTCCGTTGGCTCACGGCCGGGGAATCCCACGGCCCCGAACTCGTCGCCGTCCTCGAAGGACTGCCGGCGGGTGTCCCCGTCTCCCTCGACGACGTCCGCGCCGACCTCGCCCGGCGCAAGCTCGGCTACGGTCGCGGCGCCCGGATGAAGTTCGAGCAGGACGAGCTGAGCGTCTCGTCCGGCATCCGCCACGGCGGCACGACGGGCGGCCCGATCGCGCTGCGCATCGGCAACACCGAGTGGGCGCGCTGGGTCGACGTGATGGCGGCCGAGCCGCGCGATCCCGAGACGCTGCCCAAGGGCCGCGGCGCCGCGCTCACCCGCCCGCGCCCGGGCCACGCCGACCTGGTCGGCATGCAGAAGTACGGCTTCGAGGAGTCGCGCAACGTCCTCGAGCGCGCCTCGGCCCGCGAGACGGCCGCGCGCGTCGCGCTCGGCGCCGTCGCCCGCCGCTTCCTCGGCGAGCTCGGCATCACCCTCGTCAGCCACACCCTCGCGATCGGCCCGGTCCGCGTGCCGGAGGGCTCGGCCCTGCCGACCCCCGCCGACGTCGACGCGCTGGACGCCGATCCGCTGCGCTGCCACGACGCGGCGACCAGCGCCCTGATGATGGCCGAGGTCGACCGCGCGCACGACGACGGCGACACCCTCGGCGGCGTCGTCGAGGTCCTCGCCTACGACCTACCGCCGGGACTCGGCTCCTACGTGCACTGGGACCGCCGGCTCGACGCGCAGCTGGCCGCCGCGCTGATGGGCATCCAGGCGATCAAGGGCGTCGAGGTCGGCGACGGCTTCCTGACCACCACCCGCCGTGGCTCCGAGGCGCACGACGAGCTCTTCGTCGCCGAGGGCGGCATCGGCCGCTCGAGCGATCGCGCCGGCGGCACCGAGGGCGGCATGAGCACGGGCACCGTCCTGCGGGTCCGCGCCGGCATGAAGCCGATCGCCACCGTCCCGCACGCGCTGCGCACCGTCGACGTCTCGACCGGCGAGGCCGCGGGCGCGCACCACCAGCGCTCCGACGTCTGCGCGGTGCCCGCCTCGGGTGTCGTCGCGGAGGCGATGGTCGCCCTGGTGCTCGCGAACGCCGTGCTGGAGAAGTTCGGCGGCGACAGCGTCACCGAGACCCGCCGCAATCTGCAGGGCTACCTCGACGCGATCCCGGAGGAGCTGCGCACCCTCGCCGCCAGCGATCCGGCGCTCGGTCTCGTCTGATGCCCGAGCACCTACCTGGTCGGGCCCGCTGATGGCGGGTCACGATACCGGCGCGGCCCGCGCCCGCGTCGTCCTGATCGGCCCGATGGGGGCCGGCAAGACGACGATCGGCAAGCGGGTCGCGAAGGCCCTCGCGGCCGAGTTCGTCGACTCCGACGCCGAGTTCGTGCGCCGTCACGGACCGATCGCCGCGTACTTCGACCTCCACGGCGAGGCCTCCTTCCGCGTGGAGGAGCGCCGCGTCATCGAGCAGGCCGTCCGGCGCGCCGTGGTGCTGAGCCTGGGCGGGGGAGCGGTGCTCGACGAGGGCACGCGCGCCGACCTGGCCGGCGTCCCCGTCGTGCTGCTGACCACGACCGCCGAGGCCGTGCGCGACCGGCTCGGCTCCGGCCGCCCGCTGGTGCGCGGCGGCGTCGCGGACTGGACGCGCATCTACGAGTCGCGACGCGCGGTCTACGAGTCGCTCGCCGACACCGTCGTCGACTCCTCGCGCCGCCCGATCACGACCCTGGCCGCCGAGGTGACCGCCTGGGTGCGCGAGCGCGAGGCGGCCGTCGGCGAGCCCGCTGCCGGCACCACCGGGTCCACCGGCACCACCGAATCCACCAGCACCACAGAACCGGCGGCCCCCACCGGCCGCCCGACCGGAAGAAGAGCATGAACGACGGCGCCACCGCCCTCACCGTCACCGGAGAGAACGGCTACGACATCACGGTCGGCCGCGGCCTCCTCGACGGCCTCGCCGACGCGATCGGCCCGCGAGCGGCCAAGGTGCTGATCGTGCACCCGCCGACCCTCGCGGTCCTCGCCGCCGAGATCCGGGAGAGCCTGCTCGACCGCTACGAGGTGCTGCTCGCCGAGGTGCCCGACGCCGAGGCCGCCAAGCGCGTCGAGGTCGCCGCCTTCTGCTGGCAGGTGATGGGTCAGTCCGACTTCACTCGGACCGACGCGGTCGTCGGCTTCGGCGGCGGTGCGATCACCGACCTGGCCGGCTTCGTCGCCGCGACCTGGCTCCGCGGGGTCGACCTCGTGCAGGTGCCGACCACGGTGCTCGGCATGGTCGACGCGGCCGTCGGCGGCAAGACCGGCATCAACACGGCCGAGGGCAAGAACCTCGTCGGCGCCTTCCACGCGCCGCGCGCCGTCGTCGCGGACCTCGACGTGCTGACGAGCCTGCCGCGCAACGAGATCCTGGCCGGCTTCGGCGAGATCGTGAAGTACGGCATGATCGCCGAGCCGCGGATCCTCGACATCATCGAGTCGGACGTGGACCTCGCGACCGACCCGACGTCGGAGGAGTTCCGCAGCCTGGTCGAGCTGTCGATCGGCATCAAGGCGCGCGTCGTGAGTGAGGACTTCACCGAGAAGGGTCTGCGCGAGATCCTGAACTACGGGCACACCCTGGGCCACGCCGTCGAGCACGCCGAGCGCTACCAGTGGCGGCACGGTGCGGCGGTCTCGGTCGGGATGATGTTCGCGGCGGAGCTGTCCCGGCTCACCGGCTCGCTCAGCGACGCCGTCGTGGATCGCCAGCGCAGCGTCCTCGAGTCGCTGACGCTGCCGACGAGCTACCCGCTCGGCCGCTGGGAGACGCTGCTGGCCGCGATGCAGCGCGACAAGAAGTCGCGCGCGGGCATGCTCCGCTTCGTGGTGCTCGACGACCTGGCGCGGCCGAGCATCCTGCAGGGACCGGAGACGTCGCTGCTGTTCGCGGCGTACCAGGAGATCGGCGCGTAGCGGCACCTGGCGGGGTCAGCCCCGCCGGTCGTCCGGCCCGCGGTCGCCGGTGAGAGCGGCCTCGCGGGCGCGGGCGTGCTCCTCGGCGCTGATCGTTCCGGCGGCGCGCAGCCGGTCGAGCTCGGCCAGGCGATCGGTGAGCGAGGAGCCCGCCGGGCCGACGCCGTGGCGGAGGTAGCGGGCGGCCATGTCCGTCTGCATCGTGGTCGGGTCCATGCCGAGCTGCTTCGCCCGGCGGGTGTTGCGGACGATCAGCACGATGATCAGGACGATCACCGCGACGATGACGATCGGCACGATCGCGAAGACGACCGCGAACCACGGCGGAACGATGTTCTGGCCCGGGAGCGTCGGTGCGAAGAAGTCCGAGCGGGCCGCCGCGGAGACGATCCCGGAGTGAGCGGTGCTGAGGGTCATGCGACCTCCTCGGTCGTGGGCGTCCCTCCAGTCTGCTCCGGGTGCCTCCGTGCCCGCATCGTCCGCCCGGGGGAGGCGGCCCGGCCGCTCGCGGGCCGGACCGACTACACTCGATGGGTTGGCCGGATCGGCCGATCAGCAGACTTCCACGAAACGGATCCCCCTTCGCATGGCCTCTACCACCGACATCAAGAACGGCACCGTCCTCAGCATCGACGGTCAGCTCTGGAACGTCATCGACTTCCAGCACGTGAAGCCGGGCAAGGGCGGCGCGTTCGTGCGCACCAAGATGAAGAACGTGCTGACGGGCAAGGTCGTCGACAAGACCTTCAACGCCGGCGCCAAGATCGACACGGCCAACGTCGACCGTCGCGACTTCCAGTACCTCTACCGCGACGGCGCGGACTTCGTCTTCATGGACACCTCGGACTACGACCAGATCACGGTCCCCGAGGCCGTCGTCGGCGACGCCGCGAACTTCATGCTCGAGAACCAGAACCTCACCCTCGCGCTGCACGACGGCGATCCGCTCTACGTCGAGCTCCCCGCCTCCGTCGTGCTGGAGATCACCTACACCGAGCCCGGCCTGCAGGGCGACCGCTCGACCGGCGGCACCAAGCCCGCGACCGTCGAGACCGGCTACCAGATCCAGGTCCCGCTCTTCCTCGAGCAGGGCACCAAGGTCAAGGTCGACACCCGCACGGGCGACTACCTCGGCCGCGTCAGCTGAGCCGGGTCTTCTGTGAGCGCTCGGACGAAGGCGCGCAAGCGCGCCCTCGACATCATCTACAACGCCGACGTGCGGCAGATCTCCTTCTCGGAGTCGCTGCGCTCCGAGGCGGAGCGCGCGGCCAACGAGCCGGCGCGTGAGGCCTCCTGGCTGTACGCACGCGAGATCGTCGACGGCGTCATCGACAACGCCGACGAGATCGACGCGCTGATCGCGCAGCTCGCGAAGGGCTGGACGCTCTCGCGCATGCCGTTGGTCGACCGCGCGATCCTCCGCATCGGGGTCTGGGAGATCCTGCACAACGACGCGGTCCCGGACGGCGTCGCGATCTCCGAGGCCGTCGAGGCGGCGACCCTGCTCTCGACCGACGACTCGGCCGGCTTCATCAACGGCCTGCTCGCCTCCGTCGCCGAGTCGCACGCGACGGCCTGACGCCCGCGGGTCTCGATACGCCGTCCTGCGGACGGCTACTCGACCAGCAAGGAAGCCGTTCCGCGGACGGCTGCTCGACCAGCAAGGAAGCCGTTCTGCGGACGGCTGCTCGATGAGCAAGGGAGCGGCCGCCATGGCGGCCCCCTTTCATGTTGATCGAGTAGCCCGCGGAGCGGGCGTATCGAGATCCACCACCGTCGGAAGGTGCGGCTGCAGACCGGCGTTCCGACAACGGTGGGTCTCGATACGCCGTCCTGCGGACGGCTACTCGACCAGCATGCTTCGCAGCATGCGGAGTCGGCCGCTTGCGGTGCGTCCTTTTCGCATGCCGATCGAGCAGCCCGCGGAGCGGGCGTATCGAGATCCGCCGTCGCCGGGCGGGAGTAGACGGACCCCTATACTCGGGGAGGCATTTCCTTTAAGGCCGTCCGGAGAGACGGGGAAGGAGGTCGGTGTGACGGCACGAATCGTGCTCAGCAGCGCTGACATCACGCGCGCTCTCACGCGCATCGCTCACGAGATCCTCGAGTCGAATCGCGGCGCGGAGTCGCTGGTGATCCTCGGGATCCCGACCCGCGGAGTCGCGCTCGCGCGGCGGATCGCCGACACGATCGCCAGGATCGAGCCCGGGGCCGACCCGGTGTTCTCCGGCTCGCTCGACGTGACGATGTACCGCGACGACCTCGCCCACCACCCGACGCGGACGCCCGCGCGCACCGCCGTCCCGGCGAGCATCGACGGCCGCACCGTCGTCCTGGTCGACGACGTGCTCTTCTCCGGCCGCACCATCCGCGCGGCCCTCGACGCGCTCAGCGACATCGGCCGCCCCCGCGCCGTCCGCCTCGCCGCCCTGGTCGACCGCGGACACCGCGAGCTGCCGATCCGCGCGGACTTCGTCGGCAAGAACCTCCCCAGCAGCCTCAGCGAGCGGATCAACGTCCGCCTGGTCGAGACCGACGGCGAGGACCTCGTCGCGATCGAGTCCGCACCGGACGGAGGCACCCGATGAGGCACCTGCTCTCCACCCGCGACCTCGACCGCGCCACCGCGATCGGCCTCCTCGACATCGCCGAGGACATGTCGGACGTGCAGAACCGCGAGGTCAAGAAGCTGCCGACCCTGCGCGGCAAGACCGTGGTCAACCTCTTCTTCGAGGACTCCACCCGCACCCGTATCTCGTTCGAGGCCGCGGCGAAGCGGCTCTCGGCCGACGTCATCAACTTCAGCGCCAAGGGCTCCAGCGTCTCGAAGGGCGAGAGCCTCAAGGACACCGCGCAGACCCTCGCGGCGATGGGCGCGGACGGCGTCGTCATCCGCCACCACGCCTCCGGCGCCCCGGCGGTGCTCGCGGCCAGCGGCTGGATCGACGCCGCCATCCTCAACGCCGGCGACGGCACGCACGAGCACCCCACCCAGGCACTGCTCGACGCCTTCACCATCCGCCGCCGGTTGCACGGCGCCGCCGCCTCCCGCGGCAAGAGCCTCGACGGCGTCGCCGTCACGATCGTCGGCGACATCCTGCACTCGCGGGTCGCCCGCTCGAACGTCTGGCTGCTGACCGCGCTCGGCGCGGAGGTCACCCTCGTCGCACCGCCCACGCTCGTCCCCGTCGACACCCTCGACTGGCCTGCCACGATCCGCTTCGACCTCGACGACGCGATCGACTCCGGGCTGCCCGACGTGGTGATGCTGCTGCGCATCCAGCTCGAGCGGATGTCGAGCGGGTTCTTCCCCAACGGCCGCGAGTACGCGCGGATCTGGGGCCTGGACGACGAGCGGCTCGCCCGCCTCGGCCCGGATACCATCGTGATGCACCCCGGACCCATGAACAGGGGCGTCGAGATCTCCTCGGCCGCCGCCGATTCGAGCCGCTCCACGGTGCTCGAGCAGGTCGCGAACGGGGTGTCCGTGCGGATGGCGGCGCTGTACCTGCTGCTGTCCGGTGAAAGGGAGGTCCTGTGATGACCGGTAAGAGGATCCTCCTCTCGGGAGCGACGCTCGCCGACGAGACGACGGCCGACGTCCTGATCGACGGCGGGACGATCGTCGAGATCGGCACCGACGTCGACTCGAGCGGCGCGCGCGTGATCGACGCCGACGGGCTCCTGGCACTGCCGGGTCTCGTCGACCTGCACACCCACCTCCGCGAGCCCGGCTTCGAGCAGAGCGAGACCGTGCTGACCGGCACGCGCGCCGCCGCGGCGGGCGGCTTCACCGCGGTCTTCGCGATGGCGAACACCTCGCCGGTGCAGGACACGGCCGGCGTCGTCGAGCAGGTGCAGAGCCTCGGCGAGGACGCGGGCTACGCCACTGTCCGCCCGATCGGCGCCGTCACCGTCGGCCTCGCGGGGGAGTCGCTCGCCGAGCTCGGTGCGATGGCCCGCAGCCGTGCCGCAGTGCGCGTCTTCTCGGACGACGGCAAGTGCGTCTCGGACGCGCTGCTGATGCGCCGCGCGCTCGAGTACGTGAAGGCCTTCGACGGCGTCGTCGCCCAGCACGCGCAGGAGCCGCGGCTCACCGTCGGCGCGCAGATGAACGAGGGCGCCGTCTCCAGCGCCCTCGGGCTGCAGGGCTGGCCGGCCGTGGCGGAGGAGGCGATCATCGCCCGCGACGTGCTGCTGGCCGAGCACGTCGGCTCGCGCCTGCACGTCTGCCACGTCTCGACCGCCGGCTCCGTCGACGTGATCCGCTGGGCCAAGGCCCGCGGCATCGACGTGACGGCCGAGGTCACCCCGCACCACCTGCTGCTCTCCGAGCAGCTGATCGCGGGCCAGGACGGCGCGGCCGGCTACGACGCCCGCTACAAGGTCAACCCGCCGCTGCGCCGCGATGAGGACGTGCTCGCCCTCCGCGAGGCCCTCGCCGACGGCACCATCGACATCGTCGCCACCGACCACGCCCCGCACCCGGTCGAGGCGAAGGACTGCGAGTGGGACGCCGCCGCCTTCGGCATGGTCGGCCTCGAGAGCGCCCTGAGCGTCGTGCACGCCGCGGTCGTCGAGGACGGCCGGCTGAGCTGGTCCGACGTCGCCCGCGTGCTCTCCTCCGCCCCCGCGCGGATCGGCCGGCTCGACGGCTACCAGCACGGCCTCGCCGTCGGCGCCGCGGCCAACGTCGTCCTCTACGACCCCGAGGTCCGCCGCCGCTTCTCCACCGGCGACCTGCGCGGGCGCAGCACCAACTCGCCGTACCTCGGCCGGGAGCTGCCGGGTCGCGTCGTCGCGACCCTGCACCGCGGCGTCCCGACCGTCCTCGACGGCGAGCTCGTCGACGCGGCGACCGTCGCCGCGGCAGCGAGGGGCGCCCGTGGATAGGACCGCCATCGCGATCGTCATCGCCGCGGCCGTCGCCCTCGTCTTCATCGGCATGGCGCTGTCCTGGCGAGCGCGCCGGCGCCGCTCGGCCGCGCTCGCTCCCGAGGCCGTGCCCGCCGCGTCGCTGGGCGCCGAGCGCGAGGCGGTCGAGCTGCCCTACGTCGCGACCACCCGCTTCGAGCAGCCGCTCGAGCGCGTGGTGCTGCCGGGCCTCGGCTTCCGCGGCAAGGCGACGCTCCGCCTGCACGAGCGCGGCGTGGTGATCGCCCCGGTCGGCGAGCGCGAGACCGTGATCCCCGCGGCGCTCCTCCGCGGCGCCGGCGAGGGCTCCTACGCCATCGACCGCGCCGTCGAGGAGGGCGGGCTGCTCGTGCTCTCCTGGTCGCCGCGCGGCGAGGAGGTCGTGGACAGCTACCTCCGCGTCGCCGACCCCGCGCTCCGACGACGCCTGGTCGACGAGCTCCAGCGGCTCGCCGGCCCCGATTCCTCCCCCTCCCACCCCGGGACCGCCGACGGCGGCTCCGACTCGACCCAGAAGGGCTCCTAGTCCGTGCCAACCACACGCCTCAGCACCGAACCCACCGCCGTCCTCGTCCTCGAGGACGGGCGACGATTCTCGGGTCAGGCCTACGGCGCACGCGGCCACACGCTCGGTGAGATCGTCTTCGCGACCGGCATGACCGGCTACCAGGAGACGCTGACCGACCCGTCCTACGCGGGTCAGATCGTCGTGCAGACCGCCCCGCACATCGGCAATACCGGGATGAACGACGAGGACGAGGAGTCGCGCCGCATCTGGGTCGCCGGCTACGTCGTCCGCGACCCCTCCCGCGTGGTCTCGAACTTCCGCTCGCAGCGCTCGCTCGACGACGACCTGGAGAAGGACGGCATCGTCGGCATCTCCGGCGTCGACACCCGCGCGATCACCCGACACATCCGCTCGCTCGGCTCGATGCGCTCCGGCGTCTTCTCCGGCGACGACCTCGCCCTCTCCGAGGAGGAGCAGCTCGCGCTGGTGCTCGGCGGCGCGCAGATGGCGGGCCTGAACCTCTCCTCCTCCGTCTCCACCGAGGAGCGCTACACCGTGCCCGCGCAGGGCGAGCGCGTCGGCTCGGTCGCCGTGATCGACCTGGGCGTGAAGACCTCGACGGTCAACTACCTCTCCGAGCGCGGCTTCGACGTGCACGTCCTGCCCGAGTCGACGACCGCCGAGCAGGTGCTCGCGCTCGACCCCTCGGCGCTGTTCTTCTCCAACGGACCCGGCGACCCGGAGGCCTCCGACCGCCACGTCGACCTGCTGCGCACCACGCTCCGCGCCGACCTGCCGTTCTTCGGCATCTGCTTCGGCAACCAGCTGCTCGGCCGCGCGCTCGGCTTCGGCACCTACAAGCTGCCGTTCGGCCACCGCGGGATCAACCAGCCGGTGCTCGACAAGCTGACCGGCCGGGTCGAGATCACCTCGCAGAACCACGGCTTCGCGGTCGACGCGCCGATCGACGGCGAGCTCGACTCGCCCGAGGGCTTCGGCCGGGTCGAGGTCAGCCACTACAGCCTCAACGACTCGGTCGTCGAGGGGCTGCGCTGCCTCGACATCCCCGCGTTCTCGGTCCAGTACCACCCGGAGGCGGCGGCCGGCCCGCACGACTCGAACCACCTCTTCGACCGCTTCCGCGCCATGGTCGTGCAGCGCACGGCCGAGCAGGGCGGCGCCGAGCCCGCCACCGCAGACTCCACCACCTCGACCACCACCACCGCCTCGACCACCGGAGAGCAGAAGTAATGCCCCGCAGGGAAGACATCAGAAGCGTCCTCGTCATCGGCTCCGGCCCGATCGTGATCGGCCAGGCGGTCGAGTTCGACTACTCGGGCACCCAGGCCTGCCGCGTGCTGCGCGAGGAGGGCGTCCGCGTCATCCTCGTCAACTCCAACCCGGCGACGATCATGACCGACCCGGACTTCGCCGACGCGACCTACGTCGAGCCGATCACCCCGAAGGCGATCGAGGCGATCATCGCCAAGGAGCGCCCCGACGCGATCCTGCCGACCCTCGGCGGCCAGACCGCGCTCAACGCCGCGATCCAGCTGCACGACCTCGGGATCCTGGAGAAGTACGACGTCGAGCTGATCGGCGCGAGCTTCGAGGCGATCAACCGCGGTGAGGACCGCCAGATCTTCAAGCAGCTCGTGCTCGACGCGGGCGCCGACGTCGCCAAGTCGTACATCGCGCACACCGTCGAGGAGGCGATCGGCTTCGCCGAGGACCTCGGCTACCCGCTGGTCATCCGCCCCTCCTTCACCATGGGCGGCCTCGGCTCCGGCTTCGCGCACTCCGTCGACGAGCTCGTGCGGATGGTCGGCGACGGCCTGCACCAGAGCCCCACCACCGAGGTGCTCCTCGAGGAGTCGATCCTCGGCTGGAAGGAGTACGAGCTCGAGCTGATGCGCGACACGGCCGACAACACGGTCGTCGTCTGCTCGATCGAGAACGTCGACCCCGTCGGCGTGCACACCGGCGACTCGATCACGGTCGCCCCGGCGCTGACCCTGACCGACCGCGAGTACCAGAAGCTGCGCGACATCGGCATCCGGATCATCCGCGACGTGGGCGTGGACACCGGCGGCTGCAACATCCAGTTCGCGATCGACCCCGCCGACGGCCGGATCATCGTGATCGAGATGAACCCGCGCGTCTCGCGCTCGTCGGCACTCGCCTCGAAGGCGACCGGCTTCCCGATCGCCAAGATCGCCGCGAAGCTCGCGATCGGCTACCGCCTCGACGAGATCCCGAACGACATCACCAAGGTGACGCCGGCCAGCTTCGAGCCGACCCTCGACTACGTCGTGGTCAAGGTGCCGCGCTTCGCCTTCGAGAAGTTCCCGGCCGCCGACAAGACGCTGACCACGACCATGAAGTCGGTCGGCGAGGCGATGGCGATCGGCCGCAACTACGCGCAGGCGCTGCAGAAGGCGCTCCGCTCGCTGGAGAAGCGCGGCTCGTCCTTCCACTGGGGCGACCAGCCGCGCTCGGTCGAGGAGCTGCTCGAGATCGCGAAGACCCCGACCGACGGCCGCATCGTCACGGTGCAGCAGGCGCTGCGCCTCGGCGCGAGCGTCGAGCAGGCCTTCGAGGCCACCAAGATCGACCCGTGGTTCCTCGACCAGATCGTGCTGATCAACGAGATCGCCGAGCTGGTGCGCGAGCACGACGGCCTCGACGCCGGCGTGCTGCGCCTGGCGAAGGACCACGGCTTCTCCGACGTGCAGATCGCGCAGCTGCGCGGTCTCGACGAGGCCGAGGTGCGCCGCACCCGCTACGACCTCGCCGTCCGCCCGGTCTACAAGACGGTCGACACCTGCGCCGGCGAGTTCCCCGCGCTCACGCCGTACCACTACTCCTCCTACGACGAGGAGACCGAGGTCGTCGCGGCCGATCGCCGCAAGGTCGTCATCCTCGGCTCGGGTCCGAACCGCATCGGCCAGGGCGTCGAGTTCGACTACTCCTGCGTGCACGCGTCGTTCGCGCTCTCGGCCGCCGGGTTCGAGACGATCATGATCAACTGCAACCCCGAGACGGTCTCGACCGACTACGACACCTCCGACCGCCTGTACTTCGAGCCGCTGACGCTCGAGGACGTGCTCGAGGTCATCCACGCGGAGTCGCAGTCGGGCGAGCTGGTCGGCGTCGTCGTGCAGCTGGGCGGCCAGACCGCGCTCGGCCTCGCCGCGGGCCTCGAGGCCGAGGGCGTGCCGATCCTCGGCACCACCCCCGCCAACATCGACCTCGCGGAGGAGCGCGGCGCGTTCTCCCGCATCCTCGACGAGGCCGGCCTGCTCGCCCCGCGCAACGGCACGGCGACCGATCTCGAGGGAGCCCTCGAGGTCGCGGTCGAGATCGGCTACCCGGTCCTCGTCCGCCCGTCGTTCGTCCTCGGCGGCCGCGGCATGGAGATCGTCTACGGCTCCCCGCAGCTCGAGGACTACTTCGCCCGGATGGCCGACGAGGGGATCATCGACGCGACGCACCCGCTGCTGGTCGACCGCTTCCTCGACGACGCGATCGAGATCGACGTCGACGCGCTCTATGACGGCGAGCAGCTCTACATCGGCGGCGTGATGGAGCACATCGAGGAGGCCGGCATCCACTCCGGCGACTCGGCCTGCACCCTGCCGCCGGTCACCCTCGGCCGCCAGCAGATCGACAAGGTCCGCGAGGCGACCCTCGCCATCGCCGAGGGCGTCGGCGTCCGCGGCCTGCTCAACGTGCAGTTCGCGATCGGCCAGGGCGTGCTCTACGTCCTCGAGGCGAACCCGCGCGCCTCGCGCACCGTGCCGTTCGTCTCGAAGGCGCTCGGCATCCCGCTCGCGAAGGCCGCCTCGCGCCTGATGGTCGGCGAGACCATCGCCGAGCTCAAGGCCGAGGGCCTGCTGCCCGAGCGCGACGGCTCCGACGTGCCGATGGACTCGCCGATCGCGGTGAAGGAGGCGGTCCTGCCGTTCAAGCGCTTCCGCACCAAGGACGGCAAGATCGTCGACTCGCTGCTCGGCCCCGAGATGCGCTCGACCGGCGAGGTCATGGGCATCGACCGCGACTTCCCCCGGGCGTTCGCGAAGAGCCAGGAGGCGGCCTACGGCGGGATGCCCGCGAGCGGCACCGTCTTCATCTCGGTCGCCGATCGCGACAAGCGCTCGATCGTGCTGCCGGCCCTGCGCCTGCGCCAGCTCGGCTTCGAGATCCTCGCCACCGAGGGCACCGCCGAGGTGCTCAACCGCAACGGCATCCAGGCCCGCGTGGTGCGCAAGTACAGCGAGGAGGCCGTCGACGACGCGCCCTCGATCGTGGAGCTGGTCAACCGCGACCAGGTCGACGTGGTGATCAACACGCCGAGCGGCGGCGCCTCGCGCGCCGACGGCTACGAGATCCGCGCCGCCGCGGTCGCCGCGGACAAGCCGCTGTTCACCACCATCGCCCAGCTCGCCGCGGCCGTCGCCTCGCTCGACGCCGCCGCCGAGCCGTTCGAGGTGACGAGCCTGCAGGACTACGCGATCCGCCGGGCGGAGCGCACCGCGTGACGGACGCCGTCGCGCAGCCGGGCGCCGAGTCCTTCGGCGCCCGGCTCGAGGCCGCATTCGACGCGTTCGGACAGCTCTGCGTCGGGATCGATCCGCACGCGTTCCTGCTCGACGCGTGGGGCCTGGACGACAGCGCGGCGGGCCTGGAGTC
Source organism: Rathayibacter festucae DSM 15932 (assembly GCF_004011135.1). NCBI lineage: Bacteria > Bacillati > Actinomycetota > Actinomycetes > Micrococcales > Microbacteriaceae > Rathayibacter > Rathayibacter festucae. The sequence goes on along the minus strand of NZ_CP028137.1, from coordinate 1,787,980 downwards.
CTTCGGCCGGCGGGTCGTCGAGGCCTCGGTCGGCCGGGTCGGCCTGGTCAAGCCGCAGGTCGCGTTCTTCGAGCGGCACGGCTCGGCGGGCTACGCGGCGCTCGAGCGCGTCCTCGCCGACGCGCGCGCCGCGGGCCTGCTGGTCATCGCGGACGCGAAGCGCGGCGACATCGGCACGAGCGTCACGGCCTACGCCGAGGCGTGGCTCCGGCCGGGCTCGCCGCTCGAGGCCGACGCGATGACGGCCGCCGCCTACCAGGGCGTCGGCTCGCTCGAGGGCATGCTCGCGCTGGCCGAGGAGTCGGGCAAGGGCGTCTTCGTCCTCGCCGCGACCTCCAACGCCGAGGCGCGGCCGGTGCAGCGGGCGCTGCTGCAGGACGGGCCGGCCGCCGGCTCGACCGTGGCGCACGCGGTGCTGGCCGACGTGGCATCCTGGAACGCGGGACACGCGCGCTCGTCGATCGGCTCGGTCGGCGTCGTGCTCGGGGCCACGGTCGCGCTCGGCGACTACGGCATCGGCACGGGCACTCCGCTCCGCCCCGCACTGCCGGTGCTGGCGCCCGGCTTCGGCCACCAGGGCGCCGACACCGCGGACGCATCGCGGCTGTTCGGAGCGCTGGCCGCCTCGACGATCGTGAGCGAATCGCGCAGTGTCCTCGGCGCCGGCCCGGACGGGATCGCCGACGAGATCGACCGCCGAGCCGCACACCTCCAGGAGACCCTTGTCCGCTGAAGCCGTCAGCCCGATCGATCCCGCCGCCGAGGCGCCGTCCGCTGCGCGCCGCCCCGCGCCGCCCGCGGTCGACCGCCGCGCCGCCTCCGAGGCCGCGATCGCCGCCCGCCGCGCCCGCGCCCAGGTGAAGAAGGACGTCGCCGCCGGCGACCGGCCCGCCACCGCCGTGCTCGCCGCCGCGCAGGAGGACCCGACCGGCGTCGAGGGCCGGATGCGCGTCAGCGAGCTGCTGCGCGCGGTGCCCGCCCTCGGCGTGGTCAAGACCCCGCGGGTGATGGAGCAGCTCGGCATCGCGCCGTCCAAGCGCCTGGGCGGTCTGGGCCGGCGCCAGGTCGAGGGCCTCGGCGCCTTCCTGGAGGAGCGCGAGTCGCGCCAGCGCCGCGGCGAGCGCAACCGGCTCGTCGTGCTGGCCGGGCCGACCGCGGTCGGCAAGGGCACCGTCTCCACCTACATCCGCGAGAACTACCCCGACGTCCTGCTGTCCGTCTCGGCGACCACCCGCGCACCGCGCCCCGGCGAGATCGAGGGCGTCAGCTACTACTTCGTCGACGACGCCGAGTTCGACCGCATGGTCGAGGCGGGGGAGTTCCTCGAGTACGCGACGGTGCACAACGCGTACCGCTACGGCACGCCCCGCGGCCCGATCGACGCGGCCCTCGCCGCCGGCCGCCAGGTCATGCTGGAGATCGACATCCAGGGCGCGCGGCAGGTCCGTGAGCGGATGAACGACGCCCGGCTGGTCTTCCTGCTGCCCCCGAGCTGGGAGGAGCTGGTGCGCCGCTTGGTCGGCCGCGGCACCGAGAGCGCGGAGGAGCAGGAGCGCCGGCTCACCACCGCGAAGGTCGAGCTGGCCGCACAGGACGAGTTCGATTTCTGCGTCGTGAACAGCACCGTGCCCGAAGCGGCCCGCGAGGTCGTAGAATTGATGTCGCCTCGTGCCGACAGCACGCCCGCCGATCCGGGCCGCTGAGACCGAGACCACCGACCACCTCCGGGCCTTGCCCCGATCGCCCTCCCCGGTGATCGCGCGCCGTGCCGCTCCGGAGCCGCAGATCGGCGCTTCGCGCCACGCTAGGAGACACCATGGCCAACAACCTCGGCATCATCGACCCGCCCATCGACGAGCTGCTCTCGAAGGTCGACTCGAAGTACGCGCTCGTCATCTTCGCCTCCAAGCGCGCGCGCCAGATCAACGACTACTACGCCGACCTGCACGAGGGCAGCCTGTTCGACAACGTCGGCCCGCTGGTCGACTCCACCATCGACGACAAGCCGCTCTCGGTCGCGCTGCACGAGATCAACGAGGACAAGCTCGTCGCCCGTCCGGTCGCCGAGCCCCTCGACGAGTAGTCCCGACCGGGGGCGCTCCGCGACATGCGGTCATCGAGGCGGGCCGCACGGCTGAACGTCGTCGTCGGGATCACCGGCGGCATCGCCGCCTACAAGGCGGTCGGAGTCGTCCGCGCGCTGGTCCTCGAGGGCCACGACGTCCACGTCGTGGCCACCGAGGCGGCGCTGCGGTTCGTCGGCAAGCCGACGCTCGAGGCCATCTCGCGGAACGCGGTGCACACCGAGCTCTACGAGGGCGTCGCCGAGGTGCGGCACGTGGCGATCGGCCAGGCGGCCGACCTCATCGTGATCGCCCCGGCGACGGCGCACACCCTGGCCAAGCTGGCGACCGGCCTCGCCGACGACCTGCTCGGCAACACCGTGCTCGCCAGCACCGCGCCGGTCGTGGTCGCCCCGGCGATGCACACCGAGATGTGGGCGAACGCGGCCACCGTCGCCAACGTCGCGACGCTCCGCTCCCGCGGCGTCCACCTCGTCGGCCCGGCCGTCGGCCAGCTCACCGGCGCCGACTCGGGCCCGGGCCGGATGGAGGAGCCCGCGACGATCGTCGCCGAGGCCCTCGCCGTCCACGCCCGCGCCACCGCCGCCCGGCGCGACCTCGAGGGCCTGCGCGTCCTCGTCACCGCCGGCGGCACCCGCGAGCCGCTCGACCCCGTCCGCTTCGTCGGGAACCGCTCCAGCGGCCGGCAGGGCGTCGCGCTCGCGGTCGCCGCGGCCGCGCGCGGAGCGAGGGTCACCCTCCTCGCCGCGAACCTCGACATCGAGGCGCCGCAGGGCGTCACGGTGATCCCCGTCGGGACCGCCCTCGAGCTGCGCGAGGCCGCGCTGGCCGCCGCCCGCGACGCCGACATCGTCATCATGGCCGCGGCCGTCGCCGACTACCGGCCGGCCGACGTCTCCGAGGCCAAGATCAAGAAGGAGCAGCAGGGCGACCGCCTCATCCTCGAGCTCATCAAGAACCCGGACGTCCTCGCCGAGATCTCCGCCGCGAAGACCGACGGGCAGCTGATCGTCGGCTTCGCCGCCGAGACCGAGCCCGACCGGGACGCGATGCTCGCGCTCGGCCGCGCCAAGATCGCCCGCAAGGGCTGCGATCTGCTCGTCCTCAACAGGGTCGGCTGGGCCGAGGGCTTCCAGAGCGACAGCAACACCGTGGTGGTCCTCGATCCGGCCGGAGATATAGTGATCGAGGCTTCCGGCAGCAAGGCGTCGGTCGCCGATCGCGTCCTCGACGTGGTCGCGCGCTAGGGCGCCTCCCTGGCCCGGTCCGCCCCCGGTGAGAGGGCGAGCCCGGTGCGGGACTGCACCGGATCGAGACAGCTCCGGCTGCCGCGCCCTACGGAATGAGACGCTCGACATGACCTCCGGCCCCCTCCGCCTGTTCACCTCCGAGTCCGTGACCGAGGGTCACCCGGACAAGATCTGCGACCAGATCTCGGACCGCATCCTCGACGCGCTCCTCCGCGAGGACCCGCGCAGCCGGGTCGCCGTCGAGACGCTCGTCACCACGGGGCTCGTGCACGTCGCCGGCGAGGTCTCCACCTCGGGCTACGTCGAGATCCCCGCGATCGTCCGCGACACGATCGTCGAGATCGGCTACGACTCCTCGCTCAAGGGCTTCGACGGCCGCTCCTGCGGCGTCTCCGTCTCGATCGGGCAGCAGTCGCCCGAGATCGCCGCGGGGGTCGACACGGCCCTCGAGGTGCGCGGCGACGCCTCGGACGAGGACGCGTTCGACCGCCAGGGCGCGGGCGACCAGGGCCTGATGTTCGGCTTCGCCACCGACGAGACCCCCGAGTACATGCCGCTGCCGAGCTGGCTCTCGCACCGCCTCGCGGAGCGCCTCGCCGAGGTCCGCAAGACCGGCGAGCTGGACTACCTCCGGCCCGACGGCAAGACGCAGGTCACCATCGGCTACGACGGCACGACGCCGGCGACGATCGACACGGTCGTGCTCTCCACCCAGCACGCCGAGCACGTCAGCACCGCCACGATCCACGCGGACATCGAGGAGCACGTGATCCGCCCCGTGCTCGAGCGCGTCGACCTCGACTCCTCCGGCGTGCGCCTGCTGATCAACCCCTCCGGCCGCTTCGAGATCGGCGGCCCGCAGGGCGACGCCGGGCTCACCGGCCGCAAGATCATCGTCGACACCTACGGCGGAGCCGCGCGCCACGGCGGCGGCGCCTTCTCGGGCAAGGACCCGTCGAAGGTCGACCGCTCGGCTGCCTACGCCATGCGCTGGGTCGCGAAGAACGCGGTCGCCGCAGGTCTCGCCCGCCGGATGGAGGTTCAGGTCGCCTACGCGATCGGCAAGGCCGCCCCGGTCGGCCTCTACGTCGAGACGTTCGGCACCGGCACGCTTCCCGACGAGCAGATCACCGAGGCGATCCGCTCGGTCTTCGACCTGCGTCCCGCCGCGATCATCCACGCGCTCGACCTGCTCCGCCCGATCTACTCGCAGACCTCGGTCTACGGGCACTTCGGCCGCGAGCTGCCCGACTTCACCTGGGAGCGCCTCGACCGCGTCGACGACCTCCGCTCCGCCGCGGGTCTCTCGTAGGCGCCGACGCGGCGGGGGAGGCGGTGACCGGTCCGGCGGGGCGCGTCGCGCGCGTGCTCCTCGACTCGCCGCTCCCGCAGCTCGACCGGCTGCTCGACTACGCGATCCCCGAGGCGCTCCGCGAGGGCGTCCGGCCGGGTGTCCGGGTCCGCGTCCCGCTGCGCACCGGCGGGCGGATCGCGGACGCGTTCGTCGTCGAGGTCGGCGAGGGCTCCGAGCACGCGGGCGCGCTGAGCGAGCTCGAGGAGCTCGTCTCGCCGCTCGTCGTGCTCACCCCCGAGGTCTGGGCACTCGCCCGCCGCGTCGCGGACCGCGCCGCCGGGGGAGCGAGCGACGTGCTGCGCCTCGCCGTGCCGCGGCGCCATGTGCGGGTCGAGCGGGCGCATCTCGCGGCCCTCGCCGAGGCGGCGGCGACCGCCACCTCGTCCGAGGCGGACGCGGACGCCGGCCCGGCCGAGCCGGGCGCGGACGGCTCCGGGCCCGGCGCGGTGACCGGCTACCCCGTGGAGACGTTCGACGGCCTCCTCGACGGCGGGCGCCTCGCGGTGAACGCCGTGCCCGCGCCGGTGCAGCTCGCCTCCGGAGCCTGGGTCGGCGGCTGGGCGGTGACGCTCGCCGAGCTCGCCCGCACGGCGCTGGCGGCCGGCCGCGACGCGATCCTCGCGGTGCCCGACTACCGCGACCAGGAGCAGCTCGAGCAGGCCCTCGCCGAGCACGTCCCCGAGGACGCGGTCGTCCGCCTCGACGCCCGGCAGAAGGGCGCCGGCCGCTACGCCGCGTTCCTGCGCTGCCTCACCCCCGGGCCGCGGGTCATCGTCGGCAACCGCTCCGTGCTCTACGCGCCCTCGTCGGCGCTCGGCCTGATCGCGCTCTGGGACGACGGCGATCCGCTCTTCGCCGAGCCGCTCGCCCCCTACGCGCACGCCCGCGACGTGGCGCTGGTGCGGCAGGAGCAGAGCGGCGCCGGGCTGGTGCTGCTCGGCAACACCCGCACGGTCGAGGTGGAGCGGCTGGTCGGCCTCGGCTTCGCGGCCCCGGTGCAGCCGCGGCCCTCGCGGCGCCCGCACGTCGTGCCGACCGCGCAGCAGACGGCCGCCGACGAGCACGACCAGGCCGCGCGCATCCCCTCCACCGCCTGGCGGCAGGCGCGGATCGCCCTCGACTCGGGCCCGGTGCTCGTCCAGGTCGCCCGCCCCGGCTACGCGCCGGTGGTCGCCTGCGCGCGCTGCCGCACCGTGGCGCGCTGCAACCGCTGCCAGGGTCCGCTCGCCGTGCACTCCGCCGGCGCGCGGCCGAGCTGCGGCTGGTGCGGCCTGATCGCCGCCGACTGGCACTGCTCGGTCTGCGAGGCGACGGCGCTGCGCCTGGTGAGCCTCGGCGCGGGACGGACGGCGGAGGAGCTCGGCCGCGCGTTCCCCGGCGTCAAGGTCGTCGTCGCGGACGGCGCGCACCCGATCCTCACCGTGCCCGGCACACCCGCGCTCGTCGTCGCCACCCGCGGCGGCGAGCCCCGGGCCGACGGCGGCTACCACGCCGTGCTGCTGCTCGACGGCGAGCGGATGCTCGCGCGGGAGAGCCTGCGCGTCGCCGACGACGCCCTGCGCACCTGGTCCAACGCGGCCGCGCTGGCCCGCCCGGGCGCTCCCGTGCTGCTGGTCGGCGTCGCCGGGCGGCTCGCGACGGCCCTCGCGACCTGGCGCCAGGACGAGTACCTCCGCGCCGAGCTGATCGAGCGGCGCGAGCTGCGCTTCCCGCCCGCCGTCCGGCTCGCGACCGTCAGCGGCGACGCGCACGCGGTGACGGAGGCGCTCGACGCGCTCGACGAGGCGGACCGGCACGAGGTGCTCGGCCCGGTCGGGCTCGAGGACGGCTCCGTCCGGGCGATCGTGCGCTTCGACTACGCTCGCGGGGCGGAGGTCGCCGCCCGCCTCCGGTCCGCCGTGATCCGCAACGCGACCCGCCGCCGCCGGCCGCCCACCACGCCGGGCCGCTTCCGGCCGGCGCCGAAGCTGCGCGTCCGGCTGGACGACCCCGACATCCTCTAGACCCGTCCCTCCCGGACCCGTCCTCCGCTCGACCCCCACGCTCAGGAGCTCCTCGTGCGCCTCGTCTTCGCCGGCACGCCGGCCGCCGCCGTCCCCACTCTGCGCGCCCTCGCCGCCTCTGAGCACGACATCGTCGCGGTGGTCACCCGGGCCGACGCGCCCGTCGGCCGGAAGCGCGTGCTCACGGCCTCGCCGGTCGCCGCGGCCGCCGAGGAGCTCGGCCTGCCGGTGCTCAAGGCGAACCGTCTCGACGAGGAGGTGACCGACCGGATCGCGGCCCTCGAGCCGGATCTCGGCGTGATCGTGGCCTACGGCGGCCTCGTCCGCGCGCGGCTGCTGGCGGTGCCGCGCCTGGGCTGGATCAACCTGCACTTCTCGCTGCTGCCGCGCTGGCGCGGCGCGGCACCGGTCCAGCGCGCGCTGATGGCGGGGGAGCAGCGGATCGGCGCGGCCGTCTTCCAGCTGGTGGCCGAGCTCGACGCGGGCGACGTCTTCGCCGAGATCGAGGAGGAGGTCGCCGGGCGCTCGGCCGGCGAGCTGCTCGAGGTGCTCGCCGAGCGCGGGGCCGCCCTGACCGGCGAGGTCGTCGACGGGCTCGCCGCCGGGACCGCGTTCGCCGTGCCGCAGTCGGGCGAGGTCACGCTCGCCCCCAAGCTCGACGTGACCGACGGCCGGATCGACTGGTCCCTGCCGACCGCGCGGATCCTCGCGCTCGTCCGCGGGGTCACTCCCGAGCCCGGCGCGTCGACGGCGGTCGGCGACGCGCGGTTGAAGGTGCTCGCCGTCGACGAGGCGCGCACGGACGCTCACCTCGCGCCCGGTGCCGTGCTCCTCGACGCCGGCCGCGCCCTGGTCGGCACGGGCGACGGCGCGGTCGAGCTCGTCTCGGTGCAGCCCGCCGGCAAGACCGCGATGCCCGGCGCCGCCTGGGCCCGGGGCCTGCGCGAGAGCACGGTGCTCGCGTGAGCGCCCGGACCACGGCCGCTCCGGCCCGCCAGGTCGCCTACGACGTCCTGCTCGCGGTCAGCGGCGGCGACGCCTACGCCAACCTCGTGCTGCCCGCCCGGATCCGCGCCGCCGAGCTCTCGCCGGCCGACGCGGGCCTGGCCACCGAGCTCTGCTACGGCACCCTCCGCCTCTCCGGCTACTACGACCGGGTGATCGCCCTCGCCGCCGGCCGCGCCGTCGAGACCCTCGACGCCCCCGTCCTCGACGCGCTCCGGCTCGGCGTGCACCAGCTGCTCGGCACCCGCGTCGCCGCGCACGCCGCCGTCAACGAGAGCGTCGCGCTCGTTGCGGGCGGTTCCTCCCGCGGCGCCGTCGCCTTCGCGAACGCGGTGCTGCGCTCGGTGACCCGCTCGAGCGCCGAGGAGTGGCAGCAGCGCGTCGCGGACGCGGCGACCTCGGGTGACGACCGGATCGCCGCGGCGACCTCGCACCCGGTCTGGATCGTCAAGGCCCTGCGCCGCGCCCTCGCCGCGGAGGGCGCCGCCGACGAGCTCGAGGCCCTGCTCGCCGCCGACAACGCGGCGCCGCGGGTGAACCTCGTCGCCCTGCCCGGCCTCGCGGAGGCCGGCGAGCTGCCCGACGCGGAGCCCGACCGCTACTCGCCGGTCGGCCTCGTCAGCACCGGAGGCGACCCCGAGGCGATCGCGCCCGTGCACGAGGGCCGGGTGCGCGTCCAGGACGAGGGCTCGCAGCTGGCAGCGCTCGCACTCTCCCGCGCCGAGCCCGTCCGCGCGGGCGAGCGCTGGCTCGACCTCTGCGCCGGACCCGGCGGCAAGGCGGCGCTGCTGGCCGCCGAGGCGCGCGCGGGCGGCGCGACGCTGCTGGCCAACGAGGTCGTCCCCGCGCGGGCCGGGCTGGTCCGCCAGGCCCTCGCCGCGGTCGACCCGACCGTCGAGGTCCGCACCGGCGACGGCCGCACCCTCGGCGAGGAGCAGCCCGGCGCCTTCGACCGCGTCCTCCTCGACGCGCCGTGCACCGGACTCGGCGCCCTCCGCCGCCGACCCGAGGCGCGGTGGCGCAAGACCGCCGACGACGTCGCCCCGCTCGCCGCCCTGCAGGGCGAGCTGCTCGACTCCGCCCTCGCCGCGCTCGCGCCCGGCGGCCTGCTCGCCTACGTCACCTGCTCGCCGCACCTCGGCGAGACCAAGCGCGTGCTCGCCCTCGCCGCGGAGCGCCACCCCGGCGGCTTCGAGCTCGTCGACACCCCCGCGGTCCTCCGCGGCATCACCCGCGAGCCGCTGCCGCTCGCCGAGGGCGCGCTGCACGCGCAGCTCTGGCCGCACCGGCACGGGACGGACGCGATGTTCATCCAGCTGCTGCGCCGCAGCCCGGCCTGACGGCCCGGCCGCCGCGCCTAGGCTGGGGAGCATGCCCGCACGGATCAACCCCAGCATCCTGTCCGCCGACTTCGTCAACTTCGAGGCCGAGCTGCAGCGGATCGCCGGGGCCGATCTCGTGCACGTCGACGTGATGGACAACCACTTCGTGCCGAACCTCACGTTCGGCCTGCCGATGGTGCAGCGCCTGCAGGAGGTGTCGCCGCGCCCGCTCGACGTGCACCTGATGATCGACGACCCCGACCGCTGGGCGCCGGGCTACGCCGAGACGGGCGCCTACTCCGTCACCTTCCACGCCGAGGCCGCGCGCGACGCCGTCGCGCTGGCGCGCCGTCTCCGTGAGATCGGCGCGCGCGCCGGCATCGCGCTCAAGCCCGGCACCCCGGTCGACGAGTACCTCGACCTGCTGCCCGAGTTCGACCAGGTGCTGGTGATGACGGTCGAGCCCGGCTTCGGCGGCCAGTCCTTCATGGCGGAGACGATGCCGAAGCTGCACGCGCTGCGCGAGGTCGTCGACCGCACGGGCCTCGACGTCTGGCTCCAGGTCGACGGCGGCATCGCCCCCGGCACGATCGAGATCGCCGCCGAGGCGGGCGCCGACACCTTCGTCGCCGGCTCCGCCGTCTTCGGCGCCGACGACCCGGAGGCGGCCATCGTTGCGCTCCGCGACACCGCCTCCTCCCTCCTGCACCGCCACTGACCCGGCCGCCCTCGCCGGTCCGCCGCCGCGTATAGACTTCCCCGGTGAAAACTTTCGACGACCTCTTCGCTGAGCTGGGCGAGAAGGCCGCCGCGCGTCCCGAGGGTTCGGGCACGGTCCGCGAGCTCGACGCCGGTGTGCACTTCATCGGCAAGAAGATCGTCGAGGAGGCCGCCGAGGTGTGGATGGCCGCCGAGTACGAGGGCGACGAGCGCACGGCCGAGGAGATCTCGCAGCTGCTCTACCACCTGCAGGTGCTGATGCTCGCGAAGGGCCTGACGACGGCCGACGTCTACCGACATCTGTGAGCGTCCCCCCGATCGCCGGAGTGCGCCGCCGCCACGTCGCCGCGCGCTCCCACGCTCTCCGAGGCGCCGTCGCGCCTCCGCTCACCGAATCACCCTCGACCTCCAGAGGACGTCCCGTCGTGACCACGACCACCCCCACCACTCCTGACACCGCCGGCACCACCGCCCCGCCCGCGCTCCTGCGCGTCGCCGTCCCGAACAAGGGCTCGCTCTCCGAGACCGCCGGCCAGATGCTGGCCGAGGCCGGCTACACCGGCCGCCGCGATCCCAAGGAGCTGCACGTCGTCGACGAGCGCAACGGCGTCGAGTTCTTCTACCTCCGCCCCCGCGACATCGCCACCTACGTCGGCTCCGGCGCGCTCGACGTCGGCGTCACCGGCCGCGACCTGCTGATCGACTCCGGCTCCGAGGCGCGCGAGATCGCCAGCCTCGGCTTCGCCGACTCGACCTTCCGCTTCGCCGGTCCGGCCGGCCGCTACACCGAGCTGCAGCAGATCGACGGCCTCCGCGTCGCGACCAGCTACCCCGGCCTCGTCGGCCGCTTCCTCCGCGAGCACGGCGTCGAGGTCACCCTCATCCGCCTGGACGGCGCGGTCGAGTCGGCCATCCAGCTCGGCGTCGCCGACGTGATCGCCGACGTCGTCGAGACCGGCACCACGCTGCGGAAGGCGGGTCTGGAGATCTTCGGGCCCGTCATCCTGAAGTCCACGGCCGTCCTCGTCTCCGGCGCGGGCGAGCCCGAGGGCATCCCGGTCCTGCTGCGCCGCCTGCAGGGCGTCCTCGTCGCCCGCGAGTACGTGCTGCTCGACTACGACTGCCCCGTCGCGCTGCTCGAGACCGCCACCGCGCTCGCGCCCGGCTTCGAGTCGCCGACCGTCTCGCCGCTGCACGACCCCGAGTGGGTCGCCGTGCGGGTCATGGTGCCGCGCGCCGACATGAACCAGGTGATGGACCGCCTCTACGACCTCGGCGCCCGCGCGATCCTGGTCACCTCGATCCACGCCGCGCGCCTCTAGGAGGGGGAGCGATGAGTCTCGCCGTCCGCGTCATCCCGTGCCTCGACGTGGCCGCCGGCCGCGTCGTCAAGGGCGTCAACTTCCAGAACCTGCGCGACGCCGGCGATCCGGTCGAGCTCGCCCGCCTCTACTTCGAGCAGGGCGCCGACGAGCTGACCTTCCTCGACGTCACCGCCACCGTCGACGACCGCTCCACCACCTACGAGGTCGTCCGCGCGACCGCCGAGCAGGTCTTCATCCCGCTCACCGTCGGCGGGGGAGTGCGCTCGGTCGAGGACGTCTCGCGACTGCTCGCGCACGGCGCGGACAAGGTCGGCGTCAACTCCGCCGCGATCGCCCGCCCCGAGCTGATCGGCGAGATCGCCGACGTCTTCGGCGCGCAGGTGCTGGTGCTCTCGCTCGACGTCAAGCGGAGCGATGTCACGCCCTCGGGCTTCGTCGTCACCACCCACGGGGGTCGCCGCGAGACGACCCTCGACGCCCTCGCCTGGGCGGCCGACGCCGTCGAGCGCGGTGCCGGCGAGCTGCTGGTCAACTCCATCGACGCCGACGGCACCAAGCAGGGCTTCGACCTGCCGCTGATCACGGCGATGCGCGAGCTGAGCACCGTGCCGGTGATCGCCTCGGGCGGCGCCGGCGCCGTCGAGCACTTCGCCCCCGCCATCGAGGCGGGCGCCGACGCGGTGCTCGCCGCCTCCGTCTTCCACAATCGCGAGCTGACGATCGGCGACGTGAAGCGCGCCCTCGACGACTCCGGGATCGAGATCCGCCGATGAGCACCGAGACGACGACCGACGGCACGACGACCCCCGACATGACGACCCCGGACGACCTCACCGCGGTCCTCGACCGCGCGACCTTCGACGCGAGCGGCCTCCTGCCCGCCGTCATCCAGCAGCACGACACCGGCGAGGTGCTGATGCTCGGCTGGATGGACCGCGAGGCCCTGCGCCGCACGCTGACCGAGGGCCGGGTGACCTTCTGGTCGCGCTCCCGCCGGGAGTACTGGCGGAAGGGCGACACCTCCGGGCACGCCCAGTACGTCCGCGGGGCCGCGCTGGACTGCGACGCCGACACGCTGCTCGTGCAGGTCGAGCAGATCGGCGCCGCCTGCCACACCGGCGAGCACTCCTGCTTCGACGTCGATCCGCTCGCCCCGGTGACGGACCTCGGGCCGCAGGCGTGAGCGGCCGGCGCCTCAAGTACTCCGCGATCCTCGGGATCGTGCTGCTCGCCGCGCTCGAGCTCACCGCCTCCACCCAGCCCTGGGCGACGCTCGTGCTCACCCCGGGCGTCGGCGACGGCCGGGCGCTCTCCGTCGTCGGCACCGTCGCCGCGCCGGCCCTGTCGGCCCTGGCCCTCGCCGGGCTCGCTCTCGCGGCCGCGCTCGCCATCGCCGGGCCGGTCTTCCGGATCGTCCTCGGGCTGCTGCAGATCGTCCTCGGCGGCTCGGTCGTCCTGGCCGCCTCGACCGCGCTCGCCGATCCCGTGCGCGCCGGCTCGTCGCTGGTCACCGACGCGACCGCGATCGCGGGCCGGGAGTCGGTCGCCGCGCTCGTCGCCTCGTCCTCCGTCACCGCCTGGCCGGTCGTCGCGCTGGTGGCCGGCGTGCTGACCGCGGTCATCGGCGTGCTCGTGCTCGTCACGGTCCGGCGCTGGCCCGGCGCGAAGAAGAAGCGCGTCTCCCGGTTCGAGCCCGCCGACGGCTACGGCCACGGCGCGACCACCGTGCGGACCGACGACGGCGACATCGATCCCGTCGTCTCCTGGGACGAGCTGTCCCGCGGCGACGACCCCACGTCCGCCCGCTGAGCGGGCCCCGGCAGACCCCGCCCGTCGGCGAGGCCCTTCAGGCGCGAGCCGCTAGACTGCTCTGGTTCCCACGCACGTCCAGGAGGAGAGCCATGAGCACCGAGCACGACGACGACAACCACGGCCACTCGCCCGCAGCGTGGACGGCCGTCGTCATCATGCTGGTCGGCTTCACGGTCGGCACGATCGCCTTCTGGTTCGACCTGCCCCTCGTCGTCTGGCTGTCCGCCGGGCTCGTCGTGGTCGGCCTCCTCGTCGGCGTGATCCTGGCCCGCCTGGGCTACGGCGTCGACGGCGCGAAGGCCAACCCGAAGGCGCGCGCGTAGAGTGCTCGGCGATCTGACCGCCGGCGCCCTGGCCGACGCGGCCCGGCGTCGCGAGACCGTCCCGCTCGCCGCCCTCGAGCGGCGTGCCGCCGAGCGCCCGCCCGCCCTCGACGCCCTCGCCGCGCTGGCTCCGGCCGAGCGCGTCAGGATCATCGCCGAGGTCAAGCGGTCCAGCCCGTCCCGCGGCGCCCTCGCCGAGATCCCCGACCCCGCGCTGCTCGCCGGGCAGTACGAGCTCGGGGGAGCGAGCGCGATCAGCGTCCTCACCGAGGAGCGCCGCTTCAAGGGCTCCCTCGCCGACCTCGACGCCGTCCGCGCGAAGGTGTCGATCCCGGTCCTGCGCAAGGACTTCATCGCGGAGCCCTACCAGGTGCTCGAGGCGCGCGCCTCCGGAGCGGACCTCGTCCTGCTCATCGTCGCCGCGCTCGAGCAGCCCGTGCTGGCCGAGCTGCACGCCCTCGTCCTCGAGCTCGGGATGACTCCGCTGGTCGAGACGCACTCGGGCGACGAGCTCGAGCGGGCCGCCGACCTCGGCGCGCGCCTGATCGGGGTCAACGCCCGCGACCTCTCCACCTTCGAGCTCGACCGCGACCTCTTCGGCCGGCTCTCCGAGCGCTTCCCGGCCGACGCCGTCAAGGTCGCGGAGTCGGCGGTCCTCTCGGCCGACGACGTCGCGCACTACCGCCGCTCCGGCGCGGACGTCGTCCTCGTCGGCGAGGCCCTCGTCACCGGCGGCGACCCCGTCTCCACCCTCGCCGGCTTCCTGGCGCACTGATCACGATCCACCGATAGGCGGCACTGCCATGGCACTCCGAGACGAACTCGGTCCCTACTTCGGCGACTTCGGCGGACGCTACGTCCCCGAGTCGCTCGTGAAGGCGCTCGACGAGCTGAGCGCCGAGTACGAGCGCACCAAGGTCGACCCGGCGTTCCGCGCCGAGCTGACCGAGCTGCACCGCAGCTACACCGGCCGGCCCTCGATCATCACCGAGGTGCCGCGCTTCGCCGAGCACGCGGGCGGTGCGCGGATCATCCTCAAGCGCGAGGACCTCAACCACACCGGCTCGCACAAGATCAACAACGTGCTCGGCCAGGCGCTGCTGACCAAGCGCATCGGCAAGACCCGTGTGATCGCCGAGACCGGCGCCGGCCAGCACGGCGTGGCCACCGCCACGGCCGCCGCGCTCTTCGGGCTCGACTGCGTCGTCTACATGGGCGAGGTCGACACCGAGCGCCAGGCGCTCAACGTCGCCCGGATGCGACTGCTCGGCGCCGAGGTCGTCTCGGTGACCACCGGCTCGCGCACCCTCAAGGACGCGATCAACGACGCGATGCGCGACTGGGTCACCAACGTCGAGACGACGAACTACGTCTTCGGCACAGTGGCCGGCCCGCACCCCTTCCCGGCGATGGTGCGCGACTTCCAGAAGATCATCGGCGAGGAGGCGCGCGAGCAGGTCCTCGCCCTCACCGGCGCCCTGCCCACCGCGGTCACCGCCTGCGTCGGCGGCGGCTCCAACGCGATGGGCATCTTCCACGCGTTCCTCGACGACCCCGAGGTCAGGCTGGTCGGCTTCGAGGCCGGCGGCGACGGGATCGAGACCCCGCGCCACGCGGCGACCATCAGCAAGGGCCGCCCCGGCGTCCTGCACGGCGCCCGCAGCTTCCTGCTCCAGGACGAGGACGGCCAGACCGTCGAGTCGCACTCGATCTCGGCCGGTCTCGACTACCCGGGCGTCGGCCCCGAGCACGCCTGGCTCTCCAGCATCGGCCGCGCCGACTACCGCGCGGTCACCGACTCCGCCGCGATGGACGCACTGATGCTGCTGAGCCGCACCGAGGGCATCATCCCCGCGATCGAGTCGGCGCACGCCCTCGCCGGCACGCTCGAGCTCGGCCGCGAGCTCGGCCCCGACGCGACCATCCTGGTCAACCTCTCCGGCCGCGGCGACAAGGACATGACCACCGCCGCGCGCTACTTCGGACTCGTCGACCAGGGCGCGGTGCAGTCGTGAGCGGCGTCGGCCCGAGCGTCGCCGAGACCGTCCGCCGCCGCAACCAGGAGGCCGCGGGCGCCCTGATCGGCTACCTGCCCGCCGGCTTCCCCGACCTCGCGACGAGCATCGACGCCGCAGTGGCCCTCGCCGAGAACGGCGTGGACGCGATCGAGCTCGGCCTGCCCTACTCCGACCCGGTGATGGACGGCCCGGTCATCCAGGAGGCGACCCAGGCCGCCCTCGCCGGCGGATTCCGCCTGCGCCACGGCTTCGACGCGGTCCGCGAGATCCGCGCCCGCGTGGACGTGCCGGTGCTGGTGATGACGTACTACAACCCCGTGCTGCAGTACGGCGTCGAGCGCTTCGCCACCGACCTCGCCGAGGCCGGCGGCTCCGGCCTGATCACGCCCGACCTCATCCCCGACGAGGGAGCCGAGTGGATGGCCGTCTCCGAGCGCCTCGGCCTCGACCGGGTCTTCCTCGCCGCCCCCTCCTCGAGCGACGAGCGCCTGCGCGCGACCGTCGAGGCGAGCCGCGGCTTCGTCTACGCCGTCTCGACGATGGGCATCACCGGAGCGCGCGCGGATGTCGACCGCGCCGCCCGCACGCTCGTCGAGCGCCTGCGCACGGCCGGGTCGGACAACGCCTGCGTCGGCGTGGGCGTCTCGACCGGCGACCAGGTCGCCGAGATCCTCGCCTACGCCGACGGCGCGATCGTCGGCTCGGCCCTCGTGCGCGCGCTCGCCTCCGGGGGAGTCGCCGCTGTGGCGGAGACGGCTCGCGGTCTGGCAGAGGGCACGCGTCCGCGCGCCTGACGCCTCCCAGTACACTCGGGATGCCCGTCGGGGCGCGGCGCCGCCGCGACGACGGGATCCCTCCTTCGAAAGGTCGACGTACCGGTGTCCGTACCGCTGAGCATCCCGAGTCCGCCCGAGGCGTGGAGTCAGTACGACTTCACGCTCTTCGATCGCGCGTTCTCGATCCACACCTACGCCGTCTGCATCCTGGTCGGCATCGTGGTCGCCACGATCATGACGAACGCCCGCCTCAAGCGCCGCGGCGCCGAGCCGTGGGTCGTCCTCGACATCATCATCTGGGCCGTGCCGCTCGGCATCATCGGCGCGCGGCTCTACCACGTGCTCACGCACCCCGGCGACTACTTCTACGCCGGCGCGGACCCGTGGGAGATCATCCGGATCTGGAACGGCGGCAACGCGATCTTCGGCGGCCTGATCGGCGGCGCCGTCGGCGCCTGGATCGGCTGCCGCTGGACCGGCGTCCGCTTCTGGACCTTCGCCGACGCCCTCGCGCCCGGCATGCTCGCCGCGCAGGCCATCGGCCGCCTCGGCAACTGGTTCAACCACGAGCTGTTCGGCCTCCCGACGACCCTGCCCTGGGGCCTCGAGATCGAGAGCAGCAACCCGGCCTTCCCCGTCGGCCTGCCCGCCGGCACGCTCTTCCACCCGACCTTCCTCTACGAGATCCTCTGGAACGTCGTCGGCATCGCGGTCATCCTGCTGCTCGAGCGCCGCCTCAAGCTGCAGTGGGGCACCGCCTTCGCCGCGTACCTGATCTGGTACGGCATCGGCCGCGTCTGGTTCGAGTCCATCCGGATCGACCCGAGCGAGTTCTTCTGGGGCATCCGCACCAACGTCTGGGCGGCGCTGGCCGCCGTCGTCGTCGGCCTGGTCCTCGTCGTGATCCAGCGGCGCGAGCACCCGGGTCGCGAGACCTCGGCCTATCGGCCCGGCCGCGAGTGGACGCCCGCCCCGGCTGCGGTAGAATTCGAGGACGTCGAGTCCGACTCCGACGCCACCACTCCTTCTTCCGGCACCGACGCCGAGAAGTCGACGGTCTCCCGCAGCTGACGCGGTCCGCGGCACCCCCGCGGCCCCGCATCCAGCTCACCTCTCCGTCCGTCCGCCCCACCGCGGCTCAGCCACAAGCGCTGCCGCGGGGGAGCGAGCGCACGACCCCGACGACGGCGCCAGACCTCCGCTCCGCGACCACCGAATGCACGGCCCTCCCGATCGGGGAGCCGCTCCTCCACCACCACACCGCGGGCCAGCGACGTCCCGATCCGCTACGACTCTCGTGAGGACGGTCCCCATGGCTCCCGTTCAGCCCTCGCCCCGCGTCCCCGCCGTGCCGTTCCTCGGCACCCCGTCCGCGCAGGGGATGTACGACCCGGCGGCCGAGAAGGACGCCTGCGGTCTCGCCATGGTCGCCACCATGCGCGGGACGGCCGGGCACGACATCATCGACGCCGCGCTCGACGCGCTGCGCAACCTCGAGCACCGCGGCGCGGTCGGCTCCGACGCCGGCACCGGCGACGGCGCGGGGATCATCACCCAGATCCCCGACGACTTCCTGCGGGCCGTCGCGGCCGTCGAGCTGCCCCCCGTCGGGCAGTACGCGGTCGGCAACGCCTTTCTCCCGGTCGACGTCTTCGAGCGCGAGCGGGTCAAGTCGACCATCGCCGAGATGGCGCGGGAGGAGAACCTCACTGTCCTCGGCTGGCGCTCCATCCCCGTCCAGCCGGACGAGATCGGCACGCTCGCCCGCGCCGCCATGCCGGCGATCGAGCAGCTCTACGTGTCGAGCGAGCTGACCGACGCGGCCGGCGTGCCGCTGGCCGGGCTCCGCCTCGACCGCCTCACCTTCCGCCTGCGCAAGCGCGTCGAGCGCGAGCTCGAGGTGTACTTCATGTCGCTCTCGAGCCGCACGCTCGTCTACAAGGGCATGGTCACCACGCTCCAGCTCGAGCCGTTCTACCCCGACCTCTCGGACGAGCGCTTCACCTCGAAGCTCGCGCTGGTGCACTCCCGCTACTCGACCAACACCTTTCCGTCCTGGCCGCTCGCGCAGCCGTTCCGGATGATCGCGCACAACGGTGAGATCAACACGGTGCAGGGCAACCGCAACTGGATGCGCGCGCGCCAGTCGCAGCTGAAGAGCGCCGAGCTCGGCGACCTCTCGCCGCTGTTCCCGATCGTCTCGACCGGTCGCAGCGACTCCGCCTCGTTCGACGAGACGGTGGAGCTGCTCACGCTGGCCGGCCGCTCGCTGCCGCACGCGATCATGATGATGGTCCCGGAGGCGTGGGAGAACCAGGCCGCCGCGATCGACCAGAAGCGCCGCGCCTTCTACGAGTACCACTCGATGCTCATGGAGCCGTGGGACGGCCCGGCCGCGATCGTCTTCACCGACGGCGACCTCGTCGGCGCCACGCTGGACCGCAACGGCCTGCGCCCCGGCCGCTACGTCGTCACCGACGACGGCCTCGTCGTGCTCGCCAGCGAGATCGGCGTCCTCGACATCGACCCCGCGAAGATCGTCCGCAAGGGCCGGCTGCAGCCGGGCCGGATGTTCCTGGTCGACACCGAGCAGGGCCGCATCGTCGAGGACGAGGAGATCAAGGCGCAGCTCGCGGACTCCGGTCCCTTCGACGAGTGGCTCGACAAGGGCCGCATCAACCTCAAGGACCTGCCCGAGCGCGAGCACATCGTGCACACGCCCGCGTCGGTCAACCGCCGCCAGCGCACCTTCGGCTACACCGAGGAGGAGGTGCGGCTGCTGCTGCTGCCGATGGCGAAGGCCGGCGCCGAGCCGCTCGGCGCCATGGGCTCCGACACGCCCGTCGCGGTGCTCTCCAAGCGCCCGAGGCTGCTCTTCGACTACTTCACCCAGGCGTTCGCGCAGGTGACCAACCCGCCGCTCGACTCCATCCGCGAGGAGGTCGTCACCTCGCTGCGCCTCGGCCTCG
This sequence comes from Rathayibacter festucae DSM 15932, assembly GCF_004011135.1. NCBI lineage: Bacteria > Bacillati > Actinomycetota > Actinomycetes > Micrococcales > Microbacteriaceae > Rathayibacter > Rathayibacter festucae. Next base: position 1,769,019 of record NZ_CP028137.1, on the reverse strand, counting down.
GACCGGAGCGCAACCTGCTCTCGGCCGGCGCCGAGCACGCCCGCCAGGTCGTCCTCGACTTCCCGGTGATCGACAACGACGAGCTGGCCAAGATCCAGCACATCGCGCCGCGCCCGCTCAGCCACATCACCACGACGATCCGCGGTCTCTACCGGGTCGACGCCGGCCCGCGCGCCATGCAGGACCGTCTCGACGCGATGTGCGCCGAGGCCGACGAGGCGATCGCCGCCGGAGCGCAGTTCCTGGTGCTCTCGGACCGCGACTCCACCAAGGACCTCGCGCCGATCCCCTCGCTGCTGATGCTCGCCGCCGTGCACCACCACCTGATCCGCACCGAGAACCGGATGCGCGTCGGGCTGGTCGTCGAGGCCGGCGACGTCCGCGAGGTGCACCACGTCGCGACGCTGATCGGCTACGGCGCCTCCGCGGTGAACCCGTACCTCGCGATGGAGACCTGCGAGCAGCTCGTCCGCAGCGGCATGATCTCGGACCTCTCGCCCGAGAAGGCCGTCAAGAACGTGATCAAGGCGCTCGGCAAGGGCGTCCTCAAGATCATGTCCAAGATGGGCATCTCGACCGTGTCCAGCTACGCCGGCGCGCAGACCTTCGAGGCCGTCGGCCTCAGCCAGGTCTTCGTCGACCAGTACTTCACCGGCACCGCCTCCAAGCTCGGCGGCATCGGCATCGAGGTCGTCGCCGAGGAGAACGCCGCTCGCCACCGCGCCGCGTACCCCGAGGACGGAGCGGTCGTCGCGCACGAGCGCCTCGCGGTCGGCGGCGAGTACCAGTGGCGCCGCGACGGCGCGCCGCACCTCTTCAACCCGGACACCGTCTTCCGGCTGCAGCACTCCACCCGCAACCGCCGCTACGACGTCTTCCGCGAGTACACCAAGATGGTCGACGACCAGGCGCTCTCGCTGATGACCCTCCGCGGAATGTTCACCCTCGACACGGAGGGCCGCACCCCCGTCCCGATCGACGAGGTCGAGCCGGTCGAGTCGATCGTCAAGCGCTTCTCCACCGGGGCGATGAGCTACGGCTCCATCTCGCCGGAGGCACACGAGACGCTCGCCATCGCGATGAACCGCCTCGGCGCCAAGTCGAACACCGGCGAGGGCGGCGAGGACACCGAGCGACTGCTCGACCCGGAGCGACGCTCCGCGATCAAGCAGGTCGCCTCGGGCCGCTTCGGCGTCACGAGCATGTACCTGACGCACGCCGACGACATCCAGATCAAGCTCGCCCAGGGCGCCAAGCCCGGCGAGGGCGGCCAGCTGCCGCCGACCAAGGTCTACCCGTGGATCGCGCGCACCCGGCACGCGACCGCCGGCGTCGGCCTGATCTCGCCGCCGCCGCACCACGACATCTACTCGATCGAGGACCTCAAGCAGCTGATCTTCGACCTCAAGCGGGCGAACCCGAAGGCGCGCATCCACGCGAAGCTCGTCAGCCAGTCGGGCATCGGCGCGGTCGCGGCCGGCACTGCCAAGGCCCTGGCCGACGTGATCCTCGTCTCGGGCCACGACGGCGGCACCGGCGCGAGCCCCGTCAACTCGCTCAAGCACGCGGGCACGCCCTGGGAGCTCGGCCTCGCCGAGACCCAGCAGACGCTGATGCTCAACGGCATGCGCGACCGCGTCGTGGTGCAGGTCGACGGCCAGATGAAGACCGGCCGCGACGTCGTCATCGGGGCCCTGCTCGGCGCCGAGGAGTTCGGCTTCGCCACCGCCCCGCTGATCGTCGAGGGCTGCATCATGATGCGCGTCTGCCACCTCGACACCTGCCCGGTGGGCGTCGCGACGCAGAACCCGGAGCTGCGCAAGCGCTTCAACGGCAAGCCCGAGTTCGTCGTCAACTTCTTCGAGTTCATCGCCCAGGAGGTCCGCGAGTACCTCGCCCAGCTCGGCTTCCGCTCGATCGACGAGATCGTCGGCCACCGCGAGCTGCTCGACGTCAACCGCGCCATCGAGCACTGGAAGGCGAGCGGGCTCGACCTGACGCCGATCCTGGTCGGCCCGGTCTTCCGCGCCGAGGAGCCGCGCCGCCACGGCCGCGCGCAGGAGCACGAGCTGGAGAAGCACTTCGACAACGAGCTGATCCGCCTCGCCGCGAACGTGCTCGACCACCGCGGCACCGTGGTGATCGACCGCGAGATCAAGAACACCGAGCGCGCGGTCGGCACCATGCTCGGCCACGAGGTGACCGTCCGCTACGGCGAGAACGGGCTGCCGGCCGACTCCATCACGGTGAACCTGCGCGGCTCGGCCGGGCAGTCGCTCGGTGCGTTCCTGCCCGCGGGCATCACGCTGCGCCTCGAGGGCGACTCGAACGACTACGTCGGCAAGGGCCTCTCCGGCGGCCAGATCGTGGTGCGGCCCGACCGCCGCAGCACCTTCGACGCGTCGGCGAACGTCATCGCCGGCAACGTGATCGGCTACGGCGCGACCCAGGGCACGATGTTCATCCGCGGAATGGTCGGCGAGCGCTTCCTGGTCCGCAACTCCGGTGCCACGGCGGTCGTCGAGGGCGTGGGCGACCACGCGCTCGAGTACATGACCGGCGGGCTCGCCGTCATCCTCGGCGCGACCGGCCGCAACCTCGGCGCGGGCATGTCCGGCGGCACCGCCTACATCCACGACCTGAGCCGCGAGCTCGTCAACCGCGACGCGATCGCCTCCGGGGAGCTGACGCTCTCCGAGCTCGGCAGCGCCGACGTGGAGATCCTCCGCGACCTGCTCGAGCGGCACGTGGCCGAGACCGAGTCGACCCTGGCCCAGGGGATGCTCGACGATTTCGACGGAACCGTCTCGCGTTTCGTCAAGGTACTGCCCCGCGACTTCGCCGCGGTGCTCGCGACGCGAGCATCCGCCGTGGAGGAGGGGCTCGACCCCGACGGCGACATCGTCTGGGGACGGATTCTGGAGGTGACCGGTGGCTGATCCCAAGGGATTCCTGAAGGTGCAGGACCGGGAGCTGCCCAAGCGGCGCCCGGTGTCCGTGCGGCTGATGGACTGGAAAGAGGTGTACGAGCAGGGCGACACCGCCGTGCTGCGCCGGCAGGCCGGCCGCTGCATGGACTGCGGCATCCCGTTCTGCCACAAGGGCTGCCCGCTCGGGAACCTGATCCCCGAGTGGAACGACCTGATGTGGCGCGGCGAGGGCCGCCAGGCGATCGAGCGCCTGCACGCGACCAACAACTTCCCGGAGTTCACCGGCCGCCTGTGCCCCGCGCCCTGCGAGTCGTCCTGCGTGCTCGGTATCAACCAGCCCGCGGTCACGATCAAGCAGATCGAGGTCTCGATCATCGATCAGGCCTTCGGCAACGACTGGGTGCAGCCGCACCCGCCCGAGCGCCTGACCGGCAAGACGGTCGCCGTCGTCGGCTCCGGCCCCGCCGGTCTCGCCGCCGCGCAGCAGCTCACCCGCGCCGGGCACACCGTCGCGGTCTACGAGCGCGACGACCGCATCGGCGGCCTCCTGCGCTACGGCATCCCCGACTTCAAGATGGAGAAGAAGCACCTCGAGCTGCGCCTGAACCAGATGAAGGCCGAGGGCACCCGCTTCCGCGCCGGCGTCGACATCGGCACGGACATCACCTGGGACGATCTGCGCGCGCGCTACGACGCCGTCGTGGTCGCCACCGGTGCGATGGTGCCGCGCGATCTGCCGATCCCCGGCCGCGACCTGGCCGGCGTGCACTTCGCGATGGAGTACCTGGTCCAGTCGAACCACGCCATCGCGGGCGACCGCGTCTTCGAGCAGATCTCGGCCGAGGGCAAGCACGTCGTCGTCCTCGGCGGCGGCGACACCGGAGCCGACTGCATCGGCACCGCGCACCGCCAGAAGGCCGCCTCGGTCACCAACCTCGCGATCGGCACCCAGCCGCCGTCGCAGCGTCCGGACAGCCAGCCCTGGCCGATGGACTCGACGGTCTTCGAGATCGCCAGCGCCCACGAGGAGGGCGGGGAGCGCGTGTTCCTCGCCTCGACCGTCGAGTTCCTCGCCAACGAGGTCGGCGAGGTCCGCGCCGTGCGCGTGGCCGAGACCGAGTACCTCGACGGCCGCCGCGTGCCCAAGGCGGGCACCGAGCGCGAGATCCCGGCCGACCTGGTCCTCCTGGCCCTGGGCTTCACCGGCCCCGAGTCGGAGCACCTCGCCGGCCAGCTCGAGGTCCCCTTCACGGACCGCGGCAACGTGGTCCGCGGCGACCGCTTCGAGACCAGCGTCCCGGGCGTCTTCGTCGCCGGGGACGCCGGCCGCGGCCAGTCGCTGATCGTCTGGGCGATCGCCGAGGGCCGCTCCGTCGCGGCCGAGATCGACCGCTACCTCGAAGGCACCACTCAGCTGCCCGCGCCCGTCGGGCCCAACGACCGGGGCTTCACGCTCTAGTCCCACGGACGCGATAGTCTTCGCGCGCCAGCTTCACAGCTCACCCTCCCCGCTATCGACGCGCCCTCGGGCGCAGAACAACGGAGCACCCCCTCAATGAGACGAGCGAAAATCGTCGCCACCCTCGGCCCGGCAACGTCGTCGTACGAGACCATTCGTGCGATCATCGACGCCGGCGTGGACGTGGCCCGCATGAACCTCAGCCACGGCAGCTACGACGTGCACGAGGGCATCTACCGCCTCGTGCGCAAGGCCGCCGAGGACTCCGGTCGCGCCGTCGCGATCATGGTCGACCTGCAGGGTCCCAAGATCCGCCTCGGCAAGTTCGAGGGCGGTCCGTACCCCCTCGCCGAGGGCGACGTCTTCACCATCACCACCGAGGACGTCCTCGGCACCAAGGAGCTCTCGGGCACCACGTTCAAGGGCCTGCCCGACGACGTGAACCCCGGCGACATGCTCCTGATCGACGACGGCAAGGTCGCGGTCCGCGTCACCGCCGTCGAGGGCCCCCGCGTCATCACCGAGTGCGTCGTCCCCGGCAACATCTCGAACAACAAGGGCATCAACCTGCCCGGCGTCGCGGTCAACGTGCCCGCGCTGTCGCAGAAGGACGAGGACGACCTCCGCTGGGCCATCCGCCTCGGTGCCGACATCATCGCGCTCTCCTTCGTGCGCAACGCGAGCGACATCGTCCGCGTGCACGAGATCATGGCGGAGGAGGGCCGCAAGGCCCCCGTCATCGCCAAGATCGAGAAGCCGCAGGCCGTCGACAACCTGCAGGAGATCATCGACGTCTTCGACGGCATCATGGTCGCCCGCGGCGACCTCGGCGTCGAGCTGCCCCTCGAGGCCGTGCCGATCGTGCAGAAGCACGCCGTCGAGCTCGCCCGCCGCTGGGCCAAGCCCGTCATCGTGGCGACCCAGATGCTCGAGTCGATGATCGAGAGCCCGCGCCCCACCCGCGCCGAGGCCTCCGACGTCGCGAACGCCATCCTCGACGGAGCCGACGCGGTCATGCTCTCCGGCGAGACCAGCGTCGGCGCCTGGCCGGTCGTCACCGTCCAGACCATGGCCCGCATCGTCGAGTCCACCGAGGAGCACGGCCTCGAGCGGATCCCCCCGCTCGGCAGCAAGCCGCGCACCCAGGGCGGCTCCGTCACCCTCGCCGCCGCCGAGGTCGCCGAGTTCGTCGAGGCCAAGTTCCTCTGCGTCTTCACCGAGTCCGGCGACTCCGTCCGCCGCATGACGCGCCTGCGCCACGGCATCCCGATCATCGGCTTCACCCCCGAGCCCTCGGTCCGCCGCCGCATGGCGCTCAACTGGGGCGTCCAGTCCTACGTCACGCCCCGCGTGAACCACACGGACGCGATGTTCGCCCAGGTCGACGCCGTCCTCCTCCGCGAGAACCTCGCGAAGGCCGGCGACACCGTCGTCGTCGTCTCCGGATCGCCCCCCGGACGCGCCGGCACCACCAACGACATGCGCGTGCACGTCGTCGGCTCCTCCAGCTCCTCGGAGCCGGTGGAGAACTGGGACCACTGAGTTCCTGCAGAAGGGCCCGGTCGCTAGCGCGACCGGGCCCTTCTGCGACGGACTCCTCGTTCCTCGTCGTCCGTCGGCCGTCGGCTTGGCGACGGGGTGCGATGGCAGGGGCCGGTCGCGTTCCGGGTACGACGATCCGCTGGCACGCGGATCGCCGGTGACCCTGCGGAGCGGCGGCCGGTCTGCAGGGGTGGCGACCCCTCCGGGGCGCCACGCTCCCGAGCGGGGGTGGGGGCTTCCGCTCCTGCTGATCGAGCGGCCGCGCCATCCATGCTGGTCGAGTAGCCGCGCAGCGGCGTCATCATGCTGGTCGAATAGTCACGCGGCGGTCTTCCATGCTGGTCGAGTAGCCGCGCAGCGGCGTATCGAGACCCACGCTCGCCAGCGCGTCAGGTGAAAGGGCCGCGGCCCCTTCGGGGCGCGAGCCACTCCTCGCCGCATGAGCAGCTGCCGATCCCGGCCGAGCATGTTCAGCGGCGCCTTCAGGGGGCCGCGCCCTTCCATGCTGGTCGAGTAGCCGCGCAGCGGCGTATCGAGACCCGGCGTCGTCGGCAGGGCGGGTCTGCAGGCTTGTGTTCGGGCGTGGTGGATCTCGATACGCCGCGCTCCGCGGGCTACTCGATCGGCATGCTCGTGCCCGACGATGCGGTGCCGATCCTCGGGGGCGTCGCCGCCGGTCCGGGGGCGGCTGCGGGCCGCGCTAGCGTGGGGGCATGCGACTCGGCGTGCTCGACATCGGCTCCAACACGGTCCATCTGCTGCTCGTCGACGCGCACCCGGGGGCGCGGCCCGTGCCGTACCGGTCGCACAAGCGCAGCCTCGCGCTGGTCGCGTACCTCGACGCCGCGGGCGACATCACCGAGGAGGGGCAGCGCGAGCTGATCTCCTTCGTCGCGGAGGCGCACGAGGTCGCCCGCCGCCACCGCGCGGAGGACCTGCTCGCCTTCGCCACCTCCGCGATCCGCGAGGCCGGCAACGGCGCCGCGGTGCTCGAGCGCGTCCGCACCGAGACCGGCGTGCACCTCCAGGAGCTCGGCGGCGAGGCCGAGGCGTCCGCGACGTTCCTCGCCGTGCGCCGCTGGTTCGGCTGGGGCGCCGGCTCGATCCTCGACCTCGACATCGGCGGCGGCTCCTTCGAGCTGTCCATGGGCGTGGACGAGGTCCCCGAGCTCGCCGTCTCGGTGCCGCTCGGAGCCGGCCGCGTCACCCGCGACCTCCTCGACGGCGACCCCGCCTCCGCCACGAGCGTCAAGGCCGCCCGCCGGCACGCCCGCGAGGTGCTCGCCGAGCCCGTCCGCGCCTTCCTCGCCCTCGGCACCCCCGACCTCGTCGCGGGCACCTCGAAGACCTTCCGCTCCCTGGCCCGGATCGCCGGCGCCGCTCCCAGCGCCGCCGGCCCGCTCGCCCGCCGCGAGCTGCACCTCGTCGACCTGCGGCTCTGGTCCTCCCGCCTCGCCGCGATCAGCGCGGCCGACCGCTCGGCGCTGCCCGGCGTCTCCACGCTCCGCGCCCCGCAGCTGCTGGCCGGCGCGCTCGTCGCCGAGGCGGCCATGGAGGCGCTGCACGTCGAGACGCTCGTGATCTGCCCGTGGGCGACCCGCGAGGGCCTGATCATCCGCCGCTTCGAGCTCCTCGACGCGCAGCTGCAGCGCGAGGAGCCTCAGCTGAGCGTGATGCTGTAGGAGAAGGCGTGCTGCTCGCCCGGGGCGAGCACGAACTGCCGCGGCTTGTCGACGATGTCGCCGTCCCAGCCCTCCGGCGTCGGCACGCTCCGCCACGGCTCGATGCAGACGAACGGCGCGCCGACCGGCTTCCAGACGCCGACGACGTCGAAGTCGCCGGTGTCGACCGCGATCGAGCGCGCGCCGTCGGCCTCGAGCGTCAGCGTGCGGCGGCGGGGCTCGTCGAAGATCAGCACGCCCTCCTCGAAGTGCGCGTCGTCCACCGTGAGCACGCCGTCCTCGAGCGGTGCCGGGTGGCGCTCGGCGACGAGCAGGTTCTCGGGAGCGCGGCGGAACCCCTCCGGCTCGGGCTGCGCGAAGCGGATCCGGTGCTCACCGGTCGCCCCCGGCAGCGGCAGCGCGAACGCCGGGTGGTTGCCGACCGAGGCGCCGAGCGGCTCCGTGCCGCGGTTCTCGACGGTCTGCGTGATCCGCAGCGTCGATCCGGTCACCGCGTAGGCGATCAGCAGCGACCAGTCGAAGGGGAACACCGCGCGGGTCGCATCGTCGCTGCGCAGTCGGAAGACGGCCTCGTCGCCGCCGACGCCGGCCAGCTCGAAGACGCGGTCGCGCGCGAAGCCGTGCTGGCCCATCGGGTGGTCGCGGCCGTCGTGGTGCAGGGTGTCGCCCGGCAGCCGCCCGATGATCGGGAAGAGCACGGGAGCGTGCCGGCGCCACTCGGGGCCGGCCTGCCAGAGGTACTCGCGGTTCTCGGTGTCGCGGAGGGAGGTCATCTCGGCGCCCGCGGTCGTCAGCGCCACGCGCAGCTCGTGGCTGCCGATCGCGAGGACGGTGGGCTCGGGGGAGTCGTTGCTGCTCATCCTCCGATTCTGCCGCTGACCCGGGCCGGCGCGGTGACCGGCGCCGCACCGACCGCGGATCGGTGCCGGACCGGCGTGACAGCATGGGGCGATGCCTCCCGAGAAGTCCGCCGCCTCCTGGCGCGCCCGCGTGGGCGAGCTCAGCGGCGGCGACCCCGGAGAGCCGACTCCGACGCTCACGCCGATCGGCCTGCAGTTCGAGCTGCGCCGCCTGGTCCGGCGCGCCGACGACCCGTGGCGCGCGCCGACGAGCGAGCGCGTCACCGCGGCGACCTACGACCCCGCCGAGCGCGACGACCACCGCCTCGCCACCCGCCCGGTCGTGCCCGGCCGCGGCGGCGCCTGGAACCGGACGACGCTGACCTGGAAGTCGCTGAACTTCCAGACCCACCGGCTCTCGCTCGATCCGGCGCACCAGCGCTGGTTCGCCGAGTTCGCCGCACTGCACCGGGCCACCCGCACCGTGCACCTCGGCCAGGACCCGGACTGGATCCACCTCGACGACTACGAGAGCCCGCTGCTCTGGCGGCTGCTCGAGCAGGCGGAGGGCCTGCGCATCCCGCTGCTCACCACCGGCACGGGTGCTCTCGCGCGCTCCGCCTCGGCGCACGTCGCCCTGGTCGCGTCCGATCAGGCGGGCGCCCTGGAGCTCACTCCCGTCCTCCGGCTCGACGCCGGCGAGCGCCCGCTCGAGGCCGCCCGGCCGATCGCCCGGCACGGCGTCTACCTGGTGGAGTCCGGCGACCCGACCGCGCTGCTGCTCGCGCCGACCCCGCAGCCGCTCGATGAGGAGGAGCTGCGGCTGCTCCGCCATCCCGAGCCGACGGGCATCCCGGCGGAGGACGTCGCCGAGTTCCTGGCGGAGCACCTGCCGACCCTGCGCGGCCGCGTCGCTGTGCGGGGCGCGGACGCCGGGATGGAGCTCGACGAGCCGGAGCCGCCCCGGCTGGTCTGCACCGTCTCGTTCGAGCCGCGCCGCGTCGTCCGCGTCGGCTTCCACTGGCGGCGCAGCCCCGACCGGGCGCGCGAGCTCGACGGGGGCGGGGACGACGCGCTCGAGGACTCGATCCTCCGCCGCGCCCGGACCGTCCTGGCCGCCGCGCAGTCGGACGTCGTCCCCGACGTCGACCGGCCCTCGGTCCTGCGCGGCGCGGCGGCGGCGGTCTTCGTCGTCGAGCAGCTGCCACTCCTCGAGGGCGTCGGCGGCGTGCGGATCGAGCGCGAGGGGAAGCAGCCCGACTACCGGCTGCTGAACGGACCGCTCACCCTCACGCTGACCGCGGCGGACACCGAGAGCGCCGACTGGTTCGACCTCGGCGTCGTGGTCACGATCGGCGACGCGAGCGTCCCCTTCGGCCCGCTGTTCCGCGCGCTCGCGAACGGCGGCGACCGGATCCGGCTCGTGGACCACTCCTACCTCTCGCTCGCGCACCCGGGCCTCGACCGGCTCCGCGAGCTGCTGCAGCGCGCCGACGAGCTGGAGGAGTGGGAGACCGGCCCGCGGATCGGCCGGCACCAGACCGCGCTCTGGGAGGAGCTGGACGAGCTCGCCGACGCGAGCACCGCCTCCGACGCCTGGAAGGACGTGCTCGAGAACGCTCTGGCGGCCGGTGCGCCGGTCGACGTCGAGCCGCCGGCCGGCCTCACCGGAGAGCTGCGCTCGTACCAGCGCGAGGGCTACTCCTGGCTCGTGCACCGCCGCAGGCACGGGCTCGGCGGGATCCTCGCCGACGACATGGGGCTGGGCAAGACGCTGCAGACCCTCGCGATGATGCTCCAGGCGGTGGAGGAGGCGCGCGCCGCCGGAGTCCGCGCCGCGCCCTTCCTCGTGGTCGCGCCGACCTCGGTGCTGCCCGGCTGGCTCTCGGAGGCGGCCCGCTTCGCCCCGTCGCTCCGGGTCGCGGCGGTGACCAGCACCCGGGACGGGCGCGGCGACACCCTCGCCGCCCTGCCGGCCGATCTCGACGTCGTGGTCACCAGCTACGCGGTGCTCCGCCTGGCCGGCGAGCAGTGGGCCGAGCGGGAGTGGTCGGCCCTCGTCCTCGACGAGGCGCAGTTCGTGAAGAACCCGTCCTCGCAGGCGCACCGGGCCGCCCGCGGCGTCGGCGCGCCGATCACCCTCGCCCTCACCGGCACGCCGCTCGAGAACTCGCTCGACGAGCTGTGGGCGGTCCTCGCGCTGACCGCGCCCGGTCTCCTGCCGTCGCTGCGGCGCTTCCGGGAGGAGTTCACCCGCCCGATCGTGCACGCGGACGAGCCGGTCGGCATCGCCTCGCCGGACCTGTCGGCGGGGCGCACGATCTCGCACTCCGAGGGAGCGCGGCGGCGCCTCGACCGGCTGCGCCGACGGATCCGCCCGTTCCTCCTGCGCCGGACGAAGGAGGCGGTGGCGCCCGAGCTGCCCGAGAAGCAGGAGCAGACCCTCGAGGTCACCCTCGCCCCGAGCCACCGCGTGCTCTACGACGGCTATCTGCAGCGCGAGCGGCGGAAGCTCCTCGGGCTGGTCGACGACCTCGACCGCCAGCGCTTCACCGTGTTCCGCTCGCTCACGCTGCTCCGCCTGCTCGCTTTGGACGCCTCGCTGGTCGATCCCGCTTACCGGCACGTGCCCTCCGCCAAGCTCGACGCGCTGATCGAGCAGCTCGACGACGTGCTGGCCGAGGGGCGCCGGGCGCTCGTTTTCAGCACCTTCACCTCGTACCTGGAGCGGGCGGCCGAGCGGCTGCGGCGGCGGGGGATCCCGTTCGTGCAGCTCGACGGCTCCACCCGCGACCGGGGCGCGGTGATCGACGAGTTCCGCTCCGGAGCCGCGCCGGTGTTCCTGATCAGCCTGAAGGCGGGCGGGACGGGACTCACGCTGACCGAGGCCGACCACGTCTTCATCCTCGACCCCTGGTGGAACCCCGCCGCCGAGGCCCAGGCGGTGGACCGCGCGCACCGCATCGGCCAGGAGCGCCGGGTCAACGTCTACCGACTGGTCGCGAAGGACACGATCGAGGAGAAGATCGTCCGGCTGAAGGAGCGCAAGGCTCGTCTGAGCACCGCCGTCCTCGACGAGGGCGAGCTGTTCGCGCAGGCGCTCACCGCCGACGACCTGCGCGAGCTGCTGGGGGAGTGAGGCGGGCCCGGCACCTCCTGGCTTGATCCGAGGACCTCGGACGAGCCCGGCGGCCCGGGAACCTCCGGCCCTGTAGCACCCCTGGCGGAGTGAGGGAAGAGACGGTCGCACCCAGGATCCGAGCGCAGACTCGATGGATGAGTCGACGCCGTCCCCGCCCCCGCCCCGACTGGGTCGCCGCCCTGGAGACGGGCGACGACGCGGGCCTCTTCGGCCCCGGCAGCGCCGTCTGGGCCGTCAACGGCGCGATGCCGACGATGGTCGCCGGCGTCCGCGCGCTGCTGATGCAGACGCTGCACGCGGGCGCGATGGCCGGCGTGCACGACCACTCCCGCTACCGCGAGGACCCGATGGGCCGCCTCGACAACACCGTGCGCTGGGTGCTGACCACCAGCTTCGGGGACACCGCCACCGCCTCCGGAGCCGCCCGCTGGGTGACCGGTGTGCACGAGCGGATCGTCGGCACCTATCAGGACGCCGCCGACGTCGAGCGGCACTACTCGGCCCAGGATCCGCGGCTGCTGCTCTGGGTGCACGACGCCTTCACCGACGCGTTCCTCGGCGCGCACGAGCTGTGGGGCGGTCCGATCCCGGGCGGCGCCGACGCCTACGTCCGCGAGTGGGCCGCGTCCGGTCGCCTGCTCGGGGTGGAGAACCCGCCCGAGAGCGTCACCGAGCTGCGCGAGCAGCTGGCCGGGTTCGCGGGCGAGCTGCGTCCCGACGAGCGCGTGCACGAGGCGGTCGAGTTCCTCCGGACGGTGAAGCTCCCCGGGGAGGCCGGGCTGATCTACCCGCTGCTCTTCGCCGGCGCCACCGCCTCGCTGTCGCCCGAGGTGCGCCGCCTCCTCGGCCTCCGCCGCCCGTGGTGGCCCGCGATCACCGCGACCCGCCTGCTGATGCGCTCCCTCGAGCTGTACCTCGGCCGCGTCTCGCCCAGCGAGCGCGCCGCACGCACCCGCCTCGGCCGCCTCGCCGCGACCCGCACCGCCGCGAGCTGATCTCGGCGGCCCCTCGGCGCCGGTCGCTCCGCCAGTTCTCCCGGCTTTCCGAACACCTGTCCGGGAAGTGGTAGACTGCCGGAGATGTCTTCCGCTCGAGCCGCCTCTCCGCACGGAGTGGAGGCACCCGTCACCCCGGGGCCCGCGTCGGCCGATCCGCGCACGCGCCGAACTCGCCGCCGGGTCTTCGACGCGGTCGAGCGGCTCGTCATGCAGACCGACGGCGGCCGTGCCGAGGGCATCGCGGTCAGCGACATCGTCCGCGAGGCCGGCATCAGCCGCAGCTCGTTCTACTCGCACTTCGAGGACGCGGCGGCCGTCGCCTCCGCCCTCCTCCGCGAGGACCTCGTCGTCGCGGACGTCGCCGCTCCCGACCCCGCGGACCGCACCGGCGCCCGCGCGCTCCGGCGCGGCTACGTCCGCCTCGTCGACCGGCTGGTCGACCGGCACGCCTTCCACGCCCGGCTCCGCGCCCGCGCCTCGGCCCGGGTCGCCTCGGACGACGCCGTCCTCGACACCGTGCTCGCCCTCCACCGCGAGGTGCTCGCCCGCGTCGACACCCCCGCCGGCATCGATCCCGAGCTGACGGCGACCTTCGCAGCCGGCGGCGTGCTCGCCGTGGTCGGCGCCTGGCTCGCGGGCGGCCTCGACGGCACCGACGAGGAGCTCGTCGAGCAGCTCGTCGCCCTCCTCCCGCCCTGGCTGGCCGACGCGCCGCTGCGGGCCCCGGACTCCTCCTCCCTCCCACCACGCCCCACGATGAAAGGCACGACATGATGACATTCGAGGTCGGCGAGACCCTGGTCTACCCGCACCACGGAGCGGTGACGATCACCGGGCTCGAGAAGCGCTCGGTCAAGGGCGTCGAGAAGACGTTCATGACGATGAACGTGCACACCAGCGAGCTCACGATCACCCTGCCCGTCGAGAACGCCGAGCTCGTGGGGGTCCGCGAGATCATCGACGACGCCGGCGTGCAGGCCGTCTACGACGTGCTCCGCAGCGACGTGGCCGAGGAGGCCAGCAACTGGTCGCGCCGGTTCAAGGCCAACCAGGAGAAGATGGCGAGCGGCAGCGTCTACCGCGTCAGCGAGGTCGTCCGCGACCTGTGGCGCCGCGAGCAGGCCGGCGGAGTCTCGGCCGGCGAGAAGCGCATGCTGCTGAAGGCCCGCCAGATCCTGGTCTCGGAGCTCTCGCTCGCGCTGAAGGCCACCGACGAGGAGGCCTCCGCGAAGCTCGACGAGGTCCTCGCCTCGGCGATCTGATCCGCCCCGACGGCGCGTCCACCCTCCGGGGCGGGCGCGCCGTCGGCGTCTCCGCACCCCGGCTCGCCGCCGCCGTCAGCCGTCCTAGGCTGGTGGAGCCGGCCGGACGCGGTCGCGCGCAGGAGAGCGGACGGGAGCGCGGTCGATGACGGCATCGGACGAGGCGACGAGCGCCGCCGCCGCGCTGCAGGAGCTGCTCGCGCAGACCGTCGTCGAGCTCGAGCTCCGCGGTGTGCCCGATCAGGCTCTCGCCGAGCTCCGCCGGCCGCGCGCGATCCTCGGCTTCCGCCGCGCGCCCGTGATGGCTCCGGTCACCCGGGCCTGGCGACTCGGCGTCCTGCTGCTCGGGCACGACGGCGACGTCTTCGCGACCGGCTCGGTCACCCGCTCCGTGGCCCCGCTGCACGCCAACAATCAGTCGGAGTCGCAGGAGGCGCGCCGGGAGATCCGGAAGGCCGCCTTCGACGGACCCTTCCAGGAGGGCGAGATCGTCAACCACGGCTGGCGCCGCCTGGCGATCGACGCCGAGAGCCTCGCCGCCGGCCAGGAGCCGCTGTCGCTCCGCGGCGACCGGGTGGTGGTCCGCTGGGCACCCGGCCTCGGCGAGCAGGGCCTCATGCCGCTCGAGCGCTACCTCGCCGACCGGCTCGACCTGCTCGAGGGGGCGTAGGAGCCGACCGCTCCGGCCGGCTCCGCCGCGTCACTCTGCCGTGTCACTCCGCGGTGTCAGCCCGCAGAGTCACTCCTCTTCGGCGACCGGGTGGAACCAGGGCGGGTAGACCGCGACGCGGGGAGTGGCCCCGCTGTTCTCGAACATCGCCTTGACCTTGTTCTTCATGGTGACCGACGGCACGCCGACGACGGCGATCTCCTCGATCGGGAAGCGGTCCGGCACGAGTGCCTCGGCGCTGCGCAGCGCGGGCTCGTCGACGAGGAGCCGCGCGAAGGTGCGGACGAGCGCGTCGCCCTCGGTGAAGCGGGTGAGCACGTGCGACGCGTCGCCGTCGCTCAGCACGGGGGCGGAGGACAGCGAGCCGACCAGGACGACGAACTGCGACGCCGTGGTGGTGCGCGCGCGGGGCGACCAGTGCGGCAGGACGCGGTCGCCGCGGAGGTCGGCCCAGAGCGCGGCGTCGGGGGAGAGGAAGAACGGGACGTAGCCGGCGACGCTGACGCCGTCCTTGACCTGGACGGCGCGGCGGTGCTCGCGGGTCGTCTCGGCGCTGACGTCGACCGCGGGGCGGCCCTCGAGGTTCTGGTCGGCCAGGACGGCGCCGGCGGCGACGATCGCCTCGAGGTTGTCGAGGTGGGTCACGTGGTAGATGCGCTGCGCGGTGATGTCCACCTGCGGGAGCGGCTTCTCGCGGGCGGTGCCGCGGGCGGCGGCGCGAGCGGTGGCCGCGCGGGACGTGCCGGGCACGCGCACCGGAGCCCGGGTGCGGCCCTGCGGCTCGGGGAGCTTGGCGGGGGAGCAGACGTCGCAG
Organism: Rathayibacter festucae DSM 15932; assembly: GCF_004011135.1. Lineage (NCBI taxonomy): Bacteria > Bacillati > Actinomycetota > Actinomycetes > Micrococcales > Microbacteriaceae > Rathayibacter > Rathayibacter festucae. The sequence goes on along the minus strand of NZ_CP028137.1, from coordinate 1,753,681 downwards.
AGAGCGATGTCCAGACCGTGGATGCATTCTTCGGGCACGCGTGTAATCCTTCTGCGCGCGGTCTCGGGATTCCGGCGCAAGGTCGACGTTACGCGACCGCGGCGACCCCGTGCCGTCCCGGCGGTGATCCGCGGACCTCCGACGTGCCCGGCCGCGCATCGCCTGGGAGCGGGAGAGGCGCCGCCGCCCGCCCGCGTAGCGTGGTCCGGATGAAGCGCACACCCCCCGCTGAGGGACAGGAATCCGTCTGGGACTACCCGCGACCGCCCAGGGTCGAGCCGACCTCCGAGCACGTCGTGGTCCGGCTCGGCGGCGTCGTCGTCGCCGACACCCGGGAGGCGTTCCGCGTCCTCGAGACCAGCCACCCGCCCGTCTACTACCTGCCGCGCAGCGCGTTCGCCGACGGCGCGCTCGAGCCCGCCCCCGGTCGCAGCATCTGCGAGTTCAAGGGCGCGGCCTCCTACCTGACGGTCCGCGGCGGCGAGGCCGTCGCCGAGGCGGCCGGCTGGATCTACCCCGAGCCGATGCCGGGCTTCGAGCAGCTCGTCGACACGGTCGCGCTCTACCCGGGGCGGATGGACTCCTGCACCGTCGACGGCGAGACCGTGCAGCCGCAGCCGGGGGACTTCTACGGCGGCTGGATCACCTCCCGCGTGGTCGGTCCGTTCAAGGGCGCGCCGGGAACGATGTTCTGGTGACGTTCCGGCGGCTCCGGCGTAACGCCGGGTAACCGCCCGACGCGCCGCCCGCCTCCTCTGCCACGGTGGTGCCCACTGCCGGAGGGCTGGCACGAGGGAGGCGGATCATGGCACGGCACGGGCACGCGAGCGAGGACGGCTGGGGCTTCTCGACCCGGCAGCTGCACGCCGGAGCGGTCGAGGACGCGCTGCACGCGCGGCGCACTCCGATCTACCTCACGGCCGGCTTCAGCTTCGACTCCTTCGACGAGGCGCGCGACCGCTTCGCCGGCGCGGACGGCTACACCTACACCCGGGTCGGCAACCCGACCACCGACGCCGTCGAGCGCCGCCTCGCCGCCCTCGAGGGCGGCGTCGAGGCGCTCCTGGTCGGCAGCGGTCAGGCGGCCGTCTCGGTCGCGCTGCTCGCGCTCGCCTCCGCCGGAGACCACGTGGTCGCCGCCGCGAGCCTCTACGAGGGCACCCGCAACCTCCTGCTGGAGAACCTCGCCCGCCTCGGCGTCGGCGCCACGTTCGTCGAGGACGCCGACGACCCGCTCGCCTGGGCCGCCGCGATCACTCCGCGCACCCGCGCCGTCCTGATCGAGTCGATCCCCAACCCGCGCAACGACGTGGTGGACGTCCGGCTCGTCGCCGAGGTCGCGCACGGCGCCGGCGTCCCCGTCGTCGTCGACAACACCTTCGCGACCCCGTACCTCCTCCGCCCGCTCGAGCACGGGGCCGACATCGTCGTGCACTCGGCCAGCAAGTTCCTGGCCGGTCACGGCGCCGTGATCGCCGGGGTGATCGTGGACGGCGGCCGCTTCGACTGGCGCACGCCGCAGTACCCGCACCTCGCCGCCGCGATCGAGCGCGGCGGCGACCCCGAGCGGGCCTTCGCCGACTACGCCCGCCACGTCGTCGCCGGCCGGATGGGGCCGACCGTCTCACCGCTCACCGCGTTCCTGCTCGAGCAGGGGCTCGAGACGCTGTCGCTGCGGGTCCGCCACCAGTCGCGCAGCGCCCTCGCCGTCGCGCGCTGGCTGGAGGAGCGGCCCGAGGTCGCGAGCGTCGACTACAGCGGACTCGCCTCCAGCCCCTCGCACGCGCTCGCCCGCCGCCTGCTGCCGCGCGGGCAGGGCTCGGTCTTCTCCTTCACCCTGCACGGCGGCGAGGAGGCGGCGCGCCGCTTCTCCGACGCCCTCGGCCTCTTCACCCGGATGACCCACCTCGGCGACGTCCGCTCGCTCGTGCTGCACCCGGCCTCGACCACGCACGTCGGCCGCACCGCCCAGCAGCTCGAGGCCGCGGGGATCGGCCCCGGTCTGCTGCGGCTCTCCATCGGCATCGAGGACGTCGAGGACCTCCTCGCCGACCTCGAGCTCGGGCTGCGCGCCGCGGCCGTCCGGCCGCTCGTGCTGGCGGAGGCGTCGTGAGCCGGCCGCAGCACTTCGCCTGGTTCCTCTCCCGCGGCTTCGGGCCGCAGGCCTGGGGGCAGCCCGGCTGGGAGTGGGACCACTCCTGGACGGCGGCCGAGGTCTACCGGCGCAGCGCCCGCGAGCTCGAGCAGGCCGGCTTCGACCTCGTCATCATCGAGGACGCGCTCTCGCTCGGGAACGCCGGCACCCTCGACCTCCGGATCCGCCGCGCCTACGGCGGACCCAAGCACGACCCGCTGCTGCTCGCGCCGTCGCTCTTCGAGGCCACGCAGCACCTCGGCGTCGCGCCGACCGTGAATCCGATGGCCTACAGCCCGTATCAGGCGGCGCGCCAGTTCGCCACGCTGCAGCACCTCAGCGGCGGCCGGCTCGGGCTCAACGTCGTCACCGACGTCGGCAGCAGCCGGCACTTCGGCTTCGAGCCGCTGCCGCACGACGGCGCCTACGACCGCGCGCACGAGTGGCTCGACTCGCTGCGCGAGCTCTGGCGCAGCTGGGACGACGGCGCGCTCATCCAGGACGAGGCGACCGGCCGCTTCGCCGACGGCGACCGGCTGCACGCCCTGCAGCACCGCGGGACGCACTACTCCTTCGACGGCCCGCTGAACGCGCTGCCGTTCGGCGCTGGATCCTCCACGGGGGCCGCCGCCGGCCCCGGCGAGCCGATCATCGTCTCGCCCGGCGGCTCGCCGCGCGGCATCGACTTCGCCGGCGCGCAGTCCGAGATCCAGCTGGCCCTCGCCTCGCTCGACACCGCGACGGTCCGCGCCTATCGCGAGCGGGCCCGCGCCGCGGCCGCCGCGCACGGCCGGAACCCCGACGACCTCACCATCCTCTTCGTCTTCAAGCCGATCATCGTGTCGAGCAGGGAGGAGGCGCAGCGCCTCGTCGACGCCTCCGCGCACCCCGACGACGCGGCGCTGCTCACCGCCGCGGCCGCCTGGTCGAGCGACCTCGAGACCGATCTGACCGCGCTGGACCTCGACCGCCCGGTCGACCCGTCGGTCTTCGGCGAGCACGTCTCGCGCGGCAGCATCGCCGGCCTCTACGGCGGTGCCGACGAAGACGCCCCGCTGCGCGCCCTGCTCACCGCGAAGGCCCGGCTCGGCCTGATCGCAGATCGCAGCGGAGTGGTGGGCACCGCGGAGGAGGTCGCCGACTTCGTCCAGGAGCTCGGCGACGACGCGGACAACGACGGCGTCGCGTTCTCCGGCGACTTCCACCCGGTGACGCTGCACCGGATGCTCGACGAGCTGGTGCCGATCCTGCGCCGCCGCGGGATCCTGCGGCGGGAGTACCCCGGGGGCGGTCTGCGCGGGAGCCTCGCGGAGTTCTGAGCGGCTCGGCCCGGTCGGTCTCTCGCTAGGAGTCCGCCGACGGCTCGGTGATCAGGAGCGCACGGGCCGCCTCGAGGCCGGACACCTCGAGCGCCCACTCCGGGCGGCGGAAGGTGTCGGGCGTGACGCGGAACCGGATCTCCTCGACCGCCACTCCGTCGGCGCCGACCGTGCGCTGCGTGCCGTTGGGCTCGTAGCCGAGCCCGGTCGACACCCGGATCGACGCCGTGTTCCACGCCAGCGCGCTGCTCTCCGCCACCTCCGCACCGAGGTGGTCGAAGGCGAGCAGCAGGGCCGCCGCCCGCATCTCCCGGCCGAGACCGCGGCCCTGAGCCGCGCGGGTGAGCCACGAGCCGGAGGAGACGGTGCGCCGCGCCGCGAACTCGTCGGCGAGCAGGTCCTGGCAGCCGATCACCGCGCCGTCCTCGACGATCGCGAAGGCCACGCGCCAGGAGTCCGGCCGCGTCGCCGCACGGAGCGACCACTGGTAGCGGGCGAGGTCGGCGGGCAGCTGCTCGGCGGGCGCCTCGGCCCAGGCCGCGGGGAACGGCGATCGGCCGGGCTCGTGGATCCCGGCGACGGCGGCCGCGGCGAGGGCCGGCAGATCGGCGTCGCGGACCGGGTGCAGCTCGAGGCGCGGCGTGCGCAGCACGAGGGAGAAGAGCGGCCAGGCCGCGGAGGAATCGTCCATCCGACGACGCTAGCGAAGCGGCGACGCGCGCGGGGCGCCTGCGGTACCGGTGGTGGGACTCGAACCCACAAGCCCTCTCGGACAGAGCATTTTGAGTGCCCCGCGTCTGCCATTCCGCCACACCGGCTCATCACGAGCCTGTCGAGAATACCGTAGGCTCTTCGGCGTGACAGACCAGGAAACTCCGCAGACCGCACCCCGTCGGGTCGTCGTCGCAGAGGACGAATCGCTCATCCGCATGGACATCGTGGAGATCCTCCGCGACAACGGCTTCGAGGTCGTCGGTGAGGCGGGCGACGGCGAGACGGCCGTGGCTCTCGCCACCGAGCTGCGCCCCGATCTGGTGATCATGGACGTGAAGATGCCCCAGCTCGACGGCATCTCCGCCGCTGAGCGCCTCTCGAAGGCGCACATCGCCCCCGTCGTCCTGCTGACCGCCTTCAGCCAGAAGGAGCTGGTCGAGCGCGCGAGCGAGGCCGGCGCGCTGGCCTACGTGGTCAAGCCGTTCACGCCGAACGACCTGCTGCCGGCGATCGAGATCGCCCTCTCCCGCTACGCCCAGATCCTCACCCTCGAGGCCGAGGTCGCCGACATGGTCGAGCGCTTCGAGACGCGCAAGCTCGTCGACCGGGCCAAGGGCCTGCTCAACGAGAAGATGGGCCTCTCCGAGCCCGAGGCGTTCCGCTGGATCCAGAAGGCGTCGATGGACCGCCGTCTCACCATGCACGACGTCGCCCAGGCGATCATCGAGCAGCTCAGCCCCAAGAAGTAGGGCGGCGGCGGCCCGAGGGCCGCGCCGTCACGGCCAGAGGCGGGTGCGCTCCCACGGGGAGCCGTCCGCCTCTGTCGTTCCTGCGTCCGTCGTTCCCGCAGCGTCCGTGGCGCTGTACAGCAGGCGGGTGTGGTCCTGCTCCGCCCTGGTCGAGCCCTGCCAGAACTCGATCCGCTCGGGCACGACGCGGTAGACGGCCCAGTCGCGGTCGAGCGTCGCGGGGGAGCAGGCGACGGCGACGCCGGTCTGCAGCGTCACCAGGTCGAAGTCCTCGGCGCGTTTCATCGGCTCGCTCTGCCGGCCGACCAGCAGCGCCGTGCGCGCGGCCTCCGAGCGCCGCTGGAAGTCCTTCTTCGACTCCTCGGCGGACGCGCGCTCGACGCGGCCCTCCACCCGGACCTGCCGGCCCTGCACCGGCCAGAAGAAGGTCAGCGCGGCGTGCGGGTTCGCCGCCATCGCGCGCCCCTTGGGGCTGGAGGCGTGGGTCGAGAACGCCCAGCCGGCGTCGTCGATGTCGCGGAGCACGAGCACGCGCGCCGAGACGGTCCCGTCGGCGTCGGCGGTCGACAGCGTCGCGCCGTGGGGGAGGAGCTGGCCGGCGTCCTTCGCCGCCTCCAGCCACTGCCCGAACAGCTCGACCGGATCGGCCGGAGCCGCCTCCGCATCGAAGTCGGGCAGCTCGGAGGGCATGGACGGCAGGGAGCGCAGCAGATCGCGGAAGGTCACGCCCCGAGCCTAGGTCGCCCGCCCGGCCACAGCGGGGGCTTGCGGAGCCGTCGCGGCCTCCTCGTCCGGAGCGGCCGAGCATCGACCTGCGCCGGCTCTGTCGCGCGACGTCCGGCACGGGGCGACAGCGGTTGCACCCGGTCGGACCTCGTCGCTACAAAGGCCATACTCGGATGGTTCGCGCCTGCGAACTGGGAGCGGCGGTAGGGATCGATGCCGCCAGTAGCGCTGAGGACGAGGGCACGTGCGTCGCCATCTGCACTCTGCGGCGGCGGCTTTGTTCCCTGTCAGCGAGTTCTACAAGGAGCGGGTTCATGAGAGTGACATCGACGACACCCGAGGCACGGTGGGGTGCACCTCGATCGAGGCTCGGCTTGATCATCTTCACGGTGTGCCTGGTTTCGTTCTTCATCATCGGGGCGGCGTTCCCCGAGGTGCGGCACTCCTCTCCCCTGGTGACGCTTCTCGTCATGGTCCCGATGCTGGCGTTCGTTCCCCGAGCGATTCCGCTGGTGGAAAGATCGTGGCTTCTCGAACGGACGGCGCCCCGACCGACATCTGCTTCGTACTACTCCCAAGGTGCGGTCGGGCTGGTGGGGGCGACGCTGGCGCCGCTCGTCGATTCTCAGACGCCGGTCCTGGTCGCGGCGGCGGGCCTGATGCTCATCATCGGTTCGGTCGTCGTCGTGATCGTTCCCACTGTGCCCTGAATAGAACGGCCAGCGTGTGAGGTCGCCCGCACGCGCCGCGTCACACGACGCGCTCGCGCGGACGGGGTCGGCGGCGCGGGCACGCCCCGCCGGAGCCCGTCGTCCGTCGGCCCGCGGGCGGCACGCGCCATTCAGCTCACGTCCGGCGACAAGGCGGTACGGCCGAGGCCGGCCGCCGCTAGAACGGACGAGGCACGGGTGCAGGACCCGTCCTCAGACGGGGGAGTCTTTCGTTGCGCCCTGCGAACCGACCACGGCAGCCGACCCGGCGCGCGTCCCGGTCCCGGCTCGGGGTGCTGCTCGTCACGGCCACCGTCGTGCTCGAGCTCATGCTCGGCGCCTTCCTGCCGGAGCTGTGGCGGACACCGCCTCTGGTGCTCCTTCCCCTCGTCGTCTCCCTCCTCGCGCTCCTGCCTCGCGCCTTCCCGGTCGTCGAGGACTCGTGGCTGCTGGAGCGCACGGCGGCACGGCCGATGATCGTCGCGTGCTCCGCGGAGGTGGCGGTCGCTCTCGCGGGGGCGCTCCTGGCGGTCGCCATGGATTCGCCGAAGCCCCTCGTCGCGACGGCGGGCACGGTCCTCGTGCTCGGCTGCGTCGTCGTCGCCGTCGTTCCCAGCGCGGGCTGAGCGGAGCGGTCAGCGCGCGTCGCGGAGGATGTTCGTGATGCGGACCGTGCTGAGGCGGCGGCCCTGCTCGTCGCGGACGACGATCTCGTGCGTGGTGAGGGTGGAGCCCAGGTGGATCGCGTCGCAGGTGGCGATCACGTGGCCGTGGGTGATCGAGCGGCTGTGGCTCGCGTTCAGCTCGATGCCCATCGCGAGGCGGCCCGCTCCGGCGTGCACGTTCGCGGCGATCGAGCCCATCGACTCGGCGAGGACGACGTGCGCGCCGCCGTGCAGGATGCCGACCGGCTGGCGGTTGCCCTCGACGGGCATCGACGCGACCGAGTGCTCGGGCGTGAGCTCGTGCCAGACGATGCCCATCCGCTCGGCGAGCTCGCCCATGCCGCGCCCGATGTGCGCCTCGAGGTCGAGGACGGGCGGGCGGACCCAGGGGGCGGCGGTCGCGGCGGCGGGGGCGGATTCGGTCACGGTGCTCCTCGTGCTGGGCCTCCCGGAGGCCCTCCGCCGACGGGCGGGACCGGGCCCGAACCGGTGTCGGAGGCGCTGTGTAGTCTTGCCCTGTGTCAGATCCGGAACAGCCTACCCTCCTGCTCATCGACGGTCATTCGCTCGCGTTCCGGGCGTTCTACGCCCTCCCGGTCGACAGCTTCCAGACCCGCGACGGGCAGCACACGAACGCCATCCACGGCTTCCTGTCGATGCTGATCCTGCTGCTGAAGAACGAGAAGCCCACGCACCTCGGCGTCGCCTTCGACATCTCCCGCTACTCGTTCCGCACCCGCGAGTACCCCGAGTACAAGGGCACCCGCGGCGAGACCCCGCCCGAGTTCAAGGGCCAGGTCCCCCTCCTCGAGGAGGCGCTGCACGCGATGAACATCCGCACCGTCTCGAAGGAGGACTTCGAGGCCGACGACATCCTCGCCACGCTCGCCCGCCAGGGCGCCGAGGCGGGCTTCCGCGTGCTGGTCGTCTCGGGAGACCGCGACACCATCCAGCTGGTCACGCCCGACGTCACGCTGCTCTACCCGTCGACCCAGGGCGTCTCGCAGCTCACCCGCTACGACCGCGACAAGGTCTTCGAGAAGTACGGCGTCGAGCCGCACCAGTACCCCGAGATCGCTGCGCTCGTCGGCGAGACGAGTGACAACCTGCCCGGCGTCGACAAGGTCGGCCCCAAGACGGCCGCGAAGTGGGTCAACCAGTACGGCACCGTCGCCGACATCATCGCCCACGCCGACGAGATCAAGGGCGTCGTCGGCGAGAAGCTGCGCGAGCAGAAGGAGAACGCGCTCCGCAACCGCCGGCTCAACCGCCTGATCACCGACGTCGAGCTGCCGCTCGGCCCGAACGACCTCGACCGCCGTCCGATCGACCCGGACGCGGTCCGCGAGATCTTCAGCCGGCTCGAGTTCCGGACGCTGCAGGAGCGCGTGCTCACCATCGCCGCCGACGAGGGCGTCGAGGGCGCGGCGGAGGCGCTCGCCGGCGACACCGTCGTCACCGCGGCTCCGGCCGTGCGCAACCTGGTCGACGAGGAGCTGGCGCACTGGCTCGCCCGCGTCTCCGCGGACGGCACCGTGCCCGTCGCCGTGCAGGTGCAGCTCGGCGAGAGCGGGCTCGAGGGCGTCGGCCTGTCGGTCGAGGCCGAGTCGGCCTTCGTGCCCTGGGCCGCGGGCCGGCCCGACTACACCGCGCTCGAGGAGTGGCTCGCGAGCGACGCCCCCAAGTACTTCGCCGATGCCAAGCCGCAGGTCAAGGCGCTGCGCCGGGCCGGGCTCCCGGTGGCCGGACTCGCCTTCGACACCCGCATCGCGGCGTGGCTCCTGCAGCCCACCGGTCACGCGGCGACGCTGCCGGCCCAGGTCCAGCAGTACCTCGACGAGGCGATGATCCAGGGTGACCCGAACCAGCTCGTCCCCACCGCCCCGCCGATCGGCCCCGCGACCGAGGCCTGGTACGCGCACCGCCTGGTCGGCGTGCAGACCGAGCTGCTCGGCGAGGGCATGCTCTCGGTGCTCGTCGACATCGAGCTGCCGATCGTGCAGGTGCTCGCGACGATGGAGCTCACCGGTGTCGCGATCGACGCCGAGGTGCTCGCGCGCCTCCGCGGCGAGCTCACCGCGACCTCCGTCGACCTCGCGAACCGCGCCTTCGCCGAGATCGGGCACGAGATGAACCTCGGCTCGCCCAAGCAGCTGCAGCAGGTCCTGTTCGAGGAGCTGGCGATGCCGCGCACCCGCGCGACGAAGACCGGCTACACGACCGACGCGTCCGCCCTGGCCGACCTGCAGGAGTCGCACCCGCACCCGTTCCTCGGTCTCCTGCTCGAGCACCGCGACGCGACCAAGCTCAAGCAGATCATCGAGACGCTGGAGAAGTCGGTCACCGCCGACGGCCGGATCCACACCAGCTACGACCAGACCGGCACCGCGACCGGGCGGATCTCCTCCAACGACCCGAACCTGCAGAACATCCCGGTCCGCAGCGAGGTCGGCCGCCGCATCCGCACCGCGTTCGTGCACGGCGAGCAGGCGAGCACCCTGATCACCGCCGACTACTCGCAGATCGAGATGCGGATCATGGCGCACCTCTCCGGCGACGCCGGTCTGATCGAGGCCTTCCACAGCGGCGAGGACCTGCACCGCTTCGTCGGCGCGCGGATCTTCGGCGTCGAGCCGTCCGACGTCACCTCGGCGATGCGCAACAAGGTCAAGGCGATGTCCTACGGGCTCGCCTACGGACTGAGCGCGTTCGGCCTCTCCAAGCAGCTGCGCATCTCCAGCAACGAGGCGAAGCAGCTGATGACCGACTACTTCGTCCGCTTCGGCGCGGTCCGCGACTACCTCCGCACGGTCGTCGAGCAGGCGCGGGAGACCGGCTACACCGAGACGATCTTCGGCCGCCGCCGCCCCTTCCCCGACCTCCAGAGCGGCAACCGCGTCCTCCGCGACAACGCGGAGCGCGCCGCGCTGAACTCGCCGATCCAGGGCTCTGCGGCCGACATCATGAAGATCGCGATGATCGGGGTCCAGGCCGACATCGGCGAGAAGGGCCTGGAGTCGCGGATGCTGCTCCAGGTGCACGACGAGCTGATCTTCGACGTGGCCCCCGGCGAGGAGGACGTGCTCGAGGAGGTCGTCCGCGCGCGGATGGCCGGCGCCGTCGATCTCTCCGTCCCCCTCGAGGTGCAGGTCGGCCACGGCTCCGACTGGGACGTCGCGGCGCACTGACGCCGCGCGGCCCCGGGCCGTTCCGGGCCGCTGGCTAGGCTCGAAGGCATGACCTCCGACATCTCCCGCGAGCCCACCGCCGTCGACCTCGTCGCCGAGCGCTGGGTCGACACCCTCGTCGAGCTCGAGCCCACCCTCGGCACCTCGATCGGCCGCGCCGAGGCGAACCGCCGCCTCGGCGACCTGTCGCCGGAGGGCGTGGAGCGGGCGCGGGCGGCGACGGCCGCCGCGCTGGCCGAGCTCGAGTCCGCCGAGCCGGTCGACGCGGTCGACGCGGTGACGGTCGCCGATCTGGGGGCGGACCTGCGGCTGTCGCTCGAGGCGCACGCGGCGCAGCTGCCGCTCCGCGATCTGAACGTGATCGCCTCGCCCGCGCAGGAGCTGCGCGACGTTTTCGACCTGATGCCGACCGACTCCGTGAGCGACTGGGAGGACGTGGCGGAGCGGCTCCTCGCCGTCCCGGCCGCCCTCGCCGGCTACGCGGAGACCCTTCGCGCGGGCATCGGCGCCGGAGTGACGCCGGCGCGCCGCCAGGTCGGCCTCGTCGCTGAGCAGGCCGAGACGATCGCCGGCCCGCGGGGGTTCTTCGCCGCGCTGGCCGCAGACGCCGCTCCGGCCACCGGATCGCTGCCCGCGTCGCTCTCGCTGCGGCTCGAGGAGGGCGCGCGTCGGGCCTCCGCGGCCTACGGCGGCCTCGCCCGGTTCCTCCGCACCGAGCTCGCCCCGGCCGCGACGGAGCAGGACGCGGTGGGCCGCGAGCACTACGCGCTGCAGTCGCGCCGCTTCCTCGGCGCGGTGGTCGACCTCGACGAGACCTACGAGTGGGGGATCGAGGAGCTCGCGCGGATGACCGCCGAGCAGGAGGCGATCGCCCGCGAGATCCTGCCCGGCGCGAGCGTCGCCGAGGCGATCGCGCACCTCGACACCGACCCCGCCCGCACCCTGCACGGCGTCGACGCGCTGCAGCGCTGGATGCAGGAGACCAGCGACCGGGCCGTGAGCGAGCTCGCGGGCACCGCCTTCGACATCCCGGACGAGCTCCGCCGCCTCGAGTGCCGCATCGCGCCGACCCAGGAGGGCGGCATCTACTACACCGGCCCGAGCGACGACTTCTCCCGCCCGGGCCGGATGTGGTGGTCCGTCCCGCCGGGCGTCACCGAGTTCGCCACCTGGCGCGAGCTGACGACCGTCTACCACGAGGGCGTCCCCGGCCACCACCTGCAGGTGGGCCAGGCCGTGTACAACCGGGCGAGCCTCAACACCTGGCGCCGCCAGCTCGCCGGCAGCTCCGGGCACGCCGAGGGCTGGGCCCTCTACGCCGAGCGCCTGATGGAGCGCTTCGGCTACCTGGACGACCCGGCCGACCGCCTCGGGATGCTCGACGGGCAGCGGATGCGCGCCGCCCGCGTCGTCATCGACATCGGCGTGCACCTGCAGAAGCGGATGCCCGGCTCCTCGGACGTCTGGACGGCCGAGTCCGCCCTCGCCTTCCTGCGCGCGAACGTCAACATGGACGACGCCTTCGTCCGCTTCGAGGTCAACCGCTACCTCGGCTGGCCCGGCCAGGCGCCCTCCTACAAGATCGGCCAGCGGATCTGGGAGGAGCTGCGGGACGAGGCGAGCGCGCGCGACGGGGCGGACTTCTCGCTCGCGTCGTTCCACCGCCGCGCCCTCGATCTCGGCGGCGTCGGGCTCGACACGCTGCGCGCGAGCCTCGGCGCCAAGGCCTGACCTCCGGCGGGCCGGCGGGGACCGATGGAACCCGCCAGGACACGCGGAACGGGGCCCCTCGAGATTGCTCTCACCCCGGTCGGTTCGATAGTCTGGAACGTCACATTCGTGGCGCCGCCGTGCCCACGGTGCGCTGGAGATCCGGGACCACGGTCCGGGCTCTCGAGCTCCTCCCGGTCACGGCATCCCCATCACCTCCGCAGTGGTCACCACCGCGTCACGCCCTCGGGCGTGTCGGTGCCCGCCGCCCGATACCCATCCATCCTGGAGCATCCCTTAATGACAACCGCAACGACCGAAAAGGCAACCAAGCAGGTCGCGATCAACGACATCGGGTCTGCTGAAGACTTTCTTGCCGCGGTCGAAAAGACTCTGAAGTTCTTCAACGACGGAGACCTCATCGAAGGCACCGTCGTGAAGATCGACCGCGACGAGGTCCTCCTCGACGTCGGTTACAAGACCGAGGGCGTCATCCCCTCGCGTGAGCTCTCCATCAAGCACGACGTCGACCCCTCCGAGGTCGTCAACGTGGGCGACAGCGTCGAAGCCCTCGTCCTGCAGAAGGAGGACAAGGAGGGTCGCCTGATCCTCTCCAAGAAGCGCGCGCAGTACGAGCGCGCGTGGGGCGACGTCGAGAAGATCAAGGAGTCCGACGGTGTCGTCACCGGTTCGGTCATCGAGGTCGTCAAGGGCGGGCTCATCGTCGACATCGGCCTCCGCGGCTTCCTCCCGGCCTCGCTCATCGAGCTGCGCCGCGTCCGCGACCTCACGCCGTACCTCGGCCAGGAGATCGAGGCGAAGATCCTCGAGCTCGACAAGAACCGCAACAACGTGGTCCTGTCGCGTCGCGCGCTCCTCGAGCAGACGCAGTCCGAGAGCCGCACCACGTTCCTGAACAACCTGCACAAGGGTCAGGTCCGCAAGGGCGTCGTGTCCTCGATCGTCAACTTCGGTGCGTTCGTCGACCTCGGCGGCGTCGACGGTCTCGTCCACGTCTCCGAGCTCTCCTGGAAGCACATCGAGCACGCCTCCGAGGTCGTCGAGGTGGGCCAGGAGGTCACCGTCGAGATCCTCGAGGTCGACCTCGACCGCGAGCGCGTGTCGCTCTCGCTCAAGGCGACGCAGGAGGACCCGTGGCAGGTCTTCGCCCGCACCCACGCGATCGGTCAGGTCGCCCCGGGCAAGGTCACGAAGCTGGTCCCGTTCGGTGCCTTCGTCCGCGTCGCGGACGGCATCGAGGGCCTCGTCCACATCTCCGAGCTCTCGGGCAAGCACGTCGAGCTCGCCGAGCAGGTCGTGTCGGTCGGTGAAGAGGTCTTCGTCAAGGTCATCGACATCGACCTCGACCGCCGTCGCATCTCGCTCTCGCTCAAGCAGGCGAACGAGAACGTCGACCCCGAGGGCACCGAGTTCGACCCGGCGCTCTACGGCATGGCCACCGAGTACGACGACCAGGGGAACTACAAGTACCCCGACGGCTTCGACCCGGAGACCAACGAGTGGCGCGAGGGCTTCGAGTCCCAGCGCGAGGCCTGGGAGCAGGAGTACGCCGCTGCTCAGGCTCGCTGGGAGGCCCACAAGGCCCAGGTCGCCAAGTCGCAGGAGGAGGCCGCCACGGTCTCCGAGGGCGTCTCGGTCGGCGGCGGCTTCACCAACACCGAGTCGGCTGCCGGCGGCGGAACCCTCGCCGACGACGAGTCGCTCGCCGCACTGCGCGAGAAGCTGTCCTCGAACAACTGATCTGCGGCACCATCACGACGAACGGCCGGTCCCCTCGGGGGCCGGCCGTTCGGCGTTGCAGCAGGAGCCGACGGCGCGGGTCTCGATGCGCCGCTGCGCGGCTACTCGACCAGCATGGGCGGAGCCGCCCCGCTGCAAACATGCTGATCGAGTAGCCCGCGGAGCGGGCGTATCGAGATCCAGGCCCGCCCGGTGCGCAGCGCCGCTCGTTAGGCTTGCCGGGTGCATCTCGCAGCCCTCACCGGAGGCATCGCCTCGGGCAAGTCCACCGTCGCCCGCCGTCTCGCCGAGCTCGGAGCCGTCGTCGTCGACGCCGACCGGCTCGCCCGCGAGGTGGTCGAGCCGGGGGAGCCCGCGCTGGCCGCGATCGTCGAGCGGTTCGGCCCGGAGACCCTGCGCGCCGACGGCTCGCTCGACCGGGCGGCGCTCGGCGCGATCGTCTTCTCCGACTCCGCCGCCCGCGAGGACCTCAACGCGATCACCCACCCGGCGGTGTCGCTCCGCTCGCAGGAGCTGTTCGCCTCGGCGGCCGCCGCCGACCCCGCGGCGATCGTCGTCTACGACGTCCCGCTGCTCGCCGAGTCGCGCGGCGCGGGGGAGTTCGACGAGGTGATCGTCGTCCACGCCCCGCAGGAGACGCGCGTCGAGCGCCTCATCCATCTGCGCGGCATGACTGAGGCCGACGCCCGCGCTCGCGTCGGCGCGCAGGCGAGCGACGAGGACCGCCTGGCCCTCGCGGACGCCGTGATCGACGCCTCCGGAACTCTGGAGGAGACCCTGAGCCAGATCGACGCGCTCTGGGAGCGGCTGCGCCGCCCCTCAGTCTGAGCGCACCCGGTGGCGGGAGACCGTCAGGCCCTGCTCCTACAGTGGGAGGGCCGCAGCACGGGGGACGGCCCCAGCACGATCGCCGAGTCGAGGGGTACGACGCATGAGCGCTTCCGGAGCACGCCCACCCGCCTCCGACTCCCGGCGCCTCCTGCTCGCCTCCGGGGCGGGCGTCCTGCTCGGTGCGGGTGCGGGAGCCGCCGCGGGTGCGCTCACCGGCCGGACCGGACCGGCGCCGGTCCAGGTGATCAGCCGTCCCGCCGGCACGTCCCGCATCGTCGACGTGCACGACCACCTCGACGAGTCGCTCCCCGCGGGAGCCGCGCGCGACACCGCCGCGTGGCAGGCGGCGCTGGCGGCTGCCACCGTGCCGGAGGACGGGGTCGACCCGGCCGAGCACCACGCCGTTGTCACCGCGCCCGGCGGAAGCTTCGTCGTCGACGAGACGCTCTCCTGGGACGCCAGGGTGAGCATCGACGGCCACTGCGAGATCCGCTACGTCGGCACGGGCCCTGCGCTGCAGACCGTCGGCCCCGTGCTGCAATCGTCCGCCGCGGGATACACCCGCCAGCACCAGACCGTGCTGAGCGATCTGCACCTGATCGGCGACGGCTCGAACACCGGCATCGCCGTGAGCGCACCGTCCCACCTGCGCGAACCCGGGCCGAAGCCCGCCTACCTCTCGTTCGCGAACGTCGTCGCGCGGAGATTCGACACGGCGGTCGAGCTCGGGTCGCACGCCTACCTGCTCGAGTTCCGCTCGTGCTCGTTCCAGGGGAACCGTGTCGGAGTCGTGGCAGTGGAGGACGCCGTCGACTCGGGCGAGCGCATCGCCTTCCAAGGCTGCGACCTGACCAGCAACACCGAGAGCGCGCTCCAGATCCACGGCGACCAGGAGTTCTTCGTCGACCAGTGCTCGTTCGACACCTTCTCGACGAACCAGGGCCGCGCGGTCACGATCTCGCGCGGCCAGGCCCACTTCTCGCACTGCCACTTCGAGATGCAGATCCCCGACAACCACGGCTGGTTCGAGCTGGACGGCTGGGGTGCCCTGCTCTCGCTCACCGACTGCCGCTTCCTCGTCCGGGCGCGGAAGGAGGTCGACGGTGACGCCGAGCGCGGACTGATCCAGTTCTCGGGGGCAGGGGGCCAGCGGGCCGTCGTCCGGGGCGGGCAGTTCCAGGGCGGCAACTCGCGGCTGCCCTTCCTGGCGCGCGGCGACGGCGTCCTGACGATCTCGGACACGTCGGCTCTGCCCTCGACCGCGCTGCGGTTCCACGCGGCCGAGCGGATCCGCGGTGTGCTCGATCCGCACGGCTCGCGCTCGGTGCTCGCCGACGACTGGACGGCCGAAAGCGGGGCGTCCGTCGCGCCGGGGGACTCGCCGGTCGCGGGACTCCGCGCGCTGGCAGTCGAGGACGGGTCGGGCTCCGGCGCGGTCCACCTCTTCGTGCCGATCGCCGCGGGAGCGCGGGTGCTCGCGTCGCTGGACGCGCTCTACGAGGGCTCCGGATCCGTCGCGATCGATCTCGGCTTCTCGACCGCGCGACGGGCCGACGGCCTGGGGCGGGACTGGTACTCGGCGACCGACGTCTCGGCCCGCGACTCGTTCGCCGGCGTCCGGCTCGACGACGCCTACTCCCTCCCCGCGCCGGAGTGGGCGGTCTGCGCGGTGCTCCGCGTGCGCACCGACGGCATGGCCGCGGGCGACCGCCTCCACCTGCGCGACCTGCGCGTCTCCCGCCTCTGATCGGGCGCCCTCCTGCTGGTCGGTCTGCCGACTCGGCTTCCGGCGCCGGTGGATCTCGATACGCGCGCTGCGCGCGCTACTCGATCAGCATGCAACTGGCAGGTCCATGGTGGTCGAGCAGCCCCCCAGGGGCGCATCGAGACCCGGCGCCCCCAGCGGGTCGGTCTGCGGTACGGGTCGGCGCGAGCCCCGTTCGCCGTCGGCGCAGGGCCGCCCCGATGTCGGTGGTCGCGGTTACGCTTCGAGCATGGAGCCAACCCGTGCCGTGCACCCCTTCGAGGTCATCAGCGAATACCAGCCGAGCGGTGACCAGCCCGGAGCGATCGCCGATCTGAGCGCCCGGATCAACGCCGGCGAGACCGACGTCGTCCTGCTCGGCGCCACCGGTACCGGCAAGTCCGCGACCACCGCCTGGCTCGTCGAGGCCGTCCAGCGGCCGACCCTCGTCCTCGCGCACAACAAGACGCTCGCCGCGCAGCTCGCCAACGAGTTCCGCGAGCTCTTCCCCAACAACGCGGTCGAGTACTTCGTCTCCTACTACGACTACTACCAGCCCGAGGCCTACGTCCCGCAGACGGACACCTTCATCGAGAAGGACAGCTCGGTCAACGCCGAGGTCGAGCGCCTGCGGCACTCGACGACCAACTCGCTGCTCAGCCGGCGCGACGTCATCGTCGTCTCGACCGTCTCCTGCATCTACGGCCTGGGCCAGCCGGAGCAGTACCTCGAGGCGATGGTCGCGCTCCAGGTCGGCCAGCGGGTCGACCGCGACCGCCTGATCCGCAAGTTCGTCTCGATGCAGTACGCCCGCAACGACGTCGACTTCGCCCGCGGCACCTTCCGGGTCCGCGGCGACACGATCGAGATCATCCCGATGTACGAGGAGCTCGCGATCCGGATCGAGATGTTCGGCGACGAGATCGAGGCGCTCTACACGCTGCACCCGCTCACCGGGAACGTCGTGAAGAAGCTCGAGTCCGTCTCCGTCTTCCCCGGCTCGCACTACGTCGCCAGCCAGGACGTCATGCACCGCGCCATCGACACCATCCAGCAGGAGCTCGAGGTCCGCCTCGCCGACCTCGAGAAGCAGAACAAGCTCCTCGAGGCGCAGCGGCTCCGGATGCGCACCACGTTCGACCTCGAGATGATGCAGCAGATCGGCTTCTGCTCCGGCATCGAGAACTACTCGCGCCACATCGACGGCCGTGAGTCCGGCGAGGCGCCGCACTGCCTGCTCGACTACTTCCCCGACGACTTCCTCGTCGTCATCGACGAGTCGCACGTCACCGTGCCGCAGATCGGCGCGATGTACGAGGGCGACGCGTCGCGCAAGCGCACCCTGGTCGAGCACGGCTTCCGGCTGCCCTCGGCGATGGACAACCGCCCGCTGAAGTGGGAGGAGTTCAAGGGCCGCGTCGGCCAGACCGTCTACCTCTCGGCCACCCCCGGCCGCTACGAGATGGGGATCGCCGACGGCATCGTCGAGCAGATCATCCGCCCGACCGGCCTGATCGACCCCGAGATCGTCGTCAAGCCGACCAAGGGCCAGATCGACGACCTGCTCGAGGAGATCAAGCTCCGCACCGAGCGCGACGAGCGCGTGCTGGTCACCACCCTCACCAAGCGGATGGCGGAGGAGCTCACGGACTTCCTCACCGAGGCCGGCGTCCGGGTGCGCTACCTGCACTCCGACGTCGACACGCTGCGCCGCGTGGAGCTGCTCTCCGAGCTGCGCGCCGGCGTCTACGACGTCCTCGTCGGCATCAACCTCCTCCGCGAGGGCCTCGACCTGCCCGAGGTGTCGCTGGTCGCGATCCTCGACGCCGACAAGGAGGGCTTCCTCCGCTCGTCGACCTCGCTCATCCAGACCATCGGCCGCGCCGCGCGCAACGTCTCGGGCGAGGTGCACATGTACGCGGACAAGATGACCGACTCGATGAAGCTCGCGATCGACGAGACCGATCGCCGCCGCGAGAAGCAGGTCGCCTACAACCTCGACCACGGCATCGACCCGACCCCGCTGCGGAAGAAGATCGCCGACATCACCGACGCGCTCGCGCGCGAGGGAGCCGACACCGCGAAGCTGCTGGCCGGCCGCGACGCCAAGAAGAAGAGCCCGACGCCCAACCTGCGCCGCCAGGGTCTCGCCGCGAACGGCGGCAACGACCTCGAGGCGATCATCGCCGACCTCAACGGCCAGATGCTGCAGGCCGCCGGCGAACTGAAGTTCGAGCTCGCCGCGCGCCTGCGCGACGAGGTCTCCGAGCTCAAGCGCGAGCTGCGGCAGATGGAGAAGGCCGGGCACCTGTCCTGACCGATCCGGGTCGGCCCCCGCGGGCCGGCCCGGCGGTGCGGGCGGGGTCGACGAGCGCAAGTCGCGAGGTCCGGGATCAGCGGCCAGCGAACGCCCCGGGCGATGTCGGTGGCTCCGCATACACTTTCGAGGTGTCGATCCTGAACGCCGTTACGGACCCTTCCACCACCCCCTCACCCTCCTTCCACCGCTTCGTCTCCTCGCTGGACGAATCGGTGTCGAAGCTGGTGGTGAGCGGGGCCAGAGTGCACAACCTGCGCGATGTCGACCTCGAGATCCCCCGTGACTCGATGGTCGTCTTCACCGGACTGTCCGGCTCGGGCAAGTCCTCGCTCGCCTTCGACACGATCTTCGCCGAGGGCCAGCGCCGCTACGTCGAGTCGCTCTCCGCCTACGCGCGGCAGTTCCTCGGCCAGGTCGACCGGCCGGACGTCGACTTCATCGAGGGCCTCAGCCCCGCGGTGTCGATCGACCAGAAGTCGACCAACCGCAACCCGCGCTCGACCGTGGGCACGATCACCGAGATCTTCGACTACATGCGCCTGCTCTGGGCGCGCATCGGGATCCCGCACTGCCCCGTCTGCAGCGAGCCGATCTCGGCGCAGACCGTGCAGCAGATCGCCGACCAGCTGATGGAGCTCGACGAGGGCACCCGCTACCAGATCCTCAGCCCGGTCGTCTCGCAGAAGAAGGGCGAGTTCGTCGACCTCTTCAAGGAGCTGACCGCGGGCGGCTACTCCCGCGCCATGGTCGACGGGAAGCTCATCCAGCTGAGCGAGCCGCCGGTGCTGAAGAAGCAGTACAAGCACGACATCTCCGTCGTCGTCGACCGCCTCGTCGCCGGCCCGGACATCCTCGGCCGCCTGACCGACTCGCTCGAGACGGCGCTGCGCCTCACCGACGGCATCGTGCAGATCAACTTCGTCGACGGCGAGGGCGACGGCGCGTGGACGACGTACTCCGAGAAGCTGTCCTGCCCCAACAACCACCCGATCTCGCTCACCGAGATCGAGCCGCGCACCTTCTCCTTCAACGCCCCCTTCGGCGCCTGCCCCGAGTGCTCCGGCCTCGGCACGCGCATGTCGGTCGACGACGAGCTGCTGCTCGGCGACCCCGACCTCAGCATCGCCGAGGGCGTCATCATCCCCTGGACCACGCAGGGTAAGGGCCTCTTCCAGTACTACGAGAAGCTGCTCGACGGCCTCTCCCGCGACCTCGGCTTCAAGCTGACCACCCCGTGGAAGCGCCTCAGCTCGGAGGTGCAGCAGGCCGTGCTGCACGGCGACAACTTCGAGGTCAAGGTCAAGTGGAAGAACCGCTACGGCCGGGAGATGAGCTACACCTCCGGCTTCGAGGGCGTCGTGCCCTACATCGAGCGGCAGTACGTGCAGGCCGAGACCGACGTGCAGCGCTCGCGCTGGGCCGAGTTCCTCCGCGAGGTCGCCTGCCCCGTCTGCAAGGGCTCGCGCCTCAAGCCCGAGGTGCTCGCCGTGCTCGTGCACGGTGCGAGCATCGCCGACGTCGCCGACCTCAGCCTCGGCGACGCCCAGTCGTTCATGAGCGAGCTGCAGCTCACCCCGCGCGAGGCCACCATCGCCGCGCAGGTGCTCCGCGAGATCCGCGCGCGCCTCGACTTCCTGATCGAGGTCGGGCTCAACTACCTCAACCTCTCCCGTGCGGCCGGCTCGCTCTCCGGCGGCGAGGCGCAGCGCATCCGGCTCGCGACTCAGATCGGCTCCGGTCTCACCGGCGTGCTCTACGTCCTCGACGAGCCGAGCATCGGCCTGCACCAGCGCGACAACCGCCGGCTGATCGACACCCTGATCAAGCTGCGCGACCTCGGCAACACCCTGATCGTCGTCGAGCACGACGAGGACACCATCCGCACCGCCGACTGGATCGTCGACATCGGCCCCGGCGCCGGCGTCAACGGCGGCCGGGTCGTGCACTCCGGCTCCTACGAGTCGCTGCTCGAGAACACGCACTCGCTCACCGGCGACTACATCGCCGGCCGCCGCTCGATCGAGCTGCCGAAGAAGCGCCGCAAGATCGACCGCAAGCGCGTGATCAAGGTCGTCGGAGCCAACGCGAACAACCTGCAGAAGGTCGACGTCGAGTTCCCGCTCGGCACCTTCGTCGCGGTCACCGGCGTCTCCGGCTCGGGCAAGTCGACGCTGGTGAACGACATCCTCTACCGGGTGCTCGCCAATCAGCTCAACGGCGCCCGCAAGGTGCCGGGCAAGCACACCCGTGTCACCGGGCTCGAGAACCTCGACAAGGTCGTGCACGTCGACCAGAACCCGATCGGCCGCACCCCGCGCTCCAACCCGGCGACCTACACCGGCGTGTTCGACCGCATCCGCAACCTCTTCGCCGAGACCACCGAGGCGAAGGCCCGCGGCTACCTGCCCGGCCGGTTCAGCTTCAACGTCAAGGGCGGCCGCTGCGAGGCCTGCTCGGGCGACGGCACGATCAAGATCGAGATGAACTTCCTGCCCGACGTCTACGTCGCGTGCGAGGTCTGCGGGGGAGCGCGCTACAACCGCGACACCCTGACCGTGCACTACAAGGGCAAGAGCATCGCCGAGGTGCTCGACATGCCGATCGCCGAGGCGGCCGAGTTCTTCGAGCCGATCACCTCGATCCACCGATTCCTCAAGACGCTGGTCGAGGTCGGCCTCGGCTACGTCCGGCTCGGGCAGAGCGCGACCACGCTCTCCGGCGGCGAGGCGCAGCGCGTCAAGCTCGCCACCGAGCTGCAGCGCCGCTCGAACGGGCGCAGCGTCTACGTGCTCGACGAGCCGACCACCGGTCTGCACTTCGAGGACGTCCGCAAGCTCCTGCTGGTGCTCAACGGCCTCGTCGACAAGGGCAACACGGTCATCACCATCGAGCACAACCTCGACGTCATCAAGTCGGCCGACTGGCTGATCGACATGGGTCCCGAGGGCGGCGCGGGCGGCGGCCAGGTCGTCGCCATCGGCACCCCCGAGCACGTCGCGAAGGTCAAGGAGAGCCACACCGGCACCTTCCTCGCCGAGATCCTGCCGTGACGCGGCTCCGCCTCGCCGGTCGTCCCCGGAGGGCCGGGGGAGCGGGGGCGCGGGCATGACGCAGACCGTCGACTTCCGGCCGAAGCCGGGCGAGATCCCGACCCTCCCGGGCGTCTACCGCTTCAAGGACGCCCGGGGCCGGGTCCTCTACGTGGGCAAGGCGAAGAACCTCCGCGCCCGGCTCAGCAACTACTTCGCTCCGCTGCCGAGCCTGCACGAGCGCACCCGGCGGATGGTCACCTCGGCGTCCGGCGTCGAGTGGACCGTCGTCGGAACCGACGTCGAGGCGCTGCAGCTCGAGTTCACCTGGATCAACGAGTTCGATCCCCCCTTCAACGTCAAGTTCCGCGACGACAAGTCGTACCCGTACATGGCGGTGACCCTCGGGGACGAGGCGCCGCGGGTGATGGTCACGCGCAACTCGAAGATCCGCGGGGCGCGCTACTTCGGTCCGTACCCGAAGATCTGGGCGATCCACGAGACGATCGACCTGATGATCAAGGCGTTCCCGATCAGGACCTGCAACGACTCCAACTACAAGCGGGCGATGCAGAGCGGGAAGCCCTGCTTCGCCTCGCAGATCGGCCGCTGCGGCGGTCCGTGCTCGCACCGGGTGACCTTCGCGGAGCACCGCGCGATCGTCGACCGCTTCGTCGCGTTCATGGGCAGCCACGACCGCAAGATGATCGGCGAGCTCGAGCGCGAGATGCGCGAGGCCGCCGAGGCGATGCAGTACGAGCGCGCCGGCAAGCTCCGCGACCAGGCCGCGGCGCTCGACGCCGTGCTCGCCAAGAGCGCGGTCGTGCTGAAGGACAACGTCGACGTCGACCTGTACGCGATCGTGCACGACGAGCTGGCCGCCTCGGTGCAGCAGTTCCGCGTGCGGGGCGGCCGGATCCGCGGTGAGCGCGGCTGGGTCGTCGACAAGGAGCTCGACATGAGCACCGCCGAGCTCGTCGACACGGCCCTGCAGGCGGCCTACGAGGGCGGCGACATCCCGCCGCGCGAGGTCGTCGTGCCCGAGCTGCCCGACGACTCCGAGGCGCTCGAGGAGTGGCTGGGCTCCCTCCGCGGTGCCAATGTGCGACTGCGTGCGGCGCAGCGCGGCGACAAGGCGGCCCTCCTCGAGACCGCGACGCAGAACGCCAAGCACTCGCTGATGCTCTACAAGACCCGGCGGTCGGCGGACTTCACCGCCCGCACGCAGGCCCTGGAGGACATCCGCGACGCGCTCGGCATGGCCGAGGCCCCGCTGCGGATGGAGTGCTACGACGTCTCGCACCTCAGCGGCACGAACATCGTCGCGTCGATGGTCGTCTTCGAGGACGGCCTGGTGCGCAAGGACCAGTACCGCCGGTTCAGCATCGCGGAGTCGACCGACGACACCGAGTCGCTGCACCAGGTGCTGACCCGGCGCCTCGCCTACCTCAAGGAGCCGACCGAGCCCGCCGAGATCGATCCGGAAACGGGGGAGGCGAAGCGGCGCAAGTTCTCCTACCCGCCCAACCTCCTCATCGTCGACGGCGGGCAGCCGCAGGTCGCGGCCGCCCAGCGCGCGCTCGACGAATCGGGCGTCACCGGGATCACGCTCTGCGGGATCGCCAAGCGGCTGGAGGAGATCTGGCTGCCGGACTCCGACTTCCCGGTGATCCTGCCGCGCAACAGCGACGCGCTCTTCCTGTTCCAGCGGATCCGGGACGAGGCGCACCGCTTCGCGATCACCCACCAGCGCCAGCGGCGCAAGCGCGACATCTCCTCGCAGCTGGCGGAGATCCCGGGGCTCGGCGGAACGCGGGTGCGCGACCTGCTGAAGCACTTCGGCTCGGTCACCCGGCTGCGGGAGGCCAGCGACGCCGAGATCGCGGAGGTGAAGGGCATCGGGCCGACGCTCGCGGCCGCGATCCACGGGCACCTGCATCCCTGAAGTACCGCGGTCCAGGCGTGGGTGGGTCTCGATACGGCCCTGCGGGCCTACTCGACCAGCATGAAGCGGCTCGGGGCGCTCGCCTGACGAGAACGGACCCCGTTCATGCTGATCGAGCAGCCCGCGCAGCGGGCGCATCGAGATCCCCCCTCCGCCGGGTGCTCCGCTCAGGGCCACACCCTAGGCTGGAGGCCAGCCTCCCCGAAGGAGGGTCCGCGACCACCCCACACGAGCACGGAGACCCCATGAGCACCGAGAGCGAGCAGCAGAACGTGCTGATCGTCACCGGGATGTCCGGAGCCGGACGATCCACCGCCGCCAACGCGCTGGAGGACCTCGGCTGGTACGTGGTCGACAACCTCCCGCCGCAGATGCTGCGCCCGCTGGTGGACCTCGCCCAGCGCGCGGGTGACACCGTGCCCAAGGTCGCGGCCGTCGTCGACGTCCGCGGGCGGGACTTCTTCGCCGACCTCGGCGAGATCGTGCGCCAGCTGCGCGTCGGCGTCGATCTGCGCGTCGTCTTCCTCGAGGCCGCCGACGCCGCTCTCGTCCGCCGCTTCGAGCAGGTCCGCCGCCCGCACCCGCTGCAGGGGCGCGGCACGCTCCTCGACGGCATCTCCGCCGAGCGGACCCGCCTGGCGCAGCTGCGCGAGTCGGCCGACATCGTGATCGACACCTCCGACCTCAATCCGCATCAGCTCGCGACCACGATCACCACGCGGTTCGCCGAAGCCGGCCGCGCGGGGCTGCAGATCACCGTGATGAGCTTCGGCTTCAAGTACGGCCTTCCGACCGACGCCGACATGGTCGCGGATGCGCGCTTCCTGCCCAACCCGTACTGGATTCCGGAGCTCCGCCCGCACACCGGTCTCGACGAAGAGGTGAGAGACTACGTGCTGGCCCAGCAGGGCGCGGAGGAGTTCATCGACTCCTACTCGCGCGCCCTCCGGCCGGTGCTCGACGGCTACCAGCGCGAGAACAAGCGCCACGCGACCATCGCCATCGGCTGCACCGGCGGCAAGCACCGCTCGGTCGCCGTCGCCGGCCGCGTCGCGGCCCGACTGGCCGAGCTGCCGGGTGTCGCCGTCAACGTGGCGCACCGCGACCTCGGCCGAGAATGATCCCCGCGCGCTCCGCCGCGCACCCGACGTAAGGAAAGAAGACTCCGTGGCCCTCACTGCAGATGTCAAGGGCGAACTGGTCGCGATCGTCTCGCGCAAGAACACCGTCCGTGCCGCTGAACTGGCGACCATCCTCCGCTTCTCCGGAGGACTGCACATCATCTCGAACCGCCTCGCGGTCGAGGTCGAGCTCGACTCCGCCCCCCTGGCCACCCGCGTCCGCCGCGACCTCGCCGAGCTCTACGGCGTCCGCAGCGAGGGCAGCATCGTGTCGGCCGGCGGCTCGCGCCGCACGACCAGCTGGCTCGTCCGGGTCGTCGAGGGCGGCGACACCCTCGCCCGCCAGACCGGTCTGCTCGATCAGCGCGGCCGTCCCGTCCGCGGCCTGCCGAACCGGCTGACCACCGGCACCCGCGAAGAGCTCGCCGCCGTCTGGCGCGGCGCCTTCCTCGCGCAGGGCTCGCTCACCGACCCCGGCCGCTCGGCCGCCCTCGAGGTGATCTGCCCCGGCAACGAGGCGGCGATGGCGATCGTCGGAGCGGCGGGCCGTCTCGGCGTCCAGGCCAAGTCGCGCGAGGTGCGCGGCGTGCACCGCGTGGTCGTCCGCGACGGCGAGAGCATCAGCGCGATGCTCACCCTGATGGGCGCGACCTCCACCGTCGCCAGCTGGGAGGAGCTGCGCCAGCGCCGCGAGGTGCGGGCGACCGCCAACCGCCTGGTCAACTTCGACGACGCGAACCTCCGCCGCTCCGCGCAGGCCGCCGTCGCCGCGTGCTCCCGCGTCGAGCGCGCGATGGAGATCCTCGGCGAGGACATCCCCGAGCACCTCCGCTACGCCGGCCGGCTCCGGCTCGCCCACCGCGACGCCAGCCTCGACGAGCTCGGCCACCACGCCGACCCGCCGATGACGAAGGACGCGGTCGCCGGCCGCATCCGCCGCCTGCTCGCGATGGCCGACAAGCGCGCCACCGACCTCGACATCCCCGGCACCGACGCGAATCTCCCCGCCGAGCTCCAGGACCTCTGAGCCCCGCGCGAGCCGACGGGCCGTCGGGCGCGCGAACGCTGAGTGTCTCCTGGTTGAACGGAGGAAACGCTCCGAGTGCGGAGGGCGGCTCTCACTAGACTGGAAAGGTCGCTCAGGACACCCCGGCACACCCTCCCGCACAGCGGTGAGGGGCCGTGAGACCCGGCGGATCACTGAGGTCGACGACCACGAACAGGAGATCGCACATGGCTGACTACACGCTCGCCGAACTGCCCTACGACTACTCGGCTCTCGAGCCGCACATCAGTGGACGGATCATGGAGCTCCACCACGACAAGCACCACGCGACGTACGTGACCGGGGCGAACACCGCCCTCGCCGCGCTGCAGGAGGCTCGCGACAGCGAGAACCTCGCGAACGTCAACAAGCTCCAGAAGGACCTGGCGTTCAACCTCGCCGGTCACGTGAACCACACCGTGTTCTGGAACAACCTCTCGCCCGACGGCGGCGACAAGCCGACCGGCGAGCTCGCCGCGGCGATCGACGAGAACTTCGGCTCGTTCGACAAGTTCAAGGCGCACTTCACCGCCTCGGCCCTCGGCATCCAGGGCTCCGGCTGGTCGATCCTGGCCTGGGACTCCCTCGGCCAGAAGCTGCTCATCGAGCAGCTCTACGACCACCAGAGCAACCACGCCGCCGCGACCGTGCCGGTCCTGCTGCTGGACATGTGGGAGCACGCCTTCTACCTCGACTACGTCAACGTGAAGGCCGACTACGTCAAGGCGTTCTGGAACATCGTGAACTGGGCGGACGTCTCCGCGCGCTTCGAGAAGGCCCGCCAGAACACTTCCGGCCTCCTGCTACTGTCGTAGCGATTCCGGCGTCCCGGGTCCCGATCCGGGACGCCGCTCTCGCAGCGATCCACACCCTCCACTGCACCGTCGAGGTGCCCTTCCTCTCCAGGAGATATCTGTGTCCGTCAAGATCGGCATCAACGGCTTCGGCCGTATCGGCCGTAACTTCCTCCGTGCGGCCCTCGCCAAGGGCAGCGACCTCGAGATCGTCGCGGTCAACGACCTCACCGACAACAAGGCGCTCGCGCACCTCCTGAAGTACGACTCCATCACCGGCCGCCTCGACGCGACCGTGGAGCTGGACGGCGACAAGATCGTCGTCAACGGCAAGCCGATCATCGTGCTCGAGGAGCGCGACCCCGCGAACCTCCCCTGGGGCGAGCTGGGCGTCGACGTCGTCATCGAGTCGACCGGCCGCTTCACCAAGTCGGAGGACGCGCGCAAGCACATCACCGCCGGCGCCAAGAAGGTCATCGTCTCGGCTCCCGCTACCGGCGACGACGTCGCGACCATCGTCCTCGGCGTCAACGAGGGCACCTACGACCCCCAGGTCCACGACATCGTCTCGAACGCGTCGTGCACCACGAACTGCCTCGCGCCGCTCGCCAAGGTCCTGCTCGACAACTTCGGCATCGAGCGCGGTCTGATGACCACGGTCCACGCCTACACCGCCGACCAGAACCTGCAGGACGGCCCGCACAGCGACCTCCGTCGCGCGCGCGCCGCCGCGGTCAACATCATCCCGACGTCGACCGGTGCCGCCAAGGCCCTCGGCCTCGTCATCCCCGAGCTCGTCGGCAAGCTCGACGGCTACGCGCTGCGCGTCCCGGTCCCGACCGGCTCGATCACCGACCTCACGGTCGAGCTGTCGAAGTCGGCCACGGTCGAGGAGATCAACGCGGCCTACAAGGCCGCCGCCGAGGGCGACCTCAAGGGCATCCTCAAGTACACCGAGGACCCGATCGTCTCGAGCGACATCGTCACCGACCCGCACTCCTCGATCTTCGACGCCGGCCTGACCAAGGTCATCGGCAACCAGGTCAAGGTCGCCTCCTGGTACGACAACGAGTGGGGCTACTCCAACCGCCTCGTCGACGTCGCCGAGCTCGTCGCCGGCAAGCTCTGAGTCACGACTCCGTGACGAGTGACACCGTGACGCTCCGCACTCTGGACTCACTGGGCTCCCTCGCCGGCACGCGCGTCGTCGTCCGCTGCGATCTGAACGTCCCCCTGAAGGACGGAACGATCACGGACGACGGCCGCGTGCGCGCGTCGGTGCCCACGCTCCAGCGGCTCGTCGCCGAGGGTGCCCGAGTCGTGGTCGTGAGCCACCTCGGCCGCCCCGACGGCGCCCCCGACTCGAAGTACAGCCTCGCGCCTGTCGCGAAGCGCCTCGGCGAGCTCCTGGACGCCCCCGTCTCGTTCGCCGAGGACACGGTCGGCGACTCCGCCTCCGCCGCGGTCGACGCCCTCGAGGACGGCCAGGTCGCCGTGCTCGAGAACCTCCGCTTCAACCCGGGGGAGACCAGCAAGGACGCGGACGAGCGCCGCGCCTTCGCCGAGAAGCTCGCCGCCTTCGGCGACGCGTTCGTCTCGGACGGCTTCGGCGTCGTGCACCGCAAGCAGGCGAGCGTCTACGAGCTCGCCCAGCTGCTGCCCAGTGCCGCCGGAACGCTGATCGCCGCCGAGCTCGAGGTCCTGGACCGCCTGACCGAGAAGCCGGAGCGCCCCTACACGGTCGTCCTCGGCGGCTCGAAGGTCTCGGACAAGCTCGGCGTGATCGAGCACCTGCTCCCGCGGGTCGACTCGATCCTCATCGGCGGCGGCATGCTCTTCACCTTCCTCAAGGCCCAGGGCCACGAGGTCGGCAAGAGCCTGCTCGAGGCCGACCAGATCGACACCGTCCTCGGCTACCTCGCGAAGGCGAAGGAGCTCGGGGTCGAGATCGTCGTCCCCACGGACGTCGTCGTCGCCTCGAAGTTCGGAGCCGACGCCGAGTACGTGACGGCCCCCGCCGACGCGATCGAGGACACCGCCTTCGGCGCGGACGGCCTCGGACTCGACATCGGGCCCGACACCGCGAAGCGGTTCGCCGAGGTCGTCGCGGCCTCGAAGACCGTGTTCTGGAACGGACCGATGGGCGTCTTCGAGCTCGAGCCGTTCGCGGCCGGCACGAAGGCCGTCGCCCAGGCCCTCACCGAGGTCGACGGACTCAGCGTCGTCGGCGGCGGAGACTCGGCCGCCGCGGTGCGCGCCCTCGGCTTCGAGGACGGGCAGTTCGGCCACATCTCGACGGGAGGCGGAGCCAGCCTCGAATTCCTCGAGGGGAAGCGCCTCCCCGGACTGGAGGTCCTCGGATGGCAGTGACATCCCGCATCCCGCTCATCGCCGGCAACTGGAAGATGAACCTGGACCACCTCCAGGCCATCGCCTTCGTCCAGAAGCTCGCGTGGAGCCTCAAGGACGCCGACCACGACTTCGACGGCGTCGAGGTCGCGGTGTTCCCGCCGTTCACCGATCTGCGCCCCGTGCAGATCCTCGTGGACTCCGACAAGCTGCCGCTCAAGTACGGCGCGCAGGACCTGTCGAAGTTCGACAGCGGGGCCTACACCGGTGAGATCTCCGGCCAGTTCCTCAAGCAGCTCGACTGCGACTACGTCATCGTCGGCCACTCGGAGCGTCGCACGCTCCACGGCGAGACCGACGCGGACATCGCTGCGAAGACGGCCGCGGCCGTCAAGCACGGCGTCCCGCCGATCGTCTGCGTCGGCGAGACCGCCGAGGACCTCGAGAAGCACGGCCCGTCCGCGGTGCCGGTCGCGCAGCTGAAGGAGGCCCTCACCGGCCTGCCTTCGGACGCCGACCTGGTCGTCGCGTACGAGCCGGTCTGGGCCATCGGCTCCGGACAGGCCGCCACGCCCGAGCAGGCCCAGCAGGTCTGCAAGGCCCTCCGCGACGTCGTCGCCGACATCCTCGGCGCCGACACCGCGGCGAAGACGCGCATCCTCTACGGCGGCTCCGTCAAGTCCGGCAACATCGCCGGCTTCATGCGCGAGCCCGACGTCGACGGCGCCCTCGTCGGAGGCGCCAGCCTCCAGGTCGACGAGTTCGCCGCGATCGCAAGATTCCGGAACCACGTCGGAGTCTGAGCTACTGCGACGAAGAGGGGCGGGCCCACTGGGCCCGCCCCTCTTCGTCGTCCAGGCCGCTCCCTGCGCGGCCTGGCGCAGTCGGCTCGGTCGTGTGGTTGGGTCCTGTAGAGCGTCCTGCGTCCGGCCACGACGATTCGCTGGCACGCGAATCGCCGGTTGCCCTCGCCGCCGCGCGGCGGACTTCCGTCTCCGCGGTACTTCTCACCCCAGTGCTGGTGGGGAGCCTCGCGCCGGCGCGGGCGGAGGGGATGGCCTCGTCGCGGCGACCGGCTCGGGTCTGGCGGGCGCCCGAAGGGCGCGGGAAGGCGCCGCGACGAGGCCATCCCCTCCGCCCCTCACCAGAAGTCGGGGCCCCTGCGTATACAGCGGACAGAACACAGGGCGTCGCGATTCCCCGGGGGTTCGCAGGCGCCGTTATACTCGTCGAGGCGTGCAACGCGCCAGAACTTCGAAAGGTACCGCGTGGACATCCTCCAGGTCGTGCTCCAGGTCGTCCTGGGCATCACGAGCCTCCTGCTCACCATGCTGATCCTGCTCCACAAGGGGCGCGGCGGCGGACTGTCCGACATGTTCGGCGGTGGAGTCACCTCGAACCTCGGTGCCTCGGGCGTCGCAGAGCGCAACCTGAACCGCATCACCGTGATCCTCGGCCTCGTCTGGCTGGCGTGCATCGTGGTGCTCGGTCTTCTCACCAAGTTCGACACCGGAGCATAGGGGTAAACGGAATGGCATCAGGCGGCAGTGCAATCCGCGGTTCGCGCGTCGGCGCGGGACCCATGGGCGAGCAGGACCGGGGCTACCACGCCGAGCGCGTTGCGGTCTCGTATTGGGACGCCCTCGGCAACGAGACGGTGCGCCACTTCTCGGCGGCCCTCCCCGAGGACGAGATCCCCGAGGTGATCGACTCCCCGCAGTCCGGTCTCCCCGCGGGACGCGACCGGGCGAACCCGCCGCAGGTCGCGAAGTCGGAGCCCTACAAGACGCACCTCGCGTACGTGAAGGAGCGCCGCACCGAGGCCGAGGCCGCTCAGCTCCTCGAGGAGGCGCTGCAGCAGCTGCGCGCACGCCGGGGCACCGCGACCCCCTCCTGAGCATCGCCGGCCGCAGGGCCGGTGCAACGACGAAGGGCCCGTCCTCCCGAGGAGGCGGGCCCTTCGTCGTTCCCGGACGAGCCGGGGGAGAGCTCAGTAGCTCGGCGCGATCAGCGACTCCGGCACCTCGGCCGCGGCCTCCTGGTCGACGAAGAACACCGTGCGCTTGCGGCCGAACGCGCCCGCCGCGGGCACCTCGTTCGTGCTCGCGCCGGCGAGGGCCAGCCCGAGAGCGGACGCCTTGTCGGCGCCGGCGAGGACCATCCAGATCCGGTCGGACTGGTTGATCAGCGGAAGCGTGAGCGTGAGGCGCTCCGGCGGCGGCTTGGGGGAGTTGCGGACCGCCAGCACACCCGGCTGCGGGTGGCGGATGGCCGAGCGCTCGGGGAAGAGCGAGGCGATGTGGCCGTCGGGCCCGACGCCGAGGAAGGTGATGTCGAAGCGCGGGTAGTCGCGGCCCTCGGTCGCGTGCGCACGGAGCTCGGCGTCGTAGGCCGCGGCGGCGCCGTCGAGGTCGAGGCCCTCGTCGGACGCGGGGTAGGAGTGCACGTTCTCGGCCGGCACCTCGAGGCGCTCGAAGAGATCGCCCGCCTGCACGTCGTTGCGGTCCTCGTGGCCGCGGGGCACCCAGCGCTCGTCGCCCCACCAGAAGTGCACGCGGGTCCAGTCGACGTTGCCCGCGGCGGAGGAGCCGCCGATCTCCTTGAGGGTCGCCGCCCCCATCGTCCCGCCGGTGAGGACCACGTTCGCCGTGCCCAGGTCGTCGAGGATATCGATCGTCTTCGTCAGGAAGCGCGCGGCGACCGAGCCTGCGAGGGTCTGCTTGTCTCGGTGGACGAGCACACGGCGGTCAGTGGTCATCGGGGTCTCCTTCGGGTCGGTCGCCATCGGCGGATGGCCGTCTCCCCGGCCGCCGCGCCTGGCGTGCAGGGTGCGGCGTCCGGGGAGTGCGGCGGTGTCAGGACGCGCTGCGAGCGTCGTTCTTCTCGGTGAGCATGTCCACACCGCGCGAGATCACTTCACCGTACAGGTCATCCGGGTCGAGCCTGCGCAGCTCCTCCGCCAGGCAGTCGCGGAGGCTCCGCCGCGGCAGGGAGATGTCGTGAACGGGCTGGTCCGGTTGCGTCAGCGTCGCGACGTTCGGGATCGAGCGCTCGAGCTCGATCACGCCGGACTCGCGGAAGAGGCGCACCCCGTGGATCCCGCTGGACCCGGTCGCGCTGATGGTGAGCTCGTGGTCGACGGGGATGTCGAGCTCGAGCTGCAGCCAGGCCGCGAGCAGGATCGTCGAGGGGGAGTCCGGCGCACCGGAGACCTCGACGGCCGTGATCGGCTCGTAGGGCGGCTGGTCGAGCACCGCGGCGAGCTGAGCGCGCCACAGGGTGAGGCGGGTCCAGGCGAAGTCGGTGTCGCCGGGGGCGTAGGTCGAGGCGAGGTGGTGCAGAGCCTCGGCCGGGTTGGACTGCGCGGAGGCGTCGGTGATCCGGCGCGTCGCGATGCGGCCGATCGGCGACTTCGAGGCGCTGTCCGGCGCGCTGTTCGGCCACCAGGCGACCACGGGCGCGTCGGGGAGCAGCAGCCCGGTGACGAGGCTCTCCTCGTCCGTCGCCGCGTCGCCGAACGGGCGGAGGACGACGACCTCGCTCGCACCGGCGTCGCCGCCGACGCGGATCTGCGCGTCGACGCGCGGGGTGGCGTCGACGGGGACCGTCGTCAGCCCGTCGTCCTTCGAGACGACGATGACGCGCATCGGGTGCTCGCGGGAGGCGTCGTTGGCGGCGTCGATCGCCTCCTCCTCGTGGCCCCGGGAGGTCGCGATGATGAGGGTGAGCACGCGGCCGAGGGCGACGGCGCCGCCCTCCTCGCGGATCTTGACGAGGGTCTTCGAGACCTCGCTCGTCGTGGTGTCGGGCAGATCGACGATCACGGGCGCCTCCAGGTGCGGCCGTCGCGAGCGAGGAGCTCGTCGGCGGAATCGGGGCCCCAGGTTCCGGGGCGGTACTGCTCGGGCTGGCCCTGCGTGCTCCAGTACTCCTCGATCGGGTCGAGGATCTTCCAGGAGAGCTCGACCTCCTCGTGCCGCGGGAAGAGCGGCGGCTCGCCGAGGAGGACGTCGAGGATCAGGCGCTCGTAGGCCTCGGGGCTCGCCTCGGTGAAGGCGTGGCCGTAGCCGAAGTCCATCGTGACGTCGCGGACCTGCATGCCCGCGCCGGGCACCTTCGAGCCGAAGCGCATGGTGACGCCCTCGTCGGGCTGGACGCGGATGACCAGGGCGTTCTGGCCGAGCGAGGTGGTCTGGCTCTCGGCGAAGAGCTGCTGCGGCGCGCGCTTGAAGACCACGGCGATCTCGGTGACGCGGCGGCCCAGGCGCTTGCCCGCACGCAGGTAGAACGGCACGCCCGCCCAGCGGCGGGTGCCGATGTCCAGGCGCATCGCGGCGAAGGTCTCGGTCGTCGAGGTGGGGCTCATGCCGTCCTCCTCGAGGAAGCCGAGCACCTTCTCGCCGCCCTGCCAGCCGCCGGAGTACTGCCCGCGGGCGGTGACGGTCGAGAGGTCCTTCGGCAGGCGGACGGCCGCGAGGACCTTCTCCTTCTCGGCGCGGAGGTCCGCGGCGTCGAACGAGATCGGCTCCTCCATCGCCGTGAGGGCGAGCAGCTGGAGCAGGTGGTTCTGGATGACGTCGCGCGCGGCGCCGATGCCGTCGTAGTAGCCGGCCCGGCCGCCCACGCCGATGTCCTCGGCCATGGTGATCTGCACGTGGTCGACGTAGTTCGAGTTCCAGAGGGGCTCGTACATCATGTTGGCGAAGCGCAGCGCCAGGATGTTCTGGACCGTCTCCTTGCCGAGGTAGTGGTCGATGCGGAAGACGGAGTCCGGCGGGAAGACCGACTCGACGACGGCGTTGAGCTCACGCGCGGTCTTCAGGTCGCTGCCGAAGGGCTTCTCGATGACCACGCGGCGCCACTGGCCGTCCTTCTGCTCCGCGAGGCCCGAGTTGCGCAGCTGCTCGGTGACCTGGGGGAAGGACTTCGGCGGGATCGAGAGGTAGAAGGCGAAGTTGCCGTTCGTGCCGCGCTCGCGGTCGAGCTCGTCGACGGTCGTCTTCAGGCGGCTGAAGGCCTCGGGGTCGTCGAACTCGCCCTGCACGAAGCGGATGCCCTGCGCGAGCTGCGTCCAGACCTCCTCGTGGAACTCGGTGCGGGCGTGCTTCTTGACCGAGTCGTGCACGACCTTCTCGAAGTCCTGGTCGTCCCAGTCGCGCCGGGCGAAGCCGACGAGCGCGAAGCCGGGAGGAAGCAGGCCGCGATTGGCGAGGTCGTAGACCGCCGGCATGAGCTTCTTGCGGGAGAGATCGCCGGTGACGCCGAAGATGACGAGGCCGCTCGGCCCCGCGATCCGGTTCAGCCGGCGGTCGAAGCTCAACCGCAGCGGATTGAACTCGGGAGTGATGTCCACAGACATGTGCAGTGTCCTTCTGTGTGCCGCGGTCCGGCGGGGCCGGCGCCTCGGCGCACTGCTATCGGTGACGGAGGGGGAGTGGTGACGCCTGCCCGCTCCGCTGAGGGCTTGCGAGCGCGGCCTCGGCGGACCGCGCGGACGACCGCGGGCGCGGCGCCCCGCCTCCGCGAGGAGGACGGGACGCCGCGCCCGGCGGATCAGGTGTTGAGCGCCTCGAAGAGGGCCTCGAGGTCGGCCTCGGGGTCCGTCAGCGTCAGCGTCAGGACCGGGCGGCCGTGCTCGGCGAGCACGCTCGCGTCGCCCGCGGCCTGGGCCTGGATCAGCTGTCCGAAGGTGAACGGGCTCTCGGGGATCTCGAGGTCCGTGCTCGCGCGCTCGGCGATCTGGAGGAAGACGCCGGTCGGCGCTCCGCCCTTGTGGTACTGACCGGTCGAGTGCAGGAAGCGCGGGCCCCAGCCGAAGGTCACCGGACGCTTCGACTGCGCGGCGAGGAGGTCGCGGACGCCCTCCAGCTGCGGCAGCGCTAGGCGGTCGACGTAGGCCTGGATCGACACGTAGCCGCCCTCGCCCAGCTGGGCGAGGAGGCGGTCGACGGCGGCCGCGACGGTCGAGACGCCCTCGGTCACGTCCGACGTGCCGGTCACCTCGATGCCCGCGTCCGTGAAGGCCGGGGTCGCCGGCTCCGGACGCTTCTCGAGCAGGGCCCGGGTCGCGACCTTCGCCGACTCGACGTCGGGCTGGTCGAACGGGTTGATCCCGAGCAGGCGCCCGGCGACCGCGACCGCGTACTCCCAGGTCAGCATCTGCGCGCCGAGCGAGCCGGACAGGAGGATCTCGCCCTCGTGCCGGTCGCGCGGGAACAGGTGCAGCGCGCTCGCGTCCTCGACCAGGCGGACGACCTGCACGTCGGCGAGGTCCTCCGACAGCTCGGGGGCGAGGGTGCCGAGGACGACGGGGAGGATGCCCGTGCCGTCCTTGCCGGTGGACTCGGCGATGAGCTGCTCGGCCCAGTCGGCGAAGCCCACGATGTGCGTGCCGTCGGCCACGATCGCGAGCTTGTCGCGACGGGGGCTGGTGGCGGCGATCGCGGCGCCGAGGAGCAGACCCGGGTTCTCCGGGGTGTCCACGGCCAGGCCGAGGGAGGCCTCGGCCGCCTCGTCGAGGAGGGCCTCGATGTCGGCGCCGGCGAGTCCGGACGGCACGAGGCCGAACGCGGAGAGCGCCGAGAAGCGGCCGCCGATGTTCGGGTCGGCGTTGAAGACCCGGTAGCCGGCCTCTCGCGAGGACGAGTCGAGCGGCGAGCCGGGGTCGGTCACGATGACGATGCGGTCGAGCGGGTCGATGCCCGCCTCGGTGAACGCCTTCTCGTAGGCCTTCTTCTGGCTGGCGGTCTCGACCGTCGAGCCGGACTTGGACGAGATGACGACCGCGGTCGACGCGAGGCGGTCGTTCAGGGCCGCGAGGACCTGCCCGGGCGCGGTGGAGTCGAGCACGGTGAGCTCGACGCCGGCGGTCCGGGTGATGACCTCGGGCGCGAGCGAGGAGCCGCCCATGCCGCCGAGCACGATGTGGTCGATGCCCTTGGCCTGGAACTCCTCGCGGAGCGCCAGGATCTCGGGGATCAGCGGGCGGGAGACCGTGGTCGACTCGGTCCAGCCGAGGCGCTTCCCGGACTCCTCCTCGGCCGCCGCACCCCAGAGGGTGGGGACCTGGGCGGTGATGCCCGAGGCGACCTCGTCGGCGACGAGCTCCGGCACGACGCGGTCGGCGGCCTTCTCGGCGTCGCCGCTGAGGTGGATCTGGATCGCCATGATCAGGCCTTCGCCTTCGCGCCCTCGAGCGCGGCGGTGACGGTGTCGAGCAGCTCGTTCCAGGAGACGACGAACTTCTCGACGCCCTCCTTCTCGAGCAGCTCGGTGACCTCGGCGTAGGAGACGCCCTGCGCGGCGACGGCGTCGAGGACGGCGTTGGCGTCGGCGTAGGAGCCGGTCACCGTGTCGCCGGCGATGACGCCGTGGTCGAAGGTCGCCTCGAGGGTCTTCTCGGGCATGGTGTTGACGACGCCCGCCGCGACCAGCTCGGTCACGTAGAGGGTGTCGGGCAGATCGGTCGACTTGACGCCGGTCGAGGCCCACAGCGGACGCTGGCGGTTGGCGCCGGACTCCTGCAGGAGCAGCGCGCGCTCGGTGG
The DNA here is from genome assembly GCF_004011135.1 of Rathayibacter festucae DSM 15932. Taxonomy (NCBI): domain Bacteria; kingdom Bacillati; phylum Actinomycetota; class Actinomycetes; order Micrococcales; family Microbacteriaceae; genus Rathayibacter; species Rathayibacter festucae. The sequence goes on along the minus strand of NZ_CP028137.1, from coordinate 1,717,281 downwards.
CGAACGCCTCGACGAAGACCTCGTAGGCGAGCTGCGCGTTGGCGACGCCGGCCTTGCTCTTCAGCGCGAGGGCCTCGTCGGTGCCGACGGCCTCGAGGCGCTTGTCGATCTCGGTGTCGACGCGCGACACGAAGAACGAGGCGACGGAGTGGATCGTCGACAGGTCGATGCCGGCGTCCTTGGCCTTCTCGAGGCCGGCCAGGTACGCGTTGATGACGGCGCGGTAGCGGGCGAGCGAGAAGATCAGCGTGACGTTGACCGAGATGCCGGAGCCGATGGCCTCGGTGATGGCCTCGAGGCCCTCGACGGTCGCGGGGATCTTGATCATCGCGTTCGGGCGGTCGACCTTGGCCCAGAGGGCCTTGGCCTGCTCGATGGTGCCCTGCGCGTCGTGCGCGAGGCCCGGCTCGACCTCGATCGAGACGCGGCCGTCGTAGCCGTTGGTCGCGTCGTAGATCGGGCGGAAGACGTCGGAGGCGGCGGCCACGTCGTCGGTGGTGATCGCGAAGACCGCGTCGGTCACCGAGGTGTCGGCGGCGGCGAGCTCCTCGACCTGCTCGTCGTAGGACTCGCCCTTGGCGAGGGCCGCGGCGAAGATCGTGGGGTTGGTGGTGACGCCGACGACGTTCTTCTCGTCGATGAGCTTCTGCAGCCCGCCGCTCGAGATGCGCGAGCGCGACAGGTCGTCGAGCCAGATGCTGACGCCGGCGGCGGAGAGGTCTGCGGTGGGGGTGTTCTCGGTCATGTCTCTTCTTCTCGCTAGATGGTGCGGGTCGGTGGGGAGTCGTGGGCCCGACGGCGAAGGCCGCGCCCGGGTGGACGCGGCCTTCGTGGTCAGGACGCCGCGAGCGACTCCTTGGCGGCGGTGATGGCCGCCTCGGTGGTGATCCCGAACTCGCGGAACAGGGTCTTGTAGTCGGCGGAGGCGCCGAAGTGCTCGATGGAGACCGAGCGGCCGGCGTCGCCGACGTACTTCTGCCAGCCGAGGCTGAGGCCGGCCTCGATCGAGACGCGCGCCTTCACGGCGGAGGGCAGCACCTTCTCGCGGTACTCGGCGTCCTGCTCCTCGAACCACTCGAGCGACGGGGCCGAGACGACGCGGGCGTTGACGCCCTCGCCCTTGAGCAGCTCGCGCGCCTCGACGGCGATCTGCACCTCGGAGCCGGTGGCGATGAGGATCACGTCGGGGGTGCCGTTCGGCGCCTCGGCGAGGATGTACGCACCGCGGGCGACGTTCGACGCGTGGGCGAAGGTCTCGCCGGTGGCGTCGCCCTCTCCGCGCTCGAAGACGGGGATGTTCTGGCGGGTGAGCGCGAGGCCGGCCGGGCCCTCGCGGCGCTCCAGGATCGTCTTCCAGGCGTAGGCGACCTCGTTGGCGTCGCCGGGGCGGACGATGTCCAGTCCCGGGATCGCGCGGAGGGCCGCCAGCTGCTCGACCGGCTGGTGCGTCGGGCCGTCCTCGCCGAGGGCCACGGAGTCGTGGGTCCAGACGTAGATGGCCGGCGCCTTCATGAGCGCGGCGAGACGGACCGCCGGGCGCATGTAGTCGGAGAAGATCAGGAAGGTGCCGCCGAAGGGGCGGGTGTTGCCGTGCAGGACGATGCCGTTGAGGATCGCGCCCATGGCGTGCTCGCGGATGCCGAAGTGCAGCACGCGGCCGCCCTTCTTGCCGGTCCACTCGTGGGTCGAGAACTCGCTCGGCACGAAGGAGCCGGCGCCCTCGATGGTCGTGTTGTTCGACTCGGCGAGGTCGGCGGAGCCGCCCCAGAGCTCGGGCACGACGCCGGCGAGGGCGTTGATGACCTTGCCGGACGCGGCGCGGGTCGACACCTCCTTGCCGGGCTCGAAGACCGGGAGGGCCTCCTGGACGCCCTCGGGGAGGTCGCCGCTCAGGACGCGGTCGAGGAGGACCTTCTTCTCGGGGTTCGCGGTCGCCCACGCCTCGAGCGTCTCGTTCCACTCGGCGTGCTGCGCCTGGCCGCGCTCGACGGCCTTGCGGGTGTGCTCGAGGACCTCGTCGGCGACGTCGAAGGTCTTCTCGGGGTCGAAGCCGAGCACCTCCTTGAGGCCGCGGAGCTCGTCGGCGCCGAGGGCGGAGCCGTGGATCTTGCCGGTGTTCTGCTTCTTCGGCGAGGGCCAGCCGATGATCGTGCGCAGGATGATGAGCGACGGCTTGTCGGTCTCGCCCTTGGCGGCCTCGATCGCGGCGTGCAGCTCGGCGACGTCCTCGTGGTACTCGCCGGTCTTCTTCCAGTCGACGACCTGGACCTGCCAGTCGTAGGCCTCGTAGCGCGCCTTGACGTCCTCGGTGAAGGCGATGTTGGTGTCGTCCTCGATCGAGATCTGGTTGGAGTCGTAGATGACGACGAGGTTGCCGAGCTGCTGGTGGCCGGCGAGCGAGGAGGCCTCGCTGGTGATGCCCTCCTGCAGGTCGCCGTCGCCGGCGATGACGTAGACGAAGTGGTCGAACGGCGAGGTGCCCGCGGCGGCCTCGGGGTCGAACAGGTCGCGCTCGAAGCGCGCGGCGTAGGCGAAGCCGACGGCCGAGGCGAGGCCCTGGCCGAGCGGGCCGGTGGTGATCTCGACGCCGTCGGTGTGGCCGTACTCGGGGTGGCCCGGGGTCTTCGAGCCCCAGGTGCGCAGCGCCTTGAGGTCGTCGAGCTCGAGGCCGTAGCCGCCCAGGTAGAACTGGACGTACTGCGTCAGCGAGGAGTGGCCGACCGACAGGATGAAGCGGTCGCGGCCGATCCAGGTGGCGTCGGACGGATCGCGGCGCATGACCTTCTGGAACAGGAGGTACGCGGCCGGCGCGAGGCTCATGGCGGTACCGGGGTGGCCGTTGCCGACCTTCTCGACCGCGTCCGCGGCGAGAACCCTCGCCGTGTCGACTGCCTTCTCGTCAATGGAATCCCATTGCAGTTCTGACACTAGGTACTGACCCTTCTCGAGACGTGGGGCAGACGGGGACCGTCCGCCCTCTCGCATGGTGGAGCGCGCATGACGACTTCGACACGATGCTTCCGACGACGCCCCGTTCGGCCTCGCGCGACTGATCAGTCGCGCGGAACTCGGGTGCGGGCCGGGCGCTCTGGCGAGCAGTTCCGAGTATACGGAGGGGGGTGCGCCGGGGATCGGGGGTTGCGCCTCGCATATGTCGGCGTCCGATTGGACAAGCGTGCACTCCGGGCCCGCCCCCATCCGGCGCGCATTACACTCGTTCGGGATCATCGATCGTTAGAGGAGCAATGGACGTAGTCGCAGAGACCACCGCGATCGAGCGGGGAGGGCCCGTCCGGTCGCCCCTGTCGCGCAAGGTGAGGGCGTACGTCGCGCTGACGAAGCCGCGGGTGATCGAGCTGCTGCTCGTGGTCACCGCGCCCACGATGATCCTGGCGCAGGGCGGGATCCCGAACCTGCTGCTCGTCCTCAACGTGCTCATCGGCGGGGCGCTCAGCGCCGGGTCGGCCGGCGCGTTCAACTGCTACATCGACCGCGACATCGACCGCGTGATGAAGCGGACCCGCAACCGCCCGCTCGTCACCGGCGAGGTCTCCGACCGGGAGGCGCTGGTCTTCGCGACCACGATCGGCGTGCTGTCGATCGCCTGGCTCGGCCTAACCGCCAACTGGCTGGCCGCGTCGCTCTCGCTCGCCGCGATCCTCATCTACGTGCTTTTCTACACGCTGTTCCTCAAGCGCCGCACGCCGCAGAACATCGTCTGGGGCGGGATCGCCGGCTGCATGCCCGTGCTGATCGGCTGGGCCGCGGTCACGAACTCCCTCGACTGGGCGCCGATCATCCTGTTCTCGGTCATCTTCCTCTGGACGCCGCCGCACTACTGGCCGCTCTCGATGAAGTACCGCGAGGACTACCGCGCCGCCGGCGTGCCGATGCTCGCCGTCGTCCGCGGGCGCAGCATCGTCGGTCTCCAGGTCATCCTCTACGCGTGGGCCACCGTCGCGTGCTCGCTGCTGCTCATCCCCGTCGCCGGCATGGGCGTCGTCTACACGGTCGTCGCCCTCGCCAGTGGCGTCTGGTTCATCGCAGAGACGCACCGCCTCTACAGCCTCGCGATCCGTCACGAGCACGTCTCGCCGATGCGCGTCTTCCACGGCTCGATCGGGTACCTCACGCTGCTGTTCCTCGCCGTCGGCATCGACCCGCTGCTGCCGTTCTGATGGTGACGCCGTTCTCGTTCCTCGCCGAGCGGGTCGTCCTGAGCCCGCGCGCCCTGCGCTGGGGGACGACGGCCGCCCTGGTCGCGAGCATCCTGATCATCTTCTTCGGCGGCGTCGTGCGCCTGACCGGGTCGGGCCTCGGCTGCCCGACCTGGCCCGCCTGCGACGCGGGGTCGCTGACCTCGACGCCCGAGCTCGGGATCCACGGCTTCATCGAGTTCACCAACCGCGCCTTCACCGGCGTGCTGATCGTCGCGGTCGGCTGGGCCATCACCGCGGCCCGACTGCAGAAGCCGCGCGACCGCACGATGACCCGCCTGGCCTGGTCGCAGTTCTGGCTCGTGGTCGCGAACGCGCTCGCGGGCGGCGCGACCGTGCACTCGGGCCTCAACCCGTACATCGTCGCTGGTCACTTCATGCTCGCGATCGCCCTGCTGACGACCACGGCGCTGACCTGGCACCGCGCGCACCGCTCGCAGTCCGTCGCGTTCGAGCCGGATGCACTCACCCGAGGGGTGAGCATCGCGCTCGTCGCGGTGACGCTGGCCGTGATCGCCGTCGGCACCCTGGTGACCGGCACCGGTCCGCACGCGGGCGACTCGGCCGAGGTCCCGCGGATGCGGTTCCACTGGGAGAGCGTCACCGTCGTGCACGGGGTCCTCGGGACGGCCACGCTCGTGCTCGGCCTCGTGCTGCTGGTGCTGCTGGCGCGCGTGCCGGGCTCCGAGCTGGCACGGCGCCGCGTGATCACCTTCCTCGTCGTGGTGGGGCTGCAGGCGCTGGTGGGCGTCGCCCAGTCGCTCCTCGCCCTGCCGGAGGCGCTCGTCGCCGTCCACCTCCTCGGCTCCGCGTTCGTGTGGGTCGGCGCGCTGCGGGTCCTGCTCGACGTGAATCCGCGCCTCTTCACGGTGCGCGCTCAGCGTCGGCAGGCCGTCGAGGAGCTCGCGCCCGCGCTCTGACTCGGACGGTGGCCGGCTCGGGGGCCCTTCCCACCGGACCGCAGGTGGCGGCGCAGCCGGACCAGCGCGAGCGCGAGCCGCGGCAGCGGGAGGCTCCGCGCGAGCGGCTCGGCCAGCGCGCCGAAGTCGCGTGCGGGCCTCGACTCCAGGCCGGTGCGCGCGAGCGCGAGGAGGAGGCGGGGGAGGGTCGGGATGCTGTCGTCGTTCGTCATGCGGACACTCCAGCACGGACCACCGACACGGGTGTGGTCATGCGGGTCTGGCGGCGCGGGCTCCGGTGCCCGCGCGACACCCAGGTGCAGAGGTTCCACTGGGAGCACGGCTTCCGTAGGATGAGTAGTTGGTTCAGGTTCGACGCGGGACGCGTCGGTCGCCGTGACGGCGAGACCCGGACCTCGGCCCGATGGAGCGCCACCGCAAGCCTCAGGACTTCCCGGGACGCACCGCTCCGCTCCGCCCATCGACTCGATGGCGTGATCGGCCCGGATGTGCTCCTCGGATCCCCCTCGGGGAATGACTCCGGAACCCGACCGGTTACCAGTGGGTAGGAAACGAGGTACTTATGTCAGACATCCTGATCGACCGCCCCGAGCTCGCGAGCCTGGGCGTCTACGAGTTCGGCTGGTCCGACTCGGACTCCGCCGGCGCCTCCGCGCGCCGCGGCATCTCGCCCGAGGTCGTCTCCGACATCTCCGCGCTCAAGAACGAGCCGGCTTGGATGCGCGAGCGGCGCATGAAGGCGCTCGCGCTCTTCGAGCGCAAGCCGATGCCCACCTGGGGCGCCGACCTGTCGGACATCGACTTCGACAACATCAAGTACTTCGTCCGCTCCACCGAGAAGCAGGCGCAGACCTGGGAGGACCTCCCGGACGACATCAAGAACACGTACGAGAAGCTCGGCATCCCCGAGGCGGAGCGCCAGCGCCTCGTCGGCGGCGTGGCCGCGCAGTACGAGTCCGAGGTCGTCTACCACCAGATCCGCGAGGACCTGGAGGAGCAGGGCGTCATCTTCATGGACACCGACACCGCCCTCCGCGAGCACCCCGAGATCTTCGAGGAGTACTTCGGCACGGTCATCCCGGCCGGCGACAACAAGTTCGCCGCGCTGAACACGGCGGTCTGGTCCGGCGGCTCGTTCGTGTACGTCCCCAAGGGCGTGCGCGTCGACATCCCGCTGCAGGCCTACTTCCGGATCAACACCGAGAACATGGGCCAGTTCGAGCGGACGCTGATCATCGCGGACGAGGGCAGCTACGTCCACTACATCGAGGGCTGCACGGCGCCGATCTACAAGTCGGACTCGCTGCACTCGGCCGTCGTCGAGATCATCGTGAAGAAGAACGCCCGCGTGCGCTACACGACGATCCAGAACTGGTCGAACAACGTCTACAACCTCGTCACCAAGCGCGCGATCGCTCACGAGGGCGCGACGATGGAGTGGATCGACGGCAACATCGGCTCCAAGGTCACCATGAAGTACCCGTCGATCTTCCTGGTCGGCGAGCACGCCAAGGGCGAGACCCTCTCCGTCGCGTTCGCGGGCCCCGGCCAGCACCAGGACGCCGGCGCGAAGATGATCCACATGGCTCCGTACACGCAGTCGTCGATCGTCTCCAAGTCGATCGCCCGCGGCGGCGGCCGGGCCGGCTACCGCGGCGAGGTCCGGGTGGACGCCAACGCGCACCACTCCGCGAACACGGTGCGCTGCGACGCGCTCCTGGTCGACACGATCTCGCGCTCGGACACCTACCCGGCGATCGACATCCGCGTGGACGACGTCCAGCTCGGCCACGAGGCCACGGTCTCGAAGGTCAGCGAGGAGCAGCTCTTCTACCTGATGTCGCGCGGCATGCCCGAGGACGAGGCCATGGCCATGATCGTCCGCGGCTTCATCGAGCCGATCGCGCGCGAGCTGCCGATGGAGTACGCCCTCGAGCTCAACAAGCTCATCGAGATGGGGATGGAGGGCAGCGTCGGCTGACGCTCGCCCCACCGGCCCCGAGGCCGCCCGAGTCGGGCGGCCAGCACCCTTCGAAAGGAACCACCGCCTGATGACGGTCCCCACGAGCGCCCCGACGTCCCCTGCGATCGACGGCGCGGACGCCGCCGCGCGCCTGGGCATCGCCGCGCACTCCGACGGGGCGTTCACGCCCGTGCAGACCCGCTCCGAGCGCTTCGCGTCCACCGACGTCGACGCCTTCGAGACGGTCACCGGTCGCGAGATCGCCTGGAAGCTGACCCCGGTCGCCCGCCTCGGCGACCTGATCGACGGCCCCCTCGACGGCTCGCCGACTCCGCTGGAGTCGGCGGCGGTCGAGGGCGTCGACGTCTCCTGGGTCGGCCGCGACGACGCGCGGATCGGCACCGCCGGCCTCCCCGAGGACCGCGCCGCCGCGAACGCCTGGTCACAGTTCGAGCAGGCCCTCTCGATCCGGGTGACCGGCGAGGACGAGAAGGTCGCGACGCTCGTGCGCACCGGTCTCGGCTCCGCCCCCCGTGCCGCGCACACGATCATCGAGGCCGCGCCGTACGCGCGCGGCGTCGTCGTGCTGCAGAACGAGGGCGAGGCGACTCTCGCCGAGAACGTCGAGGTGCTCGTCGGCGAGGGCGCGCAGCTGACCATCGTCACGCTGCAGGAGTGGGCCGACGACGCCCGCCACCTCGCGAACCACTTCCTCCGCGTCGGCCGCGACGCGAAGGTCAAGCACATCGTCGTCACGCTCGGCGGCTCGATCGTCCGGGTGAACCCCTCGGCGCACCTCGTCGAGCGCGGCGCGGACGGCGAGCTCCTCGGCCTGTACTTCGCCGACGGCGGCCAGCACCTCGAGCAGCAGGTCTACGTCGACCACGACGCCCCCGACACCCGCAGCCGCGTCACCTACAAGGGCGCGCTGCAGGGCCAGGGCGCGCGGACGGTCTGGATCGGCGACGTGCTGATCCGCCAGAGCGCGAACGGCACCGACAGCTACGAGCAGAACCGCAACCTGGTCCTCTCGGACGGCACGCGCGCCGACTCGATCCCGAACCTCGAGATCGAGACCGGCGACATCGCCGGAGCGGGCCACGCCTCGGCGACCGGCCGCTTCGACGACGAGCAGCTCTTCTACCTGCAGTCGCGCGGCATCCGCGAGGACGAGGCGCGCCGCCTGGTCGTCCGCGGCTTCCTCAGCGAGATCGTGCAGCAGATCGGCGTGACCGAGCTCGAGGACCGCCTCCAGCTCGCGATCGAGGCCGAGCTGGCCGGCAGCGCCGGGCAGACCGGCGCGTACAGCCCGGAGGTGTCCGCATGAGCGACGCCGCCCGGATCTGCGCCGCCTCGGAGCTGATCCCGAACCAGGCCGTCCGCTACGTCGTCGACGGCATCGCCATCGCGATCGTGCAGGACACGGCCGGCGAGATCCACGCCATCGGCGACACCTGCACGCACGGCGAGGTCTCCCTCGCCGAGGGCTTCGTCGAGGACGACACCCTCGAGTGCTGGGCCCACGGCTCGGCGTTCTCGCTGCGCACCGGCGCCCCCCTGAACCTGCCGGCCTTCGAGCCGGTTCCCGTCTTCGTCGTCGAGGTCATCGACGGCGACGTCTACATCGACCCGACCGTCACGAAGGAAGTCTGAATGTCCGTTCTCCAGATCAGCGATCTCCACGTCAGTGTCGAGACCGAGCAGGGGACCAAGCAGATCCTCCGCGGTGTCGACCTCACCATCAACCAGGGTGAGATCCACGCCGTGATGGGCCCGAACGGGTCCGGCAAGTCCACCCTCGCGTACACGATCGCGGGGCACCCGAAGTACCACGTCGACGGCGGCTCGATCACCCTCGACGGTGTCGAGGTCCTCGACATGACCGTCGACGAGCGCGCTCGCGCCGGCCTCTTCCTCGCCATGCAGTACCCGGTCGAGATCCCCGGTGTCACCAACACCAACTTCCTCCGCACGGCCAAGACCGCGATCGCGGGCGAGGCGCCGGCGATCCGCACCTGGACCAAGGACGTCAAGAAGGCCATGGCCGACCTGCGGATGGACCCGTCCTTCGCGGCGCGCAACGTCAACGAGGGCTTCTCGGGCGGCGAGAAGAAGCGCAACGAGATCCTCCAGCTCGAGCTGCTCGCCCCGCAGTTCGCCGTCCTCGACGAGACCGACTCCGGCCTCGACGTCGACGCGCTCAAGATCGTCTCGGAGGGCGTCAATCGCGCTCACGCGTCGACCGGTCTCGGCGTCCTGCTGATCACGCACTACACGCGGATCCTGCGCTATATCCAGCCCGACTTCGTGCACGTCTTCGTCGCCGGCCGGATCGCCGAGCAGGGCGGCAAGGAGCTCGCGACCCGTCTCGAGGACGAGGGCTACGACCGCTTCCTCGCTCCGGCGACGGCCTGATCATGGCGGTCACCACGCTCGACCCGAAGCTCTTCGACCAGGTCGAGGAGGCGCTCAAGGACGTCATGGACCCCGAGCTCGGCGTCAACGTCGTCGATCTCGGTCTCATCTACGACCTGGGCTGGGACGACGAGAATGACGCCCTGGTCATCCACATGACGCTGACGTCGGCGGGCTGCCCGCTGACGGACGTGCTCGAGGAGCAGACCGCGGAGTCGCTCGACGGCGTCGTGGAGGCGTTCCGGATCAACTGGGTCTGGATGCCGCCGTGGGGTCCGGACCGGATCACCGAGGACGGCCGCGACATGATGCGCGCGCTCGGCTTCTCGATCTAGAGCCGTGCCGCTCGATCGGCGTCAGGTACAGCGAAGGGCCCGGAGGATCATCCTCCGGGCCCTTCGCCGTGCGTGCGGGGCGGGTCAGCCCTTGCGGCGGCCGAGCAGCGCCCACGTGGTGGGCAGGAGCGCGGCGGCGAGCAGGATCTTGAGGGTGTCACCGACGAGGAAGGGCACGAGGCCGGCGGTCAGCACCGAGCCGAGGTCGGCCGGGTAGCCCATCGAGCCGAGCGCGGTGGCGAGCCAGGGGAGTCCGACCAGGTAGATCGTGGCGGTGCCGGCGAGGAAGGTCACCACGGTGCCGACGACACGGCGGTCCCACTGACGCTGGGCGAGCCAGCCGGTGACGATCGAGGCGAGGACGAAGCCGACGATGTAGCCGCCCGTCGGGCCGGCGAGGACGGCCCAGCCGCTCGAGCCCTCGGTGAAGATCGGGGCTCCGAGGGCGCCGACGAGCGCGTAGACGCCCATCGAGAGGGCACCGCGGAGGGCGCCGAGCGTGGTGCCGACGAGCAGGACGGCGAAGGTCTGGCCCGTGATCGGGACCGGCCACATCGGGATGTACAGCTGCGCCATGCCGGCGGTGAACGCGGCGGCGGCGAGGACGAGCACCAGATCGGTGACCAGCGAGCGGGTGAGCAGCCGGTCCGCCAGGACCGGTCGCGACGGGGCGAGAGAGTAGCTGGACATGTCTGTTCTCCAAAGACCGTGTCGCCCGAGAGCGAGGAGCGAGCGCGTCCGCGGTGAGCGGACGTGGATCCGCCCCGCGGCTCAGGAAATATACTAGGGGGCTGCCGCTCCGCGGCCTCTTGCCCCACACCTCCCGAACCGAACGCCATTTCTTGGCGGGAACGGACTGCACAGTGCTCAGCGTGCACGACCTCGAACTCCGAGTCGGCGCCCGACTCCTGATGGAGAACGTGTCCTTCAGAGTCGGCGACGGCGACAAGGTCGGCCTCGTCGGCCGCAACGGCGCGGGCAAGACGACGCTGACCAAGGTCCTCGCCGGCGACCTCATCGCCGCGAAGGGGTCGGTCGACCGCGGCGGCGAGATCGGCTACCTGCCGCAGGACCCGCGCTCCGGCGACCCCGAGGAGCTGGCGCGCACGCGCATCCTCGACGCCCGCGGCCTCGGCCAGCTGGTGCTGGGCATGCAGGAGGCCACCGTCGCGATGTCGAGCAGCGACACGGCCGTCAGCGAGGCCGGGATGAAGAAGTACGGCAACCTGACCGACCGCTTCCTCTCGCTCGGCGGCTACGCGGCCGAGGCGGAGGCGGCGTCCATCGCGAGCAACCTGAACCTGCCGGATCGGATCCTCGACCAGCCGCTGAAGACGCTCTCGGGTGGTCAGCGCCGCCGCATCGAGCTCGCACGCATCCTCTTCTCCGACGCGCAGACGCTCATCCTCGACGAGCCGACCAACCACCTCGACGCCGACTCCGTGGTCTGGCTCCGCGAGTTCCTGAAGAACTACCGCGGCGGCTTCATCGTGATCAGCCACGACATCGAGCTGGTCGGCGAGACCGTGAACCGCGTCTTCTACCTCGACGCCAACCGCCAGGTCATCGACGTCTACAACATGAACTGGAAGAACTACCTCCGCCAGCGCGCGGCCGACGAGGAGCGCCGCAAGAAGGAGCGCGTCAACGTCGAGAAGAAGGCCGGGGCCCTGCAGCTGCAGGCCGCGCGCTTCGGCGCGAAGGCCTCGAAGGCCGCGGCCGCGCACCAGATGGTCGCGCGCGCCGAGCGGATGCTCAGCGGCCTCGAGGAGGTCCGCGCCGTGGACCGTGTCGCGAAGCTCCGCTTCCCGACCCCGTCCGCCTGCGGCCGCACCCCACTGCAGGCGCAGAACCTCTCGAAGAGCTACGGCTCGCTCGAGATCTTCACCTCCGTCGACCTCGCGATCGACCGCGGCTCGAAGGTCGTCATCCTCGGGCTGAACGGTGCGGGGAAGACGACGCTGCTGCGCATCCTGGGCGGTGTGGACGCGCCCGACACCGGCGTGATCGAAGCCGGCCACGGCCTGCGCATCGGCTACTACGCCCAGGAGCACGAGACGATCGACGTCAAGCGCTCGGTGCTGGAGAACATGGTCTCCTCGAGCCCGAACCTCACCGAGACCGAGGCCCGCCGCGTGCTGGGCTCGTTCCTCTTCACCGGCGACGACTCGCACAAGCCGGCCGGAGTCCTCTCCGGCGGCGAGAAGACCCGCCTCGCCCTGGCGATGATCGTCGTCTCGGGTGCCAACGTGCTGCTGCTCGACGAGCCCACCAACAACCTCGACCCGGCCAGCCGCGAGGAGATCCTCGACGCGCTCGCGCACTACGAGGGCGCGGTCGTCCTGGTCAGCCACGACGAGGGGGCCGTCGAGGCGCTCAACCCCGAGCGCGTGCTGATCATGCCCGAGGGCACCGAGGACCACTGGACCGCGGACTACCTCGACCTGATCATGCTGGCCTGATCTTCGGCGTCCAAGGATCCCCGAGTTCCGGCGCCGTGGGTCTCGATACGCCGCGTGCCGCGGCTACTCGGCGAGCATGCGGCTCATGCTGATCGAGTAGCCCGCGGAGCGGGCGTATCGAGATCCACCGGCATCAGAGCTCGAGTCTGCAGACCTGCTCTTTGGACGACGGCGGGTCTCGATACGCCCCTGCGGGGCTACTCGACCAGCATGTGTGCGGGCGTGTCCTCCCAGTGGATTCCGCTCCGTCAGCGGGCGTCGAGCAGTTCGTCCTCGATCTCGGCGTCGGTGCGGCCGCGGCGGAGGCGGCGCTGCTCGCGGCGCTCCTCGGCGGCGATGACCTCGGGGTCGTCCGCGTTGCGGATCCGGTACTCGTGCCGGATCGCCCAGGCGAGGCCGCCGAAGCCCATGATCGCGAAGAGCACCCACTGGATCGCGTAGCTGATGTGCAGGCCCTCGTCGGCGACCGGCTTGATCGCGGCGAGCGGACGCTCCTCGATCGGAGCCGGATCCTCCTGGACCAGCAGCCCGTAGCCGGCGGTGCGCAGCGGCTCGTCGAGCTGGGCGGAGAGGTCGTCGAGCTGGATCGTGGCGATCTGGCCGGCGGGCGCGCCGCGGCCCTCGATGCGGCCCTCGCCGGGCTTGAGCCGGGCCGTGACCGTGACCTCGCCCTCGGGCGGGGCCGGGACGACGTCGGGGGAGTCCTGGGTGGAGCCGACCGGGACCCAGCCGCGATCGACGACGAAGACGCTGCCGTCCGCGAGGCGCAGCGGGGTGAGGATCTCGAAGCCGGGATTGCCGTTGTACGGGCGGTTGCGGACGAGCGTCTCGCCGTCGGTCTCGTAGACGCCGCTGACCTCGACGGGCCGGTACTCGAGCGCGTCGTCCCAGCTCGCTCCCTCGGGGAGCAGCCCGTCGAGCGCGACGGGGTCGGCGTTCCAGTTGGCGGTGACGAGCCGGTTGGTGCTCGCCGCCTCGTCGAGCCGCACGACCTGCCAGCGCGAGAGCAGCACGCAGGCGACGGCGAAGACGATCGTGAGGGCCAGGTAGCTCAACCAGCGGCGCGAGAAGGCGAAGCGCCAGGTCGGCCGCGTCGCCGTCGCGCTCACAGAGCGGCTCCGCGGTCCACTGTCAGCAGAGGCTTCACTTCGAGCGGGAACTCCCGGGCCGCGAGGAACTCGCGCAGGTAGTCGAGGTGCTCCCCGCAGGCGAGCCAGGTCTTCCGGCGGTCCGCGGTGTGGATGCGCGGGTTCCGCCACTCGATCGCCCAGGTCGCGGTCAGCGCGCAGCCGGCGCGCGAGCAGGCGTGCTGATCGGGCACGCCGCCGAGCGGGATCACCGTCGTCCCTCGCTCGGGTCGCCGCCCTCGGGCGCGTCGGCGGAGGGAGCGGCGTCGTCCGCCGTGGGCGGCACGTACGGCGGCACCGGCCGGGACAGCACGATCGCGCCGGGACGCTCGACCGTGCCGCTCTCACCGGCGCTGCCCACGTTGGCGAGCACGACGGCGAAGTAGGGGAGCACGATCGCGCCGAGCGCGAAGAAGAGCAGCCACCAGCCCTGGGCGAAGATCAGGCAGATCACGCAGACCATCCTGATGCCCATGGCGATGGAGTACTTGATCGCGCGGGAGCGACGCGCGGCACTGGGCGACGGCGGGAGGGAGGTGAGCGATTCGCGTGATTTCACAGCCCGACCAGACTACGTCGTGCGCGCCAAGCGAAGGCTGAGACGGCCCTATCCGCGGATGTGTTGCGCCGAGCGCCTCTAAGATGTACGGGTCGTCCGGAGCCGCCCGCGCACCGGCGGAGAGGGACACCATGACCACGCCGCGCACCGTTCTCGTCACGGGGGGCAACCGGGGGATCGGCTACGCCATCGCCGAGGAGTTCGTGGCGGCCGGTCACCGGGTCGCGGTCACCGCCCGCTCCGGCTCGGGCCCCGAGGGCTCCTTCACCGTCGTCGCCGACGTCACCGACTCCGCGTCCATCGACGCCGCCTTCTCGCAGATCGAGGCCGAGCTCGGCCCCGTCGAGGTCGTCGTCGCGAACGCCGGCATCACCCGCGACATGCTGCTGCTGCGCATGTCGGAGGAGGACTTCACCTCCGTCGTCGACACCAACCTCACCGGCGCCTTCCGGGTCGTCAAGCGGGCGTCGAAGGCGATGCTGAAGCAGAGGTTCGGCCGCATCGTCCTGATCTCGAGCGTCGTCGGCCTCTACGGCGGACCGGGTCAGATCAATTACTCCTCGTCCAAGGCAGCGCTGGTCGGCTTCGCCCGGTCGCTCACCCGCGAGCTCGGCGCCCGCAACATCACGGCGAACGTCGTGGCACCCGGGTTCATCGAGACCGACATGACGGCGGAGCTCCCGGCGGAGCAGCAGGCGGAGTACCGCAAGAGCATCCCGCTGGCCCGCTACGGCACGGCCGCCGAGGTCGCGAAGGTCACCCGCTGGCTGGCGAGCGACGAGGCGGACTACATCTCCGGCGCCGTCATCCCCGTCGACGGCGGCCTCGGGATGGGTCACTGACCGTATCAGCTGAGAGCTTATATCCGACGGATATCAGCTGTAGGCTTATGCGATGACCGAACCCCTCGTCGTCGCGGTGCTGCTCGACCTGGTCGACTCCCGGGAGATCACCGCGCGGTCCTCCGTTCAGCGCGAGATCGAGCGCGGCTTCGCGGCGGTCGACGCGGCGGTCCCGGCCCTCGAACCGCTGCACCCGACGGTCGGGGACGAGTTCCAGGCGGTCTACGCCTCCGTCTCCGCGGCCCTCGGGGCGACGCTCCAGGCGCGCCTGGCGCTGCCGCCCGGGGTGGACTGCCGGGTCGGTCTCGGCCGCGGCGAGGTCCGGGTGGTCGGCTCCGGAGTCGCCGGCGACCTGCAGGACGGGCCCGGCTGGTGGCGCGCGCGAGCGGCCATCGAGCGGGCGCACGCCCTCGAGGACGGAGCCGTGCCGACCGCCCGGGGCTGGTTCATCGCCTCGGACGCCCCGGACGCGCAGGAGGCCGCGGTCAACGCCTACCTCCTCGCCCGCGACGCTCTCGTCGGCGAGATGAGCGACCGCGACCGGCGGCTCGTGCTCGGCACCGCGCGCGGGCTGCCGCAGAAGATCCTGGCCGAGCAGGAGTCGATCACGCAGTCGGCGGTGTCGCAGGCGCTGAAGCGCGCGGGCGCCGGCGCCCTGCTCACCGGCGCGCGGCTGCTGGCGGACGCGTGCTGACCGCGCTGCTGCTCGCGCTCGTCGGAGTGGCCGACCTCGCGCGGACGCACCTGCGACGGCCCGTCGCCGCCGGCGCGATCGTCGTGCTCTGGGCGGCCGCAGCGGTGTCGGCGGTGCTCGGCCTCGGGGCGCCGCCGCTCGGGGTCGCGACCGTCGCGGTCCTCGCCGGAGTCTGGCTGCTGCTCACGACGACCGCGGCGGGCACCCGGCCGCCCGGTGGGCTCCGACCCGCCGTCGGCCTCGTCGTCGCGGTCCTCGTCCTCTCGGTGCTGGATCGTGCGGCCGGGCCCGCCGCCGGCCCCCTGGTCGACGCCTACGCGGGGCTCGGGCGCTCCGGGCCGGTGCCGCCGATCGCCCAGGCGCTGCTCGCCGGGGGCGCCGCGCTCTTCCTCCTCGAGAGCGCCAACGTCGTCGTGCGCGCCGCGCTCTACCGCGAGCTGCCGCAGCCGGTCGCCGCCCGCAGCCGCTTCTCGCTCCGGGATCGATTCGCCCGGCCGGCGCCCCAGGAGGTGCGCGTCCCGGATCTCCGCGGCGGTCGCGCCATCGGGCCGCTCGAGCGGCTCCTCGTGGCCGGGCTCACCCTCGCCGGAGCGATCGGGCTGGCCGGCGCCGTCTTCGCGGCGAAGGGCATCGTGCGCTTCCCGGAGATCTCCCGTGACGGCGAGGGCGGCTCGAAGGCGGAGTACTTCCTGGTCGGCTCGCTGGTCAGCTGGGCGCTGGCCCTGGGCGCCACGGCGCTGGTCGCGACCGCGGGCGGCTGAGGCGCCGCCCTCCGAGTGTCAGCCGCGCAGGCCGAGGACCGGCAGCAGCTGGCTGAGGTCGAGGCCGTCGACGACGAGGTCGGCGCGCTCGCGGACGACGGGCTTCGCGTTGAAGGCGACCGAGAGGCCGGCCACCCGCATCATCTCGAGATCGTTCGCGCCGTCGCCGACCGCGATCGCCCGCCGGAGCGGGACGCCGGACTCCGCCGCCCACTCGCACAGCGCGGCGGCTTTCGCGGCGGCGTCGATGACCGGGCCCTCGACGGAGCCGGTGAGGCGGCCGTCGCGGCTGCCGAGCCGGTTGGCGCGGACGAAGTCGAGGCCGAGCGCCCCGGCGACCGGGTCGAGTACCTCGTGGAAGCCGCCCGAGACGACGCCGATCCGACCACCGGCGGCGTGGATGCCGGCGATCAGCTCCTCCACTCCCGGGGTGACCCGGACGCGGCCGCTCACTCCGGCGCAGACGTCGTCGAGGACGCCGGCCAGAGTGGCGACGCGCTCGCGCAGGCTCTCGCCGAAGTCGATCTCGCCGTGCATCGCGCGCTCGGTGATCGCGGCGACGCGCTCCTCGGAGCCCGCGTGCGCGGCGAGCAGCTCGATCACCTCGTCCTGCAGCAGCGTGGAGTCGGCGTCGACGACGACCAGGAAGCGGGCGGGTGTGCGCGGCGGCTCACTCAAGGACGGGCCAATCGGTCGGGTCCGCGCGCCGGCACAGCCAGCAGCGCGGAAGCGCAGTGCTCTCGACCCGCGGGGGTGCTACGGGCGGACGACGACACCCTTGCCGACGACGGTGATGCCCGACTCGGTGACGGTGAACCCGCGCTCGCGGTCGTGGTCGTGGTCCACGCCGACACGGGCGCCGGGCTCGACGACGACGTCCTTGTCGAGGATAGCGCGGGCGACCACGGCGTCCGGGCCGATCCGGACCTTGTCGAAGACGACCGAGTCGGAGACCGTGGCGTTCGATTCGATGACCGCCCAGGGGCCGACGACGCTCCGCTCGATGTGGGCACCGGAGATGACGGTGCCCAGAGAGACCACCGAGTCGACGGTGGTGCCGAGGTTGCCCTTGCCGTCGCGCACGATCTTCGCGGGCGGCGAGTTGAGCTGCGACGAGAAGATCGGCCACTGCTGGTTGTAGAGGTTGAAGACGGGCAGCGCCGAGATGAGGTCCTGGTGCGCCTCGAAGAACGAGTCGATCGTCCCCACGTCGCGCCAGTAGTAGCGGTCGCGATCGGTGGACCCGGGGACCTCGTTGAGCTTGAGGTCGTAGACGCCGGCCTCGCCGCGCGCGACGAAGTCGGGGATGATGTCGCCGCCCATGTCGTGGTCGGAGGTGGAGAGCTCGCCGTCGCGGATGACCGCGTCGATCAGCGCGTCGGCGTCGAAGACGTAGTTGCCCATCGAGGCGAGGACCTCGTGCGGCGAGTCGGCGAGGCCGACCGCGTCCTTGGGCTTCTCGAGGAACTCGGCGATCTTGGTCGGGACGATGCCGTCGCCGGCCTCGTCGCCCGCGAGCTGGATGACGCCGAACTGGTCGGCGAGCTCGATCGGCTGGCGGATCGCCGCGACGGTCGCCTTGGCGCCCGACTTGATGTGCGCCTCGATCATCTGCGAGAAGTCCATGCGGTAGACGTGGTCCGCGCCGACCACGACGACGATGTCGGGCTTCTCGTCGCGGATCAGGTTGAGGCTCTGCAGGATCGCGTCGGCCGAGCCGCTGAACCAGCGCTTGCCGAGCCGCTGCTGCGCCGGGACGGACGCGACGTAGGAGTTGAGCAGCCCCGACAGCGTCCAGGTCTGCGAGACGTGGCGGTCGAGCGAGTGCGACTTGTACTGGGTCAGCACCACGATCTGGGTCAGGCCCGAGTTGATCAGGTTGGACAGCGCGAAGTCGATCAGACGGTACTGCCCGCCGAACGGCACCGCGGGCTTGGCCCGGTCCGCCGTCAGCGGCATGAGCCGCTTGCCTTCGCCACCCGCGAGGACGATGCCGAAAATCTTCTTTGACTGCATGGCTCCACAGTAGGGGTTGGCGGAGGTCCGCGAACCCGCGCGGATGCGGCTGTCGCCGGGGGATCGCGCTGTACTACGGTTCGGGGTGTGCGAGTCGATCTGCTGACCAAGGAATATCCGCCCGAGGTATACGGGGGCGCCGGCGTGCACGTGGCCGAGCTCACCAAGGCCCTCCGCCACGACATCGAGGTCGTGGTGCGCTGCTTCGGCGCGCCGAGGGACGAGGAGGGGGCGTTCGCGTATCCGGTGCCGGCCGAGCTGGCGCAGGCCAACGGCGCGCTGCAGACCCTCGGCGTCGACCTCCAGATCGCCCAGGACGCGGCCGGAGCCGATCTCGTGCACTCGCACACCTGGTACGCCAACGCGGCCGGGCGCCTCGCGCAGCTGCTGCACGGCATCCCGCACGTCGTCTCGGCGCACAGCCTCGAGCCGTTGCGCCCGTGGAAGGCCGAGCAGCTCGGCGGCGGCTACCGCGTCTCGAGCTGGATCGAGCGCGAGGCGTACGAGAGCGCCGACGCCGTGATCGCGGTCTCCGGCGGGATGCGGAACGACATCCTCCGCTCGTACCCCGCTCTGGACCCGGCGAAGGTGCACGTCGTCTACAACGGCATCGACCTCGACGCGTGGCACCCGGTGGAGGACGAGGCCGTCCTCGCCGAGCTGGGCATCGACCCGTCGCGTCCGTCCGTCGTCTTCGTCGGCCGGATCACCCGGCAGAAGGGGCTGCCCTACCTGCTGCGTGCGGCCGCGATGCTGCCGCCGGAGGTGCAGCTCGTGCTCTGCGCCGGCGCCCCGGACACTCCCGAGATCATGGCCGAGGTCACCGCGCTCGTCCGGGGGCTCCAGCAGGAGCGCACCGGCGTCGTCTGGATCGACCGCCACCTGCCGCGCCACCAGCTCTCCGCGGTGCTGACCGCCGCGACCACGTTCGTCTGCCCGTCGATCTACGAGCCGCTGGGCATCGTGAACCTCGAGGCGATGGCGTGCGGTGCCGCGGTCGTCGGGACCGCGACCGGCGGCATCCCGGAGGTCGTCGTCGACGGCGTCACCGGGCGCCTGGTGCCGATCGAGCAGGTGACGGACGGCACGGGCACTCCCGTGGATCCGGAGCGCTACGTCGCGGACCTCGCGGCCGCGATGGCCGAGGTCGTCGCCGACCCGGCCGCCGCCAAGCGGATGGGCGAGGCCGGACGCCTGCGCGCGCAGAGCGACTTCAGCTGGACGCAGATCGCCCGGGACACCCGTGCGATCTACGACTCGCTCGTCTGAGCCCGCCGCCCGCTCCCTTTAGACTGGTCCGCATGCCCAGCGTTGTCTCGTTCGTCGATGTGTCCTTCGTCCGGAACGGCAAGCGGATCCTCGACCACGTCGACTGGACCGTGTCCGAGGAGGAGCGCTGGGTGATCCTCGGCTCCAACGGAGCCGGGAAGACCTCGATCCTGCAGATCGCCGCGGCGCAGAACTACCCGTCGACCGGCTCGGCGCACCTGCTCGAGGAGACGCTCGGCCGCGTCGACGTCTTCGAGCTGCGCCCCCGGATCGGCTACGCGTCGACTGCGATGGCGCGCCGCCTGCCCGCGGGCGAGACGGTGCTCGACGTCGTGATGACCGCCGCGTACGCGGTCACGGGGCGCTGGAACGAGGGCTACGACGAGATCGACGAGCGCCGCGCGCGCCGCGTCCTCGTGGAGTGGAAGCTCGACCACCTCGCCGACCGCACCTTCGGCACGCTCTCCGACGGTGAGCAGAAGCGCGTCCAGATCGCCCGCGCGATCATGACCGACCCCGAGCTGCTGCTGCTCGACGAGCCGGCTGGCAGCCTCGACCTCGGCGCCCGCGAGGAGCTCGTGCAGCTGCTCGGCGGCTTCGCGCAGGACCCGGCCTCGCCCGCGATCGTGATGGTGACCCACCACGTCGAGGAGATCCCGGCCGGGTTCACGCACGCGCTGCTGCTGCGCGACGGCGCCGTCGTCGCCGCCGGCCCGCTGGCCGAGGCGCTCACCGAGGCGACCCTCGCGGACGCCTTCGGGCTCGACATCGCGCTGACGCACGAGAACGGGCGCTACTCGGCCCGCGCCCGCTGAGCGCGGGCTCGCGCGACCGCGTGCCGCACCTCCCCGTGGCGGCGGCCGTCTGCTATTCTCGGTAGCTGGTTCGGGCCCGTTCGCGGTGCGCCCGCCACTCATCCACCCGCACCCGTCGACGACAGGCGCGGTTCAGGACCACAAGCGACAGGACACGATCATGCAGACCGACATCCACCCCAAGTACGAGGCCATCGTGTTCCGCGACCTCGCCTCCGGTGAGACCTTCCTCACCCGCTCGACGGCGACCAGCAGCAAGACGATCGAGCTCGACGGCGTCACGTACCCCGTCATCGACGTCGAGATCTCGTCCGCCTCGCACCCGTTCTACACGGGCAAGCAGCGCATCATGGACTCGGCCGGCCGCGTCGAGAAGTTCAACTCGCGCTACAAGAACTTCGGCAAGTAGGCTCCGGCCTCCCGCCTCCGAAGGGCCCTCGACCTCGCGGTCGGGGGCCCTTCGTCGTCGGCGCCGGCGCAGGGCGGGGAAGAAGCCGACGTCCTCGGGGTGGGCGGGTCTCGATACGCCGCTTCGCGGCTACTCGACCAGCATGTGCAGCGCGCTCGTCTCGGCGGTCGCTTCATGCTGATCGAGTAGGCCGCGCAGCGGGCGTATCGAGATCCACCGCCGCCCGCGCGCTGGTCGGCGGGTCTCGATACGCCGCTTCGCGGCTACTCGACCAGCATGGGTGGCGATTCAGCTCGCGGAGCGAGTCCTCTTCCTCTGCTGAATGGGGGCGGCCGGCCGCTCCGTGCTGATCGAGTAGCCCGCACGTCGGTCGCCGGGGCGGATCAGTAGCGGTAGAAGCCCTCGCCGGTGGCGGTGCCGAGCCTGCCCTGGTCGAGGTACTCGGTCTTGAGGTGGGCGGCGAAGGCCTGGGAGGCCTCGTCGGGGGCGGCGACGGCGACGTGGTAGGCGGTGTTGAGGCCGATGACGTCGAAGATCTGGAAGGGGCCGAGCGGGGCTCCGGTGCCGATCCGCCAGGTCTTGTCGATGGTCTCGGGGTCGGCGTAGCCGCCCATCAGGAGGCCGCTCGCGGCGTTCAGGAGCGGCACCAGCAGCGAGTTGAGCAGGTAGCCGGCCTTCTCCTTCTGCAGGCGGATCGGCTCGAGTCCGCTCTCGACGGCGAAGGCGACGACCGCATCGATGACGGCCGGGTCGGTGTCGGCCGTGCCCATGATCTCGGCGGTGTTCTGCACCCAGACGTGGTTGGCGTAGTGCAGGGCGAGGAAGCGGTCGGGACGGCCGGTCGACTCCTTCAGATCGCTGGGGAGCAGCGTCGAGGAGTTGGTCGCGAAGATGGTCCGCTCGGGGGCGAGGGCGCCGAGGCGGCCGTAGAGCTCCTGCTTGAGCGCGAGGTCCTCGGGGACGGCCTCGATCACGAGGTCGGCGTCGGCGACGGCCTCGGCGAGGTCGGAGGTGAGGCGCAGCGACTCGAGGGCCGCGGCGGCGCCGCCGGGGATCCCTCCGGAGACCTGTGCCGACTCGTAGACGCCCGCGAGACCGCGGAACCGCTCGCGGGCGGTCTCGAGCACCTCGTCGGTGACGTCGTAGCTGGTGACGGCGAAGCCGTGGAAGGCGGCCTGGAACGCGATCTGGGAGCCGAGGACTCCGCTGCCGAGGACGGTGACCGTGCGGATGGTGGGCATGACTGCTCCTTGCCGGGGACTCGGGTGGTCCCGCTGTCCTCCGATCCCAGCGCAGGGCGCGGCGATGGTCGAGCGGTTGCGCGCGGGGGCCGCCGCATGTCCTCGTGACGGGAGCACGGGTTCCGGGCCCGTGACGCGGCGGACCGGGAGGCGGTAGCGTCCGGGGATGGTGTCCTTCGCCGACAAGCCGATCCTGCCGCTCACGACGCCCGAGGAGTGGGACGCCTACCTCCGCGGTGAGCCGGACCCGGGCGGTGTGCGGTTGAAGCTGCGGAAGAAGGCGGCCGTCGACCCGGGCATCACCTACGCGGAGGCGCTCGACGTCGCGCTCTGCCACGGCTGGATCGACGGGCAGGCGGGCGCGTTCGACGAGCAGTTCAAGCTGCAGGCGTTCACACCGCGGCGCCGGGCGAGCCCGTGGTCGAAGGTGAACCGCGACCACGTGGCGCGGCTGCTCGAGGAGGGCCGGATGCTGCCGGCCGGACTCGCCGAGGTGGAGCGGGCGCGGGCGGACGGACGCTGGGACGCCGCCTACCGCCAGCGCGACGCGGAGGTGCCGGACGACTTCACGGCGGCACTGGCCGCGGATCCGGCGGCCGCCGCCTTCTTCGCGACGGTCGGCGGGCAGAAGCGCTTCGCGTTCCTGTTCCGGCTGTCGCAGTTGAAGCGGCCGGAGACGCGGGAGCGGCGGATCGCGGAGTACGTGGCGCTGCTCGCGGAGGGCCGCACGCTCACCTGAGCCGAAGCGTCAGTGCCGAGAGGTCGGTACCGGACACTCAGTGCCGGACGGGCCAGGCGCCGTCGGCGACGAAGCTCTCGTCGCGGACGCGGCGCATGTACTCCTGGAACGACTCGGCCTGGGTGCGGCACCAGTCGATCTGCAGGGCGTGCAGCGCCTCGGCACCGCCGCCGAGCTCCTCGGCGAAGGCGCGGCCGAGGGCCTGGGCGACGCGGCCCGCGGCGATCGCGTCGGCACCGGCGTCGTGCGCCTCGGTCAGCGGGACGCCGTAGTGCAGCGCGGCCTGGACGAGGGTGCGCTTGCCCTTGCGGTAGCGGTCGACGGCCTTGTCGATCACGAGCGGGTCGATCACGGGACTCGGGTCGATCAGCACCGGGACGCCCCAGCGGCGCGCCTCGAAGGCGAGCAGCGAGAGGTCGTACGGGGCGTTGTAGATGACGACGGGGATGCCGCGGGCCAGGAGCGAGCGGAGCGCCTCCGACACCTCGGCCACGACCTCGCCGGCGGGGCGGCCGTGCTCGCGGGCGTGCTCGGTGCTGATGCCGTGCACGGCGCTCGCGCCGGCCGGGATCTCGACGCCGGGATCGGCGAGCCAGGTGGTGCCCTCGACCGGGGTGCCGTCGGCGTCGATCACGCCGACGTGCGCGGTGACGATGCGGCTGGTGCGGACGTCGATGCCGGTGGTCTCGAGGTCGAAGACGGCGAGACGGTCGTACCAGCGGGCGCCGTCGGAGCCGGCCGGCGCCTCCGACGAACCTGCCGACCCGCCGGTGGACCCGGCTTCGTCGAGGAGGCTCTCGTCGAAGAGCGTCGGTGCCTGGTTCGTCTCGGTGGTGCTCACGCCGACAGCCTAGGCGGGGCCTCCGACATCGTCGGGAGGCCCCGCGGCGTGCTGTCCGGTCGAGCGGGCGAAGACCGGATCAGCGGGTGAGTCCCTCGCGGGTCTGGCCCGCCTTCGCGACGTGCAGCCAGAAGAAGCCCTGGGTGCCGAGCGTCATCGTCAGCGCGCCGTCCTCGGAGAAGCCGGGGAAGCGGCCGCCGCCGAAGAGGTCGGTCAGCGTCGAGCCGGGGTTCTCGGGGTCGGTGATCGTCACCGAGACCGGGTTGTGGTTGAAGCTGAAGACGCAGAGCACCTCCTCCGGCTGGTCGCCCATAGCGGTGCCGGAGCCGGCGTAGTCGCGGACGAAGGCGAGCACCGACTCGTGGTCGGTCTCGAGCACGCGCATCGAGCCGAGGCCGAAGGCGGGGTGGCCGCGGCGCACGTGCAGGACGTTCCGCATCCAGTGCAGCAGCGAGCGCGACTGGGCGAGCTGCGCCTCCACATTGACCTGGTTGTAGTGGTAGACGAGCGACTGCACGATCGGCTGGACGAGCTTGCCCGGGTCGGCGGCCGAGAAGCCGGCGTTGCGGTCCGGGGTCCACTGCATCGGGGTGCGCGAGGCGTCGCGGTCGTTCAGCCAGATGTTGTCGCCCATGCCGATCTCGTCCCCGTAGTAGAGGAACGGGCTGCCGGCGAGCGAGAAGAGCAGGGCGTTGATCAGCTCGAGCTCGGCGCGCGAGTTGTCGAGCAGCGGCGCCAGCCGGCGGCGGATGCCGATGTTGGAGCGCATCCGCGGGTCGTAGGCGTACCAGCCGTACATCGCCTGGCGGTACTCCTCCGAGACCATCTCGAGGGTGAGCTCGTCGTGGTTGCGGAGGAAGACGCCCCAGGCGGCGCCGGAGGGGATGTCGAAGGTCTCGGAGAGCACCTTCTTCAGCTCGTTCGCGGTCTGCGCGCGGAGGGAGTAGAAGATGCGCGGCATGACCGGGAAGTCGAAGGCCATGTGGCACTCCGGCTCCTCCTCGGTGCCGAAGAACGCGGCGACCTCGCGCGGCCACTGGTTCGCCTCGGCGATCAGGATGCGGCCGGGGTAGTCGCGGTCGACCATCGTGCGCAGGTTCTTGATGAAGTCGTGCGTGGGCGGCTCGCCCTCGCCGTTGCCCTCGTCGGACTCGTAGAGGTAGGGGATCGCGTCCAGGCGGATGCCGTCGACGCCGAGGTCGAGCCAGAACTTGACGACGTCGTGGATCGCCTCGTGCACGGCCGGGTTCTCGAAGTTGAGGTCGGGCTGGTGCGAGAAGAAGCGGTGGAAGTAGAACTGGCGGCGCTCGGCGTCGAAGGCCCAGTTCGAGTCCTCGGTGTCGACGAAGATGATCCGGATGTCCGGGTACTTGTCGTCGGTGTCGTTCCAGACGTAGAAGTCGCCGTAGGGACCCTCGGGGTCGGAGCGCGACTGCTGGAACCACTCGTGCTGGTCGCTGGTGTGGTTGAGCGGGAAGTCCATCACGATGCGCATGTTGCGCTCGTGGGCCTTGCGGACCAGCTCGCGGAAGTCCTCCATGGTGCCGAACTCGGGGAGGATCGCCTTGAAGTCGGAGACGTCGTAGCCGCCGTCGCGCAGCGGCGACATGTAGAAGGGCGGCAGCCAGAGCGCGTCGATGCCGAGCCACTGAAGGTAGTCGAGCTTGGACGCCAGGCCGTTGATGTCGCCGGCGCCGTCTCCGTTCGAGTCGTAGTACGACCGGATCATGACCTCGTAGAACACGGCCCTGCGGTACCACTGCGGATCGAGGGCGAGCCCGGGGAGTTGGATCGGGGACGTGAAGCTCACGGTGCTCCTTCTGCTGCTGCCTGAGCGGATGACCGGCGCCGCGCCGGGATCGGAGCGGAGGACGGGGGACGGGCGGTGCGTCGCGTGCGAACGCGCCTTCATGCTTGCGGCTCGGATCGAGGGCCCGCAAGGCGTTGCGGCGGGAAGTTCGACGGGCTT
The DNA here is from genome assembly GCF_004011135.1 of Rathayibacter festucae DSM 15932. Lineage (NCBI taxonomy): Bacteria > Bacillati > Actinomycetota > Actinomycetes > Micrococcales > Microbacteriaceae > Rathayibacter > Rathayibacter festucae. Next base: position 1,691,687 of record NZ_CP028137.1, on the reverse strand, counting down.
TCCCTACGATGGGGACCGTCATGACCATAGCCTCCCCCTACGCCGCCGACCTCAGGCGACTCGCCATCAGCGAGAGCGCCGTCGCCGTCGCCGGGGCCACCACCGCCTACTGGAGCTACGGCGACCCCGACGCCGGGACCGTGCTGGTCCTGGTGCACGGATTCCGCGGCGAGCACCACGGGCTGGAGCCGGTGATCGCGCGGCTGCTGGCGGGCGGCGCGGACGCCCGCGTGATCGCGCCCGACCTGCCCGGCTTCGGCGCGTCGCCGCCGATGACGGCGCACGCGCACGACGTCGAGGGCTACGCGGCCTGGCTCGGCGAGTTCCTGGACGCGCTCGGGCTGCGGGGGAGCGCGGTCGTGCTGGGGCACTCCTTCGGCTCGATCGTCTCCGCGGCGGCCGTCGCGGGCGGGCTGGAGACTCCGCTGCTCGTGCTCGTCAATCCGATCGCCGCGCCCGCCCTCGCCGGGCCCCGTGGCGTGCTGACCCGGCTCGCGGTGCTCTACTACCGCCTCGGCGCGGTGCTGCCCCGCCCGCTCGGGCTGCGCCTGCTCGGCGATCCGCTGATCGTGCGGGTGATGAGCCTCGCGATGGTGAAGACCAAGGACGGGCCGCTGCGCCGCTTCGTGCACGACCAGCACGACCGCTACTTCAGCGCCTTCGCCTCGCGCGACACGGTGCTGGAGGCGTTCCGCGCCTCGGTCTCGCACGACGTCAGCGAGTACGCCGCGCGGATCGCGGTGCCGACGCTGCTGATCGCCGCGGCGCAGGACGACATCACCCCGCTCGCCGCGCAGTACCGCCTGCTCGAGGCGCTGCCGCACGCCCGCCTGCACGTGATCGACGGGGTCGGGCACCTCATCCACTACGAGACGCCGGACGAGGCGGCCGCCGTCCTCCGCGCGGCCCTGGACGAGGGGATCGACCGATGAGGATCGTCGTCGACTGCCGGTACACCCGGCTCGAGCGCCACGACGGCATCAGCCGCTACTCCGCGGAGATCGTGGCCGAGCTGGCGAAGCTGCACGACGTGACGATGCTGATCAGCGACCGCCGGCAGCGGACGATGCTGCCGGACCTGCCGTGGGAGAAGGTCACCTCGCCGACCGGGCCGTTCGAGCCGTTCGTGGCGCTGCTGGTCAACCGGCTGCGGCCCGACGTGGTGTTCTCGCCGATGCAGACGATGGGCTCGCTCGGCCGGCGCTACAAGCTCGTGCTGACGGTGCACGACCTGATCTACTACCGCCACCGCACGCCGCCGCGCGACCTGCCGCTCCCGGTGCGCGGGCTCTGGCGGCTCTACCACCTGGCGTGGTGGCCGCAGCGGCGCCTGCTGCAGCGCGCCGACGCGATCGTGACGGTGTCCGAGACGACCCGCGGGCTGCTGCGCACGCACCGGCTGACGACCCGGCCGGTCGTCGTGGTGCCGAATGCGGCCACGGCGCCGGACGAGGCGAGCGCGGCCCTCGCGGCGGCGCTGCCCGACCGCTCCGACGCGCGCTCGCTCGTCTACATGGGCTCGTTCATGCCGTACAAGAACGTGGAGTCGCTGGCGCGGGCGATGCGGCTGCTGCCCGACTACGAGCTGCACCTGATGAGCCGGGCGAGCGACGAGACGGTGGAGACCCTCCGCTCGCTCGCGCCGACGGCGAAGCTGGTCTTCCACCAGGGGGCGGACGACGCCTCCTACCGCGAGGCGCTCGCGCGCGCCACGGCGCTGGTGACCGCGAGCCGGGACGAGGGCTTCGGGATCCCGCTGGTCGAGGCGATGGCGCTCGGCACGCCGGTCGTCGTCAGCGACATCCCGATCTTCCGCGAGATCGGCGGCGACGCGGCGGTCTACGTGGATCCCTCGAGCGCGAAGGGCATCGCCGAGGGCGTGCGCTCGCTCGAGGACCCGGAGCGCTGGCGGGAGCTGTCGGCGAAGGCGCGGAAGCGGGCGGCCGCGTACTCGTGGCGCGACTCCGCGACGGTGCTGCTGGAGCTGCTGACGAGCGTCGGGCGCTGAGCCTCACCGAGCCCGGGGTCAGGCAGGTGCGCTCGGGCTGAGCACGTCGTCCAGGTCGGACTGCAGATCGGCGTCGACGACGACGACGTCGCCGGAGTCGTCGACCGCGACGATCTGCAGGGCGCCGTCGACGATCGCGAAGTCGTGCCGCGAGCCGTTGCCGACCGTGGTGCCCTGGGCGGGCAGCTCGTCCTCGCTGAGGGCGCGGAGCAGGCTGCCGATGACGGCGCCGTGCGTCGCGACGATCACCCGCTGCTCCGGGAAGCGCTCGGCGATCTCGAGCAGGGCGGCCGTGGCGCGCTCGACGACCTGGGCGCGGGTCTCGCAGCCGGGGATGCGGGCGCCCTCGATGCCGCCGGGGAAGAGCTCGCGGAGCTCGTCGCCGGTCATGCCTTCCGCCTCGCCGTAGGCGCGCTCGGCGACGCCCTCGACGACCTCGGGCTCGGGCAGGCCGAGACCGCGGGCGATGATCGCCCCGGTCTCGTGCGCGCGCTGGAGCGGGCTGGCGACGACGACGTCCCAGTCGCGCTCGCGCAGCAGCCGGGCGGCGGCCCGGGCCTGCGAGCGGCCGGTGTCGTTGAGCGGGATGTCGCTCGCGCCCTGGATGCGGCGGGCGGCGTTCCAGTCGGTCTGGCCGTGCCGGACGAGGGTGAGCTGGGTCACGAGGGCCTCTCGGGTGGTGGGGGAGCGGTGGGTCAGCGCGACGGGAGGCGCTCGGCGAGGGCGCGGAGGACCTCGCTCGTGCCGCCGTCGATCTTGATGCCGGCCCGCGAGTCGCCCTTGGTGGTGCCGCGGTTGACGATGACGATCGGCATCTTCGCGCGCCGGGCGATCTCGAGGAAGCGGATGCCGGAGTTGACGACGAGGGACGAGCCGGCCACGAGCAGCGCGTCGGCGCCCGCGACGATGGCGCGCGCCTCCTCGAACCGCTCGGTCGGGATGAACTCGCCGAAGAAGACGATGTCGGGCTTGAGGATCCCGCCGCAGACCGTGCACTCGGGGACGGTCATCGCCGAGACGTCGTGCACCTCGGCGTCGCCGTCGGGGTTGAGCGAGGAGATGTCGGGGTCGTCGAGCCAGGGGTTCAGCGCCTCGATGCGCTCGGCGATCGCGTCGCGGGCGAAGTATTGGCCGCAGGTCATGCAGCGGACCCGGTCGGCGGAGCCGTGCAGGTCGACCACGCGCTGCGAGCCGGCGCGCACGTGCAGGCCGTCCACGTTCTGGGTGACGACACCGGTGAGCAGGCCGCGCTCCTCGAGCCGGGCGAGGGCGCGGTGGCCGTCGTTGGGCAGCGTGGCGGTGAAGCGGCGCCAGCCGAGCTGGCTGCCGGCCCAGTAGCGGCGGCGGTAGTCGGGGTCCGCGACGAACTGGGAGTAGGTCATCGGGCTGCGGACGGGCGCTCCCGCGCCGCGGTAGTCGGGGATGCCGGAGTCGGTGCTCACGCCCGCGCCGGTGACGGCGGCGATGCGGCGGCCGGCCAGGAGCTCGACGGTGCGGTCGAGGGCGGCGGAGCGCTGGTCGTCGGCCCGCTGCAGATCGGCCTGCGCGGCCTGCTGCCGCTCGGCCTGCTCGTCGGCGTTCCGCTCGTCGCTCTGCTCGTCCTCGGCCCTGCGGCCGTCGGCGATCGGTGTCGGACCCGACTCCATCCACGCCTCCCTCGGACACCCGCGCACGCGGGCACTCCATCGGCCAGTTTAGACCGCGCCGTGCCCTAGGGTTCCGGGATGCCGATCCTGCACATCGAGGACCTCGACCACCCGCTCCTGGCCGACTACCACCGCCTGACGGACGTGGCGCTGCGCCGGGTGCTCGAGCCCGAGGGCGGGCTCTACATCGCGGAGTCGTCGAAGGTGATCGTCCGGGCGCTCGACGCCGGGCACGTGCCGAAGTCGGTGCTGGTGCAGGAGAAGCGGCTGCCGGACGCGGCGGAGGTGATCGAGCGCTTCCCGGACGTGCCGGTGTTCGTCGGGCCGGACGCGATGATCGAGGAGCTGACCGGGTTCCACCTGCACCGCGGCGCCCTCGCGTCGATGCGGCGGCCGGAGCTGCCGTCGATGGCGTCGCTGCTCGAGGACGCGCGGCTCGTCGTCATCCTCGAGGACCTCGTCGACCACACCAATGTCGGCGCCGTCTTCCGCGCGGCGGCGGGCATGGGCGCGGACGCGGTGCTGGTGAGCCCGCGCTGCGCGGATCCGCTCTACCGGCGGAGCGTGCGGGTGAGCATGGGCACGGTGCTGCAGGTGCCGTGGACGCGGATCCCGGAGTGGGGGCCGGCGCGGACCGAGCTGCTCGCCGCGGGGTTCTCGGTCGCCGCGCTGGCGCTCGCGCCGGACGCGGTGCCGCTGGACGAGTACGCGGCCGACCGGCCCGAGCGCGTGGCGATCGTGCTGGGTGCGGAGGGCGACGGGCTGAGCCGGGCGGCGCTGGACGCGGCCGACACCGTGGTGACCATCCCGATGCTGCACGGGGTCGACTCGCTGAACGTGGCCTCGGCGAGCGCCGTCGCGCTCTGGGCGCTGACGCGCGGGCGCTGAGCCGAGAGCGGGCGTCCCGCGCAGCCTCCGCGGTGTCCGGCGGGGGTCCGCCTACGATGACCGGGTGACTTCTCCCACCGGCCCCGACCGCTCGCCGATCGACGTCGTGGGCAGCGTCACCCCGGAGACGGCAGCTGTCGCGCCCCGGCGGCGGCGTCCTCGAGCGCTCGCGGTGATCGGCGTCGTCCTCGCGGCGGCGGTCGTCAGCGCCGGCGGCGCGTATGCGGCGAACGCGGCCGGTGCCGAGCTGCCCGTCGCGACGGCCGTCGTCCAGGAGACGCCGTCGACGGTGATCGATGCGCCCGCGGTCGCGTGGCCGTCCTACGGGGCCGGGGCGATCTCGGCGGTGGGCGTGCAGGGGCCGGCGGACGGCGGGATGCTCTCGAGCTACGGCTCGACCGGGCAGCTGCCGATCGGCAGCATCGCGAAGGTGGTGACGGCGCTGGTCGTGCTGTCGGCGAAGCCGATCGCGGAGGGGACGGACGGCGAGACGATCGCGTTCACGAGCACGGACGTCGGCTACTACAAAGACTCGGTCGCCGAGAACGGCTCGGTCGCTCCGGTGTCGGCGGGGCTGGAGCTCACGGAGCGCGAGGCGCTGACCGTGCTGATGCTGCCCTCCGCCAACAACTACGCGAAGTCGCTCGCCGTCTGGGCCTTCGGCTCGGAGGAGGGTTACCTCGCCGCCGCGCGCACCTGGCTGGACGAGCGCGCGCTCACCGGCACCGTGGTCGCGGACACCAGCGGGCTGTCGCCGGCGACCGTCAGCACGACCCTCGAGATGGTGGTGCTCGGCGAGCTGCTGATCGGCGACCCGGTGCTCGCGCCGATCGTCGCCCTGCCGTCCGCGGTGATCCCAGGAGTGGGGACGGTGGAGAACACCAACAAGCTCCTCGGGCAGGCCGGCGTGGACGGGATCAAGACGGGGACGACGGACGAGGCGGGCGCGTGCCTGCTGTTCTCGCTGGATACCACCGTGGAGGGGCGCCCGGTGACGCTCGTGGGCGTCGTGGTCGGTGCCCGGACGCACCCGCAGCTGGCGGCGGACGTGCTGACGTTGATCCCGACGGTCGAGGCGGGCTTCCGGACGGTGACGCTCACCGAGGTGGGGCAGGACTTCGGGAGCTACACCAGCGCCTGGGGCGAGTCGGCGGTGGCCGAGAGCAGCGAGGCGCAGTCGCTCCTGGTCTGGGGAGCGACGACCGTCACCACCAGCGTGTCGCTCGATCCGGTCGAGGTCGTCGCGGACGGGCAGGAGGTCGGGACCGTGAACGTCGACGTGAACGGGCAGGCGTACCCGGTGCCGCTCGTCGCGGACGGGGCGATCGAGGACCCGGGGTTCGGCTGGCGTGTGACGAACCCGGGCGAGCTGTTCGGGTAGGCGAGATTCGAAACGCCGCTTTCTTGCTGATCGAGTAGCCCTCGGAGAGGGCGTCTCGAGATCCGCCGTTCTCAGCAGGGTGGGTCTCGATACGCCGCTCCGCGGCTACTCGACCAGCATGCAGGGGCGGCGCTGCGCGGCTCCTCGACCAGCAGGCATCTCATGCTGATCGAGTAGCCCTCGGAGAGGGCGTATCGAGATCCGCCGTGTCCAGCAGGGTGGGTCTCGATACGCCCTTGCGCGGCTGCTCGACCAGCATGCAGGGGGCACTGCGCGGCTGCTCGACCAGCATGGCCGCCTACGAGTCGGTGTCGTCGACGACGATGCGGACGCCGGCCGTCGCGATGTCGGCGGCGACCTCCTCCGGGGTCGCGTTGCCGGGGACGGGGGTGCCGGGGATCGACTCGGGCGGGCGCTGCAGGTAGGGGCCGGCGTCGGGGCGCTTCGCGGTGACGAAGTCGCCGGAGGACTGGTGGCGCACTCGGCGCAGCACCCAGGGGACGAGGTACTCGCGGGCCCACTTCGCGTCCTCGCGGCGGGCGGCCCGCCAGGTCGGCGTCGGCGCCGGCTCCGGAGCGAACGGGCGGAGGGTGTTCTCGACGTTGAGGGCCTTCAGCACCATCCGCGCCACCTCGTGGTGGCCGTGCGGGTTGAGGTGCAGGCGATCCGGCGCCCACATCCGCACGTCCTGGATCTCCTGCAGCGACCACTGGTCGGCGACGATGCAGTCGTAGCGCTCGGCGAGCGCGCGCAGGTTCTCGTTGAAGATGGCCACCTTGCCGCGGATCCGCGCGAAGACGGGGGAGAAGCTGACGTCGACTCCGGTGAAGAGCACCACCGTCGCGCCGTCCGAGCGCAGCCGGGCGAGTCCCTCCTCGAAGCGGCGGGCGATGTCGTCCGGGTCGGTGCCGGGGCGGATGACGTCGTTGCCGCCCGCGGAGATGGTGATCAGGTCCGGGCGCAGCGCGAGAGCCGGCTCGATCTGCTCGTCGACGATCTGCTGCAGCAGCCGCCCGCGCACGGCCAGGTTCGCGTAGGCGAAGTCGTCGTTCTGGCTGCCGAGCACCTCCGCGACGCGGTCGGCCCAGCCGCGGTGACCGCCGGGGCTGGAGGGCTCGGGATCGCCGATCCCCTCGGTGAAGGAGTCGCCCAGGGCGACGTAGCGGGACCACGGATGACGCTGCTCGACCATCCCTCCATTCTGCGCTCCGAGCGGGCGGATGGGGTCCGTCGCCCGGACGATCCCGACACGCCGGGCCCTGCCCCGTGGGTGCGCGGACCGGCGCCCGGCGTCGGAGGTGTCGGCTAGCCTCGGTCCACGTGAACAGTCCCTCGAACTTCGGTCATCAGGTCGGCACCTCCGCCGCGGAGCACCTGTCCCCGTCGTTCCCCGGCAGGGCGCCGTGGGGCACCGCGAACAAGCTGCGGGCCTGGCAGGCGGAGGCCCTCGAGGCCTACTTCCAGCACGAGCCGCGGGACTTCCTCGCGGCCGCGACGCCCGGCGCCGGCAAGACGACGTTCGCCCTCCGGCTTGCCGCCGAGCTGCTGCACAACCGCACCGTCGACCGCATCACCGTCGTCGCCCCGACCGAGCACCTCAAGCGCCAGTGGGCCGAGGCGGCGCACCGCGTCGGCATCCGGCTCGACCCCACCTTCACCAACCGGATGGGCCGGCACGCCAAGCACTACCACGGCGTCGCCGTCACCTACGCGCAGGTCGCCGTGCGGCCCGAGCTGCATCGCGAGCTGACCCTCTCCGGCCGCTCGCTGGTCATCCTGGACGAGGTGCACCACGGCGGCGACGCGCTGAGCTGGGGCGACGCGATCCGCGAGGCCTTCGAGCCGGCCGCCCGGCGCCTCTCGCTCACCGGGACCCCGTTCCGCTCCGACACCGCGCCGATCCCGTTCGTCAGCTACCTGCCCGACCAGGAGGGCATCCGCACCTCGCTGACCGACTACGCCTACGGCTACGGCCGTGCGCTCGCCGACGGCGTCGTCCGGCCGGTGCTCTTCATGGTCTACGCGGGCCAGATGCGCTGGAAGTCGAAGGCCGGCGACGAGATGGAGGCGCGGCTCGGCGAGGGCAACACCAAGGACATCACCTCGCAGGCCTGGCGCACGGCGCTCGACCCCAAGGGGGAGTGGATCCCCTCGGTCCTCCGCGCGGCGAACACCCGGCTGACCGAGGTGCGCCGCGGGATCCCCGACGCGGGCGGCCTCGTCATCGCGACCGACCACTACGCGGCCCGCGCCTACGCGGCGATGCTCCGCGAGATCAGCGGCGAGCCGGTCACCGTCGTCCTCTCCGATGAGAAGGAGGCGAGCGACCGGATCGAGGAGTTCTCCAAGGGCGACAGCCGGTGGATGGTCGCCGTGCGGATGGTGTCGGAGGGCGTGGACGTGCCGCGCCTGGCCGTCGGCGTCTACGCCACCTCCGCCTCCACTCCGCTCTTCTTCGCGCAGGCGATCGGGCGCTTCGTCCGGGCCCGGCGCCGCGGCGAGACCGCCTCGATCTTCCTGCCCAACGTGCCGGGGCTGCTCGCGCTCGCGGGCTCGATGGAGCAGCAGCGCGACCACGCCCTCGACCGCCGCGTCTCGGACGACGAGGAGTACCCCGAGGCCGACCTGATGGCCGACGCGGAGCGCGAGGCCAAGGCGTCCTCCGACCTGCTCGAGGAGGGCCGCTTCGAGTCGCTCGGCTCGGCCGCCACCTTCGACCGCGTGATGTACGAGGGCGCGGAGTTCGGGATGGAGGTGGAGGTCGAGAGCGAGGAGGAGCTCGACTTCATCGGCCTGCCCGGTCTGCTCGAGCCCGAGCAGGTGCGCGAGCTGCTGCAGCACCGCCAGCAGCGGCAGGCGAAGCGCGCGGGCGGGCGGGCCGGCGCCCACGGTGCGCAGGCTCCGGTGGAGGCGAAGGAGAGCGAGATCCCCGCGCCGCTCTACCGCACGCTCAAGGAGCAGCGCAGCCTGCTGAACTCGCTGGTCGGGCTCTGGGCCCGCAACACGGGGGAGACCCACGGCCAGGTGCACACCGAGCTGCGCAGGCTCTGCGGCGGGCCCGCGGTGGCGCAGGCGAGCGTGACGCAGCTGCAGGCGCGGATCGACCTGCTGCGGAAGCGGATCGGCTCGCACTGAGCCGCGAGAACGGCGGATCTCTACTGGATGCGCGGCGACGGGTCCAGCCCTCGCCGCGGATCGGCGGGGTCCGTACTGTCTGAGCGTGGCCTCCCCGGAAGCGCGGGAGGAGCCTCTCGCTAAGCTGGGCAGTCGGTCCGTCGCGAAGGTGACGGACCATCACCCCCGACGTCGGGCATCCGCAGACCGCCCGTCGGCCTCCCCCGGATCGCCCGAGACCAGAACTCAGAGGAGTCTCGTGGAGACCTGGCCCGGAACCGCCTACCCCTTGGGCGCCACCTTCGATGGAAGCGGCACGAACTTCGCCCTCTTCAGCGAGGCAGCCGAGCGCGTCGAGCTGTGCCTCTTCGAGGAGGACGGCACCGAGACGCGCGTCGAGGTGCTCGAGTCGGACGCCTACGTCTGGCACTGCTACCTCCCGCAGGTCCAGCCCGGCCAGCGCTACGGCTACCGCGTCCACGGCGCGTACGACCCGGACGGCGGACACCGCTGCAACCCGAACAAGCTGCTGCTGGACCCGTACGCGAAGGCCGTCTCGGGCGAGATCGACTGGGACCAGTCGCTCTTCTCGTACACCTTCGGCGACCCGGACTCGACCAACGACGAGGACTCGGCGCCGCACATGATGATGGGCGTGGTCATCAACCCGTTCTTCGACTGGGCCGGCGACCGCCGCCCGCGCACCTCCTACGACAGCACCGTGATCTACGAGGCGCACGTGAAGGGGCTCACCAAGAGCCACCCCGACGTGCCGGAGGAGCTGCGCGGCACCTACGCCGGCGTCGCCCACCCCGCCGTGATCGCGCACCTCAAGCACCTCGGCATCACCGCGCTCGAGCTGATGCCGGTGCACCAGTTCGTCAACGACTCGACGCTGATCGAGAAGGGCCTCTCGAACTACTGGGGCTACAACACGATCGGCTTCTTCGCGCCGCAGAACACCTACACCGCCACCGGCGACCTGGGCCAGCAGGTCCAGGAGTTCAAGAGCATGGTGAAGGCGCTGCACGCGGCCGGCATCGAGGTCATCCTCGACGTGGTCTACAACCACACCGCGGAGGGCAACCACCTCGGCCCGACGCTGTCGTTCCGCGGCATCGACAACGAGGCGTACTACCGCCTGGTCGACGACGACAAGCGCTACTACATGGACTACACCGGCACCGGCAACACCCTGAACGTGCGCCACCCGCACTCGCTGCAGTTGATCATGGACTCGCTGCGCTACTGGGTGACCGAGATGCGGGTCGACGGCTTCCGCTTCGACCTCGCCTCGGCGCTGGCCCGCGAGTTCTACGACGTCGACCGGCTCTCCACCTTCTTCGAGCTCGTCCAGCAGGACCCGGTGGTCTCGCAGGTCAAGCTGATCGCCGAGCCGTGGGACGTCGGCCCCGGCGGCTACCAGGTCGGCAACTTCCCGCCGCAGTGGACGGAGTGGAACGGCAAGTACCGCGACACCGTCCGCGACTTCTGGCGCGGCGAGCCCTCGACGCTGGGCGAGTTCGCCTCGCGGCTCACCGGCTCGGCCGACCTCTACGCGCGCTCCGGCCGCTACCCGGTCGCCTCGATCAACTTCGTCACCGCGCACGACGGCTTCACCCTCCGCGACCTCGTCTCCTACAACGAGAAGCACAACGACGCCAACGGCGAGGACGGCAACGACGGCGAGTCGCACAACCGCTCCTGGAACCACGGCGCCGAGGGCCCGACCGACGACCCGAAGGTCCTCGGCCTCCGCGCCCGCCAGCAGCGCAACTTCCTCGCGACGATGCTGATCTCGCAGGGCGTGCCGATGATCCTGCACGGCGACGAGCTCGGCCGCACGCAGAACGGCAACAACAACACCTACGCGCAGGACAGCGAGCTGACCTGGATCGACTGGGAGAAGGCGGACAAGCCCCTGGTGGAGTTCACCGCGGCGCTGATCCGCCTCCGCGCCGAGCACCCGACCTTCCGTCGCGGCCGCTTCTTCGACGGGCGCCCCGTCCTGCGCGGCACCGGCGAGCCGCTGCCGGACATCGTCTGGTTCAAGGCCGACGGCACCGAGATGACGCCGTCGGACTGGGACTCGGGCCTGGACCGCTCGGTCGGCATCTACCTCAACGGCAACGGGATCCGCGAGCGCGACGAGCGCGGCCAGCCGGTCGTCGACGACAGCTTCCTGCTCTACTTCAACGCCGACGACGTGGACGTGGAGTTCACGATCCCGGCCGACGAGTACGCGGTGGAGTGGGCCGTCCTGGTCGACACCGCCGGAGCGGAGGCCGACTCGGTCCCGCGTCCCGCCGGCGCGATCCTCACCGTGCAGGCGAAGTCGCTCGTGATCCTCCAGGAGCACAGCGCGCCCGAGCCCGAGGTCGACCACTCGGTCGCCGCCTCGCTGGCCTCGCTCGCCGCCACCTCGGCCATCCCGATCATCACCACCACGGGCCACACCAGCCCCCACGAGGAGTCGACCGACTCCGCGACCGCCCCCTCGACAGGAGCCTGACGTTGCGACTGCCCGCCTCCACCTACCGACTCCAGATCCGCTCCGGCTTCGATCTCGACGAGGCCGCGACGGTGGCCGACTACGTGCGCTCCCTCGGCGCCGACTGGCTGTACTTCTCGCCGCTGCTGACCGCCGAGCCCGGCTCGGACCACGGCTACGACGTCGTCGACCACTCGAAGGTCGACCCGGCCCGCGGCGGCGGCGAGGGCCTCGCCCACGCCTCCGCGGCGGCGAGGAAGGAGGGCCTCGGCGTCCTCATCGACATCGTGCCGAACCACATGGGCGTCGCGACGCCGGTGGAGAACGCCTGGTGGTGGGACCTGCTCAAGCACGGGCGGGACTCCCGCTGCGCCGAGGCGTTCGACATCGACTGGGCGGCGGGTGACGGCAAGCTGCGCGTGCCGATCCTCGGTGACGGAGCCTCCGAAGGCGACAGCGACAGCGAGCTGGACGCGCTCGAAGTCGTCGGCGACGAGCTGCACTACTACGAGAACCGCCTGCCGATCGCGCCCGGCACCGCCGAGCCCGGCGACTCCGGCCGCACCGTGCACGCCCGGCAGAGCTACGAGCTGGTCAACTGGCGCCGCGCCGACGCCGAGCTGAACTACCGCCGCTTCTTCGCGGTCAACACCCTCGCCGCGATCACGGTCGAGCGGCCCGAGGTCTTCGAGGCCTCGCACCGCGAGATCGTCCGCTGGTTCACCGAGGGCCTGGCCGACGGCCTGCGCGTCGACCACCCGGACGGCCTGGCCGACCCGGGCGGCTACCTGGACGACCTCGCCCGCGCCATCGACGGCGCACCGGTCTGGGTCGAGAAGATCCTCGAGGGCGACGAGCAGCTGCCCGCGCACTGGGCGACCGTGGGCACCACCGGCTACGACGCGCTCGCCGACATCGACCGAATCCTCGTCGACCCCGACGCCCGTCCGGTGCTCGAGGGCCTGGACGCGGAGCTGGGCGACGGCGGCGAGCCGGTGGACTGGGCCGACCTGATCCACGACACCAAGCGCGGCATCGCCGACAGCATCCTCCGCTCCGAGGTGCTCCGCCTGGCCCGCCTGATCCCGCAGGTCGACGGCGCGGACGACGCGATCGCCGAGCTGCTCGCGACCTTCCCGGTCTACCGCAGCTACCTGCCCTACGGCGGCGAGCACCTCGAGCACGCACGGCTCGACGCGCGACACCGCCGCCCCGAGATCGCCGCGACGATCGACGAGGTCGCCGCGCTGCTCGAGGAGACCGGCACCCCCGTGTCGGTCCGCTTCCAGCAGACCTCCGGCATGGTGATGGCGAAGGGTGTCGAGGACACGGCGTTCTACCGCTACAGCCGCCTCACCTCGCTCAACGAGGTCGGCGCCGACCCGGACGAGTTCGCGATCGACCTGGAGGAGTTCCACCGCCGCCAGGGCGTCCGCCAGGCGTCCTTCCCGGCCTCGCTCACCACGCTGTCGACGCACGACACCAAGCGCGGTGAGGACACCCGCGCGCGCATCACCGCCCTCGCGGAGGACGCCGAGGCCTGGGCCGAGACGCTCCGCTCGCTGCACGAGCACGCCGGCTTCGGCGACGGACCGGTCGAGCACCTGCTCTGGGAGGCGATCGTCGGCACCTGGCCCGCGTCCCGCGAGCGCCTGCACGCCTACGCCGAGAAGGCGTCGCGCGAGGCCGGCAGCTCGACGATGTGGACCGCTCCGGACGAGGCGTTCGAGAAGCGGATGCACGCGGCGGTCGACGCCGCCTTCGACGACGCGGCCGTGCGCCGCCTGATCGAGGACACCGTGGCGCGCGTCTCGGCCGACGGCTGGTCGAACAGCCTCTCGGCCAAGCTCGTCCAGCTGACGGCGCCGGGCATCCCGGACGTCTACCAGGGCAGCGAGCTGTGGGAGACGTCGCTCGTCGACCCCGACAACCGCCGCCCGGTCGACTTCGCCGAGCGCCGGGCGCTGCTCGAGCGGATCGACGGCGGCTGGCTGCCGGAGATCGACGCGGAGGGCGCGGCCAAGCTGCTCGTCACCTCGCGGGCCCTGCGCCTGCGCCGCGACCGGCCGGAGCTGTTCACGCGCTACGCCGCCGTCCCCGCCATCGGGCCGGCCGCCGAGCACGCGATCGCCTTCGACCGCGGCGGTGCGCTGATGGTCGCCACCCGCCTGCCCGCGCGGCTCGCGGCCGAGGGCGGCTGGGGCGAGACCCTGATCGTCCTGCCGGGGCACCCGGTCGTGGACGTCCTCACCGGGCGCACCTTCGCCGGCGGGCCGACCGCCGTGTCGGAGATCCTCGGCGGCGGCTACCCGGTCGCCCTGCTCGCACCGGTCGCCTGACCCGGCGAGTCCCTTCCTGCCGACCCCGTTCGAACGACCCTGGAGAACCCCGTGATCAGCACGACGCCCTACCGCTACGCCCTGCCCGTCTCCGGACCCGAGCGCTTCGACGTGTGGGCGCCCGAGGCGTCCTCCGTCGAGCTCGCCCTGGGTGCGGGCGGGACGGTCGCGATGGCCCGCTTCGGCGACGAGGGCTGGTGGCGGGTCTCCGGGTCGGTCGCCGCGACCGGCGAGGTCGACTACGGCTACCTGGTGGACGGCAAGGGCCCGTTCCCGGACCCGCGCTCGCGCCGCCAGCCCGGCGGAGTCCACGAGCTCTCCCGCAGCTACGACCCGAGCGCGTTCGAGTGGGCCGACCAGGCCTGGACGGGCCGCCAGCTGGCGGGGGCCGTGATCTACGAGCTGCACATCGGCACCTTCACCCCCGAGGGCACGCTCGACTCGGCCGCCGGCCGGCTCGAGCACCTGCGCTCGATCGGCGTCGACTTCATCGAGATCCTCCCGGTCAACGCGGTGAACGGCACGCACAACTGGGGCTACGACGGCGTCCTCTGGTACGCCGTCTCGGAGGCCTACGGCGGACCGGAGGCGTACCAGCGCTTCGTCGATGCGGCGCACCGCGCGGGACTGGGCATCGTGCAGGACGTGGTCTACAACCACCTCGGCCCGAGCGGCAACTACCTGCCCGAGTTCGGCCCGTACCTCAAGAACGAGAAGGCCAACACCTGGGGCAGCTCGATCAACCTCGACGGGGAGGGCTCGGACGTCGTCCGCGGCTACATCCTCGACAACGCGCTGATGTGGCTGCGCGACTACCACGTCGACGCCCTGCGCCTCGATGCGGTGCACGCGCTCTCGGACGAGCGCGCCGTGCACGTGCTCGAGGAGATGGCCGCCGAGGTCGCGGTGCTCTCGGCCGACGTCGGGCGCCCGCTGACCCTGATCGCGGAGTCGGACCTCAACGACCCGACGCTGATCACCCCGCGCGAGGCGGGCGGCTACGGGCTCGACGCGCAGTGGAGCGACGACTTCCACCACGCCGTGCACGTCGCCCTCACCGGCGAGACGACCGGCTACTACGAGGACTTCGCGCCGCTCGGCGCGCTCGGCAAGGTCCTCACCCGCGGCTTCTTCCACGACGGCACTCTCTCCACGTTCCGCGGCCGGCACCACGGACGCCCGATCGACACCGAGCGGATGCCGACCTGGCGCCTCGTGGTCTGCAGCCAGAACCACGACCAGATCGGCAACCGGGCGATCGGCGACCGGCTGACCGCGACCCTCGACGAGGGCCGGCTGGCGATCGCCGCCGCGCTGACGCTGCTCGGCCCGTTCACCCCGATGCTCTTCATGGGCGAGGAGTGGGCGGCGTCCACCCCGTGGCAGTTCTTCACCTCGCACCCGGAGAAGGATCTCGGCGAGGCGACGGCGAAGGGCCGCATCGAGGAGTTCGCGAAGATGGGCTGGGACCCGGAGGTCGTGCCCGACCCGCAGGACCCCGAGACCTTCGAGCGCTCCAAGCTCGACTGGTCCGAGGCGGAGGAGGGGCGCGGTGCCCGCATCCTCGCCGTCTACCGCGAGCTGGCGGCGCTGCGCCGCCGCTTCCCCGAGCTGACCGACCCGCGCTTCGGCTCGGTGCGCGTCGAGCTCGACGAGGACGAGCGCTGGCTCACCCTGGGCCGCGGCCGGGTGACGATCGCGATCAACGTCGGCGAGTCGTCGGCGCGGGTCCCGCTGCCCGAGGTGGCGGAGTCGCTCCTCGCCGTGGGCGAGTACGCGGTCCAGCCCGGTGACACCGAGGTCGACCTCGGCGCGTCCTCGCTGCTGATCACGCTCAGCGACGCCGAGTAGTCGTCCGCCGCGCGCCGGTCCGAGTCGATTCGGGCCGGCGCGCGTGTCGTTCCTCTCACCCGTCGCGCCCGAGCCCGTTCTCACCGCCGCCCGCCGGAGACCTGTCAGCGGGCCGACACGGAGTGCTCGGCGTCGGCGATGATCCGCACGCCGTCGTCGTGCACGAGCAGCAGGGCACGCAGCGGCATGGCCCGCCGGTGGCAGGCGGCGCTCAGCTGGCGGGCGAGCACCCGGTCGGTCTCGCCGAGGAACGCCCGGCCCGGTCGCTCGAGCGCGAAGGCGAGCGAGCCGACGTCGTGATGCGCGACCGCTTTCGCGAGGGTCGCGACGATGCGCTCGGTCTTCTCCTCGTCGGGGTGCACGGGCAGGCCGTCCACCGGGTAGAGGATCGGCAGCTGGTAGCCGGCCCGGTCGAGCAGGATCGGCCAGAGCGCACGCCGGTAGGCGGGACCGATGAGGGACGAGACGCGCTCGCGCAGGTCCCGGTCGTCGCGCAGCGGCACGTCGAGCGCCGAGGGGTGGAGGGCGTGGTCCGTGTTCGTCATGGTGTCGCTTTCTCGCGGGTGATGCGGGCGCGGAAGCGCTCGCGGTGCTGGGGCGGTCGTGGTCCGACGGGCGGTCATCGGAAGTTGCGGGCGGTGGTCCGGGCGGTGACCGACAGCGCCTCGAAGCGGTCGGCGAGGAGGTTGGTCACCCCCTCGTCGGAGCGCTCGAGGATCCCGCGGATGAGGAGCGCGGGAGCCTCGCGCGCGGTGCGCCGGTAGCGGTTCCATACTCCGACGGAGCAGATGACGTTGAGGATCCCGTGCTCGTCCTCGAGGTTCATGAAGGTCACTCCGGCGGCTGTGGAGGGACGTTGGCGGTGGATCACGACCCCGCCGACCTCGATCCGGGTGCCGGAGGGCGTGCCGGACAGGTCGGCAGTGGAGCGCGCTCCTCGCCGGGTGAGGCCCTCCCTCAGATGCCGGAGCGGGTGGTCGTCGGGCGAGATGCCGGTGGCCCAGAAGTCGAAGACGACCCGCTCCTGCGCAGAGAGCATCGGCAGCAGCGGAGGCTGGACGGCGACGATCGAGTCGGGGAGGAACTCCTGGCGGTCGGCGGCAGCGGAGCCCGCCTCCCAGAGCGCCTGACGGCGCTGGAGCCCGAGGGAGTCGAACGATCCCGCGGCGCCGAGCGCCTCGAGCTGGGTCGCGTTCACTCCCACGCGGCGCGAGAGGTCGGCCATGCTCGCGTAGGGCCCGCCGCGCTCCCGCTCGGCGACGATGTGCTCGGCCAGCTCCGTGCCGATGCCCTTCACCCCGGCGAGGCCCAGGCGGATGACGAAGCCGGCGTCGCGGCGGTGGTCGTCGGTGTCGAAGTGCTGCGACCGGTCGAAGAGGCCCGTCGGCGCCTGCTCGGCGGAGAGGCAGGAGTCCTGCCCGTGCGGCGCCCCGCCCCGCCGCTGGGTCGGCGGCCCGTCGAGCGCCTCGAGTCCGGGGTGCGACAGCGAGCGGTTGACGTCGGGGGACTCGACGCGGACACCGTGCCGGCGGGCGTCGGCGACCAGGGTGTGCGGGGCGTAGAAGCCCATCGGCTGAGCCCGGAGCAGGGCCGCGGTGAAGGCGGCCGGGTAGTGCAGGCGCAGCCAGGCACTGGCGTACACCAGCAGCGCGAAGCTGATCGCGTGGCTCTCGGCGAAGCCGAAGTTGGCGAAGGCCTGGATCCGGCGGTAGATGTCGTCGGCGACCTCGTCGGTGATCCCGTTGCGGGCCATGCCCTCGTAGAGCCGCTCCCGGAGCGACTCGATCTTCTCGGTGCCCCGCTTGGAGCCCATCGCGCGGCGCAGCAGGTCCGCGTCCTCCGCGTTGCAGTCGCCGACCGCCACCGCGACCTGCATCAGCTGCTCCTGGAACAGCGGCACGCCGAGGGTGCGCTTGAGCGGCGTGACCAGCAGGGGGTGCTGGTAGGTGATCGGCTCCTCGCCGAGCTTCCGCCGGATGTAGGGGTGCACCGCGCCGCCCTGGATCGGACCGGGGCGGATCAGTGCCACCTCGATCACGAGGTCGTAGAAGCGCCGCGGCTGGAGCCGGGGGAGGGTGCCCATCTGCGCGCGGCTCTCGACCTGGAACACCCCGATGGAGTCGGCCCGGCAGAGCTGGTCGTAGACGCCCTTCTCCTCGCGCGGGATCGTCGAGAGGTCCCACTTCTCGCCGACGTGCTCCGCCACGAGGTCGAAGGTGTACTGCAGGGCGGCGAGCATCCCCAGCCCGAGCAGGTCGAACTTGACCAGGCCCATCCAGGCGCAGTCGTCCTTGTCCCACTGCAGGACGGTGCGCTTCTCCATCCGGGCGGGCTCGATCGGGCAGACCTCGCCGACCGGCCGGTCTGTGAGCACCATGCCGCCGGAGTGGATGCCCAGGTGCCGGGGCGTGCCGAGCACCTTCTTGGTCAGGGCGACGACGTCGTCCGGGATGTCGTGCTCGGGGCTCTCGGTGATCGAGCCCCAGTGCTCGATCTGCTTCGACCAGCCGTCCTGCTGCCCGGCGCTGTAGCCCAGCGCCTTCGCCATGTCGCGGACGGCGAACTTCGGCCGGTAGGTGATGACGTTCGCGACCTGCGCCGCGTTCAGCCGCCCGTACTTCTCGTAGACGTGCTGGATGACCTCCTCGCGCCGCTCGGAGTCGAAGTCGACGTCGATGTCGGGCTCCTCGTCGCGGATGCTGGAGAGGAAGCGCTCGAAGGGCAGCCCGTAGAAGATCGAGTCCACCGCGGTGATCCCGAGGACGTAGCAGACCGCCGAGTTGGCGGCCGAGCCGCGGCCCTGGCAGAGGATCCCCCTGCCCTTCGCGAAGTGCACGATGTCGTGGACGATGAGGAAGTAGCCGGGGAAGTCCTTGGCCTCGATCACGGCGAGCTCCTTCTCGAGGCGCTCGTGCACGTCGGAGTCGGCGCCCGGGTACTTCGCCGGCACCGCGAGCTGCACCAGGTGGCGCAGCCAGCTCATCGGGGTGTGCCCCTCGGGCACGTCCTGCCGGGGCAGCCGGGGGCGGACCCGGCCGAGCTCGAAGGCGATCTCGTCGGCGATCAGCACGGTGTTCTCGACCGAGCCGGGGTAGCGGGAGAAGCGCTCGGCCATCTCTGCGCCCGAGCGCAGGTGCGCACCGCCGGCGGCGGGCAGCCAGCCGTCCATCTCGTCGAGGCTCCGCCGGGCGCGGACCGCGGCCAGCGCCGTCTGCAGCGGGCGGTCCTCGGGCCGGGCGTAGTGCACGTTGCCGGTGGCGACGAGGCGCAGCTGCAGCCGCTCGGCGATGCCGGCGAGCTGGTCGTTGTGCAGGGAGGCGAGCGGGTCGCCGTGGTCGAAGAGCTCGACGAGGACGTTGCGGGCGCCGAAGAGGGCCACGAGCTCGCGCACCTCCTCCTCGGCCGCCGCCTCGCCGCTCGCGACCAGGGCCTGCCGGACGGCGCCCTTCCGGCAGCCGGTCAGCACGATCCAGTGGCCGTCGGCGGTCCGGGCGAGCTCCTCGAGGTCGTAGCTCGGCTTGCCCTTCTCGGCGCCGGCGAGCTGGGCGGTGGTGATCGCGCGGGCGAGCCGGTGGTAGCCCTCCTCTCGGCGGGCGAGGACGAGCAGGTGCGTGCCCTCGGGATCGGCGACGCCGTTCTGCGGGGCGCGGAGCCCGAGCGAGAGCTCGGCGCCGAAGGCGGTGCGGACGCCGTGGTCCTGCGCGGCCTCCGCCATCCGGACGATCCCGTAGAGCCCGTCGTGGTCGGTGAGGGCGAGGGTGTCGATGCCGAGCCGGACGGCCTCCTCGATCAGCTCCTCCGGCTTGCTGGCGCCGTCGAGGAAGCTGAAGTGCGAGTGCGCGTGCAGCTCGGCGTAGGGCACCTTCTGGTCCGGCGGCCGGACGTCGGCGCCGGGCGTGTAGGCGGGGCGCTTGTGCGACCAGGCGGGGCTGTCGCCACCGTCGCCGCGGACGGTCGTGCCGTCGCTCCGGGTCGTGCTGGAGAGGCGGCGCTCGAACTCCGACCAGGGGATCGGGGGGTTGTTCCAGCCCATCGGGGGCTCCTTCGGTCGTCGTGCTCGGGAGGATCGGATCGCGGCCGTCAGCGGCCGGGGGAGTCAGTCGTAGCGGGCCTCGGCCGCCCACTCGCCGTCGAGGCAGAGCAGCAGCCAGGCGACGCCGTCGGAGTCGACGACCTGGAAGCGGTCGTAGCGGACTGCTGTTCGCGCGTCCCACCACCGCTCGTCGATCGGCCAGGGACCGGCCCACCCCGTCACCGGCTGCAGGCGGGCCTGCGAGGAGCCGGGCGCGAAGTAGGCGGGGACGGAGGTGAGGGAGCCGCGGTCGTCGACCGAGACCGTCTCCCCGCGGGGACCGCGGACCAGGACGGCCGCCGGCTCCGCGAAGACCGTGGGCGGCAGGGGCGGCGGCAGCGCCCCCGGCCACGGCAGCCCGCGCGGCCGGGCGTCGCCCGGCTCCCTGTCCCCCCAGGGGATCAGGTGCTGGCGGTCGCGGAGCGACCGGCCCCCGCCCACCGACGCCGTGACGACGGCTTCGTGGCCGAGCATGCTCTGCACGCGGCTGAGACCGTGGTGCACCCGCTCCTCCGGAGCCGTGCCCCAGAGTCCCTGCTCGTGGTTCCCGATCGCGTCGACCGCCTCGGGCTCGACCGACAGCCGGGCGATCGGCGAGCCGAGCCCCGCGTCGATCGCGCCGTTGCCCTGGAGCTGCCAGCGGACGCGGTCGACGACGTCGCCCGGGGTGAACCAGCGCGGGTGCAGCCAGCTGCGGGAGGACACCTCGCCGCGGTCGCTGACGACCTCGATCCTGATCGCAGTCGCTACCAGCTGCGCCCGGGTGAGCCCGGCGACGAACTCCTCCGCCGGGACGCGGAAGGCGAAGGCCGCCTGGTCGATCCGGTCCAACGGCGGCTCGAACTCGAGCACCCGGTCGAGCCGCTCGGGCGGGAGCCGCGGGACGACCGTCTCGGTCTCGGCGCCCGAGGCCAGCACGTGCGCGCGCGCCCCGTCGGGCCCGAAGCGCGCGGAGACGTCGTCGCTCGGCAGCTGAGCGAAGGCGCCGAGGGTCCGCACGCCGAGCCTGCGCAGCAGCGCGATGAGGTCCTCGCCCTTGCCGGTGGTGCGGGTGCGCGCGCCGACGGCCTCGGTCTCGAGGGCGTCGAGCGGCAGGGGCGCCAGGAAGGCGGCGCTCTCGCCGGCCGGCACGATCGCCACCGCGGTGCCGGAGTGCTTGGCCGCGAGCTCGGAGGCGAAGAGGCCGTCGGCGATCCCGGCGCGCGCGAGCGGCACGCCCAGCTCGCTGAGCCGCTGGAGCACGGCCTCGGCCGCCGACTGCTCGCTGCCGTAGTAGCGGCGCGGCCCGCGGGCGCGGATCGCGCAGAGCCCGGGCCGGATCAGCTGCACACCCGGGGTGATCTCCTCCAGCGCCTGGACGAGCGGCTCGAAGGCGCGGTGGTCGAGCACGGGGTCGTAGGGGACCACGGCGAGCCCGGTGCAGCGCGACTGCGCCTCGCGGATCCGCATGCCGCGGCGCACGCCCTCCGCTCGCGCACCAGGGGAGCAGGCGAAGACGAGGCTCTTCTCGGTGAGCGCGAGCGGGGTCTCCGCGTCGAGTCCGGCGTCCGCCGCGGCGGCGAGCAGAGGCCAGTCGGGGCACCAGACCAGGATCGTGCGGCGCAGCTCGAGAGCGCTTGCGGAACGGCTCATCTCACACCGCCCGCTCGTGCAGGGTGCGCTCCTGCAGGCGCGAGGGCCCGCCCAGCACGCCGAAGGGCCGCCCGGTGCCGGGCATGCTCATCCGCACGGTGCGCACCCGCGTCCCGGCGCGGCCGACGACGTCGACGAGCGCCTCGCGGGTGCGCAGGTAGCCGTGGCCGGCGCCGAGCCCCTCCCAGCGGCTGCTGCGGATGCTGAGCCGCGCCTCGGCCTGCGGCCACTCGCCGAGGACGACGAGCGCCGCCCCGCGCTGCCGCAGCCGTGCGCCCAGCCGGGAGACGTCGGCCGAGGAGACGGAGGCGGGCGGGCGGGTCAGCACGACGGTGAGGACGTCGACCAGGGCCGCGGTGACGGTGAGCCAGTGCTCGGCGGGGGAGGGCACGAGCACGAGCCGCTCGAGGTCGATCCCCAG
This sequence comes from Rathayibacter festucae DSM 15932, assembly GCF_004011135.1. Taxonomy (NCBI): domain Bacteria; kingdom Bacillati; phylum Actinomycetota; class Actinomycetes; order Micrococcales; family Microbacteriaceae; genus Rathayibacter; species Rathayibacter festucae. The sequence continues at coordinate 1,669,844 of NZ_CP028137.1, read as the reverse complement.
GCCGGCCGCCGCCTCGGCGCCGAACTCGGGGACGCCGACGACGCCGCACCAGGCGCCCTCGGACGACGGCCCGGCCAGCAGACCCATGGCCAGGCTCATCGAGCCCTCGACCGAGTAGGCGGCGCCCTGCTTGAGCGAGCCGCCGGGCAGCACAGAGGCGAAGGCCGGCAGCGTCGCCAGGCTCTTCGACTCGAGCGTCGTCGCCTGCATGTCCCGGATCCGCGACTGCAGCTCCTTCACCGACGCGAGCTGCCGCAGCAGCGGTTCCGCGGTGTCGGCGACCCCCGGCGAGGGGTGCTGTGAAGGGGGGCTCATCAACCCATGTTCGAACATGTGTTCGAGTATGTCAATCGCCACCGACATCCGCCGCGCCGGGTGCCGGACCAGGTGGAGAAGGCCCCGGATCGCCCCCTGTGGAGGAGCCCGGGGCCCGCCGCGCTACCCCTCCGCGGACCCCGTCACGCGCAGTCCGTGACCGAACCGGAACAGCGGATCCTCGGTGTCGAACGGCACGTCCGGCCGGCGGGCCGCCGCGGCGGCCATCGAGCGCGGAAGGTCCATCGGCAGTGTTCCACGGGCCTCCGACACTCCGAACACGACGTCGAGCACCGCGGCCCCCGACGCGCCGAAGTCACCGAGCAGCGCCGCCGCGGAGTCGAGCAGCGGAGTGAGGATCGCCGGCCGGTCCAGGAACACGTCGACGACCGTCGGCACCTGAGCCGCCACGGACAGGACGTGCCCCACGACCTCGTCCGGGAAGTCGAGCGAGCCGGCGTGGAAGACGTTCTCGAACGCGGTCGCGCGCTGCTCGAAGGGCGCCTGCAGCCGGATCACCGCGAGCTCCGCCTCCTCCGGAGACCCGACGACGGTGCCGTACCCCGCGGCGACCGCCGGATCGATCCCCTCGACGTAGAGCCGCAGCCCCTGCCCCGCCGGCAGGACGCCGTCCTGCGCGAGGACCGTGATCGCCGCGCGCTGGGCCGCCTCGCCCGCCGCGCGGAACTCCGCCGAGCCGACGACCGCCTCGGCGGCGGCCGGATCGACCGCGCGCGAGTCGAACAGCCCCAGCACGAACTTCTCCCGCAGCAGCCGCCGCACGGACACGTCGAGCCGCTCCTCGGCGACCGTCCCGTCCCGGACCAGGGCGACCAGCGTCTCCGGGATCGACTCCCCGCCGAACTGGTCGACCCCGGCCTCGAGGGCCTTCGCCATCCGCTCCGGCACCGACAGGTGCTCGACGCCCCAGGCGCGCGCGACGTGGTGGTCACCCATGATGTCGGAGTCCGAGAGCAGCCCCCAGTCGGTGCAGACGATGCCGTCGAAGCCGAACCGCTCGCGCAGCAGCCCCGTGATCACCGAGCGGTTGAAGCCGAAGCCGACCTCCTCGTGCTCGGTCCCGACCGGCATGCCGTAGTACGGCATGATCTGGCTCGTGCCCGCCTCGAAGGCCTTCACGAAGGGCTGCAGGTGGTACTCGGCGTTGCCGCCCGGGTAGACCTGCTCGCGGCCGTAGGGGAAGTGCGGATCCTCGCCGTCCTTCTGCGGCCCGCCGCCGGGGAAGTGCTTGGTCATCGTCGCGACCGACTGCGCCCCCAGTGCCTCGCCCTGGAAGCCGCGGATGTAGGCGGCGCCGAGCCGTCCGGTGAGCTCGGCGTCCTCGCCGAACGTGCCGACCTGCCGCGCCCAGCGCGACTCGGTCGTCAGGTCGATCTGCGGGTGCAGCGCGACCCGCAGGCCGACGGCGAGGTACTCCTGACGCGCGATGTCGCCGAAGCGCTCGACCAGGTCCTCGTCGCCGATCGCGGCGAGGCCGAGCGGCTCCGGCCACTGCGAGAACGCCTCCGCCTGCGCCCCGGTGCCGGGGTTGTCGGTGAAGGAGTGGCGCGGATCGGTGGAGAGGGTCACGGGGATCCCGAGCCGGCTCGAGGAGGCCAGCTCCTGGACGCGGTTGTGCCACTCGGCGAGCTCGCGCGCCGTGGCGGTGCCGCCGCCGAGCAGGTTGAAGTGCGACATCCGCTTCTCGAGCACCATCGTCGCGGTCGAGGGCAGTCCGAACGCGCCGTCCTCGGCGAGCGCTCCGCCCTCGCCCATCACGACCATGGTCTGGAAGAACAGCCCGGCCTTCTCCTCGAGCGTCATCTGGCCGAGCAGGATCTCGACCCGCTCGGCGACGGGGCGCAGGGGATCGAGGTAGCGGCGGTCGACCTGCTCGTCGAGCGGTTCGCCGGCGGGGGATGACGTCGATGTCATGGGGGCGTCCTTCCGAAGGGGAGCCCTCGTCGGCTCCGCGAGAAGGATACGCCGAAAACCGACTAGCACTAGGGAAATACGGTGGGCCCGTCGTGAGTGCGCCCCTACCATGGGAGCCATGTCCGACGCCCTGCCCGCAGCCGCCGCCGAGAACCCCTCCTCCCTCCCGGCACGGCGGCGGACGCTCGTGGTCAAGATGGGCTCGAGCTCGGTGACCAAGCAGTCCGGCCCGGACCCCGTGCTCCTCGCGAGCGCCCTCGAGAGCGCGTTCGGCGCCCGTGCACTCGGCTGGGACGTCGTCCTCGTCTCCTCCGGCGCCGTCTCCTCCGGCCGGGCTCTCTTCGCCCGCTCGCAGGACGCGCCGATCAGCCCGCGCCTCGCCGCCGCCGTGGGCCAGACCGTGCTGATGGGCTTCTACCGCTCGGTGGCCGAGCTCTCCGGTTCACTCGTCGCGCAGATCCTGATCGGCGAGTCCGACCTCGCATCGCCGCGGCAGATGGCGCACGTCGCGGAGGCGATCCGGCACGCGCTCGACGCGGGCGTCGTGCCGATCGTCAACGGCAACGACACCATCGACTCCGCCGGCTCCGACAACGACGGTGTCGCCGGCGGCCTGGCGATGCTCCTCGGCGCGGATCTGCTGCTGCTGCTCACCGACGTCCCCGGTGTCTTCGCCGGCAGCATCGCCGAGGGCGTGCACCTCGAGGAGCTGGGGATCACCGAGCTGCGCGGCATCGGGGTGCAGAAGGGCGGGACGGGCCGCGGCGGCATCCGCTCGAAGCTCAAGGCGGCCGAGCTCGCCGCGCACAACGGCGTCTCGACGCGCATCGCCGGCGCCCGCACTCCCGAGGTCATCCTCGGCGCCATCGACGGCCCCGGCCCCGGCACCCTCGTCCGCGCCGTCCACGCGCACCCCGCGGTGGAGCAGCGCTGGATCTCGGGCGTCGCGACCTCGCGCGGCCGGGTCGAGATCAACCTCGAGGCCGAGCGCAGCATCGCCTCCGGCTCGAGCCTGTTCGCGTCCGGCATCAAGCGGGTCTCCGGCGACTTCGTCGGCGGCGACGTGATCGAGGTCCGCGCCCTCAGCGGCGAGCTGCTGGCGCGCGGGGTGTCGCGGGTGTCCTCGCGCCTGCTCACGCTGGTCCGGGCCCTGCGGGTGGACGAGATCGCCCGGGTGTTCGTCGCCGTCCTCGCGCACGCCGCCGACGCCGATCCCGCCGCGATCACCTCCGAGGGCGACCGCCCGCAGCTGACCCGTGCCCTGGAGTACGCGCGCGCCCTCTCCTTCGAGCACGGCAGGGCGGTCGCGATGGAGATCGTCTCGCTCTTCCCCGCCGAGAGCATCGCCGCACTGGTCGGCCAGGGTGCCGCGGTCGAGGAGCTCGTCGAGCGGTACACCCGCCTCGTCCGGACCCTCGCGATCATCGGCAACGAGCAGCTGGCCGTCTTCCGCGACTGACGGCGCCCGAGGGGCCGAGGTGGCCCGAATGGACGAATCGCGCCACGGAAAACGAATCGTGCCAGATAGCGGCACGATTCGTGCCAGCACTGTGCGCATCACGTCATCGATCGTGGCGAGCGTCGCCTCCCGTGCTGGTCTGTCTCCCACACGAACGGCGCCCACTACGCGCCCCGACGGATCGGATCAGCATGAGTGCAGCAGCAATCGCCACCGCGACCCTCACGACCCCCACCACCCGCCACCCCTTCGACGGCCCCATCTCGCGGGAGCACTACCAGTCGGACCGGCTGGCCCGTCGACTCGAGCTGATCGAGAAGACGATCGCCGACTGCGAGCGCGCCCTGCGCGGCGGCACCGACCCGCGCACCGGCACCGTCGTCCCGCCCGCGCGCGGCGCCCACCGCGACCAGCTCCTCAGCAACCTCGCGATCGAGCTCTCGCTCGCCGACCGCCTCCGCGGCGCTCTGGGCCTGCACCGCTGACCTCCCGGTCCGCAGCTCCGATCCCCGGGTCCGCACCTCCGACGCAGCCCGATGGGGCACGATGAGGCCATGGTCACCATCACCGTCGCCGGGATCGCCCAGCACTTCCACCCCGCCGAGCGCGGCACCGTCCGCCTCGAGATCCGCCGCGAGTCGCGCTCGCGCTCCCAGGCGCTGAACGAGGTGACCGCCCTCCACGCTCGCGTGCGCGAGGAGGCCGGCGCCGAGCAGGCCTCCGGCGCGGCGACCTGGTGGTCGGCCGACCAGGTCTCGGTCTCGACCATCCAGCGGTACCTCAAGGACTCCGACGTCACCGAGCCGTTCCACGTCGCCGCCGCGAGCGTCCGGGTGAAGTACCGCGACTTCGACGCCCTCGGGCGCTGGGTCGCCTCCGTCTCGGAGGCACCCGGCATCACCGTCGCCGGGGTCGACTGGGACGTCACCGCCGCCCGGCGCGCGAGTGCCGAGCGCGAGGTGAGGGTGGCCGCCGTCCGCGACGCCCGCGAGCGCGCCGCCGCCTACGCGTCCGCCCTCGGCCTGGGCGAGCCCCGGGTGCTCACCCTCTTCGAGCCCGGGCTGCGCCCGCACACCCGGATCGAGGGCGGCTCGGCCGTGATGAGCCGCGCGATGGCCTTCAAGGGCCAGGAGGAGCTCGCGCTGAAGCCCGAGGACATCGAGGTCTCGGCCTCGGTCTCCGCCGACTTCGAGGCGAGCTGAGCGGAGCGGTCGGCGCTCGGCGCTCGCCGCCGGGAATAGCCGGGACGCGTCCGACGCTGGAGCAGGCATGGTCTCGCGCATCGGCTTCCTCTCCTTCGGCCACTACCAGTCCGTCGAGGGGTCGCTGACGCACACCGCGCGCGACGTCCTCCTGCAGACCATCGAGCTCGCGGAGGCGGCCGAGGAGATCGGCATCGACGGCGCCTACGTCCGCGTGCACCACTTCGCGCCGCAGCTCGCCTCGCCGTTCCCGCTCCTCGCCGCGATCGCCGCCCGCACCAGGCGGATCGAGATCGGCACCGGCGTCATCGACATGCGCTACGAGAACCCGCTCTACATGGCGGAGGAGGCGGCCGCGACCGACCTCATCTCCGGTGGCCGGCTGGAGCTCGGCGTGAGCCGGGGATCACCGGAGACGGCGCTCCGCGGCTCCGAGGCGTTCGGCTACGTCCCCTCGGAGGGCACGACCGACGCGGACCTCGCCCGCCGCAAGGTGCAGCTCTTCCGCGAGGCGCTCTCGGGTGCCGCCGTCGCCGAGACCGACCCCGCGCGCACCGGGATGTCGAGCCCCCTGGCGATCGAGCCGCGCTCGCCGGGCCTCGAGGACCGCATCTGGTGGGGTGCGGGCAGCTTCGCGACGGCGCGCTGGGCGGCCGAGCAGGGCATGAACCTGCAGTCCTCCACGCTCCTGCTCGAGGAGGAGGGCATTCCCTTCGACGAGCTGCAGGCGCGGCAGATCCGCGAGTACCGCTCAGCGTGGGCGGAGGCCGGCTGGGAGCGGACCCCGCGCGTCTCCGTGTCGCGCAGCGTCCTCCCGATCACGACCGACCTCGACCGCCTCTACTTCGGCGGCCGCGGCGAGCGCGACCAGGTCGCCTCCCTCGAGGGCGTCCGCGCCCGCTTCGGCCGCAGCTACACCGGCGAGCCCGACCGCCTCGCCGAGGAGCTCGCCGCCGACGTCGCCGTCCAGGAGGCGGACACCCTCCTGCTCACCGTCCCCAACCAGCTCGGCGTCGAGTACAACGCACGCCTCCTGCAGACCGTCGCCGACTCGATCGCCCCGGCCCTCGGCTGGTCGCCCGCCGGAGTCGTCGCCGCCTGACACCGTCCCCGTCGGGCTGCTCACCCATGCTGGTCGAGTAGCCCCGGAGGGGCGTATCGAGACCCACGCTTTGCAGAACGGAGGGTCTGCACACTCCGTTTCCGGTGAGGGCGGATCTCGATACGCCCGCTCCACGGGCTACTCGATCAGCATGGGGCGCGTCCCCCTGTGTACGGATGACTGGATGCGCTCCCGGTCTGGCTGCACCCCTCCAATGCTGGTCGAGTAGCCCCGGAGGGGCGTATCGAGACCCGCGCTCTGCAGGACGGTGGATCTCGATACGCCCGCTGCGCGGGCTACTCGATCAGCAAGAGATGCGCCGCCCGCGGAAGGGGAGAGGCTGCGCTGTCGATCGTCAGCTCGCGGAGAGCCCGATGCGGACGTCGTCGAGACCGTCCGACGATACGAGCAGCGTGATCGGCCCCGCGCCGGTCGGACGGACGACGGCGAGCGCGCGGCCGTCGAACGTCGTCCGCGAGGTGGCGTCGAAGCGCTCGGTGGTCGCCGGCGCCCCGCTCCCGAAGCCCGCGAGCACGCCCGCGCCCTCGACGGCGACCGAGACGACGCGGTCGGCCCCGGTGAACAGCACTCCCGCCGCGTCGCGCAGCTCGATCGCCACGTACGCGAGGTCCGTGTCGTCCGCGCGCAGCGACGTCCGGTCCGCCGTCGCGGTCAGCACCGCCGGTCCTGACGCGGACACGAGCGAGCTGCGCCCCGTCTCGCTCCCGGACCGATATGCCACCGCTGTCAGCGTTCCCGGCCGGTGCACCGTCTCGATCGACGCGAGCATCGGCCGCACCGCCCCGACCGCGGCGCGTCCCACCTCGACGCCGTCGAGCAGCAGCGCCACCTCGTCCGCGTCCGCGGCCACCTCGACGGTGACGGGGGAGCCCTCGAAGCCGGGCCAGGTCCAGGAGTCGACCGAGTCGCTCCACGCCCAGGGCGACTGCATCGTCACCGTCTGCCCGTGCCGCTCCGGCCGGACGACCGCGATCGCCGGCTCCGAGCGCAGCCCGAAGACGATCTCGCGGTAGTAGGAGGCGGGCCGCCGCCAGCCGGTGATGTCGAGGTCGCCGCACCACGCCGTCAGGTACGGGTACTCGCGCTCCAGTGCGCCGTTCGCGGCCGGGTCCTCCGCGTAGGAGGTGGCGCCGATGCCGACCTCGCCGAGGTAGTCCCAGCCGGTCCAGGTGAAGTCGCCGATCACGTTCGGGTTCGCCAGCACCTTCGGCCACAGCTCGCCGATCTGCGAGGGGAACGTCTCGGACCCGACGATCACGCGCTGCGGGAACAGCTCCGCATCGCTCGCGTAGCGCGCGTCGGCGTAGTTCAGTCCGAGCACGTCGACCGCCGCGCTCGACTCCGCCGTGCGGCGGGTGACGGCGTCGGAGGAGCCGATCGCCGCCATCATCCCGGCGCCGGCCTCGCCCATCAGCTCGTTCAGCCCCTGCTCCGAGGCCAGGATGCTGTCGAGCTCGTCGAGCACCGCCAGCGTCGGGTTGACGCCGTTCGTGACGGGCCGCGTGGGGTCGAGCGAGCGCACGTGCTCCGCGAGATCGCGCGCCAGCACCGCGCCGTGCGGGGTGCCGACCTCGACGATCTCGTTGCCGATCGAGTAGAGGATCACGCTGGGGTGGTTGTAGTCCTTCGCGACCAGCGACTCCAGGTCGGCCCGCCACCACTGCGCGAAGTCGAGCGAGTGGTCGTGATGGGTCTTGCCGCGGACCCACATGTCGAAGGCCTCGTCCATCACGAGCATGCCGAGGCGGTCGCAGGCGTCGAGCATCGACGGCGAGGCGGGGTTGTGCGCCATGCGGATCGCATTGAAGCCGGCCTCCTTGAGCAGCTGGATCCGGCGCTCCTCCGCGCGGGCGATCGAGGCGGCGCCCAGCACGCCGTTGTCGCTGTGGATGCACGCGCCGCGCAGCGGCACGGTCTCGCCGTTGATCCGCAGCCCCTTCCTCGGGTCGACGGTGACGGTGCGGATGCCGTGCACGGTGACGACGTCGTCGCCGACCCCGATGCTCGTGCGGGCGCTGTGCAGGGCGGGGGAGTCGACGCTCCAGAGGGCCGGCTCCTGCACGTAGAGGCGCTGGCGCACGAGGGCGGTGCGGCAGGGGGCGACGGTGACCGGTGTCGTCGCGCTCTCCACGACGTCGCCGGCCGGCCCGGTGAGCTCGGTCGCCACCGTGAGCGACGACGTCGTGAGCCCGCGGTTGACGATGCTCGTCGCGACCTCGACGACGGCCTGGTCGTCCTCGACGCGCACGGTCGTGATCCGCACGCCGTCCGGCTCGATGTGCACAGGCTCGTCGACGTGCAGCAGAACCGGCCGGTGCAGACCGGCGCCGGCGTACCAGCGCGAGTCCTGCCCCGAGCGCACCTCGATCCGCAGCGTGTTCGTCTCGCCGAAGCGGAGGAACGGGGTCAGCTCCACGAAGAAGCGCGCGAAGCCGTCGGCGCGGTTCCCCGCGAACTCGTCGTTGAGGAAGACCATCGCGTGCCGGTAGGCACCCTGCACCTCGAGGCGGACGACCCTGCCCGCCCAGTCGGCCGGCACGTCGAAGGTCCTGACGTAGCTGTAGGCACCGCCCGGGTAGTAGGCCGCACCGCCTTTGGACACCGCCTCCGGCGAGCGCTCGGCATCCCGGAGCGCGTCGTGCGGCAGCGTCACCCCGACGGAGTCGTCGATCCCGCCCTGCACGGCGGCGAACGGCCCGCGCGGCGCCCGGACGATCCAGCCGGCGGCGAAGGAGGTGGTCGTCATGTCGCGTCCGTTCGATCGAGGTCGTCCGGCACGTCGCCGGGCGAAGGTGAGACTCGTGCTTCCGAAAAGGAAACTGTTTCGTTTAGTTTCTCACTCGGCGAGAGCCTAAGAGCGGCGCGGTCGATCGTCAAGGAGTCGAGGAGGGGGCACCATGCTCTCGATCGTCGAGCGTCGATACCGCGCATGGGCACCGGCCCACCGAGGCGGACCGCCCTAGGCTGCCGAGATGAACGGCCCTGATGCGCCCTCCCCGGCGAGCTTCCTCTGCGATACCACCCGGAGTGCACCGTGACTCCGGACGTCATCGTCCTGAATGGCGGATCGAGCTCCGGCAAGACGACGATCGCCCGGAGTCTCCAAGCGCTCCTGCCCGATCCGTGGTTGAGCGTCTCGATCGACACCCTGGTGGACGCGCTGCCGCCCGACCTCGACGGAGGTGGAGAGGGCGTCTCCTACGGCGACGACGGCGCGGTGGAGCTCGGCGACACCTTCCGTCGACTCGAGTCGGCCTGGCTGGCCGGCGTCGTCGCGACCGCCCGCGCCGGCGCACGCATCGTCTTCGACGACGTGTTCCTCGATGCGTCGGAGTCGCAGGAGCGCCTGCGCAGCCACCTCCGCGGACTCGACGTCGTCTGGGTGGGCATCCGCTGCACCCCCGAGGTCGCGACCGCGCGTGAGCGAGCCGGAGGCGACCGCACCACCGGGATGGCGGCACACCAGGCGGAGTCCGTCCATCGCGGCGTCGCCTACGACCTCGAGGTCGACTCCGGACGAAGTTCGGCCATGGAGTGCGCGCGTCGGATCGTCGAGCACATCACCGCTCTGTCACTTCGCCAGCCGACCGCGGCATCGGGAGAGTTCGACCACCCCTGAGATCGAACCGCCGCCGCCAACGAGAAGAACCCCCCGATCTCCGTGAGATCGAGGGGTTCTGCCGGTGTCCGAGGGGGGACTTGAACCCCCACGCCCTATACGGGCACTAGCACCTCAAGCTAGCGCGTCTGCCATTTCCGCCACCCGGACGAGTGTTGTTTCCGGCCTGCGTTTCCGCGGCCGAAGAAGACATTAGCACGGTTCGAACGCCTCGGATGACACCGGGGGAGCGGGGTGCCGCGAGCCCGCCCGCTAGCGTGGGGGCATGACGTCCTCCGACAGCGCCGCCGCCCCCTCCGAGTCGGACCTCGACGAGACCGCGATCATCGCGCGGGACCTCATCCGCTTCGACACCAGCAACTACGGCGACGGGAAGGCCGAGCCCGAGCGCGAGGCCGCCGAGTACGTGGCCGCCCGTCTGCGCGATCTCGGCCTCGAGCCCGAGCTGATCGACTCCGATCCCGGCCGCACCAGCGTCGTCGCGCGAGTCGCGGGGGAGGACCGCGAGCGCGGCGCCCTCGTCGTGCACGGGCACCTCGACGTCGTCCCGGCCATCGCGGACAACTGGAGCGTCGATCCGTTCGGCGGCGTCATCAAGGACGGCATGCTCTGGGGCCGCGGCGCGGTCGACATGAAGAACATGGACGCGATGATCCTCGCCTCCCTCGGCGACATCCTCGGCAGTGGCCGGAAGCCCTCCCGCGACCTCGTCATCGCCTTCTTCGCCGACGAGGAGGCGGGCGGCGTCCGCGGCTCCGGCCACCTCGTCAAGACCCGCCCCGAGCTGTTCGCCGGCGCGACCGAGGCGATCAGCGAGGTCGGCGGCTACTCGATCGAGCTCGGCGGCAAGCGCGCCTACCTCGTGCAGACCGGCGAGAAGGCCCTGCTCTGGCTCACGCTGCGCGCCCGCGGCACGGCCGGCCACGGCTCGCAGATCAACGGCGAGAACGCCGTCACCCGCCTCGCCCAGGCCATCGCCCGCATCGGCAGCGAGGAGTGGCCCACCCGCCTCACCGACACCACCCGCGAGCTGCTCGGCGAGGTCGCCCGCATCCTCGGCCACGACCCGCAGCGCAGCACCCCGGAGGAGCTCGCGCTCGCCACCGGCACCGCCTCGCGCTTCATCGCGGCGACGCTGCGCACCACGGCGAACCCGTCGATGCTCTCCGCCGGCTATAAGGCCAATGTCATCCCGGACACCGCGGAGGCGACCATCGACGTCCGCGTGCTCCCCGGCGAGGAGGACGCCGTCCTCGAGCGCCTGAAGGTCCTCGCGGGCGAGCACGTCGAGATCCTGGTCCAGCACCGCGACATCGGACTCGAGGTGCCCTTCGCCGGTCCGCTCGTCGAGAGCATGGCGGCCTCCCTCCGCCGCTTCGACCCCGAGGCGGAGGTGCTGCCGTACCTCCTGTCCGGGGGCACCGACAACAAGGCTCTCTCGACGATCGGGATCACCGGCTACGGCTTCGCGCCGCTGCAGCTGCCGGGCTCGCTCGACTTCCCGGCGCTGTTCCACGGGGTCGATGAGCGGGTTCCGCTCGACGCACTAGTGTTTGGCAGGAAGGTCCTGACCGATCTCCTCCTGCGATCCTGATGGTCAGATCGACGACCACCACCGACCGCCTGCTGGCCGACGACGCCCCAGCCCTCCTCGAAAGTGACGCATGGGCCTGCTCGAAGCGCTGATCCTGGGACTCGTCCAGGGTCTGACCGAATTCCTCCCCATCTCCTCCAGCGCCCACCTCCGGATCGTGAGCGAGCTGCTCCCCGGACTGGACGGCAAGGACACCGGAGCGGCGTTCACCGCCATCACGCAGCTGGGCACCGAGACCGCGGTCATCATCTACTTCTGGCGTGACATCGTGAAGATCGTGTCGAGCTGGTGCCGGTCGCTGGTCGGCAAGGTCCCGCGCACCGACGCGAACGCCCGGATGGGCTGGCTGATCATCATCGGCAGCCTCCCGATCATCGTGCTCGGCCTGCTCTTCCAGGACCAGATCGAGACCACTCTCCGCTCGCTCTGGGTCGTCGCCACCACGCTCATCGTCTTCGGCATCCTGCTCGGCGTCGCCGACGCCGTGGGCGCGAAGAAGCGCCGGCTGCGCGACCTGAACGGCCGCGACGGCCTCATCTTCGGTGGCGCGCAGGCGCTCGCCCTCGTCCCCGGCGTCTCGCGTTCCGGCGGCACGATCACGGCCGGCCTCTTCATGGGCTACGAGCGGAAGGCCGCCGCGCGCTACTCCTTCCTGCTCGCGATCCCCGCGGTGTTCGGCAGCGGGCTCTACCAGCTGTACAAGAGCATCAGCGACCCCGAGATCCTGCCCAACCAGATCCAGGTCGGCGGGCTCGAGACCCTCGTCGCGACGATCGTGGCCTTCGTCGTCGGCTTCGTCGTGATCGCCTTCTTCATGAGCTACATCTCGCGCCGCAGCTTCCTGCCGTTCGTGATCTACCGCATCGTCCTCGGCGTCGTCCTCATGGTCGCGCTGAGCACGGGCCTCCTCGCCGCGTAGATGCGCACCTGGAACGCGCCGGTCGTCCCGGCCCTGCCCGGTCGCGGACCCGTGCCGGCCGTGCACGACACCGCCACGGGCGCGCCCGTCGAGCTCGTCGCCGCGGACGGCACCGCGCGCCTCTACGTCTGCGGCATCACGCCGTACGACGCGACGCACCTCGGCCACGCCTCGACCTACCTCGCCTTCGACACGGTGCAGCGGCTCTGGCGCGACGCGGGGTACTCGGTGCTCTACGCGCAGAACGTGACCGACGTCGACGACCCGCTGCTCGAGCGGGCGACGCGGGACGGAGTCGACTGGCGCGACCTCGCCGAGGAGCAGGTCGAGCTGTTCCGCGGCGACATGACCGCGCTGCGGATCCTGCCGCCGGACCACTACGACGGGGTCACCGAGACGATCGCGCCGATCGCGGAGGCGGTCACCCGCCTCGAGAGCGCCGGTATCGCCTACCGCGTCGCCACTCCCGAGGCCGCCGTCGACGGTGGCGAGGACCTCTACTACGACATCGCCGCCGGCGAGAGCGACGTCTGGCGCCTGGGCAGCGAGAGCAACCTGGACGCCGCGACGATGGCGGACCTCTTCGCGCAGCGCGGGGGAGACCCCGACCGCGCCGGCAAGCGCGACCCGCTCGATCCGCTGCTCTGGCGCGCCGAGCGCGCGGGCGAGCCCGCCTGGGACGCGGCCGTCGGCCGGGGCCGGCCGGGCTGGCACATCGAGTGCTCGGTGATCGCGCTCGACCGCCTCGGCCCGGAGTTCACCCTGCAGGGCGGCGGGAGCGATCTGGTCTTCCCGCACCACGAGTTCAGCGCGGCGCACGCGGCGTCGCTGTCGGGCCGTCCGCTCGCCCGGGCCTACGCGCACGCCGGCATGGTCGCGTACCAGGGCGAGAAGATGAGCAAGTCGCTCGGCAACCTCGTCCTCGTGTCGCGGCTGCGGGCGCAGGGGACGGATCCGCGCGCGATCCGCCTGGCGCTGCTGGCGCACCACTACCGCTCCGACTGGGAGTGGCTGCCCGAGGACCTGCCCGCCGCCGAGGAGCGCCTCGCGCGGTGGGAGGCGTCGCTCGCCACGAGCGGAGCGGCGTCGGCCGCGGACGTGCTCGAGCGCCTGCGGGCCGTGCTCGCGGTGGACCTCGACACCCCGGGCGCCCTCGCTGTGCTCGACGCGGCGACGACCGGCGGCGTCGACGACCCCGAGCTCCTGCGCGACGCGATCGACGCGCTGCTCGGCGTCCGCCTGGGCTGAGCCTGCGGCCCGCCTGCGGGCGGCGCCGGATCTCGATACGCCCGCTGCGCGGGCTACTCGATCAGCATGAAGCGGATCCGCTGTGCGGGCTGCTCGATCAGCATGATGCGGACCCGCTGCGCGGACCCGCTGCGCGGGCTGTAGTGCCAGCCATGCAGGTCGAGTAGCCGCCGCAGGCGGCGTATCGAGACCCGGCCGCCGCGGGCTACGGGCGCCAGGGCTCCTCGCCGGAGCGGCCGTCGCCGCGGCGGCGGAGGTAGCGCTCGAACTCCTGGGCGATGGCCTCGCCGCTGGCCTCGGGGGAGTCGACGGTGTCGCGCGCCTGCTCGAGCTGGGCGATGTAGGCGGCCATCTCCTCGTCGTCGAGGGCGAGGGCGTCGATGCCGCGCTCCCACTCGCCGGCCTCCTCGACCAGGTCGCCGCGGGGGATCGCCAGTCCGACGACCTCCTCGAGCTTCTCGAGCAGCGCGAGCATCGCCTTGGGCGACGGCGCGTTGTGCACGTAGTGCGGCACGGAGGCCCAGAGCGAGACGGCCGGGATGCCGACCTTCTGCGCGGCCTCGCCGATGACGCTGAGGATGCCGACCGGCCCCTCGTAGGTGGAGCGCTCGAGCTCGAACTGGGCGCGCATCTCCGCGTTCTCGCTCGAGGCGAAGAGCGAGATCGGCCGGGTGTGCGGCACATCGGCGAGCATCGCGCCGAGGAAGACGACGGCCGAGATGTCGATCGCGAGCATGGCGTCGACGACCTCCGACGCGAAGCTCTTCCAGCTGCGCGAGGGCTCGGTGCCGATCATCACGTAGAGGGCGCTCTCCGCGTCCACCGAGGTGTCGGCCGGGCCGAAGATCTGGGTGCCGGGCCAGGAGAGGCTGCGGCGCCCGTCCTCGCCGATCGACAGCATCGGGCGGGTGTACTGGAAGTCGTAGTACTGCTCGGCGTCGACCGAGAAGAGGGGCACGAACTCGCCCGCGTCCTTCACCAGGCGCACCGCTCCGCTGGCCGCGTCGCCCGCGTCGTTCCAGCCCTCGAAGGCGACGACGAGGACGTTCCCCTTGATCACGTTCATAGGCGAGGTCTCCGTGTTCGGCTCGATGTCCGGGGAGCGCTGCGTGCGCTGAACCCGTTCGTCAAGGATAGGACCCGGCCCCGGACCCCTCCGTCCGGCCCGCGTCTTTCCGCTGTGCGCGTACGGTCGGCCCGATCGGGGCTGCCGGTACGATGGTCGCTCGTGACTTCCGACACCTCCCTCCCCGTGTCCCGGCCGCAGCCCCCGCTCCCCGAGGGCGCCCCCGCCGCGGTCCTATGGGACATGGACGGCACGCTCGTCGACACGGAGCCCTACTGGATGGCGTCCGAGCACGCGCTGGTCGCCTCCTTCGGCGGCGTCTGGACGCACGAGGACGCGATGAGCCTGGTCGGCTCCGGCCTCCCCGCCTCCGCCCGCATCCTCCAGGGCAAGGGCGTCGACCTCTCCATCGAGGCGATCATCGACCGGATGACCGACGAGGTCGTCGCGCAGCTCGCCGAGAGCATCCCGTGGCGCCCCGGCGCACTCGAGCTGCTCGCCGCCGTCCGCGACGCGGGCGTGCCGCAGGCGCTCGTGACCATGTCGATCGGCCGGATGGCGTACGCCGTCGTCGACCGCCTCCCGTTCCCCGCCTTCGCCACCGTCGTCAGCGGCGACATGGTCGAGCAGAGCAAGCCGCACCCCGAGGCCTACCTCCTCGCCGCGCGCACCCTGGGCGTCGAGGTGGACGCCTGCGTCGCCATCGAGGACTCGCACGCGGGTCTCGCCTCCGCGGTCGCCTCGGGCGCCGCCGCGATCGGCGTGCCGCACCAGCTCGAGCTGGACGCCGACGCCCCCTATTCCCTCTGGCCCACCCTCGCGGGTCGAACCGTCGCGGACCTCGCGCTGGTGTCCTCCGAGCACCGCTCCCGCGTGCTCACGACCGAGACGGAGGCCCGCCGATGACCGGTGAGGCACTGCAGCATTCCGGACCCTTCCGCGCGGGCGACCGCGTGCAGCTGACGGGGCCGAAGGGGCGGATGAACACCATCACCCTCGTTCCCGGCAAGGTCTTCCACACCCACCGCGGCGGGATCGAGCACGACACGGTCATCGGGCTGCCCGACGGCTCCGTCGTCGTCAACACCGTCGGCGTCGAGCACCTCGCCCTGCGTCCGCTGCTCGCCGACTTCGTGATGTCGATGCCGCGCGGAGCGGCGATCGTCTACCCGAAGGACGCGGCGCAGATCCTCGCGCTCGCGGACGTCTTCCCCGGCGCCCGCGTCGTCGAGGCCGGTGTCGGCTCCGGCGCGCTCTCGCTCTGGCTGCTGCGCGCGATCGGCCCGGGCGGCCGGCTCTCCTCCTTCGAGCGCCGCGAGGAGTTCGCGGACGTGGCCCGCGCCAACATCGAGACCTTCCTCGGCTACACGCCCGAGAACTGGAGCGTCACCGTCGGCGACCTCGTCGAGGAGCTGCCCGGCGCCGTCGCCCCCGGCGAGGCCGACCGCGTCGTCCTCGACATGCTCGCGCCCTGGGAGTGCCTCGACGTCGCCGCCGACGCGCTCACGCCCGGCGGCGTCCTGCTCTGCTACGTCGCGACCGTCACCCAGCTCTCGCGCGTCGCCGAGGCGATCCGGGCCTCGGGCCTGTTCACCAACCCGGCGTCGAACGAGACCATGGTCCGCGGCTGGCACGTCGAGGGTCTCGCCGTCCGCCCCGACCACCGGATGATCGGCCACACCGGCTTCCTGATCACCGCCCGCCGCCTCGCGCCGGGTGCGGTCCTGCCGGAGCTCAAGCGCCGCCCGTCCAAGACGGACTTCAGCGACGAGGACGTCGAGGCGTGGACCCCCGGCGCGCTGGGGGAGCGGGCCGTCAGCCCGAAGAGCCTGCGCAAGCGGGTGCGGGAGTCGGCCACCAGCGCCGAGCTGTCGCGGGCGCGGGGCTTCGGCGAGGCCGACGCGGACGGCGACGGCGGTGCCGCGACCGGCTCGGGCGACGACGAGGGCATCGTCTAAGCTGATCCCGGCTTTCCGGTCCCCGGACCGAGCCGCCGTCCCGATCGTCTCGCACTCGGGCCCCACCACTCCCACTTCGTGAAACGAGGACCCGTGCGCAGGACCACCGCGCTCATCGCCGGCATCGGCATCGTCGCCGCCCTGACCGGATGCTCCGCGTCCTCGTCGAAGGCCGACTGCGACGCCCCCTACTCGTCCGGCGCCTCGTCGTCGGCCGTGAAGGCGACCGGCGACTTCGGCGAGCAGCCCGACGTGACGGTGCCCTCGCCGCTGAAGGCGGACGGCACCCAGGTCAGCACGCTGATCGAGGGCTCCGGTGACCCGCTCGAGAAGGGCCAGCTCGTCACGATCGACTACACGCTGGTCAACGGCGCCGACGGCTCGGTCCTCGAGGCCTCGCCCTACGACGGAGCGAGCACGGCCACCTTCACGGTGGGCGGCGCCGGGCTCGTCGGCCTCAACCAGGGTCTGCTCTGCAGCCAGGTCGGCTCGCGCGTCGCGATCGCGATCGCCCCGGAGGACGGCTTCGGCGACTCCTCCGCCCAGCTCGGCATCTCGGCCGACGACACCCTCGTGCTCGTCGCGGACATCGAGAAGGCCTCCCTCGCCCGCGCGAACGGCGAGGCCCAGCCCGTGCCGAACGGCTTCCCCGCCGTGACGCTGGACCCCGACGGCGTCCCCGGTCTGGCCAAGCCCTCGGGCGACGCGCCCACGACGCTCGAGATCGCCCAGCTCAAGAAGGGCGACGGCGCGGTCGTCGAGGACGGCGACACCGTCGTCGTGCAGTACACCGGCTGGATCTGGGCCGACGGCAAGATCTTCGACTCCAGCTGGCAGAAGGGCGCCCCGGCGACCTTCGTCGCGACCGAGGGCCAGGGCGGCGTCATCGCCGGCTTCGCGAAGGCCCTGATCGGCCAGCCGGTCGGCTCCCAGGTCATCGCGATCATCCCGCCCGACGAGGGCTACGGGGACAACCCGCCGCAGGAAAGCGGCATCAGCCCCGACTCGACCATCGTCTTCGTGGCGGACGTCCTCGCCATCAACTGAGCGCGCTGCTCCGTCCTCGCTGATGGAGCAGCCCGCTGTGGGGGCGCATCGAGATCCCCCTTCTACCCGGAGCCGGGTCTGCAGGCGCGGCCTTCTGACGGAGGCGGGGTCTCGATACGCCCCTGCGGGGCTACTCGACCAGCATGCGTGTGCGCGGGCCGGTCGTTGCGGCCTCGTTCGTTCCGGGAGCTGCGCCCTCCTGCTGATCGAGTAGCCCGCGGAGCGGGCGTATCGAGATCCACCAGCGTCGGACGTCTGCTCTGCAGGCCCGTCCTGCTGGGGACGGCGGGTCTCGATACGCCCCTGCGGGGCTGCTCGACCAGCATGATCGTGCCGTGGCCGCCGCGCCGGTCCGTGGGGCGACTCGGGGCACGTCGGGGGCGGCGGGGCCCGGCCCTAGACTGGAGGGCGTGCCCGCCGACGCTTCGACCTCGAGCCGCATCCCGGCCGAGGAGCGTCTGTTCAACCTGGTGCTGGCGCTCGTGGCCGCCGAGAACGGACTGACGAAGGCCGACGTGCTCTCCACGGTGCAGGGCTATCGGCAGCGGTCCGACCCGGGAGACCGCGCCTCTCTCGAGCGGCAGTTCGAGCGCGACAAGGACGATCTGCGCGAGCTCGGCATCCCGATCGAGACGGTCGACGCGCCCGGCGACCCGGGCAACACCCAGACGGTCCGCTACCGGATCGCCAAGCGCAGCTACGACCTCCCCGCCGACCTCTTCTTCGACCAGGAGGAGATGGCGCTGCTGCGCCTCGCCGGCGCGGTCTGGCGCGAGGGCACGCTCTCCGCGGAGTCGCGCCGCGCCCTGATCAAGCTGCGCTCGCTCGGCGTCGACTCGGTCGACCCGGTGATCGGCATCAGCCCCTCGATCCGGGTGCGCGAGGCCTCCTTCGAGCCGCTCAACGCGGCGCTCGACCGCGGCCAGGTCGTCCGCTTCCCGTACCTCAAGCCCGGCGGCGACGAGCCGCGGACGCGCACCGTCAGGCCGCGCGCGCTCGTCAACCACCAGGGCCGCTGGCACCTGCACGGCTGGGACGAGACCGCCGAGGGCACCCGCACCTTCCTCCTCTCCCGCATCGTCGGACCCGTCGCGACCACCGGCCGCACCGCCCCGGCCGAGCCGGGCGACCACGCCGCCACCGCCCTCGCCCAGCTCGACGAGATCCTCGCCCGCAGCACCGCGCTCCTCCAGGTCGCGCCCGACTCCGACGCGGCACTCCGGCTCGGCGTGCGCGCCGAGGCGGCGGGGGAGGGCGCGGACCTGCTGCGCCTGCACTTCACCGACGCCGACGTCCTCGCGGACGAGCTCGCCGGCTACGGACCCGAGGTCGTCGTCCTCGAGCCGGAGCCGCTGCGCCGCAAGGTCGTCGACCGCCTGCGCCGCACCTTCAGCGACCACTCCTCCGGCGACCACGCCGCCACCGAGAACGGGGGAGCCGCCCGTGGCTAGGCCCCGCTCGCTCCAGGCGCGGGACCGCCTCGCCGTCCTGCTGTCGCTCGTCCCGTACCTCCTCGACCGCGGCCGGGTGAGCGTGTCCGAGGTCGCCTCGCACTTCGAGATCGCCGAGGAGGAGGTCCGCCGCGCCGTCCGCCTGATCGCCGTCTCCGGCATCCCCGGCGAGACCTCGCAGTACCAGTCCAACGACCTCTTCGACATCAGCTGGGACGACTTCGAGGAGAACGACCACATCGTCCTCACCCAGCAGGTCGCCATCGACGACTCGCCGCGCTTCTCGGCGCGCGAGGCCGCGGCGCTCATCGCCGGGATGCAGTACCTGGCCGCCCTGCCCGAGAACCAGGGCAACGACCGCATCGCCTCGCTGATGGGCAAGCTCGCCCGCGGCGCCTCCTCGGCACCGACCGCCGTCGCGGTCGCCCGGGGCGTCGGCGCCGACGCCTCGCTCGCCACGATCCGCACCTCGCTCGCGAGCGGCACGCAGCTCGCCTTCGATTACCGCAGCGCCCGCGGCGAGACGGAGTCGCGGCTCGTCGACCCGTTCCTGCTGGAGTCGGTCGACCGCGACTGGTACCTGCGCGGCTGGGACCACCTCCGCGAGGGCGTCCGCACCTTCCGCGTGGACCGGATGCGCGCGCTCACCGACACCGGCACGCCGATCGTCCGCCGCCGCAACGAGGTCACGCTGCCCGACCGGCTGTTCGAGGCGTCCGCCTCCGACCTCCTGATCGACCTCCGGGTCGCCCCGGGCTCGGTCGCGCTGCTGGGCGACTACGCCGCGGACGCCGAGTTCCCGTCGGTTCCCGCCGGAGACGAGGGCGCGGGAGTGCTCGTCCGGATCCGCGTCGCGCACCTCGCCGGCCTCACCCGCCTGGTCGCCTCGCTGCCCGGGCTCGTGACCGTCGTCGCCCCCGAGGCGGCGCGCACCGCCGTCGCCGAGTGGACCCGCGCCGCGCTGACGGCCAACGGAGAGGAGACCCCGTGACCTGGTGGTCCTGGATCCTGATCTGGCTCGCCCTCGCGATCGCCGCCCTGGCGGTGCTCGTGCTGTTCGGGCTGTCCTACTGGCGGAAGGGCCGGCTGCTGCTCGGCCAGCTGGAGGAGTTCACCGCGAAGCTCGACGCCCTGCAGGTGCCGGAGCCCGCCGTTGCGTCGACCCGGCCGCCGTCCTCGCTCTTCGCCGATCGCGACGAGGTCCGCCGCGGCCACGAGTCCCGCCGGGACGCCCGCCGGGAGAGGACCGAGGATCGCCGGTCACTCCGGGTCGAACGGGGTAGGCTCCTGGTACACCGCAACCGACAAGTGAAGTGAGACTGCAATGTTCGCTGGCCTCCAGGGGTGGCACCTCCTCATCATCCTCGCCGTCATCCTCCTCCTCTTCGGTGCGCCCAAGCTTCCTCAGCTCGCGCGCAGCGTCGGGCAGTCGATGCGCATCTTCAAGAGCGAGGTCAAGACCATGAAGGACGAGGACGGGACCGAGCGCAAGGACGCGACGGACTCGACCACGGCTTCGGGCTCGACCACCGCCACGGGTACGACCACCGGCACCGGCACGACGCTGCCGCCCGAGTCCCCGCTCAAGTAATGACCTCCGTGGCAGCGAAGAAGCCACGGACGAAGCGAGCGGGGAAGAACCCCGAGGGACGCATGTCCCTCGGGTCCCACCTGATCGAGCTTCGCAACCGGCTCTTCATCGCGGCGATCGCGATCGCGGTCTGCTGCGTCGCCGGCTGGTTCCTCTCGGACTGGGTGCTCGAGGCCCTCAAGGCCCCGATCGCCGAGGTCGCCCGCGATCAGAACAAGACCGCGGTCCTCAACTTCGAGACGATCACCGGCGCGTTCGACCTCAAGCTCCAGATCGCGATGACCATCGGCATCGTGATCGCGAGCCCGGTCTGGCTGTTCCAGATCTGGGCGTTCCTCGTCCCCGGTCTGACCGGCAAGGAGGTCCGCTACGGCCTGGGCTTCATCCTCACCGCGATCCCGCTGTTCTTCGCGGGCTGCGCCTCGGGCTGGTTCGTCTTCCCGCACATCGTCGAGTTGCTGACGAGCTTCACCGGCTCGGACGCGGCGAGCGTGCTGAGCGCGAAGACGTACTACGACTTCGTGCTCAAGCTCGTGCTGGTCGTCGGAATCGCCTTCGTGCTGCCGGTCTTCCTGGTGCTGCTGAACTTCGTCGGCATCCTGCCCGGCTCGCTGATGATCAAGTCGTGGCGCGTCGCCATCATGGTGATCGTGCTCTTCACGGCCATCGCCACCCCGGCGGCGGACCCGATCTCGATGTTCCTGCTGGCGATCCCGATCACGATCCTGTTCTTCGCCGCCTGCGGCATCGCGCTCCTGCACGACAGGCGCGTCGCCAAGCGGCAGATCGTCTTCGACGGCAGCCCCTCCGACCTGCCGGCGTGACCGGCGCCACTCCCGCCGAGCGCTTCGCGGCGTTCCGCACACGACAGGGCCACGCGAGGGTCGAGGCGTTCCGCTCGACCCTCGCGTTCGACCTCGACCCCTTCCAGTACGAGGCCTGCAGCGCGCTCGACGACGGGCGGAGCGTCCTCGTCGCCGCACCGACCGGCGCCGGCAAGACGGCGGTGGCCGAGTTCGCCATCCACCTGGCGATGCAGGATCCGAATGCCAAGGTCTTCTACACGACGCCGATGAAGGCGCTGAGCAACCAGAAGTTCCAGGAGTTCGTCGAGGACTACGGAGCGTCCGAGGTCGGCCTGCTCACCGGCGACTCGAACGTCAACGCCCGCGCGCGGATCGTCGTGATGACGACCGAGGTGCTCCGCAACATGCTCTACGCGGACTCCGACCTGCTCCGCGACCTCGCCTACGTCGTGATGGACGAGGTGCACTACCTCGCCGACCGCTTCCGCGGCGCGGTCTGGGAGGAGGTCATCATCCACCTCCCGCAGTCGGTCCGGCTGGTCTCGCTCAGCGCGACGGTGTCCAACGCCGAGGAGTTCGGCGACTGGCTGCAGACCGTCCGCGGCGAGACCGAGGTCATCGTCTCGGAGGAGCGGCCGGTGCCGCTCGATCAGCACGTCCTCGTCGGCGGCAAGCTGCTCGACCTCTTCGACTCGTCCGGGCGCGCGGCGACCAACCGCGTGAATCCCGAGCTCGCCCGCCTCGCGCAGGGCGGCACCCGCGTCGAACGCGGTGGTCGCGGCTCCGGGCGCGGCCGGGGTGGCGGCGGCGGTCGCTTCCATGAGACCCGCACCGAGGACCTCGTCCCGCGCTCCGAGGTCGTCGAGATCCTCCGCGGCAAGAACCTGCTGCCGGCCATCTTCTTCGTCTTCAGCCGGAACGGCTGCGACCAGGCCGTCCGCCAGGTGCTGCGCTCGGGCGTCCGGCTCACCGAGCGGCACGAGCGCGACGAGATCCGCGCGATCGTCGAAGAGCGCTGCCGGACGATCCGCGACGAGGACCTGGCGGTCCTCGGCTACTGGGAGTGGCTCGACGGGCTGCAGCGCGGCGTCGCCGCGCACCACGCCGGCATGCTGCCCGCGTTCAAGGAGGTCGTCGAGGAGCTGTTCCTCCGCCGCCTGGTCCGCGTGGTCTTCGCCACCGAGACACTCGCGCTCGGCATCAACATGCCCGCTCGCACGGTCGTGCTCGAGAAGCTCGAGAAGTTCAACGGCGAGTCCCGGGTGCCGATCACTCCCGGCGAGTACACCCAGTTGACCGGTCGCGCCGGCCGCCGCGGGATCGACGTCGAGGGCCACTCGGTGATCCAGTGGCGCGGCGGGATGAACCCGCAGGCCGTCGCCTCGCTCGCCTCGCGCCGCACCTACCCGCTTAACTCGTCCTTCCGCCCCAGCTACAACATGGCGGCCAACCTGATCGACCAGTTCGGCCGGGTGCGCACGCGCGAGATCCTCGAGTCCTCGTTCGCGCAGTTCCAGGCCGACCGCTCCGTCGTCGACCTGGCGCGCCGGGTCCGGCAGCAGGAGTCGTCGCTCGAGGGCTACGTCACCGCGATGCAGTGCCACCTCGGCGACTTCGAGCAGTACGCCGCGATCCGCCGCGAGATCGGCGAGCTGGAGCGCCGCGGCGCCGTCCGCGGCGAGTCCGCGTCGCACAGCGAGCGCGAGAAGCGGCAGGGGCAGCTCAGCGATCTGCGCCGCCGGATGAAGGCGCACCCCTGCCACGCCTGCTCGGATCGCGAGCAGCACGCCCGCTGGGCCGAGCGCTGGTGGAAGCTGCGCAAGGAGACCGACGAGATCGAGCGTCAGATCCGCTCGCGCACCGGCGCGGTCGCCCGCATCTTCGACCGGATCACCGACGTGCTGAGGGAGCTCGGCTACTTCCGGCTCGACGAGGCCGGCGAGCTGTCCCTCACCCCGAACGGCCGGACGCTCAAGCGCATCTACGGCGACCGCGACCTGCTCGTGGCCGAGTGCCTGCGCAAACAGGCCTGGACCGAGCTCGACCCGGCCGGTCTCGCCGCGATGGCGTGCTGCCTGGTCTTCGAGCCCCGCCGCGAGGAGGGCACCCTCGGCGAGAAGCACCTCCCGCGCGGCACCTTCCCCGAGGCGCTCGAGAAGACGCAGCTGCTCTGGGCGAAGCTCGACGACGTCGAGCGCGACCACCGGCTGCCGGGCAGCAATCCGATCTCCACCAGCCTGGCGCTGCCGATGAACATGTGGGCGCGCGGGATGCCGCTCGACGCGGTCCTCCGCGAGTCCGACATGGCCGCCGGCGACTTCGTCCGCTGGGCGAAGCAGACGATCGACCTGCTCGATCAGCTCTCGCTCGTGGCCGAGGGCAAGGTCGGGCGCGCCGCCCGTGCCGCGCTCGAGCTCGTCCGGCACGGCATCGTCGCCTACTCGACGGTCGCATGAGGGCGGTGATCTCGGCGCCCACCGGGCGCACGGCACCGCTGTGGCTGGCGATCCCGCTCGCGGCCCTCGGCGGGGCGACCCTCGACCGCGGCTTCCCCGACTCCGACGTCTGGCCGCTCGCGATCGTCGGCACCGCCGCGATCCTGTTCGCGCTGGCCGGCCGCGGCTTCTGGAGCGGCGCGCTGGTCGGCCTGGTCGGCGGCGCGGTCTTCTGGGGTGTGCACATCCAGTGGCTGACGCTCTACCTCGGCCTCGTGCCGTGGGCGGCGCTGGCCGGGCTGCAGGCGATCTTCTTCGCGCTCTCCTCCGGCCTGACGGCGATGCTGCTGACGCGGGGGCAGCGGGTCTGGACGGGGCCGCTCGGCCGGATGATCGGGCTGCCCGCCCTGGTCGCCGCGCTCTGGGTGGGCCGCGAGACGATCACGATCCAGTGGCCGTACGGCGGGTTCGCCTGGGGGCGGCTCGCGCTCTCGCAGTCGATGGGGCCGCTCGCGGACCTCGCCGCCTGGGTCGGCTTCTCCGGCCTGAGCTTCGTGGTGGCGTTCCTCGCGGCGACGCTGGCGCAGGCGGTGCGGACGACGTCGGTGCCGGCCTCGGGCCGCGCGGCCGTCGTCGCCGGCTTCTCGATCGTCGCGCTCGTCTTCCCGGCCTGGCCCGCGCCGACCGAGGGGACGACGCGGATCGCCGCGGTGCAGGGCGACTCCGACGCGGGACTGTTCTCGCAGAGCTACCGCGGGCAGATCCTCGAGGACCACACCTCCGCGACGCTGCCGATCATCGACGAGGACGTCGACATGGTGGTCTGGCCGGAGAACGGCGTCGACGTCGACCCGACGCGGAACGCGCAGTCCGCCGCCGTCCTCGACTACCTCAGCAGCCGGATGGACGCGCCCTTCATCGTCGGGACGATCACGAACCCCTCCGACGACGTCTTCTACAACAGCTCGCTGCTCTGGAAGGCGGGGGAGGGCGCGACCCAGATCTACGACAAGGTGCACCCGGTGCCGTTCGCCGAGTACATGCCGGACCGCGCCTTCTGGCGGATGTTCGCGCCCGACCTCGTGGACCTGGTCAGCCGCGACTACTCGATCGGCACCCGCTCGAACGTCTTCGACATCGACGGGATCCTGGCGGGCATCGCGATCTGCTTCGACATCTCGGACGACTCGCTGACGAACGCCATGGTCGACGGCGGGGCGCAGCTGGTGCTCGCGCAGACCAACAACGCCGACTTCGGGCGGACGGACGAGAGCGTCCAGCAGCTGGCGATCGCGCGGCTGCGGGCGATCGAGACGGGCCGCAGCGTGGTCAACATCTCGACGGTCGGCACGAGCGCCATCATCGCGCCGGACGGCTCGACGATCGACTCGCTGGAGTGGTTCGAGCCGGGTGCGATGGTGGACGAGGTGCCGCTCGCCTCCGTGACGACACCGGCGCTGGTGTGGGCCCGGAACCTCGGCTGGTACTTCCTCGCCGCGAGTCTGATCGGGCTGGTGTCGTTCGTGCTCCGGACGCGCGAGCCGCGGCGCCGCCGCTAGCGCTCGATCCGCGTCCGGGCACGAAGAAGGGTCCGCCGGCCGGCGAGGACGCCGGCCGAGCAGGACCCTGGGGCGCTATGCGCCGATCTTGTGCTCTCCGCGACGGGCGCGGAGGTAGGCGAGGCGCTCCTCGAGCAGCTCCTCGAGTTCCGCACGGGTGCGGCGCTCCAGCAGCATGTCCCAGTGGGTGCGCGGTGCCTTCTGCTCGCCCCGGTCGACGACGACGGGCTTCGAATCCACCAGCAGCACGGCCTCGTGGCCGCAGTTGCGGCACTCCCAGGTCTCGGGCGCTTCGGCGTCGGCCGAGAACACCATGTCGGTGTCGTGGCCGCAATCCGAGCAGTGGTACGTGAACGTCGATCGCGGTGAGAAGACGACGCCTTCTTCGCTCTGCAGGCTCTGTGAGCCGAGCCTCATCCCGCGCAAGCTTCGATCTGCCATTGTGTGGTCTCCTCTCGCTGTGCTCCGACAAGTGTCGACCGCGGACCTGGGGGTGGTCCGGAGAGGCCCCCGTTTGCCAGAGGATCGTCAGGTGAGCGGGGCTTTTCCGGCGCGCTCCGGGCTGTCGTCGTCGCGGCCCGGAATCCCGTCCACGGCGAGGCGGGCGAGGTCGGTCCGGTCGGTCACGAGGCCGTCGACGCCGAGCTCGAGGAGGGCCCGCATGCGCCGTGGGTCGTTGATCGTCCAGAGGTGGATCTCGGCGCCGGTGGTGCGCAGCCGGGCGAGGATCCGGGGCGCGGTGACCCGCAGTCCGGCCGCACGCTCGGGGACCTGGAGGGCGTCGATGCCGCGGAGCGCCCGGCGGACGAGGGCCGGCGACCCGAGGTGCGCGCCGACGAGGGCGGCGACGAAGCGGGGGGCGGAGGCGGAGGTCGCGATCCCCGGGAGCCGCCGCACGGCCGCGCGGCGCCGCGACTCCGAGAAGGAGGTGATCAGCACGCGGTCGCGTGCCCCTGCTGCCCGGACCGCCTCGACCACCGGGACGACGGCCGTCCTCGCCTTGACGTCGATGTTGAAGCGGGCGTGCGGGAGCAGGCGGAGCGCCTCGGCGAGGGGGAGCAGCCTCTCCCCGGAGGGCAGGACGCACTCGGCGAGCTCCTCCCATCGGGTCCGGTCGATGCGGTGGCGGGCGCCCGAGACGTCCACGATCGCGTCGTCGTGCACGAGCACGGCGACGCCGTCGAGCGAGGCGCGGACGTCGGTCTCGAGCAGGTCCGCGCCCGCGGCGAGGGCGCGCTCGAAGGACTCCAGCGTGTTCCCCTCACCGCCCGGCGCGAAGCCGCGGTGGGCGATGACGCGCCGCCGCCGTCCCGAGAGGAACGGCGGCCGCGAGGTCGTCATGGCAGAGAAGCCCTAGAAGGACGGGGCCGGGGGAGTCATTCCCGACCCGTCCTGCTCGCGCTCGGGGCGGGTCGGCGAGTTCTTGCCGAACGCCTGGCCCATGCCCTTCAGCGCCTCGGTGAGCTCGCTCGGCACGATCCACAGCTTGTTGGCGCTGCCCTCTGCGATCTTGGGCAGCATCTGCAGGTACTCGTAGGCGAGCAGCTCGTTGTCCGGGCGGCCCTCGTGGATGGCGGAGAAGACGGTGGTGATCGCCTTCGCCTCACCCTCTGCGCGGAGGACCGCGGCCTTGGCGTCACCCTCGGCTGCGAGGATCGCCGCCTGGCGGTGTCCCTCGGCGTTCAGGATCTGCGACTGCTTGGTGCCCTCGGCGGTGAGGATCACCGCGCGGCGGTCGCGCTCGGCGCGCATCTGCTTCTCCATCGAGTCCTGGATGGAGATCGGCGGGTCGATCGCCTTGAGCTCGACGCGTCCGACGCGGATGCCCCACTTGCCGGTGGCCTCGTCGAGGACGATGCGCAGCTGGCCGTTGATGTTGTCGCGGGAGGTCAGCGCCTCCTCGAGGTTGAGCCCGCCGACCACGTTGCGGAGCGTGGTGGTGGTGAGCTGCTCGACGGCACCGAGGTAGTTGGCGATCTCGTAGGTCGCGGCCCGGGCGTCGGTCACCTGGAAGTAGACGACCGTGTCGATCGAGACGACCAGGTTGTCCTCGGTGATGACGGGCTGCGGCGGGAAGGAGACGACCTGCTCGCGCAGATCGACGGACGGGCGGACCCGGTCGATGAACGGGATCACCAGGTTGAGGCCCGGGAGGAGGGTGCGGTGGTACTTGCCCAGGCGCTCGACGACCCCGGCTGTGGCCTGCGGGACGATGCGGATGGCCTTGAACAGCACCACCAGGGCGAAGAGCACGATGACCGCGATGATCACCGTGGTCACGACTGCTGCGGTGTTCACGAGGAGCTCCTTTCGGCGGGGACGACGACCGCGGTCGCGCCCTCGATGGCGGTGACGACGACACGTTCGCCGAGACCGAGCGGACGGGATTCGACGAGCGGGGACAGCTTGAGCGTCCACGTCTCGCCGTTGACGAGCTTCACCTGGCCCGGGCCGGGCCCGGCGATGACGACGCTGCCGGTGAGGCCGAGCAGCGCGTCGGCTCCGGTCGGCGTCGGATCGCCGCCGCGCTTGAGCAGCCGCAGCAGCGGGGGCCTGACCAGGAAGAGCAGCAGCACGGCGAGGACCGCGGCGACCGGGACCTGCACCCAGAACGG
Organism: Rathayibacter festucae DSM 15932; assembly: GCF_004011135.1. Taxonomy (NCBI): domain Bacteria; kingdom Bacillati; phylum Actinomycetota; class Actinomycetes; order Micrococcales; family Microbacteriaceae; genus Rathayibacter; species Rathayibacter festucae. Next base: position 1,641,902 of record NZ_CP028137.1, on the reverse strand, counting down.
GGCGCCGACGAGGCCGGTCGCGAGGCCGCCGATGCTGCCGACGGCGAGCATCAGGAAGGTGAACTCGAGAGTGATCATCTCGACGATCACGAAGATCAGGATGAGGGCGATCCAGAGGATCCAGGCGTACTGAGTCACTGCGTCCATGCGGTGCTCCTTCCCCTTACGAGCACGGGAGTCAACGGTAGCAAGGGGGGCTGGGAGGGGAGTGGGCGGCGCGGGACCGGCGCCGGCGGCGGCGGCTTGGTAGGCTCCTGCGTCGGGCCGTGGGCCCGTCACCCGTGCCCGATCCGGCTCCTGCGCCGGCGTCCTGGAGGATCTCCTCGTGTCCAACCCCCTCGCTCCCGGCTCGCTCGACGGCAAGCGCGTCCTCGTCACCGGCTCCTCGCGCGGCATCGGCGCCGACACCGTCCGCTACTTCGCCGAGGCCGGCGCGAGCGTCGTCGTCAACTACCGCTCGAAGGCGCCGCGCGCGACGAAGCTCGTCGACCAGATCACCGCCGCGGGCGGCTCCGCCTTCGCCGTGGGCGCCGACCTCACCGACGCGGAGTCGCGGACCGCGCTGTTCGCGGAGATCGAGGAGAAGCTCGGCGGGCTCGACGTGCTCGTGCTGAACGCCTCCGGCGGCATGGAGAGCAACATGGGCGAGGACTACGCGATGGTCCTCAACCGCGACTCCCAGGTCGCCACGCTCGAGGCGGCGCTGCCGCTGCTCGGCGAGGGCTCGCGCATCGTCTTCGTCACCAGCCACCAGGCGCACTTCATCCGGACCACGCCGACCATGCCGGAGTACGAGCCGGTCGCGCTGTCCAAGCGCGCGGGCGAGGACGCCCTGCGCGAGCGGATCCCGGCGCTGACCGAGCGCGGTGTCGAGTTCGTCGTCGTCTCCGGCGACATGATCGAGGGCACCATCACCGCGACGCTGCTCGAGCGCTCGAACCCCGGGGCGATCAGCTCGCGTCGCGAATCGGCGGGCAAGCTCTACAATGTCGGCGAGTTCGCGGCCGAGGTCGCCCTCGCGGCGGTCGAGCCGATCCCCGCCGAGAACACCCGCCTCGTCGGCGACACGGCCGACTTCGCCTGACTCCGGCGCCCGAGGGGCGCGTCCGGCGTTGCAGGGCGGAGCCTCATCGGGTTCGGCACCGCCCTGCGGGACCAGGACGTCCTGATGCTGTTCGCAGCGGCGGCCGCGGCGGATTGGTCGGGATCCCCGGGGCGGTCAACGGGTCGCGGCCGTCCTCGGGTCGGTCACGAACCTGATCGCGGGCAGTCCGGCCAGCTCCGGCGACACGCAGGCGATGACCTCGGCGCAGTGGTCGACGGATCGCCGGCGCAGGAACGACCAGCACTTCAGCGAGGCGGGGCGGCGCTCCAGCGGCAGGTGCGCGGCCTCGACGAGGATCGCGGTGGGCGAGCGGTGCAGGATCCGGACCGGGACGTGGATGCTGCGGCCGTCGAGCATCCACTCCGAGACGGCCCTCAGCCGGCCGCGCTGCTGATCGACGCCGATGGTGAGGACGCTCCGGAAGTCCTCCGAGGCGGCTCCCATGCCGATCTGGAAGTCGCCGTCGGTGCCGTCGAGGAGGAACGCGACGTCGAGTCCGCTCCGGTGACGGACGGCGAAGGTCGTGAGCGGGCGCGCGCTCTCGGGCGTCGACGCCGGGGCGCCGGTCTCGCGGGAGCGCTGCTGCGCGACGTCCAGGTCCATGGGGGCACTCGTTCCGTCGGTGCGCGTCATCCTCGACACGCCCTGCTGCGAGTTTAGAGGCGGGCGCCCAGCCGTGTCCTCCTCCGCACACTCCGGCCGAGGGGACCGCCGCTGCAGACGCCGGTCACTGCTTCCCGGTCAGGGTGATCAGCAGGTCCTGGATGCTCGTCTTCTCGGCGGCCGGGTCGGGGCTGCCGGAGCGGACGGAGGAGAGGACGGGGTCGATCTGCTGGTCGACATAGGTCCAGGTCTGGCAGTTCGCGCCGCTCAGGGCGGGCTCGGCGTCGTCCCAGGCGGTCTCGAGGTCGGTGGCGCGGGCTCTCGCGCCGGCCTGGTCGCCGCTGGTGACGAGGGTGAGGGTGTCGGCGGTGATGGTCTGGAAGTTCTGCACGTCGGCAGGCGGGAAGTCCGCCTGCACCGACGCCTGCGCATCGGCCGCAGAGTAGGTCCCCGATGCGTCGCAGGCCGGGCCTGCGCCTTCGGGTGCCGGGGTGGTGTGCGGCCGGCTGTCGGTGAAGGCGAGCAGTCCGACGACGGCGACGGCGAGGATCGCCAGCGCCACGAGCGAGCGGCGCTCTCGCGCGACTGGTCGGTCGTGGTGCTCCGGCGCGCCTTTGTCGACGTCGGCCTTGCTGAGGGAGAGGTACACGACCGTCGCGAGGATCGCGAGCAGGAAGACGACGCTGGTGACGAAGGTGCCGAGGCCGAGGCCCTGCTCGTCGGGGGAGAGGCCGAGCCAGTCGCCGATGTTGGCGCCGAGGGGGCGGGTAAGGATGTAGGCGATCCAGAACGCGAGGACCGGGTTCGCGCCGTAGCGCCAGAGGCCGGTGACGATCGCGATCAGGGCGAGGGGCAGGAGGATCGAGACGCCGGGGCCCCAGCCGGTGAGCTCGAGGGTCCAGTCGCCGAGGGCGGTGCCCAGCGCGAAGGTGACCAGGACCGTCAGCCAGTAGAAGGCTTCGCGCGGGGTGGTGTCGATGCTGTGGATGGAGAGGGTGCGCTCCTTCGAGTACCAGACGCCGAACACGATCGCGAGCAGCACGGAGAAGACGAGGGAGCTGGCCCAGAGGGGGACGCCGAGCTGGTCGGTGAGGATGTCGGTGAGCAGGGTGCCGGTGACGCTCATGACGACGACGGTCAGCCAGTACGCGGCGGGCAGGTAGCGGCGCAGCCGCATCTGGATCGCGAGTACGACTGCGGTGACGATGATGAAGATCACGGCGGTCGCGAGGAGGCCGACGCCGAGGACCATGTTGATCCAGTCGGCGAAGCTCTCGCCGACCGTGGTGCAGAGGATCTTGATGATCCAGAACCAGATCGTGACCTCGGGGACCTTGCTGAGCAGTCGCCGGCCCGAGGCGCGGGATGTCGTCGTTGTGATGTCCATGCCCGCAGAGTTGCAGCCGGGACGTGGACGGCGGCTCGGGATGCGCCGTGCTGTGTTGTGTTTGCTCACAACGACCCGGAGCTCACCGACCGCGATCAGGTCGGCACCGAGCGGAGGGGCTGAGGTTCTGTGCTTTCACAACGGTTGCAGGGGAATCCTCTGCCGCAGGTGGACGTGCGTTCGTAGCGTGGACTTCTTCGGCGTGTTTCGCGCTGAGAGACGAGGACGACGCTGATGCCGAACCGGGAACCTCTGGCCGATGGTGCGATCGCGTATCGGGCGGCGCGGCGCTGGCCGCTGATCTCGGCGGGCCTCGCGGTGCTGCTCACGGGGCTTCTGGCCGCGCTGATCTTCTACCGCGAGCACGACAAGCCGTTCGGGTTCGACACTGCGTGGATGAACGAGGTCATCGAGCACCGGTCCACGTTCTGGCTGGTGCCGTCGCTGGTGATGAACAGCCTCGGCGGCGGGATCCTCGGCGCGATCGTGGTCCCGCTCGTCGTGTTCGTGGCGCTGCTGGTCTGGCGGGGTCGGTGGGCGGCGACGTACTTCGCGATCGCCGCGCCGCTGAGCGGGCTGCTGGTGCAGATCCTCAAGAACGCGGTCGGGCGTCCGCGGCCGCTGGAGATCCTCGTGAGCGCGGACTTCGGTTCGTTCCCCTCGGGGCACAGCGCGAACGCGGCGACGACCGCGTTGGTCCTCGCGATCGTGTTCCCGCTGTGGTGGGTCCGCATCGCCGGCGCCCTCTACACGGTCGCGATGATGCTCAGCCGCACCTACCTCGGCGCGCACTGGATCTCCGACACCGTCGGCGGGCTGCTCCTGGGCGCCGGTGTGGCGCTGATCGTCTGGGCACCGCTCGCGGTCCGGCTGCACACCGAACGGGTGGCGTCACCGCCGCCCCTCTGGCGCCGCATCGACCAGCGACGCGCACTCGGCTGATGCCCCGTCAGGGCTTGGGCTTCACCAGATCGCCGCGAAGGATTACCAGAAGGACGACGGCTACGACCGACCCGGACGCGACCAGGCCAGCGAGAACCACGATCTGGAAGACGCCGGCCGCGACGGGGGAGAGGCCGCCGAAGACGGCGCCGACGAACGCACCGGGCAGGACGACGAGACCCGTCGTCTTGGTCTGATCGGTCAACGGCACCAGCCCGGTCCAGGCCGCTTCCCGCGCCAGGCCGATCGTCGCCTGCCGCGGCCGGGCGCCGAGAGCCAACCAGCCCTCCACCTGATCCCACCGGTCGGCGAGCGTCGCGGCCAGCGCTCGGCCGGTGACGGTGGCGACGGTCATCGCGCCGCCGAGGAGGATCCCGCCGACCGCGAGGACGTAGCGCCCGGTGAACGGGACGGCCCCGAGCCCGAAGACGATCCCGGCGCTCACCGCGACCCCGGCCGCCATCGCCGCGGTGACGGCGAGGACCGTGCGCCGGGTGGGGCCGAGGCGGCCGGCCGCGGTGAGCACCGCGGCACCGAACATGACGGCCAGGAAGAGCAGGACCCAGCGGAGGTCCGCGATGACTCCCGAGAGGATCACCGCGAGCACCCCCAGCTGAACAGCCCCACGGAGGATCGCCAGCGCCGGCCGCGCGAACGAGACGACGCCGAACGCGCGGAGCGCGGCGATCGAGACCGCCCCGCACACGGCGACGGCGAGGATCACGGCAGCAGCATCCACGGCGCCGGTCATCCGTCGGCTCCTTCCGGCTCGGCCGATCCGCTGGCAACGGCGCTGACAGCGCGCCGGTCCGGGGGCGGGTGGGCGCTGTACACATCTTCAACGACGACGGCCGAGGGCACAGCGGGCACGCCGCCGCGGTCATCGAGCATGGCGGGATGACGCACCTCGCTGCCCCGCGCCTCCGGTCCCGTCCCGACCCGCGCCGCCTCCTCGCCGGACGGTACGGCGCCGCCACGGTCCCCGAGGCGACGGCGCTGTTCTGGATCCTGAAAGTGCTGACCACCGGGATGGGCGAGACGGCGTCGGACTTCCTCGCGACCGCGTTCGACCCGGTGCTCGTGGTCGGCGCGACCGGGCTCGCGTTCCTCGCGGCCCTCGCGCTGCAGTTCGCGGTCCGCCGCTACATCCCCTGGGTGTACTGGCTGGCGGTGCTGATGGTGAGCATCTACGGCACGATGGCCGCCGACGTGCTGCACGTCATCGCCGGCGTGCCGTACCTCGCCTCCACGCTCGTTTTCGCGGCGGCTCTCGCGGCGGTCTTCGCCGGGTGGTGGCGGGTGGAGCGGACGCTGTCGATCCACTCGATCACGACACCGCGCCGCGCCCTGTTCTACTGGCTCGCCGTCTCGGGCACATTCGCGCTCGGCACCGCGGCGGGAGATCTGACCGCGTCGACGCTCGGCTTCGGCTATCTGCCCTCCGCTGTCCTGTTCGCGGCGATCATCGCGGTGCCGGCGCTCGCGCACCGCTTCGCGGGGATGAACGCGGTCCTCGCGTTCTGGTTCGCCTACGTCGTCACCCGTCCGCTCGGAGCGTCCGTGTGCGACTGGCTCGCAGACCCGGTGAGCCGCAGCGGACTCGGCCTGGGGACGGGTCCGGTCACGCTCGCGGCCCTGGCGGTGTTCCTGCTCCTGGTCGCCGTGATCGCCGTCGGCCGTCGGCCGCGCGCGGCCGTCCCGGCGCCGACCGTCTGACGTCCGCGGTCAGGCGGCGTCGCGGCCGGCGCGGTTCTTCTGCCGCCAGTAGGTGAGCGCGATCCCGGCGAGGCTGATCACGACGATGCCGACGAGGACGATATCGATGTACTTCCCGACGAAGTCCGCGACGCCGGGGATCTGGCCGAGGAAGAAGCCGAGGAGGATCACGCCGGTGGACCAGACGGCCGCGCCGAGGGCGTTGAAGCCGACGAAGTGGGCGTAGTGCATCTTCCCGACTCCGGCGGCGACGGGGGCGAAGGTGCGCACGACCGGGACGAAGCGGGCGATGGTGACGGCCCAGCCGCCGAACCGGTCGAAGAACGACTGGGTGCGCGCGACGCTGGAGCGGCTGAACAGGCCGCTGTCCTTGCGCTCGAAGATCCGCGGCCCGGTCTCGCGGCCGATGACGAACCCGAGCTGATCGCCCAGGAACGCGGACACGGCGACCATCAGGATCACGAGCGGGACCGGGAGGGAGATCACGCCGGTCGCGACGAAGACGCCGGTGAAGAAGAGGAGGGTGTCGCCGGGGAGGAAGAACCCGATCAGCAGGCCCGTCTCGACGAACGCGATCAGGCAGACCAGGGCGATCGCCCAGGGGCCGGCGCCGTCGAGGAGGGATTGGGGGTCGATCATCGGTTCTCCTTGCGAGGGGTGGGGTCGGGATGGGTCACGGGGAGGCGGACCTCCACGCCGAGCCCGCGCGGTACGAGGTTGCGGATGGTGAACGTTCCGCCAGCGGCCCGGCTGAGTCCGGCGACGATGGCGAGGCCCAGGCCGGCGCCGCCCTCGCGGGAGCGGGCGGCGTCGGGGCGGGTGAAGCGGTCGGTCGCGACGGCGAGGAACGCGTCGGGGACGCCCGGGCCGTCGTCGTCGACGGAGAGGACGATCTCCTCGGTGCGCTCGACGAGGGTCGCGGTGACGCTGCCGCCGTCGGGCGTCGCGGCGACGGCGTTGGCGAGCAGGTTGTCCAGGATGCGGCCGAAGTCGGTCGGCGAGACCGGGTAGCGGGCCGAGACGGTCGAGGCGGGGGCGACGAAGTCGATCGCGAGATTCCGGTCGCGGGCGAGCATTCGGGCGCGGTCGACGCTGTCGGCGACCTCCTCGCGCAGGGCCGCCGACGAGGCGTCCCCGACAACCGTGCCCGCGTCGATCTTTGACAGGATCAGCAGCCCGTCCGTGAGGGATTGTAGGCGGTCGATCGAGCGGCGCGCGTCGACGACGTCGGCGTAGAGCGCTGCCGGGTCGTCGCGGACGCGCTCGGCGAGCTCGAGGCGGGTGCGCAGGGCGGCGAGGGGGGTGCGCAGCTCGTGGCTCGCGTCGGCGACGAGCCGCCGCTCCCGGTCCGCGGACTCCCGCAGATCCTCGATCAGCGCGTTCAGAGTCGAGGCGAGGTCGGAGAGCTCGTCGCGGGCGGGGCCGACGGGGAGCAGCTCGGTGGAGCGTCCACGGCGCAGCCGGTCGGCGATGGCGCGCATCCGGCCGACGGGGCGCAAGGCGAGGCCGACCAGGACCCAGGACGTGGCGGCGAACGCGACGAACAGGATCGCCAGGGCGATCAGCAGGGTGGTGCTGACACCGCCGACCACCGCCTCGGCGGTGTCCCGGCTCTCCTCGATCAGCGCCTGCGACGCACCCGAGCGGACGAGCTCGATCGTGGAGGCGTCGAGGATGCGGTCGAGCTGCTCGCGGACGATGATCGCGACGACGCCGAAGAACAGCATCGCGACCAGCAGGCTCGACACCGTGATTCGCACGCGGATCGACAGCGACTGCCACCTCACGACTTCACCCCGAGGCGATAGCCCGCGCCCCGACGGGTGACGATCTCGATCGACGCGCCACCAGCGGCGAGCTTGCGGCGGAGGTAGCTGATGTACTGCTCCGCGATGTTGTGGTCGACGAACTCCGCGGAGCCCCAGACCTCGAGCAGGATCTCCTCCCGCGGCACGAACTCGCCGGCCCGCGCCGCGAGCGCGCGGAGCACTCCGAACTCCTTCGGGCTCAACGGCAGCACGGACCCGTCGACGGAGGCGGTGTGCGTGTAGGGGTCCACCCGGAGATCGCCGAGCACGACCGGGGCGCGGTTCGTCAGGCGCTCGCGGCGGATCATCGCCCGCAGGCGGGCGGAGAGCTCCTCGAAGTGGAACGGCTTCGCGAGGTAGTCGTCGGCGCCGGCATCGAGTCCGAAGACCCGGTCCTGCAGCGCGTCTCGGGCCGTCAGCATGATCACCGGGAGCGTGGCGCCGGTCGCGCGCAGGTGCCGGCAGATCTCGAAGCCGCTCATGCCGGGGAGCATCACGTCCAGGACGGCCGCCGCGTACTCGGTGCCGCGCGCCGCGTTCAGCGCACCGATGCCGTCGGGGAACAGGTCGACGTCGTAGCCGTCGCCGGTGAGACCTCGCACGAGGAGCTCCCCCATCTCGACGTCGTCTTCCACGACCAGCACCGCGTCACGCATCAGGGCCTCCCACGGTCATGGTCGCACCGGCGACGGGCGGGAGTCGGCCGGATCCGCGGAGATATGGACGTTCTCAGCGCCGGGCGCCGGATGTGCAGGAAGCCCCGGGGCGGGCCTGCGCGGGTGGTGCGGCGGGTGCTGCGGCCCAGGTCCTTGCCGGGGTGGATCTCGATACGCCCGCTTCGCGGGCTGCTCGATCAGCATGGGAATGCGCGCGCCGGCCGGTCCTGTCAGCAGCAGGTGCAGGAGGGGCTGCTCTCGGCGGTGAGGGCGGCGACCGGCTGCTTGCAGGCGTCGCCGCGCCACGCCTCGAGGCCCTCACGGACGGCGAAGGCGGCGATGACGAGACCGGCGACCGGGTCGGCCCAGGTCCAGCCGAGGGTGCTGTTCAGCAGCAGGCCGACGAGGACGGCGGCGGAGAGGTAGGAGCAGAGCAGGGTCTGCTTCGAGTCGGCCGCGGCGGAGGCGGAGCCGAGCTCCTGGCCGGTGCGGCGCTCGACCAGGGAGAAGGCCGGCATCACGAGCAGGCTGACGGCCGCGAGCACGATGCCGACGGGGGAGTGCTGCGCCTCCGAGAAGCCGAGCAGGGCGCGGGCGGAGTCGACCGCGACGAAGGCGGCCAGGCCGAGGAAGGACAGGGCGATCACGCGCAGGGCCGTGCGCTCGCGGGCGTGCGGATCGCGGCCGGAGAACTGCCAGGCCACGGCGGCCGCCGAGAGCACCTCGACGACGGAGTCGAGGCCGAAGCCGACGAGCGCGGCGGAGGACGCGACCGTCCCGGCCGCGAGGGCGACGATCGCCTCGACGACGTTGTAGCCGATGGTCGCCGCGACGATCCAGCGGATCCGCCGCTGCAGGACGAGGCGGCGGGCCGGGGCGAGCGGGGCGCGGAGCGGGAGGGCGCTCATGCGCAGTGGCAGTCCGCGCCGGAGCAGCAGTCCGGGTCGACCACGAGGACCAGGCGCAGCAGGTCGTCGAGCGCGCCGGCCAGCCGGGTCTCGGCCAGGCGGTACCAGGTGTAGCGGCCGTCCTTGACGGCCTCGACGAGTCCGCAGCCGCGCAGGCAGGCGAGCTGGTTGGACATCACCTGCCGGGACACGCCGAGCGCGTCCGCCAGATCGGAGGGGACGGCCGGCGCCTCGCGCAGCGCGAGCAGGATCCGCGCCCGGGTCTCGTCCGCCAGAGCGGAGCCCAGACGCGCGAGGGCGGCGGAGTGGGTCACGGTCACGGTGTCGGGCATGCGGCGACGATACACGGAATGCTGTATCGAGCGCGAGGCCCGGGGCGTGCCGGAGGAGCGGGCCGGTGGTGGTGGGCGCGGGCGTGGTACGCCTGCGCCCACCGGGTCCTACTCGAAGAGCGAGAGGGTGAGCGAGCCGGAGTAGTCGCCGGCGGCGACGTCGGGCTCGGTGCTCAGGACGAGGTCGGCGGACGCGGTCCACGCGCCCTCCTCCGCGACCGCGCCGGAGTCGAGGGCCAGGGCGAGCAGCTCCTGATCGACGAGGCCGACGGCGTCCTCGCCCTCGTCCAGGACCGTGTCGACCGGATCGCCCTCGGTGACGAGACCGGAGTCGCCGCCGTCCAGGAGGCGGGGAGTCCAGCCGAGGTGGTCGGCGCCGATCGGCTCCTGCCCGTCGGACGCGGTGAAGGCGGACGCGGAGCCGAGCACGTACCAGCCGGCTCCGGCGGGGATCTCCTCCGGGCTCCGCGTGTCGGTGACGGTCACCGTCGGGAGGGCGCCGGTGAACCGGCGGACGAGCTCGGTCGAGCCGTCCTCGGTCAGGGCGGTCGAGGCGGCGGCGACGGTCATCGCGAGCACCCCGGGCGCGGTGGGCTCGGCGATCGAGACGCCGATGTCGACGCTCCGGTCGTCGAGGACGTCGTCGGCGGCGGCCGCGGAGGCGACGGCGGTCAGCAGCAGGGCGCCTGCGGCGACGGCCGCGCAGCGGGCGGCGAGGGCGGGTCTTCTCATGGCGGGGTCTCCTCGGGTCGGGCGGGTCAGTTGCAACTGGTGGCGGAGTACGGTGCGCGCACGGTCGTGGTCGCGGGGGCGCCGTCGACCGTGGCCGTCGCGACGACCTCGACCGCTCCGGCGGGGATCGAGACCGCGCGGGTGCTGAACGCGTGCGAGGTGGTCCGGCCCGGGGCGAGGGGAGCGAAGGTCTTCGTCCCGAAGGCCGAGCCGGCGGTCAGCGCGACGGGCATCGCGTCGTCGTTGCGCGCCTGGACGGTGACGACGGCCCTGCCGGCGAGGCAGCGGGTCGACGCGGTGGCCGTGACGGCGACGGCGGGAACGACGGCGGCCTGGGTGAGGGCGACCTGGTCGAGCGTCCAGAAAGCGCTGTTCTGGCCGGTGTAGCGGAAGCGGAACTCGGCGGTGCGGGCGCCGGCCGGGACGTCGATCCGGAGCGACTCGTTCGCGTTCGTGTTCGCGGTGTAGCTCTTCACCGCGACCGGGGCGGCGCCGTCGAAGGAGACTGAGACGACGGCGCTCTGCGGTCCGTCGATGACGTAGTCGGTGGCGTAGGAGAGGGTCGCGGCGGCGCTGCCGTTCAGAGGGTAGGCCGGGCTGATCAGGGTGGAGTCGAACTGCCCCGCGGCGTGCGTCCTGTCGTCCCACTCGTCGGAGTCCGCCACGGCGAAGACGTCCCGGGCGCGGACGTTCGTCTCGCGCTTCTGACCGGGCTCGACGCTCGTGAAGAACGAGTCGGTCGCGAAGGACCAGCCCGCCCACTCCCGCACGCCGCCCGCGGGCATCGCCGAGTCGTCGATCCGCCAGCCCTGGGGCGCGGAGCGGGTCCAGCCGAGCAGACCGGCCGCCGGCCGCGTCTCGTCGAGGCGGGGCTGCAGGGCGGGCCGCAGGGTGTCGAAGGCGTCGGTCGACGGCGCGCCGAGGGCGATGCCGTCGAGGGTCCAGGCGGGGTCGTTGGCCAGGCCGTTGACGGCGAGGACGGTGGGGGCGATGTCGACGATCTTCACGTCGTTCCGCGTGGAGCCCGCGGCGATGCCGGGGCCGGACGCGATGACGAAGACCTTCCGCTCGGCGAGGCTGTTCCCGCCGTGCCCGCCGGTGGGGGTGTGGCCGTGGTCCGCGGTGACCAGGATCGTCCACTGCTCGGACGCGTAGCTCGGGCGGGCGCGGACGGCGGCGATCAGCTCGCCCAGCTGGGCGTCGGCGCGCGCGAGGGCCGTGGCGTAGGCCGCCCCGTTCGTGCCGACCGAGTGGCCGGCGCCGTCGACCTCGTCGAGGTGGACGAAGGTGTTGTCGGGGTTCCCGTTCGCGAGGTAGCCGACGGCGGTGGCGGTGGTCTGCGCATCGCCGCCGCCGGTGCGGCGGACGTCGACGGCCGAGCCGAAGATCGTCTCGGCGACGGGCGACCAGGTGGCGACGACGAGGCTCGAGCGGGACGGGTCGGCGGCCTCGATGCGGCTGAGGTAGTCCGGGTACTGCCCGAAGCGCGGGGCGGTGAACGCGTTGTCGACGACGCCGTGCTTGTCGGGCCAGGCACCGGTGGCGATGGTCGACCAGCCGGGCCCGGACACGGTGCCGGACATCGGCGCGGCGTAGAGGTTCGAGGTCGAGGTGAGTCCCTCGGCGCGGAGGGAGTCGAGCGCGGGCATGTCGGCCGCGTCGAGCTGGTCGAAGGAGGCGCCGTCGATGCCGACGACGAGGGTCTTCGCGGTGCGGGTGCCGGAGGGCAGGCCGTTGTAGGTGGTGCCGGCGGCGGAGGCGGACGGCGCGGCGAGCAGGAGGCAGCCGATCACCGCCGAGACGCAGGCGGCGCCGAGGGCGCGGAGGGGCAGGGACATCGACGACTCCAGAGGGGACGAGGTGGAGCGCGGAGACGACCGCGCGCCGCCAGACTGCCCACGTCTCTACCTATCTGGAAGTCGATGGCAGGGATATGCAGACACGTTCAGCGGCTGTTCACCCCGGGCGTGGTGGGCGGGACGGGCGCGGACGGGGGTGGGTGAACGATTCCGCGACGGCGACGAGGGGTCGCCGCCCGTGCGGTACCGTCGTCCCGATAGCGCCTAGGGTTCCGGGACGACACGTCGTCCGGCTGGTTCGAGCGGCGCCACGGATCTCCGCCATCGGAGTCCGTCATCTCAAGGGACAGAAGCCTGGAGGACCGCTGCGGCGCGCGTCGGCGCGCGCGGAAAGGTCCGAACATGTCTGCCTTCGTCCTCGCCCTCGTGCTGACCGCGGCGCTCTGCCACGCGGCGTGGAACGTCGTCGCGCACCGGGTCAGCGGCATCGGGCTGCCCTTCCTCTGGTGGGGGGCGGTCGCGAGCACGCTGGTCTGGGGGCCGCTCGTCCCCTTCACGGGAGGGCTCGGCACGGGCGACGACCTGCCGCGCGGGCTGCTGCTCGGCGCGGGCGTCTCGGGACTCCTGCACGTCGGCTACATGGTCGTGCTGCAGGCGGGCTACGCCCGGGGTCGGCTGTCGACGGTCTACGCGACCGCCCGGGGGACGGGCCCCGCGCTCAGCGCCGGGCTGGCGGTGCTGCTGCTCGGGGAGCGGATCTCGCCGGTGGCGGTGCTCGGCGTCGCCGTCGTGGTGACCGGGGTGATCGCCACCGGGCTGATCGACCGGCCGACCGCGCAGGCCCCGTCGGGGCGCCGTCTCGTCGATCCGGGCATCCTCTTCGGGGTCCTCACCGGCGTCGCGATCGCGGTGTACACGATCTGGGACGCGCACGCCCTCCGGACCTGGGGGCTGTCGCCGGTGGCGTTCATGGTCGGCTGCACACTGGTCGAGATCGTGGTCTACCTCGTGCCGCTGCGCCGGCGGCGGGCGGAGCTGCTGCCCGTCCTCCGGCAGCACTGGCCGCGGGTGCTGGCGTTCGGGGTGCTCTCGCCGCTCTCCTACATCCTGGTGCTGCAGGCGGTGACGCTCGCGCCGGTCGCCCTGGTAGCGCCGATGCGCGAGATGAGCGTGGTCCTGGTGTCGCTCTTCGGCGCGCTGGTGCTCCGCGAGGGCTCGGCGGTGCGGCGGATCGCGGCCTCCCTGGTGGTGGCCGGCGGGATCGTGCTGCTCTCGGTCTGAGGGCGCGGCTCAGAGACCGACCGGGCGGATGAAGTGGGCGCCGTCGCGGCGCCGTCCGGTCGCCGAGACGGTGAAGCGGACGATGTCGCTGCGGTAGCGGTCGTCCGAGGCCTCGAAGGTCCGGCCGTCGGCGTCGCGGGTGATGCGGTGCAGGCGGAGCACGGGGGAGCCGGGCGCGAGCTCGAGCAGCTGCGCGTCGGTCTCGTCCGCGGCCACGGCGTCGATCTCGTGGTCGACCTCGGCCGACTTCCAGCCGCGGGAGTCGAGGAACTCGGTGATCGAGACCGTGTCGAGGTCGACGTCGAAGAGGTTGCGGCCGGCCGGCTCGATGAAGGTGAGCCGCTCGAGCATCGTCGGCCGGTCGTCCAGCGAGCGCAGCCGGAGGACGTCGACGACGAGCTCGCCCGGCTCGATGCCGAGCAGGGCGGCCTGGTCGGCGTCCGAGCGCCGGAGCGAGACCTGCTGGGTGAGCGCCCCGGGGCGCGCGCCCATCGTCCGCGCCCAGCGGGTGAAGGGGATCGAGACGTCGACGGCCTGCTGGGCCTTGCGCTCGATGACCCGGCTCGGGCGCCCGCGGGTGGTCTCGATCAGACCCTCGCTGCGCAGTGCCGCCAGGGCGTTGCGGATCGGGCCGCGCGACGTCTTCCACTTCGCGGCGAGCTCGCCCTCGGTCGGGACCTCGTCGCCCGGAGCCAGCAGGCCGCTCGCGATCGACTGACGCAGATCGTCGGCGATCGCCTTGTACATCACATCAGCCACGTAGGCACCTTACTGGGCGGAGGGTTCCTTTCTGAGCGGCGCAGCACCGGGCCCGCCGGTGAATTGAGTTCCGCGCGCGGCAGTCGCAGGAGATGGGTGAACACGTCGTGAACAGTGGCGAGATAGGTACATACGTAGGCACCTGGTGCGGCAGAGTTCCAGTCGTCCCCCTCGACGCCCTCCGCCCGAAAGGCCATCATGCAGACCCGTGCCCGCCTGACCCCCTTCTCCCGATCGGCCCTCACCGCGCTGGCCGCCGCCGGCGCCCTCGCGCTCCTGGCCGGCTGCTCCGGCACCGCGTCGGCCGGCTCGACCGCCGCCGGCGACGCCGAGGGCGGCTTCGCCGTCGACTCGAGCACCCTCGTCTTCGGCGTCGTCCCCGACTCCGTCGACACCGAGACCAACTACCAGCCGCTGATGGACTACATCGCGCTGGAGACCGGCAAGACCGTCGAGTACCACGAGTCGACCGACTACGCGGCGCTGATCGAGGCGGCCATCGCCGGGCAGATCGACGTCGCCAGCTTCTCCGGCTTCACCTACGTCACCGCCACGAACAACGGCGCCGAGCTCACCCCGATCTCCTCGATCGTGACCTCCGAGGGGCAGGAGCCCGGCTACTACTCCGAGGCCATTGTCCCCAATGGCAGCGACATCGCCTCGATCGCCGACATGAAGGGCAGGAAGGTCTGCTTCGTGGACCCGTCCTCCACCTCCGGCTACCTCTTCCCGAGCTACAACCTGATCGAGGCGGGCCTGGATCCCGAGACCGACATCACGCCGGTGTTCGCCGGCAAGCACGACGTGTCGGTGCAGAAGGTCGGCGAGAACGTCGAGTGCGAGGCCGGCTTCGCGGAGGACAGCGAGGTCGAGAAGTCCGATGCCGTCACCGTGATCGAGCGGACCATGGTCCCCGGCGCGCCGATCGTCGAGTCGGACACCCTCCCGGACGACCTGAAGCAGCAGCTGAAGGACATCCTCTCCGAGGTCACCATCGACGACATCATCGCCGCGGGCGTCGAGTCGGCCGACAGCGACGGCTTCCGCAGCGTCTTCTACGAGACCAAGCCGGTCGACGACGCGTACTACGACCAGATCCGCGAGATCTGCGAGGCGACCGACGCCACGCAGTGCCAGGCCTGACCCGGCGCCCCGCCGTCGAGCGCTGAACCGACCGACCCGACCTGGAGACTCCGATGACGACTTCCTCCCCTCCCGCGGCCGACGCCGTGGTCGAGATCACCGACCTCACCAAGCGCTTCGGCGCGACGACCGCGCTCGACGCGGTGTCGCTCACCGTGCGCCGCGGGGAGATCGTCGTCCTGCTCGGGCTCTCCGGGTCGGGCAAGTCCACCCTGCTGCGCCACGTCGACGCCCTCGAGGCGCCGACGAGCGGCGCGATCCGCGTGCTCGGCGAGGACGTGCCCGCGCTGCGGGGCGGTCGGCTGCGCACCCTGCGCGGGAAGGTGGGCTTCATCTTCCAGCAGTTCGAGCTCGTGCCGTCGCTGACGGTGCTCGAGAACGTGCTGACCGGGGCGCTCGCGGAGCTGCGCGGCCCGCGGCTGGGCCTCTGGAGCTACCCGAAGGCGAAGAAGCTGCGCGCGCTGCAGCACCTCGAGCGGGTCGGCCTGCTCGAGCGCGCCTACCAGCGCGCGGACACCCTCTCGGGCGGGCAGCAGCAGCGCGTCGCGATCGCGCGCGCCCTGATGCAGAACCCCTCGATCCTGCTGGCGGACGAGCCCGTGGCCTCCCTCGACCCCGAGTCGAGCGACCAGGTCATGGGCCTCATCCGCGAGATCGCCGCGGAGGAGGGGCTCACCGTGCTCTGCAGCCTGCACCAGGTGGACCTCGCCATCTCCTGGGCCGACCGGATCGTCGGCCTCCGGCACGGCGCGGTCGTCCTCGACACTCCCGCGGCGGGGCTGTCCAAGGCCGAGGTCATGGAGATCTACGGCCGCGTCGCCACCACGACCTCGGAGCTCGAGGCCGTGCAGAACGAGCTGCTCACGCCGGAGCGCACCCGATGACGGCCGTCCTGCCGCCGCGCACCGCGCGCCGCCCGGACCCGGCCGTCGCAGCGCGGGCTCCGCGACCGCGGCGCTCTCCGGAGCGGATCGCCGCGGTCCTGACGCTGGTCGCCCTCGCGGGGCTCGCCGTCGCCGCCCTGGTCGAGGTCGACATCTCGGTGCCGCGGATGCTGCAGTCGCTCTCGAACGCCGAGCGCTTCCTCGGCCGGGTCGGCGCGATCAGCCTCCCCGAGCCGGCCGAGCTGCTCGCCCTCACCGCGCAGACCCTCGGGCTGGTGCTCACGGGCACGCTGCTCGCCGCGGTGCTGTCGGTGCCGCTGGCGTACCTCGCGGCGGCCAACACCACGCCCGGTCACGCGGCCCGGGCCGTCGCGCGCTTCCTCGGCGTGCTGGCCCGCGCGATCCCGGACGTCGTCCTCGCGATGGTCTTCGTGCTGATGTTCTCGCTCGGCTCGCTGCCCGGCATCCTCGCGATCGGCCTGCACTCCGTCGGCATGATCTCGAAGCTGTTCGCCGACGCGATCGAGCAGATCGACGAGGGACCGCGCCTCGCGATCCGCGCCGCCGGCGGCACGAGGCTGCAGGAGTTCACCTCGGGCGTGCTGCCCCAGGTGCTGCCGTCCTGGGTCGCGACGGTGCTGCACCGCAACGACATCAATCTGCGCGGCTCCGTGATCCTCGGCTACGTCGGCGTCGCGGGTCTCGGCCTCGAGATGTCCTACGCCTTCAAGTCGCTGCAGTACGGACGGGGCATCGGCATCGCGCTGGTGATCTTCGCGCTCTGCGTGGCGATGGAGATCGTCTCGAGCTCGGTGCGCGCGGCGATGCTCGGCCGGGGCGCGTCCGGAGCCGGCGCGTCGGACTCCGGCCCGGTCGGCGCCCTCGTGCGCCGGTTCCGCGGCGACCGCGCGAGCGGCAGCGCGGGGCGGCCGGCGGCCGCGACGCCGCGGTCGACCCCGGAGTCGGCGCTGCGCCGGCCGTGGACGCCGACGCGCCTCCGGAACGCCCTCGCCGGCGTCGTCACGGCGGTCGTGATCGTCGCGGGCGTCGTCGTCAGCGACATCACCTGGAGCGACGCGCTCACCTTCTGGGGCCGCGTCCCCGCCGTCGCGGCGCAGTTCTGGCCGCCGTCCTTCGGCAGCTACGACGCAGGCACGATGGTCGAGGCGATGCGCGAGACGATCGCGATCGCCCTCGCCGCGGCCCTGCTCACCGTCGTCGCGTCGGTGCTGATCGGCTCGCTCGCCGCCCGCAACGTCGCCCCGACCCGCGGCGCCCGCAGCGGCTTCCGGCTGCTGCTGGTCGCGGTCCGCGGCGTGCCCGAGCTCATCCTCGCCATCCTGCTCATCGTCGTCTCGGGGCTGGGCACCCAGGCCGGCACGATCGCCCTCGCGGTCGGCGGGGTCGGCCTGCTCGGCAAGCTGATCGCCGACTCGCTGGAGGAGGTCGACTCCGGACCGGAGCGCGCCCTCGTCGCGACCGGCGCCACCCGGCTCCAGGTCTACGCCGGAGCGACCCTGCCCCAGGGGGCGCGCGCGATGCTCGGCCACACCTTCTACCTGCTCGACACCAACATCCGCGCGGCGACCCTGCTGGGCATCGTCGGCGGCGGCGGGATCGGCTACTACCTGCTGAACGCCGCGCAGGGCTCGAACTACGCGACCGTGACCGCGATCGTCCTGATGATCCTGGTGACCGTGCTCGTCGTCGAGGGACTGGCGATGTGGCTGCGGAAGGTGCTCCGATGAGCGCCCGGTACGACGTCGCCGTCGTCGGCTCCGGGATCGTCGGTCTCGGCGCCGCCCATGCCGCAGTCCGCCGGGGGCTTCGCGTCGTGGTGCTCGACCGGACCGCCGCGCCGATGGGCTCGACCGTCCGCAACTTCGGCCACCTCTGCTTCACCCCGCAGGCCGGCGAGGCGCTGCGCTACGGGCTCGCGGCCCGGGAGGCGTGGCTCCGGCTCGCGCAGGACGCGGGCTTCGCGCTCGGCCGCCGCGGCACGCACATCGTCGCGCGCCACGCGGACGAGCTCGCCCTGCTCGAGGCGGCGGCCGCGCAGGCGCCGTTCGGCTTCGGCGACGGCCCCGAGATCGAGCTGCTCGACGCCCGGGGGACCGCGGCGGCGACCCCGGTCGACCCCGCGGTCGTCGTCGGGGGAGCGGTGCTGCCCTACGACCTGCAGGCGGATCCGCGCACGGCCGCGGCCGCGATCGTCCGGCACCTCGCCGAGCTCGGCGTCGAGTTCCGGATGCGCACGGCCGTGGGCCGCGTCGCCGAGGGCGTCGTGGAGACCAGCCGGGGCGCGGTCCTCGCCGACACGATCGTCGTCGCGGTGAACCACGACCTCGATCAGCTCCTCCCCGAGCTCGCCGAGGCGCACGAGGTCGTCCGCTGCTCCCTCGACATGCTCCGCGTGGAGCTGCCGCTGCGCGCTCCGCTGGCCGCGCCGCTGCTGACGGGCTGGTCGCTCGTGCGCTACAGCGGCTTCGCGCGCCTGCCCGAGGCCGCCGCGGTGCGGGCCCGGCTGCACGCCGAGCGGCCGGACCTCGCGGCGATCGACCTCAACCAGATGTACACGCAGCTGCCGGACGGGAGCGTCGTCGTCGGCGACTCCCACCACCGCTCGATCACGCCGGAGCCGTTCCAGTCCGAGGCCACCGCGGAGCTCCTCCTCGAGGAGACCGCGCGCCTGTTCGGGGCGGCGCCGCGGGTGCTGGAGCGCTGGCAGGGCGTCTACGCCAGCGGGCGCGACGAGTTCCTCGTCGCCGAGCCGATCCCGGGCGTCCTCGTGCGCACCGTCACCACGGGCATCGGCATGACCACCGGGCTCGGTCTCGCCGAGACCACCCTCGCGGACCGCTTCGACAGCACCGCATCCCTCCTCGTCTCCTCGGAAGGCCGCTGATGACCAGCACGATCCCCGCTCCCGCTCCCCTCGGCACCGCCGGTCCCCGCCCGGCCCTCGCCGGTGTCGAGCTCGTCGTGCTCGACATGGCGGGCACCACCGTGACCGACGACGGGGTCGTCGAGCAGGCGTTCCAGCGCGCGGCCGAGCGCACCGGCGTCGCCGACCGCCTGCCGTGGGCCGAGGCGCTCGACTACGTGCGCGAGACGATGGGGCAGTCGAAGATCGACGTGTTCACCCACCTCGCCGGGGGCGACGTCGCCGCCGCGGAGCGGGCGACCGCCGCGTTCGAGGACGCCTACGCCGAGCTGATCCTCGAGGGCGCCGCGGCGCCGATCCCCGGCGCCGAGGAGCTGCTGCGCGAGCTGCGCGCCGCGGGGGTCGGCGTGGCGCTGACCACCGGCTTCGCTCCGGTCACCCGCGACGCGATCCTCGACGCGCTCGGCTGGCGCGACCTCGTCGGGATCGCCCTCTCGCCGGCCGACGCCGGCCGGGGCCGCCCCGCGCCCGACCTCGTGCTGACCGCCGCCCTGCGCGCGCGGGTCAGCGCGATGAGCGCCGTCGCGGTGGTCGGCGACACGGCCAGCGACGTCCTCTCGGGACTGCGCGCGGGCGCCGGGCTCGTGGTGGGCGTGCTGAGCGGAGCGCACGACCGCGACCGCCTGAGCGCGGCTGGCGCGCACGCCGTGATCGAGGACGTCACCGCGCTGCGCACGCTGTCACTGCGATGAGGACGGCGATCGCGCCGCCGCGCATCGATCCGGAGTCGCGGCGCGTCGAGCTGCGGCCCTCCGCCACCGCCATGGTCTGGCTGGCGCCGGACCGCCCGCACGAGGCCGTCGCGTTCGTCACGGTCCGGCTCGGCCCGGGCGACGTGCTGGTCGAGATCGAGCTGGCGACGATCTGCGGCTCCGATGTGCACACGGTGCACGGCGACCGGAGTGCTCCCGCCCCGCTCGTCCTCGGGCACGAGCAGCTCGGGCGCGTCGTCGAGCTCGGCAGCGGCGGGCCCCGTGCGCTCGACGGTTCCCTCCTCGCCGTCGGCGACCGTGTGCTGTGGTCGATCGCGGCGAGCTGCGGCTCCTGCGACCGCTGCGCGGGCGGGCTGCCGCAGAAGTGCCGGACGCTGCGCAAGTACGGCCACGAGCGGATGAGCGACGCCTGGGCGCTGTCCGGCGGCTTCGCCACGCACGCGCACGTCGTCTCGGGCACGCCGATCATCCGGCTGCCCGAGGACGTGCCGGCGGCCGTCCTGGCGCCCGCGTCCTGCGGGACCGCCACCGCCTGGGCCGCGCTCGCCGCCGCCGAGGCGGTCCGGCCGCTCACCGGGGCCGACGTGCTGATCAGCGGCGCGGGCCTGATCGGCCTCACCGCGGCGGCGATGGCGACGGATCGCGGGGCGGTCGTCACCCTCGTCGAGCCGGATCCCGCTCGCCGCGCGATCGCCGAGCGCTTCGGCGCCCGAGCGCGGCGACCCGACGAGGAGGGCGGCGAGTTCGACGTGGTCCTCGAGGCGTCCGGCGCGCGGGCGGCCGTCGGCGCGGCGCTCGCCCGTGCCGCGGTCGGCGGCGTGGTCGTCCTGGTCGGCAGCGTCTTCCCGACCGAGCCGGTGCCGCTGGATCCGGAGCGCGTGGTGCGCGGGCTGCTGACCGTGCGGGGCGTGCACAACTACACGCCCGAGCACCTCGCCGCGGCCTCGGCGTACCTCGTCGACCGCTGGCAGGCGTGGCCGTTCGCCGGCCTGGTCGGCGAGACGGTGGCGCTGGCGGATCTCGACGAGGGGATGCGGCGCGCCTCGGGCGGCGCGGTCCGCGTCGGCGTCTCGCCGATCGCGCCGCACTGACACCGCCGCGCGTGCTCAGCCGGAGTCCTGGCCGTCGCCGGGGACGAAGCGGTAGCCCATCCCCGACTCCGTGAGCAGGTAGCGCGGGCGGGCCGGCTCGGGCTCGAGCTTCTTCCGCAGCTGGGCGAGGTAGAGGCGGAGGTAGCCCGTGTCCGTGCTGTGGCTCGGTCCCCAGATCTCGTGCAGCAGGGTCTGCCGGGTGACGAGTCGGCCGGGGTTCCGGACGAGCAGCTCCAGCACGCGCCACTCGGTGGGGGTGAGCCGGACGGCGATCGGGCCGTCGCCGGTGCGCCGGGTGACGGCCCGCGCGGTGAGGTCGACGACGTGGTCGCCGAGGACGACCAGCGAGCCGGTCTCCTGCGTGCCGAGCCGCCGGGTGAGGGCGCGGAGGCGGGCGAGCAGCTCGTCCATCGCGAAGGGCTTGGTGACGTAGTCGTCGGCGCCGGCGTCGAGAGCGTCGATGGTGTCGGCGGCGCCGGTGCGGCCGGAGACGACGAGGATCGGCGCGGTGCTCCAGCCGCGCAGTCCGCGGATCACGTCGAGGCCGTCGAGCCCGGGCAAGCCGAGGTCGAGCACGACGAGGTCGGGACGCCGCTCGGCGGCGAGTGCGAGGGCGCTGGTGCCGTTCTCGGCGGTGACGACCTCGTAGCCGCGGGCGCCGAGGGTGATCCGGAGGGCGCGCAGCAGCTGCGCGTCGTCGTCGGCGAGGAGGACCCTCATCGGTCTCCCTCCCGGGGCGTCGGCGCGGGCATCGGTGCGGGTGCGGGTGCGGTCGGCGGCGGCGCGAGCGGGAGGGTGACGACCATGGTCAGCCCGCCGCCGGGGGTGTCCTCGGTGTCGAGCGTGCCGCCCATCCCCTCGGTGAAGCCCTTGGACAGGGCGAGGCCGAGGCCGAGGCCGGTGGTGTTGTCGGTGTCGCCGAGGCGCTGGAACGGGACGAAGACGTCGGCGCGGCGCTCGGGGGCGATGCCCGGTCCGTGGTCGGCGACCCGGATCTGGAGCGTGCCGGCGAAGCCGCTGGTCGAGATCCGCACGCGCCGGTCGGCCGGGGAGTGCCGGACGGCGTTGGCGAGCAGGTTCACCACCACGCGCTGGAGCAGGCCCGCGTCGGCGAGCGCCGGCGGCAGGTCGAGGTCGAGATCGAGGTCGAGCTCCGCCGGTCCGAGGCCGAGCTCGTCGATCGCGGGGAGGACGACGTCCGAGGGGTCGACGGGCGCCAGGGAGACCGCGAGCACCCCGGCCTGCAGCCGGGTGACGTCGAGGAGGTTCGTGACGAGGTCCGCGAGGGTGCCGAGGCTCTCGTCGGCGGTGGCGAGCAGCTCCGCGCGGTCCGCGGCGCTCCAGGCGATGTCGGTGGAGCGCAGTCCGCTGATCGCGGCGGTCGCGGCGGCGAGCGGCCGGCGCAGGTCGTGGCTGACGGCCGAGAGCAGGGCGCTGCGCACCCGATCGGTCTCGGCGAGGGGAGCGAGGCCGCTCGCCGTCTCGCTGAGGTCCTCGTGCTCGAGGGCGGCGTCGAGCTGCGCGACGACGACGGAGAGCAGGCGCCGCTCGCCCGCGCCGACGGGGCGGCCGTGCAGCTCGAGGACGGCGGTGCGGCCGACGGGGACGGTCTCGTGCTGGCCGCCGGGCTCGCCGTCGGCGCCGACGAGCTCGGAGCCGCGGAGCAGGCGGACGCCGGTCAGACCGAAGGCCTCGCGGGCGCGCTCGAGGATCGCCTGCAGGGCGTCCTGGCCGCGGATGACGCCGCCGGCGATGGTGGCGAGCAGCTCGGCCTCGGCGCCGGCCCGGCGGGCGGTGCGGGCGCGGCGGGCGGCGCGGTCGACGACGGCGCTGACCAGGATCGCGTTGGCGATGTAGAGCAGGAGGGCGAGGGCGTGCAGCGGCTCGTCGACGGTGACGGTGTAGAGGGGGTCGACGAAGAAGAAGTCGAGGGTGAGCCCGGACAGCACAGCGGCGAACAGCGCGGGCCCGAGGCCGCCGGCGAGGGCGACCAGGACGACGAGGACCTGGTAGGCGAGGACGTCGCTGGTGATCGACTCGTCGCTGCGGAAGGCGGCGAGCAGCCAGGTGAGCAGCGGCCCGCCGACGAGGGCGAGCAGCAGGCCGAGCACGCGCCGCTTCAGCGTCAGCGCTCCGCCGAGCCGGGGCAGCGCGGGGGAGCGGCCCGCGGAGGCGTGGGTGACGATGTGGACGTCGATCGTCCCGGACTCTCGGATGACCGTTGCGCCGATGCCGGGGCCGGTGAGCGCGGCGGCGAGCCTGCTCCGCCGGCTGACGCCGAGGACGAGCTGGGTGGCGTTGACGGAGCGGGCGAACTCGACGAGGGCGCGTGGCACGTCCTCGCCGACGATCTGGTGGTAGCTGCCGCCGAGGGTGTCGACGAGGGCGCGCTGCTCGGCCAGCACCTCCGGTCGGGCGGCGCGCAGGCCGTCCTGGCTGGTGACGTGCACGGCGAGCAGCTCGCCGCCGGAGGAGCGGGCGGCGATGCGGGCGCCGCGGCGGAGCAGGGTCTCGCCCTCGGGTCCGCCGGTGAGGGTGACGACGACGCGCTCGCGCGCCTCCCAGGTGCTGTCGATGCCGTGCTCGACGCGGTAGCCGTTCAGCGCGGAGTCGACCTCGTCGGCGAGCCAGAGCAGTGCGAGCTCGCGCAGCGCCGTGAGGTTGCCGAGCCGGAAGTAGTTGGACAGGGCGGCGTCGATCCGCTCGGACGGGTAGACGCGGCCGGCCGCGAGGCGGTCGCGGAGGGCCTGCGGGGCGAGGTCGACGACCTCGATCTGGTCGGCGCCGCGCAGGATCGCGTCGGGGATCGTCTCGCGCTGGGGGACTCCGGTGATCTGCTGGACGACGTCGTTGAGCGATTCGATGTGCTGGATGTTGACGGTGGAGACGACGTCGATCCCGGCGTCCAGGAGGGTCCGGACGTCCTGCCAGCGCTTCTCGTGGGCCGAGCCGGGCGCGTTGGTGTGCGCGAGCTCGTCGACGAGGGCGATCCCGGGGCGCCGGGCGAGGACGGCGTCGAGGTCCAGCTCGTCGAGCCGCACGCCGCGGTGCTCGAGGGTGGTCCGCGGGACGACCTCGAGCCCGGTGACCATCGCGGCCGTCGCGGCGCGGCCGTGGGTCTCGACGAAGGCGACGACGACGTCGCGGCCCTCGCTGCGCAGCCGCCGGCCCTCCTCGAGCATCTCGTAGGTCTTGCCGACGCCCGGGGCGGCGCCCAGCAGCACCCGGAGCCGCCCCGTCCTCATCGCCGCCTCAGCTCGCCTGCGCCGCGAGGGCGAGGTTGAGCTCGAGGACGTTCACGGTCTCGTCGCCGAGGAACCCGAGGTCGCGGCCCTGGGTGTGCTCGGCGACGAGGGCGCGGACGTCCTCCTCGCTGAGCCCGCGGGCGGCGGCGACGCGGGCCACCTGGATCGCGGCGTAGGCGGGGCTGATCTGCGGGTCCAGACCCGAGGCGGAGGCGGTGAGGGCGTCGGCGGGGACGGCGGCCGGGTCGACGCCGTCGAACGCGGCGATCGCGGCGCGGCGCTCCTGGATCGCGGCGATGAGCTCCTCGTTCTCGGGGCCGAGGTTGGAGCCGCTGGAGGCGCTCGCGTCGTAGCCGTCGCCCGCGGCGGAGGGCCGGGACTGGAACCACTCGGGCAGCGGGTTCCCGTCGGCGTCGGTGAAGGACTGGCCGATGAGGCTCGAGCCGACGGTCTCGCCGTTCTCGGTGAGCAGCGAGCCGTTCGCCTGGCGGGCGAAGGCGACCTGGCCGAGACCGGTGATCGCGAGGGGGTAGAGGACGCCGAGGGCGACGGTGAGCACGAGGAGGGCGCGGAGGGCGACTCCGTACTGCCGGAGCCCGGTGCGGGGGGTGGTCATGGGGTGGTCTGCTTCCTGCTGAGGAGTGCTGGGAGTGCTGGGAGTGCTGAGGACTGCGGGGTCCGGCTAGAAGCCGGGGAGGAGGGAGACGACGAGGTCGATCAGCTTGATGCCGACGAACGGCGCGATCACCCCGCCGAGCCCGTAGACGAGGAGGTTGCGGCTGAGGACCTTCGAGGCGCTGAGCGCCCGGTAGGCCACGCCGCGGAGGGCGAGCGGGATGAGGGCGATGATGACGAGCGCGTTGAAGACGATCGCCGAGAGGATCGCCGAGGACGGCGAGTGCAGCTGCATCACGTTCAGCACCGCGAGGCCCGGGAAGACCCCGGTGAACATGGCGGGGATGATCGCGAAGTACTTCGCGATGTCGTTCGCGATCGAGAAGGTGGTCAGCGCTCCGCGGGTGATCAGCAGCTGCTTGCCGATCCGGACGATGTCGATGAGCTTGGTCGGGTCGGAGTCGAGGTCGACCATGTTGCCGGCCTCCTTCGCCGCCGACGTGCCGGTGTTCATCGCGACCCCGACGTCGGCCTGCGCGAGCGCCGGGGCGTCGTTGGTGCCGTCGCCGGTCATCGCGACCAGGTTCCCGCCCTCCTGCTCCCGGCGGATGTACTCGAGCTTCTGCTCGGGAGTGGCCTCGGCGAGGTAGTCGTCGACGCCGGCCTCCGCGGCGATCGCCTTCGCGGTGAGCGGGTTGTCGCCGGTGATCATCACCGTGCGGATGCCCATCGCGCGCAGGTCGGCGAAGCGCTCCTTGAGCCCCTCCTTGACGACGTCCTTGAGGTGGACGACGCCGAGGATCCGGCCGGTGCCGCTCGCGTCCTTCACGGCGACGACCAGCGGGGTGCCGCCGCTCTCGGAGACGCGGTGCACCTGCGCCTCGAGCTCCGCGGCGGCGGCGAGCGGGCCGCCGTCCGCGAGCCAGGCGGTGACGGCCGAGCCGGCGCCCTTGCGGATCATCGCGCCGTCGGGGAGGTCGAGGCCGCTCATCCGGGTCTGCGCGGTGAAGGGCACGATCTCGGCGGAGAGGACGTCGCCCGCGAGGGAGTCGTGGTGCACTCCGCGGGCGGCGGCGAGGTCGACGATCGACTTCCCCTCGGGCGTCGGGTCGCTGAGGGAGGAGGACGCCGCGGCGCGGATCAGCTCGTCCTCGCCCGCCCCGCCGACCGGGACGAACTCGGTGGCGCGACGGTTGCCGTAGGTGATGGTGCCGGTCTTGTCGAGCAGCAGCGTGGTGACGTCGCCGGCGGCCTCGACCGCGCGGCCGGACATCGCGAGCACGTTGCGCTGCACGAGCCGGTCCATGCCGGCGATGCCGATCGCGGAGAGCAGGGCGCCGATGGTGGTCGGGATGAGGCAGACCAGCAGGGCGACCAGCACCGGGACGCTGACGGGGGCGGCGGCGTAGGAGGCGATCGGGTTGAGGGTGAGCGTGACGACGAGGAAGACGATCGAGAGGCTCGCGAGGAGGATGTTCAGCGCGATCTCGTTCGGCGTCTTCTGGCGCGAGGCGCCCTCGACCAGGCCGATCATCCGGTCGACGAAGGTCTCGCCGGGCTTCGAGGTGATCCGCACCACGATCCGGTCGGACAGCACCCGCGTGCCGCCGGTGACGGCGCTGCGGTCGCCGCCGGACTCGCGGACCACGGGGGCCGACTCGCCGGTGATCGCGGACTCGTCGACCGAGGCGATGCCCCAGACGATGTCGCCGTCGCCGGGGACCAGGTCGCCCGCCTCGACGACCACGTGGTCGCCGAGCTGCAGGTCGGCCGAGGAGACCTCGCGCACCTGGCCGTGGGCCGCGGCGCCGTCGCCGGCACGGTACTCCAGCAGGCGGCGGGCCATGGTGCTGGTGCGGGTCTGCCGGAGGCTGTCGGCCTGCGCCTTACCGCGGCCCTCGGCGACCGACTCAGCGAGGTTCGCGAAGACGACGGTCGCCCAGAGCCAGAGCGCGATGCCCCAGGTGAAGGAGCCGGGGACCGGGGAGCCGCCGGACTCCTGCGCGCCGCCGAGGAACGGCTCGGCGATCGCGAGGACCGTGGTCAGCGCGGCGCCGACCTCGACCAGGAACATCACCGGGTTCCGCACCATCAGGCGCGGGTCGAGCTTGCGGAGCGCGCCGGGCACCGCGGCGAGGACCTGCTCGGGGCTGAAGGCGGAGGCGCCGCGCCGCGGAGTCTTCTCGGGGGAGGGGGAGGCGGCGGGTCGGTCGAGAGTGGCGGTCATGACTGCAGTCCTTCTGCGAGGGGTCCGAGTGCGAGCACGGGGAAGTAGGTGAGGGCGGTCACGATGGCGGTGACGCCCACGAGGAGGCCGACGAACTGCGGCCGGTGAGTGGGGAGCGTGCCCGCGGTCGCCGGTGCGGCGCCCTGCCGGGCCAGCGAGCCGGCGAGGGCGAGCACCATCACGATCGGCAGGAACCGGCCGAGCAGCATCGCGACTCCGAGGGCCGCGTTGAACCACGGCGTGTTCGCGGTGAGCCCGGCGAAGGCCGAGCCGTTGTTGTTGGCCGCGGAGGTGAAGGCGTAGAGCACCTCGGAGAGGCCGTGCAGCCCGGGGTTCCAGATCGACGTGCTCTCGACGTCGGCCCGCACCGCGGGGATCGCGAAGCTGAGCGCGGTGCCCGCGAGCACCAGGGTCGGCGTGATCAGGATGTAGATGCTCGCGAGCTTGATCTCGAGCGGGCCGAGCTTCTTGCCCAGGTACTCCGGCGTCCGGCCGACGAGCAGCCCGCCGATGAAGACCGCGAGGACCGCGAGCACGAGCATCCCGTAGAGGCCGGAGCCGACGCCGCCGGGGGCGACCTCGCCGAGCATCATGTTCAGCATCGGCAGCATCCCGCCGAGGGCGGTGTAGGAGTCGTGCATCGAGTTGACCGCGCCGGTGGAGGTGAGGGTGCTGGTGGCGCCGAAGAGCGTCGAGCCGGCGATCCCGAACCGGGTCTCCTTGCCCTCCATCGCGCCGCCGGCGGCCTGCGGGGCGCCGCCGCTCCCGCCGAGCTCCAGGAGCGTCAGCGCGGTGAGGGAGACGAGGAAGATCGTCGCCATCGCCGCGAGGATCGCGTAGCCCTGCTTCGCGTCGCCGACCATCCGCCCGAAGGTGCGCGGGAGGGAGAACGGGATCGCCAGCATGAGGACCACCTGCAGCAGGCTGGTCCAGGCGGTGGGGTTCTCGAACGGATGCGCCGAGTTGGCGTTGAAGAAGCCGCCGCCGTTGGTGCCGAGCATCTTGATCGCCTCCTGCGAGGCGACCGGGCCGCCCGGGATGCTCTGCGTGGCACCGGTCACCGTGGTGACGTCGGTGAAGCCGGTGACGTTCTGGATCACGCCGCCGGCCAGGAGCAGGACCGCGCTCAGCACGGCCAGGGGCAGGAGCAGCCGGAGGAGGCCGCGGGTCAGGTCGACCCAGAAGTTGCCGATCGTGCCGCTGCCGCGCCGGGCGAAGCCGCGGACGAGCGCGATCGCGACGGCGATGCCGACCGCGGCCGAGACGAAGTTCTGCACGGCGAGGCCGATCAGCTGGACGGAGTAGCCCATCGTCACGTCGGGGGAGTACGACTGCCAGTTCGTGTTGGTCACGAACGAGATCGCCGTGTTGAAGGACAGCCCCTCCGGGATCGCCGGGAAGCCGAGCGAGTACGGCAGGACGGCCTGCGCCCGCTGGATCCCGTAGAGCAGCAGGACGCTGACGAGCGAGAACGCGAGGACGCCGCGCAGGTAGGCCTGCCAGCTCTGCACGGCGCGGGCGTCCACGCCGATGAGCCGGTAGAAGCCGCGCTCGGCGGCGAGGTCCTTCGGCGAGGAGTACAGGTGCGCCATGTAGTCGCCGAGCGGGCGGTGCAGCAGCACGAGGATCAGGGCGGCGGAGGCGACCTGCAGGATCGCGAGGAAGGCGTCCATCAGAAGCGCTCCGGCTTCACGAGGGCGACGACGAGGTAGCCGATCGCGGCGATCGCGAGGACCGCGGCGAGGGTGTCGAGGACGATCACGCCCGGTCCCCTCCCTTCCGCGCGTCGCGGGGGTCGGCGACGCCGGCCCGGGGGCTCAGCTTCTCGACCCCCTTGGCGAGGACGCCGAGGAGGGTGAAGACGGCGAGGACGCCGATCACGGAGACGAGGTCGAGCACGGGAGGACTCCATCCGGAGGCGGATCGTGACCGCGGATCCGCGGGCACGTGCCAGAGCTGGCACGAGCACTCACTAGACACCTCCGCGGCCCGCCGCTCGGCGGTGCTCACGGTTCCCATACGGCTTGACGGCGGAACCTCACGGGTTCCCTACGACAGCGGCCGAGCGCCTGCCGTCGGGGGCTCCCGACGCCGCGTCACTCCGGGACGGCGGCGGCCCTCCTCGCCTTCCGCTCGCGACGGCCGCTCCGGGCGACGCTGACCACCACCGCGATCGAGAGGCCGATCAGGATGTACTCGACGAGCGCGGTGAACGCGTCGCCGCTGACCTCGGGGGCGGCCGACTGGTCGTCGCCGCCCTGCTGCAGGAAGCGAGCGAAATCGCCGAGGCCGTGCAGCAGGATCGGCACCCACAGCGTCCCCGTCGCGCGCAGGGCGCCGTAGAAGATCGCGCCGTCCATCGCCAGGAACGCCACGGCGACCGCGGTCGCCGGCAGCGGCACGCCGTTGAGGAGGTAGCCGGCGACGTGCCCGAGGCCGAACGCGATCGAGGTGATCAGCAGCGCCGCGAGCTCGCCGTGGTGCCCGCGGACGGCGACCCGGAAGAGACCGCGGAAGTAGAGCTCCTCACCGAAGCCGATCATCAGGCAGCCGACCAGGTAGACCAGCACCATCGGCAGCGCCCGCTCCGCCCACGGCACCGCGAGCAGGAGCTGCACGGTCTGGACGGCGAGGACGACAGGGATCGCGAGCAGCCACCAGCGCCGCCGCTCGGTGAACGGCGACGGCGCCGTCCACGCCTCCCGCAGCCAGCCCGCGCGCCGCGCGAACAGCAGGCCGATCACGATCAGGACGCCGACGGGCAGCCAGGTCCCGATCACGAAGTCGAGAGTGTCGTCACCGCCCGCGAGCGGATCGAGCAGCGTGCCGACGCCGGCCGCGATCAGCACGTAGAGGACGGCGGCCGCGACCCCGACCGGGATCGTGCGGGGGACCGGGCGGTGATCGGTGCTCGCGGTCATGCGAGTGCTCCTTCGGTGACGGCGCTCCGGGTCCGACGGCGCTCGCCGAGGACCAGGACGAGCAGGTCGCCGGTCGGCTCGGTGAGGCCGGAGGAGACGGCCGCCGGCGGCAGCGCCGACCGACCCCCGCCGCGCTCCCAGAACCGCCGCCACGCCGATGTCGTCCGCTGATCGTCCACGAGTACCCCCCTCGTGCCGGCCCGGTGCGGAGCCGACGGCACCAGGCTATCGGCGGGGGAGGCGCCGGCGTCGGTCGTCCTCCCCCTCGGGGGTCAGGCGGGGCCGGTCGCTCCGGGAGCGCTCTCAGCCCTTCCGCTCCCGCCGCAGGAGGCGGCTCAGCTCGTCGTCGATCGTGGCCAGCGGGGAGCAGCGGGCGATCGCCGCCGCCATCTCGACGGCTCGGGCGCGGTAGGACGGGTCGCGCAGGACGGCGCGGATCGCCGTGCCGAGCGCCTCGGCGGAGGGACGCCCGGTCCGCAGGTCGAGGCCGACGCCGAAGTGCGCGACGCGGGCGGCGACCTCGGGCTTGTCCTCGGCGGCGCCGGCGACGACCAGCGGGACGCCGTGACGGAGGGCGAGCAGGGTGCCGCCGAAGCCGCCGTTGGTGACCATCACGGAGGTCAGCGGCAGCAGCTGCTCGTAGGGCAGGAACTCCGCGGCGCGGGCGTTCGCCGGCAGCGGGCCGAGGGAGGCGAGCGGCGCGCGGCCGGTGCTGACGACGACGAGCACGTCCTCGTGCGCGAGCGCCTCGAGGGTCGGGCGGACGACCTTCCCGAAGTCGTGATTGTCGAGCGTGCCCTGGGTGACGTGCACCACCGGGCGGCCGTCGTGGAGGTCGGACCACCAGTCGGGCAGGGCGGCCGGCGCGGGGGCGCTCGGGATCGGTCCGGCGAAGACCACGTTCGGACTGAGGTCCGAGCGGGGGTACTCGAACTCCGCCGGGCCCAGCTGCACGAAGCGGTCGAACGCCGCGGTGAAGTCCAGGACGAAGGTGCGGAGCGGCACGCCCGCGGACTCCTGCACCAGCCGCTCCGCGAGCCGCTGGGTCTTCGCGAAGAGCAGGCGGGCCACGAGCAGGTTCAGCGCGCGGTTCCGCAGCCGCCCGAGCGGCGTCGCGGAGGGCGGGAGTGCCGTGTTGAACGGGGCGACGTCGCGGCTGACCTGCACCAGCGGGCCGATGCCGACGCCGAGGATCGGCGGACGGGAGGCCGGGTCCGCCTCGAGCAGCGGCAGGATCCCGGCGAAGAAGGAGTCGGTCAGAACGGCGTCGATCCGCTCCCGGTCGAGGACCGCCCGGACGGCGCGGTGCTGCTCCGGGAGGGTCGCCACGAAGGTCTGCTCGACCTGGTACTGCGAGAGCGCGAGCCCGCGGTGCCGGTGCATTTCGGGCAGGAAGCCCGCCTCGTCGCGCTCGTCGAAGTCGGCTCGACCGGTGAGGGCCTCGTGGTGCAGGCCGGCGTCGTGCACGCGCTCCTCGAAGGCGGAGCCGGTCAGCACGATGACGTGGTGCCCGCGCTCGGCCAGATGCCTGCCGATGGCGAGCAGCGGTGCCAGGTGACCGTAGAGGGGAGTGCTGCAGAGCAGGATGGTGGCCACGACGGCTCCTCGATCAGGTCGGTTCGGGGTGGTGCTCGGGGTCTTCGGGGTGGTTCGCGGGGTTCTCGGCGTGCGGCGGGAGGAGCAGGCGGGTGAGCGCGTCCCCGAGGAACCGCTCGAGCTGCTCGGCGCTCCAGCCGCGGTCGAGGGCGAGCAGATTCCAGAGCTGCGGGCTGGCGAGGGCGTAGAGGATGTCGCCCGCCTGCTCCGGGGTCATGTCGTCGCGCAGCGGACCGCGCACGAGCCGGGCGAACGCCTGCTGGTCGGCGAGGCGGCCGGCGCTCTGCCGGGCGAGGTCCTCGGCGAGGGCGGGGTCGTCCTGCGCGGCGGCGGCCATCACGTTCCAGAGCGGCGCGGCCCGCTGCGCCAGGGCGACGGAGTGGTGCGCGAGCTGCCGCAGCTGCCGCTCGGGATCGGACTCCGCCGCGACGGCCGCGACCCACTCCTGGTCGGTGACGCCCGCCTCGGAGTCCTCCCCGGTCGTCATCGCCGCGGTGAGCGCCCGGAGCACGTCGGCCTTCCCGCCGATCGCGAGGTAGATCGTCTGGACGGAGGTCCCCGCCGCGCGGGCCAGCTGCGAGATCGTCGTCCCCGCGTAGCCCTGGCTGAGGAACAGTCCCGCGGCCGCGTCGAGGATCCGCGCCCGGGTCTGCGCGCGATCGGTGTCGCCGCGCTCGCGCCGCCGCCGGGCGTCGTAGGGCCGGGAGGCCGCCCTCTGCTCGTCGCCGCCGCTCATCCCGACGGACTCACGACGGCGGGCGCCGGGGAGGTCGCGGCGTGGGTGGGTGTGGCGGTCACGGAGGTGTCCTCGGGAGTCGAGAGGTGGTGGGTGCGAAGGGAGACGGATCGCTCGTGGCGATCCCGTGACACTCCGCATTTCTCACTATAACGCCACTCCAGCGAGATGTGCGGCCGTCCTGGTCAGCGGGAGTCGATCGCGTCCGCGGCGTTCTCGGCAGGTGCCGCCCGGTCGTCGATCACTCGCAGCCTTGCGACCGCGCTCGCGAAGCCGCGGCGGTCGCGGGTGACGAGCACCCCGACGAGCGCTGCCAGGACGAGCAGTGTCGCGCCGGTCCCGGAGCCGGGCAGTGGGGAGGCGAGCGCGGCCGCCCATCCGCCGGACCCCAGCGCCCAGCGGACCAGACGCTGCCACAGCGCCGGCGATGTCGACGGCGTCAGCCGGACGACCGCCTCGCCGATCGTCCGCCCGGTGCGCAGCACGAGCACGAGCTGGAGCGCAGGCGCCACGAAGGCGAGGACGCCCAGCACCAGCGGCGCGAGCCCCGGCGGCACGCCCGGTTCGAGGAGCGCGAGGCCGAGCGCGGTCACCGACGCCAGCGTCCCCGACACCAGGGTCAGCACGAGCGCGTCGCAGAGCATCCCGAACAGCCGGCGCCGCAGGGTCACCGGCCGCGGCTGCCCCGCGTCGCGGTCGGCGCGGCGTCCGGTGAGCAGGACGAGCACGGGAGCGAGCACCGTGCCGAGCAGCGCGCCCGCGGTGTTCGCGAGCAGGTCGTCGACGTCGAAGAGGCGGTAGGCGCACGGGAAGAGGAACCAGTCGCCCGTGAGCTGGGTGAACTCGATCAGCAGCGACACCGCCAGCCCGGCGAGGCCGCCCGCCACCACGCCCGCGGCGAGCCGGCCCCGCAGGACCACCTGGCGCACGAGCATCCCGAGCGGCACGAAGAGGATGACGTTGAAGACGACCTGCGTCGACGCCCGGTTCGTCACGATCGAGAGCGGGCCGCTCAGCCCGCCCTCCTTCGCGATGTCGGCGAGGAAGGTGAAGGGCCGCAGCTGCGGCGACGACGGGGTGCGGCACAGCGCCTCCACGGTGCTCGCGTCCGGCAGCGGCAGCAGCGTGTAGGTGACGAGCGCGAGCGCGTAGACGACGGTGAGGAAGGCGAGGACCGCCGGCCCGAGCCCGAGCTCGCCGCGCCGCCGGTACTGCAGCGCCGCCCACGGCACCAGGCCGACGATCGCGAGAGCGGATCCCCCGAGCAGGGCGACGACGGCGGGCCAGACGGAGTCCATGACTCGACCCTAGACAGCGGGCTTCGGGGGAGGAGCCCGTCGCGGGCGGGACGGTCTCGGTCGAGCCGGCGACCGGCGTCGCCAGAGGGGGTGTCGTTGACGGCGCCCGGCAGGAGACGACATCCTCGGCTTCGCCTGCTCCATCCGAAGCGTCGGGATTATAGATTGGGCTATAGGAGGTGGTTCTCTTGTCCAGCATCCAGACGCCCGACGCCAACACCGTCCGTCATCTTCGAGGTCGTGGCCCCCGTGTGTCGGGTGCGATCAACGCGATGAAGCAGCGACGCCTCGATCGAGCACAGCAGCCCTCGACGGTCTTCCGTCGTCCTGAGGTCGGTGGCGAGCCCCGCCAGGCGTCACAGGCGAACGGCGGTCCAGCGATCGGAGAACCGCGCAGGCCCGGCGTTCTCGACGAGACACAGGGGAGCGTCGCCGGGACCGACCTCCTCCGCCGTCTGCGAAGCCGACAGGTCGTGACGAGAGTGTCGTACCTGCGGGAGCTGCGCCGGGTGGCCGAGGACACGACGCAGACGCAGCTCGCCCGGCTCATCGGCATCTCCCAGCCCTCGGTCAACAGCGCCTTGAAGTCCGCGGCCGCCGTGCCGGACGTGCGCACCGGATTCTCCGGCGCCACCACCTACGAGATCGCCCAGCGCTACGACGCGGGCGAGCTGACGCGCGAGCAGACCGTCGACGAGCTCGGCCGCTGGTCCTACCGGCCCGGCTCGCCCAGCGACGGCTACGACTGGATCACCGGAGACGAGGGCGAGTTCGCGGACGTCGCGCGCGCCCATACCGAGCACCTGATCGACGGGACGATGTACGAGGAGATCCTGCTCCGCTACAGCGAGCAAGGTCGGTGACGGGGGAGGACTCGTCAGCGATCGCAGCGCATCGCGAGACGGTCCGTGAGTGGAGTCGGGCGGACGGACCGCTGCTACAGCTTCGTCTCCGCGACCCGCGGGACCAGTCGCCAGGACTGAAGCGTGTCCGATAGCCGATGATCGTCCTGACGTCGGCAGCGCTTCGCTACTCAGCGGGACGCGCTCGATGACCTGCCCAGAGGGTGGCCAGCCACGCCGCCGAACCGAGGACCGGCAGGAGTACGACGACGACCGTCCATCCGACGCGCGCAACGTTCGAGAGGGACGTCGTTCTGACGAGAGTCACGATCGAGACGATGAGCAGAGCGGCGCTGAGGATCGAGAAGACAACCCACGCGGCGTCGTAGTACGCGGGAACGAGGATCACTGCGTCTTCCGTCAGAACGTTCTCCCTCGATGTCGGGCCAGGGCGACCGGGGTCGATGGGCTGCTCATCCAGCCTCTACGCAGTCGAAGAATCCCGCAAGCAGACCACTACGACGATCGTCTCGAGAGGGGATGGCGGCGTTCGCGGTGTGGACCTGCCAGATCACAGCGAGGGTGATGCACAGCAGGCAGGATCCGAGGCCGAAGGCGAGAAGGGTCTTGCTCCCGGAATTCGTGCAGCCGAATCTCCACAGCACGTTCCTGAGGACGATGAGCGACACGGGGACCGCTCCGAGCGAGAACGTCCATTGCTCCCACGTCACGAGCACGACTCCGTCCCGCAGCGAGCCTGATCGTCGGCAGATGCCCTCGTCACTGTTCGGAGAGCGGGGGAGTGATCGCGATCATCTCGGGGGAAGGTGTCTCGTAACCGCCGATGACGAGTGTGCTGGTGTCCGTCCAGCTCGGCTCGGAGTACGAGACCGGCTCGGGGTTCCCGGCGCCAGGTCGCTCGCTGGTGATCCCGATGGCCACCGCACCCACGGCGAGGAAGCCGGAGACCAGCGCCGTGACCGTCACGGTCAGCACGGTGCTGCGAAGTGTCTGCATCGTGCTGCCCCTCGAGTAGGTCGAACGGTGGGGGGCGTACCAGCGCAGGTGCTGGCGACGACGTGCTGCAGGCCCCATAGAGGGATGGTCTTGGGGGCCCACCGGCGGAAGGGGGGCGCGTGCAGGGGATCCCTGTGATGGGCCGACGTCTTCAGCGCGAAGCGCCCGAAGAATCGGCAGGTGGAGGGTCTTCGACGGCGATCCTGGGAATCAAGTCGGGGTACCCCCGCAGCTCGAGGTACCGGGTCACGGTGCCGATGTAACGCCGGCGGTGAGGTGTCGCCACGTGTCGTTCGATGATCCTTCGTGCCTGTGCCTCGTCGCCTCGGGCGCGGTACAGGTCTGCGATGTCGAGCTCGCCTGCCGGGCGGACGGAAGCAGGGTCCTGCTCGAACGCTGCAGTGATGCTCCGAGCCGTCGAGTGGCGGTCCAACCACGGCAAGCCGAGGTCTCGCACCACCGCGGCCGCATTCACTGTTGCATCAGGGTCGTCGAGAGGCCACCACAGGCCCGACGAATTCGGGTCCATCAGCTCGCCCATGGTCCGGCGGAGATGGCAGTTGTAATCGTTGATCCATGAACTCCGCGGAGTGTGCAGGCGGTTCATGCTGGGGACGTGGACACCGAACTCGATTCGGAACGTTCCGTACAGGCGCTCACGAAGCCCACGAATCTCGGTCCACGCCGGCGGCTCCTTCGGCGCCATCCAGAAGAAGACGAGGTGGACGAGCCCGTCGCCCGCGACACGGTTGAAGCTGTGGCGGCGTTTCCGGAAACCAGCCTCTTTGAGTAGCGAGGCGCTACCCGCGACGATCTCGACCATCCGATCTGCCTGAGGCGTCTGGTCGACCATTCGGTCATCGTAGCCACCTGCTGTCGCACTGTATGGGATGGCCCATTTCGACCAATTCATCGTCGGGACGCAGATCCGAGCCCGGTCACTCATCAACTCATCTACTCACGTGAGTTCGGCCTTTTCCTGCCACCTCGTGGCGTACAGCTCGCCCCTCCCGATCGCCGCGGGGACATGCCGGTCCTTCTATGCCAGCAGCACTGCCCATCCGCCTGCCGCGAGGAGGACGATGAGCAGCGCCACTCCCGCCCAGATCCCATCGACCGCTGTCGATGTCCCCCTCGCGAGTCGGACGGCTCCGAGGACGAGGATGAGCCCGCCACTGACGAATTGGATCGAGAAGGCCAGCTGATAGAGCTGGTCCGCCCGGTCGGTGGTCGGCGAGCCCCCACCCTCCAGTCGAACATCCGAGGCCGTGGCGAGGAGAACGAGAAGGAAGGGTAGAGCGAGAAGTCCGGACAGTCCGATCGTGTGGAGCAGGATCGGGACGGAGAAGACCTCCGAAGCCGGGCTCCGTCTCGGCGTCGACGAGTGCGCGATGGGCTACCTCTCAAGGGAGACGGACCCGAAGGACGGGTAGTCGGGGCCTTCGTAGTTCATGGCGGTGAGGGTTCTGATCGCCGGCATGGTGTGTGCTCCGGGTACGGCGATCTCCTGGTCCGGCTGTTGCGGGTCCAGAGGGCCGATGTCGAAGGAGTAGCCGGCAGTGTCGACCCAGGCGCCCGAGCTGTCCTGCTCGAGCGCGCCTTCCTTGAGCTGCAGCCTCAGGTCAGAGGCGTCACCGGTCGAGAATCCGGTGACGGTCGCCCAGGTCGATCCATCCGCGCGGCGCTCGATCAGGACCGATCCTGTCGTCTCGGTCTGCTGACTGACGAAGTCGCCCCTCAGGGGGAGTTGCTGCTCGAACGCACTGAGCTGAGGGTCGTCGGACGCGTCCGGACCCGGCGAGCCTGCCGGATCCACGCTCGATGATGCGACAGCGACTGTCGACGATTCGTCGCCGGCGGTCGCGTCCGCGGTGCAGCCGGACAGCACGAGTACGCCGGCGAGAGCCGTGATCGAGAGCGTGGTTCCGATTCTGCTGATCCCCATGGCCCGATCCTGGCATGAGGGCGCCCGCGCGACGAGCCGACGTGAGGTGATGTCCCACATCTCTTCGATGTCATCCATGTCGTTCCCCTTCAGTGATCGCCCTTCACTGTGGACATGTCCGGACAGCGCCGTCGTGATGCGGAGCCTCAGAGAGTTTCGCGAACCGAGCGCAGACGATCAGCGAGCCGTGATTCTCGCGCGCATCGGTCGGCACTGCATTCCGGGCATGACTGATCGCGCGCTCGGCAACGCATATACGGCCGTCCTCCTGTTGGTGGGTGCGGTGATGATCCTCATCGGATCGCTCACCTCAGGGTCAGTGGGGGCCACTGCCGCCGTCGCCTTCGGTGCAGCGGCGGTGACGGCGGGGCTTGTGCTCCTCGGCCTCCGCTTCACCACCTCCGCCCGTCAGCCGCGCGCCGAGGCGACTCGGCGAGTGCCTAGGGAGCCGTGCGGGCGCTCTGACGTGATGCTCGCCGTTCGCGAGTGGTGCCTGTACTCAGGAACACGAAGCTGACGCCGGTGACAGCGAGGTACGCCGGTGCCAGAAGTGCGCATGCCACGACGAGAAGGACCTCAGGAACGGTGAACGGGCGGTCGAGCGCCGCAAGAAGCGCCGCGCCGGCGACGTGGACTGCGGCGGCGACGCCGATGATCCGCGACGCACGCTTCTCGAGGAGTCCGGCGCGCACTGCCGAGACGGTGGCGAGGAGTGGTGCCGCGAGAGCCGTGACGCTGAGTGCCCCCATTGTGAGGAGGGGTGATCCGAGCTCGAGCGGTGGCACGAGGCTCGACCACGACAGGTGGAAGGTGGTCCATGCGGCTCCGAGACCGCAGAGTCCGATGACGGCGGCGAGGAGTGGTCGGCCGCGCCGCGATGCGGTGATGGCCGTGCACAGCCAGGCGAGAGCGACGGTCGCTGCGGCGAGGAGCACGGGGAATGCGTAGCTGCGTCCCATCAGGTCCACGAAACCGCCCTGAGCAAGGGTCATGTCCCGCCCGCCGACCTCGAGCACGCCGGCCCCGTACGACCACGTCGCGAGGAGGAGCAGGAGTCCGATCGCGGTGCCGGCACGGCGGCCGGAACGAGCAGGCGCCAGGAGGGTCTCGCGAATGCCGGCTCGGGCGAGCTCTGCCCGGTCACGTGGTGTCGGTCCCGATACACCGGTCGCGTCGTCCCGATCGAGGAAGGTGCCGATCACGCTCTCGGCGTGGGCGGCTCGCCACGCCGCCGGGTACCAGCGCAGCGCCCGTCGGTAGGCGTCGAGGGAGGATCTGCTCATGCCGGCGCGATCCGGCCGAGGCGGCGAGCCGCGCGCGATGCGGCCCGCTCGAGCTGCGCCAGACGAGCGGCGTCCACCGCGAGGCGAGCGGCGCCGGCGTCGGTCAGCCGGAAGTACCGGCGCCGGCGTCCGTTGACCTCCTCGTCGCCGTCCGCGGCGACGAGGCCCTGACGCTCGAGCCGGTCCAGGGCGGCGTAGAGGGTCGGGATCTTCATGGTCATCGCACCGTCGGAGAGCTCGCGCACCGCCGACACGATGCCGTAGCCGTGCGCTCGTCCGGCGGCGAGGACCGTCATGATCCACACCCGCGGTTCCCGTATCTCTTCCACGCCTGGACCATACTCTGCGTTACGGAGTATCACCAGCGAACGAATTGGCGGTAGCCGTCCCTTATCGGGATCGTTCACCGGGTCGGCCTGGTATCCGATAGGGGATCGGTGACCGGACGCGTCGAGTCGGTCGCGCTCGGTCTATGATTTCGGTCCCTTACGGGCCGTGCGCGACTGGGGCAGCTCGAGGGTGAGTGGAGGCCTCTCGCTCCGCGATGCTGGCTTCAAAAGGGAAAGCTGGCCGCGGCTCACCTCGCAACGAGGCGAATGTACATGTCTCCGGTGACGAGAACGGTGTCGCTGGCTACCTCGCCGCCTTCGCACCTGGCTCCCACGTCGTACTCCCGATATCCGAAGACCCGAAACGGCCATGGGAAGGTGCCGTCCCGGCGCGTGAACATACCCGACTCCTCTCCCGTCAAGGAATCGAGGAGGCATCGACCCAACGGCTCACCAGCCTCATTCACGACGACGCCCGAAACGGAGAACTGGGGCGGCGGCGATGACTGGGGGAACCATGTCGCGGCAGCGCAGACGAGTGCGGTCACCGCGACCCCCGTCACCAACAGCCAACGATCCCTCATCCCCTGACGATACGAGCAGACCGTCATCTGCAGGCGTGCAGGCACGATGACGGTCGAGCAACCGCGTCTCAATAAGGGATCGCTGGGCGATCAAGGCTGCGCCGACGTGAGTCCGCTAGGCGCGGCGGCCACGGGTGGTCGTCTCGTTCACGGTTGTGGACGGGCTGCGGTTCGCGGTGCAGGCTGTGGCCATGACCGAGGACTCGCGCACGAGCTTGCGGTATTCCGCTGAGGTCGCAGACTGCGCTCTTGCAAGCTTCACGGCGGAGATGATCACCCGCACGGGCTTGGACATGGAGACGTTGCTGCTCAGCATGCGGCGGGATGTTCGCCGCAACGGTGTTCCTGATGATGCCGGGCTGTGGGACGACTGGGTTCGTCACCTCTGGGAGGCTTCCGGGTTCTCTCATGACTCAGCGATATGGGACCTGCGCGAGGACTTCTTCGAGACCACCGTCAGAGTGGAGGGGCGCGATTATCGGGTGCGCTCACGAGGCGGCAGGGAGTCTGATCGGCCGGCCGATGCCTTCGTTCTCTCATCTGAAGGGGGCCAACCCGAGGGTTTCTACTACGACGCGATCGTGAGGTGTCTACGCGCCTGGCTCGATCAGAATCCCGACAGCAAGGACAAGACAGTCCTGCTGGCGTTGACGTCGAATTGGAACGCCTACTGAGCTCCCGAGAGCGTCGATGACCCGGGACTGCAGCCGTCGCGACACGCGTCGCCCATCGCCAACGGACTCGTCGCATCTCGATGGCGTCCCGTTTCGGTCCTGACCGCTCTAGCGGTGTCCCGTATGGGGATCGTTGACCGGTACGGAGTGGTGAGGCAGTTCTCGGATCAGCTATCGAGATTGATGGTCGCGAGCTGGAACACGGCGCAGCGCGGGGCGGCCGCGGCGAAGTCGTCGGGGCCGGCGTTCTCGCCGGCCTCGAAGATGCGGGCGGCGACTTTTCGTCCCTGGCTGTGCTGGTGCCAATACGCGCGGAGGACAGGGGCGCGCTGCTCCTCGGGGAGCTCCGTGAAGGCCACCCTCTCTCGTCGCCGGCCGCGCTGGATCTCGCCCTCGCCTGCCGCGCGGACGTTCTTCACCCACTCCATCCGCCGCCCGGCGACGACGTATCGGGCGCCCTCGAGAGTGACGATCGAGACGGGCGTGGAACGCGGTTGTCCGCTGACGCGTCCGCGGACAGTGAGGATCCGCGGCGGTCCGGCCGGCACGCCGAGTCGGTTCAGGAGCTTCACTGCAGCGTTGCCGTACTTGAGCAGGGGCGGGAGGTCCGGTCGGTCGTTCATTCTGCGTCCTTCGGGCGGGAGTCGGTCTCGTGGGCCTCGCGGGTCGTCGTGACGACGGCGACTCCCGCTTCTCTCGCCTCGTAGGCGACGGCGGGTGGGACGTCCGGGAGGGTGACGATGGTGTCGAGGTCGCGGAAGGTTGCGAAGCGGTGCGCGGCGGTGCGGGAGAACTTCTCGGGTGTGGAGACGAGGACGACGCGCCGGGAGGACGCGATGGCGGCTCTCTTCACCTGGGCGTCGCCCCATCTCGCGACGGTGAGGCCGGTCTCGGGGTCGGCGGCGCAGGCGCCGAGGATCGCGACGTCGAAGCGCATCGCGCGGACCGCTTCCGCGGCGCCGGCGCCGGTGAAGGCGAGGTCGTCGTGTCCGACGGGCCCGCCCGGGACGATGACCTCGTTCCCGGGGGTTCTCGCGAGTGCTGCTGCGGCGTAGAGGGAGAGCGCGAACGCGGTGATGCCGAGGCCGGCGAGTTCCTCGGCGACGGCCAGTGCTGTGGTGCCGTTGTCGATGAGGACGCTGTCGCCGGGCGAGATCATGGCGGCGGCCGTCCGCGCCAGCTCGGTCTTCTCGGTCGCGTCCTCGCTGCGCCGGATCGCGAACGGATACTCCGATCCGCGGGTGGCGACCGGCGCTGCTCCACCTCGGACGCGCCGGAGCGCGCCCTGCTCGGCAAGCTCGGTCAGGTCGCGGCGGATGCTGATCGCGGAGGCGCCGGTGAGGGTGACCAGCTCGCCCACGGATCGCTCCCCGGAGTCGACA
The DNA here is from genome assembly GCF_004011135.1 of Rathayibacter festucae DSM 15932. Lineage (NCBI taxonomy): Bacteria > Bacillati > Actinomycetota > Actinomycetes > Micrococcales > Microbacteriaceae > Rathayibacter > Rathayibacter festucae. The sequence goes on along the minus strand of NZ_CP028137.1, from coordinate 1,600,405 downwards.
GCCCGGATGATCACTCTCTGACGTTCTGATCGTTGCACGTGATCACTCTAGTTCGTACGGTGCATCCCATGACGAGGACAAGCAGGGCCGGGCTCGCAGCACCGGCGGGTGTGGGCATCATGTTCGCCAGCAACGGGGCGCTGTTCGCGGCGCTCCTGCCCTGGTATCCGGTGCTCACGCAGCGGCTGGGGTTGAGCGCAGCGGAGTTCGGGATCGTGGTCGCGTCGTTCGCGGTCGGCGCGATCGCGTCTTCCGCGCTGCCTGCCCCGCTGATCGCGCGGTTCGGTGCGACGCCGGTGGTCATCGCGGGGACGGCGCTGGTCGGGCTGGCGGTCGCGGGAGCCGCGTGGGCGACGTCGGGGTGGATGCTCGCCGCCGCGATCTTCCTGATCGGGTTCTTCGACGCGATCGTCGACGTCGCGCAGAACCTCGCCGGCATCAGCGTGCAGGAGCTCGCGGGCCGCTCGATCCTCTCCTCGATGCACGCCCTGTGGAGCCTGGGCGGTGTCGCCAGCGGCGCGATCGCCACCGTCGCTGCCGCGAGCGGAATGGACGTGCGGCTCTTCCTCGCGGCGGCCGCCGTCGCGGGCGTCGTCCTGGTGATCATCGGTGATCGGCTCGTGGGCCACGCGGCCGATGCTCCCGCCGCGGACTCCGCCGGGAGCGCGCGCAGCGGGGGAGCGCGGAAGGTCGTGTTCCTGGCGGCTCTGCCGCTGATCGCGATCGCGATCGGCGGGACGATGCTCGAGGACGTCGCGAACAACTGGGCGGCGATGTCGGCAGTGCAGATCGGGGGGATGCCGGTCGCCCTCGCCGGGCTCGCGTTCACCGTCACGATCGGCAGTCAGTGCATCGGCCGCTTCTCCGGCGACCTCCTCATCGGCCGCTTCGGCCGCGCCGCGGTCGCCCGCGTGGGCGGTTTCCTCATCGCCACCGGCGCGCTGCTCGTCGTCACCACCCACGAGCAGGTCGTCACGCTGCTTCTGGGCCTCGCCCTCGCCGGCTACGGATCCGCGACCCTCGTGCCCAGCGCGATGACCGCCGCCGCCACGCTGCCCGGCGTCAGCGCCGGAGCGGGAGTCACCCTCGTCAGCTGGCTGATGCGTCTCGGCTTCCTCGTCACCAGCCCCGTCATCGGCGCCCTCACCGACGCGACGAGTCTGCGCTGGGGACTGTGCGTGCTCGTCGTCGTCGGCGTCACCGTCTCCCTCCTCGCCCGGAACCTCGCCGCCGCCCCGGCGCCCGTCCGCTCGCCGCGCCCCTTGGAGGACCACCGTGACCGCTGACACCTCCCGCCACTCGCTGACCGCCTGGCGCAACGCGGTCATGGTCGTGTTCGCCCTGGGAGGCGTGACCGTCTCCACCTGGGGACCCCGGCTGCCCAGCATCCGCGACTCCCTCGGCATCGGCGACGCCGTGATCGGCGTCGCCCTCGCCGGGGTCACCGTCGGCTCGATCACCGGCCTCAGCGTCTCCGCGCTGCTGCTCGCCCGCTTCGGACCCGTCCGCGCGATCCTCGGCGCGCTCCTCGTCGTCGCCGCCGGCATCGCCGTCGTCGGCCTCGGCGCCGGCGTCGCCCAGTCCCTGCCCGCCACGATCGCCGGGTTCATCGCGGTCGGCGCGGGCGTCGGCGCGCTCGACGTGATGATCAACGTCCAGGGTGCCGCCGTGGAAGCGGCGATCAGGAAGACCCTGATGCCACTGCTGCACGCAGCCTGGTCCGCGGGCGCCATCCTCGGCTCCGTCATCGGCGCCGCCGCCTCCGCCCTCGGGGTGCGCTTCGAGTGGCAGTTCTGCGCGGAAGCGGTGCTCATCGCCGCCGCCGGCCTCCTCTCCGTCCGCTACCTCCCCAGGGACACCGCGGTCAGCGCGGAGGACATCGAGGCGCACGCTCCCGGCTGGCGCCAGCGCCTGCGCACGCTCGCCGACTGGCGGCTGCTGCTCATCGGCGTCGTCATGCTCGGCGCCGAGCTCGGAGAGGGCACCGCGAACAGCTGGCTCTCCCTGTCCGCCCGCGACGGCCACGGCCGGACCGAGACCGTCGCCGCGCTCTTCTTCACCCTCTTCGCCGTCGGGGAGACCATCGCCCGCGTCGTCGGCGGACCGGTCGTCGACCGGATCGGCCGCGTCCGGACGATCCGGATCACCACCGCCGTCGGAGTGCTCGGCCTGGTCCTGTTCATCCTCGGCGGACCCACCTGGCTGATCCTGATCGGCACCGTCCTGTGGGCGGTCGGCGTGTCGATGGGGTTCCCCCTCGGCATGTCCGCGGCCGCCGACAGCGGCTCGAACCCCGCCTTGCGGGTCAGCGTCGTCGCCTCCGTCGGCTACCTCGCCAACCTCGCCGGCCCGCCGATCATCGGCGGTCTCTCCGAGACCTTCGGACTGCTCAACGCCTTCTGGCTCGTCGTCGCCCTCCTCGCCGCAGCGTTCCTCGCGGCCGGCGCTTACGCACCCCGCCGCACCACCGCCCCGACCGACTGACCACCCGAAAGGCAGACCGCCGTGCCCCGACCGCTCCGCCCGACCACCGACGACGCCCGACGACTCGGCGCACACCTCCGCCGCGCCCGCATCGAACGCGGCATCCGCCAAGAAGACCTCGCCCGCTGCGCCGACGTCGGCACCGCCACCCTCCGCCGCATCGAGAGCGGCGGCCAGGACAACCCCAGCCTCTTCGTCGTCGTCCGACTCCTCGACCAGCTCGACCTCCCTACGGCCACCCTCGACACGATCCTCCGCCCCGGCAGCAGGACCGATCACGAGACGCCGCAGAGCGCTGACGGTCCCTAGTCGCGGACGAGGACGAGAGCCCCGCCGCCGCCGAAGGCGAGGACGCTCACGAGGAGGCCGACCGTCGCAGGGAAGTCGTCGTGGTGAGTCGTCTGCGGGCCGACGTCATCGCCAACGGCGTCGTAGGTGCAGGTCACCCCCAGGGGTAGGAGCGTCGGATCGCCGGTGATGCGGAAGGACTCGGACAGACCGCCCGCCTCGGGGAACGGCCCCCGCGAGCACTGCACGCTCATCGGATCCATCCCGTCGAAGGTCCATCCGAGGGCGATCGAGGCGAGACCGAGCGGGACCGACAGGAGCACGAGCGCCCAGCCGGGCAGTCGTCTCCTCAGTGGCCGCATGCCCACAGGCTACGGGCGGCGGGCGTCCCGTCGAGGGATCGTTCAGCGCCGCACTCCCGGCGACGCCGGCCGGGGTGCCGTCGTATCGGTCGACCGGCCTGGCCGAGCGCTCGGACATCACTCACCCGGAGTGAAGACCATCTCTCCCCAGGAGTTGCGGAAGGTCAGGTCTGCTCCTGATCGAGTGACGGTGAGCGGGTCGCTGAGAATGCTTCCGACCCACTTGTCGAGTGTGTCGCCGGGCGGTTCGCACCCCACGAGCGAGGTCGAGATGTAGCCGATGGTCACGACACTGTCGGAGAGGTCGAACGGGCCGCCCATCGTGTTGCAGGGGGCGTCGATGGACAGGCGGTCGCCGGCCTCGTCGTGGATCCACATCGTGAGGGAGTCGCTCGGGTCGGTGAACTCGTACTCGGAGGTGCTCGTGAGGGAGATGCTGCGGTACGTGCCGAGGTCCAGCTCCTGCACGGGGGTCGCGGTGGGGAGCGGCTCGTTCTCCTCGGCGGTGCAGGAGGTCACGCCGACGGCGATCGCGGGGGCGAGCAGCAGCACGGCGAGGCGGCGACGAAGTGACATGCGGGCTCCCTGTGGCGGGGCGGCGCTCACCCTCCCGGACCGAGTGAAGCAGGTCGAGAGGCCGGGAGCGGCAGTGCGAAGGCCGAGCGCGCCGTCCAGGAAATCGTGACCTAATTCAGCTCGGGCTTCTTCGGCGCGCGCACTCACGAGCGCGGTTTTCTGCCGCCGATGGGCCGAGGTGCCACTCAGTCGTCCTGCCCGTCCGGCCCCTCACTGGTGTCACGTTCCCTGAGTCGCTGAGCGTGCTCTCGAAGAATCCGGTCGACTTCCTTCGGGGAAGATCCCGAAACTTCCTGACCATCGAGGACCACCCGCTTGCCGTCGTTTCGGTGAGCGATGGTCTTGACAAGAGAGGTCAGGGCAACCGATAGGGCGGTTACCAGTGTTGCCGCTCCGCCACCTGGGCCGAGGACCTTGATCGCCTCGATGAACACGTCCGGGACGTCTGAGTGGGCTAGAACCGGTTCGTGCTCGAGCCCGGCTTCGTTGAGAACCGACGATAACTCCTCTTCATACCTAGACGGGTAGTGGAACTCCAAGGTGCTGTCCCCGAAGAACCCAAGTTTCACGGAGAGCTGCACTGCGGAGGAATCGTCGTTCATGTTGAGAGTCTCCCACCCACGTCGGCCGTTGGTCAGGCGTAGGTGTAGGACAGACGATCGTTGAAGTGAAAGCGGATCTCGTCCGGTGCGTCGAAGTCGACGTCGCCCGAGACGACGACGAAGTCTGCATCGCCATCTTTGGTGAAAACATCCGGCATCTCCGCCCGGTGGGGTACAGCCGCGCTGAGGAATTGCAGGAAGTCACTCTTTGCCGCTGCCGACGCCAGACCTAGGTCGACCTTCCGACCGGTGACCTTTTCTCGGAGCCGCGCGCTTACCTGGCCGCGCTCGTTCTCGTATTCCTCGATGTAGCACCTCGTGCTGCTCACTTCGCTCCCCTTCGTGTCGTCTCACCCGCTGGGGGCGCTGGTCCACCGATCACGTTACCTAGCGCAGGGGATGGTCCTCGGGCCGCGCGGAAGCGGTACCCGGTTTGGGGGTTCCATGACTGAGGGCCTCGGCCCCACCGTGCGCCAAGATGAGCGCGTGAAGAAGGCTGATCCCAACGCCGTGGTCGACGCGTTTCGAGCCCGAGTGGCCGAATCCCTAGCCGACTGGGAAGCGATCGACCAAGCGGTCAAGCTGCACTCCGCACCCGCCGACACTCTGCGGCTCCGCAGACGCGCGGCAAGTGATTCCTTCCTGGCCCTTGTCATTTCGTGGGAGTCGTTCTTCTCCTCGTGGATCGTCGCCGCGGTGAACCGAGCCCCGGAGCAGGCAGCAGACACGCTCGCGGCTCAGCTGACAGTGCACGCAACCACCAAGCTGAACATCCCTGCCGCCGTTGTCTCAAAGTCGCTTCTCGCAACCTCGCATCTAAGCCTCGATGCAGTACGAACGATCTTGGACAGCAAGGGGTACAACACCACCGTCAGGGACCACAAGGAGCTCGGGGAGCTGAGCAATGCATGGCTAACCGGCCCCTACAAGGTGGCCGCAGACTCCCTTACGCAACACGGATTCTCCCCGGCGTTGGTCGGACGGCTCGTGCGTAACGCCTTGGCCCACGAGTCCGAGGCGGCCCTGAAAGAAGTGAACAAGCGTGCTCGAGGTGGTTTCGTGAAAAAGGCGTTGCGCGTCACTCGTATTCGCGACCTAGACCTTCGCTCCTGGCGCGGGTATCTGTTCCAGACTCCGGACGGGGAGTCCCATAAGCGGGTAGCTATATTCCACCAGGAGTTTTCAGACCTGGCTGCGGCGCTCAGAGTGCCTTAGATACAGGAAGCCGCATCGCCGTTCAGCTCATCGAGCCGCGCTGCGTCAGGGCCACGCGGCCGTCGCCGTCGACGTTGACCGTCATGGGGCCGACGCCACACACGAACACCGCCGCGGGCGGCTGCGTGGGGTCATCGCCCACGAACCCCTGCACCATCGACGTGTACTGCGCGACAATCTGCTCGCGGGTTTGTGGCGCCCTTGGAACACGAGGTGGAGACGCAGGCCGCGTCTCTTTGGCCGGCCGACCAAAGAGACGCGCAATCCAAGACCGTCCACTACTGCTGCCTGAGTCGTGAACTGCCGTCGTCGTTCGTCTCTCCATGGGTGCCAGGGTAGTCGCCAGTCTGACCCGTCCCGCCAAGGGATGGGCTAGCGCGTCAGACCCAGCGTTTCTCTGCAGACCCAAGTGCTCGTTCCGAGGGCTGCGGGGACAGCAGGTCACCGAGCTCGCGCTTCGCCTTCTGATACCGACTGCGCGCCGTTGACGGCGGAACGGAGACGATCTGAGCTGCCTCGCTGAGAAAGAAGCCATCCCAGTGCACCAGTCGCACGAGCTCTACGAGCTCCGGAGCGAGCTTGTCCAGCGCTGCCCGCACGTCGAGGGCGATGTCGGAGGGTTCTGCGACCACGCCGATGGGGTCGATGGCGCCGCGGAGCTTCTCGGCGAGGAGGTCTTGGCGCCGGCGGGTCCTGCTGATGTTCAGGACGACGTTCCGCGCGACCCCGAACAGCCAGAGGCGGGCGTCCTCGTCTGGCAGGGGCATGGATGACGATCGGCGCCACGCGATCGTCATCGTCTCGGAGAGCGCATCGGGAGCATCGTCGGTGCCGACTCGGCGTTCGAGGTAGTTCAGAAGGTCACGGGCTGTCGCGTCGAGGATCGTCACCACGCGATCGGCTCGGGTGTCGCGGCGGCTCACTGGGTGGGGTCTGCCTGGGTGAGGTCTGCGCAGTCGTCTTGGCTTCCGAAGGAGAGATCTGATCCGGTAACGGGATCGACAACTCCTCGGTCTTCGAGCTCGTCCCAGACGACGTTGGTGATCGCGCCCCCCACGGCTTGGCGGTACAGCTCATCTTCGGAGTACAACTCGGTCGCGGGCACCACGGTGTCGCCGTCGTCGCCGCGGACGGTCACGTCCCGAGCGACGATCCGAGCCAGCTCGCCGTCGACGTCCGCGAGGGCGAGCACGTCGGTGGTGCGAAGCACGTCCTGCATCTCCTTGACGTCCTCCGGGTCGCCTTCCTTAGCGACGCTTCGGAGCTCGCATTCTCTTCCACTGGGCAGGGTGAAGTGGACAACGGAATCCGGATTCGCCACCCACGGCTCCCACCCCGAGAGCGTCGCTGCCGCTGCTGCACCCGTGCCGCCAAGCGTGAGAGCGACGACGGTCCCGATCACGAGCGCACGAGGCGTTGCCTGTCGCCGGCCGCGTCGCGCGTTCCACTCCGCTCCGCGAATCATTTCTCGAAGAGAGGAGTCGGAGACGGCTTCCGTCAGTGGGGTCGGCGGCGCCGATTCGTTGAGGAGCGCGTTCATCGCCCGATCGCTGCCCGCGTCGTGAGGTTCGGTGGTCATGATCTGCTCCTGTGCGCTCGAGTGGCCTTCACGCTGTACATGTCCGGCAGGACCCCGAGCTGACGACGCGACGATGGAATCAGTCGAGAACCTGCCCCGTAAGGGGATCGACAACCGGGTGGCCAGGCGCCCGGGAAGGACACGATCGTGCCCGGGCAGCGACCTGAAGAACGTGAAGGGCTGACCCGCGCAACCCTTCTTCACGCACGCAGCGAGCATCGGTGGCGCTCCACCGTCAAGCGCCATAGCCGATGCCGAACTAGCTCAACCGCTTGTCATCCAAAACGAACCGCGGAATTGTCCTGTTGACCAGGACCCAAATCTTGCGCCCCTCCTTCTCGCTGGGCTCACTGTGGCTGTTGAACCAGTCGAGAAGGAACCGGTAATCATTCTCCCCATTGTTCCTGTTGTAGCTGTTGTCGGGGAATGCGCCGTTATCCCACAAGTCAGCGAGCAGCGCGCGAGAAAAGTACTCGGTCGTGAGCGCTACGGGCCGCAGGTCGACGTACGCGGCGCGGAGGTCAAACAGCCTCCGGAGGACAGATACGCCCCGCGTCAGCTCGGGAACCTCGAAGTACTCAACGCAAACGCTTCCAATAGGAGCTAGCTCGTGGCCCGTGTCGTGGTTGCGGATCGTGTAGAGGTAGCGCAGTCCTACGTTGCCACACACGCAAATCCCGGCGCTCGACAAATCTTCCTCTAGGCCAGCCACCTCCCACTCCTCGACCGCGGACGCCCAGGTCCTAGCCCGTGACCCGGCGATCACCGCGCCCCGCAAGCTCTGGAAGTTGTGACTGGTCATCTGCCTCTCCTCTGAGGAACCTACTGCTGATGTTGATGACTCGATCACGAGGGGTATGCGCACCCGGTGCCGTCATACTGCTGACGGAAGATCACGTCTACTGCGAAGGAGCAGGCATGAGCACTATTCACGAACACCACGGTTGGCAGGCAGGCGAGACTCCTTGGGTGCGCAGCGCCCTCGTCGGGCCGGCGGCGAACAACCCGGGATACGCCCAGTGCTACTTTTGCGGGCAGATGACCGCAAAGCTCTCCGAGTCGGACGTCGAGGCGGACACCGGCCGCGTCGACGTCTACTGCAATAACACCTGGTGCGAGGCGCGCGAGACCACGGTTCTGATCCTCCGTGACGGCGCCAACGCATCCGACCGCGCTGACACCCGGATGCTTGCAGCGATCGACAACGATTCGCACAGCACGCAGCAGGAGCCGTTCAAGGTGCTTTCGCTCGGTGAACTCCTCGAAGGCGCGCCAGCCGAAGCAGAAATCCTCGCCCGCCGCACTGACGATGGGCCTGCCGACTACGCAGCCCCAGGCCGCGCGGTGGAGTGATCCTTCCCGCGTGTCTGATAGCCGGACGCTCGGTGCGGCACTTTCGGCCAGGCCGGCGACCAGGCCCGTTCGCTCCGACCTAGGGTGGGCAGATGAGGCGTCATCCTGCTGTGCTCACTCTTCTTCTGGCCGTCGTGGGCACCATGACTGCCTGCGCGCCGGGTTCAGTGGATCGCGCGCAGCTGGCTCAGTGGATCGCGCGCAGCTGGCTCAGTGGCGCTCGGATCGTCAGGCCGAGATCGACGCGGGCGGTCCCTTTCTCGCGGTGCTGTCGTCCGAGTCGACCGCTGGCCGGGAAGGCGATCGGGTGGTGGCCGCCTTCGAGCAACCGGAGCTTCCCGGCGCCATCGCCTTCGAATGCTTTGGAGACGGCACAGTCGAACTGCAGCTCGACTCGGACTCCACAACAGGCACCGTCATAACGGGCACGACCACTGTCCGGACCGTCGACTGCGGCGAAGGCCCGTTTGCCATCGACTCGGACTTTCTCGGCACCGAGCCGATCGACCTCGTTGGTGCGGCGACAACTGCTGCCGATCGCGATACGGCGTGGTTCCTCACCGTAAGTGGGGCGTAGGGCACGCCCTGACGGTCTACTGCTTGCATCAGCTTCTGCTGGGCAAGCTGGCTTGTCCCGTAAGGGGATGGTCAACCGGGCGTCCGTGACGGGTTGTGCTTACGTGATCCGCCGAACTGCAACTCGTGGAAATTCGGTTTAGCTCAGACGGCCTGTAGCTGAAGTGTTGCTCCGACGCGGAGTCGGCCGAGGCGCGTAGCACGCCCTCGACGCGGCCGTCGTGTTCGAGAGCACGGTATGCCTTGGCGGCGGTGGCTTGCGCCACCGCGTAGCCGCGGGGCGGTCTGCCGGACGATGTGAAGGCGTTCTCCGTCTCCGAGCAGTCCGGCTCGGATCGCTTCGCGGTACAGCACCGCGAACACTTCCGCGGCGCTGAGCTAGACGCAGCCTCCGTCGACATCGGAGCGCCCCGGCGGTGTCCGGCGGCGGGGGTGGGGATGGCGCTGCGGCGTGCCGCGCGTAGCGTGCACCAGGGCACAGGGGCACCTGTAGAGAGGGAAAGATCAGGCTCGATCTGCCGCGGCAGCCGCCGCCGCGACCTTCGCCCGTGCGCCCTCTCTCACCGCTTCTGGTACCTGAGCGAGGAGCTCGGACGTGCGTCTAGGCCGAAGAACCAGTTCGTCGACGAGGTCGTTGAGCGCGCCGAAAAGGATGGGCAACGCGTCTTCGTCCTGAGGGTCGAGGACGAGGACCGTCGCTGCATCCGGCTCACTGTCCACATGGAGACTCTTGTTCCCGGTGTGCCGTAATACAGTGAGGAGATCCCAGAGCGGCTGCGAGACCCGCGTGTGGAGTCGTACGATCCGATCGTCGAGGCTCGCCCTTGCTGGTGCATCTGGATCGAGTTCCTTCACGAGACGTTCCAGCGCCGCGCGGGCAAGAGCAGCGCCCGCTCGGCGGGAAATGGGGACGACATCGCGAGCTTCTCGGTAAAGGGCCGCCGCGCTCTCAGGCATGTCTGGATGGGCGTCCTCGATGTCGCTCGCGGAGCGCACTGGATACACCATGGTGTTGTCGCGCCAGACTGCCGTGCGGTCACAGTTGTCACACAGTGAACAAGCCCACCGGCTCGACCGAATCCAGTGGGAAAGCTCGACCGTCTGCTCCCAGAATGCATCTGCTTCGTCCTCCTCGCGAGGCTCGAGAGTTCGAAACGCCTTGCCGTTTCCGGTGATCAAACCCTGCCCGAGCTCGGCCCACTTTTGCGCGGACGACACGTGACAGAACGGGCACTTGAAGGCCTTGGCGGCGCGGGAGGGGAAAGGATTAGCGGTCACGTCGCGAATCATACGACCGATCCGATCAGAGCTGTTATACCGCGACGGTCCTCGCCCCCGCTGATCTGCCACCGGTCCACGAGGCGAACAGTTCTTTAGTAGGGGACAGCTAACCTGGACGGCCCAACTCGAGCGGGGATCGTCTTGGCTGCGCATCAGCCTAGCCCACAGGCATCCGCTTAGCGCTCAGAGAACGGTTGACGAAAGTACGGCATGGAGCGCTGCGCCTACTGGTCAGTCGTCCCGTATGGGGGTCGTTCACCGCGTCACCTCGACGAGCGGGATTCACCCCGTAGGTGTGGATCTCGGCGCTTCGTGGCGGTGTTTTCACGGGGCTTCGTGTCGTGATGCTTCTCCCGTCGGTGGTGATGGTCAGCGGGTGGCGCGGACGCGGTCGAGGTCCGCGCGGACGGGCGCGGGTTCCTGCTCGAGCGGCAGGTTCGCTTGGTCGAGCACTCCGTCGACGGATCTGGCGGGGTCCGTGTCGAGGGCGGCGAACAGGGGGCTGAGGTCGTCCTGCTCGGGGCCGCGCTCGTCGAAGAGCTCGAAGGTGCGGCCCTCGGCGGCGGGATCGGTGAGGGTGGCGACGAGGACGCGGGCGAGTTGGTCGCGCGCGATCGCACCGTCGGCGGGGGAGCCGCTGCGGCGGGTGTCGCCCTGCAGCATCAGGATCTTCCGCTCGTTCGCGTCGTTGTAGTCGAACCAGCCGGGCCGGACGATCGTGTATCGGTTGCCGCTGGCGCGGACGAGCCGTTCTCCGCGGCGCTTCCACTCGGAGCTGGGGTGGCGGACGGTGACGCCGATGGTCGTCATCAGCGCGATGCGCACCGGGCGCCCGTTCAACGCCTGGAGGACGTTGCGGACGGCGCCGTAGTTCACGGCCTCGGCGTGTGCGTTGTCGCCGTGGGTGAAGATCACCGCGTCGATCCCCTCGACCGCGTCGGTGAGGGTCGCCGCGTCGGTGAGGTCCCCGACGACGGTCTCCGCACGGGGATCCACGTCCTTCGCGCGGGACCGGGTGCGCACGAGCGCGCGGGTGCGGTGCCCGGCGGTGAGGGAGGCGGTGACGACGTGGCGGCCGACGCTGCCGGTGGCGCCGACGACGAGGACGGTGAGGGTGGGATCGGTCATGAGGGTGCCTTTCAGGCCAGGCCGGAGGCGGTAAGCCACCGGTCGACGTCGGTTCCGACGTCGGGGGCGCCTTGGGCGACGTCTTCGCCGCGGACGGCGAGTCCGTCGCCGAGCTGCGCACCGGGGCCGAGGTCACGGTAGAAAGAGTCGGTGGAGCCCAGGCCGCTGACGGCGTAGGTGACGAAGGGGAGCAGCGTCTTCGCGGTGAGGTTGACGCCGTCGGCGAAGGTCGCGAGGATCATCGGCGGCTGCACGTTCCAGATCGGGCTGCCCAGCAACACCGTGTCGTAGCCGGTGAGGTCGGGGAGGGGGTTCGCGATCGCGGGACGCGTGTTCGTGTCCTGCTCCTGCACGTTGCGCGCCACGGTGGGGTCGTAGCGGTCGGAGTACGCGTCGGCGGCCTCGATGCGGTAGTCGTCGCAGTCGATGCGGTCGCCGATCAGGCCGGCGAGGACCTCGGTGTTGCCGACGTCGAGGGTGCGGCGGCCGCCGTTCCAGTAGTTCTCGCCCGGGCGAGAGAAGTAGGCGAGCAAGATCCGGCTGCGGGGGGTGGGAGTCACGGAGGGTTCTGTCGAGCTCGAAGGAGTCGGCGCCGGCGCGGCGGCGTCAGGCGTGGACGGGGAGGGAAGAGGCGCCGGGGTGGTGCAGGCGGCCAGCAGCCCGGCCGCGGCGGCGCTGATCGCGCCGGCCGCGGCGCTCCGCAGGAGCTGCCTGCGGGTGGGCTGGTGGACGGGCATGCTTACGCTTCGGCGCGGCCGGTGAGCCAGCGGACCATGTCGGGGTCGACGTGGGAGAAGAACAGCGACTCGCCCGCCTCGAGCTCGGCGATCTTCCCCATCTGCTCCTCGGTGAGCTCGAAGTCGAGGACGTCGAGGTTCTGCTGCATGCGCTCGGGCTTGACGGACTTGGAGACGACCACGACGCCGCGCTGGACGAGCCAGCGGAGCACGACCTGTGCGACGGACTTGCCGTGCGCGTCACCGATCTCGGTCAGGACGGGGTTCGTGAACAGGTCGTTCTTGCCCTCGGCGAACGGCGCCCACGCCTCGAGCTGCACTCCCTCGGCGTGCAGCAGCTCCTGGTAGTCGACCTGCTGGTGGAAGGGGTTCGTCTCCATCTGGTTCACCGCGGGCACGACGTCGGTGAACGCGATGAGGTCCACGAGGCGGTCGGAGGCGAAGTTGGAGACGCCGATCGCGCGGAGCCGGCCGTCCTTGTGGGCCTGCTCGAGCGCACGCCACTCGCCGTAGTAGTCACCGAAGGGCTGGTGGATCAGGTACAGGTCGAGGTAGTCCAGGCCGAGCTTCTGCAGGGAGGTGGTGATCGCTTCGCGGGCACCCTCCTCGCCGCGGCGCTGGATCCACAGCTTCGAGGTGATGAACAGCTCCTCGCGGGGCACGCCGCTGGCGGCGATGCCGCGGCCGACAGCCTCCTCGTTGGCGTAGGAGGCGGCGGTGTCGATGAGGCGGTAGCCGGCCGTGATCGCGTCGATGACGGCCTGCTCGGTGTCCTCGGCGGGGATCTGGAACACGCCGAAGCCGAGCTGCGGCATCTCAGCGCCGGTGTTCAGGGTGACGGTGGGGATGGTGCTCACGAGCGTTCCTTCCAAGAAGCGGACCGGCTGCGGTTCCGCCGGTGAGCCCATCCAACAGCGGCCTCTTCTTACGGAACAGGCAGCGGCGTTTGGTGTACTGGCAGTGTCTGTTTCACCCGTCCGGGTCCGGCCTACGCTGACCCACATGGACACCGGAACCGAAGCGAGCGACTTCCTGCGCACCCGTCGCGACCGCCTCACCCCCGAAGCGGCCGGCCTCACCGCCTCCGCGACGGGCCGGCGCGTGAAGGGCCTGCGCCGCGAAGAAGTCGCCACCCTCGCCGGGGTCAGCGCGGAGTACTACAACCGGATGGAGCGCGGGAAGCTCGCCGGCGTCTCCGAATCCGTCCTCTACGCCGTCGCGAGGGCGTTGCAGCTCGACGACTCCGAGGAGCAGCACCTGTTCGATCTCGCCCGGGCCGCGAACGCCGAGCACGCCCTGACCCGTCCCACGCCCAAGCGCACCCCCGCGAAGTTCCGTGCCAGCAACCGGGTGCAGCGCATCCTCGACGGGATGAGCGGGCTGCCCGCCTACGCCCGGAACGGCCGCACCGACATCATCGCGATGAACCAGCTCGGCGCCGCCCTCATGCCTGGCCTGGTCCCGAACGGGAACGAGCCGGCGAACCTCGCCCGATACCTCTTCCTCGACCCGTCCTCGCAGGAGTTCTACGGCGACTGGGAGCGCGTCGCCCGCGACATGGTCTCCGCGTTCCGCATCGAAGCCGGCCGCACCCCCTTCGACCGGTCCCTCACCGACCTCATCGGTGAGCTGAGCACCCGCAGCGACCCGTTCCGCACTTGGTGGGCCTCCCACAACGTGCGCCTGCACACCAGCGCCACGAAGACCCTGCACAACCCCACTGTCGGCGAGGTCGAGGTCACCGGCGAAGCACTCACCCTCGCCAGTGAACCGGACATCACGATCATCACCTACGTCACCGAACCCGCCTCCGTGTCGGAAGAACGTCTCCGCGTCCTCGCCAGCTGGACCGCCAGCACCATCCCGACCACGGCACCCACCACGACCCAGTGACAGCGGCGGGCTCACCCCGCCCGCGTCACTGCACCCGCTCGACACCCCAGCCGCCCCGGCTGTCGTCGTCGCGCCCATCGAGAGGATTCACGCCATGAAGTACACCCGCCTCGGCAATTCCGGCCTGAAAATCAGCAGCATCGCGCTCGGCTGCATGAGCTTCGGCGACCCCGCCAGCGGCCACCTCCAGTGGTCACTCCCCAAGGACGATGCGCTGCCGTTCTTCCGGCAGGCGCTCGAGCTCGGCATCACCTTCTGGGACACCGCGAACGTGTACTCCTACGGCGACTCCGAGCGCATCGTCGGCGAGGCGCTGCGCCAGTTCACCCACCGTGACGAGATCGTCCTCGCGACCAAGGCCCACTTCGGCGACACCGCTGGCAGCGGTCCGGGGCTGCGCGTCGCCGGCCTGTCGCGGAAGGCGATCATGCAACAGATCGACGCGTCGCTGACCCGCCTGGGTACCGACTACGTCGACCTGTACCAGATCCACCGCTTCGACCCGGAGACCCCGATCGAGGAGACGATGGAAGCCCTCCACGACGTCGTCAAGGCCGGCAAGGCCCGCTACCTCGGCGCGTCCGCGATGTGGACGTGGCAGTTCGCGAACATGCAGCACGCCGCGGACCTGCACGGCTGGACACGGTTCGTCTCGATGCAGGACCAGTACTCGCTCCTCTACCGCGAGGAGGAGCGCGAGATGTTCGGCCTGCTCGCCGACCAGGGCGTCGGCAGCATCCCCTACAGCCCCCTCGCCAAGGGCCGCGTCGCCCGCCCCGCCGGCGAGCAGACCCAGCGCTCCTCCGACGACCCGGTGGGCAACAGCTTCTTCGCCGACACCGAGCGCGACCGCCCCGTCATCGACGCCGTGCAGCGCATCGCCGAGGCCCGCGGTGTGCCGATGGCGCAGATCGCGATGGCGTGGGTGCTCGGCAACCCCGTCGTCAGCGCACCGATCATCGGTGCGACGAAGCCCCGCCACCTCGACGACGCGGCCGCTGCTGTCGACATCGACCTCACCTCGGACGAGGTCACCGCACTCGAGGAGCACTACCGGGTGCGCCCCGCGGGCGGCTTCTGAGCACCTGCTCGACCACCACGATGAAGCGGCCCGACGGCGCACTGTGCCCGGGCCGCTTCGGCTGCGCGCGATGGCGGGGGCGGGGTCGGTCATGGGGTGCTCCTCGATCGGTCGTGGCAGCGGCCTCGTCGAGGCGCCCGGGGGCGGAGCCGGTCCGCGGTCCGGCCGGCGGGTGAGATTCCGGACTCAGAGAACAGCGATCGCGGACGCCCGGCAAGAGCGGATCGGATGCTTGACAGCGGGCGCTCCGACTCGACGGGGTACTCCACGAGGGCGCTTCACCACCGTTCCGAGGGCTCTCACGCTAGGAAGGGACCATGCCGTCCACTCCCGATCGCCTCCGTCCCCTCCGCCGCAGCACGCGGGTCCGCTGATGACCTCGGACTCCAGCGGTTTCGACGCGGCGGTCGTCGCGTTCTCGGCCGCCCTCGAAGGGCGGATCGATCCAGAGGTCAGGACCTTCCCCGACCTCTTCTGCGAGGACGGGACGATCGAGGTGCCGTTCGACGGCGACGGCGACAGCGCGCCGATCGTCGGCCGGCCCGCGATCGAGCGCATGGTCGCCGGTCTCGCGGGCTTCCTGCGCTTCGAGCGGGTCGACTTCACCAGCGTCCTGCCGACCGATCGACCCGATGTCCTGGTCTGCGAGTACGTCGGCGTCCTCGTCCGCGCCGACATGCCGGGAGCGCAGCGCCGACGGTACATCTCCGTTCTCACCCTCCGCGACGGAAGGATCGCGCACATCCGCGAGTACGGCGGGCCGTTCCTGCCCGCTGACCGGTGACCGGGTCCGCTGTCCACGGATGCCGGCACCTCGGATGACGGGACGGCTGTCCGGACGCTGCGCTCGCGCGCTTCTGTTGCCGCAGGAGCGACGATGAAGACGACCTCTCCGGTGAGCAGTGCAGCGACTGCCAGCCGGTGACGGCTGCGCGCTCGAGGTCCGGAACGCGAGCGCCACCACGATCGGTCTGCCGCTCTCTAGTCCGTTCCGCGTCGTTTCGAGCGGGCGCGGAGAAGCGCCGCGATGACCAGGAGAGCAGCCAGGACAGTCAGGGCCCCGGGAAGCCATGCGGGCGTGACGAGCACGCGAGCATCGACCGAGGAGACGCCGTCGTTGCCGTCCGCGACGCTGACGCGGACCTGGCACCAGCAGAGGGGAGGCGGTGCCTCCACGGTGCCTGTGAGCACGCCGCTGGAGGCGGGCCGGACGGGGTTCCCCGCAATGACGAACGGCTGCCCGCCGTCGCTGATCGTCCCGGCGACTCCGCCGTCCGTGGCGCCGGGGACCACGGTGACGTTGCCGTCGTTGATCAGGGTGGCGGTGACGGGGAACGAACCGGTCGCGAAGCTCGGCACCGTCAGGCCCTCGACCCGGGCGCTACGGGAAGGAGTGCCGGTGCCCTGTACGTAGACGGAGGTGGTGATCGCGGTCGCCATTCCCACAGAACCCTCGCTCGAGTCGACGACTTCGGCGAAGGTCACGCCGACCCGGCGCTCTTCCGCGCCGCGGTCGGCCGGCGCCTCGATGCGCACCGCTACGGGAGCCGAGGCGCCGGCGGACACCGTGACCCGCTGCTGATCGAACGAGACCCACGCGCCCGCATCGCCGGTCGCAGCGCTGATCGGTCGACCGCTGGAGTCGAGCTCGGCGGCCGACGCCTTGTAGGTCTTCTCCGCGTCGCCGACGTTCCCGATCGTGTACGCGAGCGTCACGTCCGGGGTCTCGGCAGGCACGACGCTCCGCACGGGCGAGACCGAGATCGCTCCCGCTCCGCCGCCGGTCGGCGCAGCACCGTCGCTCACATCAGGGACGACGGCCTCGCCACGGCCGAGCACGACCGCGATCAGAGCGACCGCGACGACTGCGAGAAGGACCGCGACGAGGATCCTGCGCCTCACCGTCAGTAGGTGACGGTCGCCGTCAGAGTGTCGGAGTAGCTGCCGACCGGCGAGTTCTGTCCCGCCGGGATCGTCCCGTAGACGGTCAGCGTCTGCGCGGACCCGGTGCCCACTTGCTGGACGACGCCACCCGCGGAGGAGCCCCAGACGTTCGTTCTGGCCGAGTC
Organism: Rathayibacter festucae DSM 15932; assembly: GCF_004011135.1. Taxonomy (NCBI): domain Bacteria; kingdom Bacillati; phylum Actinomycetota; class Actinomycetes; order Micrococcales; family Microbacteriaceae; genus Rathayibacter; species Rathayibacter festucae. The sequence continues at coordinate 1,583,181 of NZ_CP028137.1, read as the reverse complement.
CGTGTACACCTGATACATGAGCATGGACGCGCCAGCCCCCGAGTTGAGACGGCGTCCGGACGGGTCCTGGGAGTTGGTGCCGTTTCCGACAGCGACGGAGTACATCGTCCCGTTCGTCGAGGTCACCGTGATCGTGGAGGTCGCGTTGACGGCGGCACCGGCGTAGTTGCCGAAATCGAGCGGAGACGCGCTCAGGGTCGCGCTGCTGGCGATCCTCGCCGAGACGGGGATGCTCGACGTGCTCGACGCCGCGTAGGACGCGCTGGGCGCGGCGACCGCGAGGACGCCTCCCGCGAGGAGGGAGAGGGCGAGAGCAGAACGGGAACGCACGGCAGAGTCCTTCGATAGAGACGGCGCGGATTCGCCGTCGTGGGCCGCGCGAGAACTCGCCGGACCGGCCGGCGTTCCCTGACGAGCACACCGCACTGGCAAAATTAGGGACCGCGCCGAGCGTGCCGCTACCCCCCGAAAAGCCCGCCTCGCCCACCGGAGGACGGAGGGGGACGGTCGAGCGGGGTGGCGGCGACGTCCTACTCTCGGAGGACTCGTGGTCGCGACAGAAGGGCATCGCCGTGCGGATTCTCATCGTCGGAGCGGGCGCGACCGGTGGTGCGTTCGGGACCCGCCTGCAGGAAGCCGGCCGCGACGTCACCTACCTGGTGCGTGCCGGCAGGGCCGAGTCGCTGCGGAGAGACGGACTCCGCTTCGTCTCGCCGTCGGAGGACCGCACCCTCGACGTGACGACACTGGTCGTGGGGGAGGAGGCGCCCGCCTTCGATCTGGTGCTCGTGACGGTCAAGGCGTCGGCGTTGCACAACGCCGTGGCCGATGTCCGTGCCTGGGTCGACGCGGAGACGCTCGTGCTGCCGATCCTCAACGGCATGGCGCACATCGACCTGCTGGAGACCGAGTTCCCCGGGCGAGTGCTCGGCGGCTCGGCCAAGATCGTCGCGACTCTCGACGGCGGCGCGGTCCGCCAGATGACCGGGCTCTCGGTGCTCACGATCGGCTCGCTGACGGACGCACCGGTGCCGGCTCACGTGGCCGAGACGCTCGACGTCCCCGGTATCGACCTGCGGGTGTCCGATGACGTGCTCTCCGCACTGTGGGAGAAGTGGGTCTTCATCGCCGCAGCGGGCGTCGTCACCTGCCTCTTCCGCAGCGCGATCGGCCCGGCTCTCGAGGCGGGCGCTCTCCCGTGGATCCTCGACGCGATCGAGGAGGCGGAGACCGTCGCCGACGCGGCAGGCCTGCCGGTGTCCGCCGCGGCGCACGAGCAGTCCCTCGCGATCCTCACCGAGGAGGGGTCCGCCTTCACGACCTCGCTCTACCGCGACCTCGTCGCAGGCCTGCCCACCGAGGCCGAGCACCTGCTCGGCGACCTCGCTCGCCGAGCGCGGGAGCTGAGCGTCCCGACGCCGCTCCTCGACCTCACCCTCGTGCAGATCCGAGCGGGAGTTCCGGCTCAGGCGCCCGCCATCGCCGCTGAAGCGTCCCGCTAGAGGATGGTCGGCCGCGGCGGGGCAGGGGTTCCACGGCGCGCATTGAGCGCCTCAGTACCCCAGCGTCCGCTCGCGTGCGCCAGGCGCGCCTTCGACTTCTCCCGCCCGTCCTGCAAGTCGATGGTCGACCGGGCACTGAATCACCGAGGCCGGGCCGCAGAGGTGCGCCGCCCGGCCTCGGTGTCTCGTGGTCAGGAGATCGGTCCGAGGAGGAAGCCGCCGTCGGCGGTGAACTCCCCGCCGGTGGTGAAGGTCGCGTCGGCGGCGGCGAAGAGGACGTAGCGGCCGATCTCCTCGACGTCGGCCTGTCTGGGGATCGCGAAGGCGTCGACGGGTACTAGTTCGTCGCCCGTGGCGGGATCGAAGGCGAGCGGGGTGTCGATGATGCCGGGGAAGACGCCGTTGACGCGGATGTTGTCGCGGGCGAGCTCCTTGGCCATGGTCTGGGTCATGCCTCGGATCGCCCACTTGCTGGTCGAGTAGGCGATGAGTCCAGGTGCTCCGGCGAGGCCGGAGATCGAGTTGACGTTCACGACGGATCCGGTTCCTGCTCGCCGCATGGAGGGGAGGACGGCCTTCACTCCGTTCAGGGCGCCGAAGACGTTCGTGTCGAGGACGGCGAGGAACTCGTCCCGGGTGATGCTCTCGGTGGTCCCGGGGATGAGGCGTGCGGCGTTGTTGACGAGGACGGTGACGGGGCGCTGGAATCGCTCTTCACCGGCGCGGACGGCGGCGGCCCAGCTGTCCTCGTCGGTCACGTCGAGGGCGGTGGGGAGGATCGTGCCGGGTCCGACGGTGGTGACGAGGTCGTCGAGTTCGTGCGGGCGGCGTGCGGTGGCGATGACGTCGCTTCCGGCTTCGGCGAACTGGCGGACGAGGCTGCGGCCGAGGGCTCCGGTCGAGCCGGTGACGAGGACGGTGGTTCCGGTGAGGCGGTCGGAGGTGGTCATGATGCTCTGCTCTTCTCTCTGAAGGGTTTCTCGGGTGGGGTCTTGGTCGGGTGTGGTCAGTGCGCGGGCGCGGCGACGTAGTCGTCGGCGTCGGTGCTGAGCGCGATGTCGCGGTGGACGTCCATCGCGCTGAGGCGGGCGAGGAGGGTGGCGCGGATCATGGCGTCCGCGTCGGAGCCGAGCGCCTGGCGCAACGGCGGGTCGGCCAGCTCGGCGACGGCGATCATCGCGGCGGCCATCTTGCGGGGATCGCCCGGCATGGCCTCGAGGGGGAGGTGTCCGCGGACGAAGTCGGCCGCCGGTGTGCCGGCGTAGGAGTCGAGGGGCGGTGCGACGTCGGCGGATGCTCCGCCGAAGCCGGTGCGGGACATGCCGGGCTCGATCAGCGTGGTGGAGATGCCGAAGGGCGCCATCTCCGGGGAGAGCGCCTCGAAGAACCCCTCGAGCGCCCACTTGCTGGCGTGGTAGAGCGACATCCCGGGGAACGCGAGCTGGCCGCCCATGCTCGCCACCTGCAGGATCCGCCCTCCGCCCTGGGCTCGGAGGTGCGGGACGACGGCCCGGACCAGGGTGATGGCGCCGGTGACATTGGTGGCGAGCTGCCGGTCGATCTGCTCGTCGGAGAGCTCCTCGGCGGCTCCGAAGAGGCCGTAGCCCGCGTTGGAGACGACGACGTCGATGGTGCCGAGCTCGGCGAACGCCTCGTCGACGACCGCGCGCGTCCGGGCGGCATCGGTGACGTCGAGCGAGCGGCGCCACAGCCGGTCGCCGTGGACCTCGGCGAGGTCGTCGAGGCGGGACGGGCTGCGGAGGGTCGCAGCGACCGTGTCGCCGCGCTCGAGCAGGATCTCGGTCAGGTGGCGGCCGAAGCCGCTGGACGTTCCGGTGATGAGCCAGGTGGTCATGAGGTTCTCCTTGGGTAACTGTTCGGTTAGGATGAGAGGACCGTAGCACAAGGTAACCAGCTAGTTACCGCAATTCTTGGGAGGTCGTTCATGACTGCACTCTCTGACGGCTCGCCTGCCGCGCCGACCGCGAAGCAGCGCCAGGCCGAGGCGACCAGGACGCGGCTTCTGGACGCGGCGTTCGATGAGTTCCAGCGCTACGGACTCGCCGGAGCGCGGGTCGACCGGATCGCTGAGCACGCGGCATCGAACAAGCGGCTGATCTACGTCTACTTCGGCGACAAGGAGCAGCTGTTCGACACGGTCCTGGTGCGCAACCTCGAGCCGATGATCGACGGCGTCGAGTTCACGATCGAGGACCTGCCGGGGTACGCGGCGAACCTCTTCGACTATCTCGAGGCCCGCCCGGAGCTCCTGCGCCTGTTCGCCTGGCGAACCTTGGAGCACTCCGATGCTTCGACGGCGTCCGAGGTCGAGCGCGACTCCTATCGGACGAAGAGCGACGCCATCGCCGAGGCGCAGGCCGCAGGGCTGATCTCGTCGGATCTTCCGGGGTCGCATCTGCTGGCGGCGATCCTCGCACTGGTTCAGAGCTGGTCCGCTGCGTCGCCGGCACTCGCGCTGGCCCAAGGTGCTGGAGAGGACGGACCCGACCGGCGGCGCCAGAGCGTCCATTCCGCGACCGCACGCCTCATCGAGGTGAAGTGACGGAGAGCTGCCGCTGAGGTCGGAGAGGTACTGCCCCGCACCATCCGGATCTCGGACTCTCGTCCGGCAAGTGGCCCGAGCATGATCCGATCAGGGCTCTTGCTCACCGAGTGGTGCGGTCGTCGACACCGTCCCGTAAGGGGATGGTCGTCCGGTCACCTACTGAGTAGCCCGGTAGCTGTGGCCTGTCCGGCGCAGTATCGTCAGCGAATGTTCTTCCACTCGGGCAAGCCTGACTCGCCGCAGTTGCGTCCTGCGCTTGAGTGGCTTCGCGAGGCTGTCGCTGAGGCGTCCTTCGAGGGCGAGCTGGCGGGCTACTTCTCGGTGCAGGTAGGTGCTCACCTCGTGGCCAGCGGCCCGTGGTGGAGGCGGGAGTTGAGTGATCCGCATTGGGGGATCGCGTGGACGTTCTTCTACGACGCTGCCTTCGATGAATCTCATCCGCGTGTGGGCCCGCTGTACGAGGACGGTTTCCAGCTAGATGATGAGTCGTTCTTCGATGAACTTCTCGCAGCCTCGGTCGACATCCGTGGGCGGGTGTACTCGCTGCGCTGGATCGACCGCGCGAGCGAGCCGGAGCTGTGGGCGGACAACTACGGGTACCTGCCGGCGAAGCCCGGAGCTGGAATCCCTGTACACGTGTCGAGAGTGCGTCGTCGAGACCGTTGAGCCGGATTTGCCCTTGGCGGGCGGCGTTCCGTATGGGGGTCGCTCACCGCATCAGTTCGCCGAGCGGGATGTGCCTGTCGTTTCTCATGATCGCCTGCACGACTGATCGCGACGTCGAGGCACCCGTGCAGACGACCGTGAAAATTCAGATGCTCGAGGTCATCTGCACAACAGGCAGAGGTATCGCACTCGGGGGCCTCTCGAGCGACGGCTGAGGACGGTCAGGAATCGCGGGTTGGAGACCCCGCTCGGGCACGACGCTCGAGCGGGGTCGTGATCAGCTGTGCCGTCTTCAGTTCTGTCCGCCGCTGACGAGGAGTTCACCGCCGCTGACCCAGCGTGCGAGCGGGCCGACGAAGAACTCGACCGCGTCGGCTACGTCATCGACCGAGCCCATCCTCGATCCGAGGGGGCTGGCGGTCTGCACCAGCGTGCGGAGCGGGTCATCATCGGACGCGGCGGCGAAGTACCCGGCGCCGTCCGTCGCGCTGGCGATGATGGTGTTGACGGTCACGCCACGCCCTCCGACCTCCTGAGCAAGCACCCCGGTGAGGTACCCGCCGACCAGCTTGCTGGACGCGTAGAGCCCGAACCCTGCGACGGGTCGCAGTACGGAACCCGATCCGATGTAGAGAATCGTTCCGCCCCGGTTCACCGTGCGTGCTGCCTGCTGGAGCGTGAAGAACGCACCCTTGGCGTTGACGCCGAACATCCGGTCGTAATCCGCTTCGGTGACGTCGACGATCGGTCCGCCGGTTTCATCGATACCGGCGTTCGCCACGACGACGTCGACACCTCCGAACCGCGCTAGCGCTGAGTTGAACAGCGAGTCGACCTGCCTCGGATCCGACACGTCGGCCTGGAAGGCCACGGCGTTGGAGCCGGCTACCGTGATGGCGGCGACGGTGTCTGCTGCTCCTGCTGCGTCGCGTGAGTAGTTCACGACGACGCTGGCGCCGAGGAGGCCGAGTCGGATTGCGATCGCTTGCCCGATCCCTCGGCTGGCCCCGGTGACGACCGCCACCTGGCCGCTGAGGTCCGTCCAAGAGGGTCCGCTACCGCGGGTCGATCCGTTGTCGGTGGTTGTGTCGGTCATGTGCGTTCCCCCTGCCTCAGGCGCCGGCGCCGCCGTCGACGGGCACGATGGCGCCCGTCACGGCTGAGGCTCGGTCGCTCAGGAGAAATCCGGCGACTTCGGCGACCTCGAGGGCGGTCGCCATGCGGCCGAGGGGGCTGGCTGCGTTGTTCGCCTCGATGATGCCCGGCGTCCTCTTCTCCCACTCGTCCATCATCTCCGTTGCGGTTCCACCTGGCGTGATCCCATTGACGCGGATGCCTTCCCCGGCCCAGGTCACGGCCGCGGTCTCGGTGATGCTGTTCAGTGCTCGCTTCATCGCCCCGTAGGCGGGCAGGGGCGGAACGGCGCGGCGGCTGCCGATGCTGGAGGTGTTGACGATCGCACCTCCTCCGGATCTCCTCATGAGGGCTGCTTCGGCGAGCATCCCGACCCAGTGAGCACGGAAGTTCACCGCGAACTGCTCGTCGATGTCGTCGTCGGAAGTGGTGTCGAGGGGACCGACGTTCTGCTGGTTCACGCCGCCGTTGTTGAAGGCGCCGTCGAGGCGTCCGTGGAGCTCCTCGACGTGGTCCACGGCGGCGCGGATGCTCGCCCGGTCAGCGAGGTCCATGGCAACGGCATCAGCCGTGCCGCCCTGACCGCGGATCTCGTCGACGATCGAGCCGAGCGCTTTCGTGTTGCGGGCCGCCAGCACGACAGCGGCACCCTCGCCGGCGAAGAGGCGAGCCGCTGCGGCGCCGATGCCACGGCTGGCTCCGGTGATGAAGATGACTTTGCCGGTCAGCAGGCCGATCGCTGTGGATTCGTTGGTGTGTGTCATACGAACACCGTCGCCGCCCGAAGAATCCGCATCCAGGCACAAACGGTACGAGGATCCATCGCCGGCTCAGGCGCACACTGGGGAGCATGGACAAGGGTGAGCTTGCAGCGTTCCTCCGAAGTCGCCGCGAGCGTCTTCGGCCGGAGGACGTCGGATTACCGTCGGGACCACGCCGCAGAACACCGGGACTGCGCCGGGAGGAGATCGCCGTTCTCGCGCACATCTCCACCGAGTACTACGCCCGTCTCGAACAGGGCCGCGCTCCTCGACCCTCGGACGTCGTCCTCGGTGGTATCGCTGGTGCTCTCCGTCTCACGTCCGAGGAGTCCGACCACCTGCACCGGCTCGCCGGCACCGCTCCGACCCCGTCGGGCTTGCACCGTCGCGACGTTCGACCGAGCGTCCTCGCGCTCCTCGAACGACTCCCGCACACCGCCGGCATCGTCCTGTCCGCCACCTTCGAGGTGCTCGCGTGGAACGATCTCGCAGCAGCCCTCATGGAGGACTTCTCGTTGCTGCCGCCGCGCGACCGCAACCTCGCGAGGAAGACCTTCCTCGCCGCAGAGCAGCCACCGGAAGCGATCTACGGCATCTCGGACGAGATCGCGTTCCAAGAGGGCGTCGTCACGCAGCTCCGCAGCGCTCACGCCACGTATCCCTCGGACCCCGTCGTCGCGGAACTGATCGAGGACCTCCTTGCCGGCAGCGCCGAGTTCGCACGGCTCTGGAGACGGCACGACGTCCAGACGCCGCCACCCCTGCGGAAGACGTTCCGCCGTACACCCGTGGGGGCGATCACCGTCGACTGCGACTCCCTCGCCATCACCGAACGCGACCAGCATCTCGTGCTCTACACCGCGCCGGCAGGCTCACGGGACGCCGAGAACCTCGCCTTGCTGGAGGTTCTCGGCCCCGAGCCGCTCACCGCCCGACGAGACCTCTGACCAGCGAGCTCAGGGCCGGCGCGTCTGTCGAGTCGAGCGGTGGGCGAAGTGAGTCCGATGAGAACTCGTCACCCCAGTCCAAGCCGGCGCGCTTGTCCCGTGAGGGGATTCCTCATCGGGACGGCGAGGAGTCCTGCGCGAGCCGCTCGAGCACCTGCATCAGGGTCGCGCGATCGATGCCGTCGGTGCGATCGACGAGGTGCCTGCGGACAGCGGCGGCGTGGATCGGCCGGGCAGCGCGGACGGCATCCCGCCCCTCATCGGTGATCTGCACGTGGACGCCGGCGTCCGCGCTCCGACGACCGAGCAGACCGCGCTGCTCCATGCGGGTCAGTTGGTGCGAGAGCCGGCTGCGATGCCACTGCATCGAGGTGGCGAGGTCGCTCTGGCGGAGCTCCCCGCCGCCGAGCTCGACCAGGCGCGTCAGGATGCCGAAGTCCGGGTCGGAGAGACCCGTGCCGGTCTTGATCTCCTCGGCGACGCGCTGCCGGACCTGGTCCGCTGCGATCTTCCACGCATGCCAGAGAAGTTGCTCCTGCTCGCTCAGCGGTGCGGTCATCCGCCCAGCCTACGGCGCCGGTGTTGACACGACAACGGCCGGAGCGCAGAGTGTTGACATGACAACACTCGGAGATTCTGCGACGAAGCTCGCCCTCGTCACCGGCGGCAACAAGGGCATCGGCCTGGCCATCGCGCGCGGCCTCGCAAGGCAGGGGTTCACCGTCCTGCTCGGAGCGAGGAGCGTCGACGCCGGCCGGGACGCGGCGGGGACCCTCGACGGCGACGTCCGGCCCGTCCTTCTCGACGTCACCCGGCAGGACCACGTCGATGCCCTCGCGGCGCGCGTCGCGGAGGAGTTCGGGCGTCTCGACGTGCTGGTGAACAATGCCGGCGTCAACACGCTCACCTTCCACCCGATGGATCACCTGCCGACGCCGACCGAGGAGACAGTCGACGACATCAGGAGCGTGTACGAGGTCAACGTCTTCGCCGTCGTGCGGATGATGACGGCGTTCCTGCCGCTCCTCACCCGGGCGGAGGATGGGCGGGTGGTGAACATCACGAGCAAGCGCGGCTCGCTCGGCGAGGAGGGCGCCTGGGTGGGCCAGCCCTCCATGGCCTACTCCAGCTCGAAGACCGCCCTCAATGCGCTGACCGTGCACTACGCCCGCGAGTTCGCCGCCACGACGCTGAAGATCAACGGCGCGGCCCCGGGGCACGTCGCCACTGACTTCAACGACTTCCGCGGCAGCAGGACACCGGACGAAGGCGCGGCGGTCGCCGTCCGCCTGGCAACCCTGCCCGCTGACGGCCCGACCGGCGCGGTCTTCGAGGACGACCGCCGGCTCGCCTGGTGAGCGATCGGCAGGCCATCGCTGACCGGTCACCGTGAGCCGATCGTCTTCACCGACCCGTCGTTCACGACGAAACGGCCGCCGGCATGGTGCCGGCGGCCGCTTCTCGGTCGGGACGTACTCAGGCGCAGCGAGCGAGGTACTGCTTCACGTCGGCGCGGGTGAGGGTCTTCAGTGCGTCGAGGTCGTGGTGGCTGCGGAGGTAGGCGCGGGCGGCGGCGGTGGCCTTGGCGAGGGTGAGCTTCGAGCGGTCCAGGCAGGGGGCGGAGTCGAGCGGGTTGGTGCGCACGGTGCGCAGGTCGCCGTCGATGCCGGTGATGGTCTGGCCGAGTCGCGTGATGGTGAGGGTCTGCGCGCCGTTCATGTCGGGGGAGTCGGGCCACCACTTCTTGTAGGTGGCGTCAGGGCCTCGATCGTCGAAGCCGATGATGTAGTCGGCGGGCTCGAGGCCGCCGACGGTGTAGTCGCCGTTCGCGTCGGTCGTCGTGGAGAAGTAGCCGCGAAAGGGGCCCTGGTAGGCGGACACGACGATCGGCTTCCCGTCGTCTGTGTCGACGTGGCCGCTGATGGAGCCGCCGATCGGGAGCACGTAGTCGGGAAGAGTCAGCGTCCCGCCTGCTGTGAGAGGGAAGGAGTCACCGGTGCCGTCGCGGATCGTGTCCGACCCCAGGTCGATCGGGACGTGGACGCCGTCTTCGTACTCCGTTCTGACGGAGTACGTACCGGCGGCCAGCCCGTCGAAGGTGAAGGTGCCGTCGTCGGCGGTCGTCGCGGAGTAGCCGATCGGATCGAACGTGTTGTAGGTGACCACCTCCGTGCCTGCGGGGGGCGGAGTGTTCGGTGTGCCTTCCAGGATGAGGTGGCCGGTGACGGTGCCGGTCCCTCTGTCCGGGTCTGCGACGGAGGGCGTGGCGAGTGCGGTGGCGGCGACCAGGACGGCGGCGGCGAGAGCGAGCGAGCGCCGGACGGCGCCGCGCGAGAGCGAAGACATGTGATCCCCTCAGCGGGGGCACTGCGCGCCCATCGCTGCCGACACTAGAGGTCGAGCACGACGCGGAGCGAGCACCCGCGCCTCAGGAGAGCCGGAGATCACCGACGCCTTTCCGGCTCGGCGCCCTGCTGAAGGACGGCTCGGCGGTCCGTGTCGTTCTGACGCCGACGGGCGTCGATGAGAGAGAACAGGAAGACGAGGGCGCCCGCGACTGCAAGAGCTGTGGAGACCGGCGCGCATCATTCGGGCAGGCGGTCACCGAGCATGAGGACGCCGAGAAGAACAGTGATCGAGATCGCGAACAGATATCGGCTCAGCAGGACCATCGCTTCAGGCTATCGACGGGTCAGGAGCACCACCCAAAACGTCCGTCAGCCGATGGATCACCGAGACGGCGGCTGGTCGGTCAGCTCCGTGCGCCACCAAGCCGACAGATGGTCGAGCGCCGCCATGCTCGCCTTCGTCAAACGCGTGCGGGTCGCTTCCCGATCAGCACCGGTGAGGACCGCGTCGCCGATGGCTTCGGTGGTCTGCTGCACGACCGCGACGAGTGCGGCTGCTTGAGCACGCCGAGTCATCGAGTCCATCCCCGTGCCAGCCAATTCCGCTGCAACCGCGGTCGTGGCGTCGCTGTAGAACTCCAGAGCCCGGCGCCGGAGCACTGTGCTGAGTCTGCACTGAGCGGGGAACTCCCCTCGTGCCAGGGCCGGATCCTCCTCGACGTACCGATCGATGTCCTCGAGGACGACGGCGCGCATCGCGTCGGCCGGGGACTGCGGGGCGCCTCGCTCGGCGACCGCGGCTCGGATCCTCTCGAGCACCTCGTCCGCTCGATCGAAGACGAGATCGGGCTTGGTCGGGAAGTAGTTGTAGACCGTCTGATCCGAGACGGCAGCGGCACGCGCGACGTCCGAGATGGACACCTCGTCGTACCCGTGCTCAGCGAAGAGCCGCGCTGCGACGTCGCCCAGGCGCGCGCGGGTCTCTCGCTTCCTGCGCTCTCGAAGTCCCGACGCGACGACCGTGCCTGCTTCCCCCATTCCTCCAGTCTGCCATGAAGAGTTGAGTGACTCAAAGTTTCTGTTACGGTGACGAAGTTCGAGTCACTACACATTCGGCGGGAGCCGGGGAACGAGGATGTCCGATGAACGCGCACAGGCAGAGGCGAGTGCTCATCTCGGGAGCGAGCTTCGCGGGGCTCGCGACGGCGCTCTGGATGCGCCGGCTCGGCTACGAGGTCACGATCGTTGAGATCGGATCCGGCCTGAAGCGAGGAGGCACCCCGGTCGATATCCGCGACGACACCATCGCGATCGTCGAGCGGATGGGCCTGCTCGAGCAGATCTCGGCGAAGGCACTTGCTCCTCGCGTGACGGAGTTCACGACGCCGGAAGGGGACCTCATTGCACGGATCGACCCCGAGCCGCCCGCAGCGGACGCGGTGGGCGACGGCTACGAGATCCACCGTGATGATCTGCTCGACGTCCTCGCCGCGGCGACGGAGGGCGAGGTGGAGATGCTGTGGAGCAACTCCATCGCGTCGCTGCACGAGCTCGACGAGGAGAGCCTCCGCGTCACCTTCCGTGACGGCACCGAGAGGAACTTCTCCCTGGTGTTCGGCTGCGACGGCAATCACTCCACGGTGCGCCGACTGCACTTCGGTCAGGAAGCGCTCTACAGCCACTTCCTCCAGACGTACTTCTCCATCGCGACCCTCGACAGCCTGATCATCGCCCCTCAGACGACTCGGATCACGACCTCTCCGGGCGTGACGATGCTGGTGAACTCGTACGACTCCACCACCGAACTCGTTCTCGGCTTCCGCTCCGAGAAGGAGATCCCGTACGACCACCACGACGAGGAGGAGCAGAAGAGCATCCTCCGCGAGCACCTTCTGCAGGCCGGCCCGCCGTTCTCGGATCACGTCGACCAGGCGCTGGACGTCGAGACCTTCTACTTCGACAAGCTCAGCCAGATCAAGATGCCGGCGTGGACATCAGGACACGTCGCGCTCGTCGGCGACGCCGGCTACTGCGCATCGCCTGCCGCGGGCATGGGAGGGTCGCTCGCCATAATCGGCGCCACAGCGCTTTTCGACGCCTTCCGTGCGGCGGATGGCGATGTCGAGCAGGCGTTCGCCGCCTACGAGCAGGCACTCCGACCGGTCGTCGATGAGATCCAGCACAACGCCGAGCACATCGGCGTCAGCAGCTACTTCCCCGCGACCGAGGAGCAGATCAGGGCCCGCAACAGCATGCTGCTCGGGCACTGAGTAACTCGGTGTCTTGCTCGGTCAGCCCCAGAGGACGATGACGTCGATGAACCAGGCTGCACCGTTGCGGTCGGTGAGCCTGCCGCAAGTGGCTATCGTCCCGCGCCTTCCACCAGGACTCTCCCTCACGCTCCATGAAGCCGCGATGCAGAGGCGTCATTCGGCGAAGCGAGCGTCCGATAGCCGGTTGTTCACCGGACGCTTTCGAGGCGTGGTGTCGTTTCTCACGGTCGCCTGCACAACTCTTCGCGCCACCGCGCCACTCGTGCAGACGACCGTGAGCATTTAGATGTTCAAGGTCCCCTACACACGCGACGCGGGCGCCACTGAACCGTTCCGTAGGGGGATCGCTCACCGGTCGTATCTTTTCGGCCGCGAGGCTGGGTTCAGGTGGCGGGCGCTGTGGTGATGTCGATCGGTAGTTCGACGTCGATCGTGTCACCGCTGTGTGTGCGCAGGGCGAGTATGGCGGGGCCGGTTTGCAGATCGGCGGGGAGGTCGAAGGATGCGTCGACCGTCGACCGTTCGCCCTTCGGGATCGGTCGGCCAAGCAGTATTTCCTCGCCGCTTGCGGAGGGGGTGATGGTGACCGTGACGTCTGAGGCGGCGCGGCTCGTGCCTCCGGTGTCCTCGCAGGTCTCCCAGATGAAGTCGGCGCTGAGGTGGACGACTCCGGTGGGATGCAGAGATGACTCATGAAGTTCGACCACTTTGGGCGAGCAGGATCCTGCCGAGCTCGATGTGATGTCGGTGCAACCGCTGACACTCAGCGCGATGGCGGCCGCGGCGACGAGAGACGTCGCTCGTCCTGTTCGTCTGTGCGTCATGCGGGTCAGTGAAGCACTCCGTGCTGCCGCCTGCATCAGGAGTACAGCGAACGTCATCAGATCGTTGAAAGGTTGACTGATCAGCGTTCCGTTAGGGGATCGTCATCCGGGCTTTGAAGCGAGGGGCATCGACGTCACTTGCGCGCATCGCGTCTAGCAATCGATCCTCGACAGCATCGACGGTTTCGTGGGGTATGGATGGGGACGACATCCGGAAAGATGTATCTCTGCTCGTTGCGCGGCTTGCGTCCGTATGGGGATGGGTGAGCGGGACGCTTGCGAGCCGGGGAAAGCGTCAGCGTCACACCGTCGTCGCCTCCCGGGCGAGCAGCTGCTGGATGACCGGTCCGACCGTGGCGACGATCCGGTGGAGATCCGCGGCGAGCAGGGCCGGCACGCCGACGACGCGGCGGCCGACGACGACGCCGATCAGCATCGAGGCGGCGAGGCCTGCGCGGAGCGTCGCGTCCTCGCCCCGGCCGGCCGTGCCGTGGGTGAGCCGGGACTGGATGAAGTCCCGCAGGGTCTCGCTCGCCTGCGCGTTCGTGACGGCGCCGCGGAGCATCGCCATCAGCGGCTCCGACTCCGCGTCGTCGCCCTCGAAGGCTTCGAGGTAGGCGCGGACGACCCGCTCGCCGAGGTGCTCGTCGGCGCCGTCGAAGGCGGTGTCGAAGCGGTGCAGCGCGGAGGCGGGGACCGCCATCACCGCGGCGAACAGCTCGTCCTTCGAGCCGAAGAACTGCATGACCTGGGACGGGTCGACTCCGGCATCCGTCGCGATCCGGCGGATGGTCGTTCCGGCGTAGCCGTCAGCGGCGAAGCTCGCCCGAGCCGCCGTCAGCACGGCGCCCCTCGTGGTGGCGGAGCCGGGGCGTCGACCGGGGCGTGCCGACCGCGGAGTCTCGTTCATGCTCCGACGCTACCTCGCCGTGCTCATGTTCTCAACGCCTGTTGAGTTCGTGACCGATCGGACGTACGCTCGGCCCGACGCGAGCCCACGGAGGACTCACCGCACGATCGCCAGAACCTGGAGCACGCCATGACCGAGAAGATCTACACCGCCTCCCACCCGCTGCCCGCCGTGCGCAGCGGAGTGCTCACCGCGTTCGAGCCCGGTGCCCGCGTCCTGGAGGCAGGCTTCCGCCTCGCCCCGCCGTTCCGGGAGCTGCCGGTCGACGTCGTGCTCGAGAAGGACGTCGCTGTGACGCTGCGCGATGGAGTGACGATCCACGTCGACGTGTTCCGCCCAGTCGGCTCGGAGCCGGTCCCGGTGATCGTCGCGTGGAGCCCGTACGGGAAGGGTCAGGGCAGCTCGCCCAGCGTGATGGGAGTCTTCGGGCTGGTCGGCCTCGACAACGGCGTCGTCTCCGGGCTGGAGAAGTTCGAGGGCCCGGACCCGGCGTACTGGTGCGCCCGCGGCTACGCGATCTGCAACCCGGACGTGCGCGGCGTGGTCGACTCCGAGGGCGACAGCGTGCTCTGGGATCGCCAGGAGGGCCGCGACTGCCACGACCTGATCGAGTGGCTCGCCGAGCAGGAGTGGTGCACCGGCAAGGTCGGCATGTCCGGCACGTCCTACCTCGCGGTCTCGCAGTGGTTCACCGCGGCGGAGCAGCCGCCGCACCTGGCGGCGATCAACCCGTGGGAGGGCGTCAGCGACGTCTACCGCGACCTCGTCTTCCGCGGCGGCATGCCCGACACCGGCTTCGCGCGGCAGCTGCAGGACGGCAGCTTCTTCGGCAGGAACCGCAAGGAGGACGTCCTGGCCGAGGCGGAGGCGCACCCCCTCGTCGACGAGCTGTGGGAGCAGAAGATCCCCGCGTTCGAGAGGATCACCGTCCCCGCCTACGTCGTCGCCAGCTACTCCAACACCCTGCACACCGCCGGCACCTTCCGCGCCTGGCGCCGGATCGCGTCCGAGGAGAAGTGGCTGCGCATCCACAACACGCAGGAGTGGCCCGACTACTACGACGAGGCCAACGTCGAGGATCTGCGCCGCTTCTTCGACCACTACCTCCGCGGCGAGGACTCCGGCTGGGAGCACACGCCCCGGGTCCGCTACTCCCTCCTCGACCTCGAGGGCGGCGACCGCGTCGGCCTCGAGGCGGAGTCGTTCCCGCCCGCGGACGTCGTGCCGACGCGGTACTACCTCGACGGCGCAGCCCGCGTGCTGACGGCGACCGCGCCACCTGCTCCGGTCGAGGCCGCGTACACGGTCGACGCGAACCCCAGCGCCGTGTCGTTCCTGACCCGGTTCGACGAGGAGACGGTGCTCGTCGGCTACCCGAAGGCGCACCTGTTCGTCGAGGCGCGCGGTTCCGACGACCTCGACCTCTTCGTCCTCGTGCAGAAGCTCGACGCGCACGGCACCCCGCTGCAGGCGTTCACCGTGGCGAACCGCACCGCCCGGGCGCACGACCTCACCGACCACGGCGCCACGATCCTCCGCTACAAGGGCTCCGACGGACGCCTGCGCGTCTCGGCCCGCCGCCTGGACCCGGCGCTCACGACCGACGACGTCCCCGCGCACGCCTTCGACCGCGTCGAGAAGCTCGCCGACGGCGAGATCGCCGAGGTCGAGATCGACCTGCTGCCGCTCGGCCTGCTCTTCCACCCGGGGGAGCAGCTGCGCTTCGTCATCAGCTCGCGCAACCTGATGGGCACCCTCATGCCCGGCATCCGCGAGTACGTCGGTGCGAACGCCGGGCAGCACATCGTCCACACCGGCGGCGAGCACGCCTCCTCCCTCCAGCTGCCCGTCCAGAGCCGCTGACCGTCCTCGAATCGAAGGAGCACCCCTCCTGACCGTCACTCTCGTCGATGTCCGCCTCGCCGCTCTCGACCCCTCGCTTCCCGGGGGAGCGGTGGACGTCGAGTTCGACGGCACGATCCGCGGCATCCGCCGCTCGGGCAGCGGGGTCGCGCTCGGCGACGTCATCGACGGGGCGGGCCGGTTCCTCGTGCCCGGGCTGATCGACACGCATGTTCACCTCGGCTCGCGCGGCGCGCTCGAGTCCGCTGCCCGCGCGGGCGTGACGACGATGATCGACCTCGGCACGCATCCCGACAGTCTCGTCGCCGAGCAGCGGATGCAGCGGGGTGCCCCGTCGCTGCGGAGCGCCGGCTCGGCCGCCTCGGCGCCGGGCAGCACTCAGATCGCGCTGATGGGGAACCCCGAGGAGAGCGCGGTCACCGGCGCGGCGGACGCCGAGCGGTTCCTCACCTGGCGGAGCGACAACGGCTCCGACCTGATCAAGATCATCATCGAGGACCCGGACGCGACCGACGTCCCCGCCCTCGACGTCCCGACGATCACCGCTCTCGTCGAAGGCGCCCACCGCCGCGGCTGGACGACCGTGGCGCACGTCGTGACCGCGAACGCGTTCTCGCGCGGTCTCGACGCCGGCGTGGACGTCCTCACCCACGCGCCCCTCGATCGGCCGCTGCCGGAGGAGACCGCCGCAAGGATGCTCGCGCAGGGGACGATCGCGTCGCCGACCCTGATGATGATGCAGGTCATGGCCCGCGCCCGCCTCGGCGACCGCGCCGACGCGGCGATCGGCAACGCCGTCGAGAGCGTGCGCCGGATGCACGCCGCGGGCGTCCGGATCGTCGCCGGTACCGACGCCAATGAGAGCCCGTTCGCCCCCGTCCCGCACGGCGCGTCCCTGCATACCGAGCTCGGCCTCCTCCGTCAGGCCGGTCTCTCCGCTGTCGACGCGGTCCGCGCCGCGACGAGCGGAGCCGCTTCCGCGCTCGGCCTCGCCGACCGGGGAGTCGTCGCCGTCGGCCGACGCGCGGACCTGCTTCTCGTCGACGGCGACCCCGTGAGCGACGTCTCCGTCCTGACCCGGCCGGTCGCCGTCTGGATCGCCGGACAGCCGGTCGCGTGACGACTCCACTCCGCTGCCACGGCACCGACCTCTCCGCCGCAGCCCTCATCCACTGATCCTGAGCAGCGTCGAGTTCCGCTGATGGTGCGTCCCGAAAGGGGGTGGCTCACCGGACGCGATTCACCGCCGTCGCCTCCGGCGACGTCGCCTGTGGATCTCGGCGCTTCATGGCGGTGTTACCACTGGGCTTCGCGTCGCTTGCCGACCGGCTGACCGAGCAACCTGGGCATGCACCCTCGGCCCGTCGGCGTGGAGAGTTTCAGCGTCGAAGCGCCGGCGGCCTCCCAGCGGGCAGAGGTTCAGGTGATGGACATCAAGCAGAGCTCAGCGCTCGTCGGTCCGCGGCGGGGGCCAATCGAGTGCTGGGAAAGCAACTTGGAGCGCTGTTGGTGGCGCGGTCCAGTTCGCGACGTCGGGGAAGGGATCGTAGGTTGAGAAACCTGCGTCCACGATGTCGTGCTGAGACAGGCGTACCGCGTTGCCATCGAACGGGCCGGCGTAAAACACCAAGTCCTCGTTGCCCACGCGACGAAAAAGGGCGATGACTCGTTCGAACGTCACTGAGTACAACCGCTTGTGCCGGTCGCGGTCTGACACGACCCAGATCATCGACGGCCCGTCTGCGGACGTGGGATGGAAGTCGAGGATGAACGAGTGGATGAAGAGCGATACGAACTCTTTCACTGTGAGCTGGGTTTGCTGCCTCGACGTCATGTCGTAGTGCTCCCAGAAGGACCACCGATCGTAGATCCGCGGTATGCGCCCGCTGAGTGGATGTACGCCGCAGGAAACTCGCTCCTGAGGCAAGTTCGATGACGTCTTCGCGGACTCCATCAAACGCCTAATGGCGAACATGCCGTTGATCAAATCCCGCTCGACCAGGAAAGATGTCCGCTGGTTCCACCGGGTCGATCTCGATCTCTTCTCGAGCGCTGTCGCGGAGCGGCAAAGATGCTCGCGCCATGGGACGGAATCCGAGATCATCCGACCAGTGTCTCAGGAACCGCCTGATCCACGCGTAAGACCGACGCGGTGTGCTTCAACGCTCCGAGTCCGCAGCTTGGAGGATGCGACGGATGGATGATCGACCGTCCCTTAAGGGAATCGATCAGCGGGGTTGAACCTCAGGCCCGCGGTCGTCGGTGACGCCTGTAATTGAGAACAATGATCGCTACCAGTGACGCAACCGTGCCGGCCAGCCCGACGATCCACATCGTGTTGAGGAGGAGCAGCACCAGTTCGGAGCCGGGAAGCTGTAGACGTTCGCGATCACGAGCGCCGCTGTCGCGCTGATCACCGCGACTACTAGTACGTAGGTCCAGGTTCGAAACGTCATCAGGCTCACGATATTCGTGGTCAACGGTGGATCTCGTGCTCCGCGCTTGGTCGAAGCCCGGGCCGTGCTCGGGAACGTCACCCGGGCCGTCTCGCGATCGGACCTCAGCCAACGCGACGACGCGAGCTGAGGACCAGGGCGATGGCGGCCGTCGCGCTGACAACGCAGACTCCGAGACCGAGCAGCATGGTGTTCCACGCGGCGCCGAGCTCAGGCGTCCGGACCGTGTTCTCCGTGGGCAGCGAATCCACCAGGACGGCGGATTGGATGGCGCCCTGCGCCAGCACGACGAGGCCAGAGAGAATCGCGGCGCCCAAGATGACCAATGCGGTGATGAAGATTGTCTTCGAGCTCGAAAATGCACCGCTTCGCGGGCGACGACGAGAGGACATGCCTCGAGTGTGCTGCGCTCGTCACGGCAGGCGCATCAATCAGCTGGGGGAGTCGTCAGCGAGCAGCCTGTCCGTCTCGTATGGGGATCGGTGACCGGTCACCCCGAGTTGATCGTTTCCCACGGCCTGTCTGCGATGAAGCGGTCGCAGGCGTGGTGCCGGCGGCCGCATCTCGGGTGGGTCGTGTTCAGGCGCAGCGGGTGAGGTACTTCACGTCGGCGCGGGTGAGGGTCTTCAGGGCGTCGAGGTCGTGGTGGCTGCGGAGGTAGGCGCGGGCGGCGGTGGTGGCCGTGGCGAGGGTGAGCTTCGAGTGGTCCAGGCAGGGGGCGGAGTCGAGCGGGTTGGTGCTCGGGGTGCGCAGGTAGTCATCGCCGTCGTCGCCTTCCTCGGAGGCTCAGCAGCCGGAGCCGTCCGCCACCGCGCCGAGCGCCGCCGCCGTGCCGAGCGCGATCAGCGACTGGTCGGTCGCGACGGCGACCCGCGGGAAGCCGAGCGCGCGCAGCTGCCGGGCGCGCTCCTGGTCGCCCGCGTAGGCACCGGCGACAAGGCCCGCGTTCCGGGCGGCCGCGGCGATCCTCGGCAGCGGGTCCTCGGGTCCATCCGCGGCGAGCAGGTCGGGCAGCTCCCGGCCGAGTCCGATCGCGAGGTCGAACGGGCCGACGAAGACGCCGGCGACCCCCGGCACCGCGAGGATCTCCTCGACGGCGTCGAGGCCGGTCTGCGTCTCGATCATCAGCCAGAGCGCCGGCCGCGCCTCGGCGGCCGACGGGGGCGCGGCGCCCCAGAGGTCGGTCATCGGACCCCAGCTGCGCCGGCCGAGCGGCGGGTAGTGCGCGGCGCGGACCGCCGCGGCCGCGTCCTCGACCGACTCGATCATCGGGACGACGACGACGTCCGCTCCGGCGTCGAGAGCCCGCCCGATCAGCGGGTCCGAGAGCCCGGCGACCCGGACGGCGACGGGCGGCCGCTCGCTCACGGTCGCCAGCGCCCGCATGGTCGCGAGGACCGCGGCGTCGTCGAAGGCGCCGTGCTGCGCGTCCAGGCAGAGCCAGGCTGGCCCGCCGCGCGCGATCTGCGCCACCGTCAGCGGCTCGCCGAGCCGGCACCACACCCCGTCGGCACGACCGTCTCCGAGTACCCGCTCCGCATCCACGGGTCCGATCCTCGCGCATCGGGGGCGGCGGCGAGCGAGGGCCCTCCGGTGCCGATGTCGGTGGGGTCGACCTACACTCGGACGTATTCGAACACATGTTCGATCCCGTGAGGAGGGCCGAGAATGAGCGTGACCGTGGTGGACCGCATCGCGACCCCGGCCCGGGACGCCGTGGCCGTCTCCCTCCTCGTCCCCGCCGACGCGGTGGCGGCGGGCTTCCCGTCGCCGGCGCAGGACTACTTCGACGGCTCCCTCGACCTCAACGACCACCTGATCCGGGACAAGACCTCGACGTTCATCGTCCGCGTCTCGGGCGAGAGCATGACCGGCGCCGGCATCAGCGACGGCGACGAGCTGGTGGTCGACCGCTCGCTGACCCCGATGCACGGGAGCGTCGTGATCGCGATCCTCGACGGCGAGCTGACCGTCAAGCGGCTCGAGCTGAGCCCCGGGGGAGTGGTGCTGCGCGCGGAGAACCCGGACTATCCGCCGATCCTCGTCGCCGAGCTGAGCGACCTCCAGATCTGGGGCGTCGTCACCGTCTGCCTGCATCGGTTGCACCGTGCGCTCTGAGCGGCGGATCGGCCTGGTCGACGTGAACAGCTTCTACGTGAGCTGCGAGCGGCTGTTCGACCCGAAGCTGCAGGGGCGGCCGGTCGTCGTCCTCTCGAACAACGACGGCTGCGTGGTCGCCCGCTCGGACGAGGTGAAGAAGCTCGGCATCGAGAACGGCACGCCCTGGTTCAAGGTCGAGCCCCTCATCCGCTCGGGCCGTCTCCCGGAGGTGATCGCCCGCTCCAGCAACTACGAGCTGTACGGCGAGCTGTCCGCGCGGGTGATGGAGCTGCTGGGCCGCTACTCGGCCTGGCAGGAGGTGTACTCGATCGACGAGAGCTTCCTCGGCGTCGACGGGGATGTGGCGGAGCGGGCGCGGATCGGCCGGGCGATGCGGGCGGCCGTCGCGAAGAACGTCGGCCTGCCGGTGTGCGTGGGGTTCGGGCCGAGCAAGACGCTCGCGAAGTTCGTCAACAAGGGCGGCGCGAAGAAGCACCCGCGCCTGGGCGGGGTCTGCGACACCGACTGGTACACGCCCGAGCAGCTCGACGCACTGATGGCCTGGCAGCACGTCACCGAGCTGTGGGGGGTGGCCGGCCGCACCGGGAAGCGCCTCGCGGAGCTGAGCATCCACACGATCCGGGACCTGCGCGACGCCGACCCGGCGCTGATCCGGAAGAAGTTCTCGGTGGTGCTGCAGCGCTCGGTCTACGAGCTGCGCGGGGTCGACTGCATCCCGCTCGAGGCGGCCCGCACCGTCCGGGACCAGCTGATCTTCTCGCGCTCGTTCGCTACTCCGGTGACGACGATCGCGGACATGGAGCAGGTGCTCTCCGTCTACGCGCAGCGTGCCGCGCACCGCCTGCGCGCGCAGGGGTCGGTGACGAAGACGATGAGCGTCTTCGCGTCGACGTCGCCGTTCGCGGACGCGCCGTACGAGTCCGCGGGCGGCCTCGCCGGCTTCCCCGTGCCCACGGACGTCCGGTGGCGATCGTCAAGGCCGCGATCGGCACGCTGCGGCCGCGGCTGCGCGAGGGCGCCCGCTACGTGCGGGCCGGCGTGATCCTGACGAACCTGTCGCCGCGGGACTCGCACGCCCTCCTCGAGGTGTTCGACACCGCGTTCGACAGCAAGGGCCTCGGCGCGACCATCGACGCCGTCACCAAGCGCCACGGCCGCTCCGCCGTCGGCCTCGGGCTCGCCGGGATCCGCAAGGGGCCGGTCTGGACGATGAAGCGCGGCGCGCTGTCGCTGCGCGCGACGACGCACTGGGGGGAGCTGGCGACGGCGCACGCGCGCTGATCCGCTCAGGTCGGCGGCCGACGGACGTCAGGGAAGGTGTGCGGGCTGGTGCGGCCGGTCGTCCTATCGCTCCGGCGGCCGCGCGACGGTCCTGGTCGAGGAGTTCGGCCTGGATCGCTGCGGCGACCGCCTCGCGGAGGGGGCGGACGTTCTCGGCGCTCCAATCGGTCGGGTCGAGGAGCGTCCATCCCACGAACCGGCCGGACGGAGTTGCGGGCAGGGTGAGGCCGGTCTTCTTCCCGAGCCTGACCCCGCGGCAGGGGAGTTGGGCCGCACGACCTTCTTGCCGCGAAGGAGCTCGATCCTGCTGGCAGCCACCTCGAGTCCTCGGGAGTCAGCGTCGGCGCGCGGCGGGGGTCAGCTCGGTGGCGCCGTAGCTGTTGTCGTCGGGGTTGAGGGTGACACCCGGGGCGACGAGTTCGTCGATGCGGTCGAGGACCTCGGCGGCGAGGACGACGTCGGCGGCGGGCAGCTGAGACTCGAGCTGCTCCCTCGTGCGCGGGCCGATGATCGCGGAGGTGACGCCGGGGTGGCGGATCACGAAGGCGATGGCGAGCTGGATCAGCGGGATGCCGGCGCTCTCGGCGAGGACGGCGAGCTCCTCGACGACGTCGAGCTTGCGCTGGTTGGCGGGGGTGCTCATGTCGAAGCGGGCGCTGGGTCGGGCCGAGGAGGTGGGGGTGCCTGCGGCGTCCTTGCGCCAGCGCCCGGAGAGCCAGCCGCCGGCGAGGGGGCTGTAGGTGAGGGTGCCCATGCCGTGGCGCTGAGTCGTCGGCAGCACGTCTTCCTCGATACCGCGGACGAGGATCGAGTAGGGAGGTTGCTCGGTGACGAAGCGCTCGAGGCCGCGCTCGCGGGCGGCCCACTGCGCTTCGACGATCTGGCTGCCGGAGTAGGACGAGGAGCCGATCGAGCGGACCTTGCCCTGGCGGACGAGGTCGGTGAGCGCGCCGAGGGTCTCCTCGACGTCGGTCGTGGGGCTCGGGCGGTGCACCTGGTAGAGGTCGATGTAGTCGGTCCGCAGGCGTCGCAGCGAGTCCTCGACGGCGCGCAGGATGTACTTCCGCGAGCCGCCGGAGCGGTTGGGTCCGTCTCCCATCGGCATGAAGAACTTGGTGGCGAGGACGACGTCGTCGCGGCGGCCCTGGAGTGCCTCGCCGACGATCTCCTCGGAGACGCCGCCGGAGTAGACGTCGGCGGTGTCGACGACGTTGATGCCGGCGTCGAGGGCGGCGTGGATGACGCGGATCGAGTCGGCGCGGTCCTCGTTGCCCCAGGGGCCGAACATCATCGTGCCGAGGGCGAGGGGGCTGACGGACACTCCGGTGCGTCCGAGGGGGCGGTACTCCATGGGGTTCTCCTTGCGTCGAGGGGGTGTGTGGGGCTCAGCGTGAGCCTGGGTCAGTCATCGGGTGTGCAGCGTCAGCTGCGGTCCTGCGTGCGGACCGCCGCCGGAGACTCCTGCCGGCGAGCCGTGGCGCGCAGCGAGGCGAGCAGGGCGAGGGCGTCGTGCGAGCGGGTGCCGGGCTCAGCGGAGTAGGCGATGAGGGTGAGGCCGTCGTCGCCGGGGAGCTGCATGGCCTCGAAGGAGAGCTCGAGGTCGCCGACGTCGGGGTGGTGGAACTGCTTGGTGCCGGTGCGGTGGAAGCGGACGCGGTGCGAGGCCCACATGCTGCGGAAGTCGCTGCTGCGGGTGGAGAGCTCGCCGATGAGGTTCGACAGTTCGGTGCTGTGCGGGTCGCGGCCGGCCTCCTGGCGGAGGATCGCGACGACGTCCTCGGCCATGCCGCGCCAGTCGGCGAGCTCGTCGATCGAGGCGGGGTCGAGGAAGAGGTAGCGGGCGAAGTTCTGCGGCTTCGCCTCCGGGTCCTCGTCGCGGTGGTAGAGCGCGCGGGCCAGGTCGTTCATGCCGAGGACGTCCAGCCGTCCGTTCTGGACGAAGGCGGGGATCGTGGTCATGCCGTCGAGCAGCTGCTGGACGCTCGCGCGCAGCTTCGGGGTGCTGCGGCGGCGTCCGATCCGCGGTCCGCTGCTCGCGGCGCGGGCGAGGTCGAAGAGATGGGCGCGCTCGGCGTCGTCCAGGCGCAGGGCGCGGGCGAGGGAGTCGAGGACGCTCTCGGAGGCGCCGGCGAGGTTGCCGCGCTCGAAGCGGTTGTAGTAGTCGACGCTGATCCCGGCGAGCAGGGCGACCTCCTCGCGGCGCAGGCCCGGCACGCGGCGGGTGCCGCCGCCGGGGGAGAGGCCGACCATCTCGGGGGTGATCCTCGCGCGGCGGGAGCGGAGGAAGTCGTGCACATCGTCATTCGTCACGTCTTCGACGGTAGGCGCGACAGCGCCGTCGTGACAGGTACGGGCGTTACCGGTAAGACCCGTCACTGCCTGCCTCTGGGTGTCGGCGCTTCACTCGAGGAGTAACTGACCGACCCCCTCGAGAGAGCCCTGATGACCGACACCTCCTCTTCACCCGCCGCGGGACGGCAGCGCTGGATCGCGCTCGTCGTGATCTCGCTGGCCCAGCTCATGGTCGTGCTCGACGCGTCGATCGTGAACATCGCCCTGCCGGACGCGCAGCTCGACCTCGGCTTCGACGACGCCCTGCGCCAGTGGGTCGTCACCGCGTACAGCCTCGCCTTCGGCGCCCTCCTGCTGCTCGGCGGCCGCGCCGGCGACCTGTGGGGGCGCAAGCGCTCCTTCCTCATCGGTCTGGTCGGCTTCGGTCTCGCCTCCGTCCTCGGCGGGCTCGCCCCGAGCATCGGCGTGCTGCTGACCGCGCGGGTGCTGCAGGGCGTCTTCGCGGCGCTGCTCGCGCCCGCAGCGCTGTCACTGCTGTCCCTCGCGTTCCCCTCCGGCCGTGAGCGGGTGACTGCGTTCGGCGTGTTCTCGGCGATCGCCGGTGCCGGCGGAGCGATCGGACTGCTGCTGGGCGGCGTGCTCACCGAGTTCGCGACCTGGCGCTGGACGCTCTACGTTAACGTCGTCTTCGCGATCGTCGCCGTCATCGGCGCCGCGCTCGTCATCCACGACGACCGGGCTGCACGCAACCGCGACCGGCTCGACGTGATCGGCACCGTTCTCGCCTCCGTCGGGCTCGCGGCCCTCGTCTACGGGTTCACCCTCGCGGAGCAGAGCGGCTGGGCCGCCCCGACGACCCTGGTGACGTTCGCGGTCGCGGTCGTCGTGCTGGTCGTCTTCGTCTACAGCCAGACGCGGGTCTCCGCGCCGCTGATGCCGCTGCACGTGGTCGCGGACCGCGACCGCGGAGGCGCCTACCTCTCGGCCGCTCTCGCGATGGCGGCGAACTTCACCCAGTTCCTCTTCCTCATCTTCTACTTCCAGCAGGTCCTCGGCTTCTCGCCTCTGGCCAGCGGCTTCGCGTTCCTGCCCCTCGTCGCCTGCCTCGTGCTCGGCACCACGGTCATCGGCGCCCGCCTCGCGGCCCGCTTCCCCGTCCGCATCGTGATGGGCGCCGGCTACCTCGTCGCCGCGATCGGCATGGCCTGGCTCACCAGGATCACGACCGACAACGACTACGTCACGGTCGTCGTGCCCGGCGCGATCCTGATCGGCCTGGGCATCGGCACCGCGCTCATCTGCTCGATCACGACCGCGACCTCCGGCGTCCGGGCGCAGGACGCCGGCGTCGCCTCGGCCCTCGTCAACACGTCGCAGCAGGTCGGCGGCTCCGTCGGCACGGCGCTGATGAGCGCGATCGCCGCCGGCGCCACCGCGAGCGTCCTCGCGGCAGGCACCGGCACCGCCTCGGCGGCCTCGGTCGCCGGATACAGCGCCGCGTTCTGGATCGCCTCCGGGATCCTCGTGCTCGCCGCGGCCGTCGCGTTCCTCGTCATCGAGGGCGACCGCAGCGACTCCGGCTCGACCGCGGACGCCGAGCAGACCCCGACCGCCGGCTCCCCCGTCCACTTCTGACCCCACCCGCACCACCGACGCAAGGAGACACCATGGATTACACCCGACTCGGATCCTCCGGTCTGACCGTCAGCCGCCTCGCCCTGGGCTGCATGAGCTTCGGCGACACCTCCCGCATGCCGTGGGCCCTCGACCACGACGCCGCGGAGCCGGTGTTCCGCACCGCCGTCGAGCTCGGCATCACCTTCTGGGACACCGCGAACATCTACGGCCTCGGCAGCAGCGAGGAGATCGTCGGCAAGGCGATCACCGAGTACAGCGACCGCGAGAGCATCGTCCTCGCCACCAAGCTCTTCTCCACGATGCACGAGGGCCCCGGCGGCTCCGGCCTCAGCCGCAAGGCGATCCTCGAGCAGATCGACGCCTCGCTGACGCGCCTGGGAACCGACTACGTCGACCTGTACCAGATCCACCGCTTCGACCCCGAGACCCCGGTCGAGGAGACGATGGAGGCGCTGCACGACGTCGTCAAGGCCGGCAAGGTCCGCTACCTCGGCGCCTCGTCGATGTACGCCTGGCAGTTCGCGAAGCTGCAGTCGACCGCCGACCTGAACGGCTGGACCCGCTTCGTCTCGATGCAGGACCAGTACAGCCTCCTCATGCGCGAGGAGGAGCGCGAGATGTTCGGCCTGCTCGCCGACCAGGGCGTCGGCTCCCTACCCTGGAGCCCCCTCGCCGCGGGCCGAGTCGCCCGCCCCTGGGGTGCCGGCGGCACCGAGCGATCCGACTCCAACCCCGCCGTCGACTTCGCAGGACGCCCGCTGTTCCTCGACAGCGACAAGGGCACGGTCGACGCCGTCCAGCGCATCGCCGCCGAGCGCGGAGTGGCCATGGCGACCATCGCCCTCGCCTGGGTGCTGCGCAACCCCGTGGTCACCGCTCCGATCGTCGGTTCGACCAAGGAGCACCACCTCACGGACGCCGCCGCCGCATTCGAGATCGAGCTGACCGACTCGGAAGTCGCGGCCTTGGAGGAGCACTACGCCCCTCGTCAGCCCACCTACTTCTGATCCCGATCCACTCCGAGGAGCGACGATGACCACCGAGAAGCCCGACGCCGAGGACGAACTCCTCGATCTGCTGCACGAGCAGCACGACGCGATGGTCGCCGCGAGCACCGAGCGGCTCGCCGCAGTTCTCGCGAAGGACTTCGTCGCCGTGCACATCACCGGCGACGAGCAGAGCCGACAGGACTGGCTCGCGCAGATCGCGTCAGGGCGGATGCGGTACCACGGCATCCGCGAGGAGTCGGCGAGAGTCGCACTCGACAGCTCCGGCGATCGCGCCCGAGTCCTCTCCCGCGCGCACGTCGACGCCACGATCCGGGGCAGCCGCGCCACGTGGCCACTCGAATCGCTGGCGGACTGCGCCCGCATCGACGGCGCCTGGCGGGTCGTCCGCTCCCGCTCCATCACCTACTGACCCCTTCGAACCATCCACGACAGGAAGAAGAAGCACCATGACTCAGGAGATCGCCGTCATCATCGGCTCCGGCAGCATCGGCGTCGCCATCGGGCGTCGCGTCGGCGTCGGCCGTCACGTGATCCTCGCGGACTTCAACGAGCAGACCATGGCCGGCGTCGCGGACATCCTCCGCGGCGAGGGCTACGACCTCTCCACGCACCGCATCGACATCTCGGACAAGGACTCGGTCGCGAAGCTCGCCGACGACGCCGCCGCCCTCGGCGACGTGACGAGGGTCGTCATCGCCGCCGGTGTCTCGCCGGTGCAGGCCAGCACCGAGCGCGTGCTGCACGTCGACCTGCTCGGCACCGCGTACGTCCTCGAGGAGTTCGGCCGCGTCATCGCACCGGGAGGCTCGGGCCTGGTCATCGCGAGCATGGCCGGCCACATGGGCGACGGCTACTCGAAGGAGATCGAGCACGCCCTCGCCTGCACCCCCACCGCGGAGCTGCTCGAGCTCGACTTCCTCGCCCCCGAGAAGGTCGGGAACTCCGGCGCGGCGTACACGCTCGCCAAGCGTGCGAACGCGCTGCGCGTGCAGGGCTCGGCCGTCACCTGGGGTGACCGCGGCGCCCGCGTGAACTGCATGAGCCCCGGCATCATCTCCACCCCGCTCGCGCAGGACGAGATGTCCGGCCCCAACGCCGCCGGCTACGCCGCGATGATCAGCACCTCCGCGGCGGGCCGCATGGGTACACCCACCGACGTCGCCGACGTCGCCGCGCTCATCATGGGACCGCAGGGAGCCTTCATCACCGGCTCCGACCTGCTGATCGACGGCGGCGTCATCGCCGCTATGCGCGCCGGCCGCCTGGGCTGAGCGCACCGGACGGTGGCGCCGGCAACGGCTCGGCGCCACCGTCCCCACTACCGCCGACGAGACTGCCGAAGAAGAGGAGCACACCATGACCTGGACTCAGGACGAGCTCGAGCGCATCGGCCGCGCGAGCGAGCTGCGCATCGCCGGACGCCGGAAGGACGGCACCCTGCGCCGCCTCGTGATCATCTGGGCGGTTCGCGTCGGCGACGCGATCTACGCCCGCTCCGTCTACGGACCCGACGGCGGCTGGTTCCGCGGCGTCGAGTCGACGTGGACGGGCAGGGTCGAGGCGGGTGGCGTCGCGAAGGACGTCGACTTCACGATCGACCACGACCACGACGCCGAGATCGACCGCGCCTACCGTGCCAAGTACGGCAACGGCGGCCCGGTGCAGGCCATCACCAGCGACCTCGCCACCGAGACCACCCTCCGCATCACCCCCGCAGCCTGACGCCCCGAGGGAACCCTGAACCGTCAGGGCAGACCACGATGCTGTCGACTCCCTCATCTGGACCGGCATCGCCGACGAATCCGCGATCCCCAGGTCAGCGCGGGTGTCGCGTGAACCACCGTCGACGAAACGCCGCCGCTGCGGTCAGGCCGCCGAGCCGGCGAGCTCCGCGCGGACGATCGCCGCACCGGCGGTCAGCGCGCTCAGCTTCCCGAGGGCGACCCCGCGGGGCAGGGGAGCCAGGCCGCAGTTCGAGCTCGGCAGGAGGTCCGCCGCGTCGACGAAGCGGAGGGCCTTGCGGAGGGTGTCGGCGACCTCCTCCGGGGTCTCGACGGTCTCGCTCGCCACGTCGATCGCGCCGAGCATGACCTTCTTGCCGCGGAGGAGCTCGATGAGCTCCATCGGGACACGGGAGTGGTGGCACTCCAGCGACACGATGTCGATCGTGGAGCGCTGCAGGAGCGGGAACGACGTCTCGTACTGGCGCCACTCCGGTCCGAGGGTCTGCTTCCAGTCGGTGTTGGCCTTGATGCCGTAGCCGTAGCAGATGTGCACGGCCGTCTGGGCGCGCAGCCCCTCCGCCGCCCGCTCCAGGACGGCGACCCCCCAGTTCCGGACGTCGTCGTGGAAGACGTTGAAGGCCGGCTCGTCGAACTGGACGATGTCGACGCCCGCGGCCTCGAGCTCCCGCGCCTCCTGGTTGAGGATCGCCGCGAACTCCCAGGCCAGCTCCTCCCGGCTCCCGTAGTAGCGGTCGGCTAGGGTGTCGATCATGGTCATCGGACCGGGGAGGGCCCACTTGATCGGCTGCGACGTGTGCCGGCGGAGGAACCTCGCGTCATCGACGAACACGGGCCGCTCGCGGCTCACGGCGCCGACGACGGTCGGCACGCTCGCGTCGTAGCGGTCCCGGATCCGCACCGTCTCGCGGTTCACGTGGTCCACTCCGGCGAGGTGCTCGATGAAGGTCGTGACGAAGTGCTGCCGGGTCTGCTCGCCGTCGCTGATGATGTCGATGCCGCGCCGGTGCTGCTCGTGGGCGGCGATGCGCAGGGCGTCCTGCTTGCCCTCGACCAGCTCGTCGCCCTCGAGCTTCCAGGGGGACCACAGGGTCTCCGGCTCGGCGAGCCAGGAGGGCTTGGGCAGGCTGCCGGCGATGGAGGTGGGCAGGAGAGTGTTCACGGGTGGCTGTCCTTCTCTGATCAGCGGGCGGGGGTCCGGTGCTGCGACACCCAGGCGTCCAGCAGGTCCCGGTGCGGCTCGATGAAGTGCTCGGCCGTGTAGGCGCCCTGCTCGACGGCGAGCCGATCGCGTTCGGCGCGGTCGTAGTCGATCTGCGTCCGCGAGTAGTCCTGCTGCTGCAGGCTCGGCCGGAAGACGTCCGCCGCCGCGGAGTTCGTGTTGTAGATCTCCGGGCGGTAGATCTTCTGGAACGTCTCCATCGTGCTGATCGTGCCGGCCAGCTGGAGGTTCGAGTGGTCGTTGAGCAGGTCGCCGCGGAAGTAGTACGCGAGCGGCGCGACGGAGCCGGGCGCCAGGAAGTACCGGACCTGCAGTCCCATGCGGCCGAAGTACTCGTCGGTCAGGGACCGCTCGTCCTGCCGGTACTCGACGCCGAGGATCGGGTGGTGGTTCGAGGTCCGGTGGTAGGTCCTGCTCGTCGACACGCTGATGCAGATGACGGGCGGCGCCGAGAAGCGCTCCCGGTAGGCGTCGGAGTCGAGGAAGCTCTGGAACAGAGCGCCGTGCAGATCGCCGAAGTCGTCCGGAACGGTGAACTCCGTCGCGCCCTTGTTCGCGGCCGGCAGCCGCACGCTGAAGTCGAAGTCGCGGACGTAGGACGAGAAGTTGTTGCCGACGATCCCGTGGTGGCGCACACCGGTCAGCGTGTCGCAGATCGTGACGTCGAGGACCTCGAGGAGAGGGAAGTCGCGGACCGCCTCCTCGGCGGGGAACCGCACCTCGACCGAGACGATCTCGAGCTCGACGGTGTAGCGGTCCCGGCCGGGGTTGT
This sequence comes from Rathayibacter festucae DSM 15932, assembly GCF_004011135.1. Lineage (NCBI taxonomy): Bacteria > Bacillati > Actinomycetota > Actinomycetes > Micrococcales > Microbacteriaceae > Rathayibacter > Rathayibacter festucae. The sequence goes on along the minus strand of NZ_CP028137.1, from coordinate 1,552,853 downwards.
CCCAGTGGGCGAGGTCGTTGAACCGGCGGTCGATCATCGTCAGGGCGTTGCGGAGGTTCTGCCGGCGGTGCTCGCCCCGGGCGAGGTTGGCGAAGTTCGTGGTGGCCCGGGAGCTCGACGACGGCGAGTAGTGCTCGTCGAAGCAGGTCGTGGTGATCCTGAAGGTGACGTCGTTCGCCATGAGCGCCCAATCCGATGATCAGCAGGCCGCACCGGCCCTGGTGGAAGCGTGCGGGACCAGAGTGCCCGTCACCGGGAGGCATCGAAGAATCCGGCGCGACTATGCCGAGGTATAGTCCCGTCCTATGGCACGTCGAACGGGCGGGATCTCGCTCCAGCAGCTGCACTACTTCGTCGAGGTCGCCTCCGAGGGGTCGATCTCCGCCGCCGCCGATCTGCTCTACGTCGCCCAGCCGACCATGTCCGCGGCGATGAAGGACCTCGAGACCCGCGTGGGACGAGCCCTCCTCGTCCGCTTCGCGCGCGGCGTCACTCTGACCACCGAGGGGACCGAGTTCCTCGGCTACGCCCGGCAGGTCATCGAGCAGGTGGCGCTCCTCGAGCAGCGCTACCTGGGGCGGCCGCCGTCGCGTCGCCTGCTCGGGGTGTCCACGCAGCACTACTCGTTCGCCGTCGACGCGTTCGTGCGGATGGTCCGGAGCACGGAGGGGGAGAAGTACGAGTTCTCGCTGCGCGAGACCCGCACCCGCGACATCATCGAGGACGTCCGCACTCTCCGCAGCGAGCTGGGGATCCTGTACCGGAACGACTTCAACCGGGACGTCATCGACAAGATCCTCCGGGACGCGGGGCTCGCCTTCCATCCCCTCTTCCTCGCCCTGCCGCACATCTTCGTCTCGCGGAGGAACCCGCTGGCCTCGCGCGAGCGGGTCACCCTCGCCGACCTCGCCGATCTGCCGCGGCTCACCTTCGACCAGGGGGCGGACAACTCCTTCTACTTCGCCGAGGAGATCCTGTCCACGCTGTCGAGCGACCGGGAGATCCGGGTGTCCGACCGGGCGACGATCTTCAACCTCATGATCGGCCTCGACGGCTACACCATCTCGACCGGGATCATCAGCGACGACCTCGACCCGGCCATCGTCGCCGTCCCGCTCGACGTCGACGAGCGCATCGAGATCGGCTGGATCGGGCACTCCGCCATCCCCCTCACCGAGCAGGCCCGGCGCTACCTGACCGAGGTGCGGGCCGTCGTGACCGAGGGCGGCCTCGACCTGCTCGGGTGAGCGGGGCCCGGCGGCGGCCCCGCCCAGCGGCGGGGACGAGGAACAGGCCTCCGTCCTGCAGGATCGGGTGGACCATCACGCCAGCGACGAGGTCGAGCGTCAGCCGGTCTGGAGCAGCTCTCGGTCCGACGCCGCGTCGATCGCGTCGATGTAGCGCGAGATCGCGTCGCGGTTCTGGATCAGGAAGTCGATCTTCTCGCTCATCCGGTCGCGCTCGGTCGTGAGCAGGTCCCGGAGTCCCGGCTCAGCGTTCTCGACCACGATCGTCTGCGGCTTGTCGAGGCAGGGCAGGATGTCGACGATGATCCGGGTCGGGATCCCGGAGTCGACGAGGCCGCGGATCTTCTTCACGCGGTCGACGAGGTAGTCGTCGTAGTCGCGGTAGCCGTTGTCGAGGCGGGTCGGGCGGATGAGGTCGTGCTCCTCGTAGTAGCGGAGCATCCGCGCCGCGACGCCCGTCTTCTTCGAGAGCTCTCCGATGCGCATGTCCGTCTCCTCCTGATCGCTTGACCTTCACACTAGTGCGAACGTTCAGGATGGAGGAAAGGACTCAGTAGAAGGACGGACGGACATGAAGATCGGAATCATCGGCGCGGGAATGATCGGCACCACACTGGCGCAGCGGCTCGGCGAGGCCGGCCATGACGTCGGCATCGCCAACTCGCGCGGCCCCTCGACGATCAGCGCAGCGGCGCTGAGCGGGGGCGCGAAGGCCGTCGAAGCGCGGGACGCTCCTCTCCTGGCCGACGTCCTGATCGTGACGGTCCCGATCAGCCGCATCCCCGACCTCGCGCCGCTCGTGCGCACCGCGCCCGCCGGCGCGGTGATCATCGACACCGGCAACTACTACCCGCTGCGCGACGGACGCATCGCCGAGCTCGAGAGCGGCCAGGTGGAGAGCCTGTGGGTGCAGGAGCAGCTCGGGCGCCCGGTGCTGAAGGCGTGGAACGCGATCACCTCGCAGTCCTTCAGTGAGCACTCCACGGCCGCGGGCACGCCCGATCGCATCGCGATCCCCGTCGCCGGGGACGACCGCGACGGCAAGCGCCTCGCGATGACCCTCGTCGAGGAGACCGGCTTCGACGCCTTCGACGCGGGTCCCCTCGCCGACTCCTGGCGGCAGCAGCCCGGCACCCCCGCCTACTGCACCGAGCGCACCGCCGCCGAGCTGCCGGGCTCCCTCGCCGCGGCCGATGCCGCTCGCTCCCCCCGCCGGCGGGATCTCGCGATCGCCGTCGTCACCGAGCGCGCCGAGGCGGAGGGCTCGATCAGCGCGGACTACCTCGTGCGGCTCAATCGCGCGATCTACTGAGCACCGATTCCGCAGACGTCGCTTGACATTGTCACTGATGTCAAGGTTGAGCATGGAGTCATGACCACCTCCACGCGCCCGCTCGCGCAGCCTCCGCACTCCGACCGGCTCAGGAAGGGGGACGGGCTCGTCATCGGTCTGCTGATGGCGTCCACGTTCCTCGTGCTGCTCAACGAGATGCTCCTCGGTGTCGCCCTGCCGACCCTCATCGCCGATCTCGAGATCAGCCCGGCGGCCGGCCAGTGGCTGACGACCGGCTACCTGCTGACCCTGGCGGTCCTCATCCCGGCCACCGGCTTCGTGATGCGGCGCTTCCACCTCCGCACGATCTTCCTGACCGCCCTCTCGGTCTTCATCGTCGGAACGGCTCTCGCCGCCGCCGCTCCGGGCTTCGAGCTCCTGCTCGTCGGGCGGATCGTGCAGGCGATCGGAACGGCGGTCTTCGTGCCGCTGCTGATGACCACCGCCATCCGCCTCATCCCCGAGTCGCGACGCGGCCGCATCATGGCGATCGTGACGGCGGTCCCGGCCATCGCTCCGGCCGTCGGCCCCGCCGTCTCGGGCCTCGTGCTGACCTACCTGCCTTGGCGCTGGCTCTTCCTCCTGGTGCTCCCGCTCGCGGTGCTCGCCCTCGTCGCGGGCGCGCTGAAGCTGAAGAACATCACCACGCCCGAGCGCGCCTCCCTGGACGTCCTCTCCCTGGCGCTGTCCGCGTTCGGCTTCGGCGGACTCGTCCTCGGGCTGTCCCTGATCGGCGAATCCGTCTCCGGCCACGCGCCCATGCCTCCGCTCCTGCCCCTGGTGATCGGGGTCGTCGGGGTCGGCGCGTTCGTCCTGCGCCAGGTGGCGCTGCGCCGACGAGGGAACGCGCTCCTGGACCTGCGCATCTTCCGCAGCCGCACGTTCGTGGTCGCGGTGGTGATCATGCTGTTCGTCGCGATGAACGGCTTCGGCGTCGCCCTCGTCCTCCCGTTCGTCCTGACCGGAGCGCTCGGGCTGAGCACCCTGTCGATCGGCCTGTTCCTCCTCCCGGGAGGCGTGATCATCTCGGTCGTGTCCGCGCTCGGCGGCCGTGTCTACGACCGCTTCGGCCCGCTGCCCCTGACGATCCCCGGCGCCGTGATCGGGACGGCGAGCATCTGGTTCCTCAGCACCCTCACCGACGCCGACAGCGTGTGGACGTACCTGACCGGCTACCTCGTGATGACGGCCGGGCAGGCGATGATCTGGGCGCCGGTGACCACCCTCGCCCTGTCCTCCCTGCGGTCTGAGCTCTACCCGCACGGCAGCGCCGCCTTCACCACGGTGCAGCAGCTCGCGGGCGCCGCGGGTGGCGCAGTCCTGATCTCCGCCTACACGATCGGCTCGAACGCCGCGGACGCCGGACAGCTGACCGTCGCCGAGACCGTCTCAGCAGGACAGGCCGCCTTCATGACCGGCGGGATCCTCGCGATCGCAGGGCTCATCGGAACCCTGTTCATCGGACGCCGGCGCCGCGCCGACCAGCCCGAGACGGCATGACGCGATGCGGTCGGGGAGGGGAGGGCGCCCCGGTCGTCGACAGGGCGTCCGGTGCCGGGCGGTACGGTCGGACGATGGAGCCCTTCACCGTTCCCCTGGCCGAGCGGTACTTCGACGACTACCGTCCCGGACTCGGAGGCACCTCCGGGCCGATCGAGGTGACCGAGGCCGAGATCATCGCCTTCGCCACGGCGTTCGACCCGCACAGCATGCACACCGACCCCGAGGCCGCCCGCACGGGCGACTTCGGCGGCCTGATCGCCAGCGGCTGGCACACCACGGCGATGACGATGCGGCTCCTGGTCGACACCTTCCTCAACGAGCGCGCCAGCATCGCCTCGCCGGGAGTGGACGACCTGCGCTGGCACCTCCCGGTGCGCCCGGGCGACCAGCTGCACGGGCGCTTCCTCGTCCTCTCCGCGCGCCCCTCCACCTCACGACCCGACAGGGGCCTCGTCCGCATCGGCATCGAGCTGATCGACCAGCACGACGAGACGGTCATGTCCCAGACCCTGCTCGTCCTCCTCCGCCGCGGACCCCGCGGCAGCTGATCCCGCACGATCGCTCAGGAGATCCGCGCGGCTCCGTGCTGCGCCGTGCGGGCGCGGTGGCCGGCTCGGCGCTCGGTGAGGAGGAAGACGACGAGGAGGACGACTCCGACCAGGATCACGACGATGTTGCCGAGCTGTGCGAAGGCGGAGAGGGCGCCGCCGGCCGGGTAGGTGCCCTGCATGAAGATGCTGGGGTCGGTGCTGGCGTGCAGCAGGATCGGCGCGACGATCGTGCGGGTCACGCGCATCGCGAGGTACATGCAGAAGCCGAAGAAGAACGTGTAGAGGATCTGCAGCAGCGTCGGCAGGAGCGGCTGGCCGACGAAGAGGTTGGTGGCGTGCAGCAGGGCGAACAGGGCGGCGGAGACCAGTCCGACGGCGATCTCGGAGCGACCCGACGAGCGCATGATCCGCACGACGTAGCCGCGGGTGAGGAGCTCCTCGGAGAAGCCGATGACGAGTCCGGCGAGCAGCCAGGCGGCCACCCAGTCGAACCCGGCCGCGGAGTAGTCGATGCTCGCGAAGCGCATCACGTTGAAGAGCAGGACGACCGCGATCGCGATCCACATCCAGCCGCCGCCGCGAGGGGACTGCCGCTCGAACGTGCTCCGCAGCCAGCCGAGGCTCGCGCCGAAGCCGACCAGGAGGAGGCTGCCGATGAGGACCGGGACGACGATGAGGACGACGACGTAGCTCGCGGAATCCGCGTCCCCGATGAACGGCACGAACGGAGCCATCAGCAGTGAGGCCGGCTCGTAGATCGCGAGGTAGCCGACCGCGAGGATCAGGGCCTTCCACCACCGCCCGTGGTCCCAGAACCGCGCCCACGCCGACCGTTCCACCGTGCTGTTCATCGCTCATCCCCCCGGATCGGGACCAGTAGACCACGAACGCGAGGTGCTCGGCATCTCGCACTCCTCCGACCCGGTGACCGCCGGCTGATCGAGGGACCGGAGGTCGAGGCCTCGGTCTCGGTCCGCGGCCGACCGTCGCTCCGTCTCGACCTCGAACGCCGCGCTCCTCACCCTCCCTGGGTGAGGCCGGTGATCAGGTTGATGGCGACGGCGACGACGAAGGTGCCGAAGAAGTAGGACAGCAGAGCGTGGGCCAGGGCGATGCGGCGTGAGGGGGTGGAGGACTGCGTGATGTTGCTCGCGCTGTAGGCCATCCCGATCGAGAAGGCGGTGTAGGCGAAGTCGCTGTAGGACGGGTCCTCGTCCTGGTCGAAGTCGAAGCGGTGGCGGTCGTCGAGGTAGTACATGCGCGCGTATTTGAAGGCGTAGACGGTGTTGATGAGCGCCCAGGCCGCGACGACCCCGACGACCGCGAGGATCGCGGCCGCGGATCCGACAGGGTCCTTCTGCTGGCTGCGGAGGAGTGCGATGACCACGAGGACGAGGCTGAGGAAGGTGGCGGCGATGATGAGCGAGTCGACCAGCTTCCGGGACCGGTCCTCGTGGCGGGCGAGGTCGCGGGTGCGCTCGGGGTCGGCGGGCCACGCCGTCGACCAGGCCCAGACGAGGAACACCGCCGCGGCGATCGCCCAGCCGAGCAGAGGCGACAGATCGGGGACACCGAGGAGCGCGGCGATCGCCGCGACGACTGCGCCGACGAGTGCGGCGACGCCGGCCTTGACGGACAGGTGGGACATGACGGTTCCTTTCTGATCGATGGTTCGTCGTCCGGTCGCGCAGTGCCGTGATGCCCCGCGCGGAGCTCGTCCGGGCCGGCTCACCCGGCCCGGGCTCGCGAGAGGGGGACGTAGAGGCCGGCGCGCTCGGCGCGGACGGCCGCGAGCGTGCGCGACGTGGCGTCCAGCTTGACCAGGATGTGCTCGAGGTGGGCGGCGACCGTGCGGGGAGCGACTCTCAGCGCCCGGGCGATCTCGAGATTGGAGCACCCCTCGATCACGTGGCCCAGCACCTCGAGCTCCCGCGGTGTCAGGCCCCGCAGGCGCGTCGCGGGGGAGAGCACGACGACTCCGCGGGTCACTGCGGCGAGTTCCCTCTCGCAGGCCAGCACGGTCACCCGCACGTAGCCGTCCGGCGACTGCCGGCGTCCGCGGGGCCAGAGGAACGAGGCGTAGTTCCGCCCCTCGGCGAGGGCGTCCCTCGCGGCGTCGATCAGAGCCGAATCGGCGGCGAGCAGCTCGTCCGCGGAGAGGCCCGGAAGGGAGGCGACGCCGTGGTCGGGGAGGAGGACCACGCCTGCTCCGGCTCCGTTAACGACCGAGGCCGACGCGGCGAGCGAGCGGACGGGGTCGATGCCCGAGGTGAGCGTCGGCACGAGTCGAGCGAGGCGTCGGCGGACCGCCTGCGACGGCGGTTCCGCGCTCCGGAACAGCACCGTCATGAAGCCCACGTGCCGGCCCCCGTCCTCGAACAGGGCGACGGACAGGGTCTCGTGGAATCCCGCGGGGAGCAGGCACTCCGCCCAGGTCTGCAGGTCCCTCGGCGAGTAGGGGACGTCCGACAGGCTGAGGGGAGGCCGCTCGCGATCGGCGCCGGTCCTCTCGATGTCGAGCGCCATCTGCGGGCCGCTGAGGTAGCGGACGCAGGACTCGTCGAGGTCGGTGCTCGCGACCGAGCGGTACCCCGTGCCGTTCGGCTCGGCCAGCGCCAGCCACGCGCCGTCGAAGGGGATGTGCTGGTGCAGCTCGTCCAGCATCGCCTGCGCCCGCTCGCGGACCGGGGCGGGGCGCGCGGCCGTCTCGGCGAGCTGGAGCGCAGCAGTGCGTGACACGGGATCGACCACCTCAGGACCGGGGGCAGGGGAAGCGAAGGGATTGTCCGAAGACCGTTGCTACTGGGGTACCACCAGGAGCCCCTTCACGGGGACCCCCTCGACGGAAGACCGCATCGGCAGTCCTGCCGATGGTGCCTTCCGTTCCGCAGGGCGTGAGATCGAGGTGTCGCCGGGTCGACCGACCTGCGGCGGCTTCCACGGAACGTCACGCACGGGAGGGAAACGAGCATGAGAGCAGTGGTGTACGAGGGGCCGCGCAGAGTCGCGGTGAGAGACGTCCCGGATGCGCGCATCGAGCGCTCCACCGACGTGCTGGTGCGCATCACGACCACGAACATCTGCGGGTCCGACCTGCACATGTACGAGGGGCGCACCAGCTTCGAGACCGGGCGGTGGTTCGGTCACGAGAACATGGGCGAGGTGATCGAGGTCGGCGACGGCGTCGACAAGGTCGCGGTGGGGGATCACGTCGTCCTGCCGTTCAACGTGGCGTGCGGGCACTGCAAGAACTGCGAGCGCGGGCTGACCAACTACTGCCTCACCGCTCAGCCCGTCCCGGAATGGGCCGGCGCGGCCTACGGATTCGCCGACATGGGACCGTGGGCCGGCGGCCAGGCCGAGCTGCTGCGGGTGCCGTGGGGCGACTTCAACTGCCTCCGGCTGGGAGAGGACGCGGAGGAGAAGGCCGCCGACTACGTGATGCTCGCCGACATCTTCCCGACCGGCTACCACGCGACGGAGATGGCGGGGGTGAAGCCGGGGGACCAGACCGTGATCTACGGTGCCGGCCCCGTCGGCCTGATGGCCGCGCTGTCGGCCACCATCAAGGGCGCGAGCCGAGTCATGGTCGTGGATCGGCATCCGGATCGTCTTCGACTGGCGGAGTCCCTCGGCGCGATCGCGATCGACGACTCGAAGGTCGACCCCGTGCAGGCCGTGCTCGAGCACACGATGGGGCTCGGCGCCGACAACGGCTGCGAGTGCGTCGGCTATCAGGCGCACGACTCCGGCGGCGACGAGCAGCCGAACCTCACGCTGAACCGTCTGGTCCAGTCGGTGCGCTTCACCGGGCGGATCGGCACCGTCGGCGTCTTCGTGCCGCAGGACCCCGGTGCTCCCGACGAGCTCGCGAAGGAGGGGCGGATCGCCTTCGACATCGGCTTGCACTGGTTCAAGGGCCAGACCATGGGAACCGGGCAGGCGCCCGTCAAGAAGTACAACCGCCGGCTCCGCGACCTGATCGCCGCGGGCAAGGCGACGCCGTCGTTCCTCGTCAGTCACGAGCTGCCGCTCGAGCAGGCACCGGACGCCTACGAGCACTTCGACAACCGCGACGACGGCTGGACCAAGGTCGTCCTCAAGCCGGGAAAGGCGGCGTGATCATGGCTGGAAGAGCGGCTGCGGCAGTCGGAGTCGGCATCGCAGGGGTCGCGGTGGGCCTCGTCGCCCGCTCCCTCGTGAAGAAGGATCGGGAGTCCGACGGGGACGGGGCCCACCCGGAAGGGTGGAAGGCGGTCACCGTCCTGGGCGAGGCCCGGGACTTCGAGAGCGGCGGGTATCCCGAGCCGCTGGTGCGTCTGGCGGAGTCGCTCGAGATCCGGATCGATCCGGCCCCCGGGGACAAGGGCTTCGAGGTGCACGCCCGGGTCCGCGAGGGTGCCGATGCCGGGGTGGGCGACGACCCGGGCAAGGCGCTGCGGGAGGCTCTGCGCGACGCGAAGCAGGTCTTCGAGACGGGCGAGATCCTCCGCGCCACACCGAGACCGCACGGAGAACGACCGCGCACCCTGCTCGGTGGCGCGGTCGACAAGGCAGAGGACGAGGCGAAGGGCGAGGGTGTGCTGTGAAGGCTCTGTGCTGGACCGGAGTGAACGAGCTCTCGGTCGAGACCGTCGAGGATCCCGGGATCCTCAATGCTCAGGACGCGATCGTCAAGGTGACCCTGAGCACGAGCTGCGGCTCGGATCTCCACCTGCTCGGCGGGTACGTCCCGACCATGCGAGCGGGCGACGTGCTCGGGCACGAGTTCCTCGGCGAGATCGTCGAGGTCGGATCGGCCGTCACGAAGCACCGGGTCGGCGACCGTGTCGTGGTCTGCTCGTTCATCAGCTGCGGGAGGTGCTGGTACTGCCGCAACGAGCTCTACTCCCTGTGCGACAACGGCAACCCGAACGCGGGGATCCCCGAGATGCTCTGGGGTCAGGCGCCCGGCGGCTGCTACGGCTACTCCCACGCGCTGGGCGGGTGGGCCGGCAGCCACGCCGAGTACATCCGCGTGCCCTACGCCGACCAGGGGGCCTTCCCTGTTCCCGAGGGGATCAGCGACCAGCGGGCGCTCTTCGCCTCCGACGCCGCTCCGACCGGATGGATGGGAGCGGATCTGGGTGGCGTGAAGCCCGGAGACACCGTCGCGGTCTGGGGCGCCGGCGGTGTCGGGCAGATGGCGGCGCGCGCGTCGCTGCTGCTCGGCGCCGAGCGCGTCATCGTGATCGACCGCTTCCAGGAGCGGCTGGCCCAGGTCGAGCAGGTCATCGGCGCGGAGACCATGAACTACGAGACCAGCGAGGTGACGGCCGAGCTCCGCGAGCTGACGGGCGGACGCGGCCCCGACGTGTGCATCGAGGCGGTCGGCATGGAGGCGCACCGCGACGGACCCGACTTCGCCTACGACCAGCTGAAGCAGCAGCTGCGGCTGCAGACGGACAGGCCCACCGCGGTGCGCGAGGCGATCTTCGCCGCGCGCAAGGGCGGCAGCCTCTTCGTGCTGGGCGTCTTCGGCGGCTTCGTCGACAAGTTCCCCCTGGGGGCGGTGATGAACAAGGGCCTCACGCTCCGGTCCGCTCAGCAGCACGGGCACCGGTACATCCCGATGCTCCTCGAGAGGATGGCGCGGGACGAGATCGTCACCGAGCACCTCGCCACGCACGTGATGCCGCTCGAGGACGGCCCCGCCGGCTACGCCATGTTCAAGGAGAAGACCGACGGCTGCGTGCGGGCGGTCTTCCGACCCTGACCGTCGAGGGAGCCGCTCCTCCTCCGCCCTCGCGGCGTGAGGAGGAGCGGCTCCTTCGAGCGCGACGCCGGTGGCGCGGGTCGGGCTGGAAGGTCACGAAGCCGTCGCGTTCGAGGGTGGCTTCCGGGGGGCGTCGAGAACGAGTGCTCTCCGGTCCACAGGAGACCGCACCCGGCGACCCGGGACGGAGCAATGCTCCAGGTCCCCACCCCCCGCATGCGGGGTGCTCGCCGCCGAGGAGGTGAGCGCCGCGTCTCTAGGGTTCGAAGGACCACCATCGGCTGCCCGAAGGAGCCCGACGTCATGGCCGTCCCGCGCGCTCTGCCCGCTCTCCTCCTCGGCCTGCTCGTGCTGCTCGGCGCGCTGGCGATCCCCGCCCCTCCTGCGTCGGCGGCGACTGCGACGCTGTCGCTGTCGCCCTCGAGCGGACCGGTCGGCACGTCGGTGACGGTCTCGGGCTCCGGGTTCGCGAAGAAGACGCAGGGGGCGGTGTCGGCGGGATCCGCGAGGACGGTCTTCAGCACGACTGCCGCCGGATCGTTCTCCGCGGTCGTCGTCGTTCCGGCGGCGACCGCGGGAGTGCTGACTGTGTCCGCGTCGGTCGCGGGGCGCGTCGCCTCGGCACCCTTCACGGTGACCGAGAGCGGGGCCTCGACGACGGCCGGTCCGGGAGCGACGACGAGCACACCGACGGCGGTCCCTCCGCAGCGGACCGCACGTCTGCGCTTCGGTGTCTCGACCCCCGGAGGTGCTGCGGCGAACAGCGAGCTCGACTCCGTCGCCCGGCTCGTCGGCGAGAGCCCGTCGATCGTCCTCTCCTATCAGGACTTCGGCCAGGCGCCTCCGATCGCCGGGCTCGACAGCGTCGCCGCCCGGGGCGCCACGAGCCTGGTCACCTGGGAGCCCTGGCGCTGGGGCGGCGGGGTCGCGCAGCCCGCGTACTCCAACGCCCGCGTCCTGGCGGGCGACTTCGACCCGTACCTGCGGGAGTGGGGTGCGGCGCTCGCCTCGTGGGGGAAGCCGGTGCTCCTGCGGTACGCGCACGAGATGAACGGCGACTGGTACCCGTGGTCGGAGGGGGTGAACGGCAACGCACCCGGCTCCTCCGCGGCCGCCTGGAGGCACGTGCACGACGTGGTCGCCGCGCAGGGCGCCTCGAACGTGTCGTGGGTGTGGAGCCCGAACGTCCCCTACACCGGCTCTACCGCGCTCGTCGGCCTCTACCCCGGGGCGTCGTACGTGGACGTGGTGGCGCTCGACGGGTACAACTGGGGCACCGCGGCCTCCTGGAGCAGCTGGACCGAGCCGTCCGCCCTCTTCGGCGACGGTCTCGCTCAGCTCCGGGCGCTGGCGCCCGGGGTGCCGATCCTGATCGCGGAGACGGCGTCCGCGGAGTCCGGTGGGTCGAAGGCCGCCTGGAACTCGGCGCTCGTGTCCTACCTCGGCGCTCAGCCCGACGTCACCGGTGTGGTCTGGTTCGATCACGACAAGGAGGTCGACTGGCGCATCGGCAGCTCGGCGGCGTCGAGCTCCGCCCTGGCCGCGGCGCTGGCTCAGCGCGGCTGAACGGACCGCGCGGTCAGGGGGCGGCCGGAGTGCGGTTCCTGCAGAGCGACCAGACGTTGTGGCTGGCCGAGCGCTCGTAGTCGAACGTCGTCACGAGCGCCTGGATGAGGGCGATTCCACGACCGGACTCGGCGAACGCGTCGGGCATCGCCCTCGGCGACGTGTCGATCCCGGGCGGATCGGCGCTGTCGACGAGGAGGGCGCGGAGCGAGTCGTCGTCGACCTCGACGCCGAGCCTGCAGACGATCGCCGTCGTCGAGCAGGAGTGCTGGATGACGTTGGCGGTCAGTTCGATGAGGGCGGTCTCGAACGCGAAGCGGTCCATCTCGTCGACGTCCTCGCGTTCCTCCCACAGCTGGGCGAGCATCTCGTGGACGACGTCGACGCTGTCGGGTGGTGTGCGGAACTGGAGGGTGCGCTCAGTCACGGTACGCGTCGCCGGCCGTGTCGAATCGGGCGAGCACGCGATCGAGGTTGGAGAGCTGCAGCACCATCATCACCTGCTTGCTCGGGGCGGCGATCCGCAGATCACCGCCCGCCTGCCGCGCGCTCTTCAAGCACGCGACGAGAGCGCCGAGCCCGGAGGAGTCGAGGAAGGCGACGTCGCTGAGGTCGACGACGAGGCGCGCGCTCCCCTCGGCGATCGAGCGCCGCACGACGTCTCGCAGTTGCGGCGCGGCCACCATGTTGAGCTTGCCGCTCGCGGCGATGACGGTGATGTCGGGATCGATCTTCTCGGTCGTGAACGTCATGCGTGCTCCTTCTCTGCGGGCGCCGGGGTGGGCTCGAAGCCCTGATAGGTGATCGCGCGGAACAGGACGCTCAGCACGACGAGGTCGAAGACGGCCCAGACGATGTTGACCGCGGTGCCGATCACCTCCGCGCCGTCGACGAGGAGGTGGGTCACGCCGATGACGATCGCGACGACGAGCAGCACCATCACCACGAGCTGGACCCGGATGAGCCGCCACGGCACGCCGGTCGACTCCTGACGGGTCTTCGGGGTGACCGCGAAGCCGAGGGGGATGCGCAGCAGCACGTTGTTGATCGCCGTGGAGCAGGCCTCGATCCAGACGGGGAACAGCGCGAGGCTGTACTGCTGCCCCCGCCAGGTCGGTGTCCCCTTCGCCGCCACGAGGAACAGCAGCTGGTTGACGATCATGAACGGGATGAAGCGCACGAAGAAGTCCGCAGCGATCGAGTCGACCGGCAGGATTCCCAGCACCAGGAAGACGATCGGGGCGGCGAAGTAGACGACGGCCGCGTAGCCGCTGAGGTAGCTCCACATCGTCGCGAAGTACATCAGGCGCTGCGGGACGCTCAGCGCGCGCTGCAGCAGCGGGTTCTCGCGGAGGAACACCTGCATCGTGCCCTGCGCCCAGCGCAGCCGCTGGGTGAGCATGGTCCCCGCGTCCTCGGGTGCGAGGCCGTCGGCGAGCAGCTCGTGGTGGTAGACGCTCTTCCAGCCGAGGCCGTGCAGGCGCATGCAGGTCGCCATGTCCTCGGTGACCGAGATGGTCGCGAGCGGCATGATCGGCTGCGCTTCGCCGGGCCGGTCGACGGTGATGCTCTGCAGCACGATCTGCACGGACTCGAGGGCGTTGAGGGGGGAGAGCTCGCGATCGGAGAGGGCGGCGACGATGGATTCGATGTCGACGACGGTGTCGGGAGACGCCGCCACGCTCGCTCGAGCCAGGGCGCGGATCTCGGCGAGGTCGTTCTCGAGGCCGGCGACGTCCGAGGCGACGAGGGAGTAGCTCGCCCGGTCGACTCTCCGGTGCAGCTCGTAGGTGACGGTCGCGATCGGCTCGCCCGCGCTCACTGCGGTGCGGGCCTCGCTGATCGCGGTGGACACGTCGTCGAGGGCGGCGATCACGGCGGGGTCGGCCGCTGCCGGGTGCGAGCGTGCTTTCGCGACGGTGCGGGCCGCGGTGCGCAGGGCGGTGCCGATCCTCCGGTCGAGCTCCCTGACGTAGCCGACGATGCCGAGCTGCATGAGAGCCTCGCGCCGGAGGACCGCGTTCGATCCGCAGAAGAACGCGGCGTTCCAGCCGTCCTTGCCCTGCTGGATCGGTCCGTAGAACAGCGGAGCCTGGCTGCCCAGCGGATCGCCGGTGGCGACGTTCGAGAAGACCTGCGGGGTCTGCACGAGGGCGACCTTCTCGTCGAGGAAGTAGCCGAGGGTGTGATCGAGGATCTCGGGACGCGGGATCTGGTCCGCGTCGAGGATGAGGATGAACTCGCCCGTGGTCAGCTCGAGCGCGTTGTTGAGGTTGCCGGCCTTGGCGTGCCGGGGTCGGTCCTTCCAGTCGGCGGACCGGGTGATGTATCCCAGCCCCGCCCCCTCGGCGGCCGCGCGCATCTCCGCGCGGTCGCCGTCGTCGAGGACCCAAGTCTCGTGCGGGAAGCGGATGGCCTGCGCCGCGAGCGCGGTGGCCATGACCAGATCGATCGGCTCGTTGTAGGTGGTGATGAAGACGTCCACGGTCGCGTCGGGCGCGGGTGGCGGCGGAGCGGGCCGGCCCTTCGCCCGCCACATCGTCATCCCGAAGAGGCAGACGTCGATCAGGCTGTAGGTCTCCGCGGCGACGAGCGGCACAGCGATCCACCAGGCGTCCCAGTTGAGCGAGAACAGCCACCGCCAGGCGACGTAGTTCACACCGAGCAGGATCGTGAGCACGACGATCACCCGGAGCAGGAGCATCCGCGCGGGCGAGGTGAGGAGGCTCTCCGTGCCGTCGCCGGTGGCCGCGCGGCTCATCGAGGCACCACGGCGAAGAGGAAGCGGGTCCTGACCATGAGCCAGAGCAGGGCGAGGACGAGGAGATAGGCGATGGAGTCGATCACGGGATTCCCTTCGCGCAGGACGGGCACATTGGCGACGATGAGCACGAACAGCACGTGCATGACGAAGACGTAGAGGGTCGCCTGACCGAGGGGGATGAAGAACCAGCCCAGCAGGCGGTGGAACGGCTTCCACAGAACGGTCAGTGCCGCGTAGGCGGTGACGACCACCAGGAACAGGTTGAGCACTCGGCCGAGATCGAGCGTCGTGCGCTCGAAGGCGAACGAGTAGATGTCCGAGAAGGTGTTCGCGGGCACGAGTCCCAGCCTCACGTCGTACGTGCTGGAGAGGTACGGGTTGTTCCACGAGAAGATCGCGAGGACGACCGTCGCCATGACGCAGACCGCCAGGACGATCCGGCCCGAGCGAGTCGTGAACCACGCCACGATCTCCCGGCGGTGGAAGCCGGCGACCATCCCCGTCACGAACAGCATCTGCCAGGTGAGCAGCGGGAACGAGTCCTCGAACTGCGACGGGAGGACCCTCAGATGCAGGACGGCCTGAGCGGCGTAGACCGCCCACGACACCGCCAGCACGGCGACCCACTGCCGACGCGACAGCGCCCAGAGGATCAGCGGTGACAGCAGCAGCATGACCACGTAGAGCCCGAGGACGTTCACCTGCCACGGACCGAGCCGCAGTGCCGCGAGGTCGACGACGATCGACGGATCGACGGGGTAGCGGAAGAGGCTCTCGAAGTTCTCGTACAGGTTGTACACCCGGCCGGTCGCGTCGCTCCCTGCGGCACCGGTGCCCTGGTCGACGTAGGTCGTGGCCGGGGTCGATCGGACGGCGTCGAGGAGGCCGACCAGGCCGACCACGAGGGTGATGACCAGGGCCGTCACGTAGAGGGTGACCGCGCGACGGCCGGTGCGCAGGGTGACCTCGCCGATCCCGCCGCCGAGCACCTTCGGGCGGTGGACCAGCCCGAGTACCGCGCCCGAGAACAGGACGAACAGCTCCGCCCCCGACACCATGCCGATCGCCTCCTGCGTGGCGTTCTGCCAGATCGAGACGAGCGCGACGTGGTTGATCACGACGAAGACGATCGCCACTCCCCGCAGGAGGTCGATCCGCAGGTCGCGGTTCGGCGGTCCGTCGTAGGCGAGCCGCCTGCTGCGGCGCAGGGACAGACCCCAGGCCGTCAGCCCTGCGGCCACGATCAGGACGACCGCGACGACCATCCAAGCGGCGGCCCCGCCGATCGTGCCGCCGCCCGTCGGGACCGGGGAGGAGGGCGTGAACGGCTGATAGACGGGGCCGAAGACGAGTGCGCTGGACCCCGCGTCGGCGTCGAAGGCGGCCGCGGTCGCGCCGGATCCCGAGATGCTCCAGTCGATGACGACCTCGCCGACAGCCGCCCGCGTTCCGGCGGAGTCGCGCCAGAGCACTGCGTCGAGCAGGGGGCGGTCGTCGCCGGACGTCTCGGCCATCACCTGGCGCCACCAGGCCTGCTTGACGGTGAGCTCATCGGGTCCGCCGGCGCCCGGACTGTAGAAAGCCGCGGTCTCGAGCAGCATCGGCGTTCGCGTCGCCTCGGCGAACCGGCCGTAGAAGTCGAGGTCGCCGTCGCCGCTCAGATCGTCGGCGAGTTCCCCGGCGGCGGGCAGCGCGTTGCGGGGAGCGCCGCCTCCGCTCGCGTCGTGATAGGCCGCGAGCCCGACCCAGTCGACGACGTCGTCGCCCGGGTAGTACGGCCCGTAGGGGTCGTCGTCTCGCCCGAGCAGACCGTCGCCGTTCGTGTCCAGGGGCGCGGCACCGGTCGGGCCGGCTGCGGTGAAGGGGTACGAGTCTCCGGCGGTCGGCGACCAGACGACGACCGAGTCGGGAAGGCGGTCGTGGAGCACGTCCGCGAACGTGCGGAAGGCCGCGATGTACTCCTCCGGACGCTGCCCCCACGGCACCCAGGTCGAGTTCATGTCGGGCGCGAAGCGCACGTACAGGGGCAGCGCCTCGTCGGCGCGAGCGCGGTCGAGCGCGTCGACCGCCGCCTCGGCGTCGGTGTCGTCGAAAGCCGCGAGATCCCCCTCGGGCCGCAGAGTCACCGCGGCGAGAGCGCCCTCGCCCTCGGCCTGCCGCAGGAACTGCGCGAGGTACGTCGTCTCGTCCTCGCTGATCGGGAGGGACGCCGAGTGCTCGAGCAGCGCGGACGAACGGCCCAGCCGGTCGGCCTGCGCCGCGGCGCTGTCGATGCTCCAGTCGAGACTCGTCCCGAAGTAGGCGCCGGAGGCGGGCGAGAAGACGGATTCAGCAGCCGTGTCCGGCTCCGTCTCCTGCGCGAGCGCGGGAGCTGCCGCCGCCCCGACGGCCAGGGCCGCTCCGACTGCCGCCGACAGAAGGCGACGCGCCCTCCTCCACGACGCCGCGCTCACGTGCGTCCCTTCGTCGGACATCGTTCGCCCCTTCCGTCGGCCCTCGATATCGGCGCACCCGAGTGCCTCGCCACCCGACCGTAGCGCTGGAGTGCGCTTCCTCTCGGACGATTCTCAGGTGAGCAGTCCGATACCACCCGGACGGGGGAGGGAGGCGCAGGGATCGCCGCCGACAGGTGTCGCTCAACGGCGGGGGAACCGGGTTTCGAGAGCGACCCGTCGGCCGATCCTTCAGCGGACGTCGTCGTCGGCCGCGTCGAGGGTCTGCTGGAGGAGTCGAAGCGCTCCGGGTCCCACTCCGTGGAGGGTCGCGAGGTGGTCGAGGCCCACCCGCCGCAGGTCGTCCACGTCGTGCACGCCTGCTGCTCGGAGGGCGCGGGTGGCCGGGGCGCCGATGGCGGGAAGCGGTCGCGGTTCCATGAGTCCGACCCTAGGAACCGCATCGCCGTTCCGGTAGTCGACCGACCGGACGCCGGCTCGCGGCGCGACGGGCGGCTCAGCGCACGGTCGTCGCCGCGGTGTCGGTGTTGCTGCGGACGGACGGGTCGGGGGTCCGCAGCGAGAACGTCGACGCCAGCGCCGTGCCCCTGCCCGCGGTGGTAGCCCTGACGGTGATCTTCTCGGTGGCGGATCGACCGTTCGCGAGGCTCGAGCGGGAGAAGATCACGAGGTTGCCGACCCGGGTGTACGTGCCCGTCGCGGAGACGAACTGCACGTTCGGCGGCAGGATCACCTTGATGAAGACCGACGAGGACGCGGCCGGTCCCGCGTTCGTCGCGACGACGGTGAGGGCGAACGTCCTCCCCTTCACTGCGGAGCTCGGCGCGGAGAGGTCCACGCGCAGGTCGGCCTTGCTGGTCACCCGCTGGGGCGAGACGGTCAGGGTGCTGCTCGCCGTCGCCGACCCCGCACTGCTCGTCGCCACCACCTCGAAGGTGAAGGTGCCGGCGGTCGTCGGCGTGCCGGAGAGGCGGCCCGAGGGAGCGAGAGCGAGACCCGGGGGCAGTGCGCCCGACTTCAGCGACACGGTCGGGGCGGGAGTGCCCGTGACGGTGTAGGTGAAGTCGTAGGCCGACCCGACGATCCCGGCGGCGACACCGCCGGAGACGGCCGGGGCGACCGCCGCCGGAGCCACGACGAGAACGCTGCTCACGGTCGCCGAGCCGGCACTGCTCGTCGCCGCCGCCGTGAACGGGAACGAGCCGGCGGTCGTCGGAGTCCCGGTGAGACGCCCCGCAGGGTCGAGGGCGAGGCCCGGCGGCAGTGCCCCGGACTGCAGCGTGACCGTCGGCGCAGGGGATCCGGTGACGGTGTAGGCGAAGTCGTAGGCCGCTCCGACCGTGCCCGCGCGGACCTGCCCGGAGAGGCCGGGCGCGGCCGTCGCGGCCGAGACGACGAGGGTGCTGCTCAGCAGCTGCCAGCCGTCGCTGTTCGTCGCCTGCACGGAGAACGAGTACGTGCCCGCGGTCGTCGGCGTGCCGGAGAGGCGGCCCGTGGCGCCGTCGAGGCGCAGACCCGGAGGCAGGGCGCCCGCCGCGAGCGTCACGGTGGGTGCCGGGCTGCCGGAGACGGAGTAGGTGAAGTCGTAGGCGGATCCGACGACGCCCGCGGGGACGTCGCCGGTGATGCCCGCCGCCGAGGTCCCCGGGACGACGGTGACCGTGCTGGCGACCTTCGCCGAACCGCCGCTGCTCGACGCGAGCACGACGAAGGAGGAGGTGCCCGCGCTCGTCGGCGTGCCCGAGAGGAGCCCGGTGCCGTCGAGGGTCAACCCGGGAGGGAGTGCGCCCGAGTCGAGCGACACGGCGGGCGTCGGAGTGCCGGCGACGGTGTAGCGGAAGTCGTAGGCGACATCGACCTTGCCGCCCGGGGCGTCGCCGGAGATGCTCGGCGCCGCGGGCTCCGGATCGATGACGACGGTGTCCGCGACCGCGGCCTCTCCGCTCGCGTTCGACACCCGCACGGTGAAGGGGTAGGTGCCCGCGCTGGTCGGCGTGCCGGAGAGGCGTCCCGATGCGTCGAGCGCGAGGCCGGGAGGAAGGGTGCCGGCCTGCGCGGTCACGGTCGGCGCGGGCGTCCCGGCGACGGTGTAGGCGGCGGAGTAGGCGACTCCGACGGTCCCGTCGGGAGCGTCTCCCGACACGGTCGCGGCGGACGCGCCTTGGACGACGATGCTGTGCGCGGTGCCCTCGGTCGCACCGAAGGCGTTCCGGGCGGTCACGGTGAAGGTCGAGCGTCCAGCGGTCGTGGGGGTGCCGGCGAGGACACCGGCCGGGGTGAGGGAGAGCCCGCCGGGAAGAGCGCCGGACGTCACGGTGAACGTCGCGTAGCCGCTCGTGGCGAAGGTGTAGGAGAAGGGGGCGCCGATCAGAGCGCTCGACGGCGGCGCATCGGCGAGGAACGCCGGCAGAGCGCGGACCGTGACGGTGTGCTCCGAGCCGGTGGCGACGGCGGTGACCCCCGTGAGATCGCTCGGGACGGCCAGCTGCCCCCAGAAGCCCTGGCCCCAGTTCACGACCGAGCCGTCCCTCTTCAGCGCGACGTCGTGGTACCAGCCGGCGGAGATCGCGACGACGTCCTTCAGGCCCGCGGGCACGGCGTGGTCGGGCTCGTTCCCCCACGTGACGACGGTTCCGTCGCTCTTCAGCGCCATGCTGTGCAGGTAGCCCGCGGAGACGGCGACCACTCCGGTGAGGCCCGCCGGCGGCGTGCTCTGCCCTCGGGAGTCGTCGCCCCAGCCGACGACCGTGCCGTCGCTCTTCACGGCGAGGCTGTGCACCAGGCCGGTGGCGATGGCGGTGACGCCGGAGAGTCCCTGCGGCACGGTGGACTCGCCGAAGGTGTTCGCACCCCAGGCGACCACGGTGCCGTCGCCCCTGAGGGCGAGGCTGAAGGAGC
The DNA here is from genome assembly GCF_004011135.1 of Rathayibacter festucae DSM 15932. Taxonomy (NCBI): domain Bacteria; kingdom Bacillati; phylum Actinomycetota; class Actinomycetes; order Micrococcales; family Microbacteriaceae; genus Rathayibacter; species Rathayibacter festucae. The sequence goes on along the minus strand of NZ_CP028137.1, from coordinate 1,532,783 downwards.
TGCCCGCCGCGATGGCGGTGACGTCCGAGAGCCCCTGCGGCACCGTGGTCGCCTGGTAGCCGGGCGAGCCCCAGGCGACCACCGTGCCGTCGCGCTTCAGGGCGAGACTGTGGCCGGTGCCGGCCGCGACTGCGACGACACCGGAGAGCCCCTTCGGCACCGAGGCCGCACCGGAACCGTCGTCGGCGCCCCAGGCGACGACGGTGCCGTCGCGGCGCAGGCCGAGGGTCTGCCTGTCGCCGGCGTCGACGGCCACGATGTCCCCGGCATCGGCGGGGACGGCGCTCTGCCCGCCGGTGTCGCCGCCCCAGACCTGCACGCCCGCGGTCGGGGGAGCGGCGGCCGCCGGTGAGACCGCACCGAGGAGCGGTGCCGCGGTGCCGATCAGCAGACCGAGCGCTGCGATCAGTGCCACGAGGCGCCGCCTGGGCGGGTGGGCCGAGGCGAGGCCGGGATCCGCTGCGGGGGGAGGGGTGATCGGTCGGGCGGTCTCGCTGCGCATGGTGCACCTTCGGTCGGGCCGACCGTCGGTGGTCGCTCTCGAACCCTGGCAGCGGAGACCCCAGCGGGACCAGGCCCTGAAGCGGTCATGTCCGCTAGAGGGCACCTCGGAGTGAAGTGGGGATCGCCGAGGGCGCCTCTCCCGCGCGGCGACGCCCGGCGACGCGCGGCGACGCTCGGCTGCGCCGGACGCCGACGCTACGCCTCGGGCGGTTGGTCGACGCCGCGGTCGGCGCTGCGCTTCTCCCGGCGGAGCTGCGCACCGCCGCCCGCGATCAGGGCGAGGGCGAGCGCGATGCTGCCCAGGCGCAGCGGCCAGGGCAGGTCCGGGAACAGGATCATCGGCAGGGCGGCGACGAACGTCGCTCCCACGAAGTACCAGACCGCGGCGGGCGCGGCGAGATTCTCGTTCGACGCCATCCCTCCACGGTAGCTGCGGGGCTCGGCGCGAGCCTCCCCCTCAGGTCGCAGATCCCTCCACTCCAGCGGTGGTCTCCGGACGGGGCCGTCGAGCACCGCGTCGTCGAATCCGGCGTCCCGTCCCAGGATGGTCGACCGGGTGGTCGGAGCCCGGTCAGGACTGCGGGTAGGGCGCGGACTCCTGCTCCGTGTAGTGGATGTCGAAGGCCTTGTTGGTGATGAAGAGGAAGGTGGTGTCGGACTCCGCTGCGCCGTGCTCCATCCAGCCGCCCTCGGGGAACCAGACCCAGCTGCCCGGGCCGAAGTCGCCCTGGTGGGTCCGCAGCACGCCGTCGAGGACGTACATCCCGTGCGCCGCGGAGTGGGTGTGCCAGCGGTTCGTGAAGCCCGCCGGGTAGCGGATGAGCTGCACGGTCATGCCGGTGTCGGGGTCGGAGAGCAGGGGCTTCACGGGGAGCCGGGCGTCGATCTGCTCGACGTGCAGCTCCTGCCAGGGCAGGGTGCTCGCATCGATGGCGAGGACGTCGACGATGTTGCTCAGGCCTGCGGGGCGCTCGGTCATGTCAGGACTCTCTCTCGGTGGTGCACAGTGACGCTCGGTCATCCGCACGGTAGCCGCGGAGCTGTTTCCAGGTGGTTTCGGGCGGATGACGTTCTCGCGGAGGACGCCGAGGCCGGGGATCGAGTCGGCCTCGGCGGCGTTCCACTCAAGACGACTCGTGGGCCGATCCTCTTCGCGGAGGCCCCGCGCCGGAATGTGAATCCCGCGGGGCCGAGGGTCGCGGACGCGTCGATGACGTAGCCGCCCGTCCGGCCCGGCTCCGCCCAGATCGGCAGTCCGGACTGCTGCAGTGCGGACGGGTCCCGCTCGATGGTCCGCACGGACACCTCGAACCGCTCGGCGAGGCGACGTGCGCTCCGCGGCCGGGGCGAGACCGCTCGCAGCTCCTCGACGAGCCCGTAGAGACGATCGGTGCGGTTCACCTGACCATCATCCGCCCCGCCCCGCCGGTGTCGCACAGCGGAGTGGAGAGGGTCCGGGATGAGGAGTCGACGCTCTCGACCGGGGAAGCCGGGCGCGGCGGCGCTCGGCTTCTCCGGAGGCCGGCGCTACGCCTCGGGCGGCTGGTCCCCGCGACGGGCGGCGTCGCGCTTCTCGCGGCGCAGCTGCGCACCGCCGCCCGCGATCAGGGCGAGCGCGAGCGCGATGCTGCCCAGGCGCAGCGGCCAGGGCAGGTCCGGGAGCAGGATCATCGGCAGGGCGGCGACGAACGTCGCTCCCACGAAGTACCAGACCGCGACTGGCGCGGCGGGATTCTCGTTCGAAGCCATCCCTTCACGGTAGCCGCGGGGCTCGGCGCGAGCCTCCCCCTGAGGTCGCAGTCCCCGCGGAGGACGGGCGCGCGCTGCGGGACGCGGCCCGACCCGGCGGACGGGCGGCGCGCGAACCGCTCAGCGCCCCGCCCGCTCGCCGCTCACGGTCGTCCCTCCAGGAGGCGGGTCGTCCACCGGGCCAGCGCGGTGACGGCGGCGCGGGACAGCTCGGCGCCGCGCATCATGCTGGTGAAGCCGTGGAACGCTCCGGGCCAGACGTGGAGCTCCGCCTGGACTCCGGCTTCCCAGAGGCGGCTCGCGTAGGCGACCGTCTCGTCCCGGAAAACCTCGGCGCTGCCGCAGTCGAGGTAGGCCTGGGGGAGTACGGACAGATCGCCGGCTCGTGCAGGCGCGGCGTAGACGGAGACGTCCTCGCCGCCGCGCCGGGCGCCGAGGTAGGCGTCCCAGCCGAACCGGGTCATGGCTCGGTCGGCGACGCCGATCCCGTCGATCTGCCTCGTCGAGACGGTCGAATCGCTGTCGTCGAGCATCGGGGAGATCAGGATCTGGGCCAGGATCGACGGTCCCCGGCGGTCGCGCGCGAGCAGGGCGGTGCCCGCGGCGAGTCCGCCACCGGCGCTCTGGCCGACCAGGACGATGCGGTCGGGGTCGACGCCCAGTGCGTCGGCGTGCTCGGCGGTCCAGACGAGACCGGCGTAGCAGTCCTCCACGGGGTAGGGATCGGGGTGCTCGGGGGCGAGGCGGTAGTCGACGGTGACGAGGACGACGTCGTGGGTGAGCAGCCAGTCGTCGTAGGAGTCGAGGTTCCCGAGGTAGTGGCCGAACATCATGCCGCCGCCGTGAATGGTGAAGAAGCAGGGGGCGGTGCCGGAGCGACCGGCGCGCTGGAGGATGCCGAGGTCGATCGGATCACCGTCGTGCCCGGGGACGGTGACAGTGCGCCGTTCGAGGCCGCGGGCGCGCAGTGCGTCGTCGAGCTCGTGCTCCGTCGTCTCCAGCTCGCGCATGCGCGGGAGCATCGCCGTGGTCAGGGTGAAGGGTCCGCGCTCCTGCAGCCGGTCGAGGAAGGTCGCGAGCTCGGGGTCGAAGGGCGGCGGCGTGAGGGTGTCGGACATCGGTGGTCTCCTGGGTCGAGGTGGTGCGGGAACGGAGGGCGCCGGCGGCGACGAGCACCGCGGCGGCGAGAGAGAGGGCCAGGGCGGCGACGGTGATCGCGTCCTGGAAGCGGAGGAGGTCGGGCGGCGCGCTGACGGATCGCGAAGCCGGTCCCCGCGAGGACGGCGGCCGCCGGTCGCGGCCGAGGAGGCGCCGGTCACCCGCTGCCGGCCCGCAGTCGACGCGTGCAGGTCGCGGCCGAGGGTGGGCAGGGCGACGGTGAGGATCGAACTGTCGAGCATCCCGAGCAGGGACGCCGCCGACAGGCCGGTGAGGGCGATCCGCTCCTCGCGCAGGCAGCGTGGGGCCGTGCCTCGCGGGGCGGATCGGGGGCGTCGGGCACCATGGGCGCACTCCTTCACGGGGAAGAAGTGGCGGATCACTCGATGCCGCGTGTGCGCACAGACCGCGGACGAGCGCGGACTGCTTTTTACCTCAGATGAGGAGAGAGTACACCCGGGCGGAGGCCCGGCGATCGGAACCCGGCGTCGAGCAGGGCGGCTCCGGCGTCGAGTGAGCGGTCAGGCCCCGGGCTCGGAGGAGCGGTTCAGCTGCGCGGCGATCGGCACGGTGCCGGCGACGACGACGTCGCCGGTGTGTGCGGTGGTGACGGTCTCGATCAGCACGATCTCGACCTCCTCCTCGGCCACGGGATTGTGCCGCACGCCCCGCGGGACGACGAAGAACTCCCCGGGAGCGAGATGCACGTCGGGGCGGTCCTCGAGTCGGATGCGGAGCCGGCCCGAGACGACCAGGAACATCTCGTCCTCCTCGTCGTGCGAGTGCCAGACGAGCTCGCCGAGGAGCCTCGCCACCTTCACGTACTGGTCGTTCACCCGCCCGACGACCCGGGGCGTCCAGTGCGACGACACCTGGGCGAGCTCGGAGGAGATGCTGACGCTGTCCTGATCCACGCGTCCAGTCTTCCGGGCGGACCCGCGCCGTCGTCTTCACTCAGGTCACCGAGAATCGCCCTCGGTCTTGTCGCCGTCCTCGAACGAGGCCGGCGAACGCCGCCGCGGCGTCCGAGGCTGCCGACGGGTCGAGAGCCCGCCACAGAGCGCCTCGAGTCAGAGCGCCTCGAGCACCTCGACCGCCCGCTGGACCCCGTGCTCGGTCCGCAGGAGACGGCCCACCTCGGCCGCCCGCTCCCGCCGCGACAGGGCGTCGCTCATCGCGGGCACGAGGGTGGCGGCCGAGAGGCGGCGCAGCGGGACCGGGGCGGCGGCGAGGCCCTGCCGGTGCAGCTGGGCGGCCCAGAACGGCTGGTCGGCGGTGACGGGCACGACGACGGCGGGCACGCCGGCCCGGGCGACGGCGTGCGAGGTGCCGGCCCCGCCGTGGTGCACGGCGAGCGCGGCGCCCGGCAGGACCGCGTCGAACGGCGCCGACCGCACCGCAAGCACGTCGGGACCGCGGCACTCCTCAGGCAGCGTGAGTCCGCCCCACCCGGTGACGAGCAGCACCCGCAGGCCGTGGGCGCGGGCGGCGGTGACGATCGCGTCGCCGCGAAGCGAGGCGTCTCCGGTCGCCATCGAGCCGAACGACGCAACGAGGAAGGGTCCGCCGGCCAGGAACTCGGCGACCGCGGCGTCGGGGGACGCGGCCGACTCCCCGAACCACGCCCCCGTCTGGTGCACCCGCTCCGGCCAGTCGTCGGGACGCGGCAGCAGCGCGGGGCTCACCGCCATGAGCGTCGCGCGCGACGGCGACCGCCGGTCCGGACGTCGCCCGCCCGGCAGCTCGCTGGCGGCACGGGCGACGTCGGCCTCGAAGAGCCGGGCGGCGCTGCGCGGCACGGCGTAGGTGTGCCGGTTGCAGGCGCCGAGGTCGCGGGTGGCGGTGGGCCCTCCGGCGGCGGGGAACCGCTCGCTCGGCGTGGCCACCGGCGCGAACTCCACCAGCACCCGGGGCACGCCGAGCGCGTCCGCCGCCATCGGCGCGCTGAGGATCAGCGGGTGGTGGACCACCACATCGGGCTCGAAGGCGAGGGTCTCCCGCACCGCGGTGGCGAGCATCCGCCGCATCGCGGGCCGCACCTCCCGGCGCAGATGGTTCGCGAGCGCCCACGGGGTGCGGCCGGCGGGGGAGAGCACCCGCCGAGCGTCCAGCCCGAGGGCCACGGTGTCCACGCCCTCGGGGGCGTCGGCGTCGTCGGGCAGGGCCAGCAGGACCTCGTGACCGCGGGCGACGGCGTGCCGGGCGAGGGCCGCGAAGGGCTCCACATCGCCCCGGGTGCCGGCGGTGGCGAGCATCATACGCATCCCCCCAGTGTGGCCCGCAAGTCATCACCCCGCGTCGAGGGGCCGGGTAGCCTCGGGCGAGTGACTGATGGCAGTGAGCGGACGGCGAGCACCGCACCGCTCGCGATCGGCGCGGTCGTGCGCCGCCTCGTGCACATCTCGCGCCCGGTGCTCTGGATCAACACCATCGGCTCCGGACTCGTCGCCGTGTGGCTCACCGGCGCGCTGTTCGACCTGCGGGCGCTGCCGATCATCCTGTGGCTCACCCTGCCGTTCAATCTGCTGATCTACGGCGTCAACGACGTCTACGACCAGGACACGGACGCGTCCAATCCCCGCAAGGGCTCGATCGAGGGCGCCAGGATCCGGCAGTCCGAGGTGCGGCTGATCGCCTGGGCCGTAGCGGCGACCAACGTCCCGTTCCTGGTCTACTTCCTCCTCGCGCTGCCGCCGCTCGCGAACGCCGCGATCCTGCTCTACGCGGGCGTCTTCGTCTTCTACTCCGCGCCGCCGCTGCGCTTCAAGGCTCGGCCCTTCCTCGACTCGCTGAGCAACGCGGCCTACGCGCTGCCGCTGGTCATCGTGCCCGCCGCCTTCGAGGTGTCGCCGGTCTGGCCGGCCGCTCTCGGGCTGATGGCCTGGAGCGTGGCCAAGCACGCCTTCGACGCGGTGCAGGACATCGTGGAGGACCGCGACGCGGGCATCACCACCACCGCGGTGCGGCTGGGTGCGCGCGGGACGGCCCTGTGGAGCGGGGCCTGGTGGATCGTCTCCACGGTGCTGTTCGCCCTGGTGAGCCTGCCGGTCGCCGCGGTCAACCTCCTGATCGCCGGCGTCCTCGTCGTGCGCCTGCTGCGCGACCCGACGCCGGAGACCGGTCACCGGCTCTACCGCCTGTCGGTCGCCTTCCCGTACATCGCGGGCTCCTTCACCGGCGTCCTGCTGCTGGTCTCGATCGTGCTGGGAGGCTCCGCATGAGCCGCATCGTCGTCGTCGGCGGCGGGATCGGCGGGCTCACCGCGGCCGCGCTGCTCGCACACGCCGGCCACCGGGTCACCCTCCTCGAGGCCTCCGCCGAGCTCGGCGGCAAGAGCCGCCGCCTCCAGCTGGGCGAGGACCGCATCGACACCGGGCCGTCCCTGGTGACGTTCCCGGCGGTGTGGGACGAGCTGCTGCGGCGCCTCGGCGACGGCGAGCGCGCCCTCGAGCGCGTCCGGGACGCCGGTCGGCTCGACCTGGTGCGGATGCCCGAGGTGGGCCGCTACTACTACGACGGCGAGGAGACCTCGCTGCCGGTCGCGCCGGACCACCCCTGGTACCCGGCCTGGCGGCGCTTCTCCGAGCTGCACGCGCCCCTCGCCGACGACGTGACCGAGCTGCTGCTCGCCGATCCGCTCGACCGGGCCGCCCTCCCGGCGCTGCGCCGGCTGCTGGCCGTCTACGGCTCGCGCCTCACCACGCGCGCCTACCTCGACGGCCTGCCCTGGCTGCCGGAGGGGCTGCGCGAGATCATCGCGATCCACACCCTCAACGCAGGCGTCTCGCCCGCGCGCACCCCCGCCCTCTACGCGAGCATGCCGGCGATCATGGCCGAGACCGGGGCCTGGGTGCCCCGCGGCGGCGTGTACGAGATCGTGCTGGCGCTGGGCCGGCTGGCCGAGGCGGCCGGCGTCGAGGTGCGCACCGGCGAGGCGGTCGTCCGCATCGAGCGCGGGTCGGTCACCACGGACGCCGGGCACTACCCCGCCGACCTCGTCGTCAGCGCCCTGGACGCCGACCGGCTCGAGGCGCTGACGGGTCCGTCGCGGCTGCCGGCGCTGCCCCGCCTGCGCCCCCGCACCCTCTCCTGCTCGGCGATCGCGCTCTACGGCGTGCTGCGGGAGGAGCTGCCGGCGAGCATCGCGACGCACAGCGTGGTGCTGCCGACCCGGCCCGCCGCGCTGCACCGCAGCCTCGAGGCGGGCGACGAGCCGGCGGACACCATGGTGTTCGTCAACCAGTACCGCGCGGGCGAGGTGTACCCGAATCCGCACAGCACGCTCGGCGTGCTGCTCACCGCGCCCGCCGACGGCGGCCGGTACACCGCCGAGCACCCGTTCGTGCGGCGCGAGGTCGAGCGCGTCTCGCGGGCGATGGGGCTCGACGGGCTCCTCACCGACCTCCTCGACGAGCAGACGGTGCTCGATCCGCAGTACTACGGCGAGGGCGGCGAACCGCACGGCGCGCTCTACGGTGCGGCGCGGCCCTCCTGGCAGAGCGGGCCCTTCCACCGGCCCGCGTACCACGACCGCCTGCGGCCCTGGCTGTGGCGGGTCGGAGCGTCGGTGCACCCCGGCGGCGGAATCCCCGCGGTGGTGGGCGGCGCGATGATCGCGGTGACCCGGCTGCTGAAGTCGAACCCGGCCTAGCCGGCGCCCTCTGCCTGCTGGTCGAGCAGCGCCGGAGGGACGTGTCGAAACCCGCCGCCCCATGCTGGTCGAGTAGCGCCGCAGGCGCGTATCGAGACCGGCCGTCAGCCGCGCGCCGGCGCCGGCGCGTCAGGCGGGCGTGAGCCGGAGGGGCGGTCGGGGCTGGATCGGCGTCGTCCCCGGTGCCGTCGGGGAGATCCACTGCACGACCGGGCTGGTCGCGGTCGAGCCCGGGCCGAACGTGAAGGCGAAGTCGGCCGCGCCGGCGACGGTCGGACCGGTGAGGTAGGCGAACGCGGCGCTGTCCTCGTCGACGACGGTCCAACCCGCGGGCAGGGCGATCGTCGACGCGTCGAAGAACTCGGCGGGGATCAGCAGGAGCCCGGGGTAGCCGATGGCGTAGCAGTCGGCGGGCACCAGCAGCCGGAGCGTCGACGTCCCGCCGAGGACGGCGGGGTTCGTCAGCCACTCGAGCACGGGGAAGCCCCGCGGCCCGATCTCGATGGTCGACGAGACGGAGCCGGTGACCTCGCTCTCGGTCCAGGTGGCCGTGGTCGTCCAGTTGCCGGACAGCTCGCCCCACTCGACGTTGAAGCCCTTGGTCCCCGCGCTCACGCCGTCGGGGGCGAGGATCGTGATCGTCCGGCCGTTGTCGTTGATCACCGTCCACCCCGTCGGCGCGACGACCGACCTCGCCGGGGAGAAGGCGTACTGCTCGAGGACCGTCAGGGTGAGAGTGCCGGTCCCGCGGACCACCGGCGTCCCTCGCGGGGGCGACTCCAGGGTGAGGAACAGGAGGGACGACTCCGTCTGGACGCCCCTCGGGCCGTCCCAGGACAGGCGGGCCGTGAGCCCGGCGGTGCTCGCTGCCGCCATCGGCGCGGCCGTCGCGACCGCGACGACCGGGGTCGACCAGGCCGCCCCGAGCACGGTGCGCCTCGCGACATCGGAGGGGCGGGGGTCGCGGACGCCGTGGGTGCTCATCGGGGCGAGTGTCGCAGTGGGGGAGTGCCCGCGGCAAGATCCTCTAGCGGACATGTCCGCTTGCGGACAGAAGTGCCGGGCGAGCGACCCGTGCCGCAGATCTCGCCGTCCGTCCGCCGACGCCTCACTCGGGTGCGGGGATGGTCCGGCGGAAGGTGATCACCTCGGAAGCGACCTCCCGCAGGTCGAGGGTCAGCGCACGGGCCTCGTCGCGCAGAGCGGCGAACGCCGCGTCCGCGCTCAGATGCAGGCTCACGCTGAGGAAGCCGACCGCCTGCAGGACCGGCACGTCGTCGTCGCCCACCTCCTCGAGCGCGCCGACCCAGGACAGGAAGGGGCCCGGCTCCTCGCCCGGCTCAGTCACGGCGGTCTCCGCCGCCGGCCGGGAAGGAGCTCCGGAGGGCGTTGCTCAGCTGCTGCACCGTTCCATGGTCGGCGATGCGACGACCGGGCGGGGACGGGGTTGCCGGGACCGGCGAGCAGGAGGTAGCCGACCGCGGCTCGTCCTGCGGTGCGAGGCGCTCCGCGCGGCCGCGCGGGCCGGGCCGGCTCCGCACTGCGGCGCCCGTCGGTCACGCCGGAGTGCGCGCAGCCGACGGGAACCCGCGCAGAGGCGGCGCCGCCAGGACGGTGAGCCCCCTCCTCACGGCCTCCGATCCGGATCCGGAACCCCGTGTGTCTGCAACGTAGACCTCCCGAGTCGCTCTGGGAAGCGCTCGGCGGAGCCAGGAGCGGGATGTCGCACCGATATCGACGAAGCGTGAGGATTCCGGCCCGTTCGGGCGTAGCCTCCGTTCCGACCCCATCCGGACCCCTTTCGCGTGGCCACGGCATCCATTCCGGATGCACCCGACGTCAGGATCCCCATGGGACGACTCGTCTACGACTCGCGGCTCGACGTGGACTTCGAGGACCGCGTCCTCGGTCACCTCCAGGTCGTCATCGGCACCAAGCTCGGCCGAGGCGAGAGCTTCTACCTCTCCTGGAAGGATCTGCCGGCCGTGGGCAGCGGTCGCACCTCGATCTGGCTGCATCCCGCGAGCGCGCTCCGGTTCCGGTACGCCAGTGCCGATCGCGTCGTCCTCAACCAGGCCTGGGTGCGGCGCTGGATCGCGGACTCCTACGCCCCGGGCGGGCTGCGCCTCACCGACGAGCCGGAGCCCGAGGGGGACCGCCCGCCGAGGACCGTGACTCCGGCATCGTCCCCGCGAGCACCGCGCCTCTGACGTCGTCCCGGGGACCCTCAGTCGCGCGCCCCGAGCGCGGACTCGGGTGTGCTGCCGTCCCAGGCCGCGAGCAGGCGCAGGCGGTCGGCGCTGTCGCCGTGCTCGTCGGGGTAGTAGATCACCAGGACGAGCCCGTCGACCGGCAGCTTCTCGCGGTGCAGGTCGAGGGGACCGACCCGGGGGTGGTCGATCGTCGCGGTGCCGCCGCGGAGCGGGCGGACGTCGTGCCGGGCCCAGAGGGTGCGGAAGCGGGCGCTGGCGAGGGACAGCTCGCCGACGAGCTCGACCGCGCGGGGATCGCTCGCGTCCTGGCCGAGGGTCTGCCGGGCCACGCCGACGAACGACTCGACCGCCGTCTCCCAGTCGCGGTGGAAGAGGCGCTCCTCGGGATCGAGCAGCAGCGACCGCAGGCGGTTGTGGCCGGGGGCGAGCCGTGGCGAGAGCGACACGGCAGCCCGGTTCGAGGCGAGGACGTCGAAGTAGCGGCCCTCGACGAAGGCGGGGACCTCGAGTGCGGAGAGGAGGTGGTGCAGCCGCGCGGGGACCTGCTCCGCCGGCCGCGTGCGCCGCCGCACGCGGGGCTTCGGTGCGGCGAGCTCGTGCAGCCAGGCGGTCTCGACGTCGTCCAGCTGCAGGACCCGGGCGATGGCCTCGACCACCTGCACGGAGGGGTTGTCGTCGCGGCCGCGCTCGAGGCGGACGTAGTAGTCGGCGCTGATGCCGGCGAGGAGGGCGACCTCCTCCCGGCGGAGGCCCGGCACCCGCCGCCGCGTCCCCGACGGCAGGCCCACCCGCTCGGGAGCGACGAGCGCGCGCCGGGCCTGCAGGTACTCGCCGAGCGCGTTCGCCGGTGCGTCGACATCCATGGGGCCGACGATACCCACCCCGTCGCGCGTGGAGAGAGGCCCTGCCACTCCCCGGATCCGCCGGGACCTGGCTGCCCCCGGCGGCGGCGACGACCATCGAGCCGAGCCGTTCACCGCGGACCCGTTCCCCAGGAGGAGACACCATGGACATCACCGACCGCACCGTCCTCGTCATCGGCGGCACCTCGGGCATCGGCCTCGGCCTCGCCCGCCGGTTCGCCGCCGCCGGCAGCACCGTCGTCGTCGGCGGACGCGACACCGACCGGGTCGAGGACCTCGGGACCGTCCGGATCGACGTCACCGACACCGACTCCGTGACCCGCGCCAGGGACGAGGTGCTGGCGGCGCATCCCGGCCTCGACACGGTCGTCACCATGTCCGGGGTCCTGCTCCAGGAGGACCTCCGCGACCCCGCCCACTTCGCCACCGCGGAGCGGACCGTCGCCGTCAACCTGCTCGGCACGATCCGCGCCGTCGACGCCTTCACCCCGCACCTCCTCGGCCGGGGCGGCGGCGACATCGTCACGGTGTCCTCGGGGATCGCCTTCCTGCCGTTCCCGCTGATGCCCAGCTACGGCGCGTCGAAGGCGGGCGTCCACGCGTACACCGAGTCGCTGCGGGCGCAGCTCGCCGGCACGGGCGTCCGGGTGACCGAGCTCGTCCCGCCGGCCGTCGCGACCGCGGACCAGGAGGCCGTCAACCCGGCCGCCCTGCCCCTCGACGCCTACCTCGACGAGGTCCTCGAGCTGCTGACGCAGGAGCCGACTCCGGACGAGATCGTCGTCCGGGCCGCGCAGCGACTGCGCTGGGCCGAGCGGGACGGCACCTACGCCGAGCTCCTCGCCGCGCGCTCCCGGTCGCTCGACACCCTGCCGGGGCGCTGAGCCGGCGCCGGGAGGCCGGGAGGGGGCACGGCGGAGATCCCGGGGAGGCGGGAACGGCGCGGCAGTCCTATCGTGATCGAGGAGGTCGTCATGGTTCGCTCGGCAAGCAGGAAGTCCCGTCCGTTCACGCCCCGTCTCCTCGTGCTCTCCGTCGCGGTGATCGGCGGACTCGCCGGCGTGACGGGCTGCTCGACGGGGGCGGCTCAGGAGACGCAGGCGTCGACGCCGCCCTCGGCGTCCGCGTCGACGGCCGCGTCCAGCGCGACCGCCGTACCGGCGAGCCCTTCCGCGTCGGCACCGTCGTCCGCACCGCCCGCGTCGTCGACCGGCTGCACCCCGAACGACACTCCCGTCCCGGCCGGCGTCGCGACGGCGGAGATCGGCGACGTCGACGGCGACGGCCGGGCGGACCAGGCGTTCTACGACGAGGACGGCGGCTTCGACTACGGCATCCGCACCGCCTCGGGTGCGACCTTCCTGCAGCAGGACACGCTGGCGGGCCCGGCGACCCACCGCGGCTGGACGGTCGCGGTGAGCCCGACCCTCGCGGCGACGGTCCTCAGCGACGGCAGGACCGCCGCGCTCTTCGCCTTCACCGACTGCGCGTTCGTGACGCCGATCGGCGTCGACGGGGAGCCGTACCGATTCGTGCTCGCCGGGTTCGGCGACGCCGGCACGGGCGTCACCTGCGGCACGGCCGACGCCGACGGCCACCACTCGATCTCCGGAGTCCTCGCCGCGCGGGACGCCGACGGGCGCTACAGCATCACCTCGACGCAGGTGGAGCTCTCGGCCGACGGGCGCACCGCGACCAACGGCGCCGTCACGAGCGGCGGCGACGACCTCGCGCAGGACGACCCCGCGGTCGTCGCCGCGATGACGGCGACCTGCGACGACGTGGCGAGCGTTCAGACCAGCGGGGAGTGACCGTCCGGAGCGCCGCGCCTCCGGGCGGCGTCGAGGACTGTGTCGAGGCACGCGCTCCCGAACGCCGCCTAGGCTCCGGTGCGTGTCGCGAATGCTCTCCGCCCTCGTCCTCTCCGGTGCCGGCCGCGCTGGTGCCGGCCGTTACGGCGACCCCTGGCATCCGTTCGGCGAGACCACGGAGTGCGTGGCCGGCATCCTGCGCCAGTCGGGCTTCGCGCTCACCGTCGCGCCGGACGTGGACGACGCGCTGCAGCGGTTCGAAGACGCTCCGGACCTCGTCGTCGTCAACGTCGGGCTGCCCCGGGACGGCGCACCGTCGCCCGCCGCCGCTGCGCGGGCCGGCCTCGGACGCCTGCTCGCCTGCGGTGCCCCCGTGCTCGCGCTGCACGCCTCCTCGACGAGCTTCGTCGACGCGCCGGAGTGGGAGCAGGCGATCGGCGGCCGGTGGGAGCGGGGGACGTCCTTCCACCCCGAGCACGGCGAGGCCCGCGTCCGCCTCCGCGGCCACCCGCTCACCGCCGGGGTCGGGGACTTCGTCCTGCAGGACGAGCGCTACACGTCCCTCCGCACCGCCGCCGACAACGAGGTCCTCGCGGTCCACGAGCACGACGGCGTCGAGCACCCCCTGATCTGGTTGCGCGAGGCGACCGGCGGCAGCGGCCGCGTCGCCTACGACGCCCTCGGCCACCACCCCCGCTCCTTCGAGTCGCCCGAGCACCGCGAGATCCTCCGCCGCCTGATCGCCTGGGCGACGCGGCAGGACGAGGTCTGAGCGCACCGCCGGAGCGGCACACGGTCGGCGACGGGCCGCGAGGCCGACTCCGTGGCGACGCTCCCTCGTCGGGGCGTCAGTGAGCGTCGTCGTTGCCCATCTCGTGCACGATCCGGCCCTGGCAGCCGGCCTGCGTCCAGTCGTAGGGGCCGGTGGAGGTGAGGTTCGTGCCGTAGAGGGCGGCCATGGCCTCGCTGTCCTCCGCGAGGGGCTCGGAGCCCCGGTCCTCGGGCGAGCGCTCCCACCACAGCTTGAAGGTGTAGTCGAAGCCCTCCTCGCGCATGCAGCCGGCGATGCGCAGCTGCATGTCGACCCAGCTGACCGCGTTGCCGAGCTCGTCGCCGACGAGGCTCGCCGGGTAGGTGATGTCGTCCGGTGCGTCGGAGACGTCGTAGAGGCGGACGCCCCACTGGTCGTACCGGTGCCCGTCGGGGGCGGCGGTCGGCGTCGCCTCCTCGAACGGCGTGCCCGGCTCGTGGGCGGCGGGGGTGATCGAGGGGAGCGGCGACGAGGCGACGTCCTCCTCGACGACTGGCGGATCGGCCGCCCGCGCGGCGGCGAAGCGGTCGTCGTAGTCCTGCACGGCCGACGCCGTGGTGGCGGCGAGGACGGCGCCGAGGCCTGCCGTGAGGAGCAGTCCTCCCGCTGCGAGGGCGATCGTGGCGCGCAGCCGGGTGGTGCCTCGAGGGCGGGGATCCGTCATGTCGTGACCTGGCTTCCGGTGGGGCGTCGGGCGATGGACCAGCAGAGGGCGGCGGCGAGCAGGACGAGTCCTTGCGCGTTCCCCAGCAGCAGGAGAAGGAGGTCGAGGGAGGGCACCGAGGACACGAGCACGGGGACCGTGGCGCTGATGTACCAGAGCGCGTCGACCGCGACCGTCGGGAGGACCGAGACGGCGACCGCTCCCAGCACGGCGCCGGCACGGCGGGTCCGGTGGTGCAGGAGCAGCAGCAGAGCCAGCGCGGCGACGGCGGTCGCCGCGAACACCGGTGCCGTCGTCGCGAACGGCACCGGACTCTCCGTGACGAGGCGGATGCTCGCCCACCCGCCGACGACGACGGAGGCCAGGACGAGCACGAACACGACAGCCCAGAGGGCGGTGGAGAGCGACCCCACTCGCGCGTCGAAGAGCATCTCCGCGCTTCCCTCGTGGAGTCGGGCGCGGCGCCACAGCAGATCCGCCCCGGCGCCCCGGACCGTGCGCGAGGCGATCTGCCGAGCCGTGCGGCGGGGAGCCTGCTTTCTCTCCTCGGCCCACCGGGTGTGCTCGAAGAGGTCGGACGCGATCTCCTCCGCCCGCTCGGTAGCGAAGTGCGGATCCAGCCCGCGGGTGTAGAAGCGGCACCAGCGCAGCGCGGCGACCGTGGAGCGGCGCACCGCCGCCGACGATCGGGCGCTCACGCCGTTCCACCGAGGACGAACGGGGCGCGACCGGCAGCGCCCGAGCGGGCAGCGGCGGCCGCGTGGGCGACGGCGCGTCCCTCGCCGGTCACCTCGTAGCGGCGGCGCGGAGGGCGGCCCTGCGCGTTCGCCTCCGCCTTGTCCTCCCAGGACGACGAGACGAGACCGCGCTCCTGCATCCTCCCCAGCGCCTTGTAGAGCGTGCCGTGCGCGGTGAGCGGCCGGCCGTCTCCCGTGGCGAGCGACGCGGCGAGAGCGAAGCCGTGCGTCGGCTCGCCCGCATCGATGAGCGCGTCCAGGAGGTCGAGCTCGAGGGGGAGGACCGCTCCCTGCTTCCGTCTGGGCATGACCGAAGAATAGGAAGATAGGGGAGGGAGGTCAAGGGCGGCGCGGGATCGGGGTCGCCCGACCGGCGCGCTCCTGCTGGGGTGACTCCGTGCGGAGCGTCCGTCAGCGCCTGCGTTCCGGCCAGGCCTGCCACGCCCGGCTCCAGGGCGCGGACACCTGCTGCCCGTCGTGACTGGTCACCTCATGCACGCCCTCCTCGTTGGTGTAGCCGCTCGACATGCCCAGCTCACCACCGCCTCCGATGCGGTAGGCGACAGTGATGCCGTCGTCGTGAGCGGTGATGCTCTCCTCGTAGCGTCCCGCGACGACGTCGAGGACGGCTCGCTCGAGGTCGTCCGCGAGGGCGGTCCAGTCGTCGTCGCAGGCGTCGCAGCCGCAGACGGGGTAGTCGAACCGCTGCAGTGCTCCGGCGTGGAGGAGGACGCCGGGGAAGACGGTCCAGACGATCGTGAGCGGGGCGGCATCGACCGATCGCGGGGTCACGCGGACGGCGCGGGCGGCCCAGGAGATCTCGGCTTCGTCCCGGGCGGCGAGGGCCGGGTCGTCCTCGACCGTGACGTCGTAGCTGCGAGCGAGGTACTCGAGCAGGGCGTCCGCGATCGTGTGGACGGGTCGGAACCGCTCGGTGTCGCGGGTGAGGGAGTAGCTCTCGTCCGGAGGTGGTCCTCCTCTCCAGCGGTTCCCGTAGGGGATCGGCCGGCCGTCCTCGTCCGTGAAGACGCGGTCCTCGACAGCGGGTCGGGCGTAGTCCGTCATGGGGGAGAGAGTACGGCGGAGCGCCGACCGGATCTCGTGTTCTCCCGCAGTGGCTCCCGGCCCGGACCTGCGCTCCGATGGTGGGCTGAGTCGCGCTGCGCGGCCTGCGGCGAGCCCGATCGTCCGAGCTCGGCGTCACCTGCGATCGACGCGGGCCTCTCCCGGCATCGTGAGCCGGAGGATCAGAGTGAGGACGAGGCCGAGGATGCCGCTGACGAGCAGCGCGGCGCCGACGACAGCGGAAGCGCCGAACGAGCCCTGAGCATCGTTGCTCGTCTCCACCGGTACGAACCAGTAGACGACGGCTCCGACGATGAACAGCACGCTGACGACGAGGGCGCCGATGCAGGTGTCTCGCCGCACCTTCTCCTGGGACCCGTCTCCTGACAGGGTGACGAGCCAGAGGACCCCGATCACGGCGGGAGCGCCGGCGAGGAGCGCGAGGAACACGGGTTCTCCTAGTTGGTCTAGTGGGCGTCGTCATTTATCGCGCCATCTGCCGTGCAGCCGGGATCCCGCTATGACTTCACTCTCCGAGGTTGGGAGCTGCTTCTCTACCATCGCCAGATCATGGGCGCCGAGAGAGCGGAAGAGCTTCCGCTGCCGTGACCGCGGTGCCACCGGCGTCGCCCGTTGGAACGAGCCAGAACGAGCGCATCGACCGTCTCGCCTGAGTATCGATCAACGGCTCACCGGCGCCCGCGGAGATCGTTGACGTCGGTTCAGTCGAACACGCCCGCTCAGCGAATGCAACGCCGCCGGTCGGGCGACCGGGCCTCCCCTCAGGGGATGAGCCCGGACGTATCGCCGAGTCGTCTGCGATCGCTCCCTGAAGTCTGAGACGAAACCGTGCTCTGAGGGCATTCACTACTGAGGGGGTGATGTCGGATGGTCGATGCTGTTGAGCTGACGCTGGTGCATCGTCTTCGCGGCGGCGACCCCTCGGCGCTGGATGCTCTCTTCCGGATGCACGGCCGCGCGGTCCACCGGGCCGCGGGGAGCTTCCTCGCGGACGCCGGCCAGGCGGAGGACGTCGTGCAGGAGACCTTCTTCCTGCTCTGGAAGCGCCGCTCGGGCGTGCGCATCGTGGGGGAGTCGGTGCTGCCCTGGCTGCTGGTCACGGCGCGCAACCTCAGCTCCTCGACCAACCGCCGCGAGCAGCGCCGACGCCACCTGCCCCTCTCCGACGACACCGCCTCTCGCGGCATCGACGCGGAGGCGAGCGACCGGCTGCTCGACGTGCGGCGTCTGGTCGAGCAGATGAGCGCGACGGACCGTGCGATCTGGACGGCGTGCATCGAGGACGACCTCAGCTACAGCGACGCCGCTCGCTCCCTCGGCCTGTCCCACGGGACGGTCCGCAACCGCCTCTCGCGGGTGCGGGCATCACTGGCGAGAACTTTGACGGAACGGACCGAGGACCATGGACAGTCGTGACCTGAGCGATGAGCAGCTCGAGCGCATCAGCGCACGCCTCGCGCACCGCATCCGCCGCCGCCGACGCGTTGGCCAGGCCGCGGCGGTGACGCTCGCCGGTATCGCGGGCGCGATCCTCAGCGCGGCAGTCCTCACGGCGGGGACGACGGAGCGCGGCACTCCGATCGCTGCGCCCGTCACCTGCTGGGAGCCGGACGGGCAGGGCATCGCCCTGTCGGGCGAAATCCGGACGCCCGTCGGCCGGTCCACCGCGGCACTCGCCGCGGCGTGCGCTGCACTCACCGCAGCGGGTGCCGTCGGCGGGACCATCGACGGGACGGACGCCGCCCGGTACTCCCTCGACGGAAGCCAGGTCTGCGAGGAGAGCGGGCGCCTGCGGATCTTCACGGGACTGAGCACCAGGGTCGACTGCACCGACCCGCCGACGACGCAGACCGGAGTCGACCAGTGACCGGCACACGGGCGAGGAGACTTCTCCTCAGCGTCCTCTGCCTCTCCGCGGCGCTCGTCCTGAGCGGCTGCGCGGCGAGCGCCGCCGGCCCCGGCTCACCGTCGACGTCGCAGGTCGCGGGAGATCTGCTCAGCGCCGAGGAAGCGACCGAGTCCGTCTACGAGACCACCGCGGTCATCGCTGCTCGGGGATCAGGCGACTGGCTGCTCGATCACCCGGTCGGCCTCCGCGTCATCGACATCGACGGTCGGTCGAAGCTCAGCGTGGACGGGCCCTGCAACACCCTCACCTACGACCTCCAGTACGCAGGTCTGCAGACGTCCGTCCGGCTCGTCACCGGGGGCCCGGCAACGACCTACATCGGCTGCCTCGATGCCGCCGGAGAACGAGAGCAGTGGCTGAGGGACGTCCTGGGCGCCGGGGACGTGAGCCTCACGCAGACCACGACCACGATGCGCATCCGCTCCGGCCCCGTCACCATCGACGCCACCGCGAAGACGACGCCCACCTCGACGGAGACACAGGCAGCACCGGCGTCGCCTCGGGACCCCCCAGCCGTCTCCACTACCGACGGGAGCCCCGCCGTGCCCCCCCCGACTGCTGACACCGCCTACGGGCCGATGATCGACGTCCAGCAGCTGACGAATCCGGCGCTCGACCTGGCCGACGGCGCCGGAAGTCGCCTCTCCACGGTCAGCGCGGAGGAGAAGAAGCAGTACCCGATCTACGCGGTGCGGGCGACCTCTGCGGAGCTGTCCTCCTGCGCCCCGGGACTCGGCGGCGACACTCGGATCTCACCGGAGGCGCCGATGTGGGCTCTGAGCGTGCACGCCCCCGTCGTGAACGACGCGCCCTACGGGTTTCCGGCTGAGGAGTGGGACGTCTACACCGTCGTCTACGACGGCGATACCGGAGAGATGATCGTCTCCTCGACGGGTGTCGATCTCCAGGCGCTCGGGATGCGCGGTGAGGTGATCACCGCACGGTAGACGATCTCGGAGACGATCGGCGATGGTGCACCGGCCGCCCCATGGGCCGGCGAGACCATCCCGCGACCGTCTCGAGAGGCGGCATCGATCTCGAGATCCTGGCGGCGCCGGGCGCACTGATCACCGCCGGCTGGATCCGCAGTCGACCGCCTCGGAGCAGGGGGAATCACTCGGGCGGATCGTGGGAGAAGTCGAGCGATCCGGCGAGGATCCGTGCGGCGACGTCGCGCACTCCGACGCCTTCCGCGAAGGCGTAGGCGCGGATGATCGCGAGGGCGTCCGCCGGTGTCGACCGGGTCTGGCCGATCACCATCCCGGTCGCCTGGTGCACGTCCCGGCGCGAGAGCGCTGGATCACGGGCGAGTCTCCCGTTCTCCGGCAGGGTGATCGCCTGATCGACCACGGCCCTGGCGAGCGCTCCTGAGAGTCGGCCCGCGAGCCGCAGCTGCTCGGCGTCGAGCCGCATCGAGGTGCTGCTGTACAGGGTGACCGCGCCGATGCTCGAGGTGCCGATGACCAGGGGGACGGCGAGGACGGTCCTCGTTCCTGCCGCCTCCGCGGAGAGCGCGAAGACCGGCCAGGCGGCGAAGTGCCGCTCGTCGTCGACCTGCAGCTCGACAGGGCGATAGGCGCGGTACGCGCTCCAGGCGGGCCCTTCACCGAGGTCGATCTGCGTCTCGTCGAGGGTCGCCGCTCGACGGCTGGTCGCCGCGAGTGTCTGCATCTCGAAGGGAGCGCCGAGCACGGATGTGGCAGCGTCCTCGCCGGGCAGGAGCGTGGTGAAGGACGCGAGGAGCCGGTCGATCTCCTCGCCGAAGGCGCCGCTTCCCGGCCGGCTGGTGCTCACGGGAGGAAGCCGGGTGCGCGAGTGCACGCGTTCGTGCCGAGCTCCGTCCCGATCACGGGCTTCGGGGGAGCGAGGGGCCGGTCGTCGACGTCGGCACCGCTGCCGGAGTCGCCGTGCAGCCTGCCCATGGGAGTCCCGCCGTCGCGTGCGCCCGGGAAGGGTGCGGTTCGCCACGCGAGGTCTCGGATGGACTCTGAGACTAACCCCGTTCCGCACTGCTCACACCGATCCGAGACGATCGATCGCGCAGTCGCCGGGAGGGAGACGCGAAGGGCGGTTTCTGCAGTGTCACCGGGATATTCGTGAAACGCCTCTCCGAGGTCGTCCGAGGCGTACTGTGACGGATGCCGGCCGCGTCGCGGAGGTGCACGAACTCTCTCCCTCCGATCGGTGACATCGCTCGGCCGAGAGGGCTTCTCCTACCGATCCGAGCCGCCATGACCCCGCGGGACGAGAATCAGCACGAGTCCGTCCGTGTCCTCCAGGACCTGATCTCCGCCTTCTCCGGACCGCACTGGGTGCATCCCGCCTACCTCGAGCACGTCCTCGCGCACGCCGCGGACCTGCTCGACGCCGCGGTGATCGTCGGCGGGCCCGAGCGGAGGCGCATGCCGACGCTGATGTGGCCGCGCTCGGCCGTCTTCGAGATCCCGAACCCGCCACCGGTGCCACCCGCGGCGCTCTGAACGGCAGGCGCCTCCCGCCCTCGCTCGAGACGTCCCGGCCGAGCCGACGTGCTGGGCGGGGCTCGGAGCAGGGGAGGGGCACCAGCGGCGCCGGTCGCGAGTGTGGTGGAGTGGAGCGAACCGCCCGTCACCACCCCGAGGAGCCACCATGCACGTCGTCGTCATCGGCGGGAGCGGCCACATCGGCTCCTTCCTCGTCCCCCGGCTCGTCCGCGCCGGACACCAGGTCACGAACATCGCCCGCGGCACCAGCACCCCCTACACCGCCGGTCCGGAGTGGGAGCAGGTGCGGAACGTCGTCGCCGATCGGCAGCAGGAGGACGAGGACGGCGTCTTCGCCGCCCGGGTCCGCGATCTGCGTCCGGACGTGGTGATCGATCTGGTCTGCTTCACCGTCGACTCGGCGCGGGCGCTCGTCGAGGGGCTGCGCGGTCACGTCGGTCACCTGATCAGCTGCGGATCGGTCTGGCGCTACGGGCCCACCCTGAAGCTCCCGATCCGGGAGGGCGAGGGGACTCCCGCGATCGACGAGTACGGCCGCCAGAAGGAGGCGATCGCCCTCCTCCTGAAGGCCGAGACCGCCGCGGGCGGCCTGCGCACCACCACGCTGCACCCGGGCCACATCAGCGGACCCGGCTGGGCACCGATCGGCCCGCTGGGCAACCTCGACCCCGCCGTCTGGGAGACCCTGGCCACCGGCGGGACCCTGCGGATGCCGGGCTCGGGCGCGGAGTCCCTGCACCACGTGCACGCCGACGACGTCGCCCAGGCGTTCGAGCTCGCGGTGGCCCGACCCGAGGAAGCCGCGGGGGAGGACTTCCACATCGTGGCCCCGTCGGCGCTCACGGTCCGCGGGTTCGCGCAGATCGCCGCGGGCTGGTTCGGGCAGGAGGCCGCGCTGGAGAGCATCGGCTGGGAGGAGTTCCGCCGGAGCGCGGGCGACGACCTCGCCGACGCGAGCTGGGGCCACCTGCACCGCAGCCAGTACTTCTCCATCGAGAAGGCGGCGACGCTGCTCGGCTACGCGCCGCGGTACGAACCGGAGGCCGCCGTCCTCGAGGCCCTCGAGAGCCTCGTCGAGCGCGGCGAGCTGACCCTCCCGGTCGCGCTCCCGCCGCGAGCGCACTAGGCCGCAGCACCGGGTCGCGGCGGGTCGATGGGCAGGTCTCGATACGTCCCTTCGGGACTACTCGACCCGCATGGATCGATCTGGTCGAGGTCTCCAGGGCCTGAGCCGTTCATGCTGATCGAGTAGCCCGCTCCGCGGGCGTATCGAGATCCACCGGTGCACGGAGGCGCGGGTCTCGACACGCCCCTGCGAGGCTGCTCGACCAGCATGGGTCGACCAGCTTGCGTGTGCCCTTCCCTGCTGATCGAGTAGCCCGCGGAGCGGGCGTATCGAGATCCACCGCGTGTTCGAGAGCCCTCGCTGCAGTCCGGCGGGCGCCCGCATCACTCGGTCGTGGGCTGCATGCGGATCACCCTCTCACGGGAGACCGCTCAGGCCACTGACGGGGCTGCCCGCGCTCTCCGACCCACTGGAGAGTGCCGGAGGTGACGATCGAGACCAGGGCGACCAGGCGGAGGAACGGAAGGACGCCCAGAAACAGCAACGAGCGGAAGCCGTCCGAACCCTCGGTCGTTCACTCCCAGTGCGAGACGACCGGCGGCGGGGCTTCCCGCTCATGGTTGAGCACTCGGAAAGCGATCGCCAGGATGACGCAGACTCCGGCACCGAGCAGCGCAGCAGCGCCTGCCACCGTCATCCACATCGGCTGGACCGCCGAACCGTCCGCGCACAGTGGATTCCACAGGAAGCTCTCGGGGCTGGAGTAGCTGCCGCGGACCCGACACGCCTCTCCCGGATCCCACAGGAAGATCGAGGACACCACCCCGAGAGCGGCGGCGAAGACGGTGAAGAGCACGGCGAGAACGAGGGGGATCGCGTGATCCGGGCGAGGCGACTGTCTGACGCTCATGGGGACGGAACCTCTCGGACTCGACGTCTCTCACCATTCGTCGCCCAGTCTGCGGAGTCCGTCGTCCTCCGGCAGGGCCTGGCGGGAGTATTCGTGCTCGACCTCGAGCGACGCACTCTCCTGTGCGTCATATCGAGCATCACGGACGGCCGCGATGATGAGACACAGCAGGGCGACGGACAGCGCCGCGGCAGTCGTCGACGTCATCCACATCGGCTGAACCACTGAACCGTCCGAGCACAGCGGATTCCAGAGGAACTTCTCTCCGGTCAATCTGCTTCCACCGCGGGTTCTGCACGTCTCGCTCGGGTCCCACATGGAGAGGGAGGCCAAGGATCCCACGACGGGTCCAAGAGCGGCGAGAACGAAGGCGAAGACGATGAGCGTCACTCCATTCGGCCGCGGGGCCTCTCCGACGTACATCGCGCCATCATGCACTGCGCTCTTCACCGACGCGTGGGATCTCGTCCGAAGGGAAGCGGAACAGGCCCTCGGCCGGCATTCCGAAAGGGGAGGAAACTGTCGCGGGTCATCAGTGAGCGCGACGGCTCCTAGGCTGAGCCGGTGGCTACCCCGGCATCGATCCGCCCACTCGTGGGCGCTGCGCGCATCGCCGTCGGTGCAGCTGCGGTCGCGGTGATCCTCCACACCTACGCGCTCAGCATCGCGGCCGGCGAGCCGAATCCGTTCGACTACTTCGGCTACTTCACGAACCAGACCAGCCTCCTCGCCAGCGCGGTGCTGATCGTCGCCGGTTCGGTCGCGCTCGCCCGCCGTCCGACCCCGGTGTGGCTGAGCCACGTCCGCGGTGCGGCGACGGCCTACCTCATCGTCGTCGCCGTGATCTACAACACTCTCGTTCCCGGTACCGGAACGGCCCCGCCCTGGGTCAGCGCCGTCCTGCACGTGGTGCTCCCCGCGCTCGTCCTCCTCGACTGGATCGTCGTCGCCGACCGCGGACCGCTCCCGTGGCGCCGGCTGTGGGTGGTCCTGCCCTACCCGATCGTCTGGGTCGTCGTCGTGCTCGTCCGCGGGGCGACCGACGGGTGGGTGCCGTACGGCTTCCTGCTCCCCGAGAACGGAGTGCCGTCGCTCGTCCTGCACGTCGCCGGGCTGACCTGCGCGGTGCTCCTCGCGGGCGCGCTCGTCTGGGCACTGAGCCGGCGGCGCGGAGCGGCCTCCCACCTGCCCGCGCGCTCGGTCGTGCGGTGAGCCCTCAGGATCGGCACACGGGTCGACCCGCAGTCGGCCTGCGCGTGCCTTCTCCCTCCGGCCCGGCCTCGGCCGCGACGTTCTCGCGTGGAGGACCATGAGCCGGCGGATCACCACGACGGCCGCCTCCGACGCCGTCGCGTCGATCCTCGCGCTCATCGGAGTCGTCGGCGCCGTCTCCAGCGTCGTCCTCGCAGGGCTCGGCGCCGTGACGAACTGGCTCATCCTCCTCGGCTGCGCGGGCGACTACCGCAGCACGTTCCTCGAGGTGAACGACCCGCCCGTCGACTGCCTCGCCGGGCCGGCCTGGCCGCTCGTCCAATGGTTCGCGCTCGTCGGAGTCGGCGCGCTCCTGACCTTCTCCACCCTCGTCATCGGCGCCTACCGTCCCCGTGTCGCTGTCCCGGTCGGCGTCCTGCTCGCGGCGGTCACTGCGGTGGGTGCCGTGCTGACCCTGCCGGCCGTCGGCCCGTAGAGCGACCCTGTCCGGACAGGTGAGCGACCCTTCGGCTACCGGTCACCCGCCCCGCGCGGTGCAGTGTCCAGCGGGGGAGTGCTGAGCGGTACGACTCCGCCGAGGAGGGATTCGTAGGCTGTTCTCATGATTCCGCGTCGACGACTCCGCCCACTGACGGTGCTGCTGTGCGTTGCCTCGTCCATGACGCTCACGGCGTGCTCCAACTCCGACGCCGCGGTGCAGCGGAGCGAGGGCGTCACCGCGATGGTCGCCTCCGAGGCCCCGGACCTGGTGATGCAGGCGTCGATCGCCGGAACTCTCACGACGACCGAGGAGGGCTGCCTGGCCGTGCAGAACGACGGGACCGCCCTCCCGCTGGTGTTCCCGGTCGGCTCGCGCCTCAGTGGCGACGGCCGGACGATCGACGTCCCTGGTCGGGGAGCGCTGACGACGGGCGACGTCGTGGAGGGCGGCGGTGGCTACCTCACGCTCGAGGACACTCCGGACGAGTGCACACCGGACGGCGACCCCGTCGAGTCGGTGATCTGGCAGAGCCTGCCCGACTGAGAAGCGGCCGAGAGCTCCGCCCGCAGCAGTCCCACCCGCGCACTGCGGCGGGGTGCGCCCGTGCTGGTCAGTGGCGCGCCCCCTTCCGAAGAGGAAGAGATCTCCAGGCATCTCGAGGGCCGCTGTCCGTCTCCCTGAAAGCAGCGGTCCGTCACTCGCTCGGGGTGAAGACCGTCTCGGCGTGTCTTTTGCGTCTCCACTCGTCCGCGAGGATCGCGTAGACCGCTGAGTCGATCCAGGTCTCGCCGCGTCTCTCGCTCTGCAGGAAGAGGGCCTCGCGCCGCAGTCCCAGCCGCTCCATCGCGTGCACGGAGCCGCGGTTGTCGGCTGCGGTGCGGCCGATGATGCGGTGCAGGCCGAGCGACCCGAACCCGACGTCGAGGAGAGCGCCGCCCGCTTCGAGCGAGTAGCCCAGGCCGGACGTGGCCGGGTGGAGGAACATGCCGATCTCACCCTGCTGCCCGTCCGCCGAACGGACGAGCACGGCGTCACCGACGAGCGCCGCCGTCGCTCGGACCTCGACGCCGTAGAAGCGGCGGTGACCCGGCTCGCGCAGCTCCCATTCGGCGTCCCGCTCCTCGAACCAGGAGGTGTACTGCCCCTCCGCGAGCGGACCGTGACCGAGGAAGCGGGAGGCGGGGGCGTCACCCCGGTACGCCGTCACCGCCGCCTCGTCCTCCCGGGTGAGCCGCCGGAGCCGGAGTCTCCGTGTGAGCAGATCGACCGTGCCGTCCATCCGCCCAGGCTAGGTGCCGGTGAGCCCGGGCCCGCGGGACAGCGTCGCGGCCGCGGGACAGCGTTCCGTTCGGGACCCGCCTCGGCGCTCGGCCTCACCGGTGACCGTTCCCCGCTACCCGATCGCGATGACCCGCTCGGCTTCTCGCTGCCTTTCGTCGACGACGAAGCGGCCGCCCGCGAGGTGCCGGCGGCCGCTTCTCGGGTGGGTCGTGCTCAGGCGCAGCGGGCGAGGTACTGCTTCACATCGGCGCGCGTGAGGGTCTTCAGGGCGTCCAGGTCGTGGGAGCGCAGGTACGCGCGGGCGGCCGCGGTGGCCTTCGCGACGGTCAGCGTCGAGCGGTCGAGGCAGGGGGCGGAGTCCAGCGGGTTCGCGCGCGCCGTGCGGAGGTCCGCGTCGATGCCGGTGACGGCCTGGTCGAGGCTGGTGATGACGATGCGCGCGGCGCCGTCCTGGGTCGGGCTGTTGGGCCACCACTCCTTCGGGTCGCCGGTGCGGTCGTCGAAGGAGACGTTGTAGAAGTCGAGGTCGAGGCCGCGGATCGTGTAGTCGCCGTTCGCGTCCGTGCGGGTCTCGACGTAGCTGCCGTACGGCGGCCGGTTGAAGGCGGTGACGGGGACGGAGACGCCGTCATCGGTGTCGACGTGGCCGCTGATCGTGGCTCCCAGCGGGAGCACGTACTCGGGCAGGGCGAGGGTCCTGCCGGCGCTCACGGAGAAGACGGTGCCCGAGGCGTTAGGTCGGTCCGAGCCGAGGTTGCGCTGGACGTGGAGGCCGTCCTCGACGAGTGCGCTGATCGTGTAGGTCTCGTCGGGTACGACGGCGGCCTCGAAGGCGCCGGCGGCGTCCGTCGTCGCGACGACGAGCGGCTTCACCTCGCTGGTGCTGGTCGGGCGCAGGAGCACCTCCGTGCCGGCGGCCGCGGGCGTGTCGGGCGTCCCCTCGAGCAGGACCCGCCCGGTGATCGTGCCCGTGGGCCCCTGATCGGCGGCGGACGCGGGAGTGGCGAGTGCGGAGGCGGCGACCAGGACGGCGGCGGCGAGTGCGAGCGTGCGCCGGACGGCGGCGCGCGAGAGCGAAGACATGTGATCCCCTCAGCGGGGGCGGCGTGCCCCCATCGCTGCCGACACTAGAGGGCGGGGGAGACGCAGCGCGAGCACGCCCTGAGCCGGACTCGACCGACGGGGACCCCGCCTCGGTCCGTAGGCTCTGCTCGTGAGTACACGCGGTCCACTGCTTCGTGACGCGTTCCCGTGGGAGCTGTTCCCCTGGTTCTCCCTCGTGCTGCTGCTCGCTGTCGTCGCGTTCCCGCTGATCCGACTCCGCGATCCCGACCGCCGCCGCGACGCGCAGCTCGTCCTCACTGCCCGCCGGGGAGCGCGGACCCTCTCCGTGATCCTGGGCGTGATCGGAGCCTGCGCACTGACCGCCGTCGGCGTGCTGGTCATGGCGGCGGGGATCCCCGAGGGGTGGGGATTCCTCCTCCTCGCGCTCGGCGCTCTCGTTGCGCCCGCCGTCACGGTCCACCTCGTCGGCGGACGTCGTTCGTAGACCGCGGGGCCGTCGCCCGCTCCGGTCCCGCCTATGCTCGCCCGTACCGCTCGCCACCGGGGAGGATCGATCGTGACGCGCAGCTCTCGCGCCGTGCCGCTTCTGGCGGCCCTCGCGGCCACGGCACTGCTCACCGGCTGCGCCCCGACCCTCTACGGCCCCGGTGGCGCGACCAGGGAGGTCGCCGAGACGACCGCGCGCGAGAGTGCCGCCGCGCTGGCGGATCGGATCGGCACCGACCGGCCCGACGACATCGACGAGGTCGCGAGGGAGGCCGCCGCCGAGGGCGCCGACCTCGTCGGGATCGAGTCCTTCGACGCGCCCGAGCTCGGCGATGCGTTCGGCGCCCTCACCACGCGCACGGTCGGCGTGGACGGACAGCCCTACTGCTTCCGGATCGAGTTCGACTTCTACGGCCGGCACAGCGTCGACGGCGTCACCGTCTTCGGTACCACGACCGGGGTGCAGGACGTCGAGTGCGACGCGTCGACGCCGAGCGTCACTGCGCCGCCCGACACGCGCGAGGTCGTCGTGCCGGCCGCGAACGCGGAGGAGGCCGCGGTCGAGGTGCTGACCGCGCTGCCCGAGGACCCGGGCACGATCGAGGACATCGCCGCCGCGATCAGCGAGCGTCTGGCGACTCCGACGGGACCTCGGGAGGTGGCCGCGCAGCCGACGGTCGCGCTGCGGGGGACGGACGTCGGAGTGGCGATGGGGCACGCCGAGGACTGCGTCCTCGTCAAGCGCGAGGCGGGCGCCGTCACCCGCGTCGTCGTGGCCCCGGTGCTGCTCCAGCCGGGCGAGCTCGGCTGCACCGCCGACACGGCTCTGAGCCCGGCCGAGTCGCTGCGCCCACCGCACTGACCCGGCGTCGAGACGTCGAGCGCGACGCGACAGGAGGCGGCGTCAGCGCGACACGCGGCGACCGGCCCGCCGGTTCTCGACCGCGAGGATCACGGCGGCGAGGAGCGCGCCGAGGACGGCGCCGATGGTGTTCATGAACCAGTCGTTCGTGTCGCAGGAGCGGCCGATCGCCGGGACGCTCGCCTGGACCAGCTCGATCAGGGCGGACAGGCCGGAGACGGCGGCGGCGACGAGCACGGGGCGGCCGACCGCGACCGCGAGCAGCAGGGTCCCGGGGAGCAGGAGGGCGATGTTCGCGAGGGTGTCGATGCCGTCGAACGGCACCGAGAACTGCACGGTGCAGAAGACCAGCGGCGTGCCGTCCGGCGGGTACATCGTCAGCGCGACGCCCGCGAGGAAGGCCACCGCGGCGAGGACGAGGGGGGTCCTCCTCGCGCCGCGCCGGTGCAGCAGCCAGGCGAGCGCCGTGACCAGCGCGACCGCGATCCAGAAGCCGATCGGCACGAGCGCGGCGTGCTCGACGAGGAAGGTGCTGATCATGGCGCTCTGCTCTCGGGTGGCGGGGTGGCGGGATCGGAATCAGCGGGCGGAGGGACGGAGGCGCGATCACCGACGGCGTCGACGTCCGGGGGAGACGTCCGCGCAGCCCGCATCGAGCCCTCGGCGGAGGCCGGCCCCGGAGGTCGGCCCCGGAGGCCGGCCCCGGCGGTCAGCTCCGGGGCCGGCGCCGGAGGTCAGCTGCGGAGAGGAGAGCCCACGACGTCGAAGCGGTGGCCGCCGAAGGCGCCGCTGAGCAGCGGGCGCGCCCGCTCGATCGCGGCCTGGACCTGCGGGAGGGCCAGCGAGGCCCTGTGCGTCTCGGCGCTCTCCCACAGCTCGACGACGAAGACGGTGTCCGGCTGCTCGTCGTCGACGCCGACCTCGTAGGCCAGGCAGCCGACGTCGACGAGGGCGGCGTTGTGCTCGGTGAGGAGGGCGACGAGCTCGTCGCGTCTGCCGGGTGCGGCCCCCAGGGTGCCGACGTTCGCGAAGGTCATGACGCGAGGCTACCGGTGCCGCCGCCTCCGCTCACCGCCTCGATCCTCCGCGCCGGTGCTCGGCGGCCGACTCCGGCGGCGGCCGTCGCGACCGCGGCGACGGCGAAGGCGACCGTGGCGCCCGGCCCGTCGAGCAGCGCTCCGAGGCCCACGGCGCCCACGGCCTGGCCCGCGATGAGCACCACGAAGAGTAGTGCCGTGCCGGTCGCCGCGCGGTCCGGGTCGAGGGCGGTGGTCCAGGCGATGAGCGCTCCGGTGCCGGCGGTGTAGCCCCAGCCGAAGAGGAGGCAGGCCAGGAGGGCGAGCGGCGAGGAGGCCGTGAGCGCCAGGCCGAGGGTCCCGACGGCGGCCGTCGCCGTGGTGATCGTCCAGGCCGTGCGCGGCGGCAGGGCGCTGGTCCAGCGGGCGGTGGCGATCGCGACGGTGCCGCCGATCCCGAGGACGATCCACGCGACGACCGACTCCGCGGTGCTGCTCCCGCCCTCGACCAGCAGGGTCCTGCCGAAGTTCCAGACTCCGGCGGATCCGGCGCCCAGCAGCGCCGCCGCCAGGATCGCCCCGCGATGCGCGCGCAGCCAGGCCGTGGAGAGCGCGGTCGGATTCTCGCGGCGCGCGGTGGCGCCGTCGAGCACGGCGACCGCGAGGGCGGCCGCGACCACGACGACCGCCGCGACGACCCACACCGTGCGCCAGCCCGGGAGCAGCGTCAGGGCGAGGACACCCGCTCCGACCAGTCCGGGGCCCGTCCCGGAGTTCACGATCGTCTGCGCCCGCGCCTGCAGTCCCGGGCTTACGCCCCGTCGGAGCACGTCGACCAGCGCGGGGGAGGCGAGTCCCGCGCCGACGGAGCTCACGACGGCGGCGATCGCGAAGGGGACGAACTCGTGGCTGAGCGCCATCCCGAGCGCGCCGGCGCCCGCCGTCGCCCCGGCGGCCAGCACGAGGACGCGGGCCGCGCGGGAGGCGAGCAGGAAGCCCGCGACCGCGCCGAGGCAGTAGGCGAGGGAGGCGCCGGCCGAGACACCGCCCGCCGTGGCCGCGTCGAAGCCCAGCTCGGCGTGCATCTCCGGCAGCAGGAGACCGTAGGCGAAGCGCACGAGACCGTAGGTCGCCGCGATGAGCGCGGTGGCGGCGAGGACGAGGGAGACCGGAGACGAGAACGAAAACGTGCGTTTCATATTCAGAGTCTAGGCTGGAGGCATGACCACGCCACTCCGAGCCGCTTCGATCAGGCCCCGCACCGAGGCGAAGCTGCTCGACGCGGCCGAGGAGCTCTTCTTCAGCCGCGGGATCGCCGCGACGCCGATCGACGCGGTGCTGGCACTGGCCGGCGTCTCGGCCGCCACCCTCTACCGCGGCTACTCCAGCAAGGAGGCGCTGGTCGCCGCCGCCCTCGCCCGTCGGCAGGCGGCCTGGCTCGAGACCTGGGAGGCCGAGATCGAGCGGGCGGACTCGGACCGGGAGCGACTGCTGGCCGTGCTCCCCGCACTCGAGCGCTTCCGGGAGCGGCCGCACGGCGCCCGCTGGTGCGCGTTCCTCGCGTCGTCCGCGGAGTACCTCGACCCGCCGGCCGAGCTCGCCGACGCGGTCCGCGCCGACACGGAGTCCCTGCGCGGACGGCTGACCGAGCTCGCCGAGCCGCTGGTGGGGGAGGAGGCGCCGCGGCTCGCGGAGGAGCTCCTGCTCGTCGTGACCGGCGAGCTCGCCATGCGGCTGCGCGGCGGCCCGCTCGGTGGGACGAGCGCGGCCGGGCGCGTGGCAGACGCGGTCGTGAGCGCATCCCTGCGGGACCAGGGCCTGCGGGCGTAGCGTGCGGGCTCTTCGTCGTCCGTGATCGGCCGTCACCGAGTGGAGGCCCGACGCAGGGGCGACGGTCGAGCCGACATGATCTCGGCTGTCAGATCTCCCGGTCTGACGAGAGGGGATCTGCCACTCGGGCCGGCTCGGTTCGGCTCGCCAGAAGGCGGTGGGCCTCGTCCGTACTGAGCGCGCGGACGGGAAGCGGCGTCGACTTGTGCGGATGCGTGCGCAGAGAGTCGAGCGTGAGCCAGAGGTATCGGCGGTAGAGCTCCGATGGTTCGTCGGTGACCAACGAGCTGTCGCTCGCGCTGGGCGAGGCTTCGGCGATGGCGATGAGGCCGATCTGCAGGAACACCAGATCCGTGCCTGTCACGTCGGGGCGCACGACTCCTTCCGCTCGGGCCCTGCTGATCAGCTCGTTCACGAGCGGCGCCAGACGGTCCCGTTCCCAGTCGTGCTGCTCGGGCCGCAGACGGCGGCCGGAGAACGCTTGCGCCAGGCCGAGGTCTCGCGCTTGCAGTGCGACAGATCGTTCCAGGTAGAAGACCAGCCCCGCCCACGGGTCCGGGTCCGCGAGAGCAGTACGGAGGACGTCCTCGAGCTCATCGATCTGCTGCTCGAAGACGGCGTCGAAGAGCGCTTGCTTGTGCGGGAAGCGGCGGTAGGCCGTGCCGATTCCGACACCGGCGCGGTGTGCGATGTCGTTCAGCGTCGCCTCCACACCTCTCTCGGCAAGCAGCTCGCGGCCCGCCTCGATCAACCGCCGTCGATTCTGCTCGGCGTCTTTGCGCAGTGCCTGCTCGCTCATGAAGCAACGATAGCAGGAAGCGGATGCGTTGACTCCGCTTAGGTGGTACGATCAAGCGGATACATGAGCTCCGCTTATGCTCGTTCGACCTCTGCTGCGAAAGGACAAGACCAGTGACCTCACCCCTCCTCACCCTCAACAACGGAGTGACCATGCCGGCCCTCGGGCTCGGGGTGTTCCAGAGCACTCCGGAGGAGACCGCCGCCGCCGTCACCACAGCGCTGAACGGCGGCTACCGACTCATCGATACGGCGTCCGGCTACTTCAACGAGCGCCAGGTCGGTGACGGCATCCGCGCCGCCGACGTCGCGCGAGAAGACGTCTTCCTGACGACCAAGCTGTGGATGGGCGACTACGGCTACGACCGTGCGCTGCACGCGTTCGACACCAGCCTCGCCAAGCTCAAGCTCGACTACGTCGACCTGTACCTGCTGCACTGGCCGGTCCCGGGCTCGTTCGACGACACCGTCGCGGCCTACAAGGCGGCCGAGAAGATGCTGGCCGTAGGGCGCACTCGCGCGATCGGCGTCTGCAACTTCACCCCGGAGCACCTCGCGGCCCTGATCGAGCGCGCGGACGTCGTGCCCGCGGTCAACCAGGTCGAGCTGCACCCGTACTTCCAGCAGGCCGACGTGATGGCGGCGAACGCCCGGTACGGGGTGATCACTCAGGCGTGGTCTCCGATCGGCGGGATCTTCACCTACGTCGACGGTGCCGACCCGGCGCTGAACCCCCTCGACGACCAGACCCTGATGTCCATTGCGGACGCGCACGGCAAGACGCCCGCGCAGGTGATGCTGCGTTGGCACTTCCAGAGCGGGCGCAGCGCGATTCCGAAGTCGGTCACGCCGCACCGCATCGCCGAGAACCTCGACGTCTTCGACTTCGAACTCACCGGCAGCGAGCTGTCGGCGATCTCCGCACTGGACCGCGGTGCCCGCGGAGGCCCCGACCCGGATCAGATCACCCCCGAGATCTTCCCGCTCGACATCGACGAGGCCTGACGGCCTCTCGCTCCGCTGGTGCGGGTATCGCAGCATCGTGCGGCGGACGGTCGAGACGGTTCCGGTGGCGCTCGATGCTGACGCGAGCGCCCGGCTCGCTCCGGCCTGCGACCTGGTGCGAACCGGTCAGCGCTTCAGCAGCGGATTCGGGAGATGACCGTGGACGCTGTCAGCCGCGCGACGAGAGAGGTTCTGACAGAACCCTTCACGTCGGCATCAGCCCCTCCTACCGTTGCGAGCATGGATCACCGAGCAGAGGTACGCGAATTCCTGACATCACGTCGGGGGCGCCTCACGCCGGAGCAAGCCGGGATCGAGCCGGGTGGCGGCCGCCGCCGGGTGGCAGGCCTCCGTCGCGATGAGGCCGCACGGCTGGCGGGCGTGAGCGTCGACTACTACACGCGACTGGAGCGCGGGAACCTCGCCGGCGTGTCCGACTCCGTCCTCGATGCGATCGCCAGGGCGCTGCACCTGGACCGTGCCGAGCACGATCACCTCTGCGATCTGGCGCGGACCGCGAACGAGGCCGGAGTCCGCACGAGGAGGGCCCGCACCGTCGCGAACGTGCGGCCGGAGGTGCAGTACCTGCTCGACGCGATCACGGGTGCGCCCGCCTTCGTGTCGAACACGCGGATGGATCTCGTCGCCGCCAACGCGCTCGGCTTCGCCCTCTACTCGGAGATGTACCGCAGTACGGCGCGGCCGGCGAACCACTCCCGGTTCATCTTCTTCGACCCCCGCGCGCACACCTTCTACCCCGACTGGGAGCGCGCGGCCGACGTGAACGTCGCGATCCTCCGCCGCGACGCCGGCCGCAATCCCCACGACGCCCGACTCGCCGCTCTCATCGGCGAGCTGTCGATGCGCAGCGACGACTTCCGGACCCGGTGGGCCGAGCACAACGTCCGGCGTCACTACAGCGGTCTCAAGCAGTTCGAGCATCCCGTCGTCGGGCTCCTGGAGCTCACCTTCCAGGTGACCGAGCTGCAGGACGACCCGGGTCACTCGATGACGGTCTACCCCGCAGTTCCCGGAAGCGCCTCCGACGAGAAGCTCCGGATGCTCGCGACCTGGGCCGCCACCGAGGACATCGCGCGCCTCACCGCCGGCTCCGCGAGCTGATTCCTCTTCCTTTCTCCTCATCCCCGCCTCACGGTGGGTAAGGCCTCATTCGCCGGCACGAACCCTCGAAGGACCTCATGACCTCCACTGCGCCCGTACGCCTCCCTGACGGAAGCGAGCGTGTCGAACCGCGGACGATGCCCTGGTTCGCGCTCGCTCTGCTCGCCACGATGGGCTTCCTCCTCGTCGCCGCCGAGACGATGCCAGCGGGCCTGCTGCCGGTCATCGCTGACGGAATGGACACCAGCGAAGGAGTCGTCGGGCAGTTCATCAGCGTCTGGGCGCTCGGCACCGTCATCGTCACCATCCCCGCGATCAGCCTCACCCGAGGATTCCGCCGCAAGCCGCTGCTCCTCGCGAGCATCGCCTGCCTGATCGTCGCGAACACCGTCACCGCGCTCTCCAGCGACGTCGCGGTCTCCCTCGTCTCACGATTCGTCGCCGGAGCATTCACCGGGATCATCTGGGGGATGCTCGCCGCGTACGGCCGCCGGATCAGCCCGCCCCGCAGAGCGGGCCTGGCTCTGTCCATCGTGTCGGTCGGCGCCCCGGTCGGCTTCGCGCTCGGCACGCCACTCGGAGCGTGGCTCGGCACGGCCCTCGACTGGCGCTGGTCGTTCGGCGGTCTGAGCCTTCTCGCCCTGCTCGCGTTCGTCCTGATCGCCCTCTTCGTCCCCGACGCCCCAGGCCAGCCGCGAGCCGCAGCCGGAAGCCTCCCGCTGGCCCGCGTCTTCGCGATGCCGGGCGTGGCGATCGTGTGCCTGACGATCCTCGTCTGGATGCTCGCCCACAACACCATCTACACCTACATCGCGCCGTTCCTGCGCGAGGGCGGATCAGGACTCCGACCCGACCTCGTGCTCCTCGTCTACGGCGTCTCCTCGATCCTCGGCGTCGCGATCACCGCCGCGACCATCGACCGCTTCCCGCGGGCGCTGCTGCACTCGAGCCTCGCGGTGTTCGTCCTCGCCGGTCTGATCCTGCTCGTGGGCCGCGGCGCACCCGCCGCTGTCCTGATGGCGAGCGTGCTGTGGGGAATCGGCTTCGGTGGCGCCTCCGCGCAACTGCAGTCGGCACTCAGCCGCTCCGGGCGCGAGAACTCCGACATCGCGAATTCGTTCCTCCCCGTCGCGTTCAACCTCGCGATCTTCGCGGCGGGCATCATCGGCGCTCTTCTCCTGGAGAACCTTCCCGCACTGGTCCTGGCGGCCCTCATGGCAGTCCTCGGCGCTGTCGCCCTCATCATCACCCTCTACGGCCGACGCACCGCGTTCACCGTCGACCACCTCGACGCGCGCTGATGCGACACCCAGCGATCCACCAGAGCAGGAGCTTCACATGACGACGAACTCGCGCGAGGCGACGCCGATAGTGCTCGACATCGGGGGAGTCGAGGTCACCGCTCGGCTCGACGGCTCTGCGACCAGCGCGTTCCTCCTGGCGCGGCTCCCGCTCACTCCGAGCTTCCGGGACATGGGAGGGCAGGAGAAGCTGGCCGACCTCGGAGAAGCGCTCAGCCTCCGTGGCGCGCCGGACCGCAGCGACGCGCGACCACGCACGATCGGCTACTACAGCCCCACCCGCAATCTCGTCCTCTACTACGAGCACGTCGGATCGTTCGCCGGGATCGTGCCCTTCGGCACCTTCGACGCCATCGAACCCGTGCGAGATCTCGCCGACGGCACCCTCGTGACACTGAGGTTCCCGGAATCCCCCTGAGCGCCCGCGAGAGGACGCCCGTGGGTACGTCCCCGACAGGAGAGGGAGTCCCTGACAGCACCTCCTGCACTGAGAGAGCCCTCAGGTACGGTCGACCCGAGCGGCGCCGCAGCCATCGATCGCTGGGTCTCGATCCCCTCGAGCAGGCGTCAGTGCTCACCCTGGTCCTGACGTCGAACCGGCATGGTTCCCACGACTCCAGGACAGCCCATCCTCGGTGTTTCGTGAGTATCCGGTGCTGCGGCGCCGCTCGCTTCCCCGTCCCCCGCCGGTAAGGACCCTCAGATGAAGAGATCCCAGGACGTCGATGAAGCCCCCGAACTGTCCCGTGAGCAGGTGCGCACGGTGATCACGGGGGCCTGCATCCTCGGCGATACCACCCTCGACGCACACATCGACGACCTCTGGGCGGCGAAGTCCGACCCCGATCGGATGCGCCACCTGCTCGATCGGTTCCACTGCGAGGTCGAAGCAGCGCGCACACTCCTCGCCGCGGCGGGCGGACCGGAATGGTGGTCGACCGTCGACGCGGACCGATTGGCGGCGGCATGCGTCGCCGCGAGGACATGGGCTGAGGGTGATCCCACGTGCGCAGAACTCGAGCGGGGATTCGCCTCCCGCCTGCTGACCGTCTTCGGGGTGGACATCGCAGGGATTCCGCGCACCGGCCGGCTGCCCGCGCGCTCGAGCTCGTGAGAGCGAGCGTCACGACTTCGCAGCGGACCTCGAAGAGTGGTGAGTGAGGGGTTCTGAGAGAACCTCTCAGAATCGACGAGGCGCTTCTACGGTGAGGGGAACCCCAGGTATCCCGAAAGGAGCTCCCCGTTGAGCGCGACCTCCCCTCACCGTCCTCTGACACCCTTCCGCCGCCTGACCGCTCCCTCAGTCTTCGGGCTGGCCGCGACGATCGTTCTTCTGACGCCCGCTCCGGCCGCCGCTCACCACGGCTGGGACGGCTTCGACACCGACGAGCTCGTCTACATCGCGGGGACGGTCGCGTCCGAGGGGAGCTGGGGTGAACCCCACACCTACTTCGACACGACCATCGACACCGACCTGCCCGCCGACACTCCTGATCTCAGACTCCCGGAGGACCTCCAGGGACCGGAGGACAGCATCCGCGTGGAGTCCGCCCTCGCCTATGCCGGGCCGCAGGACGAGCTCGAGGTGATCATCGCCCCACCGGCGTACACGGGCCGCTGGGGGCTCGACCGGCCCCTGACAGTGGGGGAGCGCTTCCAGGGCGTCGGCTACATCAACCGGTCCGACGACGCGCTCTTCCGTCCCGTCGCCTTCTGGTACGGAGACGACGCGGTGCCGGTCAACCAGGTGCTCGGGAGCACGCTCCCCGTCCGCGCACCCCTGCCGACCTCCGCCGGCGGGGGTCCGGGCGCGACGACTCCCGCGCCGGCGACCACGTCGACGGCGGCCGATCCGCTGGAGGAAGCACCTTCCGATCCCGAGGAGTCCGTTCCCTCCGAAGGCGACGCCGAGGCGACTTCCGACGAGGCGTCCACTGGTGTGGCGGGAGTCTGGGCGGTGTTCGGCATCGTCGTCGCGGCGGGTGTCGCGGGCGGTCTCGTCTCCCTGCGTCGCCGCAACCGGCAGAGCTGAGGGAGAGCACATGCCGGAGTGGCTCGAGAGTGCGCTGCAGTGGCTGCAGGGGACGACGCTCGGCGAGAGCGTGCGGGGCACCCCGTACCTGTATCCCACCCTCGAAAGCATTCACATCCTCGGAATCGCCGTCCTGATCGGACCGGCGTTCGCCTTCGACCTTCGTCTTCTGGGGGCCGGGGGCAGGGTCGTCTCTGTGACGACAGCCGCTCGCTCTCTCCTGCCCGTGTCGCATGTCGGTCTCGTCATCGCGCTCGCCACGGGTGTCGCGCTGTTCAGCGCGCAGACGACGGTCGTCGCCGAGTCCGGGGCCGCGCCCTGGAAGCTGGGGCTGTTGCTGTTGGCGGGGCTGAACGTGCTCGTGTTCCATCGCGGCGTCTACCGCCGCGTCCCGGAGTGGGCGATCGCCACCGTGACGCCTCTCGCGGCGCGGATCGCCGCCGCGGTCTCGTTGACCGCCTGGACGGGCGTCGTCTTCGCCGGACGCTTCCTCGCCTACACCTGATCCCTATCGGCGAGGGCGGCCAGCTGACGCAGCCGCGTCTGCGACTGCGAGCCGGGCTCGGCGGTCCACACGATGATCGTCGTGCTCGGGTCGGCACCGACCGTGAGCGCTGCCCAGTCGAGCACCAGCTCGCCGACGAGAGGGTGACGAAGGATCTTCGCCCCGCTGCTGCGCGCAGCGACCTCGTGTGTCTGCCACAGCTGAGCGAAGGCGGCATCACTGGTGGTGAGGTCATCGACGATCGCGTGCAGCTGCTGGTCATCGGGATCACGAGCGCTGTCCATCCGGAGCTGCGCGATCGCCAGGTCGACGACGCTGAACCAGTCGGCGTAGAGCTCGCGCATGCGGGGATCAGTGAAGAGCAGTCGTATGAAGAGGCGATCCTGCTCCGGGATCGCAGCGAAGTCCGTGATGAGAGCGGCGCCGAGGACGTTCCAGGCGAGGATCTCCGTACGCGGGCCCATGACGAACGCAGGCGTCAGGGAGAGATCGTCGAGCATCCTCTGCACCGGTGCGGCGACAGGCCGGCGCCCGGCTGCGGCAGGCGCGAGAAGCATCTTGCCCGCCAGCCCGCCCAGATAGCTCCGCTGGTCCGCGGACAGTCGCAGCACCCTCGAGAGTTCGTCCAGGACCGGTGCCGAAGCGGGCAGCCGACCCTGCTCGAGGCGGGTGTAGTAGTCCGTGCTGATCGATGCGGCCCGGGCGATCTCCTCCCTCCGAAGGCCCGGGACGCGGCGAGTCCCGGCCGTATCGACGAGCCCTAGATCACCGGGCTTGAGCTCTGCCCGCCGCGCGCGCAGGAAGTCGCCCAGCTCCTGCCATCGCACCTCTGCTGCCACCGCACCATCCTCGCAAACCGATTGACCTCGAGGACCACCGGACACGAGAGGGGGCATTTTCCCTCCCCTTCAGCGGCGCCGAGGGCGGTGGCACCGTGGAATCACGACGTCACCAGCGGCCTGCTGAGAGGCGTGGAAGAGAAAGAGGAGTGCACCCCGTGAAAGCCATTGGTCTGACCACCTACGGCGGTCCCGACGCCCTGCAGGTCCTGGACGTTCCCGAGCCGCACGTCGGCCCTGGGGAGGTCCGGATCCGCGTTCGAGCTGCCGCCGTGAATCCGGTCGACGCCATCATCCGCTCCGGCGGCTTCGCCGGCAAGGACGGCTCGATCGCTGATCCCGTCGTCCCCGGGATGGACGTCTCCGGCGTCATCGACGAAGTCGGGCCGGGCCGGCCGAGTGACATCGACGTGAGCATCGGTGACGCGGCGATCGGCTTCGTCGTGCCGGAGAACAGCCACGGGGGCTACAGCGAGTACGTCGTCCTCCCCAGCGAGTCGGTGACGAGGATGCCCGCAGGGCTCGACTTCGTGCACGCCGCCTCCTTCCTGTCCAATGCCCTCACCGCCGAGATCACCCTCGAGCACTTCGCACTCACGCCCGGCGCCGCACTCGCGGTCACCGGCGCGACCGGTGCCGTCGGCGGCTACCTCGTCGAGCTCGCCGCGCGACGCGGACTCACCGTCATCGCCGCCGCCACCGGGAACGACGAGCCCCTGGTCCGCGAATTCGGCGCAACACACGTGATCGATCGTCGAGCCGACTTCAGCGACGGCGTCCTCGCTCTCACCGGCGGACGTGGAGCGGACGCCCTCGCTGACGCCGCGATCCTCACTGACCAGGTCACGCGCGCTGTCCGCGACGGCGGGCAGATCGCCTTCTACCTCCCAACGGACGTCGACCCCGGACGCGGAATCGACGTCTTCGGTTCCTACGTCATGCGCTCCAACCTCCGACACGATGCCATCGCGATGCTGGCTCGCCTCGCCGGATCCGGAGCTGTCAGTAAGCGCGTCGCTGCCGTCCTCCCTGCGGCTCAAGCCGCCGACGCTCATGTCCGCCTCGCACGCGGCGGCCTCCGCGGCCGCCTCGTCCTGGAGTTCTGACCGACCTGTCCGCTACGCCCAACCACCCCGAAACCATCACCACTGAGAAAGAAGAGCACCTCATGAACAGCACCGCACGACTCCCCAGCATCGGCCAGACCTGGCTCGCCGACCTCGGCCCCGACACGCCACTCGGGCACTTCACGGTGGAGATCAGCTTCACCGAGACCCACGTCACTTTCACCGTCACCGGCGGAGCCATCAAGGGCCGCACCGAGACGATGGAGTACACCGCCACCCGGGTCCGCGACGGGCTCTACGTGGTCCGCTGGACCGAACCCGACTCCGGAGATCACGTCACGCACATCGAGGACTACACCGACGGCGCCTGCATGGCCAGCTCCGTCATCGGCGGGCAGTTCATCCAGTTGCACGGCACCTGGACCCGCGTCCGCTGAACGGCTCCACGACTCTGCAGAGGGGCCCTGACCGACCCTCCCTGCGCCTCGTCGACGCCGCTTACGGTCGTTCAGACCCGCCCCGACGAACCCGAGAGGACGCTTCGTGACCACCCGAAGACTGATCGCCCCCGCCCTGGCCGCCGGCCTCCTGGCCACCCTCACCGCCTGCTCCACCGGCACAGGCTCAGCCGAACAGGACCCCGCCGAGAGCACCGCCTCTGCCGGCTCCGCCTCACCGGTCGGAACCTGGTCGATGACCCTGCTCGAGGACAGTGCTGCGGGGGAGTTCCAGTCCATCCCCTACAGCGGCCAGATCGTCATCACCCCCTCCACCGTCTCGGTTCAGGCGATGAACCCGGACACCACCGCTCCCGACGGTCCGTACACGATCGACGGCTACGAAGCCTTCTACGGCCCCGCGACCATCGACGACGACGAGGACACGTTCTCGGTCGACGTCGAATCGGCTGCCGTGCGCGAACTGATCGGACAGACCCTGACCCGCAGCTTCGAGGTGACGGACGACACTCTCGTGCTCACCCCGACCGACCCTGCCGAGACCTGGCGCGTGTCCTACGAGCGCGTCACCGACTGACCCCTCCTCCTGAAAGGAACACCATGAAAGCCACTGTCATGTACGGCGCCGGCGACGTCCGCGTCGAAGAGGTCCCGGACCCCGTCATCCAGCAGCCGACCGAGGCCCTGATTCGCGTGACCTACGCCTGCGTCTGCGGCTCCGACCTCCACCCCTATCACGACCTCGGCGACACCCCCGCGGGCCGCCGAATGGGCCACGAGGCCATCGGAGTCGTCGAGCAGATCGGCGACGACGTCACGACCCTCTCCGTCGGCGACACCGTCATCGTGCCCTTCGCCTGGTCGGACGGAACCTGTCCCTTCTGCCGCGACGGCATCACCACCTCCTGCGTCCACGGCGGGTTCTTCGACGGAGCCCCCTCCGCAACCCAGGCGGAGAAGCTCATCGTCCCGCAAGCCGACGGCACCGCCGTCGTCATCCCGGCAGGCACTGACGAGTCGCTCATGCCGAGCCTGCTGACGCTGTCCGACGTCTACCTCACCGGCTATCACGCCGCCCTGCGCGGCGACGTCGGGCCCGGCAAGACCGTCACGGTCATCGGTGACGGCGCCGTCGGCCTGTCCGCCGTTCTCGCGGCGAAGCAGCTCGGCGCCGAGAAGATCATCCTGATGGGCCGGCACACGGCCCGCACCGATCTCGGTCGCGAGTTCGGTGCCACCCACGTCGTCGCTGAGCGCGGCGACGAGGGAGTGGCGAAGGTGATGGAGATCACCGATGGCGAGGGGTCGCACGTCGTCCTCGAGGCCG
Organism: Rathayibacter festucae DSM 15932; assembly: GCF_004011135.1. Lineage (NCBI taxonomy): Bacteria > Bacillati > Actinomycetota > Actinomycetes > Micrococcales > Microbacteriaceae > Rathayibacter > Rathayibacter festucae. Next base: position 1,491,481 of record NZ_CP028137.1, on the reverse strand, counting down.
TCGGCCACATGCCGGCCTACGAGCAGGCCTACCGGGTCGTCCGCCCCGGCGGCACCATCAGCCGCGTCGGCGTCCCGCAGTACGAGGACGCGGCCGTCGGCTTCCTGTCGCTCTTCGGCAAGAACGCCACGCTCACCGGCGGCCCCGCCACCGTCCGCGCGTACATCGAGCAGGTCCTCCCGCAGGTCCTGGACGGAACCATCGAGCCCGGCCGCGTGTTCGACCGTGAGATGCCGCTCGCGGAGATCGCGGAGGCCTACCGCCTGATGGACTCCCGCGAGGCCCTCAAGGTGCTGATCCGCCCGTAAGCCCACGCCACCGAATGCCCTGCCGTCCTCGGCAGGGCATTCGTCGTTCCCCGACTGCTCAGCATGAGCGAGACACCGGACCGCACGTCACGCGGTCAGCACGAGTGGTCCGGCCTCTGTGATCGCGAGGGCGTGCTCGGTGTGCGCCGCACGGCTCCTGTCCGCCGTCCGCGCCGCCCAGCCGTCAGGGTCCCTCCGGACTCGTGATGTCGTTCTCCGAAGCGTCCTGGGCACGTGCCTCCGTCGACTCGAGACCGAACTCCGTGTCGAGAGCGTCGAGTTCGGTCGTGAAGTCCTCGTGCAGTCGGGCCTTCTCCGCCGCAGGCAGCCACGACGCGTCGACCCCCGTCAATGCCATCGCGCGCAGTTGCGCGTGCGTCGCCCCGATCGGACCGGCGGCGATGCGGTACTCGTCGGCGAGGGTGGTCGGGAACATGCCCGGGTCGTCCGAGCAGGGAGTGACGTGCAGACCGGCGTCGAGCATCGCGCGGATGGAGGCGCGGCGCCACGGGCGCCAGGAGCGGCGGGAGGTGGTCGACGCGACGGTGAAGACGACGCCGTCCTCGCGCATCCGCTCGACGACCGCCGGATCTTCGAGCACGAAGTAGCCGTGGTCGATGCGGTCGCAGCCCAGCAGGTCCAGGCAGGTGATCGTGTTCGCGGCGGTGGGCGCGTGCTCGGAGGAGTGCGCGGTGCGGCCCAGTCCCGCCCGGCCGGCGAGCGCGTACGCCTCGGCGAAGCGCTCGGGCGGGCCGGCGGTCTCGAGGTTGTCGAGGCCGATGCCGGCGACGTATTCGTGCGGGGAGTCGACGACCTGCTGCACGAGGGCGAGGGCTTCCTCCCCGCTGCGGCTGCGGTCGATGCCGGCGATCATCCGCCCGGTCATGCCGAAGTCGCGCTCGGCGGCGCGGATGCCGTCGGTGTAGGCCTCTATGCTGCCGCGGTACCCGAGCCCCGCGAGGTGCTCGGGCACGCCGTCGAAGAAGAGCTCGAGGTGGCGCGTGCCGCTGCGGTGGTGCGCGTCCTCGAAGGCCTCGTAGACGATCCTCGTCAGATCCTCCGCGGAGCGGAGCACCTGCACGACCCACTCCGAGACCTGGAAGAGGGAGTAGGAGACGTCGGGCTCGCCCGCCGAGCGGTCCTGCGGCACCGGGACGACGGTGTCGCGGTAGAGCGCCGGGTCGGGCGGGAGGGAGTTGATGTCCGCGAAGATCCGCTCCGGGTCTGCTGGCAGCGCGAGGCCCTCCCGGCGGGCGAGCTCGGCGAACGTGCTCGCGCGCACGGTGCCGATCAGGTGGCAGTGCAGGTCGACCTTGGGGATCCGACGGATCCACTCGTCGGGGACGGAGGCGGTCGTGGCGGCGGTCTCGGTGCTCATGGCGATCTCTCCGGGTGGTGCGGGTGGTGCGGGGAGGGAGGGTGTCCGGGCGCGGCACGGCGGCCGCGCCCGGACGCACCGCCTACTGGGCGGTGACCTCGCGGGCGAAGCGGTCGACCCAGTCGGAGCGGGTGGGGACGAGCTCGGTGGGGTCGAGGGTCTCGTAGCCGGCGGCGGTGGGGTCGGCGGCGATGTCCCCGACGACGGCGGTGATCGACTCCGGGACCTGAGCGGCGAGGTTCACCGGCAGGTCGCCCACGATCTCGGCGGAGGAGGTCTGCGCTTCGACGGAGAGCAGGTAGTCGATGAACTGCTCCGCGGCGTCGGTGTTCGCGGCTCCAGCGGGGATCATCGCGCGGTTGGTCGCCATGTAGCGGCCGGTGGCGGGCGGGGTCCAGCCGATCGGCTCGCCCGAGGCGACGAGGTCGGTGGCGAAACCGCTGAGGGCGTCGGCGGCGGTGATCTCGCCCTGGGTCAGCAGGTTGGTGACCTCGGTGGAGGAGCTGTAGAACTGCAGCACGCCGGGCGCCCAGCCGGAGAGGGTGTCGAGCGCCGTGTCGATGTCGTAGGGGCCGTCGCCGTAGGTGGCCGCGACTCCGCTGATCATCAGCTGGCCCGCGGTGACCGAGATGTCGGGCAGCGCGACGCGGCCGGCGTTCGCGGTGTCGCCGTAGAGCTCCCAGTCGGCGGCCTGCTCGGCCGAGAAGGCGTCGGTGGAGTAGAGCGTGCCGTTGAGCTGGTAGCTGTAGGCCGGGCCGAGGTAGACGTCCTCCTTCGCGAAGTCGGCGATGTCGGCGATGGCGGGGACGGCGTCTGCGTCGACCTGATCGAAGAGGTCGTCCTCCTGGCCGAGCGCGGCGTAGTAGTCGCTGATGAGCATCACGTCGACTCCGGGGTCGTCGCCGCCGGCGAGCTGCAGCTGCGACAGCCGGTCGGAGTTGGAGCCGGTCTCGACCTCGACCTCGATGCCGGTCGCTTCGGTGAAGGGGTCGATGACCGCTTCCTGGAACTGCTCGACCCCGAAGGGGAAGGTGCTGACGACGAGGGTGTCGGAGGCGCCCTCCGAGCTGCCGGAGTCGGAGCCGCCGGAGCAGCCGGCGAGGGCGAGTGCGCCGATGACGGCGCCGGCGGTGAGGCTTATGGCACGCCGGGGAGTGATGCGGGACATGGCGGTTCCTTTCGAGGGGATCTGGGGAGGGGAGCTGCGGGGGAGCGGAGGCTTCGGAGGAGGGGCGGGGGCGGGAGGAGCCGCGCTCAGTCGCGGGCGATGGCGACCATCTGCGACGCCACGGCCGAGACGATCACGGGGTCACCGGGCGCGACACGTGCGGCGGAGTCGGCGCGCACGTCCGACACGAGCCGCACCCGGTCGCCGGCGGGGTCCGTCGCCTCGACCGTGACGAGCACGTCGACCCCTCGGTACGCGACATCGACGACGACCGCGGCTAGCGACAGGGCGGACGAGCCGGTGGCCTCTCCGCTCGTCACCGCGAGGTGCTCCGGCCGCACGGTCGCGAGCGACCCGTCGGCGAGGCCGAGGAAGTTCTCGTAGCCGAGGAAGTCGGCGACGAAGCGGTTGGCCGGAGCGCCGAAGACCGCGGCCGGAGCGCCCTGCTGCATGATGCGCCCGGCGCGCATGAGCACCATCTCGTCGCTCATCTCGAGCGCCTCGTCCTGGTCGTGGGTGACCAGAACGACGGTCAGGCCCGTCTCGGACTGGATGCGGCGGATCTCGGAGCGCATCTGGACGCGGAGCCGCGCATCGAGGTTCGACAGCGGTTCGTCGAGCAGGAGAAGCCGCGGGCGGATCGCGATGGCGCGGGCGAGGGCCACGCGCTGCTGCTGACCGCCCGAGAGCCGCCGCGGCCGGCTGGCCGCGAGATGCGCGAGCCCGACCATCTCGAGGCTCTCGGTCACCCGCTGCGCCCGCTCGGCGCGTCCGAGGCCGCGCAGCTTGAGGCCGTAGCCCACGTTGTCGGCGACGCTGAGGTGCGGGAACAGCGCGTACGACTGGAACACCATGCCCAGCCCGCGCTTCTCTGGGGCGAGCCGGGTGCTGTCGACGCCGTCGATCAGGATCCGGCCCGAGGTCGGCGTCGAGTAGCCCGCGAGCATCCGCAGTGACGTGGTCTTGCCGCATCCGCTGGGCCCGAGGAGGGTGGTCAGCTTCCCGGCCGGGATCGCCAGGTCGATGCCGTCGACCGCGGTGAAGTCACCGAAGACCTGACTGACGTCGACGAATTCCGCTGCTGCGCTCATCGGTTGATTCCTCCGAAGATCTGGGCGAAGCCGACGCTGCGCTCGGCGATGATCGCGATGACGACGGTCGCCGCGAGGATGAGGGTGGACGTGGCCGCGACCATGGGGTCGTAGCTCTGCTGGACGTAGTCGAGCATCGTCACGGGCAGGGTCCTGGCGTCGCGGCTCTGCAGGAGCAGCGACAGCGGGACGTTGTTGAACGAGGTCACGAATCCGAGCAGCGCGGCCGAGAAGACGCCCGGGCGCAGGATCGGAAGCGTGACCGTGAAGAAGGTGCGCAGAGGACCTGCACCGAGTCCTCGCGCGGCCTCCTCGAGCGCGGGGTCGCTGGTGGCGAGCGAGGCGCCGGTCACGCGGACCGCGTAGGGGAGCAGGAGCGCCGTGTGCCCGATCAGCAGCACGGCCGCGTTGTCGACGTCGAGCGTGACGACGAGCTGCTGGAACAGTGCCAGGCCGACCACGAGCTCGGGCACGATCAGCGGCGAGAGGAAGAGACCCTCGATCAGCGAGCGCCCGGGGATGCGGCCCCGGTAGATCGCCAGGGTGGCGGGGATGCCGATCAGCAGGGCGATCGCCGTCGAGAGCACCGCGAGCTGCGCGCTGGTCGCCAGCGACTCCAGGAACGGGTCGTACGAGAGCGCCTCGCCGAACCAGCGGACCGAGAATCCCTCCGGCGGGAAGCGGAGCGTCGAGCCGGCAGTGAAGGCCGTGGCGACGACGAACAGGATCGGCACGATCATGATCACGTAGCCGGCGACCGCGAGCGACGCGGCGACGGGGCGGCGGGTCCTCATGAGACGGCTCCCTTCCGGGCGACGAGGGAGGAGAGTCCGGAGACCAGGAAGACCAGGACCGTCATGACGATCGCCGTGGCGGAGGCTCCGGCCCAGTCGATCGTGACGCTGGAGTAGGAGAACAGCTGGGTGCTCAGCATCCGCTGGCTCGACCCGCCGAGCAGGTAGGGCGTCGTGTACGCGGTGACGGAGCCGGCGAAGACCAGCGTCGCCGCGACGACCACTCCGGGCAGCGAGAGCGGCACGACCACGTCCCAGAAGGTGCGGGTGGGGCTCGCGCCCAGTCCGCGGGCGGCGTCGTCGAGGCCGACGTCCACCTGGGAGACCGCGGAGTAGCAGGAGATGATCGCCAGCGGCAGGAAGAGCTGCGTCAGGCCCAGCACGATCGCGAGCTCCGTGTAGAGCAGCTGCGGCGCCTCGGACACGATGCCCAGGCCCACGAGCAGCTGGCCGATCGCGCCGTTCGAGCCGAGCACGACGAGCCAGCCGAAGGTGCGCACGACGTTGCTGAGCAGCAGCGGGAAGATCGCGAGGGCCAGCAGGACGCCGGACCAGCGGGATGAGGAGCGCGCCAGCAGGTAGGCGATCGGGAAGCCGAGGACGACGCAGATCAGCGTGACCACGAGCCCGATGCCGACCGTGCGGCCGATGATGCGCAGCTCGTAGGGGTCGGTGAGCATCTCGCCGACGCGGGCGATCACCTCCAGGGGACCCGTGCCGGGAGGCGCGAAGAGCATCACCAGCGAGGGGACGACGAAGAAGAGCAGCAGGAAGCCCAGCCCGGGCAGGAGCAGGAGGGGAGCGGTCCTCGACCTCACGAGTACCTCCGATCGGACGCGTCGGGCGGCGTCATTGAAGCCGCGGAGTGGATGTAACCGGTTGCATTGACAGTAGACCGGCGAAGCTACCCACTTCGATTCGTGCATGTAAACACTGTGTTTCGGAGCCGGAGGCCGTCGGCCGCACCCGATGTGACCGGTTGCAGGGATGCCCCTATGATCACGGGAGAGCGAAAGGGGAGCACATGGCCACGCTCGCCGATGTCGCCGCTCTCGCCGGGGTGTCCAAGGCGACCGCGTCGCGCACGCTCTCCCGCCCCGAAGTCGTCTCTCCCGACACGGCCGCGCGGGTGCTCAGCGCCGCGGCCAAGCTCGGCTTCATCCCCAACTCCGCCGCGCGACAGCTGGCGCGCGGCCGCACCGGCGTCGTCGCACTGGTCGTGCCGACTCTCGACAACGCTTTCTTCACCCCGATCATCGGGGGCGCCCAGCGGCGCGCCGACGAGGACGGCCTGCAGCTCACCGTGGCCGTGCACCCCCTCGAGGCGGTGCGCGAGCTCGAGGCGTTCGACCGCCTCTCGCGCCAGGTCGACGGCTTCATCGTGGTCGCGCCGCGCGGCAGCGACGAGCTGCTGCTCGCCGCGGGATCGCACAAGCCGACCGTGCTGGTCGACCGCGAGGTCGACGGGATAGCCTCCGTCGTCGCCGACACCGCCTCGGCGTTCGGCGCGCTCGTCGAGCGCTTCGCGGCCGACGGTCACGAGCGCGTGCTCTACATCGGCGGGCCGGACGGGTCATGGCAGGACCGGCAGCGCGCGGCCGCGGTCCGCGAGGCGGCTCGGCGCGGGGGAGTGGAGCTGACCGTGCTGGGCCCGTTCCCGGCCACGTTCGCAGCGGGAGTGGGCACCGCGGCGGCGGTGCGTGACTCCGGAGCGACAGCCGTCGTGCCCTACGCGACCGCACTCGGCCTCGGCGTGCAGTACGCGCTGCTGTCGTCGGGCGGGGTGCCGGAGGGGCTCGTCGTGAGCTCGGAGCGCTCGATCGTCGACGCGCTCGGTCTGGTCGGGGTGCCCGCGGTCGACGTCGACGGCGAGCAGCTCGGGCGGGAGGCGGCCGATCTCCTGATCGACCGGCTATCGCGTCGTGGCGCAGCGCCCGAGCGGAGGCGACTGGCGGTCCCCGTGCAGTGGCCCGTCGGCGGCTGACCCGCCTTCCGAAGATCGAGCGCGGCCCCGACGGGGACTGCTCCTTCGATTCAGAGCGAAGTCCAGTTCATCTCACGTCGATCCGAAATGACATAATGTGCATTATCGGATGTCTGCGCAGCGAGCGGGCGGGAGCGCATGTTCCGCGACCGGGCACGGTCCACCGTTGCTCCCGCGTACCAGTCGCGTGCTGCGCGTTCGTCGAGGCTCGGGCCACGCAGCGGTGAAAGCACGCATGGAGAGCTCGCTGACCGCCCCCTGAGTTCAGGGCGCGGGCGCCGTCACCGGAGGCTCCGGCAGCACGCTCAGGCCTCGGCTGCTGTTCGCCTCCGCCATCAGGGCGCGCAGCCAGAGCGGGTTCGGGGCGACCTCGGCGGTGCCGCGGAGGGTGAAGGCGAGTGCGGTCGACGGGTGCATCCAGAGCGTGCGGCGGCCGTGGCCGAGTGCCGCGCCGATCGGGAGCTGGAAGCAGAAGCCCTCGCCGCGACGGAGCTTCGCGAGGATCACCGCCTGGAGGTGGACGAGCGCGCGATCGTCGAACTGGAAGGGGACGGGCGGGGATCCGTAGAGCAGTGTGCCCACGAGCTGGAGAAGTCCTCACGGTCGGGAGAAGGCCTCGACCGGATGATCGAGTCTGCTCAGCAGGCTACGAACGACCACCGACATCGGCGGTCCGCGAGGGTCCCGGCCGGCCGAGCGGTCGGCTCTCCTCGCGCCCGAGCGGGGCCCGGGGTAGCGTGCCCCATGCCCACTCCGCCCCGTGTCCTCCGCCGCCTCGGCAGCGTCTCGCTCTCCGTCGCGAACCGCGCCGAGACCGGGCTGCGCGATCGTCTCTCCGCTCGGGCCCGGAAGCAGGGCTGGTTCCCCGCGCTGCTCCCCTTCTCCGGCTACGCGAGCGCGGGAACGGCGCGGATCCTGGCGCGGGTCGTCCTCGCCCCGGCCGCGGTGGAGCCGTCCGCGCGGCGGGGACTGCGCGCCTGGCATCGCCTGCTCACCCTCGAGAGCCCCGGAGTGCCGGTGCGGATCGAGTTCGCGGGCGCGAGCGCCACGGGGACGAGCGACGGCGCGGGGATCGTCGACGCGCGCTTCGCGGTGCCCGACGGGCTCGAGCCCGGGCCGGCGGAGGCCCTGCTGCACGTCGCCGGTCGCGCTCCCGTCCCGGTGACGGTGCACGTCGTCACCTCGGAGCCGGCCCGCGGGGTGGTCTGCGACGTGGACGACACGGTGTGGGTGACCGGGATCTCGCATCCGGCGCGCGCGGCCTGGCGGACCTTCTCGACGACGAGCGCCACCCGGCGATCGGTGCCGGGGATGGCGGAGCTGCTGCAGGAGGCGATCGCCGGGCAGGACGGGACCGCCGTCGTCTACGTCAGCAACGGGCCGTGGAATCTGGCGGGCGTCGTCTCGCGGTTCCTCGCCCGGCGCGGCTTCCCCGCCGGGCCGGTCCTGATGACCGACTGGGGCACGAGCCCGCGGCGGTGGTTCCGCGACGGCGAGGAGCACAAGCGGGACTGCCTCGCCCGCCTGCGCGAGGACCTCCCCCACCTCTCCTGGGTCCTCGTCGGCGACGACGGCGAGCACGACCCGCAGCTCTACAGCGACTTCGCCCGCCGCCACCCGGACGCCGTCACCGCGATCGCCCTCCGCCGGGTCGCGCCGGCCCATCCCGGAGCGGCGCCGGACGTCGACGAGGTGGCCGGCGTCCCCGTCGTGCGCGGCGTCGACGGCGACGCCCTCCGGCCCCTCCTGCAGGAGGCGCTCGGCCGCTCCCGTCGCTGACGCCCCTCCGGGCAGCCGGCTCGCCCCGGCGCCGGGGACGCAGCGAGTCCTCGGCCGCCCCCGGAAGGGGCCGGTCGGCGAGGCCGTGCGCTGGAGGCGGCCCGCCGTCCCGCCCGTAGAATCGCGGCCGTGCACTCCCCCGTCCTGACGACCGTCTTCCAGCCGATCGTCGACCTCACCACTCGTCGGCCGGCGGCGTACGAGGCGCTGACGCGGGTCCAGGGGGCCGGCGGGGACGCGTTCCCGTTCGAGCTCCTCGAGGCAGCGCAGGCCGATGGCCGGATCGCCGAGTTCGACGGCGCCTGCTGGCGGAGCGCCTTCGGCTCCGCGACCGCGGCGGGCCTCACGACTCCGCACGCGCTCTTCGTGAACGTGGAGGCGGACTCGCTGCGCGGGGGCCTCCTCGAGCAGGTCGCCTCCCCCGCGCCGATCGTCCTGGAGGTGACCGAGCGCGCCCTCCTGGCCTCGCCCGGTGGTCTGCTCGCGGTGATCGAGGAGGCGCGCCGGGCCGGCCACGCGATCGCCATCGACGATCTCGGGACCGACCCCGCGTCCCTCGCCCTGCTGCCGCTGATCGATCCCGACGTGATCAAGATCGACATGCGCATCATCCAGGGGCACGCGGACACCGACGCCGCCCGGATCATGAGCACCGTGAACACGCTGACGGCGGCGCGCGACGTGGTCGTCGTGGCGGAGGGCATCGAGACCGAGGAGCATCTGCTCACCGCGCGGGCGATCGGCGCGACCCACGGGCAGGGCTGGCTCCTCGGCCGGCCGTCCCCGGTCGTCCCGGCGGCGCCCTCCGCCTCGCTCCTCCGGCACGTCGTCGAGCCCGCGGCGGACGAGGCGGGCGCGGGGACGCCCTTCGAGATCGTGGCCTCCGTGCTGCCCAGCCGCCGCTCCTCCCGCGACCTGCTCCTGCAGATGAGCCACTTCCTCGAGGCGCGTGCGCGAGCGAGCGGGGACTCCGCGATCCTCCTCTCGACCTTCCAGCAGGGGTCGAACCTCACGCCGCGCACCGCCGTCCGCTACGCGGCGCTGGCCGAGGAGTGCGCTCTGGTCTTCGCCTTCGCGGCGGGAGCGCCGGACTCCCTCTCCACCGCCATCCGGGTGCAGGAGATCGACGAGGACGAGCCGCTCGCGGCGGAGTGGGACGTCGTCGTCCTGACCGCCGACTTCGCCGCGACCCTCGTCGCGCGGGAGGTCGATCCGGCTCGGCACGCGGCCGGGCTCTACGACTTCGTGCTCACCCACGACCGCGGGCTCGCCGTCGACGTCGCGCGCCACCTGCTCCAGCGGACGACCCGGAGCGCCTGACGCGGGCCACCGCCGCCGACCGCGCCCGCTGAGCGCGCCCCCTGATCACGCGAACAGGACAGCCCTACCAGGTCCGGGCGGCTCCCGGAGCGCCTTGTGGGCGCGCCGTCGTCCCGGCACTGTCGTGCCGAGACGGACTGTTCGTCACCGAGAGGGAGTCATGGACGACGAGACCCTGCTGGGCATCCTGCTGCGCGGGCGGCCCGCCACGCTCGAGGACGCGGTGCTCGCGACCCACCTCGAGCCCGAGCAGGTCGCGGCGGCCGTGCAGCGGCTCCGCGACCGCGGACTCATCGGCGGCGCGGGCGACCTGCTGGCCTATCCCCCGCCCGCGGACTGGGCGAACGAGGCCGTCTCGGTGCACACCCGCCGGGTCCGGGTCGCGGCCGAGGACGCCATGTCCGGCATCGAGAAGATCCTGGAGAACCTGCCCACCGTGCTCCGCGCCTGGTCGACGGGCGAGGCGGCGGCCGACCTGGTGCCCACGGTGCTGCGTCACGGGCCCTACGCCGCGGAGGACCTGCTGTGGGAGCTCGTCGGCACCCCGTCGGGCTCCCTCGTCGCGGTGTTCGCCAGCATCGACCGGCTGATGACGGCGCCGATCGACCGGGCCGTCCGCTTCGGTGACGCGCTGCAGGAGAGGGACGCGGTGCGCATCATCGTCCCGTCGTCCGCGGCGGCCGACCCGCGAGTGCTCGAGCGGATGGCCGTCTACGGACGGGTCGGGCTGGAGTACCGCTCGCTCGACCGGCCGCCGGGCTGGTTCTGGGTCGACGGCGACCACATCGCGCTCCCCTTCGTCTGGGGCGAGGCGACCCCGACGAGCGTGCTCGGAGTCCGCCACGCAGGACTCGCGAACATCGTCCGCGCCTACTTCGACGAGCTCTGGCAGCGCGCGGACCCGCTGGGCAGCGACGAGCACTCCTGGCTGCCGCTCCTCCGCCTGATGCAGCAGGGCAACACCCTCGACAGCGCCTCCAACCGCCTCGGCATCAACCCCCGCACCGGCCGCCGCCGCATCTCCGCCGCGATGGAGCACTACGGCGTGGACACGCTCTTCGGCCTCGGCGCGGCGTGGGGCGCGGGCCGGGCGGGCAACGCGACGCGATCCGACGGGTGAATCCGACACGGCCGATCCCGCGGGGTCTCCGGCGCCTCCTGTCGCACGATGTCGGCCGACAGCGGGAGATCGCTGCGGCGGGATGTGCTCGGCCGAGGCGCAGGCGCGCGTGAGTCGGCCGCGCTCCCGTTGAGCGTGACACAAAGTGAATGGAAACCTTGACGGGCAGGTTCCACTTGTGTCATGGTCTCCTCAGGAGATCACGGAGTCGTGATGCGGAGAGGCGAGACGATGAAGCTCGAGAACGTTCTTCTCGGAGTGCTGCTGCGGCACCCGAGCACCGGGTACGAACTGAAGAAGTTCATGGACACGCACGGCCGCTTCCTGCGGTCCAACACGCAGATGAGCCAGGTCTACCGTGCGCTGGCGGGCATGGAGGAGCGCGGCTGGGTGAGCCACACCGTCGAGAGCCGGCCCGGTGCCACCGATGCGAAGACCTACCGGGTGACCGAGGAGGGTTCGACGATCTTCCTCGACTGGCTGACCGGTCCCTACACTCCGCCGACGCGGTTCGAGGACCCCGACCTGGGCGTCCGGATCGCCTTCGCGGGCTTCATGACCCGGGAGCAGCTGCTGCATCTGCTCGACGTCGAGATCGAGGCGCGTCAGCACGAGATCGCGCTGTACCGCAACCGCGACCGCCGGGCCGACGTCGAGACCTCGATCCCCTTCGATCCGGAGCTGGCCGAGCTGGTCGCCGAATGGCAGCACCAGGGTGGCGCCCAGTCCAAGGACGCGCACGTCGCCCGCTGCATCGCTCTGCGGTCGCTCCTCCTCGACGCGCCGGAGGGTGCACCCCTCCCCCCGCTTCCGCCCCTCGCCACGGGGATCGGAGCAGAACTGTGAAGGCGATCGTGCTGATGTTCGACAGCCTCAACCGCCACCTCCTCTCGCCGTACGCCGACACGATCGTCGACGCCCCGAACTTCGCCCGTCTCGCGGCGCGCGCGGCGACCTTCGACAACTTCTACGCCGGTTCGATGCCCTGCATGCCGGCGCGCCGGGAGATGCACACCGGCCGCTACAACTTCCTGCACCGGTCCTGGGGTCCGCTGGAGCCCTTCGACGACTCGATGCCGGAGCTGCTGCGCGACGCCGGCGTCCACACTCACCTGGCGAGCGACCACCCGCACTACTGGGAGGACGGCGGTGCGACCTATCACACGCGCTACTCGACCTGGGAGTTCTTCCGCGGCCAGGAGGGCGACCCCTGGAAGGGACACGTGTCCGAGGTCGATCCGTCCGCGCCGGTGCATCAGCGGATGCTGCGCCAGGACGTCGTCAACCGCTCCTACATGCCGACCGAGGCCGAGCACTCGCAGACGCTCACCGTCGACGCGGGGCTGCACTTCCTCGACACGAACGCGGACGCGGACCGGTGGATGCTGCAGATCGAGCTGTTCGATCCGCACGAGCCGTTCTTCGCGCACCAGCAGTACAAGGACAGGTACCCGCACGAGTACGACGGACCCGTCTTCGACTGGCCGGGCTACCAGAAGGTGACCGAGCCCGAGTCGCAGGTCGAGCACGCCCGCCTCGAGTACGCGGCGCTGGTCTCGATGTGCGACCGCTCGCTGGGCCGGGTGCTCGACGCGATGGACGAGCACGACCTGTGGGACGACACGATGCTGATCGTGAACACCGACCACGGGTTCCTCCTCGGCGAGCACGGCTGGTGGGCCAAGTCCGTCCAGCCCTGGTACAACGAGCTCGTGCATCTGCCGATGTTCCTCTGGGACCCGCGCACGGCCGAGCGGGACACCCGCCGCGGCGAGCTCGCGCAGACCATCGACATCGCGCCGACCCTGCTGCGCTTCTTCGACCTGCAGCCCACCCCCGACATGCAGGGCATCGACCTCGCCCTGCCGGAGGAGGCGCTGACCCGCGACTCGGTGCTGTTCGGGATCCACGGCGGTCACGTCAACGTGACGGACGGCCGCTACGTGTACATGCGCGCGGCGGCGGAGCAGTCGAACACTCCGCTCGAGGAGTACACGCTGATGCCCACCCACATGCGCTCCCGGTTCGCGCCGGCGGAGCTGACGGCCTGGGAGCCGTCCGAGCCGCTCCCCTTCACGAAGGGCGTCCGCACGATGCGGATGCCCGCGACGCCGGGCTGGATGAACCCGTGGCAGCACGGCACCCTCCTCTTCGACCTCTCGACCGACCCCGGCCAGGAGCACCCGCTCGTGGATGACGAGGCCGAGCTGCGCATGATGCGGCTGCTCGTCGACGCCCTGCGCGCCGCCGATGCTCCCGGCTCGCAGTTCGCACGACTCGGACTCCCGGCCGAGGGCGAGCCGGGCAGGGAGCACCTGCTCGTGCGTGCGCAGCGAGAGCGTGCCGTGGCCGTAGCGGAGCCCCTTCCGCGCGCGGAGGATCTCGCCGCTCACGAGCTGCTCCTGCTGCCCCTCGTCGACCTCCTCGCCGTGCCCGGAGCCCGCTCCGCGCTCGAGGCGCACGTCCCCGGACTCGTCTCCACCGAGCCCGTCTCCGTCCCGATCGGCATGAGCGTCCTCGACCTCGCCCGATCGGCCGCCCTGACCACCGCACAGCTCCTCGACCTCGGCGACGCACTCACGAAGCTCGTCCCCGTCACCGCCTGAGAAGGCGCCCCCCTCCGCCGGCCATCCCGCCGGCGCCACTCCCCTCGCATCCCCGAGCGGCGTCACCACCTGCGTGGCGCCGCCCTGCGGTGCACCCTCTGCACCTGACGACGAAGACAGGACCTCCTGATGAACACCTCCCTGCCCACCACCACCAGCGCCCCGACCGGCATCCCCGCCGCTCCCGTGAAGGTGCCGCACCGCTGGCGCAACCTCGCCACCCTGACCGGCGTCACCGTCGTCGACAACACCGAGGCCGGCCTCACCACCACCCTGTTCCCCTCCATCGCCGCAGCCCTGAGCCTGAACAGCGGGCACCTCGGTGTCCTCGCCGCCGCGGGCAAGGTGATCGCGGTACCGGCCGGGCCCTTCTGGGTGTGGCTCGCCTCCAGGATCGGGCGCCGCGCCGCCCTCGTCCTCACCACCGTCATCGGCGGGATGTTCGGCATCGCCGCGGGCTTCTCGCAGGACTGGATCCAGCTCCTGATCTTCGCGACGCTGATGTCCGCCAGCCTCATCGGCGGCTCCCCCATCGCGAACGCCGTCATCTCGGACTCCTTCGACGACGCGAACCGCTCGAAGGCGGTCGGCTACTTCTACGGTGGCGTCAGCGGGATCGCCTCCGTGGTCGGCCCCGCCATCGCCCTGTTCACCGGCCTCACCGACGGCTGGCGGTACGGGATGTGGACGATCGGCGCGGTCTGCATCCTGTCCGGGATCCTGGTGCGCCTGGTGTTCCGTGACCCCGGTGTCGGCGCCTCCGAAGCCCAGCTCGCGACCCTGGACGAGAGCGAGCGCGCCAAGCAGAAGGTCACCGTCCGGTCCGTGCTGTCGCTGTTCACGATCCCGACGTTCTCGATCATGATGCTCTCCCGGCTGCTGTCCGGGCACCTGCTCATCACCATCTTCGGGATCCAGTTCCTCGTCGTCGAGCGCGGCTTCGAGAACCCCGTCGCCGCTCTCGTGCTGCTCCCCTTCGGTCTCGGCTACATCGTCGGCACGATCGGCGGCGGATGGACGATCCCGGTGCTGGACCGCACGCTGGGCCTCCGCGGCCGCGTCGCGTTCATCCAGCTGGCGCAGGTGTTCTTCGCGGTCGCCGCGTTCTTCGCCACGCAGCAGCCGCACGAGAACATCGGTGTCTACAGCGTCTTCTGGGCGCTGATGGGCCTCGCGCAGGGCATGAACCCGCCGGTCAACCGGCCGATCGTCTCCTCCGTCGTCCTCCCGGAGCTGCGAGGCCAGGCGTTCGCGATCTGGCTGACCGTCTTCGAGACCGTGGGCTGGGCCGTCTTCTCCCTCGGTGCCGGAACGCTGGCGCTCACCCTCGGCCTGCAGGGCGTGTTCCTCTACGTCCTCGTCGGCGCCATGCTCCTCAACGCGGTCGTGCTCGGTGCGCTCTACGTCGTGTATCCGCGCGACGTCCGCCGCGTCGAGGCCGAGTTGAACCGGCGCGCGGCGCTCGCCCGCGTCTGAGCCGCCGTGATCCGCACTCCCCCGCGCTCGTCCCGTCCGGTCCTCACGACAAGGCGGGGCGAGCGGCATCCCCGAGGCCGCTACCTCGCCGGTCGCACGACGCGACAGCGCATCCTGCACGCCGCCCTCGCCTGCCTCACCTCGAGGGGGCTCACCGGCGTGACCGTCAGCGCCGTCGCTCGGAGGGCCGAGCTCAGCACGACCGGCCTCCTCCATCACTTCGGCTCGAAGGACGCTCTGCTGCTCGGCCTCATCGGGATCGAGGCGCGGGCTGTACTCACCTCACCGACGACCTCCGATCCCCTGCTCTCCCGTGCCGCCGGTGAGCTCTACGTCGGGATACTCTCCGATGGCGGTCGGCGCCTCCCCCTCAGCTACTCGCTGACGATCCGGCTCCGGAATCGCGTCCGAGGACGAGCTTCCGGCGCGGACGCCGCCGTGCAGCTCGCGGCGTTCGACGCGGCCCTCCTCGCCACGATGGCTGGGGACACGGATCCTGCTGACGACACGGATCCTGCTGACCACACCGATCCTGCTGACGACACCGAGGAGTGACGATGAACCCCCGCACGGACACCGACGCAGCGCCCGCCTGCTGCGCACCCGCCCGACCCGAAGCGAAGGCGCTCCTCCCGGCCCCCGCACCCGGGCCGCTCGCCTCCGCCTCCGCGCGGTCCGCTCACCTGATCGAGCAGGTCCGCATCCCGGCGCAGCGGTTCCTGATGGGCGACGCCCGAGGAGACGGCCGGAGGGGGGACGGAGAGACTCCCGTGCATCCGGTGTCCCTCGCGGCGTTCGCGATCGACGCGACGAGCGTCACGAACGGAGACTTCGCGAGATTCATCGGAGCGACGGACTACCGCACCGACGCCGAGCGCTACGGCTCCTCGGCGGTGTTCCACCTGGCTCTCGCCGCTCCAGCCGCCGACATCATCGGTCCCGTCAGCGGCACGCCCTGGTGGGTCGCGGTGGCGGGAGCCGACTGGGCTCATCCCGGAGGCGGAGAGTCGGACGTGCTCGACCTGCAGGACCATCCCGTCGTGCACATCAGCTGGAACGACGCACAGGCGTACTGCGAGTGGGCCGGGCGCGCGCTGCCGACCGAGGCGCAGTGGGAAGCGGCGTCCCGTGGCGGACTCGACGGCGCTCGCTATCCCTGGGGAGAGGAGCGGGACGAGACCCGGATGAACATCTGGCAGGGCGTGTTCCCCGTCGAGAACACCCTCGAGGACGGCTACCTCACGACCGCTCCGGTCCGGAGCTACGACCCCAACGCCTACGGCCTCTGGCAGACCGTCGGGAACGTGTGGGAGTGGTGCGCGGACTGGTGGGACCCGCGGTACTACGCCGTCTCTCCCGAGAACGACCCGGCCGGCCCGATCCGGGGAACCGTTCGCGTCCTGCGGGGCGGCTCCTATCTCTGCCACGACTCTTACTGCAACCGGTACCGGAACGCAGCGCGGTCGTCGAACACGGCCGACTCGTCGATGGGCAACGCCGGCTTCCGCACTGTCGCGCGGACGAGCAGGTGAGCGCGTCGCGCCGTTTCCCGGCGATGGTCTACCGGCGCGGAGACGAACCGGACGCTCGCTTCACTCTCGCGAACGAGCGGACCTTCCTTGCATGGATCCGCAGCGCCCTCGCTCTGCTCGCTGCCGGCGTCGCCCTGGAGGCCCTCGGCCTCGGCCTGCACACCGGCTTCCGCCTCGCTGCTTCCCTTCTCCTCGTCACCGCCGGGATCCTCACCCCGATCCAGGCGTGGGTCGGATGGATCCGCACCGAGCGCGCACTCCGCCTGCACACTCCGCTGCCCTCCGCCGGGCTCGCCCTCCCTCTCGCCGTCATCGTGATCACCGCGGGCGCCCTGGTGCTGCTCGCCATCGTCTTCGCATGACCTCTCCCGACCGCGCGGCTCACCCGTTCGATGCCGGGCTGCAACCCGAGCGGACGGCTCTCGCCTGGCGACGCACCGCCCTCGCTCTCACCGGAGGATCCCTCGTCGCGGCACGGGTGCTCCCGCCTCTGCTCGGGGTGTGGTCACTCCTTCCTGCCGGTGCAGCCCTGCTGCTCTCGATCGGGGTGCTCGTCGCGTCCCACCACCGCTACCGCGCGCACCATCGCCTTCTCACGACCGCCGATCACGACCGCGTCGCGCTCCCGGACGGAGTGCTGCCCGCGCTCGTCACCGGTCTCACGATCCTGGGCGGCGGCCTGTGCCTCGCTGTCGTCCTTCAGCGCGTCTGAGCCGCACGGCTTCGCGCCGTACCCGCTGCCGAGGTCTCCTCGATGATCCGGATCATCGCGGCGCCGGCGTGTTCCGCGCCGTCGGATCCGCGTTCAGCGCGGGCGGGATCGTGCCGGCCACCGACCACGAGCGCCAGGACGCGTCATGACTCCGAGCCGGGCCGCCGCCGTCAGGACGGACGCCTCGACTCCTCCCGAAGCCGCATCGCGGCCTCGTCGTCGAGCCAGTTCGGCCCGGTGTTGCGGAGGAACACCGCGTAGACCACCAGGGAGACGGCGATCACGGCGGTCGCGTAGCCGATGAAGGCCGGCACCTGGTCGGCGCCGAGCGCGCCGGCGTAGAGCAGCGGCGCGGTGCCGCCGAAGACCGAGTTGGCGAGCGCGTAGCCGAAGCCGAGCCCGAGGGCGCGGACGTGCGTGGGGAACAGCTGGGCCTTCACGACGGCGTTGATGGAGGTGTAGCCGGTGAGGATCACGAAGCCGCCGACCAGGATCGCGAAGGCGGCGAGCGGGGCGGTCTGCTGCGGCAGGGCGGTGAGGAGGAACCAGGTGTAGAGCACTCCCCCGATCCCGAAGAAGACCAGGAGGGTCTTCCGGCCGATGATGTCCGAGAGCCAGCCGCCGAGCGGCTGCAGGAGCATCAGCGTCGTCAGGGCGATGAGGTTGATGACGGTGCCCGTGACGACGTCGTCTCCGGCGAAGGCGCTCTTGATGATGCTCGGGCCGGTCACCGAGTACGTGTAGAAGGCGACCGTGCCGCCCATCGTCACCGCGAAGCAGAGCAGCAGCGGCCGCCACTGGTGGACGAGGAGCTCCCGCATCGAGCCGCTCCGGCGGGACTCCCCTGCTCTGACGGCGTCGATCCGGGTCGTCGCCAGCGATTCGTCCATGGTGCGGCGGAGCCAGAACACGACGACCGCGGCGACGCCGCCGATGCCGAAGGCCACCCGCCAGCCCCAGGCCGAGATCGCCTCGTCGGGCAGGGTGAGCACCATGACGAGCAGCGTCAGCTGGGCGAGGACGTGGCCGCCCACGAGGGTGACGTAGTGGAACGACGAGAGGAAGCCGCGCCGGCCGGGGATCGCCGCCTCCGACATGTAGGTGGCGCTCGTCCCGTACTCCCCGCCGGTGGCGAAGCCCTGCAGCAGGCGCGCGAGCACCAGGAGGACCACCGCTCCCCCGCCGATCGACTCGGCCGTCGGCGCGAACGCGACGAGGAGGGAGCAGGCGGCCATCACCGAGACCGAGACGGTCAGCGCGAGGCGGCGCCCGTGCCTGTCCGCGAAGCGGCCGAAGAACCAGGAGCCGATCGGCCGCATGAGGAAGGTGACCGCGAAGATCGCCCAGATGTAGAGCGTCGAGTTCTTCTCGCCGGGAGCGAAGAACTGCGACTCGAAGTAGACGGCGAAGACGGAGTAGACGTAGACGTCGAACCACTCGACGAGATTGCCCGCCGATCCCTTCAGGGTGTTCGACACGGAGCGTCGGAGGCTGGTGGGGGTCGTCGTCGTCGTCGACATGATGGTCCGATCATCAAGGGTTCCGGGTGGGACGGATCTCGGGGCGGCGAGGGAGCTGCGGCGTCTCCGCCGTCGGCGCCCCGCGTCGCGGCGAGCCCAGGGGCATCTCTACCGCATTCCCGGCGGCCTGTCCGGAAACTTGACGGTCTCCTGACGCGATCGGGGTCGGACCGCGACGAGGTCGCCGCGTCTCGCGCCGATCGGGCCGCAGGTCTGACATACGTGTATGATCCTCGATGGAGGTGCATCATGAGGATCCATCACGAGCGCTCGCCGCGATCGTCGGCGGCCAAGACTCTTGCCGTCGTCTCGATCGCCGTCATCGCCGGTTCGCTCTCCAGCTGCTCAGCGCAGGATGCTCCGCCGCCGAGGCCGACCGTCCCTCCGCTCCCGGCTGCCGAGGTGGAGCGCGCACTGGCCGAGAAGCAGGACGCCGCCTGGGAGCTGTTGGCGGTGAAGTATCCGAACGCGGTCCGACCGGAGGTCGACGTGATCCGCACCGTGAATCCTGCGGAGTCGACGTCATCGATCGCGGACTGCATGGTCTCGGCCGGCTTCCCGGAGACGAAGGCCACTCCGGACGGCGGCCTCGACTACGGTTCCTTCCCCACGGAGCAGACGCAGACTCACGACATCGCCCTGTTCGTGTGCGAATCGCAGTATCCGATGGATCCGAGATTCGACACGGCAACGAGCGAGGCGCAGTACGAGTTCCTTTACCACTACTACGCGCACGACCTCTCCGAGTGCCTGGAGAGTCACGGCATCGACGTGCCGGAGGCGCCCACCTACGAGACCTTCCGCGACACCATCGATTCGCGAGAGGCGTGGAACCCCTACCTCAGTTTCGAACCCACCGGGGACACGCAGTGGCTCGCGGTGAACAAGGACTGCCCGGAGACGCCTCCGGGCTACTTCGGGGAGTGATGAGCGCCTCACTGCTCCACATGCCTGATCACTGCGACCGCCTTCACCCACGTCACGGATTTCGTGGCAGAAACAGAATGGAGAACATGATGAGGAAAGCACGTCCAGCAGCAGCAGCAGCAGCAGTGGCTCTGGTGGGGGGAATCGCTTTGGCGCTGATAGTCCCGGCTCCGGCCAGCGCTGCGTCCTATTCGTGCGGGGGCAACCGCACAGTCGGCATCTCGGCGGTCTACTCGACGTCGAGCGACGGGGACGGGGGGATTCTCCACGGGTACGAGTCGACCAATGGTCGGACCTACGGCAAGGATTTCAGTTCACCCGCCAAATTGCCGGGTTCGCACAGAACATTCTCCCAGTCGGCGTTCCGCGACGTTTCGAGTTGGAGTGTGGGAACGAACGGCACGGCCAGCCTGAACAGCTCGGGCGCGAGTTGCTACCAGTAAGAGAGCTCTCGCCCTCGATCAGCGATCGCTGATCAGGCGTGGTCGGTCGGAGGGCGACAGCTGCCCTCCGACCGATCTCCGTGCGAAAGGCCTCTGCTGGTGAAAGGACTCTGCTGGTGAAAGGACTCTGCTGGTGAAAGGACTGTGCTGGTGAAAGACGATCGATCGCCGCGGAGACGTCTTCTCTCCCCCGTCGCGGCTCTCGCCGCCTGCCTGGTGGTGCTGGCCTGCGCGGCGGGTCTGTGGGCCGGCGCGGTGATCTTCACGCCCGCGGAGGAGGTGGTGCCGGTGACCGACTACACGACCGCTGTCGCTCGAGCCGGTGCTGTCAGCGCGTCGGTGAACCTGGTGGCGACCGCCCACTGGACCCAGTCCCCCGCGGGGACCAATTCGGCGAAGGGCACGGTGACGACGGTCGATCATGTGCCCGGCGACGTCGCCGATCAGGGCGAGGAGCTCTACACCGTGGACCTTCGGCCCGTGGTTCTCGCGCGCGGCGTGATCCCCGCGTTCCGGGACATCGACGGGACGAGCGAGGGCGAGGACGTGGGTCAGCTCCAGGAGCTGCTGGGCGACCTCGGGTTCTACCGCGGCGCTGCGGACGGTGCACCGGGACCGCGCACCGCGGCCGCGATCAAGGAGTGGCAGAAGGCTGCGGGATATCCGGTGGACGGCGTCGTCCGTCGGGGCGACCTGGTCTTCGTGCCCGAGGTGCCGACCCGGCTGGTCGTCGACGAGGCCCTCATCGCTCGAGGAGCAGTGGTCTCGGGCGGCGAGGTCGTCGCGAGGACGCTGCCGACGACGCCGACGTTCTCCGTCACGGCGACAGCGGCGCAGGCCGTCCAGATCGGCGTGGGAGTCGCGGCGGAGATCACCGGACCGAACGGGCCCTGGCGGGCGGTCACGGCCGTCCAGGAGGTGAAGCCCGAGGTCGGGGTGTCGATAGCGCTCGCCGGCGTGGACGGCGAGATCATCTGCGGCGAATCGTGCGCGGATCTCGATGTGACGCAGGACACCCTCCTCCCCGTCCTCATCACGACGACACCCGAGACGTCAGGTCTGACCGTCCCGACCGCGAGCATCCGGACCGATGTGAACGGGGACCTCGAAGTGATCGATTCGGCCGGCGGGAGACATCCTGTGGAGGTCGTCGCTGCAGCGAAGGGCGTCTCGGTCGTGACCGGTCTCGTGGAAGGCACGGAAGTGCGCGTCCACGGTGATGACGCTGCACCCCGATGATCACTGCTGAGCGCATCGACTTCCGCTATCGACGAGGTCCGCGGATACTGACGGACTTCAGTGCCGTCGTGACGCACTCCGAGATGGTCGCGATCACCGGCTCGTCGGGGAGGGGCAAGTCGACCCTGCTCTACATCCTGGGTCTGATGGCGACGCCGGAATCGGGACGAGTCCGGATCGACGGCGTCGATGTGAGTGGCATGAGCGATCGATCGAGGTCGGAGTACCGAGCCGAGAACATCGGGTTCGTCTTCCAGGACGCCGCTCTGGATCCCACGAGGACAGTCCTCGACAACATCGTCGAGACGGCTCTCTATCGCGGGTGCAGGGACTCGGCAGTGGAGCTCACAGCGCACGGGCTGATGGAGCGCTTCGGGGTCGCCCTGCGCGCCTCGGCGAGACCCCATCAGGTCTCCGGCGGCCAGGCGCAGCGGATCGCACTGTGCCGGGCGCTCATCAACGATCCGACGATCATCCTCGCGGACGAGCCGACGGGGAACCTCGATCCGGACTCCGCGGCGGTGGTCGTCGACGCACTGCGAGAGCGCGCCCGATCGGGATCCTCGGTGATCGTGGTCACTCACGACGAGACGGTCGTCGCCTCCTGCGATCGGAGGATCCGCCTGTGAAGCGGAGATTCGTCCTGCCCGTGCTCCGGGAAGCCCTCGCCTCCTCGCTCGCGCAACCGGTGACCTCCCTCCTCACCCTGGTGATGGTGGTGGCGATGTGCGCCGGGATCGTTCTGACGACCGGGCGGACCGTGGGAGCGGAGCAGAGCGTTCTCGCGACCGTGGACTCGGCGGGAACCCGTTCCATCCTGGTCCGAGCAGAGGCGCAGGCGGGCCTGTCGTCGGACGCACTGGAGAGGATCTCCCGACTCTCCGGAGTGCAGTGGGCGGCGGCGTTCTCGGATGCCACTGACGTCGGGAACTCCCGGATCGCGGAGGGGAGGAAGGTCGCTCTTCGATCGGCGTGGTCCTCCGACTTCGCAGAGCTGGGCATCGATGCGGCGCGCTCTCCCAGCGGGTCGGCGTGGGGGTCCGAGGAGGCGCTCGCGGCACTGGGCTTCGCCGAGGAGACCGGCTCGGTCTCGACGGGCAGTGGAGCCGGGGTCGACGTCGTCGGGACCTTCGCCTGGTCCGAGTACCTGTCCTTCCTCGGCCCGTCCGTCCTGGTCCCGATGCCTCCGTCCTCGACCGGGAGCGTGGGCTACGTGATCGTCATCGCCGAGGGACCCGAGTTGGTCCGCCCGCTGACGCGTTCGATCGGCTCCCTTCTGGCTCCGACGGACCCGCAGGGCGTCACCGTGACCACGAGCGCTCGGTACGCGGACCTGCGCGCCGTTCTCGAGGGCACTCTCGGAGGTTTCGGGCGAGATCTCGTGGGTCTCATCGCCGGCGCGGGCGCCGTCCTGGTCGGTGCGACGCAGTACGGTCTCGTCCTGATGCGACGGAAGGACTTCGGACGTCGGAGGGCTCTCGGCGCCACGAGGGGCCTCATCGTCCTGCTCGTCGTGTGTCAGGTCCTCCTCGTCGCGACGGTCGGCGCTCTGCTCGGGACGGCGGGTGCCGCCGTGCTCCTGGTGGCCGGCGGCGACCCGCTTCCCGGCGTCGACTTCCTGGCCGCCACGGGGACTCTGGCGATCGTGGTCTCCGTCCTCGCCGCCCTGGTCCCCGCGCAGAGAGCGGCGAGCAGGGACCCCCTGCACGAGCTGAGAGTGCCGTGATCCTGTCGGACGCGAGCGTCCGATGGACGCGCTCCTCCGTTCGACAGGCTCCTCCGTGTTCGACAGGCTCCTCCGTTCGACAAGATGTGCTGTTCCGGACCCCGGTGAACAGCAGATCCTGGCGAATGGCGCACGGATTCGCTACGCGGTGACGGCCCGGGCGGCTCGGGTGCGCGTCCGCAGCCGGTAGAGGCTGGTGGTCGCGGCGATGAAGAGGTCGGTGCCGTCGGGCCCGCCGAAGCAGACGTTCGCCACGACCTCCGGCACGGGCACGAACAGGAGCTCGGCGCCGTCCGGGGCGAAGACGTGGACGCCGTCGCCGGCCGAGGACCACACCCGGCCGCGTTCGTCGACAGCGATCCCGTCGGGCAGGCCGTGTTCGATCACCGCGAAGAGGCGGCCGTCGCGGGCGCCGATCCCCCGGTCGACGACGTCGTAGGCGCGGATCCAGTGGCCGGGGCCGTCCTCGAGGCCGCGCGCGCTGTCGGTCACGTAGACCGTCGCGCCGTCCGGGGAGAAGGCGATGCCGTTCGGCTGCACGATGTCGGTGACGACCGGCGCGAGGCCGTCCTCGGCACTCCAGCGGAAGACCCAGCGCGCTCCGTACTCGCGCTCGCCCGGGTGCCCCTCGGCCGGCTGCCGGATGCCGTAGTCCGGATCGGTGAACCAGTAGGAGCCGTCGGGCGCGACCGCGACGTCGTTGGGCGAGTTCAGCCGGCCGCCGTTCCAGCTCGAGACGAGCTCCTCGACCGTGCCGTCCGGCCGCTCGCGCTCCAGTCGGCGCAGCCCGTGCGAGCACTGGACCACGCTCCCGTCCGCGTCCAGCAGCCGGCCGTTGGTGAACTCGACACCCTCGCGGTGCACCGAGGTCTCCCCGGTCGCGCTGTCCCACTGCAGGATCCGGTCGTTCGGGATGTCGCTCCAGCGCAGGCGCCCCTCGGCCGGCATCCAGAGCGGCCCCTCGCTCCAGACGGCGCCCGTCCACAGCCGCTCGAGTCCGCCGTCGCCCTGCAGGAGCGCCTCGGCGTCCGTTCGTCTCTCGTCCGTCCGTCTCTCGTCCGTTCGTCCCTCGTCCGCTGTCTCGTCGCTCATCGGCTCCCGCCCGTCCTCTCGTCGTGGTCCTCGCGGAGGGCCGCCCGGACGGCGCCCTCCAGCCTTCCCGTGTCCCCGAAATCCCTGCCGCGCTCCGCCACGACGGTCCGGAGGACCTCGTCGCTCCCGGCGCCCGCGGCGCGCAGCTCCATCACCCGATCGAGCACCCGGCGCAGATGAGCGTCGTAGCCGTCGATCAGCTCCGGACCTCCCGTCGGGCCGTGGCTCGGGACGATGATCGCGGGCGCCATGGAGCGCAGCCGCTCGAGGCTCCGCAGCCACGGTCCGATCCGCGAGTGCGGGCTCGCGAACGCCGGAGCACCCGCCATCGCGAGGTCGCCGGCGAACAGCACCCGGTCCTCCCGCACGAGGGCGACCGTGTCGCCCTCGGTGTGGTTCGTCCCCATGGCGGTGATCAGCACCGCGACTCCGCCGAGGTCCAGCTCGATCGCGTCGTCGAAGACGATGTCGGCGGGCCGGAACACCGCCCCCTCGAGCAGGCGCCGATAGTGCGGGGACGCCGCTCGGAAGTCGTCGGCCACCGCCGGGGCGGTCGTCTCGAGCTCGCGCACCTGGCTGCGCGCGCGCAGCAGCACGACGTCGGGAGGGAAGGCGCCGGCACCGAGATCGTGCTCGGGATGGGTGTGGGTGGTGAGCAGCAGCAGCGGGCGCTCCCCCGCGACGGACCGCGCGGCGGCGAGGACCCTCGCGCCGTTCTCCGCGCCCATCCCGGTGTCGACGACCAGGGCCCTGCGCTCGCCGACGACGATGCCGACGTTCGGGACACGGGCCCGCGAGCCGTCGGGGACGAGGTGCACGTGCTCGGAGAGCCGGTGCAGCGTCTCCGGCCGGATCAGCGGGTCGGGCAGCTCGGTCGTGTCGGGCCCGGTCATGCCGGGATCACCGCCGTCGACTCGCGCACGACCAGCTCGCATTCGTGCGGCAGGACCCCGCGCCGTTGCTCGCCGCCGAGCATCGCCAGGACAGACTCGGCGGCGAGGCGCCCGAGCTCGTCGAGCCGCGGATCGACCGTCGTCAGCGGCGGACGGGAGGCCAGCGCCATCACGTCCCAGTTGTCGAAGCCGACGACCGAGACGTCCTCGGGCACCCGCACGCCGTCCTCCTGGAGCTGCTCGACCACGCCGCGCGCGATCTGGTCGCTCCCGCAGAAGACGGCGTCGTAGGGCCGCCCGTCGCGGATGAGGATGCTGGCGGCCTGCCGCCCCCAAGCCTCACTCCAGCTGCCCCACATCGCGGTGACGTCCTCGGCAGCGACCCCGGCCGCGGCGAGCTCGTCGAGCATGCCGGCGTAGCGCAGCCGAGCGGCCAGGTGCTTCTGCGGTCCGGAGATGTAGGCGATGCGGCGACGGCCGAGGGCGAGGAGGTGCGAGACGGCGAGCCGTCCGCCGTGCTCGTCGTCGATGACGATCGACAGGTCGTCGGGCTGCTGCGACCGGGCCAGGACGTAGCAGACCGGGACCCGGGTCGAGATGGCGATCGGCGGCCGGGTCTCGGCGCGCCGGCCGGTGACGATCACGGCGTCCACCCGCCGGGCCAGGAAGGTCTGCAGGTGGTGGTTCTCGCGGATCGGATCGCCGCGGCCGTCCGCGAGCAGCACCGAGATCTGCCCCGCGCTCAGAGCGTCCTCGACACCGAGCATGAGCGGGATCGCGAAGCGGCTGAAGCTGTCCGTGGTCAGCAGGCCGATCGTGTACGCGCGGGTGGTGCGCACCTCGCGGCGAGCGACGCCCGGGTCGTAGCCCAGCCGACGGGCGACGCCCTCGATGTGCTCGCGCGTCTCGCCCCGCATCCGGCCGGTTCCGCTCAGCGCCTTCGACACCGTGCTCAGCGAGACGCCCGCCTCGCTCGCGATCCGCGCCAGCGTGATCCGCTGTCCATCCATTACGCACCTCCTTTGCGCAGTCAGTTTTCCCACTGTTCACCGGCACCGCAAGGCCGATTTGAGAAAGATTGGGAAAGTTTTGCTTTGTGCGCACTCCGACTCCGACACTGGGTGAGGCCCACGGCCCTGTCATCTCGAAGAGGAGAAATCATGAACAGACCGACGCGATTCACGGTCGGCGGCGCGACCGTCCTGGCCGCGACCCTGGCGCTCTCCGCCTGCGGAGCGGCGAGCGGCAGCACCGGCTCCGGCGAGGCGAGCGAGCTCACGATGTGGGCGCGCTCCTCCACCCAGGACTACACGGAGGCGCTCGTCGACGCCTACAACGAGTCGCACGACACGCAGATCGAGTTGACGATCGTCGCCTCGGAGAGCTTCCAGCAGAAGGTCGGCGCGGCGGCCGGAGCAGGCTCGCTCCCCGACATCCTCGCGTCCGACGTCGTCTACGCCCCCAACTACGCCAAGCAGTCGGTCTACCTCGACATCACCGACCGCATCGCCGAGCTCCCCTACGCGGACGATCTCGTCAAGGCGCACGTCGACGCCTCGACCTTCGACGGCGAGAGCTACGCCGTCCCGCACAAGGTCGACTCGAGCTTCATCTTCTACAACAAGGACCTCTTCGCGAAGGCGGGACTGGACCCGGAGAACCCGCCGACCACCTACGACGGCATCTACGACGCCGCGAAGGCGATCACCGCCCTGGGTGACGACACCTACGGCGCGTACTTCCCCGGCAGCTGCGCCGGCTGCAACGCCTACACCTCCTTCGGAGTGGCGAAGGCCGCGGACGAAGTGCCCTTCAGCGACGACGGCGCCACTGCCGACATCGACAGCGACGCGCTCGCCGACTGGTTCGGCCTCTACCAGCGCCTCTACGCCGACGGCCTCGTCGCTCCCGGAGCCTCGACCGGCGACTCCACCACCCAGCAGGAGCCCTTCCTGCAGGGCAAGGCGGGCATCTGGCCGAACGGCTCGTACTCCATCCCGTCCGTCAATGAGACCGTCGACTTCGACTGGGGCTACATGCCGCTCGCCACGGCGGACGGCAGCGGCACCGGCACGTTCGTGGGCGGCGACGTCATCGGCATCTCCGGAACCTCGAAGAACGCCGACGCCTCGTGGGACTTCATCCAGTGGACGCTGGAGGAGGACCAGCAGGTCGACATCGTCGCGAAGTCGGGCAACCTGCCTGTCCGCGTCGACCTCGCCGAGAACGAGTACACCGCCGCGGACCCGCGACTGGTCGCCATCACCGCCGGTCTGGCGAACGGCTACACCCCGTCGACCCTGGCCTACGGCGAGGCGATCAACTCCCCGAACGGTCCGTGGCTGACCGCCATGCGCGGTGTCGTCTTCAACGGCGAGTCCGGCGCGCTGGCGGACGGCCAGTCGGCGATCCAGTCCCTGCTGGACGGGGCCTACTGATCGTGGCCACCACCACTCTTCCCGCGGGGGCGGGGGCGGCGCCTGCGCTCCGTCCCCGCGGGCGGACCGCCGCCTCGCGCGAGCAGCTCGCCGGCTGGGCGTTCATCGCCCCGACGGCGGCGACGATCCTCGTCCTCTTCGTCCTGCCCCTGGGCATCGTCGTGTTCATGTCGCTGAGCGACTGGCCGCTGCTGGGGTCGCCCACGGTGATCGGCATCGGGAACTACATCGACATCTTCACCGACCCGGGCTACATCGGCGCCATCCTCTTCACGCTCGGCTACACCGCCCTGGCGACCGCCTCGATCTTCGTGCTCGCCCTGGTGCTCGCGGCGTTCCTCAACTCCACCCGGCGCGGAGCGAAGTTCTACCGAATCGCGATCTTCGCGCCCTACGTCGTCGGACTCTCGACGGCGAGCCTGATGTGGGTCGTGAACTACAACGACCAGGTCGGGATCTTCGCGCAGGCACTCCGCTGGCTCGGGATCGTCGACGGTCCGGTCGGCTTCTTCGACACCCCGCTCAGCGCCACCCTCGCGGTGACCTTCATGATCGTCTGGAAGTTCGTCGGCTTCCAGGTGGTGATCCTCCTGGTCGCGCTGCAGTCCATCCCGTCCAGCGTCAACGAGGCCGCCCTGATGGACGGCGCCAACGCGTGGCAGCGGTTCCTGTTCGTCACCCTGCCGTTCCTGCGGCCGACTCTCGCGCTCCTGCTCGTGCTGTCGGTCACCGGCTCGCTGCTGGCCTTCGACCAGTTCACCGTCATGACGCAGGGCGGACCCGACAACTCGACCGTGACGATGGTGATGTCGATCTACAACACCGCCTTCACCTCGTTCGACCTCGGCAAGGCCGCCGCCCTGTCGATCATCATGCTCATCGCCCTCGTGGTGATCAACGGCGTGCAGCTGCGCCTGGTGAAGGGATCCGAGAAATGAGCACCACCGCCGTCCGACCTCCCGCGACGACTCCTCCGGAGCCCTCCCTGCACGCGAAGCCGCCCCGGCGCCGGGAGGGCTGGCGCTCGAGGGTGCGGGGCGTCCCGTTCCACGTCACCGGCATCGTCCTGGCGTTCCTCTTCCTCTTCCCCCTGCTCTGGTCGGTGCTCAACTCGTTCAAGACCCCGGGCGAGGCGAGCGCCGCGCCGCCCACGCTCTGGCCGCAGGAGTGGAGCACCGCGAACTACGACGAGCTCGTGCAGAACGGTGAGGGGCTCGGCCAGTACGTCGGCAACTCGCTGATCGTGGCGACGGTCTCGGTCGTCCTCACCATGGTGATCGCGACGCTGGGCGGCTACGGCTTCGCCCGCTTCCGGTTCCGCGGCAAGAACCTCGTCTTCCTCGCGGTGATCGCGGTGCTGATGGTGCCGCACGCCACGCTCGTGCTCCCGCTCTACTTCATGTTCGCCCGGGCCGGCATGCAGGACAGCCTCGTCGCGGTGGGCCTCGTGCTCACGGTGTTCCAGCTGCCCTTCAGCATCTTCCTGATGCGCAACAGCTTCGAGGCGATCCCGGTGGAGTTGGAGGAGGCCGCGCGGGTCGACGGCGCCTCCTCGATCGCCGTCTTCCTCCGCGTCTCGCTGCCGCTGGTGCTGCCGGGGGTGGTGACGGTCGCCCTCTTCGCCTTCCTGGTGTCCTGGAACGAGTTCTTCATCCCGCTCCTGCTGCTGAACGACGGCTCGACGTTCACCCTCTCGGTGATGCTCGTCAACATCCGCACCGGCGCCTACGGATCGATCGACTGGGGGCTGCTGCAGGCCGGCACCACCGTCGCGATCCTGCCCTGCCTGGTCCTCTACCTGCTGCTGCAGCGCTTCTACATCGGTGGTCTCACCGAGGGCGCCCTGCGCGGCTGACCTCTTCCACGCCCTTTCACGAACTGAGGAAACACCTGTGACGATTCACGCCTCCTTCGACGCGCTCCCCCTCGGGTCGGTGCGTCCCGCCGGCTGGCTGCGCCGCCAGCTCCGGATCCAGGCCGACGGTCTCTCCGGACACATCGAGGAGATCTGGAAGGACCTCGGTCCCGACTCCGGCTGGCTGGGTGGGCCCGGCGAGAGCTGGGAGCGCGGCCCCTACTACCTCGACGGCCTCGTGCCGCTCGCGCACCTGCTCGACGACGACGCCCTGATCGAGCGCACGCAGAAGTGGATCGAGTGGATGCTCGCCAGCCAGCGGCCGGACGGGCAGTTCGGCCCGGCCGGCAACGACGACTGGTGGCCGCGGATGGTCGCGGCCAAGGTGCTGCAGCAGCACGCGGAGGTCACCGGCGATGCCCGCGTGCTCCCCTTCCTCGAGCGCTACTTCGAGCACCAGCTGCGCGAGCTGCCGACCCGGCCGCTGCACGACTGGGCCGCCGCGCGCGCCGCCGAGAACGTCCTCGCCCTGGCCTGGGTGCAGGAGCGCGCCCCGCGGGACGAGTGGACGCGCCTGGCCGAGTTGCTCTTCGGCCAGGGACCCGACTGGGACGACGCCTTCTCGGACGGCCTGATCACCGGACGCGCGATGTACTTCGACCACCGCACGCACGGGCCGAACGTCGCGATGGCGCTGAAGAACCCGGCGGTCCGCGCCCTCATGCTCGGCGGCGACGCCCACGAGGCGACCCAGCGCGCGCTGGCGAACCTGGACCGCTGGCACGGGCAGGTGCACGGGCTCTTCTCCGGGGACGAGTGGCTCGCCGGCCGCGAGGCCAACCGCGGCGTGGAGACCTGCCAGATCGTCGAGTACATGTTCACAATGGCGATCGCCGCCCGGGTCACCGGCCGCTCGGAGTACTCCGACCTCCTCGAGGGAGCCGCCTACAACCTGCTGCCCGCCTCGTCGGACCCGCGGATGGTCGCGCACCAGTACCACCAGCAGGCGAACCAGATCGAGGCGTCGACCGCCGACCGGGACTGGTCCTACAGCACCAACGGGGCCAACGTCTTCGGGTTCGAGCCGCACTTCGGCTGCTGCACGGCGAACTACCACCAGGGCTGGCCGAAGTTCGTCGCGGCGCTGTGGCTGCGCCGAGACGACGCACTGGCCGTCACCGCCTACGGGCCGAGCGAGGTGCGCGCGAGCATCGGCGGCGGCGAGCTGCGGATCGAGGAGATCACGGACTACCCCTTCACCGAGACGGTCACCTTCCGCGTGGTGTCGTCCACGACGACGGAGCCGATCAAGCTCCTGCTGCGCGTCCCGGGCTGGGCGACCTCGTTCGACCTCGCGGTCGCCGGCGAGGCTCTCGATGCGAGCCCCGACGACGACGGCTACGTCACCGTCGATCGTCTCTGGACCGAGGGCGACGAGGTCGTCCTGCACCTCCCGATGAGCCCGCGCCGCATCCGCCGCGAGCGCCAGGCCGTGGGAGTGCGGGTCGGGCCGCTGGTCATGGTCGCGACGCCCGACGAGTACTGGCGTCCGGTGCCGGAGGCTCGGGGCATGGGCGAGTGGGAGGTCTTCCCGCAGCGCTCCTGGAACCAGGCGCTCTACCCGGACGCCCCGGTCCCGCTCG
Organism: Rathayibacter festucae DSM 15932; assembly: GCF_004011135.1. Lineage (NCBI taxonomy): Bacteria > Bacillati > Actinomycetota > Actinomycetes > Micrococcales > Microbacteriaceae > Rathayibacter > Rathayibacter festucae. The sequence continues at coordinate 1,460,437 of NZ_CP028137.1, read as the reverse complement.
AGGAGTGGGACGTGCGCCGGTCTCCGGTCGGCGACGTGCCCTTCGACCGCGCGGATCCGCCCGTCCGCGTGCACGCGGTCGGCATCCGCGACCTCGCCGAGTGGACCCGCGACGGGGCGAGCGCGAGCCACCCGGTCGACGGTCCTGCGCCGGCGCGCTGGATCAACACCATCGACCTCGTGCCCTACGGCACCGCGCGGCTGCGGATCGCCGAGTTCCCGACCGTGCGGCCGGTGATCGGGGCCAAGGTGCCGCCGGACTTCACCGGCTGATGCAGCACTGCACGAGCCACCACCCGACCCCGTCGGCGGACGTCGCCGACGACGAGAGGACCCTCATGACGATCCCCCTGGCCGTGACCACCGGAGACCCGGCCGGCGTCGGCCCCGAGCTCATCGTGCGGCTGCTCGACGAGCTGCGGGGCTCGGCCGCCGACCCGCTCGTCGTCGTCTCCTCCCGCGAGGAGCTGGCGGAGGGGCTGGAGCGGAGCGGCCTCGCGGTCGCTCTCGACGGGATCCTGGAGCCCGGTCGCGTTCGCCTGGTCGAGCCGGCCGGCTCCTGGCCGTCCGCTCGCGGTGCCGTGAGTGCCGCGAGCGGACGGTGGGCGCTCGCCTGCCTCGAGCGCGGACTCGAGCTGCACGCGGCGGGCGAGATCGGCGGGCTGGTCTTCGGCCCGCTGAACAAGACGTCGCTGCACGAGGCGGGGATGACGGAGCCGGACGAGATGCGCTGGTTCGAGAACCGCCTCACGGGCTCGCACACGGCCTCGGAGGTGAACGTCACCACGTCGTTCTGGACCTCGCGGGTGACCTCCCACGTCGCCCTCCGCGAAGTCGCGGACCTCGTCACGAGCGACCGCGTCCTCGAGTCGATCGTGCTCCTGCACGATCTACTGGTCGGCGCGGGCACTCCGGCCCCGCGGATCGCCGTCTGCGCGCTCAACCCGCACGCCGGCGAGCACGGCCTCTTCGGCGACGAGGAGATCACTCGGATCCGCCCGGGAGTCGAGCGCGCGGTCGCCTCCGGGCTCGATGCGGCGGGGCCGTTCCCCTGCGACACCCTGTTCCGGAGGGGCTTCGACGGCTCCTTCGACGGGATCGTCACGATGTACCACGACCAGGGCCAGATCGCGCTGAAGACCCGGGCCTTCAACGGCGGGGTGACGCTGGAGGCCGGGCTCGACCTGCCGATCTGCACGCCGGCCCACGGCACCGCCTTCGACATCGTCGGCACCGGAGCGGCGACGCTCGACTCGACCCGCAACGCCTACCGGCTCGCGCGGCGCCTCGCCTCGGCCGGCGTCTCCGCTCACTGAGTCGCGGCGGCCTCGACGGTCAGCCCGCGGAGCACCGCGGCGATCGTCACGCGCTGGGTGAGCGCCGCGTCGGCGTCCACGGGCCACTGGCTCACGGTGCCGACGTGCGCCGCGACGACGGCCTTCGCCAGGACGGACGGCTCGACGATCGGGACGCGGCCGTGCACGGCGGCGAGAGCGACGAACCGCTCCCCCAGCTCGCGGGGGACGCGGCCGTCGTCGATCAGCATCAGCGCGGCGAAGGCGGGGTCGGCGGCGGCCCGCGCCAGCAGCACCGACCGCAGGGAGAACCACTCGCGGCTGGTGGGCAGCGCATCGAGGAGGGCGCGCACGGCGTCGTCGAGCGTCTCCTCGCGGCCGTCCTCCTGCACCCGGGCTTCGAGGGCGAGGTGGAGCCGCCCCCACACTCGCGCCGCCTGCTCCTCGTGCAGGGCGAGATAGAGCTGGTCGACGCCGGCGAAGTTGGAGTAGAAGGCGCCGCGGGTGAAGCCGGCCTGCGCGCAGATGTCCTCGACGCGCTGGCCGATGGTGCCGCTGCTCTCGAAGAGGGTGGCGGCCGCCGCGAGGAGGCGTCGTCGCGTCTCGCTCCGACGCCGGACCGGGGTGGGCTCGCCGTTGTTCACAGAGTCAGCCTAGGCGCGACCTTGCTCGGCGCGCACTTTTTCAGTACGTTCTGTATTCGATGCGAAGCGTATTGAGTTCAGAACCGAAACCGACGAACGAAGCGACGGGACGGGGTCGACGGAGGACGCCGTGGCCGTCCTTGGCGGCCGTCGGCCTCGTCGGTGCGGTGCTCGCCTGGCTGAACCAGGTGCCGTGGTGGGGCTGGCTCGTCGTCGCTGCGGCTCTGGCAGTGGTGGCGTTCGCCGCGAGGACCTGGCGTCCCCGGCGCTGGTTCGTTCGAGGAGCGGCCTGGATCGCGGCTGCGACAGTCGTCGGAGCGGCGGCGCTCGCGGCGGGGCCGCCCGCGGCGACCCGGACCCTCGACGGTCCGCGCACCGACCCGGTGGCCACCCGGCAGGGCGATGTCGTCGGGGTCCGGAACTCCTCGGCCGGCGTCGACGCGTTCGCCGGCATCCCCTACGCCGCTCCGCCGGTCGGGGCGCTGCGCTGGGCGGCGCCGAGCCCGGCCCCGCAGCGGTCGACCGTCCTCGTCGCCGACGACTTCGGACCCTCGGCCGTCCAGCCCGAGCCGTCGTTCGTCTCCCGGGCCGCCACCCGCGTGCTCGACCTGCCGCTGGAGGAGACGCTGCTCGGCGGCTACGACACGGACGAGGACAGCCTGCACCTGAACATCTGGCGGCCGTCCGCCGCGGCCGCCGAGCCCCGCCCCGTGCTCGTCTACCTGCACGGCGGCGGATTCGTGGCCGGCTCCGGCGCTCTGCCCGCCTACGACGGCACCGCGCTCGCGTCGCGCGGCGGCACCGTGGTCGTCACACTCAACTACCGGCTCGGGGTCTTCGGCTTCCTCGCTGAGGACGCCCTCGGCGGCAGCACCCCGGGCAACCAGGGCCTGCTCGACCAGGTCGCCGCGCTGCACTGGCTGCAGGACAACATCGCCGCCTTCGGCGGAGACCCGGACCGGGTGACCGTCGCCGGTCAGTCGGCCGGCTCGGGCAGCGCCTGCCTCCTCGGCGCCTCGCCGCTGGCGGCCGGACTCCTGCACGGGATCATCGGCGAGAGCGGCGGCTGCCTGGGAACGGCGGGCGATCGCGACCAGGGCGACCTCTACGACACCGCCGCCGTGGCGCGCGAGGCGGCGGTCGGCCTGAGCGAGGCCCTCGGCGGGGCGAGCCTGGCGGAGATGCGGGCGATGCCGGCCGCGCGCATCGCCGAGGCCGCGAAGAGCCTCTCGACGCACTGGTGGCCGACCGTCGACGGCGTGGTCCTCGTGGACACCCCGAGCGCCGTCTACGCGGCCGGGCGGCAGAACGACGTCCCCCTCCTCCTCGGCAGCAACTCCGACGAGACGTCACTCGACCTGATCAGCGGCGTCGACTCGGACCCCGAGACCTTGGCCCGGGAGGCGCGGGAGGACTACGGCCAGGATGCGGACCGCTTCCTCGAGCTGTACCCGGGCGGCGACGCGGACCAGGTCACGGAGTCGCGCCTGCGGGCCGGCACCGACGAGTCGATGACCGCGCCGATGCGCCGGTGGGCGCTCGCGGCCGCCGCCTCGGGGTCGGCGCCCGTCCACGTCTACTCCTTCACCCGCACCCCGCCCGGCCGCGGCCTGGAGCGCTTCGGCGCGTACCACGGCGCGGAGGTCATGTACGCGTTCGGCAACCTCGGCGCGGACGGCGACGCCGACTACACGGCCGTCGACCGCCGGCTCGAGAGCGAGATGAGCGGGCGCTGGCTCGCCTTCGTCGCCGGCGACGAGCCGGACACCCCCGGCGGGGAGCGCTGGCCCACGTTCCAAGAGTCTCCCGACAGCGTCCTGGAGTTCGGCGACGTCGTCCGCGTCACCGGCCGCCCCACCCCGGATGCGGTCGACTTCTGGCTGAGCCGAACGAGCTGACCCGGAGCCGTCAGGCCGTCTTCGTGGTCGGCCGGACGTCCGGGTCCTTGCCGAAGCGGCGGACGAAGGTCTGGCGCAGCTCCTCGAGCTGCTCGCGCTCGCGGTCGCTGATCGGATCCGCCTGTCCCGCAGCGATCCGACGCTGCAGACTGTTCGCTCGCCTGATCACCTGAACCATGGGAACCACCTCCGTCTTCCATTTTCCGTCGCCTCGGGCAGCGTGTCCATGCTCCGCGGGGGCGCCGATCACGACGCGCTCGCGACCGCGTCGTCCGCGCTGGCGGAGGACCGCGTTCTCCGGTCGTGGGGTGACGGGTCTCGCTCGTTCGGGGGGTAGGGACGGCGCGAGATGACGGCCGGGACCCGTTGTCGCGGGTCATCGCGAGTGCCAGGGTCGGCACTGGGCGAGTCGTGCAGGCGCCCGGTCGCTCCGTCCGTAGAGGAACCCGCTGATGCGTTTCACTATCCGCCGATCCACTGTCCGCCGATCCGCTGTCCCCCGCAGTCTCGCCGTCGCCGTGCTGGCCGTCGCGCTCATCGTCTCGGGCGCTCCCGCCCAGGCGGCGCCCGCTCCGGCGCAGGCGGCGGCCGCGGCGGCAGCGGCGGCTCCCGTCGTCGGCCCGATCACCGGGGTCGCGTCGAAGCGCTGCCTCGACGTGCCGAACGGGTCGACCGCGAACCGGACGATCGTCGTCCTCTACGACTGCAACAGCGGCGCCAACCAGAAGTGGACGATCGCCACGACCGGCGAGATCACCGTGTACGGCGGCGCGAAGTGCCTGGAGGTGCGCAACCGCTCGACGACGGCCGGGGCCGACGTGCAGATCTCGGACTGCGTCGGCGGGGACGGACAGCGCTGGCGGGTCGAGAGCGACGGCACGATCCGCGCTGTCGCCTCGGGCCTCTGCCTGAGCGTGAAGGACCGCAAGACGGCGAACCGCTCGTCCGTGCAGATCGCGGCCTGCGCCGGCGGCGACTGGCAGAAGTGGCGGACCAGCGCGGTCGTCGCGGACACGACGGCCCCGTCCGCGCCGGGGAGCCCGCGGGTGACGAACCTCGCCTGCCGCACGGCGACCTTCTCCTGGAACGCGTCCACGGACGCCGTCGGAGTGGCGGGCTACGACGTCTATCACGACGGCCAGTTCATGAAGTCCGTCGCCGGGAACGTCCTGTCGACCGGCCTCGACGTGGTGCCGGGCGCGCAGTGGGGCCTCTACGTGAACGCCCGTGACGCCGCCGGCAACGTCTCACAGGCCAGCGCCACCGTCGCGGTGACCATCCCACAGTGCAGCACCGACACGCAGGCGCCGACGAGCCCGACCGGGCTCACCGCGCGGGCGTCCGGCACCGCCGTCACCCTCACCTGGACCGCGAGCACCGACGACGTCGGGGTCCGCAGCTACACCGTCTTCCGCGGCTCCGCGCAGGTCGGCACGGTCGCCGGCAGCGGCACGACGGCGCCGGTCACGACGTTCACCGAGAGCGGCCTCGCGGCGAACACCGCCTACTCCTACACGGTCGCGGCCGTCGACGCCCAGGGCAACACCTCCGCACGCAGCGCCGCCGCCGCGGTGACGACCGGCGGCGCCTGCAGCACCGCGTTCTGCACCGTCACCCAGACCGCCACCGACACCGACATCCCCTGGGGGCTGACCACCGTCCCCGACGGGACCGTGCTCTACTCCCGCCGCGACGCGCAGGACATCATCCGACTCAACCCCACGACGGGCGTGAAGACGAGCCTCGGGACCGTGCCGAACGTGCAGAGCACGGACGGCGAGGGCGGCCTGCTGGGCATCGCGGTGTCGCCGACGTTCGCCACCGACCAGTGGCTGTACGTGATGCACACCTCCCCCACCGACAACCGGGTGATCCGACTCAAGCTCGTCGGCGACCGCTTCGACACGAGCACGGTGCAGGTCCTCGCCTCCGGGATCCTGCGGAACAAGTACCACAACGGCGGGCGCCTGCGCTTCGGCCCGGACGGCAAGCTCTACGTCAGCACCGGCGACGGCCAGAACACCGCCACCGCGCAGAACCTCAACTCCCTCAGCGGCAAGATCCTGCGGATCAACCCCGACGGCTCGATCCCCTCGGACAACCCGTTCGGGAACGCCGTCTGGAGCTACGGGCACCGGAACCCCCAGGGTCTCGCCTTCGACTCGCAGGGCCGTCTGTGGGAGCAGGAGTTCGGCAACAGCGTCATGGACGAGACGAACCTCATCGTCCGCGGCGGCAACTACGGCTGGCCGGCCTGCGAGGGCACCAGCGGCAGCTGCGGCACCGCCGGCTTCCTCGCCCCGAAGGCGACGTACCCGACCTCCGCGGGCTCCTGCTCCGGCCTGACGGTCGTCCGCGACGTCGTCTACATCGCCTGCCTCCGCGGCACCCGCCTCTACCGCGCGCCGATCACCGGCGACGCGCTGGCCACCCCGACCTCGGCTTTCGTCGGCACCTACGGCCGCCTGCGCACCGTCGAGCCCGACGGCCGGGGCGGCCTCTGGATGACGACCTCCAACACCGGCGACAAGGACAGCATCCCGAACAACAGCAGCGAGAAGATCCTCCGCGTGACCCTCGGCGGCTGACCCGCGAGATCGGCCTGCAGACCCGTCTTCTGACGCTGGTGGATCTCGATACGCCCGCTGCGCGGGCTGCTCGATCAACATGCATCCGCGCCGGTGGATGGGCGTGCCCCCATTCATGCTGGTCGAGTAGCCGCCGCAGGCAGCGTATCGAGACCCACCGTCCTCAGCGAGGTGGTCTGCAGACCCGCCTTCCGACGCGGGTGGATCTCGATACGCCCGCTGCGCGGGCTACTCGATCAGCATGGTTCCCCGCTCCGCGGGCTGCTCGATCAGCATGGATCCCCGTTGCGCGGGCTGCTCGATCAGCATGGATCCCCGTTGCGCGCGCTACTCGATCAGCATGGATCCTCGCTGCGCGGGCTGCTCGATCAGCAGGCATCCGCCCTTCCTCGTCGTGTGAAGCGTGCTCGGCCTTCCACGGCGCGATTGACTACGCAGTCAAACCGTGTTGTACTCGTCGGACGGCGCCGTTGACTGCGCTGTCAACCTCGGATCCGAGGACGAGCGAAGGAGCTGCGACGTGGACGCATCGAAGGCTGTGCCGCAGCCGGACGACCGCGGTCGCCGGGTCTCGATGGCCGACGTGGCCCGCGCCGCCGGCGTGAGTCAGAAGACGGTCTCCCGCGTCGTCAACGGGGAGGCGCACGTCTCCCCCGAGATCGGCGAGCGCGTCGCCACGGCGATCCGCACCCTCGGCTTCCGGCCGAACGCCGCCGCCCGAGCCCTGGTCACCCAGCGGAGCCGCCGGATCGGGATGGTGA